>CAZTCV010000017.1:0-6100 GCA_964612815.1 uncultured Pelolinea sp. | reverse complement strand
AACCTGATATATTCTTGATACCCGGAGTGTATAGTATGTCCTGGACACCGCACAAGCGCTTCTTGACAACCCTCCTGCTAACGGGTAGAATTGCAAAGCTTTAGCCGAGATAGCTCAGTTGGTAGAGCACGCGACTGAAAATCGCGGTGTCGTCAGTTCGATTCTGTCTCTCGGCATAATAACCCCACCTGGTGGGGTTATTTTTCTGATAAAATCTGTCCGAAATGAATTTCATTAAACAAAATGGAAAGCGGTTGGCCATCGCATTTGCAATGACCGGTGCGCTGCTGGTTTTCCTTAGTTTTTCTCTTTTTCCTGAATCTGTTTATGCGCAGATCTGGCTGGAAGGTGCCGTTGAACCTTTCATCGTCAAAACGGATTCGCCATTCGTTGCCAACTGGCTCGGAAAGGCAGGAATTCTTCTTTTCCCTTCCGACAGCGTTCGCATCAGTGGCGTTGCCGTTCCACATAATTTTTCTATTTCGCCCACAGAGATAAACCCTCAAGTATTTTATAAACCAGCAGTACCTATCGAGTTGCTAGATGATGGGGAGTTGCGTTCCTTTTCCAGTGGGGCAAATACGCTTCTGGAAGCGTTATGGGAACAGGGCATCATTCTCAAACAAGCAGATAAGCTAAGTCTGCCGCCAGATACTCCGCTTGATCGTGCGCTTACGGTCACACTGTGGCGCAGCCTGCCTATCATGGTTGTTGCGGATGGCAAGGAGATTCAGATACTTTCAGCAGCGGAGACAGTTGGCGATGCGCTTGCGCAGGCTGGTTTATCCCTGCAGGGCCTTGATTTTTCTGAGCCTTCCGAAGAGATGTCGATTACTGCTGAAACGTCCATCCGCGTTGTGCGCGTACGCGAGGAGGTCATCACCGAAGAATCAGCAATCCCTTATAGTACTGACCGTTTTTCAGACCCCGAAATGACAGTGGGTGAAGAGCAGGTGCTGCAGGTTGGCGAAAATGGTATCCAAACTTCGATTATCCGCGTACGTTTCGAAGATAGCGAAGAGATTGGTCGTGAGGTGATATCGGAAAAAGTATCACTACCGCCCGTGATGGAACGCATTGCCTATGGCGGAAAAATCGTCGAACAGTCGCTTGGTAATCTGAATTATTATTATGCACTGGATGTGCGTGTGACCTGCTATGGATGGACAGGGAATCCAACATCCAGCGGAGAATACCCATCCTACGGGTCGATCGCAGTCTCGCTTCCCTGGTATTCGATCCTCAGAGGATCACAGATTTATGTGCCGAATTATGGAACTGGCACCGTGATGGATGTCTGCCCGGGATGCTCCGGACAGCCCTGGATCGATGTTTATTCTGATACATGTTATACAAACCCATTTACTTACAATACAACTGTCTATTTCCTTTCCCCATCCCCGCCCTCTTTCACTGGTGAATTGCCGTGAACCTGGATCCGCTTAGACTGCCATCACTTCTGCGCGATTTCGGCATCACTCCCAGGAAGGATCTTGGGCAGAATTTCCTGGTTGATGATATTTATCTGCGGCGCATTGTCCAGGCAGCTGGATTTATTGGTCAGGAGGATGCCCTTGAAATTGGCGCCGGCGCTGGCAATCTCACCCGCTATCTCGCCCAAGCTGCACGTGCAGTGGTTGCGGTTGAGATCGATCAGGCATTGTTCCCGCTGCTCAAAAAAACGACATCGTCTTTTAATAATGTCCGATTAGTGGCGGGGGATATCCTTGACCAGGATATTGCCGCGCTGATGCGCCAGCCCGGATACGTGGTTGCCGCGAATATCCCCTATTACATCACTTCTGCCCTGATCCGTTTTTTGCTGGAAAGCCCGTCCAAGCCCTCACGCATAGTGCTTACCATCCAACATGAGGTTGCGCAGCGAGTGTGTGCGTTGCCAGGTGATCTCAGTCTGCTTGCGCTCAGCGTCCAGTTGTATGGAGATCCGATAATTGTACTTCGCATACCGGCTGGTGCTTTTTATCCGCCACCGAATGTGGATTCGGCTGTTCTCTTGGTTGATCTGTTCCCCGAGCCGCGCATTCCCCGCGATCAAATTGACGACTTTTTCCGCTTAGCGAAGGCCGCCTTCAGCCAGAAGCGCAAAATGCTGCGCAACACGCTAGCCTTTGTGCCTGGGCTGGATAAGGATTCTGCCTTCTCCATGCTGGAACAGGCCCAGATTGACGCCAAAAGACGGGCACAATCGCTCACCCTTGAAGAATGGCGAGCACTGGTTAGCGTCTATCAGATAATGTTAAAAGGATAATAGGAAGGCTAAAGGTCGCGATATTGCCATAGCAGCGACCATACACGCAGCGCGGCTTCCATTTGGATGCCGAATGACATCTTGGATGCGCCAAACTCTCTTTCCTTGAAATGGATCGGTACTTCTTTAAAGGAAAGGCCAATTTTATGTTTGAGATATGCCAACTCTACCTGGAATACGTATCCGTTCGAGCGGATGCGGTCCAGTGGGAGCATCAGCATTGCTTCGCGTTTGATCAGGCGGAATGCGCCTGTGGTGTCCTTGATCGGCAAACCCAGGATGGTGCGCGCGTAAAAATTGGCGAACGTGGATAACCCCTTTCGCCACGCGGGCCAGTGTTCGTCCAGACTTCCGCCGGGGATGTAACGTGACCCAACTGCCACATCGCATGATTTCAGCGCTTCCACCAGTTTCACTATCTTCTCAGGCGGGTGTGAAAAATCCGCATCCATCTGGCCAATCACGTCACTGGTCCCTTTCAGCAGGTGTTTGAAGCCGTGGATGTACGCGCTCCCTAAACCTAATTTTCCTTCGCGGTGGATCACGGATAGTTTGCCCGGAAATTGCTCAGCCAGTTTATCAGCGATGATGCCTGTACCATCCGTGCTGTTGTCATCTACAACAAGCAGATTCAGGTCATCCAGTGGCAATGCAAAAAGCGTTTCTGCCATTTTCGGCAGATTTTCAGCTTCATTATAGGTCGGCATGACGATTGTTATTTTCACTTCGCTACCCTCAATTTTCGTCAGGTCATTATACCCAAAATCCTCCTTGGTTTCGGAACTAAAAGCGCTTGATATACGTTATATAATCAAGTAAAGATTATTGTCTTATCCAATTGGAGGCATTAATGAAAAAAATCAATAAACTCGCGCTGCTTTCAGCAGTGATGCTTATTGTGATGGCATGCACCTTCTCGTTGGGCGGAAGCCAACTCAGTGAAGCGGAAGAATTACAGACAGTGGTTGCCCAAACTGTTGCTGCTAAACTTGCGGAGGAGGAAACGCTCGCACCGCTTCCCACCATCACGCTTGCACCAACAGCTACCACCAAGGCTGATCCAACTCAGACTCCCAAACCCTGTAATAAAGCGGAATTTGTCAGTGAAACCATTCCGGATAACACTCCTTATAACGCGGGTGAATCATTTACAAAAACCTGGCGGCTTAAAAATGTTGGTACCTGCACCTGGAATACCAACTACAAACTTACTTTCTTCAGTGGGGATAAGATGAATGGGCCCTCTGAAAAGAATCTCACCCAGAATGTAGCCCCTGGCGAGCAGATCGATATCAGCGTGGATCTCAAAGCCCCTGCCAGCGCGGGAACCTATGAGGGGGTTTGGAAAGTGAAAGACGCTGATGGTGCATTCTTTGTCAACTACATTACAGTAAAGATCAAGGTGAATGCGCCCTTGCAAAACTATTCGGTCACGCTGGATATCGTACCTGCCCAGGGCGGCTCGGTATGGAGTAATGGCGAAGTATATCCGGAAGAATATGGAGTCGGTGATGTAGTCGGAAATCATGGTGTGCAGGCTTTTGCTGCATTTGGTATCTCAGGAATTCCCGCCAGTGCCCAGATCACGGAAGTGAAAGTCGACTTCAGTAATTACCTCACACTCGGTAATCCTTTCGGCGATCTCGGTTGTCTGCGTCTTTATGGTGACCCATACCGCCCGCTGGATGCGGGGGATTATAAAACCCCGCCTGTTGACGGCGCGCTGGTACGCTGGTGTAATTCTGCGCAGCTGGGAAGCATCACAGTCGAATCGGACCTCGCTGAGTATTTGCAAAGCCGGCTGGGGACCAGCTGGATGCCAATTCGCCTGCAGTTCAATGAAAAACAAACTGATGGTAATAATGATAATGATGTGCTTGGGTTCTTCAATATGTCAATCGCCGTTAAATATAAAGCGCCGTAAAGAATGAAAACATTGAAGATGGCATAGTTGTTGCATCTATATACATCAAATAACCTATAAAAATAGGATCTGATAGGAGGAACCTATGAATAAGAAAAGTATTTTGATCGTTATACTGGTAATGGGCACCATGTTAAGCGCGTGCAATTTCCCGCTCGCATTTGGTGATCCGGAACAAGTAGAAAATGCTGTCGCGGAAACATTGGCTGCAATTGAGGCCGCGCAAGAGGAAGTGGTAATCCCAACGCTTGCCCTCGCGCCAACCAGCACACCGATGCCGACAGAAGAACCTGCGGAAGAGGTTGCTGTAGCTACTGCAACAACTGTGGTCAATCCGACTGCCAAACCGCTCTGTTTATCGGCCACCGCATACGATCTGACAGTAGTTGATAACACAGTCATCACTGCTGGCGCAAAATTTGACAAGGCCTGGACATTCAAGAATGTCGGATATTGCGATTGGACGCCTAGTTTTAAACTTGTTTTCAAGAGTGGTGACCAGTTGAGCGGTCCTGATTCCAAAGAGATCGGTGTCAAGGTGTCTCCGAACGGCAAGGTGGATGTCAACCTGGTGCTGTATGCACCTGCCAAGGCGGGCACATACCGTGGCAACTGGATGCTTCAATCGGATAAAGGCGTTGACATCGGCCCGGTGTGGGTCCAGATCATCGTCAAATAAATTCCAGGGTCATCCTTAAAGATCTTACAAGCTCAAAAGGGCTGGTTTAACACCAGCCCATTTTGGGCTTTTAAATAATTGCCATATTTGTTTTAGCGTTGAAAAAGACCTATAATAGATATCCGAAATGAGACGTAGGAGACCAAATGAGAAAATATAAAATTCTATGGATATTTACTGTGAGTACCTTGTTGCTTTCCGCGTGCAACTTCCCTTTATTTAAGAGTGTTCCTGAAGTGGATGAAGCAGACGCACTTGCGACGATAGTTGCTGAAACAGTACAAGCTATGGAATCTCAAGCCGAACAATCCATTCTCCCGGATGGTGCAACACAGACACCATCAGGCCAAGCCACGCCCACAACACTGGCAATCCCTACAACCGCACCCATCTCCGGTCCGCCAACACAAACGCCCAAACCCTGCAATAAACCTCTTTTAGTGGAGGAGACCATACCCGATGACAGCGAGTTACAGCCCGGTGAAAATTTCACGAAGACCTGGACTTTCAGGAATATTGGCACGTGTACCTGGAATACGAACTATAAATTACGCTTTCAAAGTGGTGATCAGCTTGGCGCACCTGCTGAAGTCTCTATGCCTGTTACGGTTGCCCCTGATGGGCAGGTTACTTTTTCTGTCAATATGGCTGCGCCGGCAACCCCGGGCACTTACCAGGGATATTGGAATCTGTATTCCGATAACAATGAATATATGGGCCAGATCTGGGTTAAGGTCAAAACCAAAGATGTGCTTTTCCGTGTCAGCAGTGTGACATACAGCATGGATAGCACTAACATCGCCATGGCCTGCCCGGGTAAGGTCACCGTTACTGGAAACATCACCACCAGCCGTGAAGGCCGGGTTACCTACTATTGGACCAACAGCCAGGGCGGCCAGTCTGATACGCGGGCGGTGAATTTTGACAAAGCTGAAACAAGGTCTGTCACCTATCAGATGGACGTGAATGCTTCTGGATCATACTGGGTCAGGCTTTTCATTGCCCAACCCAACAACCAGCTCTTTGGGCCAAGAGATTTCACAGTCACCTGTAACTGATAACGAATGGGAGAAAGTGATCAGCGGTACGAAGATTCGTACCGCTTTTTTTGTCAGTTTGACAGGGCAGGGGGATACGATATAATACCCGCACAACCTGGCGCACTAGCTCAATTGGCAGAGCAACTGACTCTTAATCAGTAGGTTCAGGGTTCGATTCCCTGGTGCGT
>CAZTCV010000016.1:0-9007 GCA_964612815.1 uncultured Pelolinea sp. | reverse complement strand
TCTACTACTTGCAGCACCTCAAGGTGCTGCTTTCTCTTCGTTCAAGCCTGGTGCATCGATTACCTAGCTACCCCTAAAGGGGTCCTCAGCTTCCTTCGTTGTAATCCGATCCATCATTTGATCATGCGCCTCTTGCTCTCTCACATACTTCGCGATGGTCGCTTCATTCAACCCCACTGTGCTCACATAGTACCCTCGCGACCAGAAGTGCCGATTCCCGTACTTGTACTTCAAGTTTGCGTGCCGATCAAATATCATCAATGCACTCTTTCCTTTCAGATACCCCATGAAACTCGACACGCTGTATTTCGGCGGTATTGAGACTAACAGGTGGATGTGATCCACCATCGCTGTCCCCTCTATTATCTCGACCCCCTTCCACTTGCATAAGTCTCGCAGTATCCCCACTATACTTTCTTTATACTGGTTGAATATGATCTTTCGCCTAAACTTTGGCGTGAAGACAATATGATACTTACACATCCATTTTGTGTGTGCTAAACTCTTTTCCATGAAAATCACTCCTTGTAGTTTTTGGTGGCTTGAACTTCCACCATTCTACCGGAGTGATTTTCTTTCTATAAGAATCTGTCTTCCACCGGCATAGCCGGTGGTTTTCTGTTTCGGGCGTCCCGCCCTCAACTCACTAAAGTGTTAAAAAGATTCCCGCTTTCGCGGGAATGACAAAAGAAACCCCGATTTGCAATCGGGGTTTTTGTTATGATAAACTCTTTTTAATTGAACACGATCCATTTTCGAGCAACTTTTGCAGTAATAAAACACCTATTGAAGGGAGGGTGGAATAACCGACCCTCCCATTATCTTTTTAGAGGGCTATGATGATTGATATGCAGGATAAACATAAATTTATCTTCTTTACCGGAGGCGTGATCAGCTCCGTTGGGAAAGGTTTAACTGCAGCATCCATCGGCAGAATTTTGAAAGAACGTGGCTTCTCCGTCACCGTACAAAAATTAGACCCGTATCTGAATGTGGACCCGGGCACAATGAGCCCATATCAGCATGGCGAGGTTTTTGTGCTGGATGATGGCGCGGAAACCGATCTTGACCTGGGGCATTATGAGCGATTCATTGATAATCGACTCACGCGAGAATCAAATATGACTTCCGGCCAAATCTATGCGGAAGTGATCGATAAAGAAAGAAAAGGCGAATACCTGGGTGGTACGATCCAGGTTATCCCGCATATCACAAATGAGATCAAGCGCCGCATCCGATTATTAGCCGAAAAAACTGATGCGGAACTCATCTTGATCGAAGTGGGTGGAACAATTGGCGATATCGAAAGTCTTCCCTTCATTGAAGCACTCAGACAAATCCGGCATGATGTCGGGTTGGGCAATGTCTTTTTTGTCCATACCACCTGGCTTCCCCACATTGGGGCAACCGGGGAATTGAAAACAAAACCCACGCAACATTCAGTCGGTGAATTGCGATCACTGGGTATTTCACCCCATATGATCATCGCACGATCAGATTTTGAGGTTGATCTTTCGCTGAGAGAAAAGATATCACTTTTCTGTGATGTGCCGGTTGACCATGTCATTCCGATGAAAACCGCCTCATCGGTGTATTCTGTCCCCTTAATCCTGGAAGGGTACGGAGTGGCTGAAAAAGTGCTTACCTATTTTGATCTAAAGCCCAGAAAAAAACCGGACTGGTCTGCCTGGGAACGCGTCACCAAAGCGGATGAGAACCCCAAGCATTGCCTCAAAATCGCGTTGGTGGGTAAATACGTGGAATTGCATGACGCTTATATGAGCGTGAAAGAAGCATTGAATCACGCAGGATTAAACCAGGACGCAAAAATCGAGATCGAATGGATACATTCAGCCGACCTGGAAGAGGGCGTCGGTTGGGAAAATCTTCATAACGCAGATGGCATTCTAGTACCGGGCGGTTTCGGGGATCGCGGAATTGAAGGCAAGATCCTGGCGATTAAGTATGCCCGCGAGAACAATATTCCGTTTCTTGGTTTATGCCTTGGCATGCAACTAATGGTGGTTGAGTTTGCCCGCTTCCTTCTCGCCGACGCATCTGCAAATTCGACAGAATTCAACCCGGATACCAAACACCCCGTCATTGACCTGATGCCGGAACAACGTGATATCACTAATAAGGGTGGGACCATGCGCCTGGGCCTTTATCCATGCGTCTTAACGAAAAGAACAATCGCCCATCACGCTTACGGTGTTAATGAGGTATCTGAACGCCATCGCCATCGCTATGAAGTTAACAACAACTATCGCCCAGCGCTTGAAGCAGCCGGTATGACCTTTTCTGGCCAGTCACCGGACGGGAAACTAGCAGAAATTGCTGAACTAAAGGATCATCCATTCATGCTTGCTTCTCAATTCCATCCAGAATTCCTTTCTCGCCCAAACCGTCCTCATCCACTCTTTAAGGCGTTTATCACTGCTGCGATCGCATCATCTGCACGATAATTTGATCAGCAGAGGGAAAGGGCTTCAATCCGTATTATACTTAGCGCAGTAAATAAAAAAATACAATCGAGGTTATGAAATGTTCACATATATCGAATCTGTTCAAGCACAAGAAATTTTAGACTCACGCGGGAATCCCACTATTGAAGTAGAAGTATTTCTGGAAGATGGTAGTTTCGGCCGGGCAGCTGTACCTTCTGGCGCTTCCACCGGTGTCCATGAGGCACTGGAATTGCGTGATGGTGACAAAGCCCGCTATGGCGGAAAAGGTGTGACCAAAGCCGTGGCCAACGTCAATACACTTATCGCAGACGAATTGATTGGTTGGGATGCAACCGACCAGATCGCATTGGATAAAATGCTTTTGGAACTGGATGGCACCCCCAACAAGGCAAAACTCGGCGCAAACGCAATCCTCGGTACAAGCCTGGCAGCAGCGAAGGCTGCAGCAAACGCTGTTGGTTTGCCGCTTTACCGATACATCGGCGGCGTTTACGCGCATGTCCTGCCGGTCCCTATGATGAACATTCTCAATGGTGGCGCGCACACCGCCTGGCAATCCACGGACGCGCAGGAATTCATGGTTATGCCGCTTGGCGCCCCAACCTTCTCTGAAGCCGTCCGCTGGAGCGCAGAAATTTACCACACCCTGAAAATGGTGCTAAAAGCACATGGTTATGCCACACTCGTCGGTGATGAAGGCGGTTACGCCCCTACCCTGAAAGCCAACGTGGAAGCGGTGGAAGTAATTCTGGAAGCCATTGAGAAAGCCGGTTTCAAAGCGGGTAATGATGTTGCCATCGCGCTAGACCCTGCTGCCTCCGAATTCTACGATGAAGAGAAAAAGATCTACAATCTGCGCACCGAGGGTAAAAAGCTTGACCCCGCGCAGATGGTTGATTTCTGGAAATCATGGGTGGAACAATATCCGATCGTATCCATTGAAGACGGCCTCGGACAGGATGACTGGGAAGGATGGAAGATCATGACCGCTGCACTTGGCGATAAGATTCAGATTGTAGGTGATGATCTGCTGGTAACCAATCCCAAACGCGTCCAACGTGCGATCGAAGAAAAAGCCTGCAATTCTCTACTGGTAAAAGTCAATCAAATTGGCTCGCTGACTGAGACCATCGAAGCGGTTTCCCTTTGCCAGCGTAATGGCTGGACGGCAGTCACCTCGCACCGCTCTGGCGAGACGGAAGACTCCACCATCGCCGACCTGGCAGTTGCGCTGAACACCGGCCAAATCAAGACCGGAGCGCCCGCGCGTTCCGACCGTGTGGCAAAGTACAATCAATTGCTGCGTATTGAAGCAGAATTGGGCGATACCGCGAAATATGCCGGCTGGGAAGCACTAAAGAAGTAATAATATTACTCACACAAAAAGGCAGCTATCGAGAAACATAGCTGCCTTTTTTGATTTTTTTTCAATCTCTTATAGCGAAATCTACGGCACTCTGTGCGTGCAATGCAGTCGTATCTAACAGGGGTATGTCTGTATCTTCTTGCTTAACCAGGAGCGGTATTTCTGTACAACCCAGGATGACACCTTCAGCACCTTTATCGCGCAGATCGGCAATGACTCGTAAAAATTCGTTCTTGCTTTTGCCTGAAATTAGCCCCAGGACTAATTCCTGATAGATGATTCGGTTAACCTCTTCACGGTCTGATTCACCAGGGATAACTGTCGCAATTCCGAATTTGTCATGCAACCGGCCTGAATAAAAGTCCATTTCCATCGTGAATTTTGTACCGAGCAAGCCAATTGTTTTGATGTTAAGAGACTGGATTCTCTGCGCAGCTGCATCTGCAATATGGATGACCGGCAGAGAAATCGCAGCCTGCACAGCATCAAACATCAAATGCATGGTATTGGTTGCGATTAGCACACAATCAGCGCCGCCGGATTCCAACTGGTGAGCACAACGGATCATCACTTCCGTCGCGCCGCTCCAATTGCCAGATGATTGCATCGCTTCGATCAATGCAAAATCGACAGAGACCATTAATGATTTAGCAGAATGCAAGCCGCCCAAACGCTCACGTACGATTTCATTAATAATTCGGTAATAGACAAGTGACGACTCCCACGACATTCCACCAATGATACCGATCGTTTTCATTTCTCCTCCTCCAATAACCGATTCACACCTTCCCACACTTCTGCAAACATCGTTTTGGTTAATCTGCCTGTTTGTGTGTTCTGGCGGCTGGGATGATACGCTCCCAGCAGCCAAACGCGCGCGTCCTGCCAGCGATAGAGCGCGTTATAGCTGAATTGCGGCTTTTTCCCGTCATAATCCCCATACATCTCCTGCATCAAGTTGAGTGCGCCTGCGAAAGCGATGCCCCCCAGCGCTACGATCCCCTGCAGGTTCTCCAGCAGGCGCATTTCTTGCAGCAAATATGGGCGGCAGGTTTGTTGCTCCTCACGTGTGGGTTTGTTGCCAGGGGGCGCGCAGCGGCACACAGCAGTTATGAATATATCATCAAGTGCTAATCCATCATCAATATGTTTTGATTCTTGTTGCGAAGCGAATCCTGCGCGGTACAATGCTGGATAAAGGAAATCACCAGATGCATCCCCGGTAAACATACGACCGGTACGGTTGGAACCATGCGCGCCTGGCGCAAGGCCAAGAATCATGACGCGTGCACCATGATCACCAAAACCGGGAACTGGTTTTCCCCAGTATGACTCTTTAAAATAAGCTTTTCGCTTTACTCGCGCTACTTCTTCGCGCCAGGCCACCAATCTCGGACACCTTCGGCAGGAGATAACTTCACAGTGATGTGCTTTCCATTGCATTTCAATCACGTTATTCATAACATTAACATCGCATCACCAAACGAATAAAATCGGAAGCCCGCATCGACCGCATAACGGTAACAACGCTGAATATTCTCCAATCCGCTGAATGCACTCACCAGCATCAACAATGTGGAACGCGGTAAATGGAAATTGGTGATCATGCTGTCAACCACCTGGTATCTATAACCAGGTGTGATAAACAAGTCCGTTGGACAGGTAAAAGCAGTCAATTGCCCCTGCACGTCTCGGAAACGCTGCGCTGTTTCCAGCGTTCTAACCGAAGTTGTTCCTACGGCAATCACACGGTTCCCTTTTTTCTTAGCCCGGTTGATCTTATCCGCTGCGCATTCATCAATCTGGCACCATTCAGTATGGATGATGTGCTCTTCCACATCCTTCTCAGTTACCGGAGCGAAGGTATCCAGACCGACATGCAGCGTTATTTCAGCAAATTCGATGCCGAACTGCTTCAGTTGGTCGATCAACATATGCGTAAAATGCAAACCTGCAGTAGGCGCAGCCGCGGAGCCTTCTTCTTTGGCAAACACAGTCTGGTAGCGATTCTGATCCTGTAATGGAGTGTGGATGTAAGGAGGAAGCGGCATCTTGCCTCGCTCCCGCATGAACCTTTCAACCGGATGTGAGAATCGCACTAACCTCTCAGACCTGCCCAAATCTTCGATGATTTTACCGGTCAGACCATCATCAAAGTTGATTTCCTTCCCAATAGTTAAATTCTTTCCCCCAACCATCGCTTCCCAGGTATGTACGTCAATCTTCTTCAGTAAGAGAACTTCCACTTTGCCGCCAGTCTTTTTATTACCGAATATCCGGGCGGGTAATACCTTTGTTTTATTAAGAACGAGTAAATCTCCTGGTTTTAACCAGGATTGAATATCTCTAAATATTCCTTCTTGAATTTGATCAGACTCACGGTCATATACAAGCAGGCGCGAATCATGACGCGGTTCTATTGGCGTTTGTGCAATGCGGTCCTGGGGAAGATCGTAATCAAATATGTCAGTTTTCACTTCAATCCAGCAGCGAGGGTTGTGAATGTTTGGTATAGGGAAGGTTCAGGTGTTTATAGGCTTTTTCTGTTGCAACGCGGCCCTGAGCAGTGCGATTCAGGAAACCCAATTGTAGGAGGTAAGGCTCAACCACATCCATGATTGTATCCGGCTCTTCGCTGATCGAAGCAGCGATCGTGCTGAGCCCAACAGGGCCCCCATCATATTTTTTGATGATCGTGGATAAGACCATGCGGTCGATCTCATCAAGCCCGAGCTGGTCAATACTGAGCAATTCCAGTGCCTCACTTGATGTCTGGCTGGTGATCATCCCGTTGCTGCGCACTTCAGAGAAATCACGCACACGACGCAGAAGGCGGAGAGCGATACGCGGTGTTCCCCGAGCGCATTTTGCGATCTCAGCGATGCCGGTTTCATCAAAAGTAAGACCCATTAATCCCGCAGCCCGTTCAATGATCTGCTGCAGGGCGATCTGGTCATAATAGTCAACGCGATAGACTGCGCCAAAACGGGCGCGTAATGGTGAGCTGATCAGAGCCAGGCGCGTTGTTGCACCTATGACGGTAAAACGCGGTAATTTCAGCCGGACTGAACGCGCGGAAGGGCCTTTGCCGATAATAATATCCAGCGCGAAATCTTCCATGGCAGGATATAGGACCTCCTCCACCACTTTTCCCAGCCGATGAATCTCGTCGATGAATAGGATATCGCCTCCCTGCAAATTGGTGAGAATAGCAGCCAGGTCACCCGGCCTTTCAATCGCCGGCCCGGCTGTGACGCGTATGTTCACGTTCATTTCATTTGCTAAAACGTGCGCAAGTGTGGTTTTGCCCAGACCAGGAGGCCCGTAGAAAAGCACATGATCAAGCGCTTCATCACGTTGATTGGCTGCTTCGATCAGAATCGCCAGATTCTCCCTGAGCTGGTTCTGGCCGATAACTTCTTCCAGCAGTTTGGGACGGATATTGAATCCATTGCTGTCTTCGCTGCGTTTTTCCGGACTGTTGAGGCGGTCTTCTGATTTTTGCATATTGTCTTTTCTACCTGCAGATATTATACCTATTGATATCGATTGGCAAAATAAACAGTTCTTTGATATTATCTACACCGATCAATCTTACAGGGAGCTTGCATGGAAAATGTATTCCTTTCAGAACATCCACTGGTCAAACATAAAATGGCCAAACTGCGGGACACAAACACCCAACCAAAAAAGTTCAGAGAGCTGATTAAAGAGATCGCCGGATTGCTAACCTACGAAGCAACAGGCGATTTGTTGATTAAACAAACAGAAGTGGAAACCCCGATCGCGATGGCAAAAGGGGCGGAATTGATTGAGAAGATAGGCCTGGTACCAATCCTGCGCTCAGGGTTGGGAATGGTGCAGGGTGTTTGGGAGTTGATGCCTACTGCCGAGGTATGGCACATTGGCATCTACCGTGATGAAGCATCGCTTAAGCCGGTGGAATATTACAACAAGCTGCCAATCAGTCCGACCGTCGGGGTCTGCCTGATCCTGGATCCGATGCTTGCCACAGGCGGTTCTGCATCAGCGACGATCGATATTCTCAAGCGTTGGGGCGTGCAGCGCATCAAGTTCCTGGGAATCATCGCCGCGCCAGAGGGAATCTATGAAGTTCATAAACACCACCCGGAAATACCGATCCATCTGGCTGCGATTGATGAAAAGCTGAATGAGGACGGATATATCGTCCCTGGCCTCGGGGATGCGGGCGACCGCCAATTCGGCACCGGTTAATAGCAAAGAAGCTGGCGAAAAAGCCAGCTTCTATTATTATCAATCTGACTAATTAAGCAGCAGCTTCAACGATTTTGACGAAATCTTCTGGTTTCAAACTGGCACCGCCAATCAGGCCGCCATCAATATCGCTCATACCAAACAGCTCTTTGGCGTTGTCAGCATTCACCGAGCCGCCGTATAGAATGCGAATCATCTGAGCGGTCTCTTCACCAAACTGAACAGCCAGATTTTTGCGCACAACGTTCTTAATGATGTCATTGGCTTGTTCAGAGGTTGCTGTTTTACCGGTCCCAATAGCCCAGATGGGTTCGTAAGCAACAACCAGGTTTTTTGCATCACTGCTGTCAATACCGACAAAATCCGCGTTGACCTGCGCCGCGACCACAGTCTCAGTCTGGCCAGCCTCATACTGTTCGAGCGACTCACCGACACAAACAATCGGTGTCAGCCCAACTTCGATAGCTGCTTTCACTTTTTTGTTTACGGTCTCATCGGTCTCGTTAAAATAAGCACGCCGCTCAGAGTGGCCAATGATGACATATTCACAAAATTCCTTCACCATCTGTGGTGAAACATCACCCGTATATGCGCCCGATTCCTGCCAGTGCATGTTTTGCGCACCCAGGCCAACTTCTGTACCGGCTAACATACCCGATACAACCATCAGTGCGGTAAACGGAGGACAAACCACCCGATCAACCGTCTTGACTGCTTCCAGGCCAGGCAGCATATCAGCGATCAAAAGCGTGGCTTTATCCACTGTTTTATTCATTTTCCAGTTTCCTGCTACAAAAGGTTTTCGCATAACTCTTCTCCCAATTATTAATTTGTGTCAATTATAAGACGATATCTTAAAAGATTCCCGCATCGATGTTTTTCTGGTGCTGTGCCAAGACATTGTATCCACTCCATGGGCCGATCTCGACAGCGGCTT
>CAZTCV010000015.1:0-11973 GCA_964612815.1 uncultured Pelolinea sp. | reverse complement strand
GAACTCTCAACCAATGGCTTAAAAGGCCACTGCTCTACCATTGAGCTACGCGCCCACACGGAAACTTATTTTAACACTGTCTCCCACCCCCGTCAATCAGCTTAGTTTTCATAGTATGCTTTGATGGTATTTTTATTGAGATGGTTAGTTTGTCTTCTACCTTGTATAGAGATTCTCGATCTAAGATTCTCAACTGTTGTGTTGATCAACGTTGATTAATCATTAACTACATGCACGGCATCCACAATACCAATGATCACCGAGATCACGCACGCGTCCTTGCTTTCCATGACCTGGCGCGCACCGCCGCCTTCATTTAATACCAGCACGGTATCACCAATTCCGGCCTGAGTCGTATCCAGCGCTACGAAATCTTTTCCGCTGCTGTCGCCTTCCAAATACAACGGTTCTACGACCAGCAGCCGCCGATGTTTATAGGCCGCATGACTGATGATGGTAACAACGGTGCCTGTCACTTTTCCGAGTATCATCTTAGGTGTACTGGTTCCAGCCTTTCTTCAGTTTCAGATCAAAATCAATGTTGCTTAGCGCCAGCTCATCGATCACCCCCACCAGCGCCAGGTCAACTGGCACAAAATTGATCTCGGGCATCGCCAGCGCTGCTTCGCGCGAGGCCACTGTGACACAAATATCACCCGGCCCAGCCTGCACCACGTCGACTGCGATCTGCAGAGGCCCGGTTGTCTGAAGGTGCTTATCCACTGGCTCGATCACCATCAGCTTCAGTCCTTCCAGACCGGGATATTTGATGGTGCAGATCGCGGTTCCGCGTACGCGTGCGAATTGCATCTTATTTCAAACCCAATTCTGCTGCCACCCGGTCGATCACCCGGTCCAGCAACGCTTCATCAACCTGCCCGCCCATTTTCGCCCGCACGGCCGCCTTCACATTCGCGCGGATCATCTCCAGTTTAGAAGATGGCATCGCCGAGACTGCGGGACCATGTACCGGGGGATTAGTCTTGATCTGATTAATATAAGGGCGCACCGGTGCTGCGGGCGGCGCTTCATCATGCTGGATCAGCTCAACCCCCAGCCGCTTTGCTTTTTCATAGGCCAGATCGGTCAACACGACATCATCATGGACGATGATGCTGCGCTCTCCGCGCTTAACCATATCTTCAATATCGCGTTCGGTATAAAATTCTTTTGCCATAATCGCTGTTCCTATTTCTTCTAATGCAATGCGCGTTCAGAATTTATCAGATCCTCGCAGAACCAGCATGGTGTTTAATCTCATTGGTTGTGAGAATGGTCAAGAGATTACTGGCAGAGCCACTAAGATAACCAGTATGATAAAAACGCCGCGCGATTTCATACAGGTTATCCGTCAATTTCCACTCAAACTGATTCATGGTGCGATATTCTTTTTATACGCCTTCCAGCCCTTCCAGTGCGCGGATGGCCGCGTCGCGCGCGGTGATGATGTCCGCTTCTGTTCCCGAAAGCCACATGCGCCCAAATCGCCCAACGCTGGATACGTGGATGATTTTGATGCTCGCTTTTTTCTCTGCCTCATTGCAGGCATAATTGATATATGCTGCGGGAGCAACTTCCATCACCAGCATCGTTTCGCCGGGAACCAGCATGCTTCCCCGCCGGAAACGGTTCAGGAGCTGCGCCTGGTATGAATCCACATTGGTGATGACCTGGGTCGAGGCGATCTGTGGTTTCATTCGGTCAATCACCTTCAGCCCCAATCGGTTCAATACCATATCACCGGCTTCGATCACTGCGGCCTGGTTCAGTGAATGGATCTCAAACATCCCAAATTCACGTTCAACAATCTGTGCCCCTGGTTTCGCTTCGGTTGATTTCACCGCAATATCAACGGTGCGAAATACCTCATTGCCAGGTGCCATCTCAATGTATAAAGATGCCATTCCTTCGGTTGGCAGGTCGCCCTGCGTTACAGTGCCGATGAACGCGGCATATTGTGCTTGCATGCGGTCGAGCATGCAATAACATCGTAATTGAAAATTATCTGCCATAAAACACTACCTTCTTATAATATGCATCAGTCGCTTTCTTTATGCTGCCTGTCTGCCGGGATTCTGTGCGGACAGGCAGCCTATTGAAAGGAAAGCGTCTATTTCTTTTCTGCAGTTGTGCGGCCGCTGATGCTGCCCTTGCTTTGCTGAGGCAGGATCATTTCAACATCTGCGTGCGGTCTCGGAATGACATGGACAGAAACCAGTTCACCGATCCGTTTGGCAGCTGCTGCACCGGCATCGGTGGCTGCTTTCACAGCGCCGACATCACCGCGTACCATCACGCTCACATAACCGCCTCCGACGTATTCGGAACCGATCAGTGTCACGTTGGCGGCTTTCACCATCGCGTCTGCGGCTTCGATCGCGCCGACCAGACCCTTGGTTTCAACCATCCCTAATGCGATTAATTCAGTTGTTGCCATTTTCTCTTCCTTTCTTTATCTTTTTATTTACCTTGCCTGATGAGCTCTTGAACCACCTGTTTTACCAGTGCTTCAATGTCCTGCGTATTATTGCTTGCGGCAGCGGACGCCTGAGGTGTCGGTCCGCGCAGGATTGCCTGTGGGGGAGGAGTTGTTTCGTACGCCAATCTTTTTACGTTATACAAATGATGCACGTTGACATTATCTCCGGTAATCGAGCCGCCTTCCCCGCCGGCTCCCAGTGTCATCGAAGGCATCACGCCAGTTGTCAATCCGACCGCGCCCAGTGTCCCCATTGTGTTCACCAGCACGCGGAAAACGGGCTTTTCCAGTCCAAAGGCCATGATCACATCTTCGTTGGTCGCATGGATCACGAGAGAGTGGCCCCGCCCGCCAAACATGATCAGGTCAATGCAGCGTTCACACCCTGCTTCCCACCCCTCTTCTTCATACCAGCCGATCACAGTCGTAAGTTTTTCCCGTGACAAGGGTTCGTCTTTGCCAGTGATCTGTAGTGGTGTTATGATAATGCGCGCGGATTGTGGAATGCTAAATCCCGCCATCCCGGCCACTATCTGCGCAGGTTTGCCGACGGTGGTGGCGTTGATCGCGCCATTCGGGTGGAATAACAGCTTGCGCAGCCGTTCGGCTTGTTCCTCATTTGCAAAATATGCGCCGTATTCAATGATGCGTTTTTTCAGCTCTGCAGCGATCGGTTTATCCGCCACGATTGCCTGTTCAGTGGCACAGATGGTGGAACAGTCAAATGATTTGCTGTTGACGATATACTTGGCGGCCTTATCCAGATCCGCGCTGCGGTCTACATATACCGGCACATTGCCAGGTCCAACGCCATAGGCAGGCTTGCCAACAGAATGGGCGGCTTTGACCATCGCGCTTCCGCCCGTTGCCAGGATCAAACGCACGCGTTTGTGCTCCAGTAATTCCTGCGTGCCGGGCAGCGAAATGCGCTGCAGACAGGATAGCAGATTCTTTGGAGCGCCGGCTTTTTCCGCGGCTTCTGCCATGATGCGTACTGTCTCATAGGTGCAATGCGCCGCAGATGGGTGCGGTGCGACCACGATCGCATCACGTGCCTTCACCGCTGAGATGCACTTATACATTGCTGTTGAGGTCGGGTTCGTGCTGGGCACCAACGCCGCAATGACACCTACCGGCCAGGCAATGTCGTATAGCTTACGGACAGGATCATGATGGATCACACCGACTGTCTTGATATCCCTGATGCTCTCCCACACAATGCGTGAGCCGAGCTCATTCTTCATTTTTTTATGCTCCGGGATGCCATACCCGGTCTCGTCATGGGCCATCTGCCCTAAATTTAATGCTGCGGCAAAAGCAGCATCTGCCATGGCGGCGCAAACCCGGTCCACCTCTTCCTGCGTGGCGTGCTTCCAGATCAGTTGCGCTTGATATGCGGCATCTGCCAGGTCACGTGCTTCCTGGATCGAGAGCAGATCGTGGTCTATTGCCATAGCTTTCCCTTTCTATCCGTATTAGCTTTTGCGGAAAGTGGTTTTTCCATCCACTTCCATTGAATCAATAACCGCCATGATCACTGCGTCAACCGGGCGGTCTTTGGTGATGGTGGTCTGGCGGGCGCTTGAGCCGGATGCTGTAAGAACCAGATCGCCTACGCCGGCATCAACTGCGTCGATGGCGACATACGGTTTTCCAAATGGTTCACCTTTTTCATCCGTCTGCTGGCATAGCATCAATTTACGCCCGGTCAGTTTTTCATCTTTAATTGTTGATACGGTTGTGCCGATAACTTTTGCGATCAGCATAATACACTCCTTGCCTTAATAACCTTTCGATGCTTGAACAGTCTCGCCTTTTACAATGCGAACACCAGCAGACGCGCCTATGCGGGTCGCGCCTGCGCGCACCATCTTATCCAGGTCTTCTTTTGAGCTGACACCGCCGGCGGCTTTCACGCCCATCAGCGGACCAACAGTGTGTCGCATTAATGCCACATCTTCAGCAGTCGCGCCTGCCTTGGAAAAACCTGTGGATGTCTTCACAAAATCTGCTCCAGCCTCTTTTGCCAGCAAGCAGGCGATCTGTTTTTCTTCATCCGTCAGCAGCGCCGTCTCGATGATCACTTTCAAGATTGCACCGGCTGCGTGGACGGGTTTCACAACGGCCAGAATATCCCGCGCCACCAGATCCAGATCACGATCTCTAAGTGCACCGATATTGATCACCATATCAATCTCGACCGCGCCGTCTTTCAGCGCTTGCTCGGTTTCAAATGCCTTTGTCTCTGGCAGGCTCGCGCCCAGCGGAAATCCGATCACGGAACATACCTTGGCTGTGGAGTTCTTCAACAAATTTGCGCATAATTTCACATGGGTCGGATTAACACATACGGAAGCGAATTTATACTGGTCTGCCTCACGGCATAACTGGGTCACCTGGTCGCGAGTCGCTTCCGGTTTCAGCAGGGTGTGATCAATATATTGCGCGGATGAAAGGTCATCAGGAATCGAACCAAATGTGGTTGAAATGCGTTCCGCGCCAGCGTTGATAACCTGCCCAATTTCATCAAAACAGGTGGTCACACACAGGTCATCCACGCACTCTACTTTGCAATATTCTCCGCTCGTCCCTTTGGGTTGTATCGCTGATTCTGCGTAGGCAGAAACGATCTCGCGCGTGACGATCTCAACTAATGTTTCTAAACTTTTAGTATCTGTCGCCATAAGGTTATCCCTCTTTCATATATTTCTTTTCAATAGCAGTGATCTTGTCGATCCGAGTCTGATGACGTCCCCCAGCATAAGGCACTTCCAGCCAGGTTTTAACGATTGTTTTAACCTGGTTCATGCCCAAGAGCCCGGCCCCCAGTGTCAGAACATTGGCGTTATTGTGTTCGCGCGAATTGTTCGCGCTGGCATAGTCGTAGCACATTGCTGCGCGGATCCCCGGCACTTTATTGGCTGCCATGCAGCTTCCGATGCCCGCGCCATCAATGATAATTCCGCGGCAGGCTTTTTTATCTAAAATATTTTCAGCAACCGACAACGCGAAATCCGGATAATCAACAGACGCTGTACTGTGCGTTCCACAATCGATCACTTCGTGCCCAAGTTCTTTTACATATTGCAATAGGGCGGTTTTCATTTCAAAGCCGCCATGGTCGCTGCCAATCGCGACGACCTTTCTGAATTGCGCACCACAATCACTTCCTGTCGGATGAGGCTGCGAAACAGATTCAGCCGCTGGTTTCGCTGTTGATTCCAGCACTTTGCTCACAATGTTTCGGATTTCTGATTCAGATATATAATCCATATTGAACCTGGTCCTTTTCTTGACAATTAGGTATGATCAATGTTATGATAACTGGTAAAGACCACTTAACATCTTAGCACGATAATAGCATGATTTAAAGGGAATGTCAAGTATGATTGATCCAACTGGGGCAATGCCAAAATATTATCAATTAGCCATAATTCTGCGGCAGCAGATTGAAAATGGCGATTATCAGCCGCACGATGCCATCCCCTCTGAAAGGCATCTTGAAGATCGATATAACCTCAGCCGCCCAACAATCCGTCAATCTATTGACCTACTGGCGCGTCAGGGCTACTTATACCGTGTGCATGGCAAGGGAACCTTTGTCTCACCGCCCAAGCTGCAAAAGGGGATCCTCGAGTTGACTTCTTTTTCAGAAGATATGCGAAAACGTGGGCTAAAGCCCGGACACAAGATTCTGGAATTTGATTATGTCCTTCCGGATAATCAGACTACCCGTCAGTTGGAAATTACTGATCCCAATAAAAAGGTGCTGCGCATCAAACGCCTGCGATTTGGCGATGAAATCCCCATCGGTATACAGGACTCCTACCTAGACCTGGAAAAAAGCCAGACTATCACGCGAGAGGAAATGGGAGAAAGCGGCTCGATCTATGCGATCCTGCAGGAAAAATATGGCATTTATCCTGCTGAGGCGGATGAAACACTCGAAGTAACCTTAGCAACCAGAGATGAAGCAGATTTGCTTCAGATCGCCGAAGGCAGCCCGCTGTTGTTGAATGAAAGGACACTCTGGTCTCAGGATCGCAAAGCAATAGAATTCGTGCGTATCCTCTATCGCGGCGACCGTTATAAGTATTTCCTGCGCCTGACCCGCAAGAACTGATCGCAATTAATTCCCTTGAAGGAATACATCTGGAGAAGGCAGCCCGCGTATCTTATTAGGCGGCCAATACACTGCGAATGCCTTACCGATCACATTTTCAACCGGTACATATCCCCACACGTGCGAATCTGCTGAAGGATTGCGGTTGTCACCCAAAACGAACAGCGCATCTTCCGGTACATCCCACACACCTTCGTATTCCGGTGCGGCTGAGATGTATGGTTCATACAGCACCTGTCCGTTTACTATCACTTGCCCGCCTTCAACCACCACTTCATCCCCGGGTAAGCCGATCGCTCGTTTGACATAATCCAACTGTGGATCTAACGGGTAATGGAAGGTGATGATATCGCCGCGCTCGATCTCGCTGAATTTATACTTGATTTTATTCACAAGTAGCACTTCACCGGGATCCAATGTTGGGATCATGCTGATCTTCTGCACTACCACCCGCGCAACCATTGCGTCAATCAGGATATAAAGAATCAGCGCCATCACGAACATTTCGATCGTTTCGCGCACAGGTGATTTCTTTCTGGTGGTTTTTATCTCAAGATTTTCGGTCTGTGGTATCTCAGTCAATTGTCGTTCTCCGTAAGAAATAATGAAGCGATTATACCCCTACCCGCCGCGTGCTTTCAGTACCAGCCGGATGGGTGTGCCGCTGAAAGGATATGCTTTGCGCAATTGGTTCTCCAGATAGCGCAAATATGTGAAATGGGCGAGCCTGGGCTCGTTTACAAAAAGCATGAATGTGGGCGGGTCACTGCGCACCTGGGTTCCGTAATAAATGCGCAGAATGCGTCCGGTTTTTGATGCTGGCGCGTGCTGGTCCTGGGCCCGCATCAGGATGCGATTCAGTTCGCTGGTCTTGATCTTTACCAAGCGTTCATTCTGCACACGCAGCGCTTCAGGTATTACTGTCGAAACACGCTGTCCTGTGACAGCAGAAATGAACAGGGTGGGCACGTAGTCCATGAAATTCAGTGCCTGGTAGATGCGATCCCGGTAACCATCCATTGTAAAAGTATCTTTTTCAATCGCGTCCCATTTGTTGACCAGCACCACCGCACTTTTCCATGCGTCCATAATGAATCCCGCGATGTGCGTATCCTGTGCGGAAATTGGTTGGGTGGCATCGATCATCAGCAGCGCTACATCGCTCCGCTCGATCGCGCGCAAACTGCGAATCACGCTATATTTTTCGACTCCGCGGTCAATCTTTCCCCTTTTTCGGATGCCAGCCGTATCGATCAGCGTGATATCCAATCCTTCATACTGGAAAGGTGTATCGACAGCGTCGCGCGTGGTTCCCGCGATTGGGCTGACGATCGCGCGGTCTTCGCCCACCAGCTTGTTTAGTAAGCTGGATTTTCCCACGTTTGGCTTGCCAACGATGGCAATTTTGATAGAACTATCCTCTTCCGTTTCAGTAACTTCCGGCAAAGATGCAGTGATCGCATCCAGCAGGTCACCGGTTCCAATGCCATGAAAGGCGGAGATTGCGAATGGATCTCCCAGCCCTAATTGGTAAAAGTCATACGCACTCGCGCGCAAATCAGCATTATCTGATTTATTGACTGTCAGTAAGATTGGCGGTGTTTTGATCCCGTCAACTTTCTTCTGATGGCTGCGCAGAATATCGGTCACTTCCCGGTCAGCAGCGGTCAAACCGGTGATCGCGTCAGTCAGGAACACGATCACATCTGCTTCACGAATTGCAACCAGCGCCTGGTCTTTGATTTCCTGGATGAATTCAGAAGAGGAAATACTCAGCGGTTCTTTCCCTTTTCCAATATTGGGGTCGATTCCGCCGGTATCAATGATATGGAATCTGCGTCCGTTCCATTCTGTTTCAGCAAATAGACGGTCGCGAGTTGTGCCAGGCGTATCATCCACAATCGATAGGCGTTCTCCGGCGAGCCGGTTGAAAAGGGTACTCTTGCCCACATTGGGGCGCCCCACAATAGCGACAATTGGTAATGGCATGATTTTCCTATATTAATTCGAGCTTGTTTCCCCGGATGGGATGATGGTGACTTCGATGGTGGACGGGAGGATCGATTGCACCAGCACACCCTGCACATTCACTTCGGCAGACGGCGTCAACTGGTAAGTTCCTTCCTCATAACCACTTAAATCAATGAACACGCGTACATTCCCGACAATCAGATCATCCAGTGTTGGGATTGGCCCTGAAAGGATGATATCCACTAATTCTGGAGCGAATGTGGCCTGTAAATTTTGGTCGAGACCGATCGTTTCGATCGGCATGCCGGTCAAGGTTCGGCTGCCCTGAATTGAATCGATTGAAACACTTACCTCCACTGATGGATTGCCGACAATCGTCACGCCAACAGGCAGATTGAGTGGAAGGGAAACGATCAGGTCTTCGGTTGCGTCGCTCAGGTCCAGAGGAACTGTTTCAATAAAACCGGGCAGGGCATTGATCAATTCCGCATCGGTTGAGAATACTGTCACGATCAATGGGTCATTAGTGATGTTTGTCAGGCTGAAACCCGCCTTTGGTTGTCCGCTTGTCACTACTTTTACAGGCAGGTTGCGGTATCCGCCACGCTGGGTGATGTCGACGCGCACATTGACTTGCGCTGGTGTGATCGTCACACCACTAACGGTTAATCCGTTCTCATCGACTGCCCGCAGGTCAAGATTGGTATCAATATCTTCAATTGCCTGGCTTATGTCCAGAGTCGCACGCACGGCAACTACTTTATCCACCAGAGATGCAGGCCCTTTCACAGTCGCGGAGGCTTTACTGAGGATCGGAGAGCCGGCCTCATAGCCGATTGCTGGTGAGGATGGGCGCTCCAGTTCTATCTCGAAAGCTTCTGAATAGATTTCTTCAATGGTTACTTCAATCTCATCAGGTGTGTATGATGCAATTTTCACCGGGCGGGCGTTGATTTGCAGTCTGATCGGGATCGTGTGTTCTCCGGGTCCGATTCCGCTCAAGTCAGCAATTGCACGCACAGCGCTTGAGGATGTTAGATCCGACGCCCATATGGATGCTGGAGCGCTTAATGTGACGGAAACTGTCTCGGGTAATTCACTTGTGATCACCAGCGATGCGTTGAGCCCGCGAATTTCGATATCTACCGGCCGGCCGAAACTGCGCCGTTGTACGGGGTCTGTGCTGGTGACAGCCAGAACCCATACAGCGATTGCAAGGATTAGAGCTGTAAAGAAAGTTGGCAGGAACTTAACCAGGCGGTCTAAGATGGGTGGTTTTTTCATTTTTCTGTGTCCCGAAAATGAATGACTTTGTTGATCCAATGCGCGATTTTTGTTTTCTCCTGTTGTTCAGCCTGTTGTTGGAAAAAAGCCATCAGCACATTTTCCAGTTTATCTGCGCTGATCCGCCGAAGGATACGCCCGCGGTGTGCCATTGAGATTGAACCAGTTTCTTCAGATACGACCACGGCGATCGCGTCTGTTGCTTCAGAAATTCCCAGCGCAGCCCGGTGGCGTAAACCCATTTGCCGGTCAGGAGAACTGGTCAATACACCGCTCGCAGAAAGCGGCATGATGCATGCGGCTGCTGTGATTGTGTCTTCTACAATGATCGCTGCGCCATCGTGCAATGGTGTGTTTGGATAAAAGATCTGCAGCAGCAGTTCTGGTGAGACGGTTGCGCCGATTTCAACACCCGTATTTTCATATTCATAAAGGTCGTCTCGGCGTTCAATTATGATCAATGCTCCCTGTTTATACGCCGATAATCGTGCGGATGCTTTAACCACATCCTTGATCATGCTTTCGATCGCTTCCATGTTCATCCCAGCACTGCGCAGATTGAATGCGCCGGTACCAGCCCGTCCAATCCGCTCCAGTCCGCGCCTCAGTTCCGGTTGGAAAATGACGGGAATCGCGACCAGCAGCGCAGGCAGGGTTGTGTTTACCAGCCAGGAAAATGCGGGCAGGTTAACGAGCGTGGTCAACAAGCTGATCAGGATTACCAGAAAAACAACCCCTCTCGTAATGATGCGCGCCTGCGTTTCCTGCAAGATCAATAGCAGCGCGAAAAAAATACCGCTCACCAGGAAAATATCGACGATGGTCAGCCAATTGAAGCGCTGCAGGAGAAACAGGATTTCCGAAAGAATGTCATTCATTATTATATTGGTCGTATATCTTCTAAATCAGCAAGCAAATTCCATATTTGCTTCTTTAATACATTGTACCCTGCCTTGCGCCATTGTGCATTTTCCGCAAGCTTCTCATCTGCAGCTATGAACCCCTGGTCCTTCAGCGCTTTTTTATTACTCTCTTTAAAGGGAAACGGAATTACTATTGTAAGGGATTCAACCCGGTGTGTAAGAGCAAATTGCTCCGCTAATGGGGGTGAAAAAATAGGCAGACCTACTTGCGTTTCTTGCTCAGGTTCTATAACGGCTCGCATGACGAATTCAAATGTGCTTAAGCGCCAGAATGAGAAATTGGTGGCAGCGCTCGCATCTTCCATGGTAAGTATAAATTCATCACATATCCAATTATCCAGTTTTTCTGTATTTAGGAAACAACTGCCGGGCATGCATCGCATGTTTTTCCCATCAGTTATCATCGCTCGCATACGCGCATGAGCCGGAGAAAAGGGTTGAACAATGTGGGAGAGAATAGGCGTATACAGTGTATGTGTCTGAGTCATGAAGGCTTTATACTTTTCTAAATTTTGCAGAGCGTGCCATGCTATTTCGGTCTGCTTCCAGGTGTTCTCCCGGGTGTGGTTATTGTGGATGATCACATCAGCTTTGTCCGCCTTTTCCGAGACCGGAGATTGGTTTGCCAGACGCTGCATAATTTGCAAACGATCCATTCCGCGCCCCTTTGTCAACCTTTCTATCACTTGTGCTTCATCAGCAGCGACCACCCATATCTGATCACACAGCGCAGCCAGATCAGACTCCAGCAGCTTGATCGCTTCGATCACGATCACAGGCAGCGCTGAGTTGGCGATCAGCATATCAGCCATGCGTGTCACTTGCGGGTGGATGATACTCTCCAGGTCTGCCAGCGCTTGTTCATCATTGAAAACGCGCAGCGCCATTGTTTTGCGGTCCAGATTACCAAACCGGTCTTTGATTTTTGCTGCAGTATCTTCCTGTTCAAAAGCCTTTCGGGCCAGCGCGTCCGCGTCGATTCCATATGCGCCCAGGTGACGCAGCATATTAAGCACACTGCTCTTGCCGCTGCCGATGTTTCCGGTCAATCCAATTATCAGATGGTCTTTTTGATTCATTATTCTTTATTCCGCGCTTTCATTGTAGCTTTCGCCAGAAGGGATGTCAAACTCATAGCGGGTGCTGTGCCAAGACATTGTATCCACTCCATGGGCCGATCTCGACAGCGGCTT
>CAZTCV010000014.1:0-12705 GCA_964612815.1 uncultured Pelolinea sp. | reverse complement strand
GTATTGACCTGTTCTCACCCAACTTGCTTGTCATTCCCGCGCAGGCGGGAATCCATTGTCAGTTCCTGCCAAGGTATCAATTTGCCGCATAAATAAAGTAGGTTGGGTTGCGTCCTCCAACCCAACATTACGGATGTTAATTCTTCCTTAGGTATTGATCTGTTCTCTCGCAACTTGCTTGTCATTCCCGCGCAGGCGGGAATCCAATGTCATTATCTTCGAAGGTATTGATCTGCAGCCATAAATCTTATCCTGGTCAAGTGTCTTGTAACAATCCACAGGATGGTTACAACTACTAAGGTATTGATCTGTTCTCACCAGTGTGTTCACTCCACTATCTCGTACACATAGGAGGTGTATCGATGAAAAGTGTCAGTTCCTACTAAGGTATTGATCTGTTCTCACCAACTGCGCGAGCAGTTGAACACAGCCAAGGCTTCCCTAAGGGAAGGTGTCAGTTCCTACTAAGGTATTGATCTGTTCTCACCTAAAGGAGAGATTAATGAACGCTTTAAATGTTTTTTGTATCAGTTCCTTCTAAGGTATTGATCTGTTCTCACCACTGTTTGACCTTGTTCGCGAGTACCCCGAACAAGTGAAGCTGGTTATAAAGTGTCAGTTCCTTCTAAGGTATTGATCTGTTCTCACCAGAAATACGAGGACAGACTGCGAACACAGAAGGAGATGTGTCAGTTCCTACTAAGGTATTGATCTGTTCTCACGGATCGGGCGAGGTTGAGGAAGTGAAGACGGATAAGGTGTCAGTTCCTACTAAGGTATTGATCTGTTCTCACGATACTTTCTCAAAAGATTATGAGAGGGCCTGTTTCGGTGTCAGTTCCTACTAAGGTATTGATCTGTTCTCTCCCAACTTGCTTGTCATTCCCGCGCAGGCGGGAATCCAATGTCATTATCTTCTAAGGTATTGATCTGCAGCCATAGAGTTTATCCTGTTCAAGTGTCTTGTAACCATCCACAGGATGGTTACAACTACTAAGGTATTGATTTATTCTCACCCAAACTGCCCTCATGGCACGCATAAAGGGGGAGTGATGGTGTCAGTTCCTACTAAGGTATTGATCTGTTCTCACCCACGAAGTTCCATTGGGATTCTTCTCAATAGGATTTACGGTGTCAGTTCCTACTAAGGTATTGATCTGTTCTCACCATGGTCTCCAAGACCGTCTATATCTGTACAGAATACCGGTGTCAGTTCCTACTAAGGTATTGATCTGTTCTCACGATATCCGTGCCTTTGGCAAGGTTCTCGGTTGGGTAACTGGGTGTCAGTTCCTACTAAGGTATTGATCTGTTCTCACTGTCGTAACTCTCATGCTCGGCGTGAGCGCTTGCTGGTGTAAGTTCCTACTAAGGTATTGATCTGTTCTCACACAGGGTCGGATCGGATAAATGTTTTGAAATAAGTGGTGTCAGTTCCTACTAAGGTATTGATCTGTTCTCACCGCAATCCAGAAGAGGTTGGATATGGTTTAATTTGGTGTCAGTTCCTACTAAGGTATTGATCTGTTCTCACAAATTTTATATACACGGAAAGCTATTAAAGATCCTTGATTCGTGTCAGTTCCTACTAAGGTATTGATCTGTTCTCACCACGCACAGACCGCAAAGCGCGAATTCATCAAAAAGTTTGTGTCAGTTCCTACTAAGGTATTGATCTGTTCTCACCAGGAGTTTATTGATGAGAATAACTTTGCTCATTATATTGTGTCAGTTCCTACTAAGGTATTGATCTGTTCTCACCCGAAGGGCAACGGCAAAGGCGAGGCAGGATGGTCCGTGTCAGTTCCTACTAAGGTATTGATCTGTTCTCACCAATCATGGAGAGGAACTGCGTGAAAAGGGATATGCAATTCGTGTCAGTTCCTACTAAGGTATTGATCTGTTCTCACCAATGCCAATCAAATTGGCATTGTCTTCGGCTGGAACCTTTCGTGTCAGTTCCTACTAAGGTATTGATCTGTTCTCACCAAAAGATGACAACAATTAGAGCGATAAAACGAGTTAGGTGTCAGTTCCTACTAAGGTATTGATCTGTTCTCACCTTAGAAGCAAACGAATTCCACAGCATAGAAACATGCGCCGATTATCTGGTGTCAGTTCCTACTAAGGTATTGATCTGTTCTCACCCGTCGCCGTCATAGGCAAACCTGGATGGGGCAAGTCTCATATGCTTGTGTCAGTTCCTACTAAGGTATTGATCTGTTCTCACCTGCAACATTTTGGGCTTGCAGTGTGCCCACCCCCCACATCTGGGGGTATTGGTCCCCAAAATCGCCGTTTTGGGGCTTTGCGAGCAATATGGTTTTCTGCTGCGTAGGCTGTGTTGCTCGCAAAATCGTGCTTTTCTACCGCCACATCTGGCATATTCCTCCTTTCTTACCGCCATAGATTGGCATATACACAAACCATTTTGCGAGCAATGTAGAAATCATCACTACCCCCCCTGTCGCTCGCAAAACACTGCTTGTATCCTGTCAAGGTGCTGTCTCCATTATACAACATATATCTCTTTTTCAACCACCTGCCAGAAGGGTCACTCTGTTCACGATGCGGTCCGCCGCGGTGCCCGCCCTCCCTCACAATCTCTTAATCCGAAAAAACATCAAATGGTGTTTCTTTCTGCTCAGGCAGTTTCAGGCTCTCAGCGATCTCCGCTTCCACTTGCGCGCGCGGGCGCCCATATCTCATGCGCGAACGCCGCCGCACCTCTTCCGCTGTGCGCTCATCGCTTTCCCACTCTTCATAAATGTTCTGCATCAAAAAAGGCTCCAGAGTTTTGCCTGCGGCATACGTGCGGATCGAAGAGATGAAATTGGGCAGGTCACACAGGTCCTCAGCATAGAAAGAAGGTTTATACAGCGGCTCCAGCTTGTGCGCGTCCTCCTGGCTGACGCGGAAGCTCGCGATCGTGCCCACATTCCCAAAAATGGCGTCCGTGATCTTCTTGTTTTCGATCTGCGTCAGGAACTGGTTGGCAAGGATCAATCCCATCCGGAATTTCCGCGCCTCCGAAAGAAGCCCGGCGAAGGTCTCTGTGGCGATCGACTGGAATTCATCCACATATAGATAAAAAGGAACCCTGTCAGATTCCGGCATCGTTCCGCGCCGCATCACCTCTTTCTGGAAGATCGCCATCAGCATCATCCCCAAAAAGCTCGCGTTCGCCTCACCCAGCGCGCCCTTGGAAAGATTGATCAGGAGGATCTTGCTCTGGTTCATCACTTCGCCAATTTGGATCGTCGAATGGCGCTGCCCAAATATCAGCCGCATGCGCGGATCAAGCACAAAATCATCGAATTTCGAATTGACATATTCGCCAAAGCTGGCTTCCTGTGGATTCCTTTGGTATGGATAATTGGTTTGCGGTAGCACATTCTCAACCCAGATCTTCAGCAATTCATCTGCCCATTTCAGCGGCAGCCATTTTTTCCAGAAAGATTGATGGTTAAAGATCTCATAGAATTCCAACAGCGTGCCGGGCCGCTCCGGGTCAGACATCACCAGCAGGGTGTTCATTTGAAGGTGCTTATAAAAGATCGGACCGGTGATCACGTTCTTGCTGCTTCCGTATTTATCATGTAAAAATTTTTCCATGATCGCGCGCATCTCGCGCATCACAAAGTGGCGTTCCTGCGGCGTTTTGCATTCCAGCATATTGAAACCCGCTGGATGATCCATGTCGGTCGCATCAAACAACACCACATCATCCATACGATGCTGTGGCACCATTCTCAGCAAATCGTTATAAAGATCTCCATGCGGGTCGATCACGGCCAGCCCCTTTCCATTGCGCATATCGGAAAGGATCATATTCTTCAGCAGCGTGGTCTTGCCGGTGCCGGTTTGACCGACCACATACATGTGCCGGTGGCGGTCCTGGTCGCTGATCGCGATCGGTAACGATTGGCCCAGAAACGTGTTTCGTCCGATCAGGCAGCAATGATCACCGAGAGTTTTTGTGTTTTCAACGATCTCTCTGGGGGGTGGTTGGTGGCGGAAATCATGGACAGAAAAACCAGCGATATTCTGGTCTGTTGCGATAGGGAAGCGGAACGCAGCCGCGGCCTCATCGCTTGAGAATAGATCCTTCACCCGCTCTAACCCCTGCGGCGCGCGGTTGCTGATATGCGGAAATTCTCCAAAACATTCATGAAAGCGGATGATCTGTGAACGTTCTCCCGCGTTAAATGCATCCCGCACCGCGTATCCCCCTTCCTGCAAAGCAAGCAGTTCCGCCCCGGAAAACTCCTGGTGTCCTTTTGGAAAAGGCGAAATATACCCCCCCAGCATATTCAGGAACATGGCAGGCAGTTCTTCAGTGCTGGCAACCATCACTTGCATCTCAAAAGGGTTGCTGGATAACTGGTCATATTGGACCATGAATGATTCAACCAGAATGCGGGCGCGGTTCTCAAAAATTCGCATCTGGGTGGAGGTATCTTGCGATGGATCCGGCATTTCACACAGGGCGATCAAATCTAACAACCCTTTGGATTCAGCTTTCGTCAATCGGGTCGGCGTCAGGCTGACAGTATATACGATCGGTTCATCATGCATCATTAAAGTTTGGATCACTTTTTCCACATCCTCATCTGTGGATTGAAAGGGCTTGATGCGGTAGATGGTTTCAGAGCGGGCAGATTGGCCGCAAGGTTCCTCAGCGCTGGCTGCAAACCCCAGATGGGGCTTCTGAAGAAATTGATCAAGGCGGATATGCTCTTCCCGCCGGTTGATCGAAGCAAAATGCGCGCTTTCCCACGCGATCGGCTGCCACAGCATCATAAAATCTTCTGCTTGCGTCACCGGCTCCCATTCATGATCAATAAAATATCCGCCCAGCAGCGCTAATATTTCATGCTCGGCTTTTCGGCTGGCCTTTAATACCTCTTCTCGGTGATCTCCGCCAACGCGCACAAGCAGGCATACGTCCACCTCAACCGAAGAGAAGGTTTGATTGTCAGGTCTGACGATCATCCGTAAACCATAAGCGATCGGGGGATGAAGCTGATGTAAGCAGGCAATAAATGTCGCGAAGCGGTTGTTGATCGAAATGCGCATTTGCCGGTAGTAGTCAAAAAACAAACGCGCTGAAGGACATGAATTGAGTTTGATCGCGAACACACCGCTGAATGGAAACCGGTCCTCTCTTTCTCCCTCAATGATCTTCACGTAACACATTTCCTGCATTGTTCGCCCTCCTCAAATAAAAATAAGAAAACATCAACTGATCGGTCAGTGCTGATTTTTCCATCCATTATACCGCCCCTGCAGCCGAAACCGGCGCTGATAAAATGCGATGATCAGATGGGCGCACAAAAAGCAACACCAGCACAGATGAGATCACGCGCTGGTGTTGAATGATGATCGTGGCCTGATCCCAGGATGTGTTCAACCACTGCAAAGTCAATGGCAGCTCAATCCGCCATCCGTTTTCCTCCCCATTGTTGGACAATCTTATCGTCATATTCATCAGCAACAGTCAGCACGGCCTGGACTGTATGATGCAATTCTTCCTTATCACAGGTCGAGCCCAATATCGTCTGTTCAAAAAAGACATTATCCTTGCTATCCAGCCCAAAAGCGCCAAACCGCATCCGATTATTTGCTCTAAGCAGGAATAACATCAGTTCAGCCGTCATCTCTGGCCCGATCACAACATACGATCTGGCACAAATCACCGCTTCATCATCCCCCCAGGAATCTACATACACTTCAGTCAAAGCAGAGCCAACCCGCACGCCAAAAACAGGCGCGTCTTTTCTTTCGCCCGAAAAGGTGCCGAAAAGCTCTTTGATCCAGGGGCGGATCTTTTCATATGTGTTCTTTTGTGCTTCTGTTTTAAATTCCACGTTTCCTCCTGATTAAAATTTAAGATTAATCGATGATTCTAATCTGATCATTTTCAACACAAATCTCGATCGGCACCTCCTTTCGCTTCCCGGCGTCTGGTAAGAATGGGATAAGCTCCGGGCACAGGACATCATCCACCCACCTTTCCCAGTTTCGGTCATTATTCACAAATTCATTGGTGTTCAGCCAGTTTACAAAACCCGGATTCCACGCAATATCCAAACCAAACGCTTTGTATTTTTCTGTGATCTCCATCAATTTTTGATTGACAAGGTCACCCTGAGGGTTGATTTCATTCGCTTCGTTGCGGTCAAAGAACAGATCAACGCAATTACCCAGGGGCATACCCAGTTTTCTACGGATGTCATCAAATTGCGCATCATCCGTTTTTTCTTCTGGTTGCTCTTGCATAAACCCCAGGCTGGATTTTCGCGCCTGTGTGTCCATATTGGTTGTCATAATAACTACCGTATCACTGAAATAGATGGGTTTACCCTGTCCATCGATCAGGGCTCCGTTTTTTAATCCCTGCGCGATCACGTCACGAATGGAAGGGTGACATGCGTCGATATGGTCAAAAATTACCACACACCATGGCGTTTGCTTCAATCGATAAAGTGGCAGATTATCACTATACCCTACATAACCCGGGGGTGCTCCGATCAGCATGGAAATATCGTGCGTGGCCAAAAAACGAGCCAGATCGATATAGATAACCCTATCCGCATCTCCAAACAATGTTCGGGCGATCGACGCCGCAATCGTTTCGGCATCTTTTGCGGCCTTCTTGGACAATAAGATACAGGCATTCGATCTGTTTGGGTGAATATCCAGACCGCGCATCGTCACCTGCAGGCGGTTTGAAAGAGCCTTGATATCATACGCGTCAAGAACATTTCTGGCGGAAAGATCATCCGTAAGATCAAGAATACGGTCCTGCACATCCAAAGGCATGCCAACCATGCGCTTCGCAATGTGTTGTGCGTCATTGATCGATAACCCATCTTTATTATTAGCAATCGAAAATGCATAACATTGCTCCAAAAGATCGATCGCTTTATCTGGAAAGTAGCGATTACGCATGAAATCATCCGCAAATTGGATCAAATAGTTAAGCACCCCATCATGGACAGTGATATTTTTTCTTTTTTGTAAAACCAGTTGATGAGATTCCAAAACATGATAGGTCCGCTCTTTTGATAGCTCTTGAACCCGGATGGGTTGGAAACGGCGCTCAAGCGCGCTATCCGCTTCAATAAAGCGCCGATACTCATCATCGGTAGTTGCGCCAATACAGGCGATCTCTCCGCGCGCCAACACCGGTTTCAGGATGCTGGCAATATCCGTGGTGCCTGGCCTTCCGCCCGCGCCGATGATTGTGTGAATTTCATCAACGAATAAGATCACTTTTCGCCTGGAGGCTTCCTCAAGGATCCCCTGCATTCGCTTCTCTACTTCACCCTGCATTTGGGCGCCTGCGGTTAGGAGAGAGGGTTGCAGCACGATCACTTCATGGCCTTCAAGAACATCCGGGATGCTGCCTACACTCATCTTTTGGGCAAAACCTTCCACGATCGCCGTTTTTCCCACACCCGCGGGCCCCACCAATACCGGGTTCCTTTTTGTCCTTCGGCATAGAATTTCAGTCATCAGATCAATTTCCGCATCTCTGCTGACAATCTCTGGCAGAGAACCAGATTTCGCTTCAGATGTGAGATTTCTTCCAAACTTATTCAGGAAGTCCTCCTGCGGCGTTTGTGCATCGTGCGCTTGGTTCGTCAGGATGAAATTGTCCAGCTTTTCCTCGTTTAGCGTTAACCCCATTTCAGAAATAACGATCGTGATCAGGTCGCGTTCAACCGCCTGCAGTTTCCCGCGTTTCTTTGCGTGGTCATAAGCACGCTGGATCAATTCTTTTTCTGATAATGGTTTCCCAAAATCCCCATCTTTCATTTTCTTCAAAGTTTGTTGTTTTTCAGCGTCGGCTGATAAACCTGCGACCATCCCCTCCACCATCATTCCATTCCGCTCCAGGATCGCCAGATACCAGTGGTGGCAATGAAGACCAGAGGTTGGATACTCCAGTAAAATTTTTTGAGCCAATTCAAAAATTATTTGTGCGCTTGTCGTTAGTTGATCATTCATCTAATTATCCCTCCCGAGAAAAGAAATCAATAAGATAAATATACATCAAAAAATGGTTTTTCTTGGCAGATATTTGCTCACTTAGAGGATTCAAGTCACAAACACCCGCCTTTCTTGAACCATTCAATACCTTGCTGACACAATACATAAACCACAATCTGCTTTTACCAACCAACCCGCCTCTGCGATGTTGGTATTGGCCTCACAATAAAGTTTCCATTTTAAAAGATCCCAACTGCTCTCGCCCTTTAAGTCCACTTGCTAATTCTTATACATTTCGACCCGCAGGGCATTGTTGAACAATACGCAAATGAGTGCGGGGATGCATTCAATGAATTCGCAACAATTGAATTGAGCAATAAGTGCTGTTTTGTGGTTTCATCCCTCCCGAACATGCTTGCAATGTAGTTCTCCTTTTCACGCAACATTTTGCCAGTCAAGAGATAACAAACATGAATTGCACCCACATCACCAGGTGGATTCTGTTTACCAATTAATTGGTATAAAATATATAGTATCGAAAAGGGATTCCAACAGATATATGCATAAACCACAATGAGGGAGATCAAAATGAGCATAACCGGACGAAAACAAATTTCACTGATCATCATGATGATCATCTTGCTCCAATTAAGTGCATGCACAAACTTGTTTGGAAGCAATGATCAGGAGACACAATTATTACTACAGCAGATCAACGTCCTGGAAACGCAGAACGCCTTGTTAAGGGAAAATCAGGAATCAAATAGCCAGGCGCCAGCGCCTCCATCAGAAGGATCCCAACCAGAAATAAGTATGGCATCCCCTGCTGAGGAATCTTTACCGGCAACGCCTGTGCAAGCAGGAACCCCGATCATATATCAGGGTTGGACCATGACCGTAAGCCAGGAATTGATAGTTTTTTCCGACGGGGGGTACTGGGGAATAACCATTTTTGTCAGGAATATGGGCGAGAACAGTCGTGTATTTCGATTTACGAACTCAGGCATAACCGCCAAAGATGATCTTGGTAACATATATTTACCGAGCAACCCCAGCATTACCTCTGTTTCAGGGTTGGGAAGCGGCTCATGCGAAGAACGTTACCATTATGTGAAGAATCTTGAAATCCGCGCGGGTGAGGTTGCAGAGATAAATTCAGGCCGATGGGGATATCACAACTGCTACTTGATCGATGGTATCCATATGTTTGATGGCCCAATTCCCCTGCAAGCCTCCCAATTGATCATCCATTTTGAAGATTTTGGGCCATATAGCGATATTGATGTCATCATCAATCTCTAATCGCGCTTGAGGTTATCAAACAATCGCTTCTATCTTTAATGATGATTACAGAAAAAAATAAATTTGTCCGTGGACATTGTCAAAGTTGTGGCGCGCCAATAATAAAGACAAAACAAAAAGGGAAATACCTCTGTCAATATTGCGGTACGGTCTATTTCGATAGTTCCTACACGGAGACAGGCTGGGAAGCAGATAAAAATGATCTTGAAATCGAAGAGGATCAGTTTTCATCGGCTGCCCATAAACCAGGTGCAGATGGTCGCAAACGGCAAATAATCACCCTGGGTGCGGTCCTGTGCGCGGTGATATGTTTGTTGATATTCATGGTTAACCGGTCACTTCGATCACCCGGCAACAACTATCCAGATGCATCCGAACAGATCATAAAACCCCAGATGCTGGCTGCTCTGCCTGCAGCTTCTCAAGCCGGCAAGTCGATTCCTTATAATAATTGGGAATTATCGCTTGATCCACAGATTGAAGTAAACAACAATCGCATTTTCCTGAAATTATCACTAACAAACTGGAGTGATGATATACAGGTGTTGAGGTATACACCAAACGATTTGGTCGTCTACGATGATCTGGGGAATACTTATTCCCTATTTCTGGGAAATTGCGATATCGATTTGCCGCATCTTGATCGGCAAATTTCAATAAAGCCAAACGAACAGGTGAGTATCAGATCAAACACATCCTGGTGTAATCGCGCGGAATACATCCCGGCTTTTTCCGGTGTCATTCCGTTAGATGCAAATCACTTATATCTTCACTTAAAAGAATTTGGTGTATTTCAAAACCTGACTTTTATTATTGACCTATAAATAATACCCAACAAATTATCTGCTTGTGGCCTTGGTTGTACGAGCGTTGAAGCATTATTTGCTGCTAGTGGGCGTTGTTCCACTTCAACATTTCTTTTGACGACGATATCTTGTCGCAAGGGCTTTCCGGCTGGTCTCCGTAAATCCTTCACCATTTTTCCTCCATCCGCATAAGAGGATGCTCAGCTTGGGATATAGAAGTGTGACAAATAATTTGGCATCCACAAATTGCGATGTATGTACAAATAAATATTGCAAGCGAGAAGCGGGAATGCAAGGCAGAAATATTACCTGTTTCGTCTTGTGAATAAACAAGCAAAAGTAATTATCAGATACGAACTAATGAGACTATGCATACCTCGCAAGAAATTGCTCGTATGGCGCAATCATTTTGAATAATATAATGATACTGATTGTATAAAGTATTTTATGGTTTAAAAATAGATTTGATGTTGGTGAGGTCAAAGATGAAAAATGCAATAGATATATTGTTCGAAAGTATTATTCAGCAATATGGAAATGAAGCAGCAAGGCTGATCATAAACGGAAAAAAAATGATTGTTATAGATTCACCAAAGAACACGAAAGTAAAGATTCCAACCATCCCGTTGAAATTAATGCAAATATTTTTACTTTTTCCACCGGATACAGCCATTCCAGTAAAGAAGGTTTTCATTGAAAGTGATAATTTACTTACAGCTGATTTAGCAACACAAATTCGTAATACCGTTGTGCCATGGTATCGAGGGAGGATGCTTGTTGAAGGTTCAAGGCCTGGTGATAGCGGAGGTAGTGGTTTACCAGGATCAGTAAGATTATTTTTCATAGGTGAAGACGGAATAGCTGAAGAAACTCAAATTGCAGCATTATGATGTGATTTATTTTAAGAAATGAAACATTGCACAATAATCCGACATAAAAAATATTCAGGGAAAAAATTTTCGTTGGACGGTTTACAGATAAAGAAGCACGAATACAATAATATTTATCAAAGAATCATCAAATGAGGGAAAAACGATGGCATCCATAATTTTGACCAACAGTTCATTAAGTGATCCCCGTGGCCCGATCGAATCCTTTGAATGGGGGAAGTTCATAATAAATGGAATCAATCATGAAAAAGGAATAAACGCGGGCAAAAATCTTCGGATTATAGGTGACGAAGTATCAAAATGGGAGGAGTTTAAAACGGGATTGGACCACCACGTATCAATTCAAAAAATCACAGGTTTACAAGGTAAGGGAATAGAAGTGCTGATCTTTGGCATCGGCGTGCATGGAGTGGTGCAAATCGATAGCGATGTCTTCGATTATCTCCAAAATGAGCTTGGCATCGCGGAGGTGTATTCACAGAAAACACCAAAAGCCTGCCAATCCTTCAATGATCAGTATGAATTGGTCAAAAAGGTTGCTCTCCTTGTGCACGGAACTTGTTAATGGCATTGCTTGCATACTGTGCGTGAATAAAGTAACAATTCCTGCAATAAAATCGTCAATGTACAAATTTTAAGGATTTGCAGCATGAAATCCTTATTGTTCTCATCTCTAAAATGTGAAATATAGAATAATAAATGACGCGACGATTTGCCTAAGGCATTCTGAGGATAAATTTCGTGTTCTTCCTTTGATATAATGTTTTTTGGAAATTCGCAAGCAGGGCTGATTACCTGTAAATATTTTTGCAAAAGGGATCAAAGTTTGTTTTTAAATTTGAAAATACTCTAACCGCTCTGCATATGTGGATAAGTTCTGCCATTTTTCCACTTCTTATTCATTTTCTTCAGATTAGATGAATGTGCTTGACCCTTTCAAGTGCCAATGTAGACATAGAAATTTTCCGAATCACATTATCTAATAAGAACCTAACTAAATTTCTGGTCCCTCCTAGGCCCTTGCACAGTTTTCTTCTCTTCATCACCCTTGAACGCAACATTTCCCAGTCAGCTTAATTGCGACGAAACACATCCAAATATTTCAATTGCTATTTTGACGATTAATTCATTTAATTTTCAATCAAATAAGGGAGGATTGGCACGAACACAACTCGCGATCCATCAGTCGGTCGGGTTGGGTTCTTAAGTTTACAAAAACTATTTCGTTCGCTTGGATCCATAAATCAATATGATATTTTTCTCTCAGAACTTTGCAGAGCTCGCTGTACAATGCTCAACAAAATAACTTACTACGGAGATCATCTTTCAGGAAAACAGTGCTGCTGTCTCTATCTAATCACATTCTCATATCCTCTAATCTGTCATTATTCGGCACGATTCTGTCCTTAAACCAGTCGATGGATAAGCGCAGCGGGCAGTTGAAATACTTACTCTCTCCTATTCGTTCTTCAGGAACAAACATTAAATAATCAAAAAAATGTCGGGTATTGTCGGGTTTTGTCGCCTTAGATGAACATTAACACACCAGATTGAGACATGCCGGGGGCATGTCGAAAAGAAGCCTGAACATGCTGATTAAACACAAACATGACGCATCCAGATTGAGATATGCCGGGGGCATGTCGAAAAGAAGCCTGAACATGCTGATTAAACACAAACATGACGCATCCAGATTGAGATATGCCGGG
>CAZTCV010000013.1:15002-16193 GCA_964612815.1 uncultured Pelolinea sp. | reverse complement strand
GGATCAGGCTTTCGCCCATTGTCCAATATTCCCTACTGCTGCCACCCGTAGGTGTATGGCCCGTGTTTCAGTGCCATTGTGGGGGGTCACCCTCTCAGGTCCCCTACCCGTCATTGCCTTGGTAGGCCGTTACCCTACCAACTAGCTGATGGGACGCAGGTCCCTCCCAAAGCGGATTACTCCTTTAATCAGAAGGCATCTAATCCAACTGATAACATAGGGTATTAGCAGTCCTTTCGAACTGTTATCCCCTTCTTCGGGGCAGGTCACCAACGCGTTACTCACCCGTTCGCCACTAGGAAACTTTCATCCGAAGATAATAGTTCCTCGTTCGACTTGCATGTATTAAGCACACCGCCAGCGTTCATCCTGAGCCAGGATCAAACTCTCCGCAAAACAAACACCATTTCTGGTGTCGATTACGAAATTTATATACTCAATAGAACTTTAAGGTACACTTCCTTTCACTCTTCAGTTGTTAAGGTTCAAGCTCAATTGTTACGAGAGGCAGATTCTACCACAACCCTTTTTATTGTCAAGGGTTTTCGCGAAAAAATTACCGATGAATCTCCTTTTGTTACTGGCAATCATCGGCGCTTTTTGATCGTCTGAGCCCCTCGGCTCACCTCGATTATTCTGTTGTAAATGATTTGCTGAATTGCAAATGCTGTGAGGTAACTAAGTGTGGGTATTCTACGACCACCTTACACACTTGTCAAGGCTCTTTGGGTTTTTTCATGCCCTTTTGTCCGTTTTTCTTGATTTTTTAAGGTTTGACCTCTAAATTTTTCGCTATACCACGGTGCTATAATGACCCAATCATGATAGATCAGGAATCAGCATCAGTTTCATCCATCATTTTTCAGTCAATCAAAGCACTGGCCTTGGGATGTTCTGCATTCATTCTGGTCATCGTTCTCACCATTTCGATTTTCCACCTTGTATATATCGATAGGATTTTTCCGGGTCTATATATTGAAGGGTTCTATGTTGGCGGAATGACTGTGGAGGAAGCCGCGGTTAAAATGACGCAGCATTTCAATTCCTTTGAACCCAGAGCGATACAACTCAATTATCTTGATTCAGCAATCGTTGTTGATTCTTCTGATATCGGTTTCTCTATCGATGAGGTCCGAACAGCAATAAAAGCGCATGATTTTGGGCGACGCCTTCCGCTTCATCAATGGCTTC
>CAZTCV010000013.1:0-14902 GCA_964612815.1 uncultured Pelolinea sp. | reverse complement strand
GCTTCATCAATGGCTTCTTCAACAGCCCCTGATAATCGCAAAAAGAATAGAATATCCACCAGTCATGGTCCTGGACCAAAATAGCGCATGGCATCAATTGCAAGAAATCGCCCGCGCACAAGATATTCCCGCAATAGAAGCTAAGTTAGAGCTTGAAGGTGCACAGGTGATTGCTACTCAAGGCCAGATCGGACGAACGTTAGATAAGGAAGCTTCATTGGAAAACATTGTTTCCGCCGTTATCAGTGGAAAAATCGATACGATCGATCTGGTTGTATCAGAAAACATACCCACATTGTTAGATGCAACACCATACATCTCTGATGCTCAGGCAGTCCTCAATCAACCCTTTGTCATCGCTGTTCCTGAAGGAATAAATGCAAACACCAACCGCTGGACGCTTACACCAAATAATCTGGCGCCCATGCTGACATTTATCTCCACAGACGACGCGACGGTTTCGCTCAAACCCCAATTTACAGAAACCAGCATCAATGGGTTGCTGGCATCGATTGCTGAGCAAATCGACACTTCTCCTGAAAATCCTCGCTTCATTTTCAACGATGAGACCCTGCAATTGGATCTTTTTATTGAAGGAATACCGGGTATTGCGGTTGACTTGCAAGCCAGTAAAACCGCCATCCAATCAGCATTGGCAAAAGGTGAGAACCAGGCATTTCTTGTTATAAAAACGCTCACACCTGAGGTATCAAATAATGCAACAGGTAAGGAGCTCGGGATCACAGAACTGGTCCATGTAGAAAACTCCTATTTCTATGGGTCAGACAACGCCCGTATTCAGAATATCGAAACTGCCGCAAATGAATTTCTTGGCATCCTGGTCAAGCCAGGCGAAACATTTTCGATGGCGAGCACCATGGGTGATATCTCTCTAGATACTGGATATTCTGAAGCGCTGATCATTTATGATGGCAGGACGATTGAAGGTGTTGGCGGTGGCGTTTGTCAGGTCAGCACCACCCTCTTCCGCACTGCTTTCTTCGCCGGGTTTCCGATCAATGAGCGCCATCCGCATGCTTATCGGGTTTCATATTACGAAAAGGTCGCAGGCAATAATCGAAATTCTGATCTTGCCGGCTTGGACGCGACTGTCTATATCCCACTTGTCGATTTTAAATTCACAAACGATACACCATATTGGCTATTGATGGAGGCCTATGTCAATCGTGCTGCCAGCCGCATCACATGGAAGTTTTATTCAACAAATGACGGGCGCACTATGGAATGGCAAACAACGGGTCTTACAAATAGGGTTGAACCGAAAAAACCTCTTTATATCTTGAATGATGGTCTTGATTCTGGTGAGATCAAACAGGTCGACTGGGAAGCAGAGGGAGCAGATGTGACAGTACGCCGCGTTGTGTATAAGGAAGGTGAAATCCTTTTTGAGGATGCCTATTTCACCCGATACGCGCCCTGGCGAGCTGTGTATGAATATGGTCCAGGAACAGATGGTATTCCGGATCAGAATGAAGATTAACAATCATTCAGCGTTAGCAGTTCGCAGTGGTAAAATTCCTTTGATTGAATACTGTAAAAAAAGGAGATCAAATGGTCAGTAAGGATCTTTTAGACATTTTGCGTTGCCCCGCTTGTGTACGAGAGAAAGATGGTATGCTAGAACTTCATAAAGAATCCTGGCTCCTCTGCCAGGATTGCGGTAGGAAATATCCGATTGTCGAAGATATTCCAGTTATGCTGATTGATGAAGGTGACAAATGGGCAGCCACAAAGAAAGAAGACCTCCCTATCCCACCCCCAAGGCCACAATAGAGCTGCCTATCTGGTCCATTACTTGCATCTGTTAAACTAATCATTTGAGTGTTAAATATCTATGAAAATTTTTAAGAACCTGGATAAATTGACTAAAACGCTGTTGATTGTTTTTCTCGTCTTAGCGCTGTTGACCAGTGTGGTTGCTTACCGCTTTGTAAACCAGCTCACTGCCGGTATGACGATTCTCGATCTGCCAGGCATCCCGCTTTTCGAGGCGATTTCCGGACAAAAACCTGATAGCGGCAACGACACACCAGTATCCATGCCTGATCCATGGGATGGAAACAGCCGCGTAACCCTGCTCATTCTTGGGCTTGATTACAATGATTGGCGTGGTGGAGAAACACCTCATAGCGATACGATGATCCTGCTCAGCCTGGACCCGATCACGAAGACAGCTTCAATGCTGTCTTTACCTCGCGATCTGTGGGTCAATATTCCAGACTTTGGATATGGCCGCATCAATGAGGCGTATTTTAATGGTACCGCTTATAAACTCCCCGGCGGTGGTGCGGAACTTGCCCGCCAGACTGTGGAACAATTTATCGGTGTCCCTGTCCAATATTACGCGGTCATTTATTTTGATGCTTTCATCAGTTTCATTGATGAAATTGGCGGGGTCGTTATCCAACCCGAACAGGCAGTAAAAATCGAGAAGTTCGGTGGTGGACAGGAAGAAGTGCTGCAACCTGGTGTCATGTACACACTCGATGGTGAATTAGCCCTTTCGTATGCCCGTGCCCGTTATACAAAAGACGGCGATGTCGATCGCGCCCGGCGACAACAGGAAGTCATCCTCGCGATCAAGAACCGTATTCTGAAATATGAGAACCTGCCTGGTTTGATCGCAAAAGCGCCGGCACTTTACCAGGAACTATCATCCGGCATCAGCACGAACTTGAACCTGCAGGAAGCTATTCAACTGGGTATTTTGGGAATAAATCTGGACACGAATAATATTAAAAAAGGCGTGATCGATTTTAATATGGTCATCCCAACCCAATCCCCTCAGGGCGAGGCTATACTCAAGCCCATCCCGGACAAAATCCGTGCATTGCGGGATGAGTTATTTGCCACCAGCGGGACCGGCGCACCGATCGCTTCGCCTTCAGAAAATTCAACCCTTGTTCGAGATGAAGCGGCCTCGGTGGTCATCTGGGATGGCAGCGGGCAGGCAGGGCTTGCAGATCGCACATCCGCTTATCTGCAAAACCAGGGCGTCAATGTTCTTCAAGTTGCGGATGCTGGCAGCTATTCTCCGGCGACAAAAATTGAAATTTTCAATGGAAAACCATATACCGCCGATTTCCTTGTGAAGACTTTTGGGGTTGCTTCAGCGAATATTTGGAATACCTACGACCCATCTGCCGGAGTAGATATCCGTGTCACGCTTGGCGGCGATTGGGCTGCAAACAATCAGCTTCCATAGAATTATTTTCACGAATTTGAAAGGCGGCTTGCGCCGCCTTTTTTATTTCATCATCGGGATCTTTATCCCATGCTTTTTAGCTGTTTCGATTGCCAGCTCATAGCCCGCGTCAACATGCCGCATCACGCCAGTCCCCGGATCTGCCGTCAGTACCCGATCTAGTCTTTCTGCTGCTTCTGGTGTTCCGTCTGCAACAACCACCATGCCCGCATGTTGGCTGAATCCAATGCCTACTCCACCGCCATGATGAAATGAAACCCAAGTTGCGCCGCTGACTGCATTCAAGAGCGCATTCAGGATCGGCCAATCACTGACCGCATCCGTTCCGTCTAACATGCTCTCTGTTTCACGGTTTGGAGATGCGACGGACCCGGAATCTAAGTGATCCCGGCCGATCACAATTGGCGCATTTAATTCACCGCTGGCAACCATCTGGTTGAATTTCAATCCAGCTTTAACCCGCTCACCATAACCCAGCCAGCAAATCCGCGCAGGCAATCCCTGGAAAGGAACCCGTTCCTTCGCCATCTCAAGCCACCGGATCAGGTGTGTGTCACCCGGGAAAAGCTCTGCAATCGCCCGATCAGTTTTAAAGATATCCTCTTCATCTCCAGACAATGCAACCCAGCGGAAAGGTCCTTTTCCTTCACAGAATAATGGGCGAACATAGGCAGGAACAAATCCAGAAAAATCGAATGCGTTGGTCAATCCATTGTCATACGCCCGCTGGCGGATATTATTTCCGTAATCAAAAACCTCTGCCCCTTTCTCCTGAAAAGCCAGCATCGCACGCACATGATCGGTCATTGTATCGATAGACAATTTTGTATATTTCTTCGGATCATTCTTCCGCATTTCACTGGCTGCTTCTAAAGACAAACCTCGGGGTACATACATTAGAAAATCGTGCGCCGGAGTCTGGTCTGTCACTACATCAGGGATAACATTGCTTTCCAATAGCGCTGGATAAATGTCTGCAGCGTTTCCGATCACACCAACGGATAGCGGTATGCCGTTTTCCTTGGCCTCAAGCACCATGCTTAGTCCCTCTTCCAGGTCATCCACAACCTCATCAAGGTACCCGATCCTTTTTCGGAGATGCGCTTGTTCCGGGTCAACTTCAACGATCAACCCGGCCCCCTCGTTCATCGTAATCGCCAGCGGCTGCGCCCCTCCCATTCCGCCCAGCCCCGCTGTAAGGACAAATTTTCCCTTGAGAGAGCCCCATCCGCGTTGATTGGCTAAAGATGCAAGTGTTTCATACGTGCCCTGTAAAATCCCCTGTGTGCCAATATAAATCCAGGAACCGGCAGTCATTTGGCCATACATCATTAATCCGTGCGCAACTAACTCGTCAAAATGCGATTGGGTAGCCCAATGCGGTACAAGGTTGGAATTTGCGATCAAAACTCGCGGCGCATGTGTATGTGTGCGGAATATTCCGACCGGTTTACCCGATTGGACGATCAATGTCTCATCTTCATCTAGATTCTTCAATGATTCGAGTATTGCATCAAAACATTCCCAATTTCGAGCAGCCTGACCGCGTCCGCCATAAACCACTAGCTCTTCCGGGTGCTGTGCCACATCGGGGTCGAGGTTGTTTTGGATCATTCGAAACGGTGCTTCGATTTGCCAATTCTTACAGGTTAGTTTCGGTCCGCGAGGAGCGCGGACTGGTCTAGGGTTTGCCATGCTTACCTCCTGTTATTCAGTACCTATATTTGATTCTACTCACATTAACATGTTTCTGACGCAAAATCGACATATTTATCATATAATCATAAACCGATTAATGATAACCAATTTTCTTCTTCTGAGGTTTTAAGAATGCCGGTTTATGTCTACCATTGTGAAGATTGCGATTTTCAATTTGAACAACAACAAAAGTTCACTGATAATCCATTAAAAAAATGCCCGAGCTGCAGCAAGAATTCGTTGCACAAGGTATACACACCTGTAGGAATTATCTATAAAGGATCAGGTTTCTATTCAACCGACCACCGCTCCAGTTCTGGCGCTGTCTCTCCAACAAAGCATAGCACGGACACCGCAAAACAAGAAAGTAAAAGCGAATCAAAAACAGAAAAAAAATCCACAAAAGAAAAGTCCTCTTCTGATTCATAAAATTCACCCCTTTTTTAACAACAAATTTATCCGCCTATCAAAAGCTTGAATGATAGAATCTGGTTTATGAAAAAATGGCAGATTTGGCTGGGCCTGCTTATCAGCGCGGTCTTTATTTTTTTCGCCTTCCGCGGGTTGGATTTCTTAGAAATTCTTATTTCCATCCGTTCCGCAAATACGATGTGGCTTCTGCCAGCAATACCTTTATATTTTTTTGGTTTGTGGTTTCGGGCTTATCGTTGGAAAATATTGCTCAGCCCAATATCGGATTATAAAACGCACCAACTGTTTTCAATCGTTGCCATTGGGTACATGGGTAATAATATTTATCCCGCCAGGCTTGGCGAACTGGTTCGTTCAGCCATATTAAAAAAAGATGCAAATATACCTGTTTCTGCATCGCTGGCAACCATCATTATCGAACGCATCTTCGATGGTATAGTGATGCTTGGGTTCATTATCCTCAACATTTCAGTTATTAGCCGCATGGCGCATAGCATTGATATAAAACAAACGGTTGACTCTGTCGCGGCCTGGGGATCCGGTATATTTTTGTTTGCATTCCTAATATTCATCATCGCCGCATTCTTTCCGAACGCTTCTGCCGGGATAATTAACAAGATCTCTTTAAAGATCCTTCCCACAAAATATTCACGATCAATAAACACTTTCGTAGAAAAGTTCTTTTCAGGTATCCAGTCGCTTTCTTCACCTTTTCAAACAATTACTATACTGATGGTCACAATCGGTATCTGGTTAATAGAAACGATTTTTTACTGGATCATTATGCAAGCGTTTCCATTTGACATCAGCTTCGGTACATTAATGCTGCTCAGTGGTTTCTTGAACTTGTTTACGATCATTCCTTCATCACCGGGTTATATTGGCACCTTTGACGCACCTGGCATTGCTCTGCTGACCGCTCTAGGAATCGGAAGCCAAAATGCCGCGGGGTACACACTTCTTTTACACGCCGCATTATGGTTGCCAGTAACTGTGCTCGGAGCAATTTTCTTTTTACAAAAGGGCATCTCGTGGAATGAAGCCATCAATCAGGCAAAAGAGGATTAATGATGATGAGAATAGCCATCATTGGCGCAGGTATTGGCGGACTCACCGCCGCGTTTGATCTGGTAAATGCAGGACACGCTGTAACAATTTTTGAACGCGATCAAAAACCAGGTGGATTGGCTGGTGGGTTTAGAAAGGAGGCATGGGATTGGTCAGTTGAAAATTTTTATCATCATTGGTTTTGGACTGATAAACCTATGCTGAAGCTCATCGAGGATCTTGGGTTGTCGGAAAAAGTGGTATTTAGCAAACCGAAAACAGTTGTTTATCATTCTGGAGATTTTTTTCCGTTAGATTCTGTTTCGTCGGTGCTCAAATTCCCTGGATTTTCATTTTTTGATAAAATGCGGTTTGGAACCGTAACCGCCTATCTGAAGTATCTATCTGGTTGGCGAAGATTGGAAAAATATACTGCCGTTGATTGGATCAAGCGTTTTTATGGCGGGAATTTATACAAGATTTTCTTTGAGCCGCTTCTGGTGGGAAAATTTCACGATCATTACCAGGACGTAAACATGGCCTGGATGTGGGCACGATTCAAAGCCCGATCCGCTAAACTTGGCACTTATCAGGGAGGATTTCAACAATTTCTTGATGATTTCTCTCAGATCCTAAGCGAGAAAGGCGTGATCTTTAAATACAACACCACCATTAAGGAAATCACCTCCCGGCATGATGAGAGATTATCGATCAAGAATATTCAAGGGTCTGTCAATCAGTTTGATCAGGTATTGGTGACAATCCCGCCACCCCTTTTCGCCAAAATGGTCCCGATATTACCGGATGAATATCTAAACAAGATTAATCAACTAAAAGGAACCGGAGCTATCGTGATGGTCTTTGAACTCTGTCGGCAATTATCCGAACGGGGTTATTATTGGTACAACATGCCGAAATCCGCCGGCTTTCCTTTCCTTGCTCTGGTAGAACATACTAACTTTGTCAGCAGCAAACACTTCAACGGGAACCATATCGTTTATTGTGGAGATTATCTCGACAACAATCACCCTTATTTCTCTTATTCTGAATCAGAATTAACCGATCTATACCTTTCAGCATTCAATAAGATCAATCCGGAATTTTCAAATGATTGGATTGTCGATAAGTGGTTGTTCAAAGCCCCATTCGCTCAACCTATTCCTTTCATCAACCATTCAAAAATCCTTGTGGATATTAAAACGCCAATCAAAGGTTTGTTTTTAGCGTCAATGAGCCAAATCTATCCCTGGGATCGTGGAACAAATTATGCTGTTGCGTTTGCTCACCAGGCGACACAGATCATGCTATCTGAGCAAAAAAACGGTTAATACAGAATTGTGTGCAAGTTTTTAGTTTTTTGTAAAAAACAATTTATTCAATCTTTTAAAGTAGTGGGGGTTTTCAACAAGACCTGGCATCATTTTATCCAGTCAGCCCTTACATATAGGGGGGGTAAGATTGTATTACCGCCACAAACAATCAAGAACTTGCGTTCTAATTGAATGTAAACAGTCTTTCAATTTCTTCACATTTTTTAAGATAGTTATTCTTAAAGATGGATATTCTTTTAAGGTTGCGTAGGGAGAAAGTATTGTTCATCGCGCTTTTATTTGCTAAAATTTTTCATAGAAATTATTTCAGGGGTTTGCCCAAGAATCACCCTTCAAGGGTTATCCCAAAATCTAACGCACCGATCAATCGAATGTTTATCTGATCCCACTCGTTTATTTGTGGGGTAATTTTACATATCATTTTTAAAGGGAAGAATTCAGGAAGGAGGATAGGAACACACATGGAAGCAAAGCAGGCATGGAAAGCAGTATTAGGACAATTGCAAATGGAGCTACCCAAGCCTACTTTTGACACCTGGGTAAAGGATAGTAATTTGACCAGCCATCAAGGAAATGAATTCACTATAAGCGTTCAAAACGCTTATGCTCGTGATTGGTTGGAATCCCGCCTTACTGTCACTGCAGAAAAAATGCTTACCGGCATCATGAACGCTCCCCAGACTATCCGCTTTGTGATCCAATCCAAACCCGAAACTGAAATCAGGTTTGATCAGCCCCATTTTGAAAATACGGACAGAGAAGAATTTCAAACAAATGGGCTTTCACAATTCAACTCTCGATACACTTTTAACAAATTCGTTGTCGGGCCAAATAACCGTTTGGCACATGCAGCCAGCCAGGCGGTCGCGGAAAATCCGTCGAAAGCTTACAATCCGCTTTTCCTTTATGGCGGCGTCGGCTTAGGAAAAACGCATCTTCTCCAGGCAATTGGAAATGAAGTATCAAAGCATGGCTTGAATGTGATCTATGTTTCGTCAGAAGAATTCACCAACGATCTGATCAACGCAATCCGCAAACACAACACCTCAAGTTTTAGGGAAAAATATCGCAGTATTGATGTGCTTTTAATTGATGATATCCAATTCATCGCCGGTAAAGAGTCTACGCAGGAAGAATTCTTCCACACTTTCAACACATTGCATGGACAAAACAAACAAATTGTCGTTACATCAGACCGCTCACCAAAGTCGCTGGTCACTCTGGAAGAAAGATTGCGTTCCAGGTTTGAATGGGGGTTGATCGTTGATATTCAACCACCGGAACTTGAAACTCGGATTGCCATACTTCGTACAAAAGCAGAAAATGCCGGCCGTATAGTACCTGACGAGATTCTGGAGGCGATCGCCCACCAGATTCAAGCGAATATCCGTGAACTTGAGGGAGCGCTCACACGCGTTTTAGCCTACTCCGATCTCAGCGGTCAGCCGTTGACGATGGATCTGACACGCGTCGCTTTGACCGATTTCACCCCTCGCAGGAAAGATGTTGATCCAGTCTATGTTATGGAAGTAGTGGCAGACGCTTTCAATTTATCCGCCGAAGAGATCGTTAGCCGAAATCGCTCAAAGAAATTCGCTTTACCCAGACAGATTGCCATGTACTTAATGCGGGATGTCGCTAATGCCTCTTTCCCAAAGATCGGTGAGACGCTCGGCGGCCGGGATCATACCACCGTTCTGTATGCTTGTGATAAAGTTAGTGGCATGCTTGAAGATGATGATATTTTCAGGCGGCAAGTTTTCCAAATCCGCGACCAACTTTACAAACAAAATGCTTATGTGTAAATCTTTAACATATTATTTACACTTTTCACACCAATAATTCGTACAGCATGGTAGAATTTTCAAGGTAAGTGTTGTTGATTTATCGTAGAGAATTTTGGTTTAGGAAGTATATTTTAGAAATTACAGCCCTGGTCAGAACTACTTACCAGGGCTTTTTTTATATTGAAAACAACAGCTGCAAAGCTGAAAAATTATAAAATAAGGAAAAAAAATGAAAGAATCAAATTTAAAAATAATACCCCTTGGCGGCCTGGGGGAAGTCGGCCGCAATATGATGCTGTATGAGTATGACAATGCAGCAATCATTGTCGATTGCGGAACTATGTTCCCTGACAATGATATGCTCGGGATCGATTACATCATCCCGGATTTTCACTATCTTCGCAGCCGTAAAGACAAAATCCGCGGTGTTATCTTCACCCACGGACACGAAGATCACATAGGTGGAATTCACCACCTGCTGGAAGAGGTCAATGTACCAATCTACGGTACACCGCTGACTCTGGGGCTGGTGAAAGTGAAACTAGCCCGCCGAAATATGTTGGATTCTGCCACTCTCAAAACCATTCATGCGGGAGACACCATTAAGCTTGGGCCATTTAAGATCGATTTCTTCCATGTATGTCATTCCATCCCGGATTCCGTAGGGTTGGGAATCGAAACACCGGAAGGCTTGATTGTCCAGTCTGGCGATTTTAAATTTGACCATACCCCGGTTGATAACTGGCCAACGGATTACGCAAAACTGGTTGAGTTCTCACAGCGTGGCGTATTGGCATTGATTGCCGACTCCACCAATGCAACACGACCTGGATGGACACCATCAGAAATGGTGGTCAGCGAAGCCCTTGATAATGTTTTCAAAAAGACACAAGGGCGCATCATTATCGCCAGCTTTGCATCCCTGATTTCGAGAGTACAGCAAGTCGTCAACGCGACCCTCGATCATAAACGCAAAATTGCGTTTGTTGGAACCAGCATGGTAGACAATGTGAAAATGGCAATGGAATTGGGTTACCTCGACATTCCAAAAGGAATGCAAGTCAGCATCAATACCGCACTCGAATTACCGGATGACGAAGTGGTCATCATGTGTACCGGAGCTCAGGGAGAACCGCGTTCGATTTTGGGCCGTCTGGCCCGTGGTAACCAGCGCCAGTTCGATATAAAGCAGGGTGATACGATTGTCCTTTCTTCTAAAACCATCCCTGGTAATGAAGAAGCTGTCTTTTCTACGATCAATGAACTTTTCAGGCGTGGAGCAAATGTTATATATGAAGAGATTCTTCCGGTTCATGTTTCCGGGCACGGCAGCGAGGAAGACCTCAAGTTGCTGATCCACCTCACTAAACCCAAGTATTTCATTCCAGCTTATGGCGAAACCAGGCACCTCACACAAGCATCAATCATCGCGAAAAAAACGGGTATTTCTGAGAAACATGTTATCTTGGCTGAAAATGGAAATGTGATCAATATCAAGAATAATAAAGTGCGGGTTCGCGGTTCGGTTTCTTCAAATTACATCTTTGTCGATGGATCCGGAGTTGGTGATCTGGGTATCGAAGAACTCCGTGACCGAACGCAGCTTTCAAAAGATGGGATCGTGTTTATTCACGCCAACATCAACCAGCATGGCGATCTGCACGGTAAACCAGGAATCACAAGCCGTGGATTTATGGCTAATCAGGAATCAGAGGAAATCCATCGGCGGCTTGAGAATTCCGTCAGGGAAGCAGTCAATCACGCAAATGGCAAGGTTGAAAAAAGCATCATTCATTCTGTTAAGAGCTACCTCTATAAAGAAACACGAAGAAATCCTACCATTATTGTGATGGTAACCCAGCTATAGCCCTGGTTTAATCATCCTGCCAGCCATGTTTACCCCGCAAAGGAACAAAAACTACTGGCAGGATTTTTTCTTTAATAAAACCGTCTTTCCCACGCTTCCATATTTCCAGTGTCTGGCGTGAACGATCACCCACCGGTGCAACGATCTTACCCCCGAGAGCAACCTGTTTTTTAATCTCTTCTGAAAGAAAAGGAACAGCTGCGGTGATTATGACCCGGTCGTATGGGTGGTGAGCAGGTAAGCCTATTGATCCATCTCCAACAAATAAACAAACATTTTTAATATCTAATAAATCGAGTGTTGATTTTGCGCGGGCGGATAATTCTTCAACCAATTCGACTGAAAACACCATGTTAACTAGGTGGGCGAGAATTGCTGTTTGGTAACCAGAGCCTGTGCCAATCTCCAGCACCTTTTCATCTCCGTTTAAATCCAAGCAGCTGGTCATCAATGCGACAATATACGGTTGGGAAATCGTTTGGTCAAATCCGATTGGCAGGGGGCGATCTGTATAAGCGTGTTGAATATATTCTTCTGGAACGAACATATGGCGGGGAACCAACCTGAACGCATCCAGAACACGCTGATCTTCAATTCCCCTTTGCATGATCTGATCATTGATCATTCTCTCGCGCGCTTTTACCAATGAATCGTTTGTATCCATCAATTTTATTATAGCGGACGTCGCATTCCGGGTTCTGCCTGTAAATCTATGGAAATCTGCCGATCAACTTTTCCCATTGGCACATCACCTAATTGGTCGACGTCCGCCCAGGCATAGTCAGCAACTTCAAGCTTTTGAATAATCCCTGATGCGATTTGTGCTGCATATGTATATACAGTAACCGAAAAATGAGTATAAGCATGCTGGTATTTTCCCAGCGATTTTCCTACTTCAATCTCCACACCAATTTCTTCGCGTATTTCCCGTTTTAGAGCGGCTTGCCGAGACTCCCCTTCTTCCACTTTACCTCCTGGAAATTCCCAGAGTCCACCTAACAATTTGTTTGGTAGTCTTTTGGTAATCAGAACTTTCGAATCGGCTCGAATAACAGCTGCAACCACAATCATACGCGGAATTGGGTTTTTCTTTTTTTTCACCGGAAGAAGATCCTGGGTTTTGTTTTTATAGGCAAGACAATGATCTTTAATTGGGCATTTTTCACAAATCGGTTTCCCGGGTAAACAGATAAGTGAACCAAGGTCCATTACTGCCTGATTTAACTCACCAGCTTTACCAAATTGGATGATTGCATTGAGGTATTCATTCAAAGCATGTTTAGTCTTTGTCTGGTTCACCTCTTCATGGCAATCCATCAAGCGGGCGATAACCCGCAGGCCATTTGCTTCCAATGCAGGCACCTTCTGGCCAAACGCGATTGAGCAAATTGCTCCAGCAATATACTCACCAATTCCTGGCATTATCCGTAATTCTGCGAAGTTTTCAGGCAGTTTGCCGCTATACTTACAAACTAATATATCAGCAGTTTTTTTGATATTGCGCGCCCGGCTATAATAGCCCAATCCTTCCCAGAATTTCAGCACCTCTTCTTCAGAACAACGCTGAAGGTCTTCGATTCTTGGAAAAACGCGAGTCCACTTGATGAAATAGGGAATAACGGTCTCTACCTGTGTTTGCTGCAACATCACTTCAGAAATCCAGGTCAGATATGGGTCATCGACATTCCGCCACGGCAACTGGCGTGCGTTTTTTTGATACCAACGCAGCAGATCCTTATGGATAGCTTTATACCGAGACAAATTCATGCAGGAGATTAATTAGAATTGAAAACTTCCATTTGCAAGGACAATCTTTTCCTTATAATCCGAAACGAATTGCAGAAGTTTTTCAACCAATAGACCCCAAGGTTGTGAATTAATGATCTTCTTTATTCCTTCCACGCTGGGCAGGGTTGCACCAACCAATATCTGAGGTTGATCACCAAATACCGTCACCCAGGCATCACTGAGAGTAAATCCAAGTTTTTGCACTTCTGGCAGAAACTCACGCACAACAAACTCAAAATACTCTTGTTCACTTTCTGGTTTGATATCCCATGTCAGGATTAGTTTCGCAGCCATTTCTTTAATGTGTGAAATCCAATACAACCACTTGTGTTTCTTCAGGCAGTTTTTCCGGTTCTGAAACGATTAAGCTGGGAAGCGTGTCAACCTCTGATAACCCCATTACTTTAAGGAATTTCCCGATCGGTTCCAGATCGGCTTTCGATGCAGCTGTCGCGTAATGCATGGGGATAACAATGTTGGGTTCAAAGAGGCTGATTACTTCAGATGCTCTGGTTGCGTCAAGCGCATCTCCCCCGCCAACCGGCACAAGTGCAATGTGCACCGGACCAAGAGATTCAACCTCAGTTTGAGTAGGCACCTGCGCCATATCCCCCAGATGGGCTATATTAATACCATAATAATCTATCAAGTACAGAGTGTTTACAGGTCTGTCTTTCCCATTCTTCTTTCTTTTATCAGTCTGAAGCCCAGTGACAAAAACGCCACCAATTTCATATTCACCCGGACCATCGATAATATAAGCATCTCCCCGTATAGCCTTTTGATCGTTATGAGATGGTGATTCATGACTAATGGTAACGATATCAGCTTTCAATTTCAATGGTTGATAGCCCACCTCTTCGCTGTCATAAGGATCACAAACAACCGTTGCCGTGCCGCGGCCGCTAAGTCGAAAACAAGAATGTCCGTACCAATTGATTTCCATCCAACCTCCGTATTCGCGGTTGATTATACATTAGAATGACTACGCTGCTTTTCTTAGCGAAAAACGATGTATATAAAATGAGGTTTAAACAATCTTCAAGAAATTACGATCATCAGCACGTCCGCCTACACTTCCTGTGAGAGTAAAATTTTCGAAAATTTCAAAATTTCAATCAAAATAACAAAAAGCAAAGGGTGAATTTCGTACGATTTTTCAGGTTGATCAGTTTCTATAGATTTTTCTCAAGTCTGTGGTAAAATCTTTGCCTTGTCCTAGATTTTAGCTTTTGGTATAATCACTTGTCTGTACCTTAAGTATATATTTACTTGCCGACGTAGCTCAAACGGCAGAGCAATCGCCTTGTAAGTGATAGGTTACGGGTTCGATTCCCGTCGTCGGCTCAGTTGCGATCGAGCAAGTGAGCATGATCTACTCAACGGACCATCTCACTTGCCTGCCTGCAACTGGCAGTATGGACGGTTACCCAAGTGGCCAAAGGGGACTGACTGTAAATCAGTTGGCGAATGCCTTCGGAGGTTCGAATCCTTCACCGCCCACTGGCTGCAAAGCCGCACACCCGCTTTGCGGGGAACACGGGCAGCAAGCCCTCATAGCTCAGACGGTAGAGCACGTTCTTGGTAAGAACGGGGTCATGGGTTCAAATCCCATTGAGGGCTCAAAGTGCCGAAGTAAGAGAAATTATTAGACAATAAGAGGAGTTGAAATATGGCAAAGGAAGTATTTGAACGAACGAAAAATCACATGAACGTGGGCACCATG
>CAZTCV010000012.1:0-16318 GCA_964612815.1 uncultured Pelolinea sp. | reverse complement strand
CGGATAACACCGATGCCTGTCTCAATACATGTATCCTTGCCACCTGTGGAGATGGTTTTGTGCAGGCTGGTGTTGATGAATGTGATGATGGAAATAACATCAATGACGATGGCTGTACCAATGCCTGTACTTTACCTGTTTGTGGCGATGGAATTACCCAGCTGGGATTTGGTGAAACGTGCGATGGGGAAGCCTGGTGCCGTGCGGATTGCACTTTCTGCGGTGATGCCCTATTACAACCCGGGCATGGTGAAACCTGCGATGGTGAAGCATATTGTCGCGCAGATTGTACTTACTGCGGTGACGCGATCATTAATGGACAGGAAATCTGCGACCCCGGTGACCCTGTTCAGGATTACTGTAATGACCAGTGCGCCTACAAAGAATTTGCTGCTCTGATTCTGGATCCGCATTGTGTCGGTGTTGGGACTCTTGGCTGGTCAGTCGTTAATCCCAATCCGTTCTCAGTCCCGAATGTACAGGTTGTAGTAGATGGAGTATTGAAATTCGACGGTACATTCCCGGCTGATACAAAAGTTGGAATGGGAACCACACCGGACGGTCCGCGAACGCATACCATGGTTGTTACATGGGCGAATGGTGGTCGCGCCAGATCAACTTCCAATGAAGTATGCGATCCAGCGTTTATCCCCGCCGCATTGGCGATCCCTGTAACAGGTGAAGCGTTCATCATCCCCGTCACTGGAGCGGATTTCATCAGTTCGGTCGCGGATAAACAACAAGGATTGTTTACAGCTGGCGCTGCTTTATTAGGGATATCGTTGGTGCTTGGCGGTAAAAGAAGAAAGAAGAACTAACACAAAATAGGTTTGGTCGCCTCGCTTATCGTCAGTCCGCTCCCCAAGGGCGGACTGACAGTTTAATAGAGAATCTAATTTGATTAGAACTTTATTAGCATATTTTTCCTCAATCCATATTCTAAAAAATACAGTAAAATATATTCTCAATAATTAAATACAAATAAGAAGCTGAGAATCTGAATCCAAATTTGGTCGCTTCGATAGGAGGTTTTAACCAACCTATCGCGGATTCAGGGGAGCGAGTAGCGAAACCGGTCTGCGTCAAAGGCCGGATTTTTTATTAAAAACTGCGTAGTTGAATAAAAGGCGCACAAAAAAACTTAAATTAATTAACGATGAATTAACGGTAATTTCATACGATATAGATGGATTAATAAAATACAAGGAGATATAAATGAAAAAGAAAACACTCATTACACTTCTCATCACACTCGCGTTGATCACATCCAACCTGAGCGCAGTATTTGCCGATGATGGTGCAGCGCCAGCGCCCGAAGGTGAGACTCAGCAGGGAGAACCAGCGGCAGCAGAACAGCCCGCACAAGAACCAGCCCAGGAAGAGGTTGTTTCTTCTGAAACAGAATTGGTTGTAGAAGAAGTTGAATCCAATCCTGTAGAAGAAGCGCAAGCTGAGGAATCAAACCAATCGTTGGCTGAAGTGGTTGAAATACTCAGCGCTGAGAATGTTGAAGTCGTATCAGATCAGGGAGAGGTTCTTCCGCTCGCCAGTGAAGAAGCGGCGCAAATTCTCGCCAGCACTGACCCGTTTTTCTGGGATAGTGTCAATTCAAAATGGGTCGGCTATACCGTCGATGGGACGGGTTGCCCCGCGAATGTGGAGTGCAACGCCAGCCCGACTCCATTCCAGGCTGCAGTCACCGCTGCCGGTGCCGGTAATACTGTCTATGTAGCCAGCGGTAATTATGCCGAGGATGTCATCATCAATAATGCCAACCAGTCTCTGATCGCGTTCCATGATGTCACTGTTGCGGATGCAACCCTCCCAAATATCACGATCAATAGCTCCGGTTATGCGGTTGTGCAGTCGATCACATTAAATGTGGCGCTCGCCCTCAATGATGGTGTCTACGCCGACATGGTGATCGTCAATCAACCAGGACAGACTGGTGGCCGTTTGGATGACGCCATGGAATTGGTCAATTTCGGCGGGCGCATTGAAGCCGATGTGGAGATCTACAGCGCGGATGGCCATTATCGGGTGCGCGATAAGAACCACTCGGGAGTCAACTTCGAATGGGAATGCGGCGAACCGAATGTGCTCATATATCCCGGACGTACTTACCGTATGATCCTCATGAACCCGCTCGACCAGACAATCATTGATTATTATGAAACGCATGGTGACGAGCGCAACATAGCTCCTTGGAATTTGGACCTTTCCGCGCTTGAACGGATTGAAGACCTGCGCATCGCGGTCAATGTCTCTGAGGATTATGGAAACTGGAGCCATGCAAATGAAGAGCGCATCTACTGGTATCTGCTCGGCAACACCGGAATAGATGCCCATAATAACAACATCACGCTTAATAACACCCAGGAGACTTGGGCCAATCAGATCACCAATGGTGACTGGGATGATGTCACCCGCTTCTGGGATATCTGGTTCATGTATCCCATCAGGGAAAATGGCACAACCGTCACAGCTGCAAATCGTCAGTTGACCTTCCTGGTCTATGATCCGCGGCCGGTTCAAGGCTGCATCGATCCCCTGGCAGAAAACTACGATCCCAATGCTGATACGGATGACCAATCCTGTGTCTATCGCATGGGCTGCATGGATCCTGCCGCTTTGAACTACGATCCGAACGCGATCATGGATGACGAGAGCTGCCGCTATCCCAGCAACACCAACACGCCGCCGCAGTTCATCCCCGGTGCACTGCCTATTCCGGTTACTGGCGATTTTGATGTCCTTATCCCCGTGACAGGTAAGGACATGAACACGACGAGCCTTGGCCTCGCTGATGTCGCAATCGCTTTATCAAGCATGTTGGTGATCGCCTTTAGCATGATCATTTTTGGCAAAAAGAAAGTCATATAGAAAAGTAATTTACCTGCTGAATTTGTACAGCCCATGCGTTAGCATGGGCTGTTTTTTATACCATGCGACAAATATCAGAGAATTATTAACATATCTGATTTAAAAGTAATACAAAAACAAAATATGATATATATAATCTACAATATCATATTTACTCGAAGGCGATGATTCAGAGGTTAGTTTCTGGTCGCTCTTGCTGGAATAAATGAGGGGATAATGCAGCCGCTGCCATCCAGCAGGATCTCTGATGAGCCAATGGCGAAACCGGTCGAATTATTACTAGTTGCGAGGCAGCATGAGTCGATTACTTCTAATGGTACGAAATGTACTGAAAAGACCGGGACCTGGGAAGCTCCGCCTGACGAATCTTCCCTTACCCACATATTTTGATCAACGCTTGTTGGTTATCCGAGAATATTCATTTTAAGGAGGAACAAATGAAAAAAGAAAATTCAATGATAAGGAAGATCTCAAATGTTTTTGGGATCGCAATGATGCTTTTAGGTTTCATTCCCGTTCCTGGCATCAGCCAGGTGTCAGGAGTGTATGCCAATATCGAAAACGAAGATTCACGCTCAGCATGGCTGCCGGAACTCTCCGCGTCATATTCAACGCTGCTAGGTTCGACTGCATCTCTCGACGAAGAGAATTCCCTTTCTCTTCCGTCCCTCAGCACCGGGTTTCCGGGTGATTCCATTCGTGCTTGTGAAGGCGATGATTGTACAGTAGACATTACGACCAATGAGCAGAATCTACCAACCGCAACACCTGTCCCTGAATCTGACATACCAAAGGATGAAACCCTTCCTGTTGATGAACAGCAAAACGAACCCGACCAGGATTCTGAACCAACGGAGTTGGATGTGCAAAGCGAAGTCAACGCGCTGGCTGAAGCCGGTGGCGTTTTATTGGATGAAAACGACCAACCGATTCCACTCACATCCGAAGAAGCCCTCCAAACGCTTTCAGTGGCTGACCCCTATTTCACTGATGGCGGAGTCAAATATTGTTTTATTCCGAGCGGTACCTGCGCTGCAAGCTGTGATGTCTGCAATGTCAGCGCAACGCCTATTCAGGATGCGATCAATGCCGCCAGTGCGGGAACAACCATTTATATGGAACAGGGCGCACAATTCACCGAATCATTCATCATTAACAAATCCATCACGCTCACTGCCGATGGCGGGAACAAACCTGTCATCAAATCCAGCAATGGGGAATACATCGTCAAGATTGAGAATACTGATAACGTCTCCATTTTTGACCTTAAATTGGATGGGGAAGGCGATAATGATGTCATCGGTGTTTGGATTGTTAATTCTGGAAATATCTTGTTACAGGGTAATGAGATCGTGGATACCGCTGTCGGCGTTCAGGTGGATAATCCCACCAACACGACTAAGAAAGTGCGTATCTATAAAAATACAATTAAAAGCGATACCAGTGGATCTGTCGGTATCCAGGTTAACACGATTGGAGATGGCTCATTATTTGCCAGTTTGAATACCATCCAGAACGACCAATTCAATGTGCTCGATAATTCAGGCAAAGAGGATTTCGAGCTCTTCTTCAATGACTGGGGCTACATCGATGGCGGCGGAAATTACCAGATCTGCTCTATGACCGGCCACACCATTAGCGATTGGACCCAGCTATATAACTGTGCTTTGCTTTCAAATGTGCTCAACAGCGAAGCATTTCTGGATGGTGCCCTTTATCCAGATGTTTTTGATCAGGGTCTTGAAGGAAACGGTGGATTATGTATCGCGGAAAAGAACGATACTTATGCTATTAAACTCGATCAGCCCAACAGTGGCACAATCTCACTGGGCGCTGGTGAAATTCTGGGCGCAGTTGGCATTAAATCGGCCACCAGCTGCTACTACGGGCTTGCTCCGACCACAGTTGGTGAGAGTGTGACCATTAATGGTGAAGATGGCAGTGCGTGCTATCAGGTGACGCTCACCGAAGATAATGAAGGTAATCTTGCATATTCATTCGAGAAAATCGGCAGCGGCCGCGGTTGTAAGGATATCTCGCACATGGTAGGTTATTATGCCGATCCGATTATCGAGGAGCAGGGTTACTGCGGTGACGGCATCCTCCAGGATGGCGAAGAATGCGAACCCGGCAATGGTCCGTGTACGGATGAATGCAAAATCCCAACACTTAACTTGCAGCTCACTTCAATGTGCTGGGAAGATGAAACCTCCCACATGTTCCGTGTTCGCAACCCCAATGACTTCCCTGTTGATTTCACGATCCACGGCGCGGGCTCTGGCAGCGGTACAGCCGCTCCCGGTGATTCATTCTTCTATATCTCCGGATCATATGGATCAGCCAATACCACCATCATCAAGTGGTACGACCACAATGGTGACCAGAAACAGACCGTCAAGGCCGTCAACCAGAATTTCTGTCAGGAGCAGGAACTGCAAGCGCTCCAACTCAGTCTGTTATGTCTGGGTGAAGGCCAATTCTCATGGCAGGTCACCAATCCCAATGACATTGCAATTGATGATGTCCAGGTAAGGGTCAATGGCAACCTGGTTTTCGATGGGTCCATTTCGGCCAATGCGCAGATTGGTAACACGTTGTTCAGCGGGATCACTACTTCACATACTATGCAGGTGACCTGGGAAGGTAATGGTTCTGCATCCACGGAGACGGATGTATGTGAAGGTGGTGAGTTTAGAGATTTGCAGCTAAACCTGGTATGTCTCGGGGTCGGGCAATTTGCCTGGTCAGTTACCAACCCAAATAATTTCGCAGTGCAGAATGTTCAGGTGTTGCTTGATGGCAGCCTTGTCTTTGATGGTACACTTTCTGCCAATGCTACTGCAGGACTGGGTGTCACCGATGATGGTCCCGCGAGCCATACCATGGTTGTCACATGGGAAGAGGACGGATTTGCTTCTCTCACATCAGATATGGTATGCGAGAGCACCTTCACGCCGCCCCCGCAAGATCCGCCTATTCCAGTCACCGGCGAAATAGGATTCATCATCCCGGTGACAGGGATCGACCTCGCATCTGCTCCGCTATTGCTTCACGCGGGATTCGTTGCAGGCGGTGCTTCCATCCTCGCGCTTTCTTATGCGCTTCTAAAACGGAAGGAAGATCGGTAGAATCATATTTCAGCCCGGGAAACCGGGCTGAAATAACTATTAACGAATTATAAAATTTGTAAATAAATATCACACAAATGATATAAATACATCACAACAAAACTGAATATATCTTCTCTCTCTCCTTATTAGAAAACAGACTGTTTGGCGACAGTCTGTTTTTGTATTGACAGATATAGGTAATGAATTGATAGTTTTATATCCAGCCGCGCAGCTGCATTGCTTTCACAACCCGTGCGATGGCCACCATATATGCCGCGTCGCGCATATAAACTTTTTCCTCGTCTGCCATCTGATACACATCATGGAAGGCTTTGGTCAGGATCTGATCTTCCTTGTGGAGCACTTCCTCTTTTGGCCAGTAATAATTCCCATCATTCTGTACCGACTCGAAATATGAAACAGTCACCCCGCCGCTGTTGCACAGGAAATCCGGTATCATGAAAATGCCTTTATCGCGGATGACAATATCCGCTTCCGGTGTGGTGGGACCGTTTGCGCCTTCTGCGATCACTTTCACCGAATCCTGGATGAATTGCACGCTTTCCGCGTTGATCTGCCCCTCCAGCGCGGAAGGGATCAACACGTCAACTTTTTTCTTAAGCCATGCTTCCCCATCTTCGATCACATAACCGGCTGCGGTCGCTTTTTCTTTATTGATCGAACCATATTGGTCAGTGATGCTTTGCAGGAAGTGTGTGTCAAGACCTTCCTCTTTACTGACAGTGTAAGCCCGCCGGTCATCACGGTCCCAATAAGAAACACATATCACCTTACCACCCAGCATTTCTGTGAACCCGATGGCGGCGTATTGCGCAACGTTCCCAAAACCCTGGATGGCAGCTTTACTTTTTTTGGTATCGATACCGAGTTGCTTGCATGCTTCGCGGATGGTGTAGATCACACCATATCCGGTTGCTTCAGTTCTGCCCAGCGATCCGCCACCGCCCACTGGCTTACCGGTGATCACCCCTGGTGTATATTGGCCAGTCAATTTGGAATACTCATCCATCATCCAGCCCATCATCTGTGGTGTTGTCCCCACATCCGGAGCGGGTACATCCTGGCGTGGTCCGATATTCCTGAACATTTGCTGCACCCATCCGCGCACCAGGCGTTCTTTTTCACCGATGGATAAGGTGGAAGGGTCAACGATCACACCGCCTTTGCCGCCACCCAGCGGAATATCCGCTACCGCGCATTTCCATGTCATCCATGTCGCCAGCGCGCGTACAGAATCAATCGTCTCTGAAGGATGAAAACGCAGTCCGCCTTTGTTTGGTCCGCGCGCGTCATTGTGCTGCACCCGATAACCCTGAAACATGCGCACATCACCGTTGTCCATTCGCACAGGAATCTTGAAATGAAATTCCCTCATTGGCCAGCGCAGGAATTCACGCACGGATTCGTCGAGCTTAAGCATATCTGCTACCTGATCAAACTGTTGTTGGGCCATCTGGAAAGCATTCACTGAATTTTCTGCCATTGAACCTCCTGATAATATGGTTAAATTTGATTGATTTCTTCCGCTGCAAAATCACTTTCGATCAGGTGCGACAGCGCGTCAACTGCCTCTTTTTCATCAATTCCCTCTGCTTGAATTCGTACCTGATGATTCCGGTAAATTCCTAATGACAGGACCTTTAATATGCTTTTTGCGTTTTCATATGGTGTTTGCCGGGTGAGGTTCATGATACGGATAATGCTGGAGAAACCATTGGCTGCGCGCACAAATAGATCGGCGGGTTTAGCGTGTAAACCTTGTTCACTGACCACAACAACGTCTTTTGTTCGCATGTGCCTGAGCCAAGTTTCCTGATCTACCTGCAATTAAATACGCTGTATACCTGTAATTTGATTATATGTGAAAGCCCGCGGGCTAATAAGTGTTATTTTTGTAACAACAAGATAAGACAAAAAGATACTAAATTAGCATATTTGGCAGAAAAATATCTGAAGAAAGGATTATAGAATGGTTTTTTCAGGTTCACCCAGGCGTGGCAGCCACTGCCACAGTGTATTAATGATCTGCGCTGGTTTATTTGCGGCGCGAATGCTATCCATGAATTCCGCGTGCTGGATCAGCTCATTCAGTTGGAATAATGCTTTCAGGTGTGAGTTGTCATCGGTCGCGCCCAGAACAATAATAATATCGGTTTCAGGCAGCGTATTCTGGTCATAGATGAATGGTTTATCCAGCTTGAGCATACTCATACATAAATGGTTAACCCCGTCAGTCGGTTTTGCATGCAACAGCAGTACGCCCGACCCCATATACATATAAAAACCATAATCCGTGATCACGTCAACCATTGCGCGCAGGTAGCGCTCTTGAATTGCGCCGCTATGGATTAATGGTTGTGATGCGAGTGCGACCATATCCTGCCAGGAATAGACTCGTTTCGCAAAGGTAATATGTGATAGTTTGATCAGGTCAACCAAAGAGGTTTGCTCATGCAGCGAAAGCAGTTTTTCCTTGCGCTTGCTCTGGTTCTCCTGCTGAATCCAGTGTTGGATATCGCTGATGTTTTCGCGCTCCAGGAATGGTTGCACCTGGATCACCGGTAGTTGCGCCGATTCAATTGGAAGTGTGCTGATGATCACATCGCCTTCTTCTTTTGAGATCGGAATATCTTCGAATGAGTTGATCGTTTTCACCACACGCAACCCCGGAAACTCATATTCCAGCCGTGATTGCAGCAGCGAACTGGTGGCGCGCACACCATTGTTGGCGATGATGACCCGCAGGTGTGAATCATCTTCGGTCCGTAATCGCTCCAGTGCGGATAGCAAATACATGGCGATAAAGCCGATTTCTTCGGGCGGGATGTGCACCTCTAATTCTTTTTCCAGAATGAAGATGCTATTTTCCGCCACACGGTAGATCTCTGAATATTTCTCTTTGATTGCTGCCAGGTTCCTGTTACGGATCGGAATATGGTAATTCAGGCGGAAAATGCTGTATTCCAAGTGGTTCTTCAATTCTTCGAACAATAGGTGATCAATTTTTAGCATTGGATGCAAGCGCATTGAGCAGATGTTGATCATTTGCTGGGTGATCTGGTCATATTTTTGTGATAATGGCGTTTCTGGGGATTGCTCACCAGCCGCTTGCGGGCTTTCCTCCCAGCGGCTGCCGATGATCAGTGCAGCGAGAAGCTCCAATTCTTTCTCATTAAATGAAAACCCAAATTCCTGCTCGATCATGTAACCCAGAATGCGCGCGGTCGCAAACTCTTCGGTAGTCAGGATCGCTTCATCTTCTACTGCGCCTTGCATATTTTGCCCTGATCGCATAGCGTGGATCATTACCCCCATATAAACCATGATCTCCACACGTGATTTTTGAGACATGCAACGGTTGATGTTTTCTTCAATGAAACGGATCAGACTGCTGGTGTATTCCAGACGCAAAGACCTGAGAAAACCAAGGAAGCGGTGTGAAGCCACTTTATCATCAAATGGCACTTCTTTCTCGATATCATTGAACAAACGGTGCCAGCGGTAGTCACCCAGCTCTTCGCGCACCAGCCGCACCAGAGCGAATCGCCGTGATGCCTCTCGGCCTTCAATCCATAATCCTTTGGCGGATTGTTTCATCAAGCGGATCTCATAATCACTCAGCCATTCTTCGATGTCCCGAGTGTCTTTGAAAACGGTTGAACGGGAGAAGTTTTCGATCTCGGAGATTGACTTGGCTGAGAAGGGTTCAGGAGAGGTTAGCAGATACAATAGCATAATGCGGATGCGTTGGGCTTTTGAGAGGATCAGGTCACAATCTTCCAATGTGTTCAGCTCTTCCAGCAGCATCTGCTTTGCCTCTTCAGAAGCCACCACTTCCAGCCCATATCCTGGTTTATTGATGAATTCTACCGCGCCGGCCAGCAGCCAGGCACATACGACTTTCATGTTGTATCGGATGATGCGCGGATTTAGATCGGTCTTTTCAGCTAACTCCGATAGAGTGATCTTCCCCTGTGTTCTTAATAATTCTCGGATGATACGCTGCTGGCGGACATTGATGTCTGGTCTGCGGGTTATCATAACCGTATTATATCGTTATGGGGTGAATTTGTCACATTAAAATGAGTCAATAAATATACATGAGTTGATTTTTTCTGAATTGTATAATATAGCCATCAAATGAAGAAATGGTTTTATCGTTGTCATTCTTCAGGTAAAGAGGATCAAGAGGTATCTATACATGGCGTCAACAAAGATGCTTGAAAATGTTCAAGTCTTACACATCAGCAAAGACAACAAAGAAGAAGTCCTGGAAGAATTGTCGAACGCGGCAATTGCGAAAGGGTACGCAAAACCCGACTATCACAAGGCCATTCTCGAACGCGAGATTAAATACCCCACCGGTTTACATATTCCTGAGATTGAAGTTGCCATACCGCACGCAGACGCGGAATGGGCGAATGAATCCTCACTCACCATCGGACTATTGGATCAGCCCGTAAAATTCCAACCTATGGATGGCATGGGTGGAGATGTGAATGCTGAGATCATTTTTATGCTTACAATTCAGGATCCAAAAGAGCAGATCGATTTTTTGCGTGCTTTTTCTACCATTCTCGGTACACCGGATGTGTTACTTGATTTTAAGAAAACGGGTGACCACAAAGCGTTGATCGAGAAGATCAGATCAAAAATGTAGAAAAACAAAGAATCTAAAAATAAAAGAAAGTGTTTAATTAAACAAGGAAAAAATGACCATCGATTATCAAAAACTCATCAACCCCCGTTTATTCCAGATTCCCGATTATGATCAAAGCCACGTCACTAAATGCTGGGAGGATCCGTCGATTCATCGCAACATGTCGAATGAATCCAACTATCCACCCATCCAGGCGGTGCAGGATGCGATCTGTGAGGCAGCGAAAGATGCCAATTATTATGCAGAGGATCCAACCTATGCCTTATCTTTGCGCGGCAAATTAGCTGATTATGCTTCTGTAAAAGCTGAGAACGTTGCGCTTGGCAATGGCTCGATCGAAGTGCTCGATCTCATTTTCCAGATCTTCATGTCCAATCTCGGTGAAGATGAAGCAATCCTTCTCCAGCCGGATTATTCCGCTTATGTTCCCCGCCTGGTTTATTTCGGGTGGAATATTAAATACGCTAAACATGCGGATGGGCTCGAAAAAGCAGCCGATCAGGTCATGGATTTGATTAGCGACAAGACAAAATTTGTGCTCTTCTCGCGCCCTAACAATCCCATGGGTACGGTGATGCCTGCCAGCGAGATCAAGCGCATGCTCGATACTGGTAAGATCATCATTGTTGATGAAGCATATATCGAGATGGCAGATGAAGGTACATCCGTCTCATCCTGGGTAAATCAGTACGAGAATCTGATCGTTTTGCGCACCTTCAGCAAAGGTTTCTGTCTGGCGGGCATTCGTCTTGGATACCTGCTCGCTAACCCCGAGATCGTGCGTTATCTTAATCGTTCACGTCATATCTTTAATGTCAATCTGGCAGCCATGCGCGCCGGTGAAGCTGCGATGGAACATCTGGTTGAATACCGCCAGGTTTTCCGCAAATTAGCTGATACGCGCGACTGGCTCGCAGCTGAACTTGCCAAGCTTGACGGGTTCAATCCGATCCCCTCACAGGCTAACTTTGTCATGGTTGATGTGGGAGAGTCAGGAAAAACCGCCACACAATGTGTCGATTACCTTCAGCAAAAAGGGTTTTGGGTGCGAACATTCGCCAAGAAAGCCGGCCTCGAGCCGGATACGCACTTCCGCATTTCTGTTGGCAAGCAGGATGCGATGGAAGAACTGGTTGAAAACTTAAAAATGTTTGTATTAAAATAATTTATCTATGTTTTTCGATATCATAATCAAAAAACATCAAAAATTCATTAATAAAAAAGGAGAACAAAAAAATGGGAAGTAGACCAGCAGTTATATTAGTCATGTGCGGCTCATCAGTCGCAACAACCAATCTCGCGGCAGTCAAAATTGAAGATGAGGCCAGGCGGCGTAAGGTGAAAGTCAAAACGATTAAAGGGAAGATTGCGGATTTTAACTCATTGATCGAAATGCACAAACCTGACATTGCCGTTGCCACTGCGCAAACCACCGAGCGTGATGATGTGAAAGTCTTCAGTGGCGTTCCGCTCATCAGCACCATCGGTCAGGAAAAGTTATATGATGACCTGTTTGCTTATATCGCTGAACAGGGGCTTGGATAAAGAAATCTTCTGAAGGAATAACTGAAGGAGGTGAGGACAACCGTCAAATAAGAAAAACAATGGATTAGGATAGGAAAATATATTCGATAATCATCAAAATATAATTAAGGAGAGTAATAAAATGGATTTTGGAATTCTTTCAACAATTCTAGATCCGATCATCAATGCAGGTCCTTTGTTTATGATCTTCGTTGTTTTTTCAGTGATCGGATTGGTCGTAAAATTGGGCGTCCTTCGCGCCATTCGCAATGGTCTCATGATTGCGGTTGGCTTCCAGGGCGTCTACATCGTTGTCGATTTCTTCCTTGGCTCGGTTGCTCCAGCCGCTGAAGAACTCGCGCTGCGATTTGGTGGCGTGTTCACCTTTACTGACATCGGCTGGTCAGCTTTTGCTTCATTCGCGTTTGCTTCTCCGTGGGCGTACGCGGTCATCGGCCTCAGCTTGCTTGTCAACCTGGTCATGATCTTCACCAAGATGACCGACACCCTCAACCTCAACATCTGGGACTTCTGGGAGGCGATCATCGCCACGTTGATGGTCTATGGTTTGACCAACAACATTGTTGCCGGGCTCGTTTTTGGCACATTCCTGGCATGGTTCAACCTGATGATGTCAGACTTCAATGCACAGCGCGGTTATTGCGCGGATCTTGGCTTTGAAGGATTGTCCTTCTATCAGGGCACCAACGTTGCCTGGGGCGCTTTCGGTCACTATGTCGGCAAATTGCTCGACAAGACCGGTCTCGAAGCAAAATGGACTCCCGAATACATTCAGGAAAAATTTGGTGTGATCGGTGAACCCGCTGTTCTGGGTGGTCTGATCGGCTTGCTCATGGGTATTGGCGCCGGATTCTACTGGACCGACATCGCCCTGCTCATGATTGCGCTCGCCACCTCACTGGTCCTCATCCCCATGATGTCCGGCATCGTGATGCAAGCGCTCGTCCCCGTTTCCGAAGCTGCAGGCAGCTTCATGAAGAAGAGCGCGGGCGGTCAGCAGCTTTACATTGGCGTTGACCCCGCGATCGCGGTTGGTAACACCACCGTCCTCGCGACCACCGTTTTAATGGTCCCGATTCTGTTGCTCCTTGCGTTCATCATCCCCGGTACGGTCAATCACCCTCTGGCAGATCTTCCTTCCCTGCTGTTCTTCTGGGTGTTCGTAGTTGCCCCCAACAAATTTGACATGCTTCGCACCCTCATCACCACCACCCTCATGGGCATCTATGGTACCTTCGCTGCCACAATCGGTGTCGCCAGATGGTCTTCCATGGTTGCAGAAGCCTCAGGCGTTGAAGTTGCTGAAGGCACCGGTGTAACCGCGTGGTTCAACCACCTCTGCCCCGAAATGCTTGTTGCGGGCTTGCTTGGTGAGAACTTCAATAGCATCGGCGGAATGACCGGTCTGATTGCCTTCTGTGCGATCGTAGTTGCCATTACCATTGTCTTCCGTCTGCGCTATCTCAAGCGCATGAAGACAGAAGCAGCAGCTGCGTAAGGTTTTACATATTCACAAAACATGAGCCTGTGTTTGCAGGCTCATGTTATTTAACACATTTATATCCATTCTGTTTTATGATTCTTTATTGCCATTATAATAACCTCACAAAGTCAGGAGAATAACTGATGCGATTTATCAGAAATGAGATCCAAACACCAAAACTGTTGGTCCAGCCAGAAAAGAGAAAATCAATCTTTTACGCCATGATTTTCCTGGGCGTTGTCCTGCTGGTTATTGGAACAAGCGCGCTATTTGCTGTTTTCTATTTTCAGGATTTGATGGAAGCGCGCCTTGGCATTCCTTATCGCCGTTTACAGACCTACACCATGGGTGTCGGTGGTACTGGCGTGATATTTTATATTATTGGCGCTTTGTTCCTGAAACTGCCATTACGCAAAACCACATACTACAAAGTGCGTACGGTCATGCGTAATGAGCCATTTGATCCTCCGCGAAAGAAGGATTTCACCAAACCCATCTTCGCCCGCTTACACGAACTGAGCGATGAATGGGCAATGTTTACTGAGGTAAGGCCGCAAAGCACGGGCATCAAGATCCCACAGACTATCATCGGTCCGGGTGGGGTTTTTACCACCTATGCCATCAACGAAAATCCTGAACGTAAACGTTTTGAAGACCCAGGGCCTCAGTTTTACCAGGCCAGCAAAGAATTGGGAAACGCGATTGGTCATTCTGTCCTGCCGATCATCGTCTTTGCAACGCCCAAATTGGTCTCCCTCTATCGTGAAAAATGTAAACCAAAAACCCGTGTCATGCACATTCGTGAAATTGAAGACTTCCTAGATAGTAAGAAAAATGTGCTCACCGCGCAGCAGCGCGAAGCGGCTGAAGCGAAGATCTTTCAGTTGATCGACGGCACCCCGCCCGGTGAATAAAATATTTTGGAAGTAATGCCTCCGCTGGGAGGCATTATTCTTTAATAGGTCTTGTGGCTTATTCTAATCTGAACTCCTGGCTAACCTCGTTGCAGGAATCCTGCGCTTCCATGCGGTAAGTACCACGCGGGAAATTATTACTCGAAAGATACACAGTCTCGACATGCCCGTCAGTGTCTGTCTCCAGATCGAGGCAATTCTCAAGCGCTTTGGATGGGAAAAACCAGCAGGCTTTCACTATTTCCTCCGGCATGAACCCGTCCAGAGAGATGTTCAGCGTGGTACCTGCCGGCGCGCTTTGTGGGCTGAATGTGATCACGGCATTCCCGCACTGAGATTCATTCATCAGCTCGTTGTTCTCATTAAAAGCTGGCACCGGCTCATCCCCGAAGAAGTAATTATTCGGTGTCAGGTCGGGGCAGCGCTTCATCTGCCAGCTGTCCAGCCAATTCCAGTAATGCACCACTACCTTCGGCAGAAATTCCCAATCTGGCGCGATTGGCATATTCACCCGGCATTGCCATAGCAGCACATACAGGATCGCTGCCGCGCACACGATCAGCACCGCCACATACAGGATAAAACTGAAGATCGCGCCAAAAAAACGGCCGACCCCGCGCACAAAACGGCTCGCGCCTCCACCTCTTCTGCCTGAGCGTGGTACGCGGCTCATGCCGGGGGTTATGCTGGTGTCTGTAGTAGGCAGCGGCTCTGGCGGGTGCAGATCAGACCCGCAGTTTTCGCATACGTTCTTATTACGCTGGTTTTCGTAATAACAGTTGGGACACTTCATCAGTCCTCCATTATAAAGTTGGTCTTTCACCTATCTCCTGATTATAGAGAAAAGGTTTATTTATTTCAATATCTTAAGTGCGTGATAATGATTAGATGGTCGTCTCTCAATTGCTTTACTGGGTACAGCTGCTGCCCATGTCATCATGCCAACGCTTGTAATCTCGCCGCCCAGGTATTATAGGTGCGTATTATTGCTGATGATATTCATTGCATCCGTCGATTTTTAAAGAGACCTACCAGGTTGATCGGCTTTTCATCCCTGACCGGACACCTTTTCTGTGTTGGGCGCTTCCAAGTGATGGAGTGTGCGTACAGGCAGAAATTGGAGGTTTCGGATTTCACACTGTCACCCAGTCCGCTTTTGGAAGTCTCATATTTGTACTAATTTGGTTGGTGATTCAATTTTTGGATCGCAGGAAAGACAGAAACCCTGATTGAGACATAGATTCGAAGATGATCGTGCACCATGCAGGATGTTATTAGCTATCCGGTGCATATATTTTTATAAACTGTTAATGTTTTACTCCTTCAGAACTTGGTATAAATAAATCCTCTCTCCTTATTAGTAACGAATGGGTGGCCCCAAAACCACCCATTCTTACTTTTTACTACGAGTTATCCTTTTTGGATTATTTTTTGGAAATTCTTGAATAGGCAGTGTGCCTGATTTTTTTCCGTTCCTAATCCGTATCCCTGGTAATTATGATTTCTTATCTGATCATGTGTACGTGTATTGGTTTTGTTTTCTCTCTAGCGTAAACGCAGGCAAGATAAGAAAAAAAGCGCACTAAATACTCCCATTCATCTCTTGACAAAATTATCTCTTTAAACCACAAATGAGCGCGGAGAGGATCGAACTCTCAACCAATGGCTTAAAAGGCCACTGCTCTACCATTGAGCTACGCGC
>CAZTCV010000011.1:0-53536 GCA_964612815.1 uncultured Pelolinea sp. | reverse complement strand
CTCTCCTATGGTATTCTTAAAAAATCACAGTTGCACTTGATACTTGAATCCAAGAGTATCTAAAATGTCCATGCAGTCCTGAAAATCAGGAAAAATTTTTGTTGACCCAGGTCGACTCTATACACAATGAAATTACTTCAGGAATGATCATTCCCAAGCAAGATGATCGATCTGATGGTCCAGCAGTGTCGCTTTTTTCGGAATTCCCTCCTCATTCCAGCCCATCATTTCGTAATAGGTGCGGATCATATTTCTAAATGTTTCCTGGTCCAGCTTAACACCGGTCAGGTTACCGCTGCAATCCAGTCCTTGCGTGAAGAACCGCTCTGGCAATGTGTCATCACCAGCGCCCAATCCTTCGCGCAGGTTGTAAAGGCGCATCAGATGCAGGCGGCGTTCGCCCAGCCGCATGATCTCATAACTGCTGGTCTCCCAGCCAGTCACCGCGCCCAGTAATTGCGCCATCATCTCCATGCTCAGCACACGTGTCGGCGTGATCGCGAAGATGCACATATCGAGCACATCTGCCGCAGACCATATTGTGGAAAGCGCTTTGAAATTGCGCACCTTTTCCACTCCCTGGTATTGCATGGGGATGCGTTCGTAAATCCCGACCGCACGCGAGCCGTCCAGTGTGTGCGGCCAGCCGGCATCCGTGTCGTAATCCCAATCATGTTCACAGATGTCATAGCGCGGCCCGATCGGAGCGGTGGCGTAACCCAGCGCCAGGTTGGTTTGGCTGCGCGGTTCAAACGGTACCAACTCCTGGCCTTTCACGTGCATGGCGAAAAATTTTGCTTCTCCACCTGCTTTTTCAGCTGCCCGTTTTGTGCCTTCGGCGAGTAGATTCCCATCCCCTTTTCGGTGCGCAATAGCCGTGATCATTGCCAACAGAGCGCTGTCTGCGCCAAACCGTAGCGGTCCGGCATCGGTCTGCAGCGTGCGGATCCCGTTTTTATCCCATTCCATCGCCATTGAGAGCGTGAACCCCAGTGATGTCGGGTCCAGCCCATATGTATTGCATAATTCATTCGCTGCAACGACTGTTTCCAGATTAGAAATGCCGCAGTTTGGTCCTAATGTGCCGCTTGCCTCCTGATGCATAGCGCCTGATTGGTTTTCTCCATCTTCTGGCCTATCGATAGTAAAAGATTTGATGCACTGGTTTGGACAACCTGGGCAGGCATGATAACCACGATAATAGCGCATATAGGCATCAGGTGTATATTGGTCTGCGCCTTCAAACACGCTGGCGCTATAGTTATGAGTACATAACGCGGTGTCGATTCCGTGCGTATGCACCCAGCAAGCAAAACCCGGCGGTTTCAACTGCCAATTGGTGAGTGGATTGGCTATCATATGGCGTGAATATATTTCCAGGATCTGTCCGCAGGTATGCTCGTCGTGCACCTCTGGCAAATCCCCACCCTGCAACACGATCGCCTTCAGATGTTTACTGCCCATAACCGCACCCATCCCCATGCGGGATGCCTGGAAATTACGGTCACTTACGATGCTGGCATAGCGCACCAGATTCTCACCGGCTGGGCCGATCACTGCGCTGTGGACGTGCCTGCCGTGTATCTTTTCCAATTGATTGACCGAATCCGGTGTTGTTAATCCCCACAGATTGCCCGCGTCAGCGAATTGCACCTGGCCGTTCTCGATCAATAACATGATTGGGTGCTGTGCTTTTCCGCTAATGGTGATCGCATCAATGCCTGCTCGCTTGATCGCCATTGCGAAAGGCCCCTCTGTTCGTGTTTCACCAATCCCGCCTGTTAGCGGGCTTTTGGCTGCGGTCGTAAAGCGCGCCAGTCCGGGGTAAGGCTGTCCGGCACATACACTCGTGGAAAAAATCAAATGATTGCCCGGGTCAAATGCGTCCAGGCCCGGCTCAGTTCTGGTCAGCAGATAAAAGGTTGCGAGCAACCCTCCGCCGGCATATATCCGCCAGAAAATATCATCAGGCGTTTCGACCTGGAAAGAGGTGTTTGTGAGGTCGATATGCAGGACTTTCCCATGATAACCATATTTTTCCATCTATTCCTCCTGATTGGGTTGACTGACAATTTATATTGCAGCCATTTTGCGTCATCATTCGCCAATGATCTTGACCAGCACATGTTTGTTGCGCCGCCCGTCGAATTCGTAATAAAAGATCTGCTCCCATGTGCCAAAATCCAGTTTTCCTTCAGTGATTGCCACTACCACTTCACGCCCCATGATGGTGCGCTTAAGATGCGCGTCGGCATTGTCTTCCATTGTCCGGTTATGCAGATATTTGTCAGTTGGCGCGTGCGGCGCAAGCCATTCCAGCCAGGTCTCGTAATCTGCGTGCAATCCACGCTCATCGTCGTTGATAAAAACGCTGGCAGTGATATTCATTGCGTTCACCAGGCATAAACCTTCGCGGATGCTGCTTTCGCGCAGACAGTCATTCACCTCGGGGGTGATGTTCACCATCCCGCGCCGGGCAGGGATATTGAACCATAATTCCTTACGGAAACTTTTCATTTTCTCTCCTTAGCTTCTCGATTTTTTTCTGTTATTGAAGATCCAATCATTTCTGACCTTCTTCTAATGTATCGCAGAGTTTACATATTAGTATTCTATAAGAATATTTTCTTGGAAAAATTCCGTGCTTTTATTGTGCTATAGTTAATATTACAATTGAAACTAATTTAATATGGAGGACAAATGGTAGGCGTAGATAAAAATAAATTACCGAAAAAACAAGATGCAAAAGCGGAAGTACAGAAAAGTGCTCCCAAGATCGTCAAGCGCACCGGCGATGATGTGAAAAAATCCACTGCGGACTCAAAATCCAAAATCGATGCCTTCAAAGAGATGAAGGCAGCAGAAAAGGGCGAAAGCGCGCAAGAGCTGATGAGCAAGAAGACCCATCAAGACCTGATCAACGCGGCTTACAAAGCAGCGGAAGAACTGAAGATCGCACCATGGGTGTTGCTGCGCGCAGCTGGTTGGGGCCACTTCACCGATGACCGCGGCAAACTGTATGACGGCCCGGTAGTCGATGAGATCGAAGGTCTGGACGACGACCAGAAAAAAGCGCTCAATAAGGCGATTGGTCTATAAAAAATCATTGACGAGAAAGAGCAGGCAGCCCCTGCTCTTTTTGTTTGGCTATTCATGGATAAACTCGCTTTCACCTGTTCATTATATATTTTGCGTTAAATTCTCGACCACAATGTTCAGTTATTATTAATTCTAAGTAGAGAAGTTTCGCAATGAGAAAAGGAAACATAAGGACGGTTCTGTTCTAAGATTATTACTTTGATCGAATTCCTCAACCTGGCATGGAAACACCTTTGCCAGGAATAAGATGAAAATGCTCCTGCCATATAATTAACATATGACTGATAAGAATATCTTCATTGCGCATATGCCAGAAGTCGATCTGCGCCCGGACCTGACAACCATTTTCGATCATGCCCGTGCGGCTGCTAATGAGATCAACCTGGATGAAATCGGGCAGGCGTTTCATCAGGTCATCATCGTCACCCCCGGCCGACTGCTCATCAGCAAGACCTGCCCGCTGGAGGAAGACATACCCGTTGAATTGCTTGCGATATTAAATGAGCTGGTTCCACCTCTGCCCGCGGTGAATATCGCGGTCATCGCGTACACATTCCTGGACGCACTGAAAACAGATATGCGCCGCGCAATCCCTTTTATCGACTTTTTGATCGGTTTTGGCGCTCTGGGCCACCGGGTTTGGGTGTTCGAAGGTCACAACAGCGCGTTATCCGCCGGTTGCAAGGATGCTGATCTGCTGCTCGTCGATGAGAAAATGGCGGAGATACTTGATCGGGAAAATACGGATTGGCGCGCGCAAGCGCGGTCTGTCATGCGCGGGGAAACGATCAAACTTGTGGCGCATCAAAATTGATGGATTAGAGGAGAATAACATGGCGGATAATTACTGGTGGTTCGGGATCAATAACGGGGATGAAAAAAAGTCAGGACCCAAGGATGATTCTCATAAACGCGATCAAAAGAAGACCGGGCATGTCATGTATTTTCCTTATTTCGACCAGTTCCTGAAAGGATACTTGCCTTATTTCAATTGGGAGAGAAACAAACAAAAACATCCCGGTGAATATGATTCAATGAGTAAGGATGATTCTGTAATGTTTTGGATGGGACACGGGAAGAAATATCCACAATGGGGAATAATAGGATTCGGTTATATTGATGAAATCATAGGCCATAAATCCATTTTTCGGTTAAAGGTTTCCTATTACCCTGAAATTCCAATTTTTCCTCACGAACAAAATAATCCCAGAAGAACAGAAGTTACAGATTTCCTCTTGAGAACCTTTCAGTCTGATTTCCCGCCATTAGGAAAATTGTTCCATTCAATTGAAGAATATGGAAATTTTGATATTTCTAATTCAATTGCTGAAACCGTTGCAGAAATTAATGATAAACAATTCAAGGCATGTTTAGATTTTGCCAGGAAAATAAATTAATAAAACCCCTGCCGATAAGCAGGGGTTCTTTCCAAAGCCAGTAATAACTATTGGTTACGATTCTCGAAAAGGTTGTAGGTTACAAACCCGGTGTTGATGTCATAGAGTTTGATGGCGATCTTCTCAAAATAACGCAGCTCTTCTGGAATATTGAATGTAGCGGTGAGGATATTTCCTTCGCCGGTTTCGATCCCGGCAACCTCATACCATTTATAGACGGACGAGTCACCTTTCTTCATGAATACGGCGTAACGTGTCTGCGGAGGTAGATACCGGGTGCGGATGGTGACAGTTTTTCCTTTATCGACCGCGGTGATATCAAATGTTGGAAATCCAACAGGCAGGTTGGTGGGCTTTGTGCCGGTATAGGTACCGCTGTTATCCGCTGCTGAATCGTTATAAAACCAGTTATAGCTGTAGTATTTGCTATTGGTTACGCTTTCAAAACGAATGGCGATAATTTGTTCGCCAGCCAATTCTTTAGGGATTAAAAATTTGGCTCTGAACGATCCGCCGTCACCAGTCGTTAATTTAGATACCAGGAATCCATTGACGCCGTAGGTGCCGTTATATCCCATATATACATGAAAGGTGTTGTTGGCTGGGAAATTGGTTGTGCTCACGGTGACGGATTCTCCCTCGACAACCGCCACAATTGCCGTCGTCGGAACGGCTGCAAGAACCGGTGTCACTGAAACCGCCATGATGGCCAGCGCAATGACCAGTGCTAATCTTTTTTTCATAACTACCTCCTCGCTATGAGCTTTATTATTCAATTATTTCGGTTGATTATTTCTTTGGCCGATCAAGATGATTTGGTATATCTATTATAGCCATTTTAAATTGAATATCAAACCGTATCACTGCATTAAGATGCAAGAAATATGCCTGAATTATGTCAGTCAAGCACGCCTTCGTTTACATAGCGATTAAGCTCTCCGACGCTCAGGTCCTTGATACCCAGCTTCTCGATCGTGCGCCCGCGGCGGTAATAATCGGTTTGGTGGATGATGCATGCCAGGCGGATAATGCTGTCCATCGCCCGCACACTGATTCCATATTGTTTACCGATAGAGGCTAGCGGCAATAAGCTCATGGGGATATCCTCGAAAATGTAGCGGTGGTTAAGGGTCCCCGGCGCTTTGATTCCAAAATATCCGCTCTGGTTGTGGATCGCTTCATGCAAGTCGTCACCTTTGACATTGTATGCCTGTTCCAGCCACTCCATCGCGGTGCGGGCGCGAATACCCAAAGAAGAAGCGACAGTGACACGCTCCCGGTCCAGTGCTTCCAGAACGATCGCGACTGACGGTGTTACGCCGTCGATATAAAATTCAAAATCGCCATGGGTGGATTCGATCCTCCCGGCGTTGAGTATCGTCAGCGCGGGGTGGAAAATTGCCCCCATATTATTCATACCGGTGTGCAACACATTCACCCCGTCAATAAACTGCGGATAGACATCTGAGATTGCTTCCAGCACCTCATTCGTATTGAATGCTGGCAACGCGGCCATCGGCACCGCTTCTTTAATACGAAAGATACGAGCCTGCGCGGGTCCGTCTGACCGACCGGCATAAATGAATGTTTCTGCTTCTGATAATAATATTTTTTTTGTGTTTCCTGCTTTGCGGCGCACCATATCGAACTCAATCGCGCCGCCTGTACGCCCAGGGTTGAGGATCACGATCTGGCTGTCTTTCATGTAAGGCGCCATCGCGAGAGCAAGATCTTTATGCGCGGAAGAGGGCACCACCAGCATGATTACCTGCGCGGATTCGAGCGCTTCCTCCATATTAGATGTCGCCATTTTAATATTGCCGAACCCGCGCGGCCCTCCCTGGTAGCTTTCCAGATCGATTCCTTTACGCTTTGCCATGATCTCGATATGGGAATATGTTCGGTTATAGACCGTCACTTCTTTCCCCATCAGGGATAAGTGTGCCGCCATACATTTTCCGCCGTGCCCTGCCCCAATCACTGTATACCGCGTTGGATATGCCATCTTCCCTCCAGTCTAAAGGTAATGCGCCAGACGTTGTGATTCGCTGATCGGTTGGCCTTTTTCGTCAACCGCTTCGCATGCGCCGTTGATAATGCGTGTCTTGATTGTACCAGCAGCAAAGCGGTTATTCTTCAAATGAGGGGCATCCAGGATGCCTTTTTGCACCGCGCCAGCCAGGCAGTCTGCGTCAGCGAGCGCATCTTCACGATCCTCTCCTGCGCTGTTTCGGATCGCTTCCAGCGTTACACTCGCTTCCTGCACCAGATGTGCCTTGCGCTGGACGATGGCCTGGTCCTGCAGCATATCCGCCTGCCCGCTCAGAGCGTTCTCGATTGCGCGGCGCGCCATCAAACTGGCATCGATGATGTCATCCGCGGTGGCAGCGTGATGCGCCTCGCTGTGGCCGACAATATGCACAATATGCGGTTTGAGCGTCATCTGTGTATAGATGCTGGCGGACAGGTGTGCCCGTGCCGCGTTATCTTCCAGCGGATAACTCAATAAACCGGTGCGTGTCTGGCGCCATACGTGAAAATCATCGCTTTCCAACTCTGCGCAAATATCCAGCACCGCGCTCATTTTTGCCAGATCCATTGCGTCGGATGTACCCGGCGGGCTGTTGAACATCAGCTGTGCGATATAATCCCGCACTCCGTAAGCGCGCGCATTATATGCGGATAAATAAGCAGAAACAACAAAGATCACATCCGGCGCGTCTCGCATACCCCAATGGTGCGGTTCATTCACTTCCAGAGGGATATCCCTTTCGCCATAGAAAGCCATCACGTTCTGGTGTTCACGGATGCTGCCGGCCAGATCCCAGGGGCCGCGCCCATCCATCAGATTGAACCACAGCAGCGGAATTGCCGGCCAGGCGATGTGGATCGTATCGATATACATCGCTGCCAATTCCAGGAAGTCGTCCGTGCCGGAATAAGTGCGTATTAATGGGTAATTACCTCTGCGGCTGGCCGCATATAAATCACGATAATCCTGCGCGCTGCGCACCGGTACACCGCCCGCTCCGGTCTTGCGGGCATCCTGTCGTTCCGGGTGAAAGAAATTTGCCTGTGCGTCCTGGTCGATACCGAGCGAGATTACATCCAGCACCTTTGCATCGGCGATCTGCGAGATGCCTGCCATTGTATCCTGCATGGTCGGCAGCCCAAAGTGGTGGCGCAGGATCGGGTAAGGCGCTTTCCATGCAATCCGCTCTAATGTCGTCTGTGGATATTGCGCTTCGGTTTTCACCTGGGCGCTTTCGCCGCGCAGGAAAGCCAGCGTATCCTCATACGTCTCAGACCCATCAAACACCTTGTCAAAAAAACCGATCTTTTCAGCGCGTTCCGCCACCGGCGGAGTCCCTCCGAAGGCAAATTGCGTTCCTTTTACCCGCAGATGGTCTGCGTTTTCCGCGAACTGCGCCAGCAATCGCTCACCTGTTTCTGGAGTCAGGCGGTACGAGACAGCCAGCAGGTCCGCTTTTTCTGTTTCCGCTTGTGCGATCGCCTCTTCCACAGGCACCGCTGGGCCCAGGAATACTGTCCGCCAGCCTGCCTGGTCTGCCAGGCGCAGAAAATTGATAACGCCGGCTACATGCACACATTCTCCCAGCGCGCACGCGACAACTGTTTTTTGTTTTTTGTTCATGATAATTAATCATATAATATTTTTGGTGGTTCGACAGTTAAATCCAAATTAAATAGAATTAATGAGGTAATCATGGCAACAGTAAAATTCTTATTGGCAGGGGAGTCCTGGGTATCATCAAGCACGCATTACAAGGGTTGGGATTTCTTTTCAAGCACAGTTTACGAAACAGGGGTTGAGTTCCTCAAACCGGCATTTGACGGGACGGATATTGAATTCATCCACCTGCCGGGGCATCTCGCGCCGGTTGAATTCCCGAAGAGTTTGGAGGAATTACAACAATATGATGTGATCGGCTTAAGCGATATTGGCGCGAATTCGTTACTGCTTGCGCCGGAAACATGGGCAGGCGGGCAATCTTCGCCCAACCGCCTCAAGTTATTATCGCAATGGGTCGAGGAAGGAGGCGGGCTGTTGATGTGCGGCGGCTATCTATCTTTTGCTGGCATCTACGCCTCGGCCAAATATTACCGCTCTCCACTCGAGAAAGTGCTTCCGGTTGATATCTACACTTTTGATGACCGTATTGAAACGCCGGAAGGCGCACAGCCACAAGTTGTGGATGCTGGCCATCCACTGGTGGCGGGCATGGGCACAGACTGGCCGGCTCTGCTGGGCTTTAATGAATTGCAGCTCAAACCAGATGCGCATCTCGTCGCCAAAGTTGGTGATTATCCTTTGCTGGCCACACGTGAAACTGGCAAGGGCCGCACACTCATCTGGTCATCCGACATCGGGCCGCATTGGTGCCCGCGCAGCTTTGCTGAGTGGCCGGGTTATGCGCGTCTATGGCAGAATGTGGTGCGCTGGCTGGCGCAGAGATAAGAACATTAAAAAGCATCGGTTTATGCGATGCTTTTTTTCTTTAACAATCGTGCTGAATTTGCCATGATGCCTACATCCGGGATAGATTGCATTGCTGCAGCCACTGCCGGTGCCAGCAGTCCCAATGCAGCGAGTGAAATGCCTGTCAGATTGTAGATAGCTGTCAGAAAGATGTTGAATCGTACAACACGCATGGTGCGTTTCGCGATCTGAAATGCTTCCGGGATCAGATCCCAATCTTCACGAAGCAGGACTATGTGTGCTGTTTCGATCGCAATATCTGTACCGCTAGATCCCATTGCAACCCCGATATCTGCTTGTGCCAGTGCTGGCGCATCATTGATGCCGTCGCCGATCATCATGACCCGCCTGCCTTTGTGTTGAGCTTCCTGGATCAGTGCGATCTTATCCTGCGGGAGCATTTCAGCTTTGAATGCAATTCCCAACTCATCCGCAATACGTTTGACGGCAGCGGTGTGATCCCCACTGATCATTATGATGTTTTCTTTATTAATGTGTCCGATTCTTTCGATTGCTTGTTTTGCGTCTTTTCGAAGTATATCTTCAGCGCCCATGATCGCAGCCAGTTGTTTATCGAAATGGACATAAAGGAGTGTTTTACTTTGTTTTTCCATCCTTTCTGCAATTTCTCTCGATTTCCTTTCGATATGGTATGGGTGGTTGGAGATTTGAACGTATGTGCCATTGACTGATGCTGAAACGCCATGCCCAATTTCACTGGTGAACTCATTGATGGGCAGCAAGGGTATATTACTCACATGCGCTTTTCGGATGACCGCGTCCGCGAGCGGGTGTTCAGAATATTGTTCAACCGATGCGGCAAATTGGAGGATTTCATACTCGTTGTGGTTATTCGTTGTTTTTATTTCTGTGATGGCTGGTTGGCCAAGTGTCAATGTACCGGTTTTATCTATAAAAATGCTGTCGATATGCTCCATACTCTCAATATATTTTCCACCCTTAAACAATAATCCTTGCTGGGCTGCAGTCCCGATCGAGGCAAGCATCGCAACCGGCGTCGCCAGCGAAAAAGAGCAAGAGCAGGAAACCGCCATCACCGCTGCTGCCGCGATGATATTTCCGCTCACCAGATAGGTAGCCAGGGCGATTATCGCTACGATGGGCAGATAAATCGAAGAAAATCGGTCAGCGATGTTCTGGATTTCACCTCGATTAGCCTCCGCTTCCTCGACCATTGTTAGGATTCTGCCAAACAGACTATCCTTCCCGGCAGCAACTGTTTGAATGCGTAGTGAACCATTGTGGACGATCGATGCTGCATAAACATTGTTCCCCGCTTCCTTATCGATCGGCATACTCTCGCCACTTATTGCCGCCTGGTTTACCACAGCTTTTCCATCCACAATCACGCCATCGACTGGGACGGATTCTCCTGGTTTTACGATCACGATATCGCCAGCATTCAGTTTAGCAATGGGCACTTCAGATTGCTTTCCATTAATGATCACATGCGCGCTTTGCGGAGCTGCTTGTTTCAGTTTCCGGATTGCCTGCCGCGCTTTTTGTGTAGTATTTTTCTCGATGAAATCTCCCAGGCGCATGAACAGAACGATTAGCATTGCAGTAGCCCATTCGCCAACAATAATCGCCGTGAGTACACTGGCGGACATCAGTGTGTGGGAGATGATCTGTTTCCTGGAAAGCGCGCGAATAACCTGAGAAAAGACAGGAAAACCGCCAAGAATGATCGCGCCAAGCCAAACATACCATGGGATAAAACTTTCTATAAGAGCAATCGATCCCATGCGCTCGCCAATCAAGGTGATACCTAGCACAGCGATTAGAATCCCAATGAAAAGGAAAATCGATGTTTTTCCGAATTGCAGGATAGCATCCGATGGATATGGTTCAGGTTTGCCTTCAGATTCAAGATATGCCTTATATCCCACTTTCTCGACTGCCTGTTGGATGTCTTCCAGGAGCGGTTTGATGTCCTTATAGTAAACTATCGCTTTTTCCGCCCCCAGAAGAACGTCAGCAGAGGTAACGGATGGTATATCATCAAGCGCTTTTTTCACATGCAGCGCACAATCAGCACAATCCATGCCGCTGATCTTAATCTCAAGTGATTTATTATCCTTCATACCATAATTGTACGGAAAAAAAGACACTTAATTCTATGTGTGTTATTAAATTAATACGCTGCCGGCCTTAAGGACCGGCAGCGCAATGGAAGGGGAGTAAGTAATTTGATCAGGATTCTTGTTCCAACGCTGCCAACCAATCTTTGATCCTTGCTTCGATTTGATCGCGGATCTCACGAAACTTCTCGGTTGTTTCTTCATCACTGCCTTCAAAAGCGGCCGGATCTTCGAAGGGCCAATGCAAACGCTTGCCCATTCCCGGAAATATGGGGCAGCGCTCCTCAGCATTGCTGCAGACGGTGATCAAGTAACTGAAATGCGTATTGCCAAGATAGGATTTGAGTGCTTTCGCGTACTGCTTGCTAGTGTCAATTCCGATCTCTTCAAGCACTTTGATCGTGTATGGGTTAATGACGGTGGGATCCAATCCGGCGCTGTGCACTTCGAACTGGTCGCCGCCATGCTTGCGCAGAAATGCTTCTGACATCTGGCTGCGGGCTGAATTGCCTGTGCATAAGAATAAGACGCGTGGTTTATCCATTTTGTAATCTTAATCGAATTCTATTAATGTCTCTTTTTAATAAGGTTATTGTTTTGTTAACGAATTTTCTGCGGTAAAGGTTTGATTTCTATATCACAATAATGATTTTGTATTGATATAGAAAAAGAGCCGGTTGAATACCGGCTCTAAATTGGTCTTTAATGTTAAACCTTATACCCCGAGATACGCTTCAATCACCATTTCATTGTTCATGACATCGCTGGCTTTGCCGTCCAGCACAATCCGGCCTGTTTCAAGCACATACGCCCGATCGGCGATCGAAAGCGCCATTTGCGCGTTCTGCTCAACCAGCAGAATGCTGGTGCCGGAATCATTGATCTCTTCAATGATGTCAAAGATCTGCTCAACCAGAACCGGAGCAAGGCCCATAGAAGGTTCATCCAGCAGGATCAGGTTAGGCCCCGCCATCAATCCGCGGGCGATCGCCAGCATCTGCTGTTCGCCGCCTGAAAGAGTTCCTCCCAGTTGTTTTCTGCGCTGCTTCAACAGCGGAAAACGGACAAACATCTCATCGATTCGTTCGCTGATCAGTGTTTTTGAGTCGACTGTAAATGCGCCCATCTCCAGGTTCTCAAGCACGGTCATCGAAGCGAAGATCTTGCGGCCCTCCGGAACATGGATAATGCCTTTTTTGACAATATCCTGAGCGGGTGTGCCGCTGATCACCTCATCAAGATAACTGACAGACCCTTCGGTCACATCCAGAATACCCGAAACAGTTTTCAAAAGGGTTGATTTCCCGGCGCCGTTTGAGCCGATCAGGGCTACGATCTCACCCTTATTCAGGTGAAAGCTGATGCCCTGCAGGGCGTGAATAGCGCCATAATGAACATGCAGGTTGTCTACTTTAAGCATCTTGTTTATTCCGCCTTCGATTTTGATATTTCTTCGCCAGTGCTGCTCCGCCTGGGCCAAGATAAGCTTCGATCACGCGTTCGTTGGCCTGGATCTCTTTCGGTGATCCTTCAGCGATTTTTGTCCCATAATCCAGCACACTGATCTTATCAGATATGCCCATCACCACGCGCATATCATGCTCGATCAGGATGATCGATTTTTCAAGTTTCTCGCGGATCATTCTGATAAATGCCATCATCTCTTCTGATTCCTGCGGGTTCATGCCAGCAGTTGGCTCATCTAATAGAATCAATGCGGGATCACTGGCCAGCGCACGTGCGAGTTCTAAGCGCCGCTGCATGCCGTAAGGCAGGTTGCAGGCCAGGAAATCACCATATCCATTAAGCCCCACAAAATTCAGCCAATGCATGGCATTGTCACGTGCTTTTTGGTTTTCACGCCGATATCGGGGTGATGAGATGATAGCATCCCACCAGGCTGTTTCCAGATTGGTATGTTGGCCCACCATGATATTTTCAACCGCTGTCAGGTTGCTGAATAAGCGGATGTTCTGGTAGGTACGTGAGATGCCCCGCCCGGCGATAAAGTCTGTTGTAAAGCCCTGAATCGGGTAACCCTGAAACAGGATCTCTCCGTGTTCTGGGGTATAGAAACCGGAAATGCAGTTGAAGAGTGTCGTCTTACCAGCGCCGTTCGGGCCGATGATTGCGTAGATCGATCCGCGCGGTATTTCCAGGTCCACCTGATTGACTGCTGTCAGCCCGCCGAAGATCTTTGAAACATGATTGGTTTGAATGATCAGGTCAGTCATTTTTTCTCTCCTTCCCCGTGTTCAATTCTTCGTTTTCAAGGCAATGAGATTTTTCGTATAACGGACGGGTTGCGGGCCATAATCCATTCGGGCGTTTGATCATCATCACAATCAATAACGCGCCAAAAGCCAGTTGGCGGTAATTTTCCACCTCACGCAGGATTTCTGGCAACCCTTTTAGTGTGAATGCGCCCAGGATAATGCCCGGGATGCTGTTGACACCGCCAACAATCACGATGCTGAGTACGTTCATTGAAACAAGCAGTGAATGGTCGTTTGGCCCGGTGAACTGGTTACGGGCGGCAGAGATACCGCCTGCCAGGCCAGCAAATGCTGCGCCAATGCATAAAGCCAATAATTTGTATTTTCTCAGGCTAACGCCTGTTGCCTGTGCGGCAATCCGGTCTTCCTTGATCGAAAGCCAGGCTCGCCCGGTACGTGAATCCTGCAGGCGCTGATAGATAAAAATGCTCAACGCAACGGCGATAAAGATAATATACATAAATTGAATATCATTTGAGAAAGGCCGCCCGAAAAGCGTTGGCCCTTTGATATCGTTGATGCCGCGCGGACCACCGGTAAAATTCTCAAGCAGGTCGCTTTTGAGCAGAATGCGAATGATCTCGCCGAAACCAAGTGTCACGATGGCAAGATAATCCCCGCGCAATCCCATCAGCGGAAGACCCAGGAGAATACCTGCCAGGATTGCCATCACAATAGCAATAATGATCGATGGCCAGAAGCCCAGCAATATATTATGTGGCTCAGGTGCGTTGAGGAGTGCCACACTGTATGCGCCGATGGCAAAGAAAGCGGCATACCCGAGCATCAGTTGGCCGGATAGGCCGACGATGATATTTAACCCGATCCCGGCAATCACATACAACCCCACCAGACCGACTACGAAATTGATATATGATCCCCACATCCGCGGCAAAAAGTACATGATGATGGCCGCCACTAACAGCAGGAGGTATTTTCCATATTTTTTCACAACGTTCGGTATTGCATCGCTCGCTTTGGTCGCGAACGTCTTTATAAATCCTTTTGTTTTTTCGAAAGCTTGCTGAACCATCTCTGTGATCCAAAGAGTGTGCAGTAAAGCGCCAAGACCGCCAAAAACGATGAAATAGCCCAAATGATAAAGTGGACCAGCCTGCCCTTTCTCAAAGAGAAAATACGACATGCTTGGGATGGAAAAAGCTGTCAGATATTGACGGATATCAATGCTGTTACTGACCAGGAAAACCAATAACAGGTCAAATATTGCAACGACAAAACCAGCAACCGCGCTTGTGAGTAATCCTTGCAGGAATTTTTGCTGCCAGGAACCTTCTTTGCGAATATTGGCCCATCCAGTAACAAAGGCATATAACCCGAAGAAATACATCATAAAACGCAATTCGGCCACACTGCCGCGCCTTACGCTGACTCCGAAGACACGGCTGACCAGTGCGGCTGCAATCTCATGAAAACCGATTGCAAGCACAAAAATGATCAGCAGTGCGAAAATGAGGCCTTTTTGAATAACTTCTCGTCTTTGTTGGTTCTTCATACCTTCTCCTCTGCAAGCACTTCACCAAGAATGCCGGAAGGCTTGAAAATTAGAATCGCGATCAGGATGGCGAATGCGATCACGTCTTTTAGCTGGAAACTGATGCCCAATGCGGTTGGCCCAACTGATTCAACCAACCCCAGGAACATTCCGCCCAGCATAGCACCGGGAATGTTGCCAATGCCGCCCAAAACCGCAGCGGTAAACGCTTTGATACCAGGTATAAAACCAACTGTATTAAAGACCTGACCATTATGCAATCCCCACATCACGCCCGCTGCGCCAGCAAGCGCACCGCTGATCAGGAAGGTGCTGCTGATCGTGTGGTTGACATTGATGCCCATCAGTGCGGCGGTGTCTTTGTCAAGCGCTACCGCGCGCATTGCTTTTCCCAGGCGCGTATTGCGCACTAGATACAAAAGCGCCAGCATAAGCACTACCGATAGGATCAGGGTGAATACACCGGTATAAGGTACATTGACTGGCGTTTCGTTGATGATCATTTTCCAACCATTACCGCGCGCCATTACGGTGGGGTTGTTATAATTTCGTAATTGCGGGCTGAAAAGAAGCAAAGCGACGTTCTGCAGCACCAGCGATGCGCCAATTGCGCTGATCAGCGGGATCAGGCGAGGCGCTTTCCTTAATGGGCGGTAGGCGATTTTTTCTAAGAAAAAGCCAACGGTAGCGGATACACCCATCCCAATGATAAATGCAATAAATATTGATAATGCCGGGTATGCATCTGCAAATACTAATTCTGGATTCAGGGAGGAGGGTACCTGGATCGCTTTCGCAGCTTCAAAAACAAAATATCCAGCGTAAATACCTAACATCACAACTTCGCCATGGGCGAAATTGATCATTAATAGGATTCCGTAAACGAGGGTATAACCAATCGCAATCAGGGAATAAACTGCTCCGATGATTAGGCCGGAAATCAGCAAGGATACCCACACCTGCGGCCCATATTTTGCTTCAACGATAAAGACATTATAAAGCCGCCACAGAATGTAGGCGGCCACCAGCGCTCCGAAAATGGGGCGGATTATCTTTCCAAGATCTCGCTGTTTTACCTGGGGTGATTTTACTTTTGCGGTCATATGGTCTCTCTCCAAACGAACATTGTTTCCTTACGTTAATCACGCAGGGAGAACGATCCTCCCTGCGTGAGATTGTACTAGATAATCGAATCTATTGTAAAACGACCCATTCGCCGTTGACAACGGTTTCGAATGCGGGACCTTCACTGTTGCATTCGCCAATTTCGTTGCAGGAATAGGTGCCTCCGATACCGACGTAATTTGTCGTATTGCGGACTGTTTCAACCAACGCTGCGCGCGGGATGTAGAGTGAGCCGTCATCTCCAACGAAAGCGACAGCGGCAACAGCTTGCATCAACATGTTAGAAGCGTCATAGCTGTTGTAAGAGAATGGTGAGAGTACAACAGGTCCAACACCATAAGCCTCAGTGTAAGCAGCAGAGAACGAATCGAGCGCATCGGATGCCGGTGGTTTGCGGGTGTTGGCATGGATGGAGCCTTCTGCATTTGCGCCCGCGTTCTGAAGGAAGTCTGCGCCCCAGGTGCCGTCACAGCCGAAGAAAATTGCGTTCTCAAGGCCGGTGGCTTTCATCTGGTTGGCCAGCACTGCGCCTTCTGCGGAATAACCGCCGAAGTAAAGCGCTTCTGGTGCGTCTGGTGCAATCGTGGTCAGGATCGGGGTGTAGTCAGCTTCGCCGACGGTGACACCTTCGAAGGTTGTGACGGTGCCGCCCAACGCTTCAAATTCATCTTTGACGGTGGTCGCGAGACCCTTACCGTAGTCTTCACCATCGTGAAGGACAGCGATCTTGGTGAAACCAAGTTCGTTGAACAAATATTCAGCTGCGCCTGCGCCCTGGATCGGGTCGGTGAAAGGAACGCGGTTGAATACCGCGGAACCCTGCTCGGTCAGGAAGGCTGCGGTTGCGGAAGGGGATACCATCGCAATACCAGCTGCTTCATAGATCGGCAGAGCGGCTGCGGTGGCGCCGGAGAACAATGGGCCAGCCATGGCAACAAATGTGGGATCAGCAACGAGCTTGTTAGCTACTGCTGCGCCGCCTTCTGCGCCGCCTTCATCATCTTCAGCGATCAACTCGAATGAGAAACCTTCGACATCGCCGAAGTCTGCGACTGCGAGCAAACCGCTGTTCTCAGCATCGACACCGAAGTCGGCATAAGGACCGGTCATGGGGGAGCTCATCCCAATTTTGATCGTCTCGCCTGCGGGGATTACTGCACAACCCCAATCGCCTGCGCAAGGATCATCGCCAGCTGCTTCTGCGGGCGCTGCTTCTTCTGCAGGTGCTGCTTCTTCTGCAGGTGCTGCCGCCGGTGCGCAGGAAGCGAGCACCAGTGCAAACAATACTACCAGTGAAAATAAAACTTTTTTCTTCATCTTCTAAATACTCCTTTGACGTAATTTCTATTTTTCTTTTTTTACTTTGCTTTTCTTATTGTTTATCAGATCGTGTTCCCGGTATACCTCCTTGTTTGTGTGATAGTCATTATCAATTGTATGAGGCGGTTCTGTGCTGTTCCAAACCAGCCTCCAGGATGTTCACCTTGTTTTCTGTCCAGCGGAGGATTTGATGGATTTCCATCTTTTTCGGCGTTCCGCTTTTTGTAAAAGTAAAAGTTATATTTACGCTTAATTGGGCGGATTATGCCATATAACGCACACTTTGTCAATAAATGTCATATCCATATCTGACAATTGTCATATTCGTTCTGGTCGCTTTTTTTGGTTGTCAAGAATGATTAACAAATTGGAGGTGTTATAATTTCGCTCCTCACAAAGGAGCCCGTTATGTTAGAAGGATATTATTTACGCCGACCGATCGAACCAGATTTGAAAGGTGTCCTGAGTCTAATGATCGCCTGTGATATGCGTGATGTGGGGTTTCCTGATTCGGATGAAAATGACCTCAGGTCAGATTGGGACCGTATAGATCTGGAGCAGGATGCCTGGCTGGTGTTTGATAAATATCATCATCTTCAAGGTTATGGCGCGGTGCTTCCCTGGAATAACGGCAAATATGTCTCTGTATATGATGCTCCCGGCACAGAGGATTCGGGCATTTTCCTTGCCCTTTCAATTCTGTGTGAAGGGCGCGCCCGCTTCCTGTTGCAGACGGCGAATGATCCAGGGATGATTACGATTGCCCATTATATATCTGATCGGGCCGAATACCAAAAAAAGATCCTGACCGAAGCGGGCTATTCCCTCACAAAATTCCTTTTTAATATGCATCGTGATCTTGATATCCATCAACCAAGGCCGGAATGGCCGAGTGGATATCTTTTACGAACGGTTGACCCTGAATCGGACGCGCAAGAATTGCATGCATTGATACAGGACGCATTTGATCACCCCGGTCGCAAGCGACAATCATTCGAAGATTGGAAAGATTGGATGATGCACCCACAAAAATTCATTCTGGATATCTGGTTTGTGCTTGTGCATCAAAGGCAGATTGTTGGCTGCGCGCTTTGTTTTGAATATGAAAGCATGGGGTGGGTGCGGCAGCTGGCGGTTCATCAGGATCACCGCGGAAAAGGGCTTGGCAAAAATCTGCTTCAACATGCTTTTTCCGTTTTTTGTGCGCGCGGTTTTTCCAGGGTGGGTTTGGCGGTGGAAGCTGAAAACCTCAGTGCTCTGAATTTATATCAAAACGCCGGCATGCGAAAAACAGTTCACCTGGATGAATACGCAAAGAAAGTGAACATCTAGATCGTTGGTAAATTTCTAATGTCGTAACACCAGATCGTAAAAGTAAATATATGAGAAAACGCAAAAATTTCCGGGTAAGTTGGTCATTATATTTTTTCCTAATGCATTATGGTAGGATAAAGGGGTTGTGTTCAAGAATAGGCGCCGATTGATCAAGTTATGACAATATCGCAGTGGTTCATAATCATAGTGATTTCCATCCCGTTGGTTCTGGTAATCATCGGGCGTTTACGGATGGATATCGCTGCACTTTCAGTTCCCTTACTGCTCGCGGTGGGCCAATTGTTTGGATTAAGCGTGTTTGGGCCTGCAGGTGAAGGAGAATGGGCTGCCCGGGCGTTTTCAGGATTCAGCGAGGAAGCGGTAATCACGCTGGTCGGTGTCTTTATCCTGACCGCAGCGCTGGATAAAAGCGGTTTTGCCCGCTGGGTCAGCCGCCAATTGTTGAGAATTGGCGGGAATTCGGTCAAAAAGATGATCTTTCTTTTCTCATCGACCGCGGCTTTTCTCTCGTTATTCATGAATGATGTGGCAGCAGCTGCATTTCTTATCCCCAGTGTGCTTGATGTGAGCAAGCGTACCGGTATCAACCCCGGAAAGCTGCTTATCCCGGTATCTTATGGTAGCTTGCTGGGCGGAATGGCCACATATTTTGCAACTGCAAATATCCTCGCAAATTCTCTGCTCACCAGCGCTTCTCCTCCCCAGGAACCATTATCCGTTTTAGCTTTTTTTCCTACGGGCGGGTTGATCGCACTTAGCGGAATCCTTTATCTTACCTTTTTCGGGGAGAGATTACTCCCCGCTCGTGACCAGGAAGGTGGTCGTTATGATAAAAAGCTGACCGGCAGCGAATTGGAAAAGATCTACAATTTAAACGAACGGACCTGGAAAATCACTATCGAAAAGAAAGGCGCATTATGCGGGCGCACCTTGAAAGAAATTGGACTGGGCGAGAATTATGGCCTCGTGCTGGCGGCGATCCGCAATGGAAAGCGCAGTTTGCTCCTGCCTGATCCTGAAATGACGCTTAAGCCCGGCAATCAGCTCCTGGTGATCGGGCGTGAGGATCGGGTTAATCACCTTGCTTGTGAAGGGGTGCGGGTTGAGGCGGACAATAAAGAAGACTCTCTCTCAAAGCGTGGTTTGGCGATCTTTGAATTGCTTGTTATGTCCCGATCCAGTGCCATTGGAAAGAATCTTAAGGATCTCAACTTCCGCCAACAATACGGTTGGTCTGTGATCGCCCTGCAAAGAGGCGATAGCAATTACCGCACCGATGTCGGTAGTATGAAGCTGGCAATTGGCGATACATTGCTGGTTGTTGGGGAAACCGCACGAAAAGAATCCATAAACCTGGAGCGCGATTTCATCCTGCTGGAGTCCAGCCCATCGGACCAGCCGGTTCGCGTCAGAGAAGCGATTTTTAGTATCGGCCTGCTTGCTGCTGCCGTGGTTGCAGCTGTTTTGGGAGTCCCAATATATCTATCGGTACTGGCAGGAGCGATGATCGCGATTTTCAGCGGCGCAATAAAAATGCAGGAAGCATACCGTGCCATTGAATGGCAGGTGATTTTTGTGGTGGGGGGCATGTATAGCATCAGTCTGGCGCTAGTCCACAGCGGCCTGGCGGCGAGTGCCGGCTCGATCCTGGCCCGCTCAGCAGATCTTTTTGGCCCGATCGGGTTGGCAGGCAGCAGTTTTCTGATCGCGTCTATCCTCTCTCAAATCATGGGAGGACAATTTGAAATGTTGATGACTGGCCCGATCGCGATCAGCGCGGCAAATCAGTATGGCGTCATTCCGCAGGCCATCGTGCTTGCGGTGGCTATCGGTTGTTCCAACTCATTTCTTACACCAATGGCACACCCGGCGAACTTGTTGATGATGGCTCCGGGTGGATATAAGTTCACTGATTTTCTGCGTATCGGTTGGCGCATGTTCCTGCTTGCTTTTGTGATGCTGCTGGCGGGGATGATTCTTTTCTGGGGGATGTAGTTGGGCCCAATTTCTTGACTTTTAGCGCCAAATCACTTATAATAAATTTGCGCATAGATATACGGCGATGGGGGTAGACCGTAGAGCATAAAACCAACACGATTTAAGCACACATGAATCAACGTGTGCTTATTCATATCAAAAAAGGAGATGTCATTGAATACGATCGATCTGGAAAAGCTGGAAAACAAGCAGGATTCATTACTCACAAAGACAGAAATCAATGAGTTGATGAAGGTTGGCAGAAAGCAGGCCTATCTCACAGACGACGATATCCTCGCAGTCATTCCAGAAGCCGAGCATGATATTGACATGCTTGACCAGATCTTTGCCCGCATGCTTGCTGCTGGCATTCGTTATGTCTCCGATGAATCTGAAATAGACAATGAGGAAAAAGAAGAGCGGACCTCAGATCGTCAAACCACTGGTCAGGATATTGATCCGTTGGCGGGCATCAACCCTGACGACACAGTCAGTATATACTTCCGTGAAGTGGGCTCGATCCCGCTGCTTACGGCTGATCAGGAAGTGCAAATCGCCCAGCGGATTGAAATGGGCCGATCTGCTCGCGAAGAGCTGGCTTCGACCAAAGTCACCGCTGAACGCAGGGCAGAATTGATGGAAATGATCGAGGATGGCATGGCCGCACGCGACCATCTTATCACTGCCAATTCCCGGCTGGTGATCAGTGTGGCGAAGAAATATATGAAATCGAGTGTCACATTTTTGGATTTGATCCAGGAGGGGAATATCGGGCTGATGCGCGCCATCAAGAAATACGATTACCGGCGCGGATTCAAGTTTTCAACCTATGCCACCTGGTGGATTCGTCAGGCCATCACCCGCGCGATCGATGACCAGAGCCGTACCATACGTATTCCGGTACACATGAATGACCGTATTCGCCGCATGAATCGCGCCAAGAATAAACTGATCCAGAAGAATGATCGTGAACCAACGCCGGAAGAGCTGGCTGATGTGTTGAATGTGCCGCTGGATGATGTCTTGTATATGCTCGAGATTGCACGTATCCCGCTCTCAATCCATATGAACACTGGTGAAGATGATGATTCTGAAGTCGGCGATTTCATTGAGAATAAGGACTCGCCAGCCCCGGAAGAGCTCGCGTCACTTTCTGATATGAAAGAACAGCTGGATGCTGTTCTGGCAGAACTGCCAGAACGCGAAGTGCGGGTACTGCGCTTTCGCTTTGGTTTATCCGGTGAGAAACCATATACGCTGCATGAGATCGGCGTGAAGATGGGCGTCACCCGCGAGCGCGTGCGCCAGATCGCTATGCAGGGTTTGCAGCGTCTGCGACACCCATCTATCCGTAAACAGCTCAAAGAATTGCTGTAATTTTCGCCACCCCTGGATTTCTATTAGAATTATTTTGAAAGTGTTGATCAGAAAGAATCAACAAAATATTTAAAGAAAGGGGTTTGCTTTGGATTGGTCAATGGATTTACAGCAGCTATTTCAAAATTTCCTTCAGTTTTTGCCTAAACTGATTACCGCAATTATTACGTTTCTTGTCTTTTTCATCCTCTCAAAATTAGCCAAAAAAAGTATAAAAAGGCTTCTCGCGAAGAAGATCAAAGATGATGAGACGCTGAAGCTGCTGACCAGATTGGCGACATGGGCTGTGTTGATCTTTGGCACAGTCCTGGCACTGGACCAGGTCGACTTCAATGTGACTGGTTTTGTTGCAGGTTTGGGCATTGCTGGCTTTACGATCGGTTTTGCACTTCAGGATATTGCCAAGAATTTTATTGCCGGAATACTATTGCTGATCCGTCAACCTTTCAATATTGGTGATGTGGTTGAGATATCGGGTTTTTCTGGCACAGTGCAGGATATTGATATTCGTGACACCTCCATTAAAACATTTGATGGGGATCTGGTGATATTGCCAAATGCGGATGTGCTGGCGAATCCGATTAAGAATTTTTCCGGATTGAAAAAAAGAAGGCGAAAAATCCAGATTGGGTTAGGCTATGAGGAAGATGTTGAACGCGCAAAGAAAATTTTCCTGACAGCCATCCAATCTGTGCCAGGTGTCGAACAGGACCCAGCCCCATCCTTAGTTAGTTTAGAGTTGGGGGAGTCCGCTCTTTCCATCACTGCATTTTTCTGGTTCGATCAAACGAAAACCGGTCTATTTGATGTTCATTCAGCCGTTGTGGAAGCGATCGCACAGGCGGCAAAGGAGCACCACATCAACCTGCCTTATCCGATCCAGACCATTCGTTTGGATAAGGCTGTGTGATTCTTCAATTGCCTGCCAGGTGTCTGTCTTTCCTTAATATAAACCACACGAACAGGCAAGTATTGCACATTGCCCTGCGCACACATCTCAACCCTGTTGCGTGTGTGAATTGCTATTCGCATACAAACTGGTAAAGAGCCGGTTCACTGGCGTTTGACTCACGGTCAAATAACTGCACCTGCATCAGAAGAATATCGCCCTCACTGCCGGCACATTTCTGGCACATTTGACGGAATTGGAAAATGCCATCAAACCGGTTGCCTGCTTGAATGGCTTGCATCGGGTCGAAGGCGAAATACTCGAATTCCATGCATCCCCCTTCAAGCAGTGTGAATTGTGCGGAATGGACATCGCCCTCGTGATCTTTGAACGCAACCACGCCATTTCCATATTCAACACCTGAAAAGATCGATTCTGGAAACGTGACTGAAATGATGACGGGATTTGATATTGCGGGAGCAATTACCTCTTCGGTCAAATTCGTGTCAGATTGTCCGCTGGATGGCATCGTAACAGCAGTGCTCATATCGGTTGGCTGTGGGTCTGGGGTGGCGCTGCCACTGCACGCAGCCGCAAGCAGGCTTGCAGATATGGTTATTGCTAGCGTCAAAGCAAGACGTGGAATACTCATATCCATATTATAAAAAATGCGGGAACAAAAATTCCCGCTTTTTTGGCTTAGCTGATCAATGTTTTCTCGTCTGGTGATTCGATCAAATCCTTGATGAATTGCATGAATTTCGCTGCTGGTGCACCGTCTATCAGGCGGTGATCGAAGGCTAGTGATAGCACCATCATTTTTCGTATCACGACCTTCCCATCCACAGCCACTGCTTTTTCAAGGATGCGGCCCACACCCAGGATTGCTGCCTCAGGCAGGTTGATGACCGGCGTAAACCCATCCACATCATACATGCCCAGATTGGTGATGGTAAAAGTGCCGCCGCTCAGATTCTCGGGCAGGATCTTGCTGCTGCGAATCTCCTCGATGCGCTGGCGAAACTCGCTGCCGATCTCCTGCAGGGATTTCTGGTTAGCATTCCGAATGACAGGGACATATAATCCGCGCTCAGCGTCAACGGCGATGCCGATGTTGATCGTCGCAACTTGCTCGATCTGATCCGCGTTGATGCGTGCGTTCATATAGGGGAAGCGTTCCAGCGCGATCGCGCATATCCTGGTGAGCAGGTCGTTATAACCCGGTTTGAAACCCCATGTTTTTTCTTTCTCTTCTTTCATTTTTTCGCGTAATGCACTGAACGCTGTGGCATCAACCTCCATAAACAGTGTTACGCGAGCGGTGGTCTGGACACTAGCTGCCATGCGTTCCGCGATCAAACCGCGCACACCTTTCAAAGGTACCACTGCGGAAATATCCGCTGCAGGTAAGGTGGGTGTGGGTAAAGCCGCAGAATGCAAATATTTCTCCACATCCGCTTCAATGATGCGTGTCCCATGCCCGCCAGTGGGTGTCACTTGCGCAAGATCCACACCCTTTGCGTCAGCCAGCCGCCGTGCGCGCGGTGAGGCAAACACCTTCTCACGCAGCACCTTTTCATCTTTATTTTCCACAGGTGAAGTGATATGCTGTGTTTCAGGAATGGCCGCGCTGGCTTCCGTTAGGGTTTCTTTGCTTACTTTTTGTACCAAGAAGCTTGCATCCTTTTCGCCAATGACGGCGACGACTGTCAGCACAGGAACCATATCACCGATCTGGTATGGACCAAAATGAATGAATCCATCCGCTGTTGCTTCGACATCGAATACCGCCTTGTCCGTCTCCACTTCCAGCACTTCCTGACCCTGTTTGACCGGATCGCCGTCATTGACCCGCCAATTGATCAATTTCACTTCTTCGACAGTCTGGCCTAATTGCGGGATGAAAAGTTCTTCGATCTCATCCGCTGCTGTTGGTTGCTTCAATGCAGGCTCTTTTGGTGTGACTTCATTTGTATTGAAATCATCATCCACTTCACCGATCATCGCGACAACGGTCAGAACGGGAACAACATCACCAACTTTATATGGGCCAATATGGACGATGCCATCAGCGGTCGCTTCCACATCAAAAACCGCTTTGTCTGTTTCAACTTCCAACACTTCCTGTCCTTGTTTGACCTTGTCACCATCTTTAACATGCCAACCAACGATAGTCACTTCTTCAACAGTTTGCCCAAGTTGTGGAATAAATAGTTCCTCAGCCATTAGCTGACCGCCTTTCTGCAGGCATTGATGATCCGTCCCACATTGGGAATAGCCAGGTCTTCCAGGATCTCCGCGCGCGGTACCGGCACATTTGCCGCGGCAACGCGAACCATAGGCGCATCCAGCCAATCAAATGCCTCATCATTGATGACCGCCATGATCTCATTGATGAAGCTGGTGTTTTCATACGCTTCGGTCACACCCACCATGCGGCCGGTCTTCTTTACAGAGTTGATGATCGTTTCCTTATCCAGCGGTTTCAGGCTGCGCAGGTCGATCACTTCCACATCGATGCCTTCTTTTGCAAGGATCTCCGCTGCCTCTAATGCATTCAGGACCTGGCGTGAATAAGTAACCAGGGTCACATCGCTTCCGCTGCGTTTGATGTCAGCCACGCCCATCGGAATAAAGTATTCCCCTTCAGGTACGCGCCCCTTGTTTTTGTATAGCATCTTATGTTCGATGAACATAATCGGGTTATCATCCCGGATGGCAGTTTTGAGTAATCCCTTCACGTCATAAGGGGTGGATGGCATCACCACGTATATTCCTGGAAAATGTGTCCATAGTGATTCCAGTGATTGCGAGTGGTGTGCGGCGATCGCGCGTCCTGCTCCGCCTTCGGTGCGAATCACCATCGGGACTTTGGTCTTTCCGCCGAACATATAGCGGTTTTTTGCGCCCTGGTTGGCGACCTGGTCCATGATCAGTGGTGTGAAATCGACATACATGATCTCTGCCACCGGCCGCATGCCAGCCATCGCAGCACCAACTGCTGCCCCGCCGATCGTTGCTTCGGAGATCGGTGTATCGATCACACGCTGTTCACCGAACTCTTCGAATAACCCCCGGCTGGCGCCATACGCGCCGCCATATAATCCCACGTCTTCACCCATCAGGAAAACTGTTGCATCCTGCTGCATTTCTTCCCGCAGCGCTTCCTGGATCGCTTCCGCATAGGATATTTCGCGCATACCCTCATCCTGGCGCACCTTCTCACGCAGTTCCGCCTCAGCTTTGATATCAGCATCGGTTGTTTTCAGTGGTGTATATACGTCTGTTTCCAGCTCAGAAGGGTCTACTTCGGGGGATGCTTCGCTGAATTGCATCGCTTGTTTGAGTTTGTTTTTCGCGGATTTGTCGATTGCTTCAAATTCACCTTCGGTGAGCATTCCCGTATCGGACATATTTTCTTTCATAACCGTGATCGGATCGCGGTCTTTCCATTCTTTTTCCTCTTCCTTCGTGCGGTACACACGCGGGTCAGAATGGCTGTGCCCATAGTAGCGGTATGTTTTCGCCTCAACCAGACTTGGGCCTTCCCCTTTCCTTGCACGTTCCACTGCTCTGGCAATTGTATGCCGTACTTCGAGTACATCCATGCCGTCTACGATCTCACCGGGAATACCGTACGCGCAAGCCCGGTCTGCAACATTGGGCAGTGCGCTTGATTTATCCCAGGGGACAGACATGGCGTATTTATTATTCTCCACAATGAAGATCACCGGCAGTTTCCACAAGGACGCCATATTAAGCGCTTCGTGGAAATTACCGGAATTACTGGCTCCATCACCAAAGAAACAAAGCACAACTTTGTCCGTACCCATCAGCTTCTGTGCCAGCGCTGCCCCGACCGCGACCGGGATGTTGCCTGCAACGATGCCGGTAGCACCCAGGTTGCCGTGGTCGACATCAGCGATATGCATCGATCCGCCTTTACCCTTGCAATATCCTTCTGATTTTCCAAGTACTTCCGCCATCATTTTATTGAAGTGAGACTGTTTTTCCTCTGGCGTTTTTGCCGCTTTATCACCATGTGCATGCGCGTGCCCATGCCCGCGATGGGTGCTGGTGATCAGGTCATCATCGCGCAGCGCGCCGATCGCCCCGACAGCGACAGCTTCAGAGCCGGCATATAGGTGTGATGCGCCCTTTAGAACTGCACGTCCAAGCAGATTGGAGATATTGTTTTCGAAGACGCGTATTTCCACCACCTGCCTCAGGTAATCCATCAGCTCTTCTTTCGTCAATGCCTGCTCTTCGATCAAGGCAGAAACACGCTCAATATTTGTGATGTTGTTTTTCTTATTTGCCATGCTTAGGTTCCTCCGGTTATTTTTTATTAGAATGGTTGGCTGCTGCGCCTGCGGATGTAGATCTCATCGATCGCACAGCGTTCTGATAAACTCAATAAAAATAAGACTGTTTGCGCCACATCTTCCGGCTGCATCAAAATAGACGGATCTAAGTCCGGGCGCGCTGCAGCGATCAGGTCGGTATCAGTTCCCCCGGGGTTGATCACGCTAGCACGAATTTGGTGTGCCTGCGCCTCGGCTGCCAGTGATTTTGTTAATCCCACGATGGCGTGTTTGCTGGCCGTATAAGCGCTCTGGTTTGGATACCCTTTGAACCCAACGACACTGGCAATGTTTATGATATAGCCGCTCTTTTTCGGGATCATCAGTTTCATTGCTTCCTGGCAGCACAGATAGGTGCCGCGCACATTCACGTCTATTACATCTTGTAAATTCTCACCGGAAAAGTCTGCAATCGCCCCATATTTGCCAATGCCGGCGTTGTTGACCAGGATATCTAATCCCTTAGCGGTTTTGATGGTGAGAGAGAATAGCGATTGGATTGATTTAACATCAGCCAGGTTGAGAACAACCGGGAATGCAGACCCGCCGTAATGGGCGATCATCGCGGCTGTTTCGTCTATCTCAGATTTGGTTCTTGCTGCAACGATCACATGTGCGCCATGCTCGGCGAGCATGATGGCTATCGCACGGCCGATGCCTCTGCCAGCTCCGGTGACGATCGCGCTTCTGTTGGTTAAGTCAATTCGATCCATTGATTTATCCTGTATAGACAGGTGCACAGGCATTTATAGCACAGTTTCCAAAAAGCGTCAATTTTTGTTTAATATTTTTTATCGTTTATACTTGTATAAACAAGTAACCAGGTAATTACAATGAAGGTAATTGACATCAAACCAACCCGTATCAGGAAAGAAGATCCTGTTCCGTATTATTATCAGATTGTTGAAGCATTGCGGGAAACCATCATGGATACTGACGACCCGGAAGTTAATGAGAAGGTTGCGCTTCCGTCCGAACCTGAGCTGAGCGAAATTTTTTCAGTCAACCGTGGCACAGTCCGCCATGCATTGCAGGTGCTTGAAAAGGAAGGGTTGATTTTCAGGGAAAAAGGAAAAGGCACTTTTATCCGTCGTCGTCGGGTCGAGATGGACCTGTCCTACCTGTGTTCTACAACAGAAGACATGCGCAATCGCGGCTGGGAACCAGCTACACAGGTGCTCGGTATCTCACTTGTGTTCCCGCGCGACCATATCCGCGAAAGTCTACAACTGGATGAAAATGAAAAAGTGTGGGAGATCTATCGCAGCCGCACTGCCAATGGAGAGCCGATTAGCCTTCAGCGTGCCTTCTTTCCTTATAAATATTTTCCAGAACTTGATCAAAAGGATGTAAACGGATCTTTCTATGAATTATGGCTGGATGAATATCATATTGAGCCTTTTGACGGCGAACAGACTATCCGAACGCGCCTGGCAACCAAAGAAGAGGCAAATCTTCTGCAGATTGGAAAGTATTCACCGATTTTTGAGATTACCCGTATCACCTATGATGCCAATAATTCTCCATTTGAATACCTTATCTCTATTTGGCGCGGTGACCGCTATGATTTTTACGTGCGCCTTTCAAAGCGCTATGTCTGAACAGGCATTATTTGATCAAATTGATAAATAGTTGATCAGTTTGGTCTGAGGGTTCGAGCCCGATCCCATCATTCAATAATTTTCTGCATTTTTCATATTGACGCGATATTGAAGCCCGGTCTCCGCGGATAGCGTAAGCCTGCATGATGATTCGATAAAGCGGTTCGTGATATGGATCTTGTTCTAACGCAAGTTCTCCGGTCTGGATTGTTTTTTCAACTTCATCCTGTTTGAGATAAAGTTCCGCAAGCTCTTCAGCTGCCCTGATAAACATATTTTTATATTTTTCGCGATCCAAAATGACCCACTCCTCATCTAAAGAGGGCAGGTATTCTCCTTTATAAACAGCCACTGCAAGTGATAATGCGTTGATCTTCTTCTGATCTTGTTTTTCTTCCCTTGCGGTCTTAATTGCGCTGATAAAGGTTTGCACATCATAATCATGGTCCACTGCGCGGTTGAACATGTAGATGTTATCCTGGAAAAGAACCACATCGGAACCGATGGCATGCCGCATTCGGTAAATAGCATTTTTAAAGCGTAACTTGAGCTCGCTGGAAGATGCGTCCGGCCATAGGATCAAACCTACTTCTCCTTTGGTGAGTCCCATCGGGTGTGAGAGGAAAAGCAGGAATAGGTCGCGTGAGGTCTGGGTCATCCAATCAGCGGTGGTTATCGCGCGGTTTTGTGAACGTATCTCAATCGTACCGAAGGTGCGAATGGATATTTGAGCTGGCGCAAAAGGCACAACGGACGCGTGTTTACGGATTGTAAGCCGGCTTTTTTGTGCCTTTTCATGAAAAGCAGAAAGTGCGTTGATAAGCTCTGTAAGCTGATCTGCAAATTCTTTTCTGCGCGCAAGCTTGCGCAAAAAAATCTGTACTTCGTTAGCCGCAGACAAGCTTGGAAGATGATATTTTGGTTCATTGATTCGTTTTAGGATCTGCCCCAGAATCGATAGTGATTGCTCAAGCATGCCAGCCTTTTGCATTGTGAGAAAACGATAGAATTGCGTTCTGACCGCGTCTTCCAGATGGCCTTCGTCTCGGAAGAAATCGGCCGGAAGCTGCAATGCTTCTATGGCTTTTGCATATTCGGATTGCCAAAAATACAGCATACCTTGTTCCAGCCTGTATTTGTTCATTTCATACATTGAACTGGATTTTTTGGCGATAGATTGTGCCGCTCTAATTTGCAGCTGGGCTTTCTTGAGCTGATCGTTCATCACACTCACCCGTGCCTGAACGGTTTTAAGATAAAAGATCAGGAATTGGTCTTCAATGATCAGCGCAATTTCTAACGCCTTCTGGTAGGCATCCTCGGCTTCATTCAATGCGCGCAGATCCCGATACAGATCGCCAATGCTGGCTAAAGCATATCCTTCCATACGCTGGTTGCCAGTTTGCTGTGAATAATGCATTGCCTTTTCAAGGTTGTAAAAGCTATTAAGCAGATCTCCTTTTGAATGCTGCAGGACGCCAAGATTATTCAGAATGATCGGCTGCCAGATTGAATCCCCAATCGCCTGCCAGTATGCCAGCGCGTCAGAATAGGCCGCTTCGGCATGATCAAATTCACCCAGTGTTTCATATATCGCACCAGATTCCATCAAAATGCGCGCACGATCCTCCTCTTTCTCGTTAGCCTGGCAGATCCGGATCGCTTTTTCAAGAAATTTCAACCCATCTCGTAATCTACCCTGCTGGTAGAGAGTGATCCCTTTCGTTCGCAGTGCTTCGGAATAAAGATGGCTGAGTTTTTGTTTTTTCGCGGTGATCTCTATAGCCCGCTCTGCATCTTCCAATGCGTTCTCATAATTCCCGAGAAAACGCCTGGCGCTTGATCTGCGGATCAGATTGTCTGCTAACAATGAAACGTCACTTTTTCTCTCGCATATATCCACAACATCATCCAGTAGATCGCAGCCGTGCTGGATCTGCCCACGATTTACCTCAGCGCTGGCGCGCAACGACAGCAGAACCGCATCACCACTTATAAAATCTTCCGGGATCTCGCGCAGCCATTCATCCAGTTTTTGAAGTTTTCCTTTGGCAATAAATCCGGATCCAATTTCTCTGACAAGATCGGCGACTGCTTCCTTGTTGCCGAGGTTTTGGTAGATCTCAAAAACGCGTTCAAAATCACCGCGTTTTTTATGAAATTCCGCTAATTCGATCCGAATCCTTTTCGCGTCCTGTGGGCGTATTTTTTCGATCGAAGATTGCAGAAAATCACGGAAGAGATGATGGTAACGCAGCCAAAAAGTATCTTCTCTAACGGGGATATAAAAGAGGTTGTTCTGGACAATTTGGTTCATTAATCCCGGCCAGTCAGCATCCTGGTCAAGTGCTTTGCCAATCACCGCGCTGCACATGTCGCTATCAAATTCTTCCAGAACAGAACTGTTAAGAAGGAAGTCTTGCATCTCTAGCGGTTGTTGCTCCAGCACTTGCTGCGCTAAATACTCATATAATCCGATGCCGGAAGCACGTGCAACATTTTCTGCTGCTCCCATGCCACTGCGCAAGGTTTTGGATGTCAGCAGTAACCCTGTGATCCACCCTTCAGTCGACCGGGCTAATGCTTTCCCTTCAGCAGAAGTGATCGGGCGCTTAAAAGTTTGGTTGAAGAGCTTAAGTATCTCGTCATGTTGAAAGGCGAGCTCTTCGGCTGAAAGGCCGCCAACCTGAGAGCGGGCAACCATCAGTGGCAGGTCCGGAAGCGTCAGAAGCTTGCGTGATGTGACCGCAATATGGCAATTCTCGTCTGCACGCTGGATGAAATCGCTCAGAAATTGGTCAATCTTTGGGCTCGTTTGCAGAAGGTGGTAGTCATCAAGCACAATGATGAAATGTTCAGTGATGTGATTGAAGATATCATTGGTGATCGTGGTGATCAGAAAATCTGTATTGAGCTGATCACCGGTGCTGTTTTCGAGCAGTGTGATCGCTTCATTGCCAAAATCAGGGAATTTCTGCCGGATCGCGTATACGAAGTGAGATAGGAATCGTGTAAAATCCCTATCGATCGGCTCGAGCGCAAACCAGCACACTGGCCATTCAAACTGGTGGGCAAAATCTACCAGCAGTGATGTCTTTCCATATCCAGCAGGCGCAGCGATGATGATCAAGCGGTAGTCCAACAGATCGCTTAAAACCTCCAGCAGACGTTTGCGGGAAAGATAGTCTTTCCGCCGCTGCGGGGTGATGATTTTAGTGCGGGTGATCATCAACTTTTCTGCCATTATTTTTATTGTATCAGCACAAGTGTTTTAACCACATTGGGATATTAATTATCCTTTGTAGAAATAAGTTTAAAGGCTTAGTATGATAGAATTCTGGCGGTTTATGAAGATTCTCCACATAGTCGGCGCAAGGCCCCAATTTGTTAAAGCGGCAATGGTTTCACGGGCATGGAATAACCCGGCGCGTGAGTTCTTGCTGCACACCGGGCAGCATTACAGCCCGGAGATGTCTCGCTTATTTTTTGATGATCTTGCCCTGAGAAAACCGGATATCAATCTGGAAGCTGGTGGCGGAGGTCATGCTGAGCAGACCAGCAGCATGCTGATCGGCATCGATCAATATCTTGAAGAAATTAAACCCGATCATGTCCTTATTTATGGCGATACCAATTCGACCCTGGCTGGCGCTCTCGCAGCCACAAAGCGGGAGATCCCGCTTTCTCATGTTGAAGCGGGGTTGCGATCGTTCAATCGCAGCATGCCGGAGGAAATTAATCGCGTCATAGCAGACCACGTTTCCAATTTAATGTTCTGTCCAACCAGGGTCGCGGTTGAAAACCTTCACGCAGAAGGTATCTCAACCGGTGTCCATCTGGTGGGGGATGTGATGGCCGACGCTCTCCTTGTCTTCGCGCAGGTTGCTGAAGAACGATCTTCCATTCTCTCTGATCTATTATTGAAACCCGGATCATATGCGCTGGCAACCATCCACCGCAGCGGTAATGTGGATGACCGCGAGAGATTGGCAGCAATTATTCAGGGCTTTGAAAATATAAGCCAGCGTATCATCCTTCCCCTTCACCCCCGCACGAAGAAGACGCTGCAGCAATTTGACCTTTCATTTTCCAACAATGTCGAGCTGATCGAACCGGTCGGATATCTGGATATGCTTATGCTGGAAAAGAATGCGGAGTGCATCCTGACCGATTCAGGCGGGATTCAAAAAGAAGCATACTTGCTGGGTGTACGCTGTATCACTTTGCGCGAAGAAACCGAATGGGTCGAAACGATTGAGGCAGGCTGGAATATGCTTGCGGGAACAAATACCCAGAAGATTTCCCAATTATTTCACGAATTTTATCCTGCGAATAAAAGACAGCAGGTCTATGGCGGCGGAGATGCTGCTGATAAAATTGTACAGGTATTAAAATCATCCTGATCAGGAGGTGAACATTGGCTCCACGAATTCACGAAACAGCCGAGGTGGCGGAAAACGCATCAATCGGCGAAGGCACCAGCATCTGGCATCATTGCCAGATCAGACCGAATGCAAGCGTCGGCAAAAACTGCAATATTGGCAAGGGGGTCTACGTCGATGCTGATGTAAACATTGGCGACAATGTCAAGATCCAGAATTACGTCTCGGTTTATCATGGTGTGACGATCGAAGATGGTGTGTTCATAGGCCCGCACGCTTGCTTTACCAATGACATGCGCCCGCGCGCGATCAACGTAGATGGATCACCCAAATCTGCTGATGATTGGGCTTTGAGCAAGACACTGGTGAAAAAAGGCGCTGCGATCGGTGCGAATTCAACCATTCGCTGCGGTATCACCCTGGGTGAATGGGCACTGGTTGGCTCTGGCAGTGTCGTAACCCGCGATGTACCTGATTTTGGCCTCGTCTTCGGCAACCCGGCTCGTTTGCATGGTTTTGTTTGCCCCTGTGGTGCAAAACTTGAAAAGGCCAGTGAATCTGGCGATATGGTTCAGGCGCATTGTCCGGAATGTGATTTCAGTGTCGAAATAAAAAAGGAAATTTGGAGTAAATCAAAATGATATCAATTGCTAAACCCGTCATGGGAGATGAAGAAAAGAAAGCAGTAATGGAAGTTCTGGATTCCGGCATCATAGCCCAGGGTCCAAAAGTTAAGGAATTTGAGGAGAACTTCGCTGAGATGTGCGGTGTGAAACACGCCATCGCGACCACCTCTGGCACAACCGCGCTGCATATGGCGCTGCTTGCGCATGGTATCGGACCGGGTGATGAAGTCATCACATCTCCATTCACATTTATTGCCTCAGCTAATTCTGTGCTTTTTGTCGGTGCCACACCCATTTTTGTTGATATTGATCCAAAGACGTTCAATATGGATGTCTCCCAGATCGAGACAGTTATCACCCCAAATACAAAAGCGATCCTTCCGGTTCATTTATATGGCATGCTTTGTGATATGCAGGCCATCATGGACATTGCGAAAAAACACGACCTGGTAGTGATCGAGGATGCCTGCCAGTCGCATGGGGCTGAGTTCCAGGGTGCTCGCGCCGGCGCGTTCGGAACCGGCACTTTTTCGCTCTATCCGACCAAGAATATGACCAGCGCTGAAGGTGGCATGATCACAACCAACGATGATGAGATCGACGAGGCGTGCCGTGTGATCCGCAACCATGGCATGCGCCGCCGCTATTATCATGATCAGTTAGGGTACAACTTTCGGATGACAGATGTGCATGCAGCTATCGGCAACGCGCAGCTTGGCAAATTACCTGCGAGTAATGATAAACGCCGGTCTAATGCAAAGTTCTATAATGAAAATTTACAGGGCGTGACTGTGCCATTTGTGCCTGAAGGATTCCACCATGTTTATCATCAGTACACGATTCGTGTGCCAGATGGTAAACGGGATGCGCTGCGCGAACACCTCCTGCAAAATGAGATCGGTTCAGAGATTTATTATCCGCTGCCAATTCACAAGCAGGGGTTCTACATTGAACAATTCGGTGAACAATCTTTCCCGATCGCGGAATTTGCAGCTGAGGAAGTGCTTTCGTTGCCCGTACATCCGCTTCTATCTCAGGCCGATCTGGAGAAGGTGGCCGAAACGATCAATTCATTTATGGCAAAGGGATAAAACATGAAAGTTGCAGTGATTGGCGTTGGATCGATGGGTATCAACCATCTTCGTGTGTATACGGAACTGGATGGCGTTGAAGTGGTGGGTGTTTCGGATATCAGCCAGGACCAGCTGCAGATGGCTGCCGGGCGGTTTTCGGTCAAGACCTATAGTGATTATAAACAGATGATCGAAATTGAGAAACCTGATGCGGTTTCAATAACTGTTCCAACCTCTGAACATGAGGTTGTGACCACTTTTTGTCTGGAACATGGTGTGCATACGTTAGTAGAAAAACCGATTGCTGCCACGGTTGAAGAAGGCCGCCGTATGATAGCCCTGGCTGAAAAGGTAGGCAAACAATTAATGGTTGGACATATCATCCGTTTCAACCCCGCCATGCAGTCGTTAAAACAGCGGCTTGAAAATGGTGACGCTGGCAAGGTCTTCCAGGTCTTCTGTCGCCGGGCGGGGCCGTTCCCCGCGCGCATTCGAGACGTAGGCGTGGTTGTTGATCTGGCCCCGCATGATGTGGATCTTATGCGTTTCCTGACAGGGAAAGACCCCGTACGTGTCTATGCTGAAACGGAACAGCAGATACATACAGATCATGAGGATCTACTGTTTGGACTGCTGCGGTTTGAAGATGGCATCACTGGCGCTCTCGAGATCAACTGGCTCACCCCAACCAAGATGCGTGAAACCCTTGTACTGGGCGAAAAAGGTCTTTTCCGTGTGGACGACATCATGCAAGACCTTTATTTTTATGAGAACACGCAGGCAACAGGGGAACTGTGGTCACCATTTCGCGCTATTCGCGGTGTGAGCGAAGGCAGTATGACACGCTTTTCTATCAAGCGACAGGAACCGTTGAAAGCCGAGATTCAAGCATTAATTGATGCTGTTCGCAGTGGTGAAAATGTGCCTGTCAGCGGCCAGGACGGCCTTGAAGCGTTGCGTCTTTCGTTGGCGCTGGTTGAATCCGGCAGGACCCATCAGGTTATTGAGGTCTGACATTGATACTATCTGTATTGCATGAAAAGATAAATGACCGCTCTGCCAAACTGGCTGTGATTGGTTTGGGTTATGTCGGACTTCCTGTCGCCGCGTTGTTTGGGCAAAAAGGTTTTAGTGTGACCGGCGTGGATATCAAACAATCACGCATTGACCTGATCAATGAAGGTATTTCTCCGATCGTGGGAAAAGAACCGGGCCTTTCAGAATTGATCGCGTCTGTGGTAGAAGAAGGAAAACTGACTGCAACTACGGATTACCAGACATTGAAAGACGCGGATATCATCATGATCGATGTGGAAACACCTGTCAATCAAGATCACATCCCTGAATATCATGCGTTGCGGTCAGCAGCAAAGTCTCTTTCAGCTGTGTTGAAGAAAGGTGCGCTGGTCATCGTTGAATCGACTGTGATGCCGGGTACGCTTGAAAAAATCGTTCTGCCCATCATTGAACAGGAAACCGGTTACGTTTGTAATAAGGATTTTTTTCTTGGGAATTGCCCGGAACGCGTGATGCCAGGTAAGCTTCTCCATAACCTTAAGCGAATGAGCCGGGTAGCAGGCGGCGGAAATGCGGAAACCGCGCAGGTCATGGTGAGCCTGTATCGTATTATTGTCGAAGCAGATGTTGATCCGACAGATTGGATCACCGCTGAGATTGTCAAAACCGCTGAGAATACCTATCGTGATGTTCAGATTGCTTTTGCCAATGAAGTGGCCCTAATCTGCGAAGCGCTAGGGGCGGACGTGTGGGAAGTGCGTGAACTGGTGCGCAAATCACCCGGCCGTGAGATGCTCTTACCCGGCGCTGGTGTGGGTGGCCATTGTATTCCCAAAGACCCCTGGCTGCTGGCCAGCTCGGTGCGCGATCTGGATGTGCCGGTGCGGTTGATCCCTGCCGCACGCGAGATCAACACCTATATGCCGATGCATGTTTTCAATCTGGTCAAAAATCAGGTGAAAGATCTGAAAAATAAAAAAGTACTTATCCTCGGATTTGCCTATTTGCAAGATTCCGATGATGACCGCAATTCTCCTTCACAGGTGTTGGCAGCTGAACTTAAAGAGGCTGGTGCAATACCTGTCATCCATGATCCTTTTATAAAGGATTTTCAAGGCGCTGTATTGGGGAAAGCGTCAGGCTGTGATTTAGCTGTATTGATGACAGCCCACAGCGAATATCAGCAGCTTGATTTGTCAGGTATGGCTGCTGCCATGCACAATTCCATCCTGATCGACGGACGTAATGTGATTGCCCCACAAGCCGCTCAGCAGGCAGGGTTGACACTGGTTCGCCTTGGTGATACCAGCCGGGAGATGGATTGATGCTGTGGATCATGCTTCCTGCTTACAACGAACAGACCGATCTGCCGCGCTTGCTTGAAAAATTGCAACAGTCACTGCAGGAAATAGAATACCGCCTGGTGGTGATTAATGACGGCAGTACTGATGATACCGCTCGCATTCTTAAGGGATGTAAAGGAAAATTAGACCTTCATATTGTTGAGCACCCCATCAATCGTGGCCTTGGTGAAACTGAACGCGATGGTTTTGAATACATTGCCTGGCATGCGGATCGGGATGATCTGGTTGTGCGTATTGAAGGAGACGACACCCACGAGCCGAAATATATGTTTGACCTGATAAACAAACTCAACGAGGGTTTTGATGTGGTCAATACATCCCGTTTTCAACCAGGCGGCGGGCAGATCGGGGTCAGCCCGTATCATGCATTTGTCAGCCGCTCCGCGAATATTTTCATGCAGATTTTGCTGGGTATCCGTGGCGTGAGCGATTACTCCTGTGGATATCGCGCTTACCGTGCTGCGGTCCTGCAGGATGCGCTTGAGATTTTTGGAAACCAGCTCATTCAGCTGCGCGGGCTCGGTTTCACTTCGACGCTTGAGATTATTGTCAAGCTGAATGTGCTGGGATGCCGTTTTGCGGAAGTTCCCTTTGTGTTGCGTTATGATCAGAAAAAAGGCGGCAGTAAAATGGTTGGCAGCATTACCATGCTCGGCTACTTCATCATGGCGCTGCTCTATTGGTGGCCGTTTGGCGGATGGCGCCGCAGTTTCAAAGGCTTGCGGAAGCTTTATCGTGAGGATCCGGTTGCAGCGGTTGAAAAATACCGCCTTAGCAACAGTAAACGCAATGGGATGGCATCGAACATGAATCTTTAATCATACCTTTCCGCTCCAATTGCCCGGTCTGCAGGAGGAGCGGAGATCTTCACAGTTATGCAAAAAACCGCATTTTGCGGTTTTTTGTTTCACCAACCGCGAAAATCAGAAAATTTTGTCAAAAATTCAGCCATTTTTCGTTTTGCTTGACATACGTTGGCCCGCATGGTATTATTCTTGTTCGCATGATGCGGGGTAGAGCAGCGGTAGCTCGTCAGGCTCATAACCTGGAGGTCGTTGGTTCGAATCCAACCCCCGCTACCTAATAAAAACATTTGGATCACAATCCAAATGTTTTTCTATTTAGAGACATTATCAGCATCCCTATATAAATATTTTGTGTTAGAATTATTTAGTTGTATTGATGTCTAAACATCTATAAAAGATGCAAAAGAATTCAGGGATTCCGTTATATATCCAGATCAAAGATTGGATTAATTCCGAAATTCAATCTGGCCGCCTGGCCGAGGGTGAGCGCATCCCCGGTGAATATGATCTATGCCAGGCGCTCAATGTCAGCCGCGGTACGGTTCGCGAAGCGATCCGCGAATTGATTGAAGAGGGCGTTCTCTATACTATCCACGGGCGCGGAACATATGTTCGTGAAGCTGAGCCGGTTTCCTGGTCTGTCAATACAATTGTCAGTGTGGCAGATAGTTTTGACCGGGCGAACATTGAGCATTCCACTGCCCTGCTTGAAATTCAAAAAACAATCGCTGATTCTAATGTCGCTGCGCAATTGCAAATCGATCCGCGGGCAGAAGTGATCCGTCTGGAAAGATTGCGTTTTATCAAGGATGAACCTGTGCACCTTTCTCTCTCATATCTCCCGGCTTCAATCTCGGAGAAGCTGCTTGAGATCGATTTGACAGATCGATCTCTATATCAGATCATGGAACAGGAATTGGGGGTTCGGGTGGCCCGTGTCGACCGCAGAATTATGGCTCGCATTGCCGATCGCCATGAGACGGAATTGCTGCAGCTTCCAACTGTTTCTGCGGTGTTGGTGCTGAACGGTATCGCCTACAACGCTTTTGATAAACCGCTTGAGTGTTCAATTGCCCGTTTTCCAACAGATCGAAGCCGATTTGTGATCCAAAGTAAAAGATTGAATTGATAATGAAGAATAGAAAGGAATAGAAATGAAAATGATAAGAATTCATGAATTATCCCACCGCGTTGATCCAAATCGTGAGGAGTACCGCCTTGAAGTAGACAGCCGTCAGGTTGAAGGCTGGGAACAGTTCGCGAAATATCCGCGCCTGCCAGAAGCGCAATATCTCATCTCTGAAGTCACATTGTGCACCCATATCGGCACACATGTTGAACTTCCATTCCATCACGATGCGGGTGGGCTGGATGCCGCTGATTTTCCGGTGGAAAAATTGGTTGGAGAGACTGTGGTATTGGATGTATCGAAATATGGTAATAATGAAGAGATCCCACTGGATGAGCTGAAGGAAATCGCAGGCGATCAGATCAAACTGGATGATATTGTTTTCTTCTATACCGGCTTGGACAAGAATTATTACACCGACAGGCAACATGACCGGCCCTATTTTGCGACGGATGCCATCCGATGGCTGATCGAGGATGCCGGGATCAAGTTGATGGGTGTTGACACATCCGGGCATGAGATCCGCCTCAAGGACAGTACACCGGTTGTTGGCCAACCTAACCATGAATTGCTGCTGGGTGCTGGGGTTCCGCTGGTGGAATACCTCACCAACCTCAAACCGATTTTGGGAAAGCGAACCTGGACTTATACACTGCCGGTGCGTATCATTGGATTGGAAGCATTTCCTGCGCGAGTTATTGCTATTGAATGGGAGGACGCATGAGCTATAAAAAGCCCGAAATAGTCGCTGCGCCGTTTGATTTTAAGGGTATCAATAAAACACTTTTGAAGACGATGTATCTGCGGATGGTGCGCGCGCGTGAGTTTGAGGAGCAGTTATATTATTTATTCCTTTCCACGCCGATGCCCGGGACAATGCATCAAGCCACCGGCCAGGAAGCTGTTGCGGTGGGGGTCGCCAGCGCTCTTAACGAGGATGATTATGTCACCAGCAACCATCGCGGTCATGGACATTGCATCGCGAAGGATGTCCAGCTTGATGTGATGATGGCGGAAATGTTCGCCCGCCGCAATGGTGTTTGTAAGGGCATGGGCGGTTCAATGCATCTTTGCGATTTCAACCGCGGCATGTTGGGCGCTTTTGGTATTGTTGGCGCAGGCATCCCAATTGCCACTGGTGCAGCTCTGTCTTCTGTTGTCAGGGGAACAAACCAGGTTGCGGTCAGTTTTTTCGGAGATGGTGCAATCAACGAAGGTGTGTTTCATGAAGCCCTCAACATGGCAGCTCTTTGGAAATTGCCGGTTGTGTATGTGATCGAGAATAACCAATATGCTTTATCCATGCCCAATGAACTTGTTTCTGCGGTCACTGATCTCTCGACGCGCGGAAGCAGCTATGGCATACCTGGACAAACGATCGATGGTAACAACGTTACTGCTGTTTATAAAGCTGCCAAGAAAGCAGTTGATAGTGCGCGAGCGGGCAAAGGGCCTTTCTTGTTGGAATGTATCACTTACCGCATGCGCGGACACGCCCGTTTTGAGCCCGCCAGCTACCGTAACAAAGAGGAAGTGGCGCAATGGGAAAAATTCGATCCCATTCAGCGCTTCAAGCATGCACTACTGGAAGAAGGAAAGTTGACCGAAGCTGACTTTTCCGCCATCGACGAGCAGGTCGAGAAGGAAATCGAGCAAGCGATTGCTTTTGCTGAAGCTGGAGAACATGTCGGCGCTCAAGACTATTTGCGATATATATATGAAGATCAGACGCTAGTTGGAGGTGTGGCATGAGGCAATTAACCTTATCTGAAGCGATGCGCGAAGCAATGATCCAGGAGATGGAAGCAGATGAACGCGTGATATTAATGGGGGAAGATGTTGGTCGTTTCAATGGTGCTTTTGGAGTCTCACAGGGGATGCTTGATAAATTTGGTCCCAAACGGGTATGGGATACACCCATCTCTGAAGCCGGTTTCATGGGAATCGGGATTGGTGCTGCGCTGACAGGTTTACGCCCGATCATTGAATTCCAATATGCTGATTTCATGTTCTGTGCCATGGATCAGATCGTCAATGAAGCAGCCAAACTCCGCCTGATGTCTGGCGGCCAGGCCAGTGTGCCGCTTGTCATACGTGCCCCCCAGGGCGCGACCGGCCGGGCAGCCCAGCATTCCCAGAGCGTGGAAGCTTATTTCATGCATACACCGGGTCTCCTTGTGGCCATGCCAGCCACACCTTACGACGCCAAAGGTTTGATGACTTCGGCCATGCGCATGAATGATCCGGTATTAATCCTCGAGCATAAACTTCTCTATGGAGCGGCTTCACCGGGCGGTGGTAAAGCGCTGTCGGATAATACGATTTCTGATATCGGTTCCGATGTCCCGCAGGAATCATATATCATTCCCTTTGGACAGGCCATTATTCGTAAAGAAGGGGCAGATGTTACTCTGATTGGAACACTGGTCATGATGCACCGCGCTCTTGCTGTAGCATTTGAACTTGAAAAAGAAGGTATTTCCTGTGAAGTGATCGATCCGCGCACGATTGTCCCGCTGGATGAGGAGACGATCTTGAACTCAGTGCGCAAGACCAACCGCGTTGTCCTTGTGTCTGAGGATGTTGAGCGCGGTGGTGTATGCGCTGAGTTGTCAGCATTGATCATGGCTAAAGCGTTTGATTATCTGGATGCGCCGGTTGTGACGGTCAGCGCGAAGAACTCTCCTGTTCCATTCGGCCCGGCTTCGGAAAAAGAAGTAATCCCGCAATATGATGACATCAAGGATGCAGTCCATCGGGTATTGAGGGACGATTGATATGGCCACAAAGATATTTTTACCCCGCCTGGGTGAATCGGTAGAAGAAGCAGCGATCGGGCGCTGGTTAAAATCAGTTGGTGACCCGGTCAAACGCGGAGATGTGATCGCAGAATTGGAAACCGCCAAAGCGATGATGGAATTGGAAAGCCCGGTCAACGGTGTGCTTCTGGCTGTATTCCCTGAAATTGGAAAGACGATCCAGATGGGAGAACTGGTTGCGATCGTTGGTAAAGCAGGGGAGGATTGGAAAACAGAAGCTTCTGAAGATTTGCCAGTGGCTGAAAAAAGAGCTGAAATGACCGCTTTACCAAAGGAAAAGTATAAAACTGCTGGTGAATATCCCGCCCGGCGTTTACGCATTTCCCCTAACGCGAAGCGCATGGCGCGTGAAAAGGGGATCAGTCTTTCATCCATTCCTTACAAACCAAGCGGCGAACGTATCACTGCCGTTGATGTGCTGGATTTGGCGGAGACTGATAAAACTACACCACTGAGCGGAATTCCCTTTGTAGAAGTTGAGTTGAATAAGGTTGAGAAACTGACCGCTGAACGCATGCAGGAATCGGTCAATACCATTCCCCAGTTTTCTGTCTCCATCGAAGTGGACGCGACACGCCTGGCGAAAAAGATCAAGAACATTAATAAGGATGCCAGACACCGGGTCACTCTCACCGCCATACTGATTAAAGTGGTTGCGAAGGTTTTGAAAGATCATCCGCGTTTGAACGCAGTTTATGAGAAAGGAAAAGCGGTGTGCTATCAGCATATGAATATTGCATTCGCTGTAGCAACTGACGATGGTCTCTATGTTCCGGTTATTCATCAAGCGGATCTGCTTGAAATTCACGAGATATCCAAACGCATCAACAACCTGGCCGAAGCTTGCAAAATCCGAAAGATCGAAATTAAGGATATGTCTGATGGTACATTCACCATCAGTAATCTGGGGATGAAAAATGTGCGCCAGTTTGTCCCGATCATTGATCCTTCCCAATCCGCAATACTGGGGGTGGGCGAGGTGTATCAGACTCTCGCGCTGAATAAATCCGGAAAAATTAAAACCAGAAAAAAGATGATCCTCACCCTAACCTGTGATCATCGCATCATTGATGGTGCATCCGCGGCGGATTTTCTCGCACATCTACGGGATAGGCTGGAAAGCAAGGGTTGATCCTGATTATGTGATAATAATCAAATGTTAACAACAATGAAAAAGCCAGCGATGCTTCGCAGAGGTGATACCCTGGCAGCGGTTTCACTCTCATGGGGTGGGCCAGCAACCTTTCCTCATCGTTACCAGGCGGGAAAGCGCCAACTGGAAGAAGTTTTTGGTGTGCGGGTCGTAGAAATGGCGCACACGCTCAGTAGCGCAGAATATCTGCAGGCCAACCCCCAGGCTCGGGCAGAAGATCTTATGCAAGCTTTTGATGACCCCGCGATTAATGGGATTGTTTCCACCATAGGCGGTGATGATTCCATTCGCCTGATCCCGTATATTGATCACGATATCATCCGCCGAAACCCGAAGGTTTTTATGGGGTACTCTGATACAACGGTGTCCCATTTGATGTGCCTCAAGGCCGGTCTGGGCACTTTCTATGGGCCATCCATCATGGCAGGGTTTGGAGAGAATGGCGGTATCTTTCCATACATGCGTGATGCGGTCTGGCGAATGTTGTTCAGCGCTGGGTCTGTTGGCGAACTACTTCCCAACAATGAAGGCTGGACAGTCGAGTTGCTTGATTGGGGAGACCCTGGATTGCAGGGACAAAAGAGAACTATTACACCCTGTACTGGCTGGCGGTTCCTGCAGGGGCAGGGTGTCCATAGCGGGCACCTGGTGGGCGGCTGTATCGAAGTGCTGGATTGGCTGCGCGGGACACCCGCCTGGCCGGATGAAGCGCTTTGGGATGGGGCAGTCTTATTCCTTGAGACATCAGAAGAAGCACCCAGCCCACAGAGCGTGAAGCGCATCCTGCGCGCGTTTAATGCCACTGGAGTGTTGATGAAGATCAATGCCCTGTTATTCGGTAGACCGGGTGGCCAGATCGCCCCGTCCCAGTTTCCGGATTACGATCAAGTCCTGAGGGAAATGATTCATCATGAAATCAATCGTCCAGACCTGCCTATTATTACTGCGATGGATTTCGGCCATACCGACCCGATGCTGGTTTTGCCCTATGGCTGCAGATGTGTGATCGATTGTGATCGTCACACTATCACCATTCCTGAAAATGCGGTAACCTGAATGAATGATCGCGTCAGGAGCGGGATGATATAATCTCCACTTCGTATGGAAAAGAAAAGACAATTAGTTACAGCTGAATCCCTATCCCGCCTGGCGCATTGGGCGCGTACGGTCGGATATATCCTTTCCATGACCGTTTTTGGTTTGATCGGTTCCTCTTTGGGGCCGATTTTGCCGGACCTGGCAGCGCAGGTATCCGTTCCCCTTAACACGATTAGTTTGATCTTTACCGCTCGGGCAGGCGGTTTCTTGATAGGCTCTTTTTTCAGCGGCAGAATATTTGACCGCTATCAAGCGCACCTCTTTCTGGTGGCTTGCTTTCTTATTCAATCCATCATTCTCATTTTTATTCCCTTCATCCCTGATTTCTGGTTACTGATGGCAGTGCTTTTCGCCTCGGGTATCGTTCTGGGTTTTGTTGTGGTTGGTTCCTCAACCTTTATCGTCTGGGAGCATGATCAGGATCCTGCGCCCTGGGTGAGTACGCAGAGCTTCTTGAATGGCGTCGGGAATTTCCTTTCTCCTTTGATCATCTCCCTGGTGATCATCAATCACGGGGAATACGCCCGTTCTTTCTGGGTTTTCGCGCTGCTCAGTCTTGCCTTGGCGGTGCTCTTTCTTTATACTCCCAGCCCCCAAATCCGCAAGCAAGCAAGTGTTAATGATGAAATAGATAGCCCTGCGGCAAGAAAGAATCTGGTCTTCCTTGTCGCTTTGATCTTCCTTTTATATACTGGTTCTGAGGTGACCTATAATAGCTGGGTTTTCACTATGTCAACTACGGCTTATCCACTCACGGATGCAGCCGGGCGGCTGTTAAATTCCCTCTTCTGGGGCGCGCTGGCTATAGGGCGCATTTTTGTTGGCATCCTTTCCAGGCGCTGGAAGCCCGCAACCATTCTCAATATTGCCTTCCTTGGCGCGGTGGCCAGCTTTCTGATAGCGGTATTGCTGCCTGGTTCGGATGCATTTTTATGGTTGTCTTCGATTTGTGCTGGTTTGTTCATGGCGGTTATCTTTCCGACCCTGACACTGTATGCGGATAAACAGCTGCGGCTTACCGGCAGCATGACCGGCATGTTCTTTATGGCGACATCCATTGGTGGTATGCTGTTGCCATGGGTCGCGGGGAACGCCTTCACATTCCTTAATCCGCATTGGATCAAAGTGATTGTCGCTATCAATTTGTTGGGGGGATTGTCGATCTTCCGTTATCTTAATCACATCTTAGAGAGAAAAACCTTCTAAAGAATAATTGACTTTTTCCAAGAGTGGTGCTATTCTATATACACAATTAAATATATAATTTTCTGAAGGCGAAGACGTTGCGCAGAAAAATGGTCGCTTACTTGGGGTGAGCCGCCAACTCCATTACATGCGCAGAAGAGCCAATAGCGAAACCGGTCATGGTAACAACTTGACCGTGTTTTTATTTAATAATTAATACAAATATCTTAATTATAAGGAAGAGAGAAACGGAGGGCGTCATGAGTAAAATAGCTCGTTTTGCCAAGAAAGTATCCAATATTACTGGAGTGGTCTTGATTTTGTTGGGGAGCATTCCAACTCCGGTTATTGGCCAGGTTAGTGATAATGCCATGGTTGAAATGGCAGGTGCGATGGATATTTCGATCGCAACATCCTATGCTATGCTTCTCGATGGGACGGAAGATCCGACGGCTGAACCAACAGCAGAGCCAGCGCAAGAACCTGAACAAACGCCGCTGGAAATTAACTTAGATCCTACTCCTACCCTGGAAATAGTTAATACTGAAGAAGATCTCTGCCCGAATGATAACAACAAGCTCGAACCTGGAGTGTGTGGCTGTGGGGTCCCGGATGTGGATTCAGACGGGGATGGTAAGTTGGACTGCAAGGATGAATGCCCGCAGGACGAGTCTAATACCTGCCTCGAATCGGTTAGAGCTGAAGCTGCTCAAACTGTGACCGAACCGCAGATTGTTGAGAATGTTGTGGAAGTAGTCGCCGATGCTTCTGAGAAGCAGGTAGTCTTAGCCAATGAAGATGGTGAGCCGCTGAAAATGGCAGCGCAGGAGACGGCTGATCTTCTGGTCGAAGGTGATCCATTGATTGTTCGCGGTGGAGTAAATTATTACTTCCTGACAGATTGCACCGGTATTTCTGCCCCGGATGTGTGTACACAAACAACCACACCGTTGTCGGATGCAGTGGTGTTTGCTAACCCGGGAGAAACAGTATTGATCGCTGCCGGTACTTATAATGAGAATGTCCTTGTTGATAAGAATATCATTCTGATTGGCGGATCGGGTGGGGTCAATGTGACCAGTTTTATCCTGAGCCACCCTGTGACCAGCTTGGCCAGCTGGACAAACATTAACACTGATCTCGTGTATATCATCACTGACAGCAACAGCCAGGGCAGCATTCAAGATGGCGTTGATTTGGTCTCCAGCGGCGGTGAGGTAAAGGTAGATGAAGGCACGTATTCCGGCGGGATCACGGTGGATAAACCGGTTGAGATCTCTGGCAATGTTGGTGATCCCAATGTATCAGGTCCCGGAAAAAACGCGCCTGTGATAAAAAAGAACAGCGGAGACACGGGGATAGATATCCAATCAGGTAATGTCACTATCCAGGGATTTGTATTCAAAGGGTTTAAATATGGTGTGGATGTCAATACACAAAGCGGGGTGAATGTCAATAACAACATGTTCCTGTATATTCCAACAGGTGGAGAAGCAATCACCGATGAGCACACCGATACGCTAACGTATAAAAACATCGAATTTCCTCCTTTTCATAGTAGTAGTTACAACACGTTATGCGATGTGTATGACGATCTTTGTGATAAGGATGAATGGACAGATCCCCCTACACAGAAGAAATATTGTTCAACTTCAGCAGAGGTGGTAGTGATCAAGTCTGCTACGTCTGAGTACTTTTACACAAAGGACACCCAAACGTGTGACTGTTCAGTAGATCCGTATTGCGTGACCTGGGATGCGGAGGGGTGTATAACTGTTACTGAGTGTAAGGGTAAGGATATCTCTCATTTGCTTTTGGTGAATATGGATGAAAATGATGATCCGTTCTGCGGTGATGGCAACCTGGATGCGGGTGAGACCTGTGATCCGGCAGCGGCCCCTGGCAGCGCCGGTTACCATGAGCACTGCAACGCGAGCTGCACCATTGATCCGTTCTGCGGTGATGGCAACCTGGATGCGGGCGAGATCTGTGACCCGGCGGCAGCCCCTGGCAGCGCCGGTTACCATGAGCACTGCAACGCGAGCTGCACCATTGACCCCTTCTGCGGTGATGGCAATCTGGATGCGGGTGAGACCTGCGATCCGGCGGCAGCCCCTGGCAGCGCCGGTTACCATGAATACTGCAACGCGAGCTGCACCATCGATCCTTACTGCGGAGATGGAATAGTGAATGGTACTGAAGAATGTGAACCCGGTGTAGGTGCTGGTCCATGTACTGATGATTGTCGAGTTCCAACGCTTAATCTGCAACTTACGTCCATGTGTTGGGAAGATCCAACATCACATAAATTCCGTGTTCGCAATCCCAATGCGTTTTCAGTAGATTACTCCATTCACTTAGGTGGATCTGGAGTTGGATCTGCCCCTCCAGGAGATTCCTATTTCTGGATCACAGGAACGCATGGTACAGCCAATACAACCATCATTAAATGGTATGATCACGACGGTGTGCTCAAGCAGACCACTAAAGCCACCAACCAAAACTTCTGCTCACCATTCTGTGGTGATGGTATTGTTCAACCTGATCTTGGTGAAACCTGCGATGGGGAAGCCTGGTGCCGGGATGACTGCACCTACTGTGGTGATAGCATCCTGGATGCGGGCGAGACCTGTGATCCGGCGGCAGCCCCTGGCAGCGCCGGCTACAATGAACACTGCAACGCGAGCTGCACCATTGACCCCTACTGCGGTGATGGCAACCTGGATGCGGGCGAGACCTGCGATCCGGCGGCGGTCCCTGGCAGCGCCGGCTATGATGCCAATTGCCGAACAAACTGTACTATCCCAACCTGTGGAGATGGTATCTTGGATACCGTACTGGGTGAGACCTGCGATGGCGAAGCCTGGTGCCGTGCTGACTGTACATACTGTGGTGATGGTATCGTGCAGTCACCCCCGGAAGAATGTGAACCAGGAGTTGGTGATGGAGCCTGCACAGATAGCTGTGTGGTCCCAGTCATGAGCCTGACACTCACGTCGATGTGCTGGGAGGATTTCACATCCCATATGTTCAGGGTCCGTAACCCCAATCCTTTCCCGGTGGACTATACTATCCATCTTGGCGGGTCTGGTGCGGGGACAGCGCCACCTGGAGATTCCTATTTCTGGATCACAGGAACACATGGGACACCCAATACAACCATCATTAAATGGTATGACCACGACGGTGTGCTCAAGCAGACCACTAAAGCCACCAACCAGAACTTCTGCTCACCATTCTGCGGTGACGGCATTGTCCAGCCTGATCTTGGTGAAACCTGCGATGGGGAAGCCTGGTGTCGTGCAGATTGCACGTATTGTGGTGATGATATCCTCCAGGATGGTCATGGCGAAACCTGCGACGGTGAAGCATATTGCCGCGCGGATTGTACTTACTGCGGTGACGCGATCATTAATGGGCAGGAAACTTGCGACCCTGGTGATCCAACCCAGGATTACTGCAACAATCAATGTGATTATAAGGAGTTTGCTGGTTTAGTGCTCGACCCTGGTTGTGTTGGAGTCGGCACGCTGGGATGGTCAGTGATCAATCCCAACCCGTTCTCTGTGCCGAATGTGCAGGTGGTAGTCGATGGTGTGTTACGGTTTGATGGCACATTCCCGGCTAACACCGAAGTGGGAATGGGTACCACACCGGATGGGCCAGCAGCGCATACCATGGTCGCAACCTGGCCAAATGGTGGATTTGGCACCTTTACATCAACAGAGGTGTGTGAACCAGAATTTGTTCCTCCGCCATTATTTGCGCCAGTGATCCCGGTAACCGGAGAAACATTCATCATCCCGGTCACAGGTGCTGATCTGATTGGCGCGATCACTGCGCAGAAACAATTATTGTTGACAGCGGGCGCAGGATTGCTGGGAATCTCACTGATGATCGGAAAAAGGAAAAAGAAATAACCAATAACCAATAACCAATAACAAGTAGACTTTGTTTGGTCGCCTCGCTTATCGTCAGTCCGCTCCCCAAGGGCGGACTGATTTTTTTGGATATTCCTTCTTGACTTATTAATCATAACTTGATATATTATATACACAACTAAATAAAAATTCTTTCTGAAGGCGTAGACACTGCGCGTATAAATGGTCGCTTTTATGGGGTAAGCCGCCAAACCCATTCCAGACGCAGTCGAGCCAATAGCGAAACCGGTCATGTAATTAAATTGACCGGATTTTTATTTAATTGGTATCAAATAAATCATAAATATTAGGCAGGGTTTCGAAAATTGCGGAGGGCAAAATGAATTCTAAGTTGCGGATCTTAAAGAAAGCATGTAACGTGATGGGTATCGCCTCAATGATGTTGGGTCTCATTCCCACGCCTGTGCTGAGCCAGATCGGTGCGGTTTACGCGCAAGATCAGATCGCCAAACCATCAGGATTCAATATTGATGTACAATTTCGCCCCTATGCGGAATTGCTTGGCGTAACAGGTGAAAGTGTTGCGGTTGAATCCTCTGTACTTAATATGGAAATCAAGTTCCGGCCTTATTCGGAACTGCTCAGGACAAATCCTGAAAGCAACATAGTCGAGAACGCTGCTGTTAAGGTTGTTCTGACTATGCATAGCGATGGCGACTGGATCAGCCAAATACTATCCGCGCCAGTCAGGATGGGTAAAGAGTGCGAGGGTGATGAATGTATTCCAGCAGACGATTCGCCCAACCCACCGCAGGATGAAACTCCAGATACACCGGCCGAAGAGGATCCAGTCGAAGACGGGGAAGATCAACTTCCTGGAGAAAATGAGGGGGGTGATATTGAAGAACCAGCTCAAGGTGATGGTGAAGTCGTTGATCTCTGTCCTGATGATGAGAACAAAGAAGACCCTGGTATTTGCGGATGTGGAATACCAGATGTTGATTCCGATGGTGATGGCGTTTTAGATTGTAATGATACCTGCCCGCATGACGCCTTGAATGAATGTGTTCCTGCCTCTCCCGTGGTTGGTTGCGAAGAAGGTGAGCTCTGCGCGCCTGAAGAAAATGATTCAGATGCCGAAGATGCACCGGAATCATTGACGGAAATTGTTGATGTACTCGCTGAAGAAGAGATGGTCATGGTCACGGAAGGCGGAGAACCCCTGCCCATGGCATCGGTTGAAGCGGAACAGGTCTGCAATAGCGACCCGCTGGGTATTCTGGATACGTCTTATCTATCCACTTATGCCTACCTCAACGGCGGATCCAATTTACCGTCCGGAACCCGCTTCCGCTTCTATGCTTCCGATGCAACCCATACCAATGGATCATGCACCTACGAACCAGATCCGGAATTCACCGATTTAGCCGTTATCTGCTATTGGGATAAACCGGTGCAAAGCGCTGTCAATCATGCCCTCCCCGGCACAGACATCATGCTGGAAGGGACTTTCCAGGAACAAGTCTGGATCACCAAGAGTGTCAACCTGATCGGCCGCTCCGATGGCGCAGGTAATTCGCTGGCCACTTTCCTTGCCCCGAATTATTTAACGCTTGGTGATGCTGCCCATTATGTTGATCATTATGAAACCTACCATCAATCTCGCGATTATGGTGTGATTTATGTGGATGGCGCCAGCCAGGTGACGATTCGAAACGTGATCATCAATGGGCTCATGTCTTATTCCGGCGACCCTGATTGGACCCTGCCGCATAACAGCACCCAGATCGCGGGTATTGTTTTCAATAATGCTTCGGATAGCTCAGTTGAAAATACAACAATCATGGATTTCCGTAATGATAATAAAAAGTGGTCTGGCGATGGATACATCCATTTTGGCCTGGGTATCCTTGTTTACGATTCACACAATATTACGATCGAGCACAATGTCATCAATAATACCGATAACGCTATCGAGATTGAAGGCGGCTCGACAGATATAGTCATTAAAAACAATGCGCTCACCAATAACTATTATGGCGGTGTGGATCTCGGTGGTGGGACTGGGTGGCAGGTGAATGATGACCTGACCGTTGTACGTAACCTTATCACTGGCGGCCAAATGTTCTTCGGAAAGGATAAAAGTATTGTGCAGTCAACCTGCGGTACAGAACATCCTTCCCCGTGGTGCGGAATTAATAACAATTTCAGCACTCCCACCAATAATCCGATGTGGTGGGATGTGCTTAGTTATGACAATGATCTTGATGGGCACTGGCCGATTGATAACTGTTGGACTGTTTATAACCCGGATCAGCTGGATACGGATCGCGACTCATTTGGAGACGCCTGTGATAATTGTCCTACTGTTCCCAATCCCGACCAGCGCGACAGTGATGGCGACGGCATTGGCGATGCCTGTGATGATGACCCCTTTGATGAAGGGACGATCATTAATGTCACCAAAACCGCTTCCGGTGGTTTTACAAGCTTTCCCAGCTGGGAGATAGAAAAGACGGCCAGCACCGGCTCGGTAAGCCTGGCCAGTGGTGAATCAGAATCAGTCACTTTCAATATTAGTGTCACCAAATTGAGCGGCAATCCCACTGGCGCGGTGGTCAGCGGCCAGATTTGCGTGACCAACAATGGGTCCAATCCTACGATTGGTTTGTCGATCACGGACTCAGTCACGCAATGGAGTGATAACAACCCATCGGTTATTCTGAGCGGCGCGTCTGTCAGTGTTTCCTCTCACCCAGTTTTGCAGGGTGGTGAATCCCATTGTTACCCATATTCATTCCCGTTGAACCTTATCCCATATTCTGGAGATATCAGCTTCACCAATACAGCCACAGCGACCATCCAGAACTTTACCGGCCATATTGGTTCAACGCACGGAGATTCTGGCAGCGCGGGCTTCACGCTGGCCGATCCTGCCCGTATCCATGTTCAGGACATTGATAGTGATGGTACGGGTCGGAACTGGTACACCAACAGCACCGCTACTTTTACCTATAGCCGTGATTTCACCTGTGATGATGCGGGTGATAACACCAATACTGCGACCATCAAAGGCAGTGGTTTATCTGATACCGCAACGGTCACGGTGACCTGCCAGCTATGTGGCGATGGAAATCTCAACCCAGGTGAGCAATGTGACGATGGCAACAATATCGATGGCGATGGCTGCACTGCCACGTGTATGACTGAATATTGTGGTGATGGTGTTGTCAATAATGCCGGCCTCGAGACCTGTGATGACGGCGGGACAGTGGATGGAGATGGCTGCAGCGCAAGCTGCCAGATCGAAGGCTGCACCGATCCGCTGGCGCCCAACTATAACCCGGCTGCTGTCGTGGATGATGGCAGTTGTGATGCCTACTGCGGCGATGGCACGATAGATCCCGGAGAGACCTGTGATGACGGCGGGACAGTGGATGGAGATGGCTGCAGCGCAAGCTGCCAGATCGAAGGCTGCACCGATCCGCTGGCGCCCAACTATAACCCGGCTGCTGTCGTGGATGATGGCAGTTGTGATGCCTACTGCGGCGATGGCACGATAGATCCCGGAGAGACCTGTGATGATGGCAATAATATTGATGGTGATGGCTGTAGCGCCAACTGCCAATCAGATGAATCCTGCGGAAATGGCATACAAGATCCCGGCGAAGCATGTGATGATGGTAATTCAGATAACACCGACGCCTGTTTGAACACCTGTCAACTTGCCACCTGTGGTGACGGCTATGTCCAGGCCGGTGTGGAAGAATGCGACGATGCCAACTCGGATAACACCGATGCCTGTTTGAACACCTGTCAACTGGCCACCTGCGGTGACGGCTATGTCCAGGCCGGTGTGGAAGAATGCGACGATGCCAACTCGGATAACACCGATGCCTGTTTGAACACCTGTCAACTGGCCACCTGCGGTGACGGCTATGTCCAGGCCGGTGTGGAAGAATGCGACGATGCCAACTCGGATAACACCGATGCCTGTTTGAACACCTGTCAACTGGCCACCTGCGGTGACGGATTTGTGCAGGCTGGTGTGGAAGAATGCGATGATGCCAACTCGGATAACACCGATGCCTGTTTGAACACCTGTCAACTGGCCACCTGCGGTGACG
>CAZTCV010000010.1:0-61938 GCA_964612815.1 uncultured Pelolinea sp. | reverse complement strand
ACGTCTGGCAGAGATAACCGCTGAAAGCATCTAAGTGGGAAACTTGCCTCAAGATTAGATCCCTGATTCTGTAAAGAAGTAAGATCGCAGGAAGACCACCTGCTTGATAGGCGACATGTGTAAGCGCAGCAATGCGTTCAGCTAAGTCGTACTAATGATCGAGCGCTTCTATGACGTGGTGCGGAGAACTCGACAGTTTTTATCAACCATTATCTTACATACTATTTGCTAAACTAAAGTCTTTTGGTGATTGGAGCGACGGTGGTACACCCGGTAACATTCCGAACCCGGCAGTTAAGGCCGTCAGCGCCGATGGTACTTGGGGGGCGACCCCCCGGGAGAGTAGGTCATTGCCAAAAGACTTTTTTATTTAACTGAATATACAATTATTGTATGTTCGACACAACGTCCTATCCTCGGTTTCATTTCCCCTTACACTTGTCTTGTAGCATCTTAAGTTCACTATTGCTGAATTCAACGCGAAATTACCATATGGATGCAAACATTGTATTACAACGAAATTCATCACAAATTCAGTTGTTGGGTATTGAAAATATTCCGAAGGTTGGTTCTACATTGGTTACTTTGAATCACTATGCGCGTGATGGGTTTTCGATCATTTGGGCTGCTCTGGCAATTGCTTCACAACTTCCCAAAGAACAACTATGGTTGATGACAAACGCATGGACCAATCGTACGAATGGTCTGGATATTGTCCGCACGAAGATTACCAGGTGTTTGTTCCGGCGTATCGCTGATGTTTATGGATTTATCACAACTCCGGCGATGCCACCAGTAGCAAGAGAAATGGTTGATCGGGCTCTCAGTATCAGGGCGGTATTCCAGTTCGTTAAAAGCCATTCTTCAGCGATTGTGTGTCTTGCACCAGAAGGCAGGGATTATCCATACGGAATTATAGGGCAGCCCCCTCCAGGAACGGGTAAATTCATCTACCAGTTATCGAATTACTTGGAAACGGTACTGCCAGTTGGTGTATTTGAAAAAGACAAAAAACTTGTAATTAGCTTTGGGCATGCGTATCATCTAAAGGAAATTTGTGATCCTAATGATGAGAAGATTTCACGAATTGTGATGGAAAGAATTAGAATACAACTACCAAATTATTTTGAGATGGCATCATGAGTCAGCAAATGCAAAAGAAAAGCTTGATCAATTTAATCACAATGAATGTATATTGGTTGGGACTATCATTTATGTGGAATAGTATTCACCCGATTGTTTTACCTGCAGTTCTGCTGCATATTGTGCCAGAAACCAAGAAAAATACATATCTTGGGTTACTCACATTTGTTGGACTGGTGATTGCAATGGTTATTCAACCAATCTCCGGCGCAATCAGCGACAGGTTGCGTTCACCAATTGGGCGCCGACGGCCGCTGGCGATATTGGGGACATCTTTAGATCTTGTTTTTATTGCTTTATTAGCCTGGTCGGGAAATCTTTTCGTCATTATATTGGGTTATGTTGGATTGCAGCTAACATCGAACATTGCTCACGGCCCAATGCAAGCGCTCATTCCTGATATGGTTCCTGATGAACAATTAGGTCTTGCGAGTGGGTTAAAGAACTTGTTAGATATGGCTGGATTGATCATTGCTTCCCTTGCTGCAGGGGCATTGCTTATGCCAGAAGACCGTTATCCTGTGCTAATCATGGTTGTTGTGATGGTTCTATTGATAATTTGCAGCCTTGTCACATTTATTTTTTCGCGAGAAAGCACGTCCATGCGCGAAGATGGCGATAATGCAAAATTCTCTCTTAAGCAAATATTTTCAATAGATCTAAAAACGAATTCTTCTTACTTCTGGCTGATCCTTTCTCGATTTCTGTTTTTGGTGGGAATCTATGGTGTTCAAACTTTCGCTCAATATTACATCCGCGATGTTTTTCAGGTAATAAATCCGGTAAAAGCCACAGGTGATCTGATGGCTTCATTGGCCTTGTCATTAGTAATTTGCTCATTACTCGGGGGTTGGATTACAGACAGGATAGGAGCGCGTAAGGTTATCTATCTTGCCAGTGTCATCGCTGCGGTTGGTGCGTTCCTTTTAATATTTGCTTCTAATCTTTTGATGCTAACATTATATGCTGCTGTCTTAGGTGCAGGAATTGGTTTATATCTCTCCTCAAATTGGGCGCTCGCAAGCCGCCTGGCACCCAGGGCAGAAGCTGGAATGTATCTGGGTTTAACCAATCTGGCAACTGCCGGGGCAAGTGCGCTCAGTAAACTTGGGGGTATCCCGATCGATATCATTAATAATGCTTACCCGGGAAAATTTTATGGTTATTCAGGCCTTTTTTTCCTGGGCGGATTATTCTCAATAATCAGTATGTTGCTACTAAAAAACATTAAAGAAAGACCAATTCAGAAAACTAACCATAAAAGAATTGCATAAGAATTTGACAGAGTGTGCGCTTGAACGTATAATAATGATTGTTATTGGTCCGAAAAGATATATCATACTGGGAGGCGCTATTCAATAGATAGCACCAAATACATACTGATTTACCAAAGAACTTACACTCGACTGGTATAAGTAAATCAGCCGAGTTTTTTTCTGCGGAAATCCCTTCGAACGAAGGGAGGTGATGAACAATATGACGCACGTAATATTAAGACCAAATGAATCTCAAGACCAGCTCTTGCGGCGTTTTCGCACAAAAGTTGTCCGTTCCGGTGTTCTCGGTGACGTACGAGACAAACGATGGTTTATCTCAAAAAGCGAGAAACGACGCATGGAAGCAAAAAAAGCAGCGCGTAACTTGAAAATAAAACAACGCTACAATAAGAATCACTAATTAATAACGGCCTTGAGAAAAGACAGAAAGGAGTAATCATGGGAAAAGAAGAGAAAATCCAGGTTGAAGGTACTGTGATTGAAGCCCTTCCCGGCACACAATTCCGTGTGGAACTGGATAATGGCCATGAGGTCCTGGCTTATCTTGCTGGTAAAATGCGCCGTTACTATATTCGCATTCTGCTGGGAGACCGTGTAAAGTTGGAAATGTCCCCCTACGATTTGACACGCGGAAGGATTACATACCGCCAGAAGAAACAACGAACACAACCTTCAACTGAATGAGTGAAACGAAACCTCCATCTTAACCAGAAGGAGGTTTTTTTTATGATCACGATGATATAATCCCTCTCGGGAATTAACAAAGACATATCATCTCTTTTTTCGGAGGTATAAATGATCGACCCAATCATCTTCAGTTTCAATATTGGAAATATTACAATTGCGTTACGCTGGTATGGTGTGTTGGTCATGACCGGCGTGCTCATTGCGACCTATATGACTGCCGCAGAATTCAAACGGCGCGGTGAAAACCCAGACCATATTTGGGATGCGTTGATTTGGATGATTCCAGCTGGAATGATTGGCGCGCGGTTATGGTATGTAGCAAACGCAACCTTGGGCGGAAGCCGATACTACATTGAAAATCCTATCCAAATATTAAACACAACCCAGGGAGGATTACACTTTTATGGTGGTCTATTATTTGGCGCGCTCGCGCTGATTTTTTATGCACGTAAACACAAGGTCGATCTATGGTTGTTTCTTGATGCGATTGCACCAACAGTGCTGATAGGCCAGGCGGTCGCCCGACCAGCAAATTTTATCAATCAAGAATTGTATGGTCCCCCGACTTCTTTACCCTGGGGAATTAAGATCGACGGCATCCACCGTATTCCGCCATGGAATGATCTCAGTACTTTTCCAGTAGATACCACAAAATTTCATCCTACTTTTGCGTATGAAATATTGTTTAATCTTTTCGCTGCGCAATTATTGATTGTCTTTTCGCGGTTCTTTGATGAAAAGATTCGCCCTGGTGTTATTTTCTATGGCTGGCTGATGTTATCGGGAGTTGGCAGGATTATTATAGAGATTTGGCGCCCAGACCAACCAAGAATTCCAGGAACAAATTTCAGCTATACCAGCCTTGTAGCTGTTTTCATGGCTGTATTTGGTGCGCTTCTTCTATTGGATAAATTGCGAGTGGTTCGAATTCCATTTCTTCCAAAGGGACCAGACGCCTATTCTTTATCGACTTCTGCCCCTGATCCAATTGAAGTTCAGGATGAAATAGAAGATATTTAAAAATTTTCGTTAACAATTGAATTATGATATTTACTTAGCACTCTCCTAATCCAGGGTGCTTTCTTTTCCCGCAGGTGAGATTCCGTCAAGATTCCTGTCAAAATCAAAACGATCAAAGATATCAGAGAATTCCGATAATATCTGTTCACGGGAAAAACCCATATTCTCCAAGTCGTATTGATGGCGGCTGCGGTATTTGCCAGACACTTCCAAAATCCTGGTAACCTGTAATTCAAATTCCGGAGACATATCATACTCAAAGTGGTTATATATATGCCTGATTGTTTCCTGTGGTTTCTGGATAAGATCATCATACTTAATAATGAGGTATTTGGCAGGGTCTGTGCTGTCAAGAATTTTCAATGGATAGGTATACCAATGTTTCGTAAATTGGAGTATTTCTTGCGTAAAAGGGTAAGGGGTCAAGGGGTCACTAAACACACGCCATGTGTATCCTAACCAGCTAATAGTTGACGGTAGCATCTCCAGTGGGTTACGAACAAGATAGATAATGCGTGCTGTTGGAAAAGTTTCATAGATTGATGCGATCTTGGGGCATATGGATGGATTCTTTGAGAGTAATTTATGCTTCCCGCCGCGTGAAAACAGAAAGCGTTGTAGAACCCGATTATAAAATTTCATAACACGAGTTTTTTCCTTTTGGTTAATCGCCTGATCAAAAAATAGATATTGTCGGTAATCCTCCATGAAAGGGAACAAAATACCGCTGAAATACGAGGACCATATATGTAAAAGAAAATTCTCATCTTCTTCAGGTTCGAAGAAACTGATTCGGTGGATATCCACCTGTCCAAGTGTGCGTTGATCAAAATTCTTAAAGGCTTTTCTTAAAGGGTTATGGAAAAGACGGTCAACGGCAAGAATAGAAGAAAATAGTTTTGTAAGGGTGATTGATGGGGATAAAAAAATATCCCATGTCCGCGCAGAAGCAAATTGTTTATTGTCTTTAGCAATGAGGCGTTGCAGATAGGTTGATCCACTGCGGAAGTTTCCAGTTATAAACAGTGGTTTATCGATACACTGGCTGGGAAACCGCCGGAAAAAGAGATGATCAAGGAAAAATGTAAACCAGACAATTATTCCCCAAATTGGCCAGACCGAATAGAAAAGGATGAGAAACCCGATCCGTTTGCGTGTCAGGCGGGCATGTGTGCATTTTGATCGAAAAAGTGATTTGTAGAAAGATCTAAAAAATTGTTTAAAGTTATATTTCATATTTGCGAGGTCCGCGTTGAATTTTTCTGTTTATCATTGCTCAAACATCGCAAGTTTACCATTCAAGCGTTATTAAACGAAAACCTGCAGGACAATCGTCCTGCAGGTGAAAGTTGTACGGATCCTATATCCTCTCGTCAAACTGCGTAAGTGCTTTCATATAATTTGCCCGCTCGAAGGCAGCCGGAAATGCGACCGACTTCTGGCTCAGGATTCCACGCAGACTGTCAATTGATTCGTATCCATGGATATCCATCCAGTTACCCAATTCTAACAGCATGGATTCGGCACGTTGGATGCCATTTTCTACCAACTCGGATGCGATCATGGTCACAGACGCGCCAGCCATGACAGCTTTGACCATGTCTTCGCCGGTGTGCACCCCGCTGGAAAGGGCAATATCCGCTTTGATGCGGTTGAATAAAATTGCAGCCCAGCGTAAAGGCAGCAGCATATCGCTTGATTTGGATAGGTGTAGTGATGGTTCAACTGTTAGTTTCTCAATATCGAGGTCGGGTTGATAAAACCGGTTGAAAAGAACAAGTCCATTCGCACCTGCTTCAACTATAGATTTTAGAAAGTTGGGAAGGCTGGTGAAATATGGGCTCAGTTTAACGGCTACAGGGATACCTATTGAATCCTTAACTGTTTTTACCAGATCCAAGTAAGACTTTTCAAGAGACTGGCATGTCATCTCTTTTTCAGTTGGTAGATAATAAATATTCAATTCGAGTGCATCTGCCCCTGCTTCTTCGATTTTCTTTGCATAATTAATCCAGCCGCTGTTCGAGATTCCATTAAGACTGCCGATGATAGGTATATCCACACTGTTTTTGGCTTCTCTAATCAGGTCAAGATAGCGATCTGCGCCAGTTTTGTAATCATCAAATTCAGGAAAATAGGTGAGCGCTTCTGCAAAGGATTCTGTACCGCGAGAAAGAAAATAATGTAATTCAAGCGATTCATGGTTAATTTCCTCTTCAAAAAGTGAGTGAAGAACTACGCAGGAAATCCCTGCATCTTCCATAGATTTGATATTGGATAGTTTTTTCGAAATTGATGAAGCAGAGGCAACAAGTGGATTTTTGATATCCAGTCCAAGGTATTTCGTTTTTAGGTCAGGCATTGATTTAGATCTCCTTTCTTATTATAAAAAACGCGGAGGGTTCAGCCTCCGCGTTTGTTTGACTTTCTAATCCTTCTTAAGTGTGCTGTAGTCGATCGCAGCCAGCTGGCTGTATTGCAGCCACCTCGCGTCGGCATCTTCCTGTGCCAATTTCATCAGTTTCTCAGCTCGTTCTTCATTGGTCTGGACGAGCATTTTATAACGGGTTTCATTGTAGGCGTAATCTCTAACAGCAATGCTGGGTTCTTTGTAATCCAATTTGAGCGGGTTGATTCCTTCTTTGACATTGTCTGGATTGTAGCGGTAGATTGGCCACACGCCTGATTTTACTGCTAATTCCTGCTGATTTAACCCGTATTTCATGTTATAGCCATGGTTGATACAGTGTGTGTAGGCGATCACAAGTGATGGCCCTTGATAAGCGTCCGCTTCACGGAATGCACGCAGAGTCTGGATATCACTTGCGCCCATTGCGACCTGTGCTGTGTAAATGTAGCCATAGGTCATTGCAATCATCCCAAGGTCTTTGCGCTTCATATCTTTACCATTTGCAGCGAATTTTGCCACTGCACCACGTGGAGTCGCTTTAGATGACTGGCCACCCGTATTGGAGTAAACGCCGGTATCGAGAACAAGCACGTTGATGTCGTATCCGGAAGCAAGGACATGATCCAACCCACCGTAACCAATATCATAGGCCCATCCATCGCCGCCAACGACCCAAATGCTCTTGCGCACGAGCATATCAGCTATACTTAATAGCTGCTTTGCAGACGGATCTTTCATACTGGATAGTCTCTCTTTTAGTGTGGTGACGCGCGCGCGCTGATCTTTGATGCCAGCTTCGCTGGATTGATCCGCATTAAGCAATTCATCAGTTAGTTCGCTTCCCAGATCTGCTGAAAGCCGCTTGACCAACTCTTTAGCAAAGGCTGATTGTTTCTCGATGGTCAGTCTCATGCCGAAGCCGAATTCTGCGTTGTCTTCAAATAGTGAGTTGGACCAGGCGGGACCGCGGCCTTCATCATTGAATGTGTATGGAGTGGTAGGCAGGTTACCGCCATAAATAGATGAGCAGCCTGTTGCATTGGCGATAATGGTTCGGTCGCCGAAGAGCTGAGTCAGAAGTTTGACGTAAGGTGTTTCGCCACAACCAGCGCATGCACCGGAAAACTCAAATAGCGGCCGCATGAGTTGTGAATTTTTGACTGTATTGGCATCAAATTTTGTGCGATCAGGATCTGGAATTTCGACGAAGAACTCCCAATTTTCACTTTCTTTTTCTCGCAGTGGAGGCTGTGGGTGCATATTGATCGCTTTGCGTTCCGGATTTTCTTTATCTTTTGCAGGACAGTTCTCAACGCATAAACCGCACCCGGTGCAGTCTTCTGGTGAAACCTGGACAGTAAACTTTGCACCAGGAAATTCTCGGAATTTTGCATCCATAGACTTGAATGTACCTGGAGCGGTATTTAACAGTTCCGGTTCGTAAACCTTTGTGCGGATAACTGCATGCGGGCAGACGAAAGCGCATTTTCCGCATTGGATACAAAGATCCGGTTCCCAGACGGGAATTTCGAGAGCGATATTGCGTTTTTCGTATTGTGTGGTGCCTGATGGGTATGTTCCATCATTTGGAAGTTTGCTGACGGGGAGATTGTCTCCATTTTTTGCGATGATTGCGCCAAGAACATCAACCACGAATTCGGGTGCGTTAGCAGGCACAGGCGGTAATATTTTACTGGTGCTGGTGCTTTTCTCGGGGACTTCAACCTGATGGAGGTTTTCAATGGACGAGTCAACCGCAGCATAGTTTTGCTGAACAACAGCTTCGCCGCGATTACCATAAGTCTTCTTGATGGATTTCTTGATCTCTTTGATTGCTTCATCTTTGGGTAAAACGCCGCTGATTGCAAAGAAGCAGGTTTGCATGATTGTGTTGATACGCACACCCATATGGGTTTTCTCAGCCACATCATAAGCATCAATAATATAGAACTTGATCTTTTTTTCAATCAGGCTGGTTTGAACTTCAATCGGCAAATGATCCCAAACCTCTTCTTTCTTATACATGCTATTCAAGAGAAAAACACTTCCAGGCTTGGCATATTTGAGCATGTCATATTTCTCCAGGAATGAGAATTGATGGCATGCAACGAAATCAGCTTTATCGTCCCCAATCAGATAAGGATAATTGATTGGATTTGGCCCAAAACGGAGGTGAGAAATGGTCATTGCTCCGGATTTCTTTGAGTCGTAAACAAAGTAACCTTGAGAGAAATTATCTGTATCTTCTCCGATGATTTTGGTGGAATTCTTGTTGGCGCCAACGGTACCATCTGACCCGAGACCAAAGAAAACGCAGCGAACAATATCATCACCTTCAATCTCAAACGCGGGATCATAAGAAATGCTTTTTCCGGTTAGATCGTCTTCAATACCGACTGAGAAGGAATTCATCGGGGATTCTTTGGCGAGTTCATCATAGACACCCTTCACCATACCGGGAGTGAATTCTTTTGAGGATAGGCCAAAGCGGCCGCCAACCACAACTGGCTGGCAGGCAAATTTCGCAGTCCCTTTTTTGCAGCTTTCCAATATCGCAGCGGCAACATCTTTGTAGAGTGGTTCTCCATCTGCACCTGGTTCTTTGGTGCGGTCAAGTACTGCGATGGACTTCACGGTTTTTGGAAGTGCAGCCAGGAAATGATCAACAGCAAACGGGCGATAAAGCCGCACCGACAGGACGCCGACTTTCTCGCCTTTTTCCGCCATGAATTTTGCGGTTTCTTCAGCGGTTTGGGCGCCGGAAGCCATTATGATGATGACCCGCTCAGCGTCTTTTGCGCCGGCATATTCAAACAATTTGTATTCTCGGCCAGTCAATTTTGCGAACTTATCTAATGCTTTTTGGGTGATCTCGGGTACTTTATCGTAGAAGGGGTTAACGGATTCGCGCGCCTGGAAGAAAACATCCGGGTTCTGTGCTGTTCCACGAATGGAGGGATGGTCTGATGATAATCCTCGTGCACGGTGTTCGATGATAGCATCGTCTTCGATCATGTCTTTCATCACATCTTCATCGATCAATTCCACCTTATTTACCTCATGAGAGGTGCGGAACCCATCGAAAAAGTGCAGGAATGGAATGCGTGATTCTAAGCTGGCTGCCTGGGCAATCAAAGCCATATCGTGGGCTTCCTGGATGGAGCGGGACGCGATCATTGCCCATCCGGTTGAACGAGCGGCCGTGATATCACTGTGGTCCCCAAAGATTGAGAGCGCCTGAGCGGCGATTGACCGGGCTGAAACATGGAAAACACAAGGTGTGAGTTCGCCAGCGATCTTATACATGTTGGGGATCATGAGTAATAATCCCTGTGAAGCGGTGAAGGTGGTGGTTAGCGCGCCGGTTGTCAATGCGCCATGCACTGCTCCAGCAGCACCGCCTTCCGCCTGCATTTCAACAACAAGCGGCACGGTTCCCCAAATATTTGAGATACCTTTGGCAGACCAATCGTCTGCATGCTCTCCCATTGAGGATGAAGGGGTAATTGGATAAATGGCAATGACTTCGTTAAGCCGGTAAGCAGTATAAGCAACTGCTTCGTTGCCATCCATCATAACCTGTTGACGTTTCATGAATGGACTCCTTATTAAAATATGTTTTTGCTTAATTCCAGATGAAGAAATAGGAAAATAAGCGGTTTTCAACAAAACCGGGTTAATCTTACCACTTTTTAATATGGATGTCTTTTTATGTAGTTTTTGGCTGTTTTGGTAGGGACAATTGCATCATCAAAAGGGCTGCGAGGGTTTTGCTGTCTTTGATTTCACCCGCGCGGATCATGCGCTGCACATCACCGTATGAATAGGCATGAATAGTAATGAATTCATCCTCATCTTCCTGCAGCGGGTCTTCAACTAATCCTTCAGCTAAAAAAAAGAAATTCATTTCATTTGAATATCCCGGTGCGAGATAGACAGCGCCAATGCGTGTGAGGAGTCCGGCAGCCATACCGATTTCTTCACGAATCTCTCTTGCAGCACAGGCCTGCGGAGATTCACGGTCATTCATCACACCTGCGGGCAATTCAAGCAACTCAGATTCGCTCCCCATGCGGAATTGTTTCACAAAATAGATATTGCCATCATTGTCGACCGGGATAATTGTGACTGAATTGGGATGATCCACGAGGTCATACTGCCGTTCGCGGTTATCCGGGAGATCAACATCTAATATCTCAACATTAAAGGCGTTCCCTTCAAATTTTCTGGTTCGGGTCTTGATTTTGTGTTTCAATTTTTCACCTCACGTTGAAGTTTAGCATGAAAAAACCCGCGCAAATCTGCGCGGGTCTGTGGATGCTGCTTTATTTAGTTATCGAAAAAGATCATACCGTAGCGATTAGGATCTTTTGTCTCTAAGCGCACAACGATTTGCTGGACACCGCGTAAAGCATCAGGGATATTTAAAGTGACCTCAAAATTATTCCCATTGGTATCCGGAGAATACTTCGCAGTGCCGGTGATTATGTACTTGCTGTAATCGTACTCGCCTTCAGGACCCATTCTGAATGTTAGCACTTCATCACGATAGAGATAAGGATGGGCTGATTGAATGGTAATCTTCTGGTCTCGAACGACTTCTCTTTCGCATATGTAGTATCCGGGCAGGCAACCTCTGACATTATAGATGAGTGTCACTTCGGGCGGAGGGCCGGCGGTGGAGGTTGGCAGAACGATTACTTCTTCTTTCTCTTCCTCTGGTACGGGGGTTGCTTCGGTGACAGACGATTCAGCTTCTGCCGCTTCTTCACCCTCAGCAGGTGCGGCTTCTACGGTCGCGTCCAAAGGGATAGCCATCGCTGTTTTTGTTCCGGCGATGATATCCTTCATAACCTGTGATTGTGTGGATACAGGGTTAGGCAGTTCATCACCTTCTGCAGCGCCGCCTGTGGGGCTGCCGGATGCTGACCGTGTACATGACGATATGATAGCACCGATGATTAGCAGTGCGATAATAGTCAAAAAATATTTGCGTTTCATGAGCAATTCTCCTGTTATTTTCCTCTTATGCTTTATTATACAAAAATAACACTTATTATATTAACACGCAGTAGATATGGCGTCAATATGCCAGGCAACCCCTATAATTTATGCTATTAAGGTGTAGTTTCCGGCAACTGCAAGATGAATGGCGAATCTGCTGGCAGCAGCATGGTGGAAACATTGGGGGCGAGTTTTGTGATGTATTGATAGGTCAATAGTTCCGGGTTACCAGCAATTGCATTCAGGATCAAAGTAAGGGCGTCTGCTTCGGCTTGCGCTTCAATCAAACGAGCTTCAGCGTTTCCTTCGGCAGCAATCACTGCCGATTGGGCATCGCCTCTGGCTGTTTCCACCACCTGGAGGGCTTCCTGTTTTTTCTGTTCAACAATGAGTGCTGCTTGTTTGGCCTGCTGTTCAGCGATCTGTTTTTGTTCGACCGAAGCCGCATATTCCGGGGTGAATGTAATATTTCTTAATACAAAGTCCACCAACGATAATCCATTTTCTTCGAATTTTATACTGAGTTCCTGCTCAATGTAGGCCACCAGATCAAAACGCCTGGCGCTGATGACCTCATCTACAGTGAATTGCGAGACAGCATCTCGGATGATGCCACGTGATTGGGCGCGTACCAGATCACTGGCATAACGATCCTGCCAAAGGATATGCACTTCAACCACTTTTTCCGCGTTGATCTGGTATATTACAGACGCATCCACGTAGATTTCCTGCCCGTCGGATGTGCGTGCAGTGATCGAATCGTCTCCGATGATTTGACCTTCAGACGCCGCGATTGACATGGTGTATGTTTCGCGTGCGATCGGGTAGATCTCCACACGTTCGACAAAAGGAACGATCCAGCGCAAACCGGGTTGAACCGGATCTGTGCGGTAACCGTTGGGAGATATTGCTGAGATTACCACGCCGCGTTCCTGAGGTTCAATAAAAACCAAACCTGCACTGGCGGTGGTAACGACCATCGCAAAAACGGCTAAAGCGACGATGATGGTTCTGGAATTTTTTAAGGGCTTATTGCGTGCAGCTTGGAGTGTGCTGAAAACGATTGTTCCCACTGCGGCAAGCCATAGAAACCCCGCTAACCCGCTGATGATATCTGTAATACGCATGTTTCCTCCAAATGGTATCTTGATTATTGCAATAATGATAATAAATTAATCTATGTAATCTATTAGATTTACGGAAAATTCAACAACTCGTTTCGTTGGTTAGTGGTTGAATAGAATGGTCACGGGTCCGTCGTTTTGAATATTGACCACCATATGCGCAGCGAACTCTCCTGATTGCGTTTTCACGCCGTGAGTCTCTAATACTTTTGCAAAGTATTCCACTAATTCTGCAGCCATGTCGGGCGGCGCTGCGTTGATAAATGATGGCCGATTACCTTTTCGGGTATCTGCCATGAGTGTGAACTGAGATATAACGATCGCGCTGCCGCCGATATCGCGCAGCGAAAGATTCATTTTTTCATTATTGTCAGAAAAGATGCGTAAATATGCGATTTTTTTAGCCAGGTAGTCCGCTTTATCTCTCGTGTCCCCCTGCTCGATACCAAGCAGGATCACTGCACCATGCGAAATAGACGCGATTGTCTCATTATTGACCGATACACTGCCCTGAGTGACACGTTGAACTACTGCTTGCATAATGCGATCAGCTTTCTAAGGAAGCCCGACAGCTTCACGCACTTCCTGCATCGTCACTTTGGCGATCTCGCGTGCGCGTTTTCCGCCTTCGACCAGAATGTCATACACTCTGTCTGTGTCGCGGGCGATCTCCGCGCGTTTTGCTCGGAACTCCGCCAGATGTGCATTGATATTTTTCGCTAAGATCTTTTTGCAATCTACACAGCCGATACCCGCTACTCGACATTCACGGTTGACCATTTCAACCTCATCCGGTTTGGAAAAAATTTTGTGCATGGTAAAGACGTTGCATACATCCGGATTACCGGGATCTGAACGCAGCTTTCGTGCTGGATCTGTCTTCATTTGCATGACACGCTTCTCAGTTTCCTCAGGTGTCGCAGCCAACTCGATATGGTTGTCTTCGCTCTTGCTCATTTTCTTTTCGCCGTCAATCCCGAGGACTTTTGGAATTTCAGTAATTTTCATCTGTGGCTCAATCAGGACGTCGGTGTCGTATCGGTGATTAAATGACCGAACGATCTCGCGCGCATATTCAAGGTGGGGCGCCTGGTCAACACCCACAGGAACAAAATCTGATTTATATAATACGATATCCGCTGTCATCAGGACGGGATAACCAACAAGTCCATAATTGATATTTTGCGGCTGTGATCGGATCTTTTCTTTAAAGGTCGGCAGATCAGTCAGTTTACCCAACATTGCAACCATCGAAAGAATGGTATGTAATTCGGTCAGTTCCGGAACATGGGATTGGATGAAAATGATTGAGTCTGTGGGATCAATTCCTGCCGCAAGCCAGTCGAGCGCCATTTCTAAAGTGTTTTGCTTGAGATTATGGGTTGTTTCCATTGTAGTCAGAGCGTGAAGATCTACAATGCAATATACACAATCGTAATCCTTTTGCAACGCCACATAATTTTGGATTGCGCCTAAATAGTTACCCAGATGCTGTTTGCCTGTTGGGCGTGCGCCTGAGAAAACACGGCCTTTTTTTGTCATTATTAACCGATCCTCGCAATTACTATTTGTTCAATTTCTCCGGGATGTGGAACGCGCCCGGTTTTGCTTTTGGAGTAAACCAGATCATCATCCAAAAACACATCAAATGTGCCCACTCGCTGTGCTTCTAAAATATCAATACTATTGATCTGGCCTGACAGTGCTGTTTCTAATTCGGCTGCTACCTGCAGCGCTTTTGGTTTGAAATTTCAAGGTGCACAATAGTGAATTGTTATTGATTTATTGTTCATAATGCCTCTTTTATCAATGTATTATATCTTACACAGTATATCTGGCAGGATTACGGTAGGTCTCTGATACAATCGAAGTATTATGCAGTTTACGAAGTATAAAACACCGGTTATCAAAAGATTGTTAGATATCATTATTTCTGCCACTGCCTTGATGGTTTTTTCACCAGTAATCCTGATTGTTAGTTTGATTCTCTTATTTACTATTGGGAGACCAGTTTTCTTTTTGCATGAAAGACCTGGAATTGAAGGAAAACCATTTAAATTAATTAAGTTCCGTTCAATGCGAAATACGAGAGATATCAAAGGAAATCTGCTGCCGGATTGCGAGCGAATCACACGCTTTGGCCAATTCATTCGCAAAACAAGTATCGATGAATTTCCAGAATTACTTAATGTATTGCTAGGCGAGATGAGTATGGTGGGGCCGCGTCCCCTCTTGATGCAATACCTCTCGCGTTACTCAGAAGATCAATTCCGCAGGCATGATGTGCTTCCGGGGGTGACTGGATGGGCGCAGGTGAATGGGCGTAATGCCATCTCGTGGGATGAGAAATTTAAATTGGACCTGTGGTACGTTGATCATTGGAGTATCTGGTTGGATATCAAAATACTTTTTATGACTGTTTGGAAGGTGATATCCGGAGAAGGAATTTCTCAACCGGGAAGAGCGACAATGGATGAATTTATGGGAAATGAATAATACATGTTATTGGGCCAATGTATAGGGATAGACCTGACCATCACGTAAGAGTTTTATCATTTCTTCCAACTGCAACAGTTTCCCCTGTGTGATCCCAACTGTTTGAAATTCGATATTTAAATAATTAAGATCAGAAAAAGTTAAGCTGGCATTGATAATCTTTCCGCCAATACCAGCAAGAAGGTCGGGCCACATTTCCCGAAGTGCCGTAAGGCCATCTGAACTGACTGTCGCAACCCATTTTCCGCGCAATTCCTCTGGCGGTGGGGCGTTACCGACCACAGCTATTTCCTGAGTGGCGAGGAAAGCGCTCAGGTCCGGAGTGGCTGCTTCCTGCGGGAGGAATAGGACATTCACTTTGCTAAGATTTATCTCGTTGAAAGCTGACTGCCAATTCACCGAAGGGCTTCCGGCGGGTTGTTGTGATACTACTGGATATGTCGTGTAAGGAAAGACAACAGAGGCACAGATTCCGCAATAATAATTGACACCGTTCATAAATGCCTGATTAAATGCATTATTTTCAGCAATTTGCAATGCACCGACTCTGAAATTTGGCGCGATCATCGCGCTTAGATATCCAGCCAGAAATGCAGCATGGTCATTGTTGATACGGATAATGTTGCCATTTGGTGGTGGGTTCCAATCCTGGCTGCTGATAGCGACAAATTGAGTGTTAGGAGCGCTTGATGCAAGGCTGCCAAGGTTTTCAGGTTGTTCCAAAAAGACGATAACTTTTATGTCTGGTGTGATCTCGCTCGCCATGATGCTATCCCTCGTTTCAAAATCGAGACCTGACTCAGCAGCCAATTGGGCGATGAATGATTGCGCTGATACGATAGCTTCTGCACTTGTATTGCCGGCGGCAGCCAGGACCACGCGATCTGGCGCTTGCGTGGGGATGGTTGTTGGGATTGTAGCTTGTTCGGGCTCAGTTGTCACTGCTTCTTCATTGATTACACCGCAACTGACGCCAACATATAAAAGAACAAACCCAATTATTAATCCAGAAATCGATTTATTAAGAAACAAGTTTTTACCCATAAGCGCAATTTTACCCGATGATTGACGATGGGTTATAATTGCCGTCATGATTTTGCCATCGTATCAAGGCATGCTCAAAGCACAATTAATTCGTTTAAATAAAATCTCAGGGCAACCTGCGGTTTTCATTTTTTAAATCAAACCAGAATCAAAGGAGACAATCATGCCAATTAATTTTGGGACAGATGGATGGCGAGCGGTCATTTCTGAAACATTCACATTTCATAATCTGCGTATGGTCACCCAGGCCATTGCGGATGCGGTAGCATCTGAAGGATGGCTAAATGGGATCAAGATTGATCCAGAACCCGATCCCAAAAAGATGGTGGTTGGTTTTGACACCCGATTCCTTTCTGACCGATATGCAAAAGAAGCGGCCCGTGTTCTTGCTGCGAATGGTTTTACTGTCTATTTGTGCCAGGCAGATGCCCCTACACCAGTGATCTCTTATACTGTGAAGAAGATGCATGCAATTGGCGGGATCATGATTACCGCTTCACATAATGCGCCGAGATATAACGGGATTAAATTGAAAGCTGCCTATGGCGGCTCCGCCTTACCGGAATTATGCCGGAAGGTAGAGATGTTCTTAAATGACAATGAATCTCAAGGGCGCGGACCTAACCTGATTGACTATGATTTAGCACGTGAAAAAGGGTTGATCATTCGATTTAATCCGATGCCGGATTACCAGGAACATTTGCGAAAATTGATCAACTTTGATGTGATCGCTGAGAACCCACAGTATATCGTTGTGGATTCGATGTATGGCGCTGGCCGCGGTGTTATCAAAGGATTGCTGGAAGGGACGGGTTGTGAAGTCCACGAGATTCGAAATGAAATGAATCCGGGCTTTGGCGGCGTACACCCAGAACCGATCAGCCAATACCTGCACCCTCTATCTGGCGCGATCTGCATGGGGAAAGGTACCCTGGGTTTGGCCCTTGACGGTGATGCCGACCGGATTGGCGCGATGGATGAGCGAGGGGTGTTTGTTGATCCGCATAAGATCATGGCATTATCGCTGAAATATCTGGCAGAAAACCGCAAACTGAAAGGATCTGTTGTTCGGACGGTATCTACAACACGCATGATCGACCTTTTAGCCCAGCGTTATGGTTTGAAAGTACACGAGACTCCGGTAGGATTCAATCACATCGCGGAATATATGCTATCTGAAGATGTGCTGATTGGTGGCGAGGAATCCGGAGGGATCTCCTTCCTTGGCCATATTCCTGAAGGTGATGGCATCATCATGGGGTTGTTACTGGTCGAGATTGTCGCTGCGGCAGGTAAATCACTATCGGTTTTAGTTGCTGAGCTTTTAGATGATGTTGGACCAGCATACTACGCACGTAAAGATCAACGCTTAAAAAGAGCGGTTGCCAAACAAAAAATGGTTGATCTGCTTATCTCAGGCGCGCCTACGGAGATTGGCGGCGTCTCGGTTGCTGAAATTAGTACAAAAGACGGCGTTAAATATATTCTGTCTGATAATTCATGGCTGTTGATCCGGCCTTCAGGAACAGAACCGGTTTTGCGGGTTTATGCTGAAGGACGCAGTGATGAGATGGTACAGGCGCTGCTGGCTTATGGCGAATCTGTTGCGGAGAATGTGAAATAAGTATGAGCCGATCGATTTGACTTTTAGCTGGATAAGTGTGTGTAGAATGAGTCGACTACCGATAGAAGCTCGGCCGGGAGGCGCTTCCGGCTTTCTTCAATTATAAATTTTGGAATATCCTGATAAAACGCTTCGGCAATGCCACCGGCAATACATGCCATCGTATCCGCATCTCCTCCTAAGGAGACTGCCAGGCGGATTGCATCCTCAAAATCTGTTGATTCAAGGAAGGCAACGATGGATTGCGGGACAGACCCCTGGCATGATACATCAAAGCAATAGGATGGGCGGATGACAGTAATCGACATTGAGAGGTCATAATTGAACAAACTTGTGATTTCCTGGCGAATCTCTGCTTTATTGGCACCGTTGCGTGCCAGGAAAATGGATAGAGCCACTGCCTGTGCTCCATTGATACCATGCGGATGATCGTGTGTGACCGCAGCATATTTTCGGGCGGCATCAAGTATTTCATTTCTTTCATTGAAGAAGAAACCGATCGGACTGGTGCGCATTGCAGACCCGTTACCCCACGAATGATAAGGATTTCTTTCGTCAGAATGTGCCCAGTGGTGATATGAACCGCCATATCCTCTGCCTGGATATTTTTTTGTATATTCTTTTAGGGTGTCTACAAGGTCACCGCCATTTAATAATACATCCGCAATAGCAACGGTGAGCACACTGTCATCTGTGAAATCTGAATTGGGGCTGAACAAGGGGAAATCCGGTGTTTTTATTGGTGCGAATTCATATACCGACCCAATAATATCGCCAGCAATTGCTCCAATCATGTTGGTGCCCCCTTTCTTGTTTTATGGTTCTGCAGTTGCGGTAACCTGAAATGCAGCAACATCAGTTAATTGGACAGCTATTGTTGCGGTGCGGTTTAAAACGGGGTCTTGTGTTGGTAAAGGCGAGGGTGTTTCAATGGGTTCACCGGTCTCTTGCTGCTGAATATCAGGAGTTTCTATGGTCATCTCAGTTTTCGATTTTTCCACAGCTGTAGCTGTTCGGGCTGCGCGTACGATTGCTTCTGCTTCGAGATCAAGCAGATATTGCTGAGCAAAAATATAACCAAGGGTTGTTACGAGCAGGAATATTAGCAGGAATAGAATACGGACCAAACAGCTTTTCTTGCGAATTGATTTTGAGACTTCCTTTTCGTCCTCCATTAGTATCTCTCTCAATGTGTCGTCATCATGTGAATTAGTATTCATTATTCCTCAATCGGTAATATTGATAAGGGATTATAACTTCGTAAAGCCCTCAGGGAGATCGTTCGACAGGTTGTCGATGCTGTCGTGATAATCCGGTTCGCTAGTTATTTGTGTTTCTTCTTCGCTATTATTATGATCAGTATTAACTGGCTTTTTAACGGTAACCTTTTGTACCCGTTTTTCTTTCACTGTTTTTGGATCGATTTTTCTCTCACCCCCGAATATGTCCTTTTGCTTCCAGAATGGTAATTCTTCATCTGGCCTGCGTTCCGCTTCGATTTTCTGTCGAATCTTCGCAAGCCAATCCGGAATATCCTCTTCTGGTTCTTCTGTTCCTATTTCATGATCAGATGGGGATGTAATGGGATCTTTTTCTTCAGCAACCGCTGCCATATTATCTGCTTGTGCATTCATTACACTGGTCAGTTCAGTCTGGCAATACCAGCATTTTATCGCCTCTGGCAAATTCGGGCGCCCGCATTCCGGACAAATTATGTCATCCATTAAAATTGTTGTTCATAACCAATGATTTTTTTCAGTATAGCATAAATGGTCAGCCGTTATTTTGATTAGCTATTTTCTGAAAGAAAGCGACCCGTTCTTGCTCTTTTCGACGAATATCGATTCTGTTAGCGATTAAATCGCGTTCAAGCCGTTGTCCACGCATGGCGAAGATGAAATCCCGGATCAACTTGCTATGTTTAACCAGGTTGTCAGGTGTGTTGGGTATCTGGAGAATCGCTTCGCTTTGAACCTTGCTCAGGTCAGTATCGGTATAAGGTAAGATACAAGGAATCCCGCGCCCCGCACAATCTCGGATCTTAAAGGGTGATGCTTCTTTCATTTCGTTGAGGTGGAGTGAAATGGAACCAATGGCCGCATCTGCATTTGCCAGAATTTTTTCCAAAGAAAGCCCTTGCTGGTAACCAAATAGGTTCATATTAGGAGGAGTTGGATTACGCATGTCTTGTTGCTCTGAGCCAACAACATCAATCACTATATCCGGATTTATCTCGGCGAAGCGGATTAATTCATCAAGTCCGTGCCAGGCCATACCAGGGGTTCCTATGAAAATGAGGTGTGGGGTCGAATTTTTGGGGGCGGAATAAAATGGGAGGTCTTGCAGGTTAATACCGTTAGCAATTACTTCATATTTGCGAATATAAGGAGTAAAGGCGGGGTCCCGCGTCAGTTCCCGTGAAGTGAAAACCATTCCTTTTGCAGACCGCAAAAAAATGGAGCGGGTGAGGCGATTATATATATCTAATGCGGCGCCCAGATGACGGTGTTCCTTTTTATCATTGGTGTTGATTTCTAGCACAACTGGTGCAATCGTAAAAATACGCCGCATAGGTGCTGTATACATTCCCCAGCGCAGATAAATGATATCGGGCTGAAAAGCATGGACTGTATTGATAAGCCGCTTTGCGGCAATCATCCTGCCGATCTCACGCTGGATTACCCCTTTATCATTTGGGTAGAAGAAGCGGTCTCCAGTTATCAGGTCTTCTTCATTTTTGATCGTATGTAAGTGGGAAAAGAAACGTACATGATGTCCCTGATCACGCCATGCGTCTGTCTGGCGTATGATCTTTTTTCCAATACTGCTGGATTTCGTACGAGGCCAATGAAGTGTGACATATGCTATCTTCATACTACTTTGATAAAACCTCACGATAGATGGCGCGATATTTCTCTAGTACCAAACCTATATCGAATTTTTTGGAAATATATCTGCTATGAACCTTATATTCCATTAACTTGTCAGGATCACAGAGCAGTTCACGCACTGCCTGTGCAAAACCTTCAATGTCGAGTGGGTCAAACAGAAAACCGTTTCTTCCAGGAACCGCCATTTCCGGACAGGCGCCGACATTGCTCAAGATGAGGGCATTGCCAGCCGCTAAAGCTTGCAGCCCGGCCATCGGCATGCTTTCCCGTAACGAGGGCATCATCAGGATATCAGCATTCGATAACAAGCTGTTGACAGAATCCTGCGGAAGCCATCCGGTAAGGTTGAATCTTTCATCGAGATTAAATTGCTTGATCCTTTGTTCCAATAACGACCAATGTGGTCCATCACCGATCATGGTGCACTTCCAATCAAGGTCCAGGAGATTCTTGAGAATATCTGGTACGGCAATGGCGTTCTTTTCAGGAGAAAAACGTCCGACAAAGAGAATGTGCGGTGGAGTTTGTAGCTTGGCTGGATCATTTTGAAATACATGCCGATCAATTCCGTTTGGGATAATCTCGATCTCAACAGGGTAATGCTTTAGTGCTAATTGTTTTGATACTTCGCTCACTGCAATCACTTTGTTTGCTCTTTTCCAGATGAAACCGGTAAAAGGTTTTATTATTCGAAACCAGCGGTCTGTTTTCTCGGGAGCACCGCCAGGAACATCTCCACCGTGAATTGTGAGAATGTATGGTGTTCGCGTGATCATCGCGGCAAGTGCTGCGGATGCGCCGCCTGGAACAGCAAAATGGGCGTGAATAAGGACAGGGTTCCATGTGTGAATAAGACGCAAAGTCCGCCAGAAGCTCTTCCATACAAAACAAACCATAGCGGTAAGACTGGCGCGGAACGCTTCTTTGCGGCATGATCGCAGCCGTTCAATTGTTAGAAATTCATGTGTTTCTATCTGTGACAGATCAGCATAATGGGCTGTGAGGATATAAAAGGTTAGATTTTCGGATGCTAATCCTTCACAAAGATCCTGAATAACCCTGCCACCACCTCCCCCAATTGGAGGGTATTCATGAGAGACCACCAGTATTTTTCTTGCAGGGTGATGATCCATCGATTTTATTTGATCAACTCGCGAATCGTATATACCGGTTTGTTCTGGGATTCATGATATGTGCGTGAAAGTAATTCCGCAATGAGACCCATTAATATAGATTGGAAGCCCATGATTGCGATCATTATCGCGATGGTGAACAGTGGTGAAGAAAACGGGGATATCTTGGCTGTGATGCGGCGAATGGCAAGGTATAAGAGCGTAAAGAAGCTGATCGTGATCAACCCCATCCCCGTGCCGCCAAAGAGATAAATTGGTTTGTTGGCATAGGCGGTCAGGAACTTTACTGTAAATAAATCCAGGATCACTTTGAACGTACGTTCCAGACCATATTTTGCTTTGCCATATTTGCGCTCGTGGTGATGAACTTTGACTTCGATGATCTTTGCGCCAACAGAGTTGGCGTAGACTGGAATAAATCGATGCATCTCTCCGTATAAACGAAATCCGGTTAACACCTCTCGGCGATATGCTTTTAATGTACAGCCATAGTCATGAAGCCTGACACCAGTTACCGAGGATATGATCCAATTGGCAACGCGGGAAGGGAGGGTGCGTGTTAGGAAAGTGTCTTTCCGGTTATGACGCCAACCGCTTACCAGATCAAAACCCTCCTGCAGTTTTGAAACCATGAGAGGGATATCAGCTGGGTCATTCTGCAGGTCGGCATCTATAAGGACAATAATTTCGCCACTAGAATTATCAATACCGGCCGCAATGGCAGCGGTTTGACCGAAATTTCGACGCAGAATGACGGCGCTGACCTGCCCTTTGTGCGCAGAAACAAGCTCTTCGATTTTTTCACGGCTGCCATCCCTGCTGCCGTCATCAACAAGGATCAACTCCCATGGTAAGCCTATTGTTTTGGCGGATTTCTCAACCGCTGAATACAAAAGACCCAGACTCTCCTCTTCGTTATACACTGGCACTATGATGGATACTTTCATCAAGATCTCCCTGATCTGGTATTCATGAAAAAAGCGCAAATCGCCGCGCTTCTTTCTTTGATATTTATAGATATATTGTAACTAAAAAAAATTGATGAAAAGGAATTCTGATCACTCCAATTTACTTTTCATCTTGTATCTGCTTATAACCCAATCAAAAATTATCCCGCCGCCAATTATTACTGCGCCAATGATGAATAACAGGCGGACCATGGGCAAAAAGTCCATACGTTTAAAGATGCCATAATACCGGCTGAGATACCATTGAATGAAGAAGCCGATGTAAATGGCCTCAAGAAGCAATAAGCGCCACAGCCAGCGAGATCTTCTACTCAGTGTTTGCACCCATCCCAAGCCGGCGATGAAAGCCATCCATACCAGGAAGATCGAGCGGTAGCGGGGATTATCCCACTGGTCGCCACCCGCACGGGCTGAAGAAATGACTGTCCAGATTATAACGATCAGGAAGAAAAGAAAGAGGACGCGGCGGTCTTGTTTATTTTCTTTATGCCACAGCATGATAAAACCCGCCAGCATAACGGGAACCAGAAGATACCAGCCAAGCGCGCGGAATATGGCTACAGAACGGGTCAGTGGGATGCCTGGATAAACGATGGCAGCAGGAAGCACAGGTTGCGCAAGGCCATAAGTGATGATGAAGGGCGCTTGAAACCTCTCCCCTAATAATTCAAGTTCCCACTGAATGCGCCCCGAGGCACTTTCCATGAGCGAGATATCCCAGCGAGAGCTATCTATCAACCAGTTCCAACTAAGAAAGACACCCAAGGCTAGCAGGCAAGCAATGGCGACCCAACTAAGAATCAAAATGCGTTTATTAGATCTATCATACAAATTATCAAACCAGAACCAAATCGCGATCGCTGCTAATATTGCGGCAGCTGCTTTTGTAGATATAAAGGTTATTGCCACCAAACTGATCAGTATTGCCAGAAGTGAATCTTTTTTTGAAGTTTTCCATGCAGTTACACCCCAAAAAGCGATGGCGGTGAGGCCGATTAATATCGGTTCACGCATCTGTGATGCTCCGAGGATGATGCTTTCCGGATATAGAGCGAGAATCCATGCGCTCACATTAGCAGTTTTTTCATTCCAGCGTTGCCTGATGGCATGCCAGAGGAAAGGGATGCCTAATGATGAAAAGAATGAAGTCAAGATGAGAATCAATAATGGGCGGTGAGCGTCGGGACTGGAAAGGCGATAGATGAGCGCACTCAAACTGAGCAGACCGCCATACTGATCTGTGCTGAATTCTGCCTGGAAAGCCGCGGTTATCGGCTTTTCAGATATTGCCAGATGCCAGGCATCTGTATCGCGACGGTAGGCGTCCAGATAGAGATAGCCATTGTTGTTATACGGTTCATCGTAACCGAACGTAGGCAGAAGAACAAACAGCAAAACACCTATAGTGAGGCGAATGGCGAACGATATATACGTTGCAATGATGATTGTTTTATTTGCATTGAAACGGCGAAGAACCCATTGAAGGGAAAAAATACTGGCGAAATTCAGGATACTGGCTGTAAGAAAGCCTATCCAGGTAGAACTTCCCGGATTGATGATGGAAATACCCGCACCAATAACAATTGCTGCCAGCAGGCAATACAGGATTCTTTGATAAGGTTGTTTTTGCATCATACCTATTTTACTTTTGACTCCAGTTTAGCGATTGAGCGAGCTGCACGGTTCTTCCAACTGTATACTTTTGCTGTGTCAAGCGCGGCTTTACGCATATTTTGGCGCATAGAATGATCTTTAGATAGTTTCTCGATGGCGCTGATCCATTGGTTCGCATCATCGGGGTCACAAAATATTGCCAGATGAGGGGTGAGAACTTCACGAAAGACGGGTATAGCACTGGCGATGATAGGCCGGCCAGCGGACAAATAATCAAACATTTTCATTGGATTGATGACCGGAGCGATATTTCCGCCGCTTGACCCCTCAATCGTCTGGGCATAAGGCATGACTAAAATATCCGCCGCTGCCTGGTATTGCGGCAACTGGCTGTTTGGAATAAAGCCGGTGATAGTCACGTTGCGGATGTTCTGCGAAGCAAGCGTCTCTTTCCAGGGCGCAATATGCTTATCCATTCCCCCAACCCACAGGAAGTTGATCTTTGGCAGGGCTTCGGCGATTGCTGTTAACAGATTCATCCCGCGGCCGGGATAAAAATGGCCAGTATAACCGACCGTGAATCCGGATGGCAGACCAAGTTTTTTACGGGATATCGCAGGTGAAGGCAGGCCGTTATATCGCTCCGGGTCGGTGCCGTTTGGCGCAATTTGCAGGTCATCCGGATAAAAAGTGATCCGATATCTTTGCTCGATTCCCTCAGCCAGAGCGCGGGTGGTGGTCATGATCAGCTTCTCTGATGGCAACCGCATCAGCATTCGAAAAAGTTTTGGCCCCATGAACCCCATCGGGAAATCATGAAATTCCATTGCGATCGGTTTCTTACGCACATTACCCAGAAAAGCCGCCTGCAAGGCCCAGGTGTAGATCACATCCGCACCCCAATTGATTGCGCGATTGACCGCTTTGCAGGAAAAATCATATTGTTTGAGGCGCTTATCGAACGGGATCCAGGTGATCTCGAAGTGGTCAGAAATGCCGTAGATGCTGGCAATCTCCTGCCAATCTGCCCGCTGGAATTCCGGCACCCAGAGGTGCACAGCCTGACCACATTGCTTCAACGCATGGCAGACTTTGACTGCCTGGATGCTGTTGGCTGTTTTTGAAGGGATGATGGATGTGGTAATACAGCCGATCTTCATGCTGGTGTAACCTCCTGCGTATGTAGTTCACGTTTGCGGATCTCTTTGAAACCGCGCAGAACGATGAGCGAGATGGATATGACAAAGAATGCGGATAACAGGAAAGCTTCCATGTTTAAACCAAAATGAGGGACTAACAGGAAACCCAAAGCAATTTTCGCAATTCCGCAGATCAAGCTGACACGATATGGCACAAGCGGAAGGCCCAGAGAAAGAAGAAGCGGACGGTTCCAGAAGAGGATGTTGGCGAAACCAAGACCGATCAGAAAGATGAGCATGGGAATATAAGCAGGCAGGAAATCAGGCCCATACCACAACAAAAGCCAGCGGCCAAAAAGGGCGAGGCCGATAGCGCTTAATCCAGTCCAGGTGCCGGAGATCAATGTGATGCGCTTGATCAGCCGGCGAAGCAACTTCCAATCTTTTTTAATGACTGCATTGTTGATCTCGGGATAAGAGGTTGATATGAAGGGTGTGATGGGTACCTGCACCAGGTTGATGATGGCGAGGGCGGTTTTTGTATAACCCACATCGACTGGCGTAAGAAACCATGCAATCCAGAGCGCTTCATTATCCCGCACGAGATGGATGACGGTGTTGCTGATGTTGGTGCTAAAAGCAAAGCTGAGCAATTCTTTGATTGGAGGAAGGGTGGTGAAACCGGTTTTCCACCAACTATTTCCCACTGCTTTATTCATTTCGCGCCATCCGAGGATGGATGTACCCAGCCCAAGGATGAACTTGGCGAGGATGTAGGCTGCCAGCACTTCAGTGATGCCTTTTTTGGTAAAGTACGCCCAGGCGATGAGAGCTGCATTGGCAATACTGCTTACAAGATTTAGTATCGCCTGATTGCGAAAGTGGTTACGAACCTGGATTACACCAAAGAAGGTCTCATAGCTGAAATTCGCAAGAATGATGGTGCCGTAGAGGATGAATAGGCGGGTTGTAGATGGATCTTTTGCCAAATTTGATGCTGCAAGCGGCGCAAATATGACAAGAATGATGAAGGATAACGCGGCGCTGATAGTTTCACCCAGACCGGCCGCTTTGACAACCGCAGCGGCTTTCTCTTTATTATCTGCCGCAATTGCTTCGCCAAAGTATTTGACAACAAGTTCATTCATGCGAAAAGAGAAGATCTTATTCAGTGTGGTTGCAAAAACGGTCACCGTTCCGATTAGGCCAAAACCAGCAACGCCAAGCAAACGACCGGCGAGAATGCTCTGAAAGATGCTGAGACCCATGCCAAACACATTGCTGCTGAGGAGATAACCAGCATTAAAGATAACCTTCTGCAATAGCTTATCATTGCGCAGGATCTTCCACCAGTGGGTGAAGAACTTCATTCCACGCTCACCTGGCTGGCCCAGTTGTTCTCATGCTGATACCAACGGACAACATGCTGGATACCCTCGTCCAGCGAGACCTTTGGGCTCCATTTCAATATGCACCGGGCTTTATTCACATCCGCCCAGCTGGCACTCATATCCGCAGGATGGGCTGGCTGGTACTCGCGGATCGCTTTCTTACCGATCTCATTCTCAAATTTTTCGATGAGGTTATTCACGCTGATGGATTCATGGCCGCCTAAATTAATGATCTCAAATCCCAGTTCTTTTAAGGCAAGGATCGTACCGCGCGAAATGTCATCCAGATAGGTAAAGCCGCGGGTCTGGTTGCCGTCGCCGAAAATATGCACCGTTTTGCCTTCGGAGATCCATTTGTTGAAACGGAACATAGACATTTGCGGACGGCCGGCTGGCCCGTAAACAGTGAAGTACCGAACAACGGTGATATCAATTCCATATAGAAAATGGTAACTATGGCAGAGCGTTTCGGCTGCTTTCTTGCTGGCCGCGTAAGGCTGGAGCGGGTGGCTGGAATCCGCAGATTCAGGTGTGGGATATGGGGCATCTTCACCATAAATGCTGGAGGTGGATGCGAGCACGAATTTCTTGATGAAATGGTGGCGGCATATCTCGAGCAGGTTGAGTGTTCCGGTGAGGTTGGTGTCATAATAGGACCAGGGATCGGTCAAAGAATCACGCACACCTGCCTTTGCGGCGAGATTGATGACTGCATCAATGTTCTTGTGGTTTTGAGCGATATTTTTTAGGGCGACCTTATCGCAGATGCTCTGGCGATAAAAAGTGAATTTAGGGTTGGCGGTCAATCGCTTAAGGCGCCATTCTTTGATGCGCAGATCATACACCGGATCAAAATTATCAATCCCAACAACTGCATGTCCGTCATTCAGCAAGTCTTCGCAAACTTTTGATGCGATGAAACCTGCTGCACCGGTTACCAGATAATTACCCATTATAACCTCACAACTTTAGGGTTGTTTTTACCAACAGTTCCCAGAGCGTTACGCGCATCGACGATCAGTCCGGATAACTCTAAAACCTGAGAATAATCATATTCAGAATGGTTGGTGATAATCACTGTGCAATCATTATTCTTGAGCGCTTTTTGCAGGTCTGACACACTCCTGAGCTGAATATCTTCGTGATCGATCTCCTTGATATACGGATCATGGTAACTTACCTGGGCACCTTTTTGTTTGAGATAGAGGATCACATCCAGTGCGGGAGACTCTCTGAGATCATCAATATCCGGTTTATAGGCGACACCCAGAACCAGTATTTTTGATCCGTTCAATGCTTTTTTCTGTGTGTTGAGCGCGTCCTGGATCTTTCCCACAGTGAAACGCGGCATACCTGTATTGATCTCTGATGCCAGCTCAATGAAGCGAGCGGAATAATTAAGCGACTTGAGTTTCCAGGAGAGATAAAGCGGGTCGATCGGGATGCAATGGCCACCCAAACCGGGACCTGGCTGGAATTTCATAAATCCAAATGGTTTCGTGGCTGCAGCATCGATCACTTCCCACACATCAACTCCGAGCCGATCACACATGATAGCTAGTTCGTTTACCATGCCGATATTGATCATACGGAAGGTGTTCTCAAGCAACTTTGCCATTTCTGCCACCTCAGCAGATGATACCGGGACAACCTGTTCCAGCGACTGACTGTACCAGGATTGGGTCACTTTGAGGCAATTCTCGGTGATACCGCCGATTACTTTGGGTGTATTGATGGTGGTCCAGTCTTCGCGTCCGGGATCCACACGCTCGGGCGAGAAGGCAAGGAAGAAATCTTTACCTACTTTTAGGCCGGTTTCCTCACAAAGGCGCTGAAGGATCAGTTCGCGTGTTGTACCAGGGTAGGTGGTTGACTCGAGTACGATGGCAAGACCGGGATGGATGAATTCCTGCAGTGTTTCCGCAACGGAAAGTATATATGATAGATCGGGGTCACCAGTCTTACGCAATGGTGTTGGCACACAAATGCTGACCGCGTCGACTTGAGAGAGGACGGAAAAATCAGTGGTAGCGGAGAGCATACCTGACTTCACCAGCTTTTCTACTCTTTCGGTTGGGATGTCTAGAATGTAGCTTTCAGCGCGGTTCAGTTTATCCACTTTGTCTGCGACCGGGTCGATGCCGATGACATTAAAACCGCTTTCAGCAAAAACCACAGCCAGTGGAAGGCCTACATATCCCAGCCCGAGTACCGCAATCTTTGCGGAACGATCTTCAAATTTCTTTATGAGTATGTTTGTTTGGTCCATCCAAATTCCTTTTCCTAAAAAAGACTAAGCTGGGATGCGTTATCCTGGTTCATATCTTTTGTGCTATCCATCTTACGCCGGTTTTTTTCGCGTTCGATCATCTCTTTCAGCCGGGCAAAGTCGTGCGCGATGACCTGGCGAAGATTAGGTTGGTGAAGCGCTGCAGCCGGATGGTACATCGGCACAATCAACCTGCCACTGTGCCAAACTGGTTCACCGTGGATGCTGCTGATGCGGGCGTTATCAAAATAACGTGCCATGGAGACTCTTCCCAAGGTAATGATGATGAGCGGATCAATCACTTCAATTTGACGTTCAAGATAATTATTGCATGCAAGCAACTCTTCAGGCTGCGGATCGCGATTACCCGGCGGGCGACATTTGACGACATTCGTGATGAAAACTGTTTCGCGCGGAACATCACCATCCTGCAGCAGTTGGGAAAGGAATTTACCAGATGCGCCAACAAATGGGAGGCCCTGTTCATTTTCATGATGCCCTGGACCTTCTCCAATGCACATGATCTCTGCGTTGGCAGGGCCCGCACCGGGAACCGCATTTTTTCTGGTTCTGCTAAGCGGGCATCTCGTACATTGGCGAATCTCTGCTGCGATCTCGGTCAAATTAGTTTCCGCGTCCACAATTTCTCCTTAATACCATTTGGCGCAATGATTGTACGATATTACGCCAAAATTATAATGCGTTCAACGGTCGATGTTGTTTACCGTTCGTAGATAAATAGGGGCGATCGAGGCGCTGTTGCTGGTCTCTCCAGATTCCAGTTTCTTTGCAGCAATAAAGGCCAGCACGGATGGCCGGCGCATATTGGATGGCGGGTCGGCGATGATGGCATTGCGCCAGCGGCGGGCGATGATTTTTTTCTCTTCAGGATCAAGTTCACCACAAATAATGGTGGGTTCAGTGATAGATGACTCCAGTTCATCCGCAGTTGTAACAAGCAAGTCACTGTCGCTGATCCACTGGTCACCTTGCACGCGATAGCGCTGCGCAGCCAAACGGCCGCGACCTGCACGTAGTGTGCAGATAAGTGGTTTATCTTGTTTAGGGATGGCATACGCGAGAATATCCAGAGATGGGATGGCGATAATGGGTATATGTTTGGCAAGTGCGAATCCCTTTGCGACCGCCAATCCGATGCGCAGACTGGTGAATGAACCCGGACCAACAGCGACTGCCACTGCGGTGAGGTTGTCTGGTGAATTTTGGCATTCATCGAAAGCAGAGGCGATGGCCGGCGATAATTCTACGCTGTGGCGTCTGCTTGTTTTCCAGATCTTTTCATAAAGGATCAAACCACCGTCAAACAATGCGATACCGACCCATTGGGTGGAGGAATCAATTGCAAGGATCATGAATAGCTCTTTATCATCTCGTTTTTCAATGTGTTTACTATAGATATATATCGTTCTCCTGATGGTTTAAAGGTCATGCTGCGCTGCTGGTCATCCTGCCAGGATAAATCCACCCAGAGGCGGTTCTCTGGAAGGGCAGAACGGATGCGCTCAGGCCATTCAATAATAAAAGGACCGCTTTCCATCATCATTTCAAGATCAAGATCTTCTGCTTCCAGCGCATCTACCAGGCGGTAGGCATCCAGATGAGCGATCTTCGCACTATCCGGGCGGGTGTAATATTTCACCAACACGAAGGTTGGGCTGGTAGCCCTTTCGAGCGCTCCCCATCCTCGAGCGATACCCTGCGTAAAGGTGGTCTTACCCGCGCCAAGATCGCCGCACAGGCAAACGACATCACCGGGCTGGAGCAATGCGCCGAGGCGGATTCCGATACGCCTGGTCTGGTCTGGACTGCGGCTGATGAATTCAAAGGTGTTCGGGTCTAGAATTGGCATTATTTCAATTATTTCCAAGCATTTCGGAAATAGTCCTGGCGATATCGCGAGCGGCATGCGGTTTGGCAAGGCGTTTCGCGTTTTCCGCTGCCTGTGACCGCGATTTGGGGTGGTCGATCCATTCGCGCAGTGTGCTGATGATATCATCTATCTCCGGCGCCCATACTCCAGCTCCCTCATCGGTGACGTAGGTGACGTTGCCTTCTTCTTGTCCGGGCAGGTGATGATAGAGGATGATGGGAAGATTGGCTATCAGACCTTCGCAGATCGTGCCCGGACCAGCTTTAGTGAGGAGAATATCAGCCGCGCGCATGAAATCGGGCATTTCAGTCACAAATCCATAAATCTCAACTGGCATATTCCATTTAATAGCCCTCAGCTTTTCCTGAAGGGAAGTGTTGCGGCCAGTGACGACCACCATCCCAGCGTTGAATTTTGCTTTGTTGATCGTCTCAGCGATATTGTTTAAAGGCCCCATACCTTCTCCGCCGCCAACCAGGAGGATGATGGGTTTATCCAACGGCCAGCCAAGTTTCTGCCGCAGCTCATTTTTGTCTCCAACAGGCTGGCAGAATCGGTCTGCGACAGGCAACCCGATTAAACGGAGTTTACTATCCTCCACTCCAGCCCGTTCGGCGTGTTTGCGAGCCTGTTCTGTGGGGATGACGATGAGATCTGCCTCTTTCGCGAACCAGGCAGTGTGGGATGAAACCAGGTCGGTGACTACGATCATATAAGGTGTTGTGTTATCGCGCCTGCGCATAGCGCGCAGGAAGGGGATATTGATAAGCGGATGGACCGACACATATAAATCGCCGGGGTGTTCACGCAGGAGTTTATACATCCCCAGCCGAATGTAAGGCCAAAAACTGGCGTAGGTGACACGCATGAAGTCCGGGTCATCGCTGAATTTGAAGGTGAGTTCCCATAGTGATTCGATGCGTGACATGCGCGGATACATCGGGCCAGCGTAGTTGAAAGGCGGAGGGGAGTATTCTTTGAAAAAATCAACCATGTCATACTCAAATCGATCTGGATATTCCAGCTCAAGGCTCTCAATGATCGCTTCTGCAGCGCTACGATGTCCGCCGCCTGTATCTGAGAATAGAATAACGATGCGTTTCTTTTTGTCACCCTTCTCGATCATTGATTTCCTTTGTTAGATTCCTTTTTAACCGGTTACTTAATTCGCGGCGTGTAAGCAGCACCCGGCGCTGGCAAGTGATGCATTCCAAGCCGATATCTGCCCCAAGCCTGATAACCTTCCATTCATATCCGCCGCATGGGTGCGGTTTCTTCAACCTGAGAATATCATTCAATTCGAGGTCGGGAAGCATGCCTGGATTATATCGCATGTTGAAAATAGACCATTTTACGATTATATTTAACCTATGATCAACAACTCACCCCCTTATTTCATTTCCGGCATCATCACATTATTGATCGCCTTTACCTTCCATGAGTTTGCGCACGCATGGACCGCGGACCGTTTTGGCGACGATACACCCAGCCTTTATGGGCGCCTGACACTAAACCCGCTGGCACATCTGGATTTTCTGGGCAGTTTAATGCTGATCACGGTTGGTTTTGGCTGGGCAAAGCCGGTGCCAATCAATCCACGTCGCCTGCGCGAACATTCCCCTGCAGCGCTGATGTTGGTTGCGCTTTCAGGCCCATTATCCAATTTTGCGCTGGCGGTGCTGGGCGCAGTTCCGCTTCGGCTGGGGCTGGTGGTCCCAACAGCAGCGAGAGTGCCATTTTTCCCGACCCCGTACCAGTTTTTGCTGTATTTCGTGTTTACCAACCTGGGGCTGATGCTGTTCAACCTGATCCCACTACCACCATTGGATGGGGAAGAGATCCTGGATTACCTGATCCCGCCAGCGCTAGAGTCTGGATGGGAACGGATCAAACCGTATGGCCCGTATATCCTGATCGGCCTATTTGTGCTGGGACCTCTGGTCGGATTTAATGTGATCAGTATCATTCTGACCCCGATGATTAACGGGCTGGCGGGCTTGTTGCTGGGGTGAAATCATTTTTACTTCGCGCGGGTTCTTAAAATGCCCGCTTACTGTTATCTTCTAAAGTGCGCTGATGGAAGCTATTATTGCGGATGGACCCTGGACCTCGAGAAAAGGATCGAGGCGCATAAAGCAGGAAAAGGGAGCCGTTATACACGCTCTCACTTACCAATTGAATTGGCGTATTATGAGGTGTGCGCGGATCAATCCGTTGCAATGCAACGCGAAGGGGAGATTAAGAAGTTAAACCATATTAAGAAGGAAGAGCTGGTGAGAAAGTTTGGGAATGATCATGAATGATTCTTTGATCGGTACATTACCTGATGCAGAGTGGGTCGTGATTTCGCCCGGGCGGGTGAACTTGTTGGGTGAGCATGTGGATTATAACGACGGTTTGGTGCTGCCGGCCGCGATCGATCGTTATGTGCGGGTTGCTTTTGTGCCGCGCACAGATGGTGTGGTGCGGATGCGCTCGTTGGACCTGGAAGCTAGCGCGTCCTTTCAGATCAACGCAGTGGAATCCAGGCAGGATATGGATGGACAACCGCTGCCGAAATGGGCGTTGTATCCAGCCGGTGTAGCCTGGTCACTGATCGCGGAGGGGTTCTCGCCAAATGGCATGGAGGCGGTGATCCAATCGAATGTGCCCATCGGGGCAGGGTTGAGCAGCTCGGCTGCGGTGGAACTTGCATTTGCAGCGGCCTGGCAGCAGATGGGCGATTGGAAGATCGAGCGCATGCGGTTGGCGAAATTGTGCCAGCGGGCAGAGAATGATTACGTCGGTGTGCATTGCGGCCTGATGGACCAGTTTGCCTGCGCGCATGGCGTGGCGAGACATGCGTTGTATTTTGACACACGCAACCTGGCCTGGCAGCCGATTCCGCTCCCGCTGAAGACATCGATCGTGATCGCGGATTCGGCAGTGGAAAGAGAGCTGGCAGATTCTGCTTATAACCAGCGCAGAGAGGAATGCCGGACTGCGCTTGAACACGCGCGTGCTGTGCTCCCGGAAGCAGGGTCACTGCGCGATATCGCTGTTGAAGACCTGGCTATGCTGGAAAAGCATATGCCAGAGATCGTCTTTATGCGCATGCGGCATGTGGTGGAGGAGATCGAACGCGTCAGGCTTGGCTGCCAGATGCTGTTCGCGGATGACGCTGCGGGATTTGGAAAGCTGATGTTGGATGGGCATGCATCTCTGCGGGACCTGTTCGCGGTCAGCATTCCGGCGCTGGATGCGCTGGTGGAGATCGCGCAGGAGTTACCCGGATGTTATGGCGCGCGTCTAACGGGTGCGGGATTTGGCGGGTGTACCGTTAACCTGGTGGAAAGTGAAAAAGCGGATGAATTTGCCGTGGCGCTTAACGAGAGGTATGAGAAACAAACCGGTACGCAAGCCAAGGTCTGTATTTGCAAGCCATCACGCGGAGTGTATGTTAAACCCGTTTAATGGAAAATCCGCGGAAAGCGCCGCAGAAGGGTTTAGCGCTAATCGGTGAATACGGGCAGATGGCCTAGCGAGACGACGTGGGACCATTGATCCTGATCCCCTTCGGTGAAAATGGCCGCTTCCAGCGCGATTTGCGCGCCTGCTTTTTCGATGATGGTGCGCATACCTTCGAGGGTGGAACCGGTGCTGATGACATCATCCACTAATGCCGCTTTCTTGCCTTTGATCAAAGGGATATCCTTTTCATCAAGGATGAGGGTTTGCGGTTTACCGGTGGTAATGGAGAGCGTTTCGGCCTGGATGGCATCGCCCATGTAGACCTTGTAATCTTTGCGAAGGACGACATAGGGCTTTTTGGTGACAACAGAGAGCGCATGAACGAGAGGGATGGATTTGGACTCAGCAGTGACGAGTACATCATAATCCTTCTGCGCAAGCTTCTTGCTCAGCTCTTCTGCGCAAGCGGTGACCAACTTCGTGTCTCCGAGGATATTGATGATGGCGATCTTGAGGCCTGGTTTGATCTCAAACAGGCGCAGGTCGCGTTTGACGCCGCCGATTTCAATAGGGTAGGTTTCCTGATTGTCTGCCATTGTGCCCTCCAGCAAGGATTAGTGGGTATCAAGAAAAGTTTATCACACGGCGCAATCATGCGGTTAAACTAATGAGAGCCGGAAACGCCGATTCCGGCTCTCTCATAAGGAGGAGAAGAAGAGAAGTCGCCCTTGTGAGTAATATACCGGATATGCGCAGATATAACATGACGCTAAACCTACGCTTAACCTACGATTTGGAACGCTTTTTCTATATAATAAGCATATAGCAGAAAGGAAATAGATGGGTATTGCTGCAGAAAGTTTGAGCGACACAATGCTTGCTGTGCGGACTGTTGCCGACACGATGGTCGGGCGGGTTGTGGTGGCAGCCACCGATGCAGGGGTGATATGGCTGGCAACGCATGCGGCGGGAGATTTGGCGCTGGATCCGTATCAACCGGGGAAGATGGACGCTGCGAAGATCGCGGACCAGGCCGAGGCGGAATTGATCGCGTATTTCAGCGGGGAGCTGCGCAATTTCAGTGTTCCTGTGTGCCTGGACGGGTTGAGCGGATTTCAGCGGCTGGTGCTGGAGCATGTTGCGCGGATTCCGTACGGGCAGGTGGAGACCTATGGCGAAGTGGCGATGAGGATCGGGAAAGCCGGAAGCGCAAGGGCTGTGGGGGGTGCGCTGGCGCGAAATCCGATCGGAGTCATCATTCCCTGCCACCGGGTGGTGGCGCATGATGGGCGGATGCATGGCTTCTCTGCACGGGAAGGGATCCATGGTAAGGCAAAATTGCTGCAGCATGAGGGAATCAATGTCCGGGATTTGCGGGTGCGATTCGATGAAAAATGAGAGGTGAGATGACGGATAACTATCAGAGTTACAGGTCCGGTTTTGTGGCGGTGGTGGGGCGGCCGAATGTGGGAAAGTCGACGCTGATCAACGCGATATTGCAGCAGAAGATCGCGGCGGTATCGGAAAAGCCGCAGACAACGCGCTTGAATCAGCTGGGGATATTGACTGAGAATGACACGCAGATCATATTTGTGGATACACCCGGTATCCATGATCCGGTGCACGCGCTGGGACAGGCGATGAATACGGAAGCGCAGGCCGCGCTGGATGACGCGGATGTGATTCTGTGGGTGGTGGACGGGACGGACAGACCGCATGACGAAGACCGCCATATCGGCGAGCTGCTGCGGGAGCGGGCGAATGTGATCCAGGCGCTGAACAAGATTGACCTGATTGATTCACCGGAGATGCTGGACAAGATGCGGACGAAATTCCAGAAGATGGTGCCGCAGGCCCAGCAGGTGATGATCAGCGCGCTGCAGGGAGCCGGTTTTGACGCGCTGAAGGAGACGATCACTAAAGCGCTGCCGATCGGGATGCCATTTTACCCGGAAGAACAGGTGACGGACATCTATGAGCGCGATATCGCGGCGGACCTGATCCGCGAAGCTGCCCTGGCGCACCTGCATGATGAAGTGCCACACGCTGTGGCAGTGCGGATTGACGGGTATGAGGAGCGGGAAGAGATTGGCGCGCTGGTGACCGCCACGATCTTTGTTGAGCGCGAATCGCAGAAGGGGATCGTGGTAGGAAAGGGCGGGAGCATGATCAAGCAGATCGGGACGATGGCACGGAAGGCGATCGAGGAGATGTCAGGGCGCAAGGTGTATCTGGACCTGCGAGTAAAGGTAAAGAAGAACTGGCGCAGTGATCCAGTTTTCCTGCAACAGATGGGCTACAACCCGGATAAGCAGTAAATGGTCAGCCTGTGGCTGGTATTTGCGCTGGTGTGCATGGTTGCTGATTGGGCGGCGTTGTGGTTCGCGCGGCCGAGGATCAACTATGTGACCAAACCGCTAACGCTGGTTTTGCTGATGGTGTGGTTCTGGTCTGGCGCACAACCGGGATGGGTGACGTTCTGCTTGATGCTGGGGTTGTTCTTTTCGCTGGCAGGGGACGCGTTCCTGCTGCTGCCACCGAAGTATTTCATGCATGGATTGATCGCTTTCCTGTGCGCGCATCTGTGCTATCTGGCGGGATTTGTGATTGGCGTGGGCAGTCTGCCACTCCTGTTCTGGGTGCTGGCCGGGCTGACCGGGGTGTGGGCCGGGGTGGTGATTTGGCGGCTGGCGGGGGCAGCGCGGAAGAACCCGCGCCATCGTAAGATGCCTGTACCGATCGCCCTGTATGCCATTGCAATCAGCCTGATGTTCCTGTTCGCGGTTTGGACGAACTTCCGGCCGGGATGGCGCGGGGATGCCGCTATCCTGGCGGCGTGCGGGGCGCTGCTGTTCTATTTCTCGGATCTGTGGCTGGCGTATGACCGTTTTGTGATGCCGACGCGGAACGCGCGCCTGATGGTGCGCATCGCTTACCACCTGGGGCAACTGGCGCTGGCTGCAGGTGTGATGCTGTATTCCAATCTTAGTTAGTCTCTTTTAAGGGGTTTGAAACCTTCACCGAGGGCTTCATTGGCCTGGCCGATGACCATAAAGGCGGCCGGGTCGGCTTCGTGCACGATGCTTTTAAGGATGTTGATCTCGGCGCGGGTGAGGACACAGTAGAGTACCGGACGGGCCTGGTCTGTGTAGGCACCTGTGCCGGGCAGGATGGTGACGCCGCGCTCGAGGATGGTGCAGATGCGGCTGGATACCTCATCGGGCTGGCTGGTGACGATGAAGGCGGTGCGGAGGATGTTGTTGCCTTCGGAGACGAGCTCGGCGGTGAGGCCGCTGACGTAGATGACAATGAGGCCGTAGAGGGCGCGCTCCCAGCCGAAGGCGATGCCGGAGGCGAGGACTACCAGGCCATCGGTGATGAGGTAGGCCTGAGAGATGGAGACGCCTTTGTGGTGGCTGAGGATGCGGCCGAGGATATCGGACCCGCCGCTGGTGCCGCGACCGAGGTAGACGAGACCCAAACCGGCGCCGAGGAGCACCCCGCCATAAAGCGCCTGCAGGACGATATCGCCGGTGATGCCTTCATGCGGGAGGACGTAGATGAGGGTGTCTGTGAAGAGGGAGAAGAGGATGACGGAGGCAGTGGTGCGGAGGGCGAAGCGGGTGCCGCCGAGATAGCGCCAACCGAGGATAAAGAGGGGCAGGTTGCCGAGGATGACCATGACGCCGATGGGCCAGCCGGTGAAGAATTGGATGATCTGGGCCGCGCCGGAGATGCCGCCGCTGACCATGAGACCGGGGATGAGGAAGAGGCGCATGGCGACGGCCTGGACGAGGGCGCCGAGGATGATGTAGAGGTAATCCACGATTGTGGTGCGGTTGGCACTGAGTTTGGTGAGCATAGTGATATTCGCTGATTATACAGAAGGATGGGGGATTTGGGGAAGTGATTTGCGGCGCGGGATGCGGGGAACAAGATCATGGACTGAGAGGTTTCTGATATGGTTGCGTGGCAGCTTATCCAGTACAATTTGGATTGAGGGACAGCGGTCATGCAAATACCCGCAAGGGTGTGGGAAGATGATGAAAGGTCCGGAGGGATCCGCAAACGCTGCCCCCCAAGCGTTGGCCAGGTGGGGAAAGATGGGTGAAAGACCGGACAGAATGCGACAGAATGCGACAGAATGCGACAGTTTTGCGATGATCGAGGGTGAGAAAAGGGGGATGGGGCTGGGGTGAAAGATGGGTGAGAGTATTTTGATAAGAAGTATTTGATAATACAGTGGGGAGAGCAAGGAGCTTGAAGCCCGGATGGTGCGCCAGGGTGTTTCACATCTTTCGCAATGACAGGTTAGAGGTATGTTGGGGAAGACGCTGAAAGACTTGCACCAGGACCTGCGCGATGGGTGGATCGTGATTTGATACGGACAAAAATGTGGTGTAAATGAATGGGGATGGGATGTGGGGGCCATGTTCATTGATCGAAATCAACTTGAATTTTTCAGGCAGCACAATTTGGGGTGAGATCTTAATCTTAAAAATTGGAGAAAATGTGTAATTAAGCGGATTTTGGCTTGAATTTTAAAAATCTTAAGCTATATTATTAATATCGATTAGTTTATATAGAAAGAAAAGGAGAACCGGAATGAAAAGAAGCACCATTATATCGTTTCTGGCAGCCAGCTTAGTGCTGGTACTTGCCATCACAGCTTGCGCGCCAGCCGCGGAACAACCCGCAGTTAGCGAACCAGCCGAAGAAGTTGTAGAAGAGGTTGTGGAAGAAGTGGTAGTTGAGGAAAGCCCCTGGGATGATATTGGCTCGGAAGAAAATCCGATCATCTTTGTGGCGGTTCCTTCAGGCGAGACTGAGCGGGTTTTGGCAGGTTTCGAGCAGGTGGCAGATTTTATTTATGAATCCACCGGGCTTGTGATCGAGCCATTTGTTGCCACGAGCTATTCCGCCGCGATCGAGGCGATGTGCGCTGAGCCGCCTCAGGCCCAAATGGGTGCGCTGGCAACCTTCTCGTACATCCTGGCAGCAGAAAAGGGATGCGCCGAGACAGCCCTTGTTTCGACCCGATTCGGCACCGCTTTTTATAACGGGCAATTTGTTGTCCGTACTGACAGCGGGATCACGACGCTGGAAGACCTGGCTGGCAAGAGCTGGTGCCGCGCAAGCGCGACCAGCACAAGCGGCGCGATCATCCCCGGCATGATGCTGAAGGGTGTTGGGGTCGATCCGGAAACAGACCTGGGAGAGATCATTGATACCGGTTCGCACGAAGCGGCCGCGGTTGGTGTGTTCACGGGTGACTGCGATTTTGCCACGACATACGTGGATGCGCGCACGCGTGAAGAAGAAAACAACCCCGGTATTATGGACGACACCGTGGTGATCGCACTGATGCCTGATATTCCCAATGACGGCATTCAGTTCCACCCCGACTTCCCCGCTGAAGTAAGGGCGAAGCTGATCGAGGCGTTCATGGGCCTGTTTGACACCGAGGAAGGCGCTGCTGCGATGGAAGAAGCATACCAGTGGACCGGACTTGAAGAGCGCGGAGACGATTTCTATGATGCCTTCCGCCAAGTTCTTGACGCCGCCGGTATTTCCGCTGAAGATCTGGCAAAATAAAAAAGATTGACTTAGACCAAAAGGGAAAGGATGTGATCATTCTTTCCCTTTTTTTGAAATAATCATTATTTTTTTATATATCAAACAATTGATGATGGAGATGGTTGATGCTGGAAGTTAAAAACCTGACGAAGATTTATGATGACGGCACTGTCGCCCTGAATAATGTCAGTTTCACAGTGCCTGATGGTGATTTCCTGGTTGTGATCGGTTTGAGCGGCGCGGGAAAATCGACCCTGCTACGCTGTATAAACCGCCTGGTCAAACCCACTGATGGGGAGATCCTGTGGAATGGAGTCAATATCACAGCGATGAAAGGGGAAGACCTGAGAAAAATCCGCCGGAAGATCGGCATGATCTTCCAGAATTTTAATCTGGTCAAAAGATCAACGGTGATGAAAAATGTGCTCTCAGGCAGATTGGGATATACGTCCTCATTTTCGAGCGTTTTTGGCGGATTTTCCAGCAGTGACAGGAAAATGGCAGGTGATGTGATGGAAAGACTGGGCATTACCAGCCAGGCAAGAAAACGCGCGGATGAATTGAGCGGCGGCCAGCAACAGCGCGTGGGTATTGCGCGCGCCTTGATGCAGGAACCGGAAATGATCCTGGCAGATGAACCGGTGGCCAGCCTGGACCCGGTGCTGGCGCATTCGATCCTTTCCAACCTGGAGAGATTGAATCAGGAAGACAATATCACAATCATCTGCAGCCTGCATTATTTGGACCTGGTGCAGCGATATTCAAAAAGCGTGATCGGGCTGCGGGACGGGCGTTTGGTTTACCAGGGTACGCGCGCTGAAATTCGGAAGATGTCAGATGAAGAGTTCAAAGAAATTTATGGCGAAGAAGCTATTCGTATTGGCACCAGCCTGGAAGGGATCAATCTTTAACAGGAAATTATCATGAAGAAAAAGAACATGAAACAAAGTGAAATAAAAAAACCGCATGTCCAGCCAGCACTGGCAGCAATTTTTTCAGCGATAATCCCCGGTTTTGGGCAGGCTTTAGCGCGTGAAGTGAGAAAGGGTTTGCTGCTTTTATTCAGTTTCCTGACAATTGGGGGGTTGCTGGTGTGGCGGATTTTTCAAGCCGGGCGGCGTTATAAAGACCTGGCGGAGAAAATCAGCAAAGCGTTCCAATTTGAACCGATCCTGAAGATCATCACTGTTTTACTGATCCTATTTTATATATGGATCATCATTGACGCATTTCTGATCTCCAAAAAGCGGTTTGACGGAAAAAAGCCATCCGGAGCAGGGATCTTATTTTTCGCGCTCGTGATCTTTTTTATTCTGGGCTGGCAAATAGGGGGGATCGAACCGCTGACATTCTTTTCCAGGATTGACCAGGCAGTGCCGACTTTCTCGCGGGTGTTATGGCCGTGGGAAAAAGCGGTGGTGTATCCGAAAGAATTTCTGGTCATTAAAGCTGAAGTGCAATCTCCTTGCACTGACACACCATTTGAAAGCCAACTCAGCGCTCAGGATGGACCGATCCTTTCCGTAACGCCGACCTGCGGAAGCCCTTCCGAGGTGGATGGTTCACCGGGGTCGAATTTGACGCTGACCGGGAAAGGGTTTGATCCTTCTGCTGAGGTGGATATCTGGTGGCGTGACCCGATCAATAATGAATTCCGCCAGCGTATGGAAGGTGATTATGTGACGTTCTTCCCGGAGGCAGACGGAAGTTTTGAGATCGATGTCATTATGCCATACCGCCTGATCCCACCGGTCGCGGGAGAGGGCCCTAAGATCTGGCAGGTACAGGCGCGGCAGTTAGCTTCGGTCGGGAAAGGGGAGATCAGCTCGGAACTGAAACTGGCGGTTGAGAAGATGATCGAGACAATCTTCATTGGGATGATGGCGACGTTTTTTGGGATCCTGCTGGCGATCCCATTCAGTTTTCTGGCCGCAAAAAATCTGATGGGAGAAAACGCGATCACACTTGGCATTTATTATATTGTGCGGACGTTGATGAATGTGATCCGGTCAATTGAACCACTGATCTGGGCGATCATCGCGGTGATTGTGGTTGGTTTGGGACCATTTGCCGGCATCATCGCGCTGACGGTGCACTCGATGGCCGCACTGGCGAAGCTGTATTCCGAGGCGATCGAGAATATAGATCCGGGGCCGATCGAAGCCGTTCATGCGACTGGCGCGAACTGGATCCAGACGATCGCTTTCGCGGTGATCCCGCAGATCATTCCACCGTTCGTGTCATTCACAGTTTACCGGTGGGATATCAATATCCGCATGTCAACAGTGATCGGTTTTGTGGGCGGCGGCGGGATCGGCTTCCTGCTGCAGCAATGGATCCGGCTGCTGGATTACCGCTCTGCGGGGATGGCAGTGTGGTTTATCGCAATCACGGTGATGATCCTGGATTATGTCAGCTCAGAGGTCAGAGAAAAATACACTTAAGACAACGCACGATTTCTCAGCCCGTTATAAATAAGGTTGCCAGGGAAATTTCTTTGTAAAAGAGGAATACCGCGGGGTGAGAAGCGACAGACGTTTGTGAGCGCAGAGACCGTGCCGAAATGGCGCGGTCTTTGTCTTTTTTTGGAGGGAGGATCAGGGATAGACGCAGCGAAAACCACGCACGTCACCGGGGGAAGCTGGTTCGTGGGCGAGGCGGTTGGCGGCGCGGGAATAGCGCCAGGGATCGCGATAGGAAGCGCCTTTGAGGACCTTCTTTTCGCCAGTTTCGGGACCGAGCGGGTTGGCGGCGGGGGAATGATTGAAGTAATCCGGATCGTACCAATCGGCGACCCATTCGCGCACATTGCCACCCATATCGAGCGCGCCATAGTAGCTGATTCCGTAGGGAAAGGTGCCGACGGCGGTGGTGTTGCCGATCTCATTATTGGCGTTGACGAATTTGATGCGGGCCATATCTTCGCCCCAGGGGAAGCGCTGCCCATCGGGGCCGCGGGCGGCTTTTTCCCATTCGGCTTCGGTAGGGAGGCGGCCGCCGGTCCATTCGCAGTAGGTCTGGGCCATATGCCATGAGATATAGACGACGGGATGCTCGGCGAAGAGGGGATTGAGGTAATTGGGGTTGCGGTCATGCCCGACGCTGTAGGTGCATACGCCGGTGGAGACGCAGGCAGCGAACATGGCATTGGTGACCTGTGTTCTGGTGATCCAGTAGGGGCCCAGAAAGACGGTGTGCTGCGGCTCTTCTGACCCGGGCTCGCGGTTGGAATCCGATTCGGCGGAACCCATGAGGAATTCGCCGGCGGGGACATAGACGATTTCCACACCGCTGACGGGATTGCTGGCGGATGAGGGAATGGCCGCGCCTGCGGGCGGCGCGAGGGGGGTGGAGGCCCAGAGGGGCACGGGGGTTGGAAGCGGCGTTTCGGTGGGCAGGGGTGTCGCGGTTGCCTGGCTCGCTTCGAGTGTGTTGCTGACAGAAATCTCAATCCAGAGCTGGGTTGCCATGGCGCCCATATCGGGGGTGGGGGCTGGCTGTGAGAGCGGGAAGCACGCCGCGGAACTGGTTAGGAGGAAAAGGAGCAAAAGAGAACCAGCGAGCTTTCTCGCGAGTGGATCTATCGGCAAGCGTGTAAGATTGTCAGACGGGGCGCGATCATGCATGCGGATATACCTTTGCTTGATGGCTAAGATTATAAACTTAATTTGATGATGACACACGATTAGCCGAGCGGTTGACGGGATTATGTAATAAGGAGAAACTTTTCACAAGCTGGATGATGATGGTAGAATATGGAACACGCGGGCATCGCCAAGTGGTAAGGCATCAGCCTTCCAAGCTGATATTCGCGGGTTCGAGTCCCGCTGCCCGCTCTTTTTGTTTAACCCGACGCACGCATCCGGTAGTTTAACATGGGGTTTGCGATCACTCTTTTTCTGCAATATTTGAGAACCTTTACCAAAATGCGATTATTGCTTAGATGCATCCAGGATGGTTCTCGATCAAGCTTGCCCAATGCGCTGAACCGAGGATGCCGGCCTGATCGCCTAACGCGCCAATCCTGATCTGGATTTCTTCCCTGAAAGAGATATTTTAAAGAAGTCAGCTAAGTTGGGATTGTTTGCGAAAAGACAGTGATTGTTTCATGGGAGGACAAGAGCCCCTATTAAACGAAGAACGCCGGCTTGTAAAAAGCGAAAGAGCCATGGAAGAATTGTTAAGAATTTAATTGTGTACCATTTTTTTTATTGTGTAAGAAAAGAGACACGGCATGTGCCGTGTCTCGATAGATTGGTATGGTTGTTTTAGTAAATATTCAGATCAGGATCACCGCTGTTGTCTGAGTCGTTGCCCAGATAGGTGGTATTGATGATCGTGACCATCGTCACGGGATCGATCACATTGGCTTCAACGCCGCTGCCTTCGTTACCAATAAAGTAGCTGTTGGAAATGATGACGCCGTCCATGCTGGTGGTGTTTACATAGAGACCATCCGTATTGTTTAAAGTCCCATTGTAAAAGCTGATCAGTTTATTGATGGTCACCTTTCCGTTGGTTTGAATGCTGATGCCGGTTTGGCCATTGCTTATCGTTTTGAGGGTATCGACCCTGACGAAACCGGCTGTGCCGGAGCTGATGGCGTTGATGCCCATCAGGGTGTTATCCACTGCTGTTACCTTTGATAAGGTGATATCTCCGTTGGTAGTGATGTGCAGGCCGACCAGCGCGTTGCCATTGATGAAGTTTTCTCCTAACGTGCCTAGCAACTCTACCTTACCACTGCCGGCGGTGTTATTGATACGGATTCCGACGTCGTCGTTCTCATTGGCAGCAATGCCATTGAGTGTGACATTCCCGATCGCATTCACCTCGAGGCCAATGTAGCCATTCCTGTTGAAAACGCTGGTGTTTACTTGCACGTGCTGATCCCCATAGCTTTCAAGGTAGGCGCCGCGATAGAAGTTATCCAACGCGGTCGTAGATCTTATGGTGATTGCGCCGGCTGACAGCACAAACATACCATTTTCATTGACAGAATTGGTTGTTTTGACGCTTGTGAGTGTGATGCCAACGGGTGCCGCCGCGGATATATTGGACAACCGCAAATTCGAAAGTGTGTTGGCGTCCAGGTTGACTTTATTGATGGTAATTGCGCCGGCAGATTCTATGAAAATACCATATCCTCCGTTGTTATTGATTGTGTTCGCAAACCTTGCTGACGGATTCTGCACGACTACAGCGCCGGTGCCGTTGAAGGCGGAGATATTAATACCCATGTCACCGTTCCCATTAGCGCTTATATTGGTTATCTTAATACTTCCTCGCGTTGACAAGGTGATTCCGCGATAGGTGTTAGCATTGAATTGATTGGCAATGGCACTGTTGATGGTGATCGACCCTGAACCCGGGCAACTGCTACCGTTCCAGAGACAGTTGTCGATATAACCACCAATGAAATCATTACCACTGGCATTGACTGAATTGAGGAAAATATTACCGTACACCAGGATCTGAAGCCCGGTGCTTCCGTTATCATTGAAATTCACATTAGTCAGTGTGGCGGTATTGGTGGTGGTTGATGCAACACCGTTCATGTATAGACCGTAATAATCATTCTCGCTTGCGCCGCCACCGTTCCAACTGAAATTACCGGAAGTATAGAGATTTAGACCAACGTTTCCGTTTTGGTTGAAACTGGAGCTTGTGAGAGCCACGCTTTTATTGGTGCCGGAGCTATTATCAGCTGTAACGCCGCTGCTTCCGTTGAAATTAGAGAAAACTCTATTCAGCGTGATTGTTCCTCTGGTACTCAAAGCCACGCCATAATCGTTATTCTGCTCGAACCTGCCACCGAAACCGGCGGATGAAGGAAGAATGGCGATGCCCGCTTCCCCGGATGCGTTGGATAGAATAGCGCCCTGAATGTAATAATAGATATTTGTTGACTGGGCAGGGTCGTTGAGAGACAACCTGTATTTACCGCTCTCGCCAAGAGAGGCGGAAGTAGCTACAATAAAATATTCACCAGTATAGGGCAGATTAAGGATATTGATCAGCGCGTCGGTGCCACCGAATGAATTATCATCGCTGGCAATCAAGCCCCAATTCTCATCGCGAAGTTCGAGGAACGCGTCAAAGAAACTGCTTTGCAGGATGATGTTGGCTGTACCTCCGCTTGTGCCGTTGAATGACCAGACATCCTGTTTGTGATTGCTGGACAAAAAGTCGTTGGCTGTTTGAATGTTTGTGATCGGCCAATTGTATTTTGTATTATCGGATGCAGTCACCCCTTTTAGGGTGATCAGCCCTAAAGAGTAAGCGGATATGCCATTGTTCTGGTTATTACTGAATACACTATCCGAGATCAGGATGCTTTTTGGAGATGCCGCGCCAGAATTATCGAAATATCCACCGTAATTATTATTGTATTCGGCGATCAAATTACCGGCATTGATCGCCCCGTAGGAATAGACAATGATCCCGTGCCCTGATCCATCCTGGCCATTGAAATTGAGGTTATTGCTTTGTCCAGCCAGGGCCTTGATGGTCACAGAGCCTTTTGCGTCTGGGAAGTTGTTTGAAATGCTGATGCCTTCGTCCCCATTGTATTCCGACCGCATATTGGTGATTGAAATATTATTTTTTGAGTAAAGAATTACACCTGTATTGGAATTCCAAAGGAAGATGTTTTCCTTGCCTTTGACCGAGGTTAAGGTAATGCTGCCGACTCCCGTGTATGCCAACCCATCCCAGGCGGTGTTATCCACGTAAAGGCCACTGTTCTGATTGTAACTAGCCTCGATGGTGGAGATGAGAATCGCACCTTTCGAATAAACATACAAGCCATTGGCATTATTGTTGAAGATGCTATCCCTAACAGTTATGCCTGGCGTTCCACTGGACCCCTGGTTGGTGATATAGGCGCCGGTTGCATTGCCATGGTTAATTGAAGTTACAGCCGAAAGGAGAACCGGGCCTCGTGCGAAGATCTGGACGCCTTCACCATTCGAATTATTATCCGCGGTGACACGCAGCAGACTGACTGAAGGCATTCCGCTGGCAGGTTCGCTGGTGATTTTCAACCCTATATTTCCATTGTTTACAAATTGGGCGTCAGCGATCGAGACTATTCCGTTGGTCTGAATATTGAGACCGTCAATATTGTTGTTATTGAAATAATTTGACTTTCCGCTGGATGCCTTAACGGTCACTCCGCCAGACCCGTTGTTGGTATTGTTGACCAAATACGCGCCAAAAGCGCCCGGTGAAGCATGGTCACGGATATCTACATTGATCAATGTAATCAACCCGCGGCTGTTAATGAATATCCCGTTTGATCCATTATTATCGATCACGGAGTTTGACACGGTTACCGCTTTCAAAGTGCCAGCGTTATGATTCTGTACATTCATCCCATGACCACCATTTAACCGTGAAAGGACTTTATCAATCATGACACTTCCTTTGGAGGTGATGGCAATGCCTGAGGCATTATTTGCATTAGCCTGATTTAACCAGTCCGTCAGAGTGGTTTTGATCGTCACATTTCCGGACCCGTTAGCATTATTTAAAACCACACCACTAGACCCGGTATTATTATTGGCTGTAAAATTTTCGAGCAGGATGTTATTTCTGGAAATAACTTCAATGCCTGATGACCCATTGTTATTGAACTGGTTTGCGAACAGATCACCTTTGGCTTTGAGGCTGGTAATGGTCACACTGCCGGTTCCTGCGCAGATTGTCCCATTCCATAGGCAATTATCAACAAACACACCGTGTAAGGTGTTGTTTAGAGCTTTGATGGATGTGAGCGTGACTGCGCCTTTGGCATCAATATCCAACCCTGTATTCGCATTACCATTAAACTCTGAGTAAGACACTTTGACCGCGCCTGATCCCGGGACGGCGTTGATCAATGCGCCGAACATGCTGTTGCCATTCGCGGTTATGTCAGACAGGGTGATGGCTTTGGCGGAAGTAAGATTGAATCCGGACCGCTCGTTACCATTGGCGATGGTCTGGTTGATCGTGATGTTGCCATCCATCGCCGCGGTGATGCCAAAACCGGCTCCGCTGTTATCTGGTGTGCCATAGTTATTGTTGAAAACGCTGTTCTTAATTACCAGGTTAGCGCCCTGCAGAATGAACAATCCATTGCCATTATTGTTGCTGGCTGAAACGCCATCGATTGTTACGCTGCCGTTGGTGTTGATGTAAATGCCTTGCGCGTAGAGGCCGGCTGATGCCGGATTGTTATGGTCAAAGGCGCTGTTGGTGATGGTGATATTTCCCGTTCCAATCGCATTGTTAAAGGAATTACTGCCACGGTTGCCGCTGGATTTCACCTGTTTGACATTTATCGCGCCATTGTGATTGGCGACGCTGATGGGTGATAACGCAGCTGCGGTGTAATTGATATCCAGGTCAGTCAGGTTGAGCGTGCCGGTATTATTATTCATCAACAGCCGACCGTTGATGGTAAAACCCTGTAAGGTGAAGCCGGCAATTGTGTTGCTGATATTGACATTGCCGTTCAAGATAGTTGCAGACGATCCGTCAACGCCGATGATACCTTTGAGGGTTGCCAAAGCGCCGCCAGTGATGGTGATGCTTTCGTTATAAGTATCTCCTTCCACGTAGAGGAAACCATCTGTGGGGAAAAAGCCTGGTGTGCTGATCTGGCCCAACGCGAAAAAGATCGGGTTGGCATCCACCCAGCAGGTGAGCCCGAATGTTGTTTCGGCAGGGCAGAATATCGCGTTTTTAACCACAGCGTATAACGTAGACCCGACCTTCCAGTAGGGATCGGCCCCGGAAAGCACTTCTGAAGTATGTTTACTTGCCAGATCCAATACGTCGCCGTTGCTGTCTGCCAGGACCAGATCGTTTTCAGCTACTACCTCGAGCACTAACTCGAACGATGGGGATTCAGTGGTGTTGCTGGAATTCGATGAGGGATCATCTGCGGGGCTTTCCGCGGATTGAAGTTCTGGCAGCGGCTCAGAATCTTCTGTGGCTTGTTCTTCAAGCGGCTCTTGTGCCGGAGAATCACCGACCGGCAGAACAGAGACCGGTTCTTGAGGGGGCTGGGCGTCCTGCGCATACACCGGGCTAACCATCAATAAAAAAGCCAGCGCAAAAGCAAGCGCCAGCCCGGGCAGCAATGGTTTGGTTGGGATAGTTTTTGAATACATGGGACCTCCGTATTATTTCCCTTTAAGTTTTAGAGATCAGCTCTATATGGCATCAATCCCTCTCGCAGATAGAGTGCGCCCGCGGCGCGAAACAGATTTTTTGTTTTGGCCAGTAATAAGTGTGACTGACCAATGAGGATATTATCGGATTCTAATAGGATAAATAATATCTGAAATATATTAATATTTATATACACGATCTGACCCCCTAAAAAATGAAACAGAAAGATTGAATCATGCAATGACAAAACGCAGAATGAGCAATTATGTCTGACGAGTTTTTCCTTGCGGGAAGCACACGATTTGAATGAAATGCGGCACAGGGGTGGAAATGACCGTGGTGCAAGCAAGTTAACAATAGGAGAGGCCGGATTGAAAAATGACAAACACGATCTGTATAATGCCTGATTTGAGCGTTAAATAACCTGTTTTACATCTTCATCATTCGGAATCTGGGAATATGGTCCGGCGTCAATATGATCCACGGCTGGATGAAAATAACTTAATAATACCAATGTACAAATTTATGCATTCGTGCGATAATTCAGATTCAGGCAGCTCATGAGGGGGCTGCAACATTCAACAATTTCAATATCGTGAGCAAGGAGAGGAGAATATCAATCCAATGAAAAGCAAAATCTTTAAGTACAGTGTCGTGTTTTTATGCTGCGCGTTGATGCTGGCCGGGTGCGGCGGCACTCCGGCAGGCGAGCCAGCGGCTGAAGAACCCGCTCCAACGGAGGAGGCGGTTGTCGCAACAGAGCAAGAGCCAACACCTACGCCGAAAGCACCGATCCCATGCAGGATCGTCTATGACAGCGAGGGTGACAACAACCGGGATGTTTTTGTGATGGAGCCGGACGGCAGCAACCAGACCAATCTGAGCAACCATCCGGCGAATGACTTTGACCCGGTCTGGTCGCCGGATGGCGAAGCGATCGCATTTCTCTCGGATCGTGAAAATGAGCAGGGCGAGGGCCGTTTTGTCTATGTGATGAAGGCAGATGGCAGCGGCGTGAAACAGCTTTCGACAATGCCTGACAGCGCCTGGCCGGACTGGTCGCCGGCGGGCAGCCAGATCGCCTTTGGCCACGATGGCGACATTTTCGTGATCAATACGGACGGCAGCGGGGAGACAAACCTGACCAACAGCGAGGATCGGGATGAACACCCCAAATTCTCACCTGACGGCCAGCAGATCGCCTGGAAAAAATCCAGCGGGGATGGCAGTTTCATCTATGTGATGAACGCAGACGGCAGTGACCCGAAACAGGTGACCACTGGCGGGGAGATCCATGATCTGGAGTGGACGGTGGATGGGCGCATTTTTACTCATTGGTCCCACCCAGAAGGGTTATGCGGGAACTGTGTTGTCAGCGCGGACGGCAGCGGGGTGATGGATGCCGGCGGCAAGGGGAGCATTCAGGAATTCCTACCATTCTGGACGGTGGACAGCGAACGGGTGGAAATGATCTCAGCGCAAGTGCCGTTCATTGGTGGCGAAGATGACGAGATCTACCTGGTGGGCGATATTTTCCCGGATATTTTTCTGAACCTGACCGATAACGACGTACAGGACGGGAATGCCGACGCGCCAGCCTTTTGCGGGCCGGGTGAGGCAGGGGCGATCACGGAGGAAACGCAGCCAGAGGCAGCGCAGACAGCGGGCAGCGGTGAAATGGTGATCGGCTACGCGATCCGGAGTGATAATCCATTCAAAGAAGAACAGATCCTGAAGGCCTGCGGTGAACTGCAGGTGACATGCGTGCGTGGTGAGAATATTACACAGCTCAGCGATCAGAATGTGAGCGCGATTGTGTATGTCTCCAACCGCTGGGATGTACTGGGTTCCTTCCCGGAAATTTGGGAAGCGCGAGAGAAATTCATCCCGTTATTCATTGTGGACGCAGAAACCAGTCTGGAAGGTGTTTACAACCTGTCGGTTGAATCGGATTCGGTGCAGGTCAGCTTTGAATGGATGTTCAAGCAGATGGACGGCGCGGGCGAGATCGTGATTTACAACTTGGGGAACAACGATCTGCATCAGGAATTGATCGAGGCAAATCTGGAACAATTTCCTGGCATCCAGGCCACTTTTCTACCATCAGATTTTGGCAATCCGGGATATAACGAAGAGAGCATCGCGCAGATGGTGCGGGAAAACCCGAACCTGGGTGCGATCTGGTCGAACGGGGATACGAACGCGATATTCTGGGGAATCCACAACGCGGGCGCAGGCAATCAGCGGCCGCTGTTCATCTGCCCCAACCGGGAGGATTTCTTGAACGCATGGAAGGAAGCGAGCGATGAGGATGCTGGATTGCGCGGCATCAGCACGATCGCGCCCGGCGGCGCGGCTTATGAGGGTGTTTATGTGGCATATTACGTGCTGAACGGGGCTGAGATCAACCCGGAGATGCTGACGGGCGCATACAGCAACACGCTCAGGTATGACTTTCCGGTGATCACGAATGAGAACCTGGCGGAATGGCTGGGCAAACTGGATACGCTGCAGGTTGGCCAGTGGGACGCGCTGGAGATGCCGGCGATGACTCCGGAGCAGATCCGGCAGATGTGGTTCCTTGATTAGGACCCAGATAAAAAATGCTATTGGAGCCGCCCTGGAAATGGGGCGGCTTTTTTTATTGAAGAAAGGGATTTCTGACACCAAATTTGGACGGGATTATGTGACCGGGGCCGGGATGGGATGTGCTGGCGATGATTTATGATGCAGCAATGAAGATACGCCTGAGGCCATTCAGAGATCGAGGTATTTCTCCAACTCCTGCAAACGGCTGACGATGTTCTTGTAGCGTTTATAGAAATCTTTATCCTCGTAATAGCCAATTAGAGGAAATACTTTCTCTTTGCGCTGTGACCTGAAGGCCCTGAGGATCGCCTGGGAAAACTTGAGGATGCTGCCGGTGGAGGTGCTGCCTTTATGGATGATGAAGGCGGTGAATTCGTCATCCACGATGAGCGGTTTGTGATCCTGCAAGAGCTTCAGCCAGAGGCGGTATTCGACAACCGAATCTTCTGCTTCATCGAAGCCGCCATAATCCGCGATGACCTTTGTTTTGACAAAGGTGTTCTCGTGGGAAATGATGTTCATGACAGAGAGCGCTTTTTGCGGATTGATGCGGAGCAGATGGGTTTGGGGGATGGCGATGAGGCGGTCCCTGATATCCACCAGGAAATTGCCAGTGAGCCAGACCAGGCCCGGGTTTTGATCGAAATACGCGAGCGCTTTTTGGAGTGAATCATCGCGGATGTAGTAATCATCGGAGTGGAGATAATGGATGATCTCGCCGGAAGCTTCACGGGTGGCGACATTGAGCGCGTTGGCCACGCCCTGCGGCGGGGACTGGATCAGTTTTATGGGGTAGGCATCGCCGACCTGCTGGATATAATGATCGATGATGCGCGGGGTCGCATCAGTGGAATAGGAATCATTGATGATGTGCTCGAAGCCGCGGAATGATTGCCTGTGAATACTCGCCAGCGCTTTAGGGAGAAAGAGCTCGCTGTTATAGGTGCAGGTGATGATGGATAGTTTTGGTTTGCTGGTGACAGTCATGATATTTACTATTTTGCTGAAATTATTGCGACATGGATGGTGAGATCCATTTTATTTTATATTATATGCCATCCGTATTTTTTTATTTTTTTGGTCAAATAAGGCGTTAGAGGAACAAGCCGCGGGTATGCTGTAAGCATCCAGGAACAGCGCGGTGATGCTGGTTTTTAAGCGTGATAATATAGTGTGGAGAGGAATCTCCAAGCAAAGTCAACATAATTAACCACGAAAATGAGGAATGATGATCGAAAGCATTAATGACTGTACGGTACTGAATAACGGCCTTGAGATGCCGTGGCTCGGGTTTGGGGTGTTCAAGGTGGAGGAAGGTGACGAGGTGGAGCAAGCGGTGCGCGCAGCACTGCAAAGCGGATACCGCAGCATCGACACGGCGGCGCTTTATAACAACGAGCGCGGTGTGGGCAGAGCAATGCGCGCGAGCGGGGTCCCTCGCGAGGAGATCTTTCTGACGACGAAGGTGTGGAATGACGACATGCGCGCACAGCGCACGCTGGCGGCATTTGATGAAAGCCTGGAACGATTGGGGACGGATTATGTCGACTTATACCTGGTGCATTGGCCGGTGGCTGGATATTATAAGGAAACATGGAAGGCGATGGAGGAGATCTACGCCAGCGGACGCGCGAAAGCAATCGGTGTGAGCAATTTCACGATCCACCATCTGGACGACGTGCTGGGTGACTGTGAGATCGTGCCGGCTGTGAACCAGATCGAATTCCATCCTTTGCTGGTGCAGGCGGATCTGCTGGCGTTTTGCGCATCGCAGGATATTCGGGTGGAGGCGTGGAGCCCGCTGATGCGTGGGAGAATCCTGCAAGAGGAAACCATTACAGCTATCGCTGAGAAATATGGCAAGACCGCGGCGCAGGTCATTTTGCGCTGGGACCTGCAGCATGGGGTGGTGACGATCCCGAAATCCGTTCACGCAGAGCGGATTAAAGAAAACGCGGATATTTTTGATTTTATGCTATCCGAAGCGGATATGCAGGCGTTGGACGCGCTGGAAGCGGGTGAACGGGTGGGGCCTGATCCGGATGATTTTGATTTTTAGCGCATGGTTGTGGTGAATATTTTATATATATGGATCATTGCAGAGGGGGAAATGGGATATGCCTGAACTGATCCTCAGGCACCATGACTGGAGAATTTGATTACGCGGATACGCTGATTTGATTTGATCATGTGAAGATGCGGGTATGTGGATCACACCCCGCATTTATATTATTAGGGATGGGGAGAGAATCACAGCCTGGAGCCATTTGTTCCTTGATAGAGAATAAGACACAGTTTATAAACGGCATACTGCTTATCCAATGTTGGAAACGCGTGAAGATCATTTGACGAGACTTGAACAAATTAACCTATAATGCGCGATTTTCAAATCACCCATATACACCGTTGCTCATTTTCAGGAATGTGAAACTACGTAGTTCATTGATTTTTCACAGGCATCGGTAAAGGTCTAGAAAAAGGGGGTGATTTTTGCTATAAATAGTGTATAGAAAAGGGACAATTATATGCATACCCACTCTTCAGGAGAAAGGTATTTCATCGTCCTTTTCATCATGGGCTTTTCCATCGCATTTCTGACCACTCCCGCCAGCGCGCAAATCAACTCGGCTGATCTGCCTATTGGGTCTGTTGATGTTGGTATGCATCCGGTTCTGGAATTTCAAGACAACATCCCTGACCCCACGAACACACCAGACGCGCAAGGAACGATCACGTACACGATAGCGGTTGGGGACACAGCGTGGGACATCGCGGCACGGTACGGAATGGAACTGGAAGACCTGTATGTCTTAAACGGTATTGATGAAAACACGATCCTGTATGTAGGCGATGAACTGCTGATCGTGGGAGCACGAACGGCCACGCCAGCTGTAACATTAAATGGGGATTCTGTGTCCGTTATGCCAACAGAAGCAACTAGCGCAACCCCGCAGCCAACCGAGACAAAAGCGGCAGCAACAGTTGCGCCCGTGTCGCGGCGAGATTCAAAACCGCCATCAAAAGAAGAAGTCATGCAGGGATTGGTGATCGCCAGTTTTGTGATCGGGGCGATACTGGTCTTCCTGTGCGCGACTTTCTGCATCAAAAATAAGCCACCGATACGATAGGTAAGATTGGGAGAATAAAATAATTCGATTCCTGCGAGCTAATTCTCAAAAAAACTTCTTGTAAGACGTGATTTATTTTTGGTCCTTTTAGTTTGGTTGTAGTTGTAAATGACGGGTATCTGCCTATTCCACTGCTGCCAGCGATGATCGTCTGTGATGCGATCAGCCAGGAATTTGGCGACGATATAATTGTTGGTGGTTGAAGTTTTCTTGCAATTCCAGTAAATTCAAGAGATTTATGTATTTATTTCTTTGATCAAAGGCTAAAATAATATGGTGGAAAAAGAGGTATTAACCTATCGAAAAATGGATGCATGATTTAGTGATATCTAAATAAAATAATCTAACACTTATGACTAAGAATGGGGAGTAGCATGAATACTACACTGCTAATAGGGGCGCCGGCGACGGGGAAGACGGAACGCTGTTTGGCGCGGGTGATGGCAGCGCAGTCGGGCCCGCCGCTGAAGCAGGTGTGGGTGGTGGTGCCGGACCGCACGCAGGCGGGGGCTTTTCGGCGCAGACTGGCGGAGAGGGGCGGGGCGCTGGGGGTGCAGGTGGGACGGTTCGAGGATTTATACCAGCAGCTGCTGACACAGCGTGGGATGATGAAGGCGACGATCTCGCTGCCGTTGCAGAACCGCTTGATCCGGGAGGCGATCCATGGAGCGGCGGAGGCGGGGGAGCTGACGCATTTCGTACCGATCGCGCACTTCCCGGGGTTGGTGACGGCGATGCGCGAGGCGATCGTGGAACTGAAGCGGGCGCTGGTCAGTCCGGAACGATTGCTGGAGGCCGCGGCAGAGAGGACAGCCGCGCAGCGGGAGATGGGGGTGATTTTCAGGCGATACCAGGAACGGCTGCGGGATGTGGGGTATGCGGATGATGAGGATGTGCATCAGCAGGCGGTCGCGCTGCTGGAGAGGGACGGAGACGCGGCGAGGGGGATCGCGCTGCTGGTGGTGGATGGTTTTGACCAGTTCACGACGGCGCAGTACCTGGCTTTGAAACTGTTGAGCGGGCAGGCGCAGGAGACGCTGATTACGCTGCCTGGCAGTCTTGACGGCCAGCGCACGGCGCACCAGCGCTTTACGGAGAGCATGAAAAAGATCCAGCAGGATCTTTCTCCAACGGTGGAGGAGATCACTGACGGGGCGCGATTACCGGAGGCGATCGGACAGCTGGAAAAATTCCTGTTTGAACAAACGCAGCCAGAAGCAGCAGCGAGTGAGCGCCCGATGCTGCTGGAAGCGCGCTCGGCGGAGGCCGAAGCGCGGGAAGCGCTGCGCTGGATCAAGAAACTGGTCGTGCGGGAAGGGGTGGCGCTGGGGCGGTGCGCGATCTTTACGCCGAACGCGGAAGTGTATCATCCGCTGCTGCGGGCACACGCGGAGGAATTCGGGATAGCGGTGCGGTTCACGCTGGATGACCCGCTGGCGGAATCGGCGCTGGTGACGGCGATGATGAACCTGCTGAGACTGCCGCTGGAAAACTTCCGGACGCGCAAGGTAATGAACGTATTGCGCTCGCCGTACTTTGATTTTGGCATTGATGCTGCTGATGTGGACACGCTGGAAATGATCAGCCGGGCGGCGCTGGTGGTGGAGGGACGGGAGCAGTGGGATGAAACGTGGCGGATGCTGAGACAGCCACCCGGGAAACTCGGGCTTTGGCTGGATGACGAACGCAGCCTGCCGAACCTGCCGCGGGAGGCGGAAGCGGAAAAATTCCAGGCGATGATGGATGGGGCGCTGGCGATGCTGACACCACCAGCGGGACGGGCCGGGACGACAGAGTGGATCGGGTGGACCGAGGCACTGCTGGCGCGGCTGGGGGTGGTTGACCGGCTGAGCAGCGAGGCAGAGCGGTCGGCGATGGTGGCATGGCGGGAGATCCTGCGGGCGCTGGCGGTGAGTGAAGCAGTGGCGGGGAAGGCGGATGCGGATTACGCGGGATTCATGGGTGAGGTGGAGAGCCTGGTGCGGGCGGACGGGTATCGGGAGAATATACACGACAGACAGCCGGCGCTGGTGGTGGGGCGGATGACGGAGGCGCGCGGCGTGCGCTATGCGGCGGTCGCGCTGCTGGGGCTGGCGGAAGGGTCATTTCCGGTGATCGAACGGGCGGACCCGTTTTTAGATGAAGCGCTGCGGGCGGAACTGGGGCTGGAATCACGGCTGGCGCGCGAACAGGGCGGGCTGTTTTATCAGGCGGTGACGCGGGCGGACAGGCACCTGTTGATGACACGGCCGTACCTGGCGGAAGACGGGGAAGACCTGGAAGCGTCGCTGTTCTGGAAGGCGGCAGCGGCGCTGCTGGATAGCGATAGCTTGCAGCGGGTGGACAGCGAAACCGCGCTGGCGCTGGCTGACGCGGGCTCACGGGAGGAGATATTGTTCCAGGCGGTGCGGCGGAAGGGACTGCCGCGGCAATATGGATTTCTGGAAGCGCGCTGGCATGACCTGCAGCAGGCGCGGGATGTGTTGAGAGCGCGACGGGCGAAGGAGGCGGATTCACCTTTTGAAGGCGCAGCGGGGACACTGAGAATAGAACTGGCTGAACGGTTTGGGCCTGCTCATGGCTGGAGCGCATCACGGCTGGAAACGTATGGGGCATGCCCGTTCTATTTCTATGTGAGCCAGGCGCTGGGGCTGATACAACGTGAGCAGCCGGAGGTGGGGCTGAAAGCAAGCCAGCTGGGGAGCATGCTGCATGAGGCGCTGGAACTGACCTATGCCCACGCGCAGGATTATGAAACCGAAACGCTGCTGGCAACACTTCGGGAGCAGGCTGGCGCGGTGTTCGCGTACGCGCCGGAACGGTTCGGGTTCAGGGCATCAGCACTGTGGGAGGCGGAACAAAGGCAGTATTTGGCTGTGCTGGAAGCGACGATCCGCGCGATCGAAGAAGATGATGCATGGACGCCTTATCGCTTTGAACAGCGGTTTGGGATCAGTGGTGAGCCCGCTTTGCAGATCGACCTGGGGGAGGAGGCGATCATCCTGCGGGGGTTGGTGGACCGGATCGACCAGCGGGCGGACGGCGGGCTGCGGATCGTTGACTATAAGACAGGCGGCTCGCACCTGAACAAGAAGGACCTGGAAGAGGGATTGCGGCTGCAACTGCCGATCTACGCACTGGCGGCACGAGACGCGCTGGGGCTGGGAGAGCCGGTGGAAGGTTTTTACTGGCATATCCAGGGCGCGAAGAGCGGCTATTTGAAATTGGCGAATTTTCGCTGGGAGGATGTAGAGGGGCCGGAAGCGGCGTATGCTGCGCTGAAGTTCCATCTGAATCGCATCCTGATGAGGATCCGCGCGGCACAATTCGCGCCGCAGGCACCGAGCAGGGGGTGCCCGGATTATTGCCCGGCGGCGCAGTGGTGCTGGAAATATGAAAGCCAGGGGTGGTGAGCATGGATGACACGCTGAAAAAACGGATCTTAGGGGCATTTGACCTGACGGAGGAGGGCGGAAACGCGGGACAGCGGCAGGCCGTGCTGGAACGCGAGCGGGACATTGTGGTGACAGCCGGGGCGGGGAGCGGAAAGACACGCACGCTGGTGGCACGCTATATGAGCCTGCTGGCGGACGGGGTTGATGTGCGGCGGATCGTGGCGATCACCTTCACTGAGAAAGCGGCGCGGGAGATGCGTTCGCGGGTGCGGATGACGCTGGAGGACCTGCTGCGGGCGGCGGGGAGTGAGGAAGAGCGGGCAACGCTACGCGGGTGGCAGGGACAGATGGACGCAGCGCGGGTGAGCACGATCCACAGCCTATGCGCGGAGATTTTGCGGACACACCCGGCGGAAGCGGGGGTGGATCCGAAGTTTGAGGTGCTGGATGAGGGACTGGCAGCGGCGCTGAAAGCGCAGAGCGTGAAAGACGCGATGTACGCGATGGCGCAAGAAGTGCGGTTTGGTCCGGTCTTCCAATGGATCGAGACGCGCACACTGGAGAAGATGCTGGGATATCTGCTGGACAGGCGGCTGCAGACGGGTGAAGCGCTGCAAGGGATCACCGACCCTGCGATGGCCATTACGGAGGTAGTCGCGGCGATGATGGCCGCCGCGGAAGTGGCTGACAATCTGGCTATTTTACAAGCGGCGCGCTGGGAGGCGCTGGTTGAAGATGGCGGTGAAAAGCTGGCGGGGCAGATATGCGAGATGCTGGCGTTGTGGACACAGGGGGAAGAAGCGCTGGCGCAGGGGGACCTGGGGGCATGCGGCGCTGCGTTATTCCGGGCACGGCGGGAGAAGATGGCGCTGAACATCGGAAAGCGAGATAGTTCTTACAAAGCCGCGCTGCGCGCACTGCGTGAACATTATGATTTGAGCCTGAACCCGATCTTTGGGGGAAAGGACGCACAGGATGAGCCGCTGGACGAGGAGACCGAACGCGCATACCGGGAGGTGTTGCCGATGATGGGAGAGGCGTTCCGGCTGGCGAGGGCGACGTATGAGAAAGCGCTGGAAGGGTTAAGCGCGCTGGATTTTGATGACCTGGAGGGACGGGCGGCGGCGCTGCTGCAGGAGGACGCCATCCAGAAAAAATGGCAGGCAGAGGTGGACGCGCTGCTGGTGGATGAGTTTCAGGACACGAACCAGCGCCAGCGGGATATTGTGGAAGCGCTGACGGGGCAGCACGGGAAGCTGTTCATCGTGGGGGACGCGAAGCAGAGCATCTACCGCTTCCGGCAGGCGGATGTGGCGGTGTTCCGGTCGATCCGGGAAAGCATACAGGCGAAGCGAGGGCTTGCGATCCTATTGGATACGACCTACCGGGCGCATGCCTGGCTGCTGGCGGGAGTGAATGACCTGCTGCGGAGCGTGATGGGCGAGATGGCGGACCCCGCGCGGCCCTATTTCGAACCTTTCTCGGCGATGCGCGCGTATCGTGATAACAGCGCAGAACGCATCCAGCCGCCGCACATTGAGTTTGTGATCGGCAGGGGCGAGAACGCGGCGGATGGCAGGCCGGACGCGGCGCGCGCACTGGCTGTGCGGCTGCGAGAACTGAAGGGTGACGGACAGATCAAAGAATGGGATGAGGTGGCGCTGCTGTTTCGCAGCGCGAATGGATTCCGGTATTATGAAGATGCGTTTGAGGAAGCGGGGATCCCGTTCGTGACGGTGGCGGGAAAGGGATTCTATGAGCGGGCGGAGATACGGGACGTGCTGAACATGCTGTATGCCCTATCGGATCCGATGGATGACCTGGCGATGGCGGGGCTGCTGCGTTCACCCGCGTTTGGTTTACGCGACGCAACGCTGTACGCGATGCGGTGGGCGGAGGGAAAACCCGCACACTATTGGGAAGTGCTGCAAGGCGGGCTTGATTTTCTGGATGAGGATGAACGCATGCGGGCTGAACGCGCGCGGGGCGTATTGCATGAACTGCTGCCACTGGCGGACCGGGTGGCGGTGGCGGGGCTGCTTAAGAAACTGATCGACCTGACCGATTACCGGGCGATTCTGGCGATCGGAGAGGAACAGGGCGGGGCGCGGCTGTGGCGCAACCTGGACAAGCTGGTGGATGACGCGCGTGCGAGCGGGAAGACCAACGTGCGTGATTTTCTGATGTATCTGGAGACGATTAACGCGACCGGCGCGCGCGAGGGAGAAGCAGCGGCGGAGGCGCAGGGGGCGGTACGGCTGATGACGATCCATAAATCGAAGGGGCTGCAATTCCCGCTGGTGGTGCTGGCGGACGCAGGCAGGAGCCCGCGCAGCGGGGGCGAGGCGGTGTACCTGGATCCTGCACTGGGCGTGGCATTCAAGCTGGAAAAGGAAACGCTTGCTTACCGGATGGCGAAACAGCGGGACCAGGCACAGAACGAGGCGGAAGAAGAGCGGATATTATATGTGGCGCTGACGCGGGCGCAGGAGAAGCTGGTGGTGAGCGGGCATGAGACGGGAGACGCGGAGAAGGGCTGGCGGGCGCTTGGATGGCTGGACCTGCTGAGCGGGATGGCGGGGGTGGACGCGGCGGGGGTGATCGATCATGCGGGCGAAGCATTGGCATCTCAGACATACAGCGGGTCGACGGTGCGGGCGTGGGCAATGGCGGAGGGAACGCAGCTGGCGCGTGCGGTGGCAGAGAAAGACAATGATAAGGCAAAGGATAGCGCCGGGGAGCGGGAAGCGCTGTTCGCGCCGCTGCGAATCGAAAGCACGTGGGACATCAGCGTGGATTCGAGGGATGCGCGATACCTGCAGCCGGTGACGGGAGCGGCGGGAGTGGTTGTGGGTGCGGTGACCGGGACGATGGTGCACCTGGCGATCGCGCAGTGGAAGTTCCCAGGCGAAGAAGGGCTGGAGCGATTGCTGGAGACGGCGGCGATGCAGGAGGGATTGGCGGAGCGAGAACAGCGCGCGCAGGCGGTGGCGAAAGCGAGAACGTTATTGGAGCGGCTGAAGGGAAATGAAATTTATCAGGCCATCAGCCATGCGAGTGAACGCTACCATGAACTGCCGTACTCGAGCATGGTGAAAGGAACCGCGCAGACGGGATATATCGACCTGCTGTATAAGACGGAGAGCGGATGGCACGTGGTGGATTTCAAGACCGACACGATCGTGAGCAGAGATAAGCGGGTGGAATTGGTGGAAGAGTATCACGGGCAGGTGGAGCGGTATGCGGCGGTGGTGAAGGGTTTCGTTGGCGCAGAGATTGACGCGGCGATCTGTTTTCTGGATGACCAGGGAGAAATAACACTGCAGAGGATGTAAGGTATATACTTCAATCAAGGATTTTTACCAAACTTGGATTCAAGTATCAAGTGCAACTGTGGTTTTTTAAGAATACCATAGGAGAGCTGAAGGACAAGCATTTTCTAGGCCTTGTATTCAACTGATGTTCCACAAAAACAATATCTTCCTGCTTCAAATCATAAAAGTCTGTATGCT
>CAZTCV010000009.1:0-88256 GCA_964612815.1 uncultured Pelolinea sp. | reverse complement strand
ATTCCCGCCTGCGCGGGAATGACAAGCAAGTTGGGAGAGAACAGATCAATACCTTGTCAGGAACTGACACACGGCATTTGCCAAGACATAATCAGAGTCACCTTTAAAGGTAAAAAGTGATCAATACCCTGGCGGGAGCTGAGCGCTTATACCCGGAGCAAGTCATGTTTTACAGACCTGCCCGGGTTATAGCCGGCTGGGGCAGGACCGGCCTGGCATGCAGCCAGACACCATCGCAGCATCATTCCAGGCAAATATTAGACTGTATATAAAGGAGGGATCATCGGCGATGAGAGATTGATCGACTGCATTCTTGACGCGGACAATATGTCTGCAGCCTGGCAGGATGTGCTTTCAAAGAAAGGCGCACCCGGTCTGGACGGGGTCAACGTGTCGCGCTGGAACCGCAACTGGGAGGCGAATATCGCGCGCATACGCGAACAGGTACGCGCCAACACATACCGCGCTGGCAAACCAAAACGCATCAGCATTCATAAGAAAAGCGGCGGCACACGCGAGATCTGTCTGTTGAATGTGAGCGACAAGGTGCTGCAGCGCGCGATGCTGACGGTGATCAACCCGCTGTTCGAGGCGCGCTTCCTCAACTGCAGCCACGGCTACCGCCGCAACCGTTCCTGCGCCACTGCCGTGCAGCAGGTGCTGCATTTCCGTGATCTGGGCTACCGTCTGGTGCTTAACGCTGATATTGACGACTGTTTTGACAAGATCGACCAAACGCTGCTGATGGAACGGGTGCGGCGGGTGATATCGGACTGGTTTGTGCTCAACCTGATGGAAAAATGGCTGGCCGTTTCACGCCGCAAGCGACACCAGGCACTTGGCATCCCGCAGGGTGCGGTCATCTCACCCCTGTGGTGCAACATCTACCTGCACAACCTGGACGCGCGGCTGTCCTGCGCCGGATGCAAACTGGTGCGCTACGCGGATGATTTCATCCTGCTCGCGCGCAGTGTGGCGGAGATGGACCATGCGCAGACAGCACTGGACGCGGTCATCACGGCTTCACGGCTGGCGCTCTCGCCGCAAAAGACTTATCTTTCCGATTTTGACAGCGGATTCACTTTTCTGGGTGTCGATTTCCTGCGCGACACCTATAGCTATACCTGTGAAGACAAGCGGGTGGAGGTGCGCGGGCGCAAGCTGAAAGCGCTGTACCGCCATCCGCCCGCGTTCTATTGAGGAGGAGAGCATGCCCACGTTGTATGTGACAGAACCTGGCGCACGGATCGAAAAAGAATACAAGCGATTGCTGGTGGTGAAAGATGACGCGGTGATCGCCTCGCTGCCGCTGATGCGGATCAGTGAGGTGGTCATCCTGGGATCGGTGGGGGTGACCACGCAGGCCATGCGGACCTTGCTGGCCCAGGGGGTGGGATTGTCGATCATCACGCAGAGCGGAAAATTACTAGGCCGTCTGCAGCCCGCCCGCGCGCGTGATACACGTCTGCTACGCCGGCAATACAGCGCCGGACAGGACGATACGCTGCGGTTGATTTTCGCGCGGGAGGTTGTGCGCGGCAAGCTGCACAACAGCCGGGTGATGGCGATGCGCATGCTGCGCAAGTTTGGCGCGGAGGAGCGCGAACCCCTGCAAAAAGCGCTGGATGCCGTGGCACGCTGTGAGCGCGATGCCGCCCAGGCCAAAGACGTGGAAGCGCTGAAGGGGATTGAGGGCTATGGGGCGCGTGCCTATTTCGCCATCCTGCGGGCGGCGCTCAGCCGCCAATCCGTTTTTTCTTTTAACAAGCGGGTGCGGCGCCCGCCGCGCGACCCGGTCAACGCGCTGCTGAGCCTGGGGTATACGCTGCTGGCGAACTCGCTGATCACCGCTGTTGAAGTGGCAGGGCTGGACCCGTATGCAGGGCTATTTCACGCGGAGGGCAACGGCAAGCCAGCGCTGGCGCTGGACCTGATGGAAGAATTTCGTCCGCTGATCGTGGACTCGATCGTGCTGCGGATGATCAATCATCGCCAGATAACAGAAAAGGATTTCGCGATGGAGGATGGGCAGTGCATGCTTTCCAAAAAAGGATTGCGGAAATTCCTGACATGGTACAACCGGCGCCTGCAGACGCGATTGACGCTGCCGCAGACCGGCAGGCCGCTATCGTACCAGAAATTATTTGAGGTGCAGGCGATCCAGGTGCGGCGGCTTTTGCTGGATGAAGTTGAAGCATATCAAGCAGTGGCGGTGAGATGAGCGACAAAGGGTTTTATATTGTGGTGTATGACATATCCAATGACAAGCGACGCACGAAATTGCACAAGAGATTGAAGGATTACGGCAGCCCGGTGCAATACAGCGTGTTTGAATGCATATTGGATGCGGAACGGCTGGTGCAGATGCGGGCTATGATCCGCAAAACAGTGAAAGCGCGGCATGACCATGTGCGTATTTACACGCTGTGCAAAGCGTGCCTGAAAAAGACTGAGATCATTGGCCGGCATGAGATCACGGTTGAAAAAGAGATATATGTTGTATAATGGAGACAGCACCTTGACAGGATACAAGCAGTGTTTTGCGAGCGACAGGGGGGGTAGTGATGATTTCTACATTGCTCGCAAAATGGTTTGTGTATATGCCAATCTATGGCGGTAAGAAAGGAGGAATATGCCAGATGTGGCGGTAGAAAAGCACGATTTTGCGAGCAACACAGCCTACGCAGCAGAAAACCATATTGCTCGCAAAGCCCCAAAACGGCGATTTTGGGGACCAATACCCCCAGATGTGGGGGGTGGGCACACTGCAAGCCCAAAATGTTGCAGGTGAGAACAGATCAATACCTTAGTAGGAACTGACACGTTGCGTCGTTATCAGATGGACTTAACCATCTGATTGGTGAGAACAGATCAATACCTTAGTAGGAACTGACACCTTACACGGAAAAATCATGATGTACTCCCTTTTTATAATGGGCAACAGGTGAGAACAGATCAATACCTTAGTAGGAACTGACACACTCTAAGCCATCAACAAACCACTTCTTGCGATGACAGACGGTGAGAACAGATCAATACCTTAGTAGGAACTGACACTTTCAAAAAGTCTCCTAATTGCATCTATTGCGTTCATTTGGTGAGAACAGATCAATACCTTAGTAGGAACTGACACACAATTATGACAACTCGGAACAGAAAATCTCTTGTATGGTGAGAACAGATCAATACCTTAGTAGGAACTGACACATCATGCCACCAATGTAAAACATATTTTGTACTTGCGGTGAGAACAGATCAATACCTTAGTAGGAACTGACACCCTGTGGGTTTTTCCACGACCTGTGCTGCTGAGCATTGAGGAAGGTGAGAACAGATCAATACCTTAGTAGGAACTGACACTCTGTAGTCTTCACGGAGTATTAATTTACTAACTGTTTTCTGGTGAGAACAGATCAATACCTTAGTAGGAACTGACACTAAAACAAATTCATTGTTTGCATTTTATCTCCTTATTGGTGAGAACAGATCAATACCTTAGTAGGAACTGACACTGGACCTTAGTGCTATGGATATGAACATCTCCATACGCTCGGTGAGAACAGATCAATACCTTAGTAGGAACTGACACAAAACAAGGATAATACTGATGGTTTCCCATTTCTCGGGTGAGAACAGATCAATACCTTAGTAGGAACTGACACAGGATACGGATGCCATACTATCGTTTCAGTCTGCTTGGTGAGAACAGATCAATACCTTAGTAGGAACTGACACAGTAAACTCGCCAAAACAAACAAAACTGCGACTAACAAGGTGAGAACAGATCAATACCTTAGTAGGAACTGACACTAGCTGATGTCTTCTTCTTTAGCTACCTTAGCCTCATGGTGAGAACAGATCAATACCTTAGTAGGAACTGACACGCCTGTTCGATGTTCTGCGTGGGTTGCCAATCCTTGCACCGGTGAGAACAGATCAATACCTTAATAGGAACTGACACTTAAAGAGTCACCTTCTTTTAAAATGATGTTGTCTCCTTTGGTGAGAACAGATCAATACCTTAGTAGGAACTGACACCAGGGATACCCCATTGGTCCCAGGAGTTGCATCGCAAGGTGAGAACAGATCAATACCTTAGTAGGAACTGACACCCAAAAGTCGTGATCATTATATTCTTGCAACCTTCCATTGGTGAGAACAGATCAATACCTTAGTAGGAACTGACACATCCAGGAATTGGTTTGGCAATTGAAAATACCAACCGGTGAGAACAGATCAATACCTTAGTAGGAACTGACACTTATTCACACCTACCTTTCTCATCTATGAGGGTTAGGTGAGAACAGATCAATACCTTAGTAGGAACTGACACTAATACGTAGGTATTACGTCCGCATAAACTAAGATTGCGGGGTGAGAACAGATCAATACCTTAGTAGGAACTGACACATCCAGGAATTGGTTTGGCAATTGAAAATACCAACCGGTGAGAACAGATCAATACCTTAGTAGGAACTGACACTTATTCACACCTACCTTTCTCATCTATGAGGGTTAGGTGAGAACAGATCAATACCTTAGTAGGAACTGACACTAATACGTAGGTATTACGTCCGCATAAACTAAGATTGCGGGGTGAGAACAGATCAATACCTTAGTAGGAACTGACACATCCAGGAATTGGTTTGGCAATTGAAAATACCAACCGGTGAGAACAGATCAATACCTTAGTAGGAACTGACACTCATTAATCCTATTTCTGCCAAAGTGCTTTCTTCCCTTCTGTGAGAACAGATCAATACCTTAGTAGGAACTGACACTTTTTGGATCTTGTTTATATTCAATTCCCTCTGTTACCCCCTTATGGTGAGAACAGATCAATACCTTAGTAGGAACTGACACATCAGAAATAAAAAATACTTACACTATTCACTTTTTCGGTGAGAACAGATCAATACCTTAGTAGGAACTGACACGAAACGCCTGGCTCAAAAGAGAATAATCCCTTTCTACTGGTGAGAACAGATCAATACCTTAGTAGGAACTGACACTCTTTAGGGTTGACTCCCCCAAGAGTTCACCCTCGTCCTCGAGGTGAGAACAGATCAATACCTTAGTAGGAACTGACACTTTCCCCAAAACAGGAGAAACATTAAACCTAAGTAGGTGAGAACAGATCAATACCTTAGTAGGAACTGACACTTATCTTTCTTTTTTCGTGCCATTATGCTCTCCCGGTGAGAACAGATCAATACCTTAGTAGGAACTGACACCCAAGTAGTTTGAAGCATCGGTTAAATCGAACATCGGTGAGAACAGATCAATACCTTAGAAGGAACTGACACTACGATAAATTTAGTCATTATCCTGCATGTAGGTATCGGGCGGGTGAGAACAGATCAATACCTTAGTAGGAACTGACACTGAGGGAAACTTACCTGTCCCTTCCATCCTATAAACGGGTGAGAACAGATCAATACCTTAGTAGGAACTGACACTCGTGGAGCAAGCGCTCACTATTATAGCGAGAACTACCAGGTGAGAACAGATCAATACCTTAGTAGGAACTGACACGCCTGCTCTTCTATCCGTTGACTGAGCAAAACCTCCCGGTGAGAACAGATCAATACCTTAGTAGGAACTGACACGATAAAAGATTCTCACCACTAGCGGTAACCACCTGTTTGTGAGAACAGATCAATACCTTAGTAGGAACTGACACTCGTCATCACAGTCAAGCACGCAGAAATGAGCAGCTAAGTGAGAACAGATCAATACCTTAGTAGGAACTGACACTATTCCTCCTCTTTCACTATACCGCCATTGGATGGGGCGGGTGAGAACAGATCAATACCTTAGTAGGAACTGACACAACACAATCCCTAACAAAAACAGTTTTTTCATAAGGTGAGAACAGATCAATACCTTAGTAGGAACTGACACAGTACTACACAGATAATATTTTTCATTCTTTTACTCTGGGGTGAGAACAGATCAATACCTTAGTAGGAACTGACACTACCTTCGCAAATTGCGGAGACAATTTCCTTGGGTGCAGGTGAGAACAGATCAATACCTTAGTAGGAACTGACACACGAGGCAACGGCTGGATTATAATCACCCGACAAGACTGGGTGAGAACAGATCAATACCTTAGTAGGAACTGATACTTACTGGACCACAAGAAAATAGCGTTACCCTCTGACACCCGGTGAGAACAGATCAATACCTTAGTAGGAACTGACACGTGTATTTCACCTGCTGGGGGTTCATTAGGCTTTTGAGGTGAGAACAGATCAATACCTTAGTAGTTGTAACCATCCTGTGGATGGTTACAAGACACTTGACCAGGATAAGGTTTATGGCTGCAGATCAATACCTTAGTAGGAACTGACACTAACACTCCTTATGGTACAAGTAGTATTCTGTCTCATATAGATTATCTGGTGAGAACAGATCAATACCTTAGTAGGAACTGACACTTTAAAATCAATTTTGTGGTTTTCAAACCACAAAAGGTGAGAACAGATCAATACCTTAGTAGGAACTGACACACACTGGTGATTGGTGGGTTTAGGATTGTCATTTGTTGCGAGAACAGATCAATACCTTTGAAGATAATGACATTGGATTCCCGCCTGCGCGGGAATGACAAGCAAGTTGGGAGAGAACAGATCAATACCTTAGAAGATAATGACATTGGATTCCCGCCTGCGCGGGAATGACAAGCAAGTTGGGAGAGAACAGATCAATACCTCGGTAGGAACTGACACTAGTAATGTTGGGTTGGAGGATGCAACCCAACATATAATTAAGCGACAAATTGATACCTCAGCAGGAATTGACACGGATCTCTGTTGCGCGCAGATGATCTGCCGGCAAGATGACCAGGCCTGCGCGATATCAGCTGCGTTTAGAGAAAGCACAGCTTGGGGAGGGAAAGAAACCATTTTTAGTGCGCGCAAGCAAAGAAAGTTCAAGATCAAATGGCAAGCAAATGAAGAAAGGGAGAGAAATATATTGGAAGCAAAAGAACTGAAAGAGATGTTGGACCAGATCATCGCAGCGCTGGATGATTCAGAATTGGACCAGGAAACCAGGGATAGTATCATCGCATTGGTTGAAGCGGTGCGAAACGATCCGTCGCCGGGTAATTTGGAAGTGTTAGCGGAGGTGATGCAGGTGTTGTCTGATACTGAGCAGCAGGCCAGTGACGATATCCTGCGATCGATGGACGAATAAGATCACATTTTTCTGTCAAGTACCTACACAATTATCTGCGTTTGCCGTGTCGGGGTGGGCTGTGTTCCCCGGCAGATGGCATCAGGTGCATTGTCTTAGCAGGGTTTGATTACCCGCGGTGGACTGCCATGCGCAAGCAATATGGCGGTGGCGTTCAACCGATTTGCATGGCTTCAAACTGCCGGGGAAAGACAGCGTTGCCCAGCGTGCCGCTATCCGCACCGTGTAACACGCTTTTTGGCGCACCGGACTATCAGAAGGTGATTACCTTAAGGGTGATTATAGAAAAAATGGTTGGCTATCCAGCGGTATTTTCCGTTCTGGTAACTCGCATATCCCATCTTGATGATCCCTTGCATGTCGCCAATGAAGCGCGCCTGTGGATCAACGATCAACCAGCGGCTGTTGGCCGGGTGATCGTAAGTAAAGATCTCTTTGCTGCCAATATAGACGTTTCTATTTTTATAAAAATTCCTGATATCCTCCACGATGGCAGTGATGGGTTCGTTTTCACAAAAGATCGAAGAGAAGGCATGGCCGAGCCGATCCTTTTCGACAATATGGATCCTTATCCTTACGCCAACTGCCATGCACATCGAGCAAAAGAGGATTGAAAAATCTTCACAATCGCCACCACGGGTGGCGATTGTTTCTTCCGGTTTCGCGAAATATTCATTGTCAGTTGGGTCGGATATATAAGTGATATTGTTCCTGATCCAATATTGGATGGCAGCGGCTTTGAGCCAGGGTTTGTTATAGGTTTTCATCTGCGAGACGATCGCTACCGCCTGGTTTCTTACCGGTACAGGGTTGATAAAACGGGTTAGGTCAGTATTCATGGCGCACCTTTGGGTGAATCTTTCTTGTCCAAAATGATCTGTTTTGCGTCTAAATACACGATTAAATTAAATGTTAGGGATGGGGAAGTGATCAAAGGGACAGGCACGATCATGGTTTTCACTCAATTTTTTGGATTTGATTATGCATGTGTATACCAGGTGATGGTTATTCTATTTTCGATCTTTATATTTCATTGAGATTGAAGACCGGATGATAGGCGTTTTCCTCGCGGAACCAGTGGTTGATGGTGATCCTGGTTGGCGTGCCCAGACCCATTCCAATCCCAAACGCCAGCTCCAGCGGGCTGCTGATAAAGATCTCCACGTTTTGGATTTCCTTTTTCGTGGCCCATTTCCGGATGACGGTGATGCATTCCTGTGCCGCTCTGCGCCAGTCCCGATCTATTCCCAGTGTGTTTCCATAGGTATTGTTGAGAGACACTATACATGCGTCTTTACCTTTGGCGTACTGTGTGACGGAAGCGTTAGGTGGGTGCGAAGCCGCGCCGATAGCGATATACAGTGTTGGCTTGATCCTTTTTGGTTCGACAACCTCGAAATACTCAAAGGGCTGTTCGACCGGGTTTTTGAGGGCGTGCGTACCCATGATCGCGGTCTCTTCATCGCAGTGCAGGTCAAATACTTTGGCGTAGCGGCTGTCGATATAATGATAGAGTATAACTGCGTTCTTGGAACCGGAAACCGCACCCAACCCCAGCGCCAGCGCGACCGGGCACTTCATAAAGATATGGAAGTTGCGCCGCCCCTGCAGACGCGTGTTCAGCAGGTTGACTTTGCTTTCAAATCGGCGCAGCACACGATACCATTCTTCCTGGTTATGGCTCAGGAATATTTCGCGATGCACGGATAGATCAGATTTCTCGACATCAAAATACTTCTTGTAAGTTTCTGGATGGAAATGATCCGCCTGCAGCATTTGATTAGCGGTTAAGCGCATACCATCCACAAAATCGTCATCATCGCCAACGTTGATGACCAATGGCACATGTTTTTCCCTGAGCTGAAAAAAGGATTCACGCAATGTGGAAATCATATCCACCAATAACCATATGCAAATAACCGACAGGATACCTGTGAGAAGGATGGATTTAGTCTCAAGAAATGAGAGCCCAATTCCAGCCAAACCAAGAATATTATCTTTGATGTCTCTGCCAGAAATGCGCAGCAATTCTTTCAATTGCACTTTTTGCTTCATTATCCCCTCCTGTAGGATCGCATGCTATTTTTTGTCTGTTTTTCCTAGTATATACCAATTTCACGTGTTATCTTTCAAATTTAATCAGATGAAATTCCCAAAGTAGAATTTTTAAGATTGAGACAGTGTATTTTTGATGCAATTGTTATATACTGGAAACATTGATATGCGGTGGAGTGATATTATCCAGGAGGGATAAGTGGCAAAGGCAATGGGCAACCCGATTCGTGAGGATTTGCGCACAGAGCATCTGGTGCTGCTGATCGGCAGCAATCCGCTTCCCAATTATATTGCCGCGCATCTATTATGGCGGCGCTTTGGTGACCCGAGTTCAATGCATCTGGTTTACAGCAGTGAGACGCTGCAAACCGCCAAGAACCTGGCGCGACAGCTTGGAATGGAATGGGCGGATCTGAAAACCTGTCTGGTGAATGAATCGGATGTGCGCGCGATCTACGAGGGTGTGCAGCGGATGGTGCAACCGCTGGAGGGGTCGATCGGTCTGCATTACACTGGCGGCACCAAGGCGATGGCGGTGCACGCCTACCGCGCGGTAAACGATGCGCACCCCGGCAGCGTGTTCTCATACCTGGACGCGCGCACGCTGGAGATTGTGCTGCAGCGCGGGCAGGGCGCGCCAACACGGGCGGCAGCCGGGCTTTCGCTGCAGGTCGGCCTGGAGGAAATGCTGCTACTGCACGGCTATCATTACCACCAGAAGGGCAGCCGTGTGTACCGTCCGGAGCCGGACCCGCGCGCGCCGGATTTCCTGCGTGTATGGGCGGCAATCCCGTTTGACATGATCCATGAATGGGCGCAGAGAACGCTGATGGTGTGGAACGGTAAGGAACACCGGCATGACACCCTGCCGTACGCGCGCCTGGCCAATATCCCACTCCCGCATGAAGGGCATTTCAACGCAGCAGCATCTTATTGGACGCAGCACAGCCTGAAAACGATGGGGGATGCCGCGCAGCATTTTGGCCTGTCGGATGGGAATGAGAAAGAAGTAAGCACTGCCATTGTGAAATGGCTGCATTACACCTGGCTCGAGGATTTTGTGCTGATGTGCGTGCGGGAATGCGCGGATATGTGCCAGCTGCATGAATGGGGCAAGAATATTGAGCCATATGACCCGCTCAAACTGCGCAAAGTGACGGCGTTTGAGAATAAATTCGAGTTTGACGTGTACGCAGTGCGCGGCTGGCAGCTGTTCGGGATCAGCGTTACCACCGAAGCAAAACTCGGTGATGTGAAACGCAAGCTGTTCGAGGCGTATGTGCGCGCGCGCCAGATCGGCGGCGATGAAGCCCGCACCGGGCTGGCGTGCATGATCAGCGAGAGCGAAGAAAATGGTCGGCCGATGCTGAAGCGGCAGCTCAAGGAAAGCTGGGACGCAGCTTCGAATCTGATCGCCACCTTTGGCGAGAAAGATATGCGCGTGCCCGCGCAGGGGGAGGCAAGATTGGTGAGAGGTCTAAAAAATTGGTTTTTAGGGAGGGTCGTGAATGACTGAAAAGAACTATTTACTCACGCTGGTTGATCTGAGCGGCATCCAGCGCTATATCTTTAAAAGCAACACGCTCAAACACATCATGGGAGCGTCTGGCCTGGTGCACCTGGTGACGCATGACTGGCTGGAGGAAGCGCTCAAGCAGCAGGGGCTTTGCAATCGCCAGCCGCAGGGCAAAAACCTGCGGATCGAAGACGGCAAGCTGGTGAGCGAGGTGATCTACCAGGAGGGCGGCAATGCGCTGATCCTTTTCAGCAGCAAGGATACCGCGCATGGGTTTGCGAAGGCGCTTTCACTGCGCGCGCTGCGCGAAGCACCCGGGCTGGATATGGTCATCACGCACGCGGCACTGCCGGCGGATGTCTTCATAGGCAAGGGCGCTTTGTTCATGCCGCTGCAATCGCTGTTCCAAAAGGTGAATGAAAAGAAAATGGACCGCGCGCGCAACGCGGCGCTGCCGGGGCTGGGGGTGACCGCCGCCTGTCCCTACACCCAGAAGCCGGCCACACACGCCATCAAGCGTGAGGGGGGCGAGCAAGAGTGGGTCTCAGCGGAAATTCATGCCAAGGAAATGGTGGGCTATCAAGCCGCAACAGACCAGTTTGCCGGCAGGTTCAAAGGGGCGCGCGGGAATTACGCATTTTTGAAAGAATTTTCCGAATTCAGCGGGGGCGCGAAAGGATCCTATATGGCGGTGGTACACGCAGACGGGACCGGGATGGGGCAACGGCTGATGGACTACCTGGCGAGATTCGCAGAGAGCAGCACACGCGAAGCGGTGGATGGATTGCGGGCATTTTCCGAATCGATCACAGACGCGGTGCAGCAGGCGATGGATGACACAATCATCTGCCTGCGGCAGAAGATCGAGCAGAAGGTGATCCCATCGAAACCGGGCATGCTGCCGTTCCGCCCGATCGTATGCGACGGCGACGACATTACCTTTGTGTGCGATGGCACATTCGGCCTGCCGCTGACGGCGCAATTGCTGAAGGCGTTCGCAAAATTCAATCTGATCGACACGGGTGAACCGATCGCGATGCGGGCGGGGGTGGCGATCGTGAAATCGCATTTTCCATTCTCGCAGGCTTATGAACTGGCGGAAGATCTGAACCGCTCGGCGCGCAATTTCGCCAGAAAGAACCAGGGTGATGCGGCGCGATTTGCGCCGATGGCGATCGACTGGCACATCTCGACCAGCGGCACGCTAGGCAGCCTGGAGGCATTACGGTGCCAATATGAGAATAAGAGGGCGAAGCTGCTGCTGCGCCCGCTGCTGGTTGGCGCAAAAAGCGGGGTGCGGCGCTGGGCAGTGCTGGAGGAGCTGGTGGGCATCTTTGGCCAGCAAAAATGGCAGAAGATCCGTTCCAAGCTGCGCGAACTGGAGGATGTGTTTTTACAGGGAAAGGATGCCGTGGAACGCTTTCTTACATTTAATTCAATTGATGAGCTGCCGCGGCCTGCGGCGATCGGAAATATTCATCTGGAATGCGGATTTGTGGAAAATGACAAACAGGTGCTGCATTACGACGCATTAGAAGTGGCGGAGTTTTTTGCTTTTTCCTCATGCGATCAGGAACAGGAGGTGACCTCATGAAAGATTATCAATTCTGCTTCACGCTGGCCAGCGACGCGGTCTTTGGCAGCGCGGAACGGTCCAGCCCGCTGATCGACCTGGATGTCCAGCATGACCGTTACGGTTTACCCTACCTGCCGGGCCGCACGCTGAAAGGCGTGCTGCGCGAATCCTGCGCGGAGATCCTGTTCTCGCTGGAACAGATCGGCGCGGCGGAGGATTGGATAGGGGCTGCGCAGCGCTTGTTCGGTACGCATGGCGATACGCAGGACGAAAATGTGATCCTGCGGGTGCGCGACGCGCGCCTGCCGCACGCACAACACGCCGCGCTGAGAGCGGCTGTCGATGACGAAGCGATCTCGCGCTTTGAACTACTGGACGCGCTGACGACAGTGCGCGCGCAAACCAGCGTTGACATGCTGACCGGCAGCGCGCAGGCTAAAAGCCTGCGACGTACGCGCGTCATCCTGCGAGAAACACGTTTTGAGGCGCAGCTTACCCTGATGAATGACGCATCGGAACAGGAGGACCTGGCTTTGCTGGCAGCCAGCATCAAAGGTCTGCAACGTGTAGGCGCAACCCGCAACCGCGGGTTGGGCACTATCAAATACAAGCGATTATGTGATCCGCAGGGGAAGGATATCCTCACGTACGCGTTTAAACCTTTTATGGATCAGTTAACGGGAGGTGCATGATGAAAGCGTTACCTATCCAAATTGAACTGCTTGAAAAAGTGCTGGTCGGTGATCCGGCCGCAGAGGATCCCAACACCACGGGCGGCCTGGGATACATCCCCGGCAGCGTGCTGCGCGGATTGGTGATCGGGGCTTTCCAATCGCAAGGCGCGGAAATATTTTCCGACGACCTCTATCCATTGCTGTTTGGCGGGGATGCGCACTATTTGAACGCCTACCCGGCGACAGGGGATCAGGAAAGGACGCGCCCTGTTCCGCTGTTCTTGCGGCAGGTGAAGGACGTCCAGGATGAAGTGGTCAATCTGGTAGCGCAGGTACAAGCAGGCCCGGAGCTGCAGCTGGTGAAACTTGACAAATCCTACATCACGGGCGGCGCGGGGGGAGCCCCCGTGTTCGGTTACGCACCACAGATGGAGGTGCGGCTGCATAACGCCCGCCCGACAGGGAACGCGGGCATGCAGGACGCGCAGCTTTTTACATACATCGCCTTGCAGGCCGGGCAGGTGATGCGGACCTATATCATTTCGCATGATGAAGCGAAATTGAAGAAGATCAAAGCACTGGGTGTGAAAGGCGTGCTGGAAGCGGATATCGGCAAATCGCGCCACGCGGAATATGGCCATATCCGCCTGACCTTTGAAGAGATCATCGGTGAAGAATGGGTGGAAGACGGCACACCGAATGCGGCTGCTGCAAAGGGCAAGGTCGTGCTGACGCTGCTTTCGGACGCGCTGGTGCGCGACCCGCACAGCGGCAGCTACACCACCAATCTGGAAGCAGTTTTCGGGAAGAAAGCGGTGCGGGCTTTCACACAGGAAAAGGTGATCGGCGGCTACAATCGCACCTGGGGCATACCCACCCCGCAAGCACGCGCCATCAGCGCCGGCAGCGCGTTTGTTTTCATGGCGGATGATGCACTGCTGAAAAAGATCTCAAAAGCGGTCGAGGAGGGAATTGGAGAACGGCGACTGGACGGATTCGGGCGTGTGCAGTTGGAATGGCTGAACGAGTCGCAGTATGACTATATTACGGATGCCGCAGCTGCGACGGCGCAAATCTCAGCGCCGGCTGCAATCGCGGAGAACGAGGATTTCGTCACAGGTGTGGTGGAGCGTATCGTGCTCAGCAGGGCGCGCCAGCGGCTGGCAGGTATGGTCAACACGCTGGTGGTGCGCAGAGCACCCACCAACAGCCAGCTTTCACGCCTGTTCCGTGTGTTGCGCGAGGAACGCACTGCGCAGCTGGCCGCATTGAACAGCGGGGAGCCAAGAGGCAAGCTGAAGAAGCCTCTGATATTCATTGAAAACCTCACAAAGGAGACCAAACACAAGTACGATGATGCCTTGATCGAGGGGAAAGTACTTACAGAATGGATCAAAGATATTAGCGAAGAACCTGAAGAAGTGGTGCAAGCCATTATCGGTAATGACCTGGTATTCGAAGGCGGGCAAATTAGACAGGGGCAATTTTCCGGGGTGATCGCGGCGGAATATTTGATGGATGTGTGTAAACGCCTGATCAAGGGCAACAAGGCAGGAGGGTAAAGATGGCAATCAAAGAATTCAGATCACGCGAGATCGCGCAGCGTATCATCGCCAGCGGCGAGCTGGTGCTGACCGCGCCGGCGCACTTTGGGGGCGGCCTGGACGACGCACGCGATATGTCGCTGGCCCTGGACGCGCTGGAAGAAAAGCCAGCTATCTGGGGCACATCCCTGGCCGGCGCGCTGCGCACTTTTGCGCGCACGCGATTGCTGGGGTTCGCGCAGGTGGATGATGAAGACTACAAAAAGTCGGCTGAAGACCCCGCGCATATCATCAACCAGGTGTTCGGCAACGCCGATGACGAGCAGGGAAACGCGTCCTGGCTGGTTGTAAATGACGCGCTGGCCGAGCAGCACGCGATCGAATATCGCGATATGGTCGATATCGACCCGGCCACGCGCACGGCGGTCGACCAGCATAAATTCGATGCGGAACTGATCGCAGCCGGCACGCGTTTCCCGCTTAGGCTGGAGCTGCTGATCCCGCAGAGCGAGATCGAAGCGGATGGGGGCGAGCGTTTCAAACAGGTCTTCGCTTTGATCCTGCAGGGATTGCAGAATGGCGACGTGGCGCTGGGCGCGAAGAAGAGCCGTGGCTGGGGCGCGTGCGAAGTGAAAAATTGGACGCTGACTGCCTATGACCTGACACAAAAGAAAGGCCTGCTGGGCTGGCTGAGCGAGGAAAAAGATGAGTTCATATTGAAAGGCACAACCCCACAGGAGATGCTGCAGGTGGACATCCGCGCGATGGACGCGCGTGATGTTTGCCGGATCACGGTCGTACTCAACCTGGCAGGGCCGATGATGATCGCCGCCGTCTCGGACGACCCCAACGAACCGGATGCCTCGCAGCTTTCCGGCCGCAACGCGCAGGGCGAGACGGAATGGAAAGTGAGCGGGACAGGCGCAGCAGGCGCGCTGCGCAACCAGTGTTACCGCATCCTGCGCACGATCGGGTATACACCGGAAGCCGCAAAGGCCTTTCAGGACCGCCTGTGGGGGTATGTGGAGGAGAGCGAAGAGGCGGCCGCCAGCCGGCTGCGGGTGGGGGAGGCGGCGCTGCGGAATGTGTTCGCACGGGTGCAGACGCGCATCCGCATCAACCATTTCACCGGCGGCACTTACCCCGGCGCGCTGTTCAACGAGACGATCGTCATGCCGGAGAAGGAAGACAACCTGACCCTGGCGATGGAGGTGCGCAACCCGCGCAAGGCGGAGATCGGGCTGCTGATGCTGGCGCTGAAGGACCTGTGCACGCGCGAACTGACCATCGGCGGCGGGTACGGTATCGGACGCGGCTATATGGAAGGCAGAAAGATCACCATCGCGTGGGAAGGGCAGGGGTTGGATTTGGAGATCACGCAGGGAGAAGACAACCAGCTTACCTTCAGCGATGATCAAGCAGCCGCGACGCTTGAAAAATTTGTGAAGCTGCTGCACGCTAAAAAGGAGGAACAGCATGCCTGAAGCACGATGGAATGGAAAAGAATTAGAACAAAAACTGGAAGAAGACCTGATGGCGGGTTTGGGCGCGGTGTGCGCAAAGCACACACTGCAGACGGCGCTGCTATTCTTCGAAAGCGGCGTGGTGTGGGCGCGGGCGGAAGGTGACGACCTGGTCTTTGAGAAAGGCGGCGCACCCGCCAGAATGACGCTGGACAGCCTGCTGCAGGGTTATTGCTTTTCGCCCGCGCTGGAGCTGCGCTTGTGGAAGGAAGAGGGTGGATTACAATGCGCGTGGATCGCGGCAGATGAGAAGGCGGAAACGATCACTGAAAACTATATGCTGTGGGGCAGCCAGCTGCAGGACCTGCCGGGCGGGTTCTCCAAACTGATGGAAGGACGGCGCGGCATCCGCCAGGCGCTGCCGATGCAGATCGGCAGCGGCAAGCGCGCTGTACTGAAAGTGACACATGTTATAGGGCAGGATGAGGACGGGCAGTCCCATATCACCCATTCCAAGATCAACGCGTTAGAAGAAATAGCGGGAGGAAAAAATGGCTAAAGAACATACCAATCCTACTGGGCCACGTGTGAAAAGAAATCGCCATACTGACCAGGTAACTAAAACATATGCCCACGCCCCATATAACTTTGTGCCGTTACCGAAACCATGCATGTTTACTGCCCCGCCACCATCAATGGATCTCTACCATGCAAAATTAAAATCCGGATATATTGATCTTGAAATAACCACGCTTTCGCCGACTTATATCCGAGGAATGGTGGATATCGAGAACTTTAAACGCCTGCAAGGACTGGATATTTCTGAAAATGTGCACGAAAAAGAGAAGCTGGCAGATTTCTTCAGCACTTCCACAGAAAAAGTAGACGGCAAACCGCTACCATCCATCCCGGGTAGTTCGCTGCGCGGCATGCTGCGCAACCTGGTCGAGATCATCACTTTCAGCCCGATCCATGCCGTCGCGGATGACCCACATATCTGGTTTCGCGAGGTAGGCCAAAAAGGCGCGATGAAGCATGTCTACAACAAAATCCTGGGTGAAGGCGGATCTTTTATTCGAGCTGGGCGGTTAAAGAAAAAAGGGAGAGATTGGGAAGTATTAGAATACCCAACCCCTTACCAAATTGACGAGAAAAGATACACGGCCGAAAAGAATTACTTTGAGGTGCATGACAATATCATCGAAATTGCTTCACACAATGGCATGTTGGGCGATTTTATTCCTATGTATTCCAAGGGCTATAAATTAAGAAATGAGCCTCTCAAGATTCAATTCAAGGCTGAAAAACAAGAAGTTGATGGTATTGATAAGAATATCGTCACAGCGATTGCGAGTTATCCATCTGATAATGAGGATCTGAAAGATGTTGGTTTTCTTATCACGACAGGTAACATGCTCAATAAGCCTTTCAACAAAATCACCCCTAGAGATAAAAAGCGTAAATACTATCCTGTAGTCCGCGCACCAATAAATGAAAATGGATTGCGGCGATTTCAAATTACGGAAGAAGCTGCGCGGGTTTATACATATAACCTTTCCGACAAAGTAAAAGAAGACCTTGGGTCAAATGGATGCTTGCGAGAAGACAACATTATCTTTTTTATTCCTCCCAAAACAGATGGTGGTGAGATTGTATATTTTGGACATAATCCCAATATGCGTGTGCCGCTTGTTAAAAAGAGAGAGTATGTCACGCCCTATGATATGATCCCTGAAAATGAAATCCCAGAGGGTACTGTGGATTATGTCACAGCTATCTTTGGGCAGGATCTCGGGAATGATGAAGGCTTAACTGCAGGCCGTGTTTCGTTCAGTGATGCGGAAATTGATCTAAATCACAGCGCAAAAAAAATCTGGTGTGGCTCAACACCGAAAGCCATTACACCTCGTATACTTGGTACACCAAAAGCGACAGCGTATGCGCATTACCTGATGCAATCAGCAGAGAATGGACATAATCCTGATAATCGGGACAAAATTGCCCATTATGGCACCTCAATTTCCGAAACTGAAATCCGTGGACACAAGAAATACTGGACACAAGGTGATGCTCCAGAATTTATGGAGGAAAAAATCGAAGACAAGGATTATAAGGAAAACCAACATACTCGTGTCATCGCGCTTGATAAAGATGTTGTCTTCCATGCACGCGTTCACTTCAGCAATTTGCGTACTCTGGAATTAGGTGCATTGTTATGGGCTCTAGAACTTCCTTTCAAAGAAGGAGGATCACACTGCCACCGTATAGGGATGGGCAAACCATACGGTATGGGTGCCATCCAGATAAAACCAACATTATTCATCAACTTCACCACTGATCGCTATGCTTCGCTGTTTAAAATTAATGAAGAGGAACATAAATGGGATGTAGCGGTTGGGAAAGTAGAAATTGAACCGTTCATCAAGTTATATGATAAAAAAGTACTTTCTCCACTTCTTCAAGATGGCGCAAATGACGATCCTAAAGCTGGGCGAAAAAGAATGAATATGCTTGAGTTGCTAATGCGATGGCAGCCAAAAGTTGATGGATTCTGGAGGGAGGAAACCAGCTATATGCAATTAGAAGATTTCAGAGAAGAAGCGGTATTACCCGATCCAGAAGGTGTATTCAATCGTGTAGAAACACGCCGGCGGCAGGGACGCCCATAGATGAAAGATATCGACCTGCTCGCGATCGTGCTCAAGCTGCGTCCGCTGATCGAAAAGCCGCGCAAAGCGGCCAACTGGTACGGGCGCGCTGCGCAGGCGCTGCTGTACGCGTGTGTCAATGCCTATGACCCCGCGCTGGGCAGCTGGCTGCATGGATCGGCCAGCGAGGACAAGCCCTTCAGCGCCGGCGGCAACTTCCCAGGCGGTCGGGTTCTTGAGGTACAGCATGGATCGGCCAACGAGGACAAGCCCTTCAGCGCTTCGACACTGATCGGCAGTTTCGCGGGCGGCAAGCTGCACCCACACAAAGAGTACTACCTGCGCGTGTGCGGGCTGAACCCGGCGCTGGAGGATATCCTGTACCGCGCCATCCAGCCGGGCGGGCACTTTGGGGTGGGGACGGTGATCGATATGGATCAGGTCCCGTTCCTGATCGAGGATGTGTTTTGGAAGCAGAGCGACCACTGGCTGGCGCGCTTCTCCAGCTACGGGCTGCTGCGCGACCATTTTTTTCAAACGAAAGCGGGAGAGTATGGCAGGATGCGGATCGATTTCCAGAAATGCCCGCTGATCGCGCAGCAGACCAACGGCAGCTTCAACCCGCTGATCACACCGGCTTTTATCTTCGAGAGCCTGACGCGCAAGTGGAACAGCCACGCCCCGCAGGCGGTGACGGGCGATCTGGGCGCGTTCCTGCAGGAAGAGACGTATATCTCCGCCTTTGAGATGCGCAGCCAGCCGGTGCAGATGGAGGGACTGGTGATGGGCGCTAAAGGCTTTATTGAACTCTCCAGCCGCGCGCTGGAAGCGCCGGAATGGTCGGCGCTGATGATGCTGGCGGCGTTCGGATTTTACAGCGGGGTGGGAAAGAACACCACGCGCGGTTTCGGGCAGATCACGGCTGAATTCAAAAAATGAGCGTCTGGGGATTAGAATGAAGAGAAAGGAGGCGACATCAATAAAAGATGATTTTGCGAGCGACAAGGGGGGTAAGGGCGTTTTTCATATCGCTCGCAAAATGAGATGTTTATATACCAATATATGGTGCAATGAAAGGAGATGTATGCCAGATATGGTGGTCGGAAAGAAGGATTTTGCGAGCAACACAGCCTACGCCGAAGAAAACCATATCGCTCGCAAAGCCCGAAAATGGCTGTTTTGGAGCATAACACCCCCAGATGTGGGGGGCGGGCACACTGCAAGCCCAAAATGTTGCAGGTGAGAACAGATCAATACCTTATTAGGAACTGACACTTGTTGATTGCCTCTGAGACAGTTTTCAGCAACTGTACGGTGAGAACAGATCAATACCTTATTAGGAACTGACACAAGTAACCGGCCATTCGCCATCTGGTCCAGCTTGGATCGGTGAGAACAGATCAATACCTTATTAGGAACTGACACCCCAATGGAGAAAACAACTGGAACCAAACTTAGCAATGGGTGAGAACAGATCAATACCTTATTAGGAACTGACACCATTGGATAGCACAACCATTTCGCAGCCTTCTCCTTCAATGGTGAGAACAGATCAATACCTTATTAGGAACTGACACATATATCGATAACAGAATCCAAGTCTTTACAGGTAGGGTGAGAACAGATCAATACCTTATTAGGAACTGACACTCGGACACCCTTCCCGATTTGGATACTGTTGCCTACTGTGGTGAGAACAGATCAATACCTTATTAGGAACTGACACATGCTCAGCATGAAAATAACTGATACAACTAAAATCAGGTGAGAACAGATCAATACCTTAATAGGAACTGACACTGTAGGGTTGGTGGGTGGTTATTTGGGGATGAGCGTAAGGTGAGAACAGATCAATTCCTTAATAGGAACTGACACATGTCTCCGGGTCTTTTACAAGATCCAATGAATTAACATGGTGAGAACAGATCAATACCTTAATAGGAACTGACACTTGGTCTTCAGTTCGGGAAACTCGAACTTGGAGCACGGGTGAGAACAGATCAATACCTTGTTAGGAACTGACACAATCTCTCATCGCTTATCTTATTCATCATGACCGAGTGAGAACAGATCAATACCTTAGTAGGAACTGACACTCCCACCCCATCACCTTTTCCGCAAGGATGCGGTTTGGTGAGAACAGATCAATACCTTAGTAGGAACTGACACCTGCAATCTCTCATCACTTATCATCTTGACACCTGTATCGGTGAGAACAGATCAATACCTTAGTAGGAACTGACACATATGAATAGTGTGTACACAATGGACATTTCCATCCGGTGAGAACAGATCAATACCTTATTAGGAACTGACACTCCAATACATTTACTGCCTCCTCTTTAGTTATCTATAGGTAAGAACAGATCAATACCTCATTAGGAACTGACACAATGGAACTCTTGCTCCATTTTTGTAACCAAGCTCACTGGATAAGAACAGATCAATACCTTATTAGGAACTGACACTCAGGTAAGGAATTCTGTTGTTGTAACTTACTAAGCTCTAGGTGAGAACAGATCAATACCTTAATAGGAACTGACACGCGAAAGCTGGAATTCCTGAGAATACAAGGATCCAGGTGAGAACAGATCAATACCTTAGTAGGAACTGACACCAATTAAAAGGCCTGGTAGAAGAGTTAGTATCCTTTCAGGTGAGAACAGATCAATACCTTAGTAGGAACTGACACCGATAATACATTATGCATTCCAATCATTCTTCCTTGGTGAGAACAGATCAATACCTTAGTAGGAACTGACACTATATAGTTAGTGAAGCACCTCCAGGAAGTGAACCACCATAGGTGAGAACAGATCAATACCTTAGTAGGAACTGACACATATGATTGCAACAACAATCAGTATAACGACAACAGGTGAGAACAGATCAATACCTTAGTAGGAACTGACACAAAACTTCCCCTAATAATGTTGCCCTTCCTTCGGACAACATTGGTGAGAACAGATCAATACCTTAGTAGGAACTGACACTATTCGATAACGGTTGGAGGAGTGCAATCACCCTCGGTGAGAACAGATCAATACCTTAGTAGGAACTGACACAAGTACATCGAACATGACATCCCTTGCATTTTCGTAGGGTGAGAACAGATCAATACCTTAGTAGGAACTGACACTGAAACGCCTTTCCAAGAGGGAGTTGCGCTGCAAATGGTGAGAACAGATCAATACCTTAGTAGGAACTGACACTGGTTGTGCAACGGGATTATCGCAATTGCAATCGCAAGGTGAGAACAGATCAATACCTTAGTAGGAACTGACACAAAATTTTCCGGTTGAGGAGGACCCAGAGGTACTTCAGGTGAGAACAGATCAATACCTTAGTAGGAACTGACACTCGATATCGGATGAGGGCAGGGTATAAACTTCATATCGGTGAGAACAGATCAATACCTTAGTAGGAACTGACACCGACCGGAACCTCAATCATTTCCAATTGACCGAGAATATCGATCTTTTGGTGAGAACAGATCAATACCTTAGTAGGAACTGACACTTGACTTTCCGGTGTCTACAACATTGACACCGAAATCCGGTGAGAACAGATCAATACCTTAGTAGGAACTGACACAATACCAGTCTTAGCAAAGACATGTTCACATGCCTCTGGGTGAGAACAGATCAATACCTTAGTAGGAACTGACACATTGCTTGAATGCTGGAATCGAATATCTGATTTATAGGTGAGAACAGATCAATACCTTAGTAGGACCTGACACATTACATTTGAAGAGATATCACTACCCTCTTTGGTTAGGTGAGAACAGATCAATACCTTAGTAGGAACTGACACATGGGCTTAGCCATCTAATTGCTATAAGGGATGATACAAGGTGAGAACAGATCAATACCTTAGTAGGAACTGACACAAAAATTGGATTCATAAACTCACTGAATTTTTCATCTATGGTGAGAACAGATCAATACCTTAGTAGGAACTGACACCAGCTGCTAGGAGTATTAAAAAACACTCCCCCAGCAAACAAGAGGTGAGAACAGATCAATACCTTAGTAGGAACTGACACTTGGTGGGTGTTACTGTACAGGGATTAGAGTTACCATGGTGAGAACAGATCAATACCTTAGTAGGAACTGACACAAGTATGCGCAGGCTGCTTGATTGCCACGTAGGCAAGGTGAGAACAGATCAATACCTTAGTAGGAACTGACACAAAAACACAGTTACCAGTATCGCTATTATCCAGTTTTTCGGTGAGAACAGATCAATACCTTAGTAGGAACTGACACTGAATAATTACCACTCTTGAAGGTAACAACTTTTCTAAAATATTAAGGTGAGAACAGATCAATACCTTAGTAGGAACTGACACCATTTCCGGCTCCCCATGTGGATACGATTTTGCCTGAAGGTGAGAACAGATCAATACCTTAGTAGGAACTGACACTTTAAATGCAGTATTGCCCTATACCCCGTTGGATCAGGTGAGAACAGATCAATACCTTAGTAGGAACTGACACTATATAGTTAGTGAAGCACCTCCAGGAAGTGAACCACCATAGGTGAGAACAGATCAATACCTTAGTAGGAACTGACACCAGTAACCCAGCTACCACTATCACAGCAACTAAACTTTTTCCGTTCATGGTGAGAACAGATCAATACCTTAGTAGGAACTGACACCGCGTCAGAATTTATTTCACGAAGAGTTTCAAAATCGGTGAGAACAGATCAATACCTTAGTAGGAACTGACACCTCTATAGTTTGGTTATGGTGATTTCTCCCTGCCTGGGTGAGAACAGATCAATACCTTAGTAGGAGCTGACATTGTGCCATATTAGCACCTCCTTATATTTAGACCATAGGTGAGAACAGATCAATACCTTATTAGGAACTGACACCATCACTCCCCCTTTATGCGTGCCATGAGGGCAGTTTGGGTGAGAATAAATCAATACCTTAGTAGTTGTAACCATCCTGTGGATGGTTACAAGACACTTGAACAGGATAAACTCTATGGCTGCAGATCAATACCTTAGAAGATAATGACATTGGATTCCCGCCTGCGCGTGAATGACAAGCAAGTTGGGTGAGAACAGATCAATACCTTAGTAGGAACTGACACAGAAAAAAGTTCAATAAAGTCCCTAGCATAATCGCCGCACGGTGAGAACAGATCAATACCTTAGTAGGAACTGACACCATGCTTGGGTAATACTCTTCGTATATGTCCCTTTCCGGTGAGAACAGATCAATACCTTAGTAGGAACTGACACAATACATTCTCCCTCTTTGCACAGAGACCCTTCTGGGGTGAGAACAGATCAATACCTTAGTAGGAACTGACACAGAAAAAAGTTCAATAAAGTCCCTAGCATAATCGCCGCACGGTGAGAACAGATCAATACCTTAGTAGGAACTGACACCATGCTTGGGTAATACTCTTCGTATATGTCCCTTTCCGGTGAGAACAGATCAATACCTTAGTAGGAACTGACACGGGGTTAGTTGACTAAACTAATCGTTTTTCCTGGGAAAGGTGAGAACAGATCAATACCTTAGTAGGAACTGACACACGCGGAACCAGGTGGTTTTGGTGACCTTGTTGCCATGGTGAGAACAGATCAATACCTTAGTAGGAACTGACACTAGAAAGCTTCCTCCGATAACTATAACCAATGAAATTAGGTGAGAACAGATCAATACCTTAGTAGGAACTGACACAAAAATTGGATTCATAAACTCACTGAATTTTTCATCTATGGTGAGAACAGATCAATACCTTAGTAGTTGTAACCATCCTGTGGATGGTTACAAGACACTTGGACAGGATAATGTTTATGGCTGCAGATCAATACCTTAGATGATAATGACATTGGATTCCCGCTTGCGCGGGAATGACAAACAAGTTAGGTGAGAACAGATCAATACCTTATTAGGAACTGACACACTTGAGAAAGGACGCAGGCATAATCGCCTATTAAAGTGGTGAGAACAGATTAATACCTAAGGAGGAACTAACATCCGTAATGTTGGGTTGGAAGGCGCAACCCAACCAACTTTAATAAAGCGGCAAATTGATACCTTGGCAGGAGGTGACATTGGATTCCCGCTTGCGCGGGAATGACAAGCAAGTTGGGAGTGAACCGATCAATACCTTAGCAGGAACTGACCTCTTGCATATGTGGTGGATTGATAAGATCAACCACCACATTGCAATCCTGGAACGACTGAATGAAAGACGCGGACAGTGCTGGAGAATTTCTGATGAAAAATGAATCCGCGCCAGCGCTATATGTATTGCGGGTGGCCTGGGTTTTTTCCTTAGAAAAGGATCACTGCTTCCGGGTTTCTGCGCTTGATGTCGCCGATGCGCGAGGGCAGGATCCCGCGGCAGCGGCGGATATCCAGGTAATTGAGTTGGGGCAGGGCGGCCAATGTCATTACGCTCACCTCGGTGATGTTGTCACATCCCGTCAAGGAAAGTGATTCCAGCCTGTCCAATTTCTTCAGCAAAACCAGACCTTCGTCATTGATTAGCGGATTGTCGCCGATATCCAGCTTTTGCAATGCGCGCATTGTGCTCAATACCGGCAAACAATCACTGTCCAATCCGCCGCAGCCGCGCGCGGATAATCTTTTCAGGTTGCGGTTGGAAGAGAGCAGCAGGATGGTGCGGTTGTTCACCCCGGCGCAGCGATTCACGGTGATCGATTCCAGGTCGGGCAGTTTCGCAAGGGTTTCCAGCCCGGCCTGGCTGATCCCGGTGCAATGTGAAATGTCGACGTGGCGCAGGTGTTTCAGGTTAGTGAGGTGAGAGACGCCGCGATCGCTAACCTCCTGGCAATGGTCTATTTTCAGGTATGCGATCTGCGAGTATTGGGCGATCTTTTCCAGATGCTGGTCGTTGAGGGTGCACGGGCCGCTGGCGAACACTTCTTGGCCAAAATCAAGCGCGCTGACGGGCGCTTCCTGGAAATGCAGGATGAATCCAAGCAACGCGTCCAGGGTATTCATATCCACTTCCGCCATGCGGATGCCCAGCGGCGTTGATGCGGGAATATGGATCAAACCGTTCTCATCCTCCGAAAAAGGGGTCCAATTATCCGCGCTGACGAATTGGTAACCGTGCGGATTAGCAAAACGAAGGGTACCGTCCGCGCCGGCGTGCGGGGGAGACCCTGTGCCGCTTCCGGTGGGAAGGTTGTTCCCGGGGTTGACAGGGATGCCGAGCGCGGCAGCCCACGCTTTGATCGCCCATTCCGCGTAGGAATAGCTGATCCCGCTGTGTTGCCGGAAGCGCGTGATCAATGTTTCGACGAAGAATGGCCCCCCAGGCGCGTTGCGTTTCTCATCCAGCTCCTTCACCAGCCCCTGCTTGACAGCCGCAGTGAGCAGGTTGATCTCTAATTTATATTCATGCATAAAATCGCGCAGCAGCCCTTCGCACACACCGTGGTTTTCGATGATATCGTCCTTATACTTTTGCACCAGCTGTTTTAAAATGATGACAGGACGGTTTTGGGCGTTGTTCATGGATGGCCTGGTGAATGATAGCGATTATCCGCGGATCAGCCCTTCGCTTTTGCCGAAATGCACCTTGACGCCTGATACCAGTGGCACGCTCTTACCCGGTGGGACGTCTGTCATTGCGCCATCGGCCGGGTTAGTCGCCACCCACTTTTCCTGCGTCAGATTTTTCAACCCCCACAGGTCCGGGTTAGTTGGGTGGCGTGATACCTCTGCCAGTTTCTGTTCGTAGTCATATTTCCTGGAAGGATCGAGGTGATGATGATACAGGGCAGTGTCCGCATTTAACATCACAATATCTTTTTGTTCCAGCATGATGCGGAACGGCAGCACCAATTCATGCTGGCAGGAATAGCACATCCCTGGTTTGCCATTAATCGTGCGCAGTTTCTCCACATCATAGAAATTTTGAGATGAGCAATTTCGGCAATAAAAAATGGAGTCGAATAGTGTTGCCATCGCGCTGCGCCATTCAGATTCACGAACCCTTTCTTTTGGGTTATTTAGTCCGATTGTGAAAACTTTAGTAAATAAATCGCGGATTAATTGCGGATAGAGCGGCCAATAGATGAGCGCATTTGGATGCCAAGCAGGGTCGGGTCGGTTGGATGTGTCTTTTGGGTCGAAGATAAACACAGGCTCAAAACCGTATAACAGTTGCATTGCATCTCGATCCTTGATTATGATTTTGCTTTCCCTCAAACCATCGAGAGGATGACTGACTAATAATAACCAGAACATTAATATTGCGAGGGAGAAGCGGTCGGTGTCTGAATTAGGGCGCGATTCCATTCTTTCGATTTCTGGCGCCATAAAACCCGGGGTCCCCATAATACCCCCTCTGCCTTGATTATCGATATCAACATTATCATTGTCGCAGATCAATACCTCTCCAGAACCGGGATCGAAGAATATGTTGCCAAAATTAATGTCGCGGTAACAAAATCCCTTCGAGTGAAGGTTGAGATAACTATCTGATAGAAGCATACAAACTTTTACCAGCACTCGAAATGTCGGATCGATATAGCGTGCTATCAGATCAACCGGGCTTTTGAACCTATCCGGTCTGAGTGCCATGATATATCCAAATCCAGGAGTGGAATTGCTTTTGACCAGGCTCAGCGGCCATAGGAATCTTTCGTTTGGAGCGCCAATTTCGATGGCTTTTTCTAACATCTCCCATTGTGTGCGCGTCGCATATTCAGGGAAATACCACTTCAGAGCCATTTCAGAACCTCCGATATCGACGCGGTAAACCACCCCCTGTCCTCCTGAACCAATTTCGGATTTGATTCTGCCGGTTTGCCCAGTTTGGATGATTTGGATCTCGTCCCCTTTTTTAATAAGATTTATCATTTTCACTCCCGGTTTTAGGTTGTTTGTCCACCTGTTTCTGCTGTTCTGGTACTATTCTATAAGCGCATTTCATATCATTTTCTGTCAGGGCTTTTTTTTCATCATTATTATCTTGCTTATGTTGATATGCATCAGGACGAAAGAGGATGCCAAGGGTGACATCATCACCGCTGCCCTCATGTGATATCTCCTGCAACCATTGTTGTAAATGTGTCTCAACGTGAAGAATTTGCTCTTTTAGTATTCCTGTTTCAAATTCGGCATTAATACCGGAAGCAAAAGTCCTAAATTTTTTGGAATTGTCATACGAATTTCTCAATCCATCACTCGAAACCAGGATCATTTTTGGCGCAGGGTTCCATTCTGTTAAAGGTAGAAAATACAACTTCATCAATCCCTCAGCTTTGGGATCACTTAACGAGTCGGTTTCATTTAATACAATGCGTGAATCTTCGGGAATCGGTTGTAAAATTTCTCCGGTTTCCATAATACATAAGATATCCCCATCTCCAATCTGCGTAAACACAATCAAATTTCGCATGACGAACACGGCCAATAATGTAGCCCCGTAAATGGTATTGATGTGTTTTTCCAAATCACTCAATGTTGTAGGGGTGTATTGTTTATTGATATATGCGAATTCTTCCTTGGCCAAGCTGTTTTTTTCGTGGAACAGCTTCACATCATCACGCCAATTCCTTAAGAGGTGCTTGGGAAGATCAATTTCCAGGATGCGTTTGGTCTGGGAAAAATCAAATGAATCATCCCCTTCCAACCTTGTCAATACTTGACCGAAGGTTTCAACTGCACATCTTACCGCAATTTGTGCCCCCCATTGGCTGCGGAAATGTCTATTCGATCCGTGCCCATCGGCGACAGCGAGAACTATGTTTTCCCCCCCCATCCAGGGGTGATACGCGAGCGCGTCCTGGTTGGGTAGGGAATGTAGGATATGATTATCTCCGCGCTGCGAATGTCCGATCGCAAGCCATTTATTCATCGGTAATATTTTTAAAAAACAAAAAGGTCGTCTTTATTCGCAGGAATTGGCTGTTGATCGGGATATGGACCGGTTCCAGGGGTTGTTTGCGGGTCATCTTTAGGTGTGGGGTTCGTCTTCCCCATCGAACCTGTAATTCCTTGTGTGGTTCCCAATTTAATCATCAATCGAAGCTGTTCAGGATCATTTGCTTCGAGAGGTTTGAACTCAGGGTTTCCGATAAATTTTTGCAGGACCTTACGGTCAGCATCCTTACCGATCGCGATTGCGATTCGTGAAGATTTCTTACCCCATATGGTGTTCATCAAATTTTCCAAACCCTCATCGAAATTATCTGTAGGTATTCCATCAGACATTAGAATCAGTGCTGGCGGGTAGCCCTTTTCAACCATTGGAGGCACTTTCAATTGATCCGCAACCATGGATAGCGCTTTCCCCATGTCTGTTCTGCCATTCGCGCTAAGGTCTGTCCATTGGAATTCGTCAACTGGTGTCGGATTGGCAATATGCCAGGTAGCACCCTCGCCGAACTTTATTGCTCGCACAAGAAACTTTACATTCGGGTTAGCTTGAGCTAAGTCTTTCATAGCCGGGATAACTTCATTTACACCGCTATTCAATGCTTGGATCTTTTCGCCTTCCATAGAACCTGAGTAATCACAGATAAAGATGACATGCAATTCGCGTTTTGTTGGTTCAACACCTGGTCTGTTTCCCATTTTTTCCTCCTAAATTTGGTATGAATGATTGAGACTATTATATACATGAATTAATTGAAATTCAATTATTTTTTAAGGTTTAGTGGTTCTCACACAATTTCTGACATTATCCTGGAATTTTTAAGATTAAAGTTATCTTCAATACTTGATTTTTTTTTACGCTATGTATATACTGATTGTTATGGTTTAAACGGGGTTGAAAAGGACCCCACAACCAATAACAACTTTTTGGAGGGTAATATGGCATCAATTGATTTTCTTATTGTTTGTGGTGGTGCAGGTAGTGGTTTGATTGGCAATTTTTCTCAAATCGCTGGCGAGTTATATTTAGATGTTTCAAAGGATATTGAAGAGATTAGTGACAAACTTGATTCAAGTTTTTTATCTATAAAACTTGATGAGGTTTCCAACTTAAATACACCCTCTGCAATGCTTTATTATTGGCAGCAAGTAATTAATGAGAAAAATTCTTCCTATTCTCACCCTTCCATGAAAAACCAAATACATGATTTATTTGAAAATTGTACATCCACGGAAAATTTTTCGATTGGCTTATCACAGAACCCAACTTTTGGTGCTTATGTAATCCGCCACCCAGATTTATCCTATAAGCTTGAAAGGGAATTGAAGAATTTATTTACAAGCAAAAAGATACAAGGGAGAGGCGTTGATGTAGACGTGTGGATTGTCTCTTCAACTGCCGGAGGAACCGGGGAGGGAACTTATCGATTTGTGGCTGAAAAGGTTGTGAAATATTTTTCGGAAAATGAACAATCGACAAAATATACAATACATTTCTTGAGAATCGGTTCATCTTCATTTTTATCTTGTGGGCAAAATGTCAAACTTAATACAGGAATTGGTATTCTAAGAGATAATGCGTTTGCTGCCAATATGAAAGACAAATTCCCTGGAGCTAATCTATCTTTTCGATATTACTATTTAGATTTACCAGACGTAGGCAGTGGTCCAAAAGTTATTCCGATTAGGAGAAGAATTATTTCAAATACTTGTAAGACGATTATGCTCCCTGAGCTACGAGCCAGTTTTAATAAAGTTAGATCGAATGTTTCAATGGCCGTACAAACCGGATCATGGGGATCTGATTTTGATCAGGATTCAATTTATTTAGCAGTTCTAAGTAGTCTGCGTAATAAACTCTCAAAAATGATAGAAGGTGATGTATTAGAAATCCAAGATAAAGCTGGACAACCAAAATTCAACCCTGGAGTATTAGCCATCGAGAAAAGATATAAAAATTTTCCTGCCGAGCAACTGTTAGATGCGAGATGGAGGATAGAGGATTTTTCGAAAGATCCTCCAACATTCGATCATTACAAGAAGAGTATTCAGAAAACAATAAAGTCTCTAAGTCTATTCTTCAATGATTCTGAAAATTGGTATGAAGAATTGGATTCAAAGTTAGAAGTTGATTTTTTTGATTCGGAAAATAAATTAAAAACTTCAAGATTCTTTTCTTATGGCCAATTTAATGACAAGGAGGATAGATTTTCCACAATAAAACAAGCCATTATTGTGAAAGGTTGGGCCGAAAAATCCCTCGGATTTTCAGAAGGAAAAACAATTAAAAATAATGGTTTGTTGCGTGATCTAATTAATCAAATCGATAGCATTAAAGAAATTCAATCAAGCAGAAAATTTGGACCAGGCGACAAAGCTGATGAGATTGTAAAAAACCATTTACCAGAGTTGCTATCTAAATGTGTAGAAATATACATTTGGATGGATGAATATGAGAAAGCTAATCAAGTATTGAAATTCGGTATTCCGATCCTTGAATCGTTATTAAGTAAGGTAATTGCATCGCAAAAAAGTATTAGCATAGATAAATTCCCTTCAAATGATCAATATGAGGTGATTCCAGCACCTTTGACCAAAATCATGAAATCAAAACAGGGTATTTCAAAAACTTGGTTCGATTTACTCGTAGACGCATCCAATGATGAAAAACAATCAAATAATGAAACATTTAAAGAAGTAGTAATAAAAGGAGCTAGCGGTCTAACTGTCCATGGACTTCGAAAGCTCCTAAACGTTGAAGAAGATACACCAGAAGAAGTTATGAAGAGAATTCTTTGTTCAACAATGGGATATTTTATGTCAAGTAAAAATGATACAAATTCCGAAGAATCGATGACAGAATATGAAGCCCAGTTTTGGCAGGGTAGCCCAGAGCCAACGATGACAGACCCCAAATTCTCTTACAGAATATTTCCTGAACTCGAACCACAATTAGCTGAATCTTTAGGCGAAGGTAGTGAAGATGGGGAAGTATTATTCCTTCGTTCAAATTTTGATGCGGTTGGATTTGATATTTTAGCATTAAAGGCAGGCCTTATTTCTGGAACAACTATAGGAACTTGGAAGTGGTACGCTGATTCGCTCGTCTCGGAAATTAAGAAATGCTTAACCGATGAACAATGGATTCTGAAATATCAACAGGATGATTTGGGCAGATATCGATGGATGATGGCATGTAACTTTGACGAACCCATAAAGCAAGACTTTCTAAAATATCTGAATTTTTCAGAAAAGGAAATTGAGAGAATTGGTTATTATGTGAGGTTATTCTAATATGGCAGCAAAAAATAGGAAATTTTCTCGAATTTTGACAAATCGCATTTACACAAGATGGGTTTGGGCATTGATAATTGTCGTTTTAGCATTTCTTTCTTACTTTATTAATAGATACATTCAGTATAATTATCCCGAGTATGGTTGTGAACAATTAAGAAACGATTTGATAATTATTACCCCAATAATTATTTCTTTTGGTGCAATTTTCATTGCGCTTTTTCTTCCAGAAGATAAACAACCAAGTGAAGATATTGCATTAAAAATTGTTCCATTATTTACCTTTTTGTTTCTTTTGCTTGGTATTCCCCTACTAACAGATAATTTCCTTGAATTAATTGATGGATGTGGTGGTTCCGAGCTCATAAGCTGTGTAAACGCACAAAATGAATTAGATAAAGGGAATTTAAGCAAGGCTGAAGTCTTTGCTGAACAATGTTTGAATGATTCCTATTCTCCGGGAGAAATTAATAATGCTGAATTCCTTTTATCCAAAGTGTATATCAGTCAGATTATAAGTGGTGTTGATAGCAACGATTGTGAAAAAACTGAAAAATATTTGCAATTAGTGGATGAAAAAGATCTTCTGATCCCAACGCATGGGGGAAACATCTTTGTTGGTGAAGTAAATGCTTTATCAAGTCTATATGACAACATATGCAATATTGTCGTTCCAACTTATGAAATTTCTTTTGTTGGTCAGGCGATCGCGGGTGACGACGTCATCATTGATATCCGGGTTTTTGCTGACAAGGATTTTCGCGATGGGTTACGCAAACGTAACTTCAAGGTGATGAATGGTAACACAGAGATTGGCATAGCCAGCTTTGATGAGAAAAACGAAAATGAGCCGATCTGTATTATTCCGGTGGTGGATAATTCGAATAGTGTGCAGCCGTATTTGGAGGAACTGAGGGAATCAATTGTCTTTCTCAATCAGAAATCAAAACCTAATGACCGGTTGGGAATTGTCGTATTTGGCGGGGAACGCGAACATAAGCTAACCAATCCCGGATTCCCCGACCTTAATCCGATGATGGCCGATGGCAAAGGTCAAACAACAGCGATCTTCCACGCCATGGATCAAGCGTTTGAAGTGGCGGGCAGGTGTGCGGTTGATCTGCGTTATCTCGTGATAATTACAGATGGCCAGAATAAAGTCCCATACATATCTCCGGATGGTATCGAACATGACAATGATAGCGCCTCTCTATACTTTGCGGAACGGGCAAGAGCTGAGGGTGTTCGTATCTGTACGATCGGCATCCAAAGCAGCCAGCTTGAAACACGCCCATTACAATTGATGGAAACCAATTGTGGCGGATATTTCCCGGCTAGTTCGGCAGATTATATCGGTGAAAAATTTTCTGAGATCATCAATTATGAACGCCAGTTCTATCGTTTGAAACTGGATGCCGCGGATATTGTTTTTGCGGATGGTTTGAGAATCGAATTGTATGATGATCCGGATAAATTACCAGTTGGTACAACAATAGTTGACTTTTAAAGCAATGGGAGGTGAGGGATGACACAGGAGGAGCGAAGAGATTTCTTTACACCTACTATCATTTTTTTTGCACCGGAAATTCCGGCGGATAGTTTATTTTTTATACAACAGAATATCAAGCTTCGATTGGGCGCAAGATGCGAAGCACTCGTGCAATTTGAGCAATTCTCGCCGCAAATGGATAAGTCGCAAATTATGGAAACCTTGCGCAGAGTCACTTCGCAGGACTATTGGGCTGGTTTAACCCATCAGAATCTGATATCCGACAATTTTTTATTGGATGATAAGATCTCTCCTGATGTAAACTTTCTTTTTATCACCAATCATCCGGATGAAGGAATAGCAAAAACACATTCCGATTTCTTAGCAAGTTTTATGAAAGCGTACGGGAAAAAGCTGGAGGAAACAATCCATCCATTGTTCGTGCTGATTTGTGTAGGGAAGTTTCGCGCCCATGAGCAGATATGCGGGCAGTTTTGGCCGCGGATCCACTTATCTGAAACAAATCAGGTTAAGTTACGTGTACAGGATTGGAAATATTATCAAGAAACCATTGCTAATTTGATCATGGGCTTTATCGCGACCGATCTGATCACATCTTTACCACCAGATGTGAAAAAACAAAATCCGGAATGGCTGGTATTTGGCGCTTCATCCGTTATTGTTGATTTAGAAATGATGAAGCAATATATGCTGCATAGATTGAGCCGTATCTTAACCGATAAACTGATTTCCGACCCCCCTTCATCCCAGGAACAATACCATATTAAGCAAGCAATTCAAAAGCACTTAGGAGGTGAGAGTGAAAAGCTTGTGGAAATTAACCAAGGATTGCTGCGCGAAAATTTCGATACTGAGAGAAAATCCTCGGCATTTTCTCGCATCGAAATAAATAAAAAATCGCCATTAAGAACTGTTATCGATGAACCAGCTGAATCCATCGAATCACTTTCTAAGATTTACAAAATTGATAACGTTAATACAAAAAAAGTGTTGGAACAGGATGCGATCAGGCAATATGACAGACATATTCAATTCATCGGGCATATGATCGACAAGCAATACACTAAGGAAATGTTTTCTGGTGTGGTTTCCTTTGATGAGCAACAAAAATACCAGATCGGTTTACGCACTGCATTATTCGCCCTGCAACATTGGAATGATAACACTAATAAGATGCCAGGGCGGATCATCCGTGAACGCACGGTGGTCAAACCGCTTCAAATTAGCGGGGAGAAAGCGATCAAACTGATCACGTTTGCGGATATTCGCTTTCTAAAAGAACGTAAAAGTGTTTTGGACCACTTTCAGAAAAAACTTGGAAACGTAGTTGGTACATTGCTTATTATCACACCACTTGTTCCAATTCTGGCAGAATTCTTGCGCAGGCGTTATATCAGCTCTGTATTAGTTGCGTTCTTGGTTGCAATCGTTGGAGTGGGACTTGTTGGTGCTATTCCATATCTTTATTTTCGAGGTGTTCTGCATCAAAGGAAACAGGAATATTTGTTTGCAGCAGAATCGAAACTCACCGAAAGTTGCCTTCGGTTTTTAGCTTTTCATAACCGGAATATCCAGAAGATCATTCTAAAAAGAATTCAGAATATCAGAACTAACCTTGAGAATATTGTTACAGGCATTGACCGCTTACGGGCCTATATAAAAGGAGAGCTGATTCATGTAAGCAAAAACAAAGATCAGGATATCAATAAAGAAACTGTTTCGATCTATGAAATGGCTGATTATGATACATGTGACGATTGGATAGACCAAGCTGAGAAATATATTCAATCAGAACGCGCGAAGGGAAATGATTTCACGCGCGAGTTTCTAACCACGCAACTTCTTCCAAATATCTTCACAACAGGCAGCGCTCTTCCGGTTTATACGTTGGTCTTTAGCAAAGCAAACGAGCTCATTGAAAAATATTTCTATCCCGATTCACTGCATACGTATCAACTTGCGTTTAAGATGAGCGATTTATCAGAAGGAAAATTGTGGAAATGGCTCCAAATGTCAGCCATACCTCTTGGCGTGCGGGATGATGATGAAGCAGTTACTACCATTTTCTCAATTCGGGATAGTGTTGAGGATCGCGCCGCATTATCAGGCGCATATGGAGAAAGCAACTCACTGTATCCAAAAGATTCATTATTAATAGACGCCAGCCTTTCTTTTGAGATTAATTGTTTTCGATTTTTTCTACATAAATAAGGAGTAAATCAATGGTTCAGTTGGGATTTATTATTGCTTTGATCATATTTTTTGCTCCAGTTATTGGACTTTACACTCTCATAATGCGGTGGAATTTGCCATCAGTGCTCAATATTCTTGGGTTATATATCCGCGTACCCGGCTATACTTCAAATTATTTAATGATCGTGCTTGTGTTCTTTGGAATTTGGGCAGGATTAATTTTGCTTGTATATTTTCTTGAATTCAAACAGGAAATTCGACTGTTAGAAAAGATCGGTATCAAGGGTGGATTTCTTTTTTCGACGCGCGGATTGTTTTTCCTTAGAAAGTTGACAGTTTATTTTTCATCAATAGCATTAGGGATCTCAATCGGGAAAATCTTTTTAAAGTGGTTCTTCATAATTATTTTATGGGTTGTCAGAAGCTTGTCTACTCTATTTTCATGGCCATTGGGCAACATAGCAAGTAGGTTGATGATGGTTATCCAATTTTTCTCTCGGCCTATTCTCTCTGCGGATTATGAGATTATTCTAGTATTTGTTTCTGCAGGTTTCTTGATTGCTAACTTGATCACAGAAATTTGGGAAAAACCTATCTCATACGAAGCGGATGTGTACCGATTTCAGCGAAAGCGCTGGCGGGAAAATACTGAGCTGGTGGTACCTGATCATCAAAAAATTGAAATCGATTTGAATTAATAAATGAGGAGGAAAAGAAATGTCCACATATAAGACGAATATCAAGCTGGAATTCTTTAATAAAACAAGAGCATTAGGGCTTCACGCATCTCCATCGCAGGTGCCGCAAAAAAAAATGCGGTTACCAAGGATAAATATTCCGAAGATAAACCGCGCGATCACTGGTGTCACACCGGGAAATATCGCGGTGGTGATGCAGGAAGGTGGTACTGTTGATAATTTTGAATCAGAAGAAGTGTATTTTGGCGGCGATCAAATTATTAAGCAATCCATACTGGGTATAACAAGTTGGAAGATTATTGATCTATATCAAATGCCGGGAAGAATCGAAATAAACGATGAGATCCCAATGCCTTGTTTGCCGCAGGTGCAAAAGGATGATTATTTCAAGATCAGGTTCATGTACGATGTTCAATTATCAGATCCTATCAAATTACTTGGTAGAGTAAAGGGATGGGAAACAGATCCTGAAAAAGCGTTTTCTGATAAAGCAAGTGAAATTATTACTGAGGTCGAAAATGAGATTGCCCATCTAATGATGGATGGCGGATTACATATATGTACTCATCCAAAGCTGGAGGAGGTCCAGGCGGAGATCATTGAGAGCCTGTCTAATAAATTGTCATATTATGGCTTGTTTATCAATCCTCATTCAATATCAGGAGTTAGGTTGGTGCCAGATATTGTCTACGAGGTCGCCTTCGAATTTCGGCAAGTGGAAATAGATATTATTCCATCAATTCAACAACCAAATTTGCGATTAATCAACAAAATTGGATTAGACGAGAGCGACCTTGTTTCAATTGATGCGAATTATCAGAACTATGGGCGTGGCGCTGGTTTGTTCCTGAATGCAATAAAGGATTCAGACAAAGCCAGGCTTGGGAAATATATCTCTTTCCTGCAAGGGTCTAATAACCCCGCAAATCACGCTGCGGATTTCCTGCAAGAATTCTCTACGGGGAATTACTCTCAAAAAGATTTTGAATTCACAAAGTTGATCATGATGTCGGTGTTCCGGGATCCATTAGTAGGAGTTGGCGATAAATTTGACTGGGACGCGATCGATGAGCTCGATTTTGATAACCGGCGCATTGAGGAGGCGATTGCCAGCATTTCGGATTAAATGAGAATGAGGAAACTATGAACAAGAAGATATTGGGTTATATCGCGATCTTTCTGCTCGTGTTATTGGCCGCATGCAGCTCATCTGCGGTTAATGCGATTGTTTCTTCTCCCGAATCAACCGCCAAAACTTTTATGCGCGCTATGGATAAAGGCAACCCGGATAAAGCGCTGGATAAGATCTGTGAGAGCTTCGCCATGGTCAAACTGCCATCCGGCTTCTTGCGGGATGACCGTTATCAAACCGTATATGCGGATGACTTTCAGGCGACAGTGAATGTGAAGGGGGAGATTCGCGTGAAATCAGATATCGGCTCCGCAAAGAAGATGCTCGATTTTGATCTGGAGCTGGAAAATCGGGAGTTTGGGTGGTGTATCCTGCGGGATAGCATGCTCAATCTCCTGGATTCATTGTCCGATTTATCATATTGACCATAATCCCCCATTGATGGGGGATTTTTTATATCATGGAGGGATGATATGCAATTCTTAGTGGTATGTGGCGGAGCGGGTCATGGGCTGATCGGTCATGTTCCCAATATGGATGGGGAGTTGTTGATCGATGTATATAGTGAAAATCAAAGAGTTATTGACGAATTAGGAAGAATTCCTCACAATTTTCATCGCGTTGATTTGGATAGAGAAATATGCGCACAATCTGGTCATGCTCTAATTAATTTATTCCTGAATAGATTAGTAAAAACGGATAATCTATTTCCTGAACAACCCCAAAGATATCTTATTAGAGATTTGCATAAATATTATTTTGGACATAAGAATTTTTCAGATGGAGTTCATCAAAGTCCAACTTTAGGCGGTTTTTTGATCCGACATCCCCAAGTATCACGATTATTAGACGCGAGCATAGCAAGGATGGTGCAAAATGCAGAAAGGCAAGCATTAGTAGATCAAGATGTCACAGTATGGATTGTGTCTTCTACCGTGGGCGGGACCGGCGAGGGCATCAACCGCTATGTAGCCGAACGGTTCCTTGATTATTTTGCAGGAAATAATCATTACCATAATATAGGAATTGTCTTTCTTCGCATTGGACCCGCGACATATCGGTCGTGTGATACCAATGATATTGATTTGAACTCATTTTATGCCATCGCGCATGATAAAGCTTTTATAACGAAGATGCGGAATAAATATGGAATGGGTTCTTCGGTGGCCCACATTTACCTTGATCTGCCTGATGTTGGGTCTGGTCGTTTGGCAGCTCCAGCTCGGTCCAAGATGATCGCGCTTACCTGTGGGCAGATGATGCACCAGTGGAATGATTTTTATAACGTGGAACCCGGGGTGTTTAGAGCGGGTCTTTGGATGGATATCATTCCACAAGAGAGGAAATATGTTGATGCGCTCAAGGCACTGCAAAAACAACTGAGCGCGGTTGTTAATGAAGAGATTGAACAGGCGAGCAATACATTTCCTGAGCCGATGTATTGGCAAGAAGAGGGGTTATTTGAACCAGATGCGGATATTTTAAATAAGTGGCTTACAGTTTGTGAAGATTTTCTACAACCGACAACTATTCCTGATTTCTTTGAAGAATTTAAGAAAACACTTGAGAGAATTATTAAGACAGCAGAATTGATTTTTGAATTAGATTCTGCGCGGAATGATTATCAATTGCAGGTACCAAATCCGAATTATTATCTTGGCAATAACAATATTTCTTTGCGGGATTTTGAAAGAACAGAGACAAATAGGAAAACATATCGGTCACTTGAATTAGCGCTATGGCTAAAAAAGTGCGCTTCTCATCAGCTTGGCATAGATTTGGGTGGTTGTGAGATCCTTGATGGTGGATTGATTTCACGGATTATTGAAATTTCCAGAAGCATTCGGAAAATCCAAAAAAACATCCTTAAACATCCTTCATTGAAGAAGAATGAAATTTCAATGATCCTTCCATCATTTCTTTCCGCGGTATTTGAAGCATATTTATGGATTAACTGTTTATCACGATCTCAAAGGATTTTTGATGAAAATCGACGCAATATTGAGGCATTGTTGACTAAGGTCAATATTGAATTGAATGCGCTGAATGTCCCTGATGAATGGGCGAATTCATATATAACCATTAGAGACTTAGACGAACAATGCGAAGAATTTCATAACAGGACATGGCTAGATGCGTTATATGATAATGTAAAAGGAGATCTTCCAGAAATCTATTTTAAAGATATAGTCTTATCCGGTGTACAGGGGCTGACAGTATTTGGTTTACGGAAAATTTTACGCGTAGATGAAAATACACCATTTGAAGTATTACTTGATCGGTTAACCAATGGGTTCGATTTCTATCCAGAATCTGGCGATCAGCAATTCGAGTGGCAATGGTGGCAAGGAATGCCAATGCCGAATCTTCCAAATCGGTTTTCTTATCGTTTTCTTCCCAGTGTAGAGGAAAAGGTGACAGCTTTTTTGGGAAATGGCAACGAAAATGTTGGTTTTTTTTATGATAATCCAAAAACATTTGGATTAAATCTTGGTTTGCTTGAAGGTGGCCACCTTGATGGGGATGCTTCTGAAACATATCGATTTCATATCGAACCATTCATTGCTGCTGTCAAGGGCTGTCTTTCAGAATGGAAATTTTCTTTTGACAGGTTCACTGGCCGGTATCGGGTGATGACTGCGAATAACCTGGATGAACCTATCAGTCGTGATTTCTTATCATTTATTGGCCTTGAACAAGAGGAAATTGAAAAAATTGGTTATTACTCACAACTAATATAGTTATGACGAGATAATTGCAAGATCGGAGGGGTGATGTCTCAAAACAAGCGATTAAAGCAGAAATTCCGCTACTATATCGACAACATGATGTCCAAAGGCGCGCCAGCCATGATCGGGCTGCTGGCGTCCGCGTCGTTAATCATTGTCTTGCTGTCCACCATCATCCTGATGATGTTCAAAGAACGATTGATCTCGCAAGAAGACCTAGCCATCTCTGCCGCAGAAGCTTTCTGGATCAGTCTCATGCGCATCATTGATCCAGGCAATGTCAGCGCGGATAGTGGTTGGGCTTTCCGCCTGGTTATGCTGGTTTTACCCACTATGGGAGGAATACTTGTTTTTAGCACGTTGATCGGTGTCATAAGCAATGAGATGGAACACAAATTAACAGAATTACGCAAAGGCCGTTCTGTGGTTCTTGAAGATGGACACACTGTTATTCTCGGCTGGTCTCCTTTAGTTATCAGAATTCTTAAAGAACTGATCGAAGCAAACTTAAACCAGCACCGCCCGGCGATTGCCATTTTGGCTGATAAACATAAGGTTGAGATGGAAGATATGATTAATATCCAGATTCCAGATCACCATAATATGCGTATCATGTGTCGCAGCGGGTCTACTATCGATCCGCTTGATTTAGAGTTGGTCAGCCCGCATACCGCAAAGTCAATTATCATCGCGCCTACATTGTGTGATGGGCATGATAATTTCACGCTTAAAACCATTCTGGCTATCACGAATAATAAGAACCGCAAAAAAGAACCTTACCATATCATCGCCCAGATCAACGATCAAGAAAAATCTTCCACTTTAGATTTACTCACGAAAAACGACATTGTTTGCGGTTTCTTAACGGAAGACATTGTTGCGCGCCTGATTGCGCAAGCTTCTCGGCAGGTTGGTTTATCTCATGTATATACAGATCTGTTGAATTTCGAAGGCGATGAATTATATTTCATTAAAGAACAAAATCTAGTCGGGAAGACCTTTTCCGATGTAATAGCTGCTTTTCCTGCTGCTCTTGTGATAGGTTTGATTGATGAACATGGGGATGATGTGCGCATCAATCCTGATAACGATGTAGTCATTTCAGCCAGGGATCAGTTGATTGTTTTGGCGGAAGACGACATTGTGCTGGAAATAAATACCGCCAATATTTCTTCTGTTTATGAAGACGCCATTCGAAAAGTCCCATTAGTAGAAAAAATCATCATGGATAGCATAATGATATTAGGTTGGAATAAATATGCACCAGTCATTTTACGGGAGTTTAATAAATATTTAGAAAAAAATGCATCAGTGACCGTTATTGCGTGCGAGACATACCAAGATGAAGTAGGTATGTGTTGTCGGGATGTCGATCTGAACATGGTTTACGAACCTGGAGATATAACTGATAAGAATACTTTTCACCGAATAAATATGGAAAAGCTCGATCATGTGGTGATATTGGCAGACCCAACTCTGGGAATCCAAGAAGCAGATACACAATCAATTATTGCATTGCTCAATTTGCGGGAGCTTTCTGAAAAGAATGATCTTGATTACACCATTATTACCGAGATGTTGGATCCGCGTAACCGTGACCTTGCACGATGCACTCGTATTAATGATTTCATCATTAGTTCACATTTCATCGCCCTGGTGATGGCGCAACTTTCTGAAAATCATCGATTGATGCCTGTTTTTCATAAAATCCTCAGCGCCAATGGTATTGATATTTGCCAATATCCCGCTCAAAAATATCTTTATATTGATCAACCGGTGAATTTCTATACAGTTATTGAAGCGGTAAAAAGACAGGATCAGATAGCTTTAGGATATCGGATCGCTAACGAACAGCATGACCAGGAAAAGTCGTTTGGTATCCACCTTAATCCAAATAAATTGGTGCCGATTAAATTCACCAAAAATGACCAACTTATTGTCTTCTCTGGACATTAGGTCAAGTAATTAATCAATTGTTGATTTTTTAGAAACTACCAGATATCATTCTATGAGTTTAAATTGAAAATTTGCTTTCCATGGAAAAGAAAGTAATTCTTTCTAATAGCACATTAGTTGTCAACATCCCTTTTTTGGTACCACTTAGAAATGAAGTTTTTCTAGATCTCATCGCCTTGAATTGATAAGGCGGAAAGCCTTCCAACATATCATGGGGGCGAACACCAATGAAATTTTCGAACCATTCTTTGTGATGGCACGCACCGCTTGAATAGAATAGAATCAAATAATTAAGCATCAAAAAAATTTTACCAAATTAATTCAATTGTTTGATGTTGCTGCTTGATAAAATTCTTCTTATCACCAATTTACGCCGTTATCGGACTACGTTAAATAATGGTTGTTGATAGTAGAAGTAAGAAGCCGGCCAAATAAGTTCATAAACACCAATGCCTTTAATCAGAACATTTGGTTGATAACACCCATCTAAATTGATAGACATGATCGCAGATCGCACATGATCAGAGGAATGATCGTCAATTTTTATATATATGATTTTGCTGTTGTCATTAGTAAACCGAAATGATCCTACATTGTTATCCAGAAAAACAGCTTCATTCTTATCAGTATCTACAAGTATTAGATCACTTCCGTCAAAATTATTTCTTTCGACAAAGGCAAAGAATTTTCCGTTTTGGGAAAATTCAAATTCTAGATAATTTACATTGTTTGCAATTTCTATTTTATTTTCTTCCAATATATCTACCATGTAGATGGATTGTAGGTCATATTGATGGTAAATTAAATTTTTATTATCCGCTGTAAAAAAACAATACCACGCATTCTCATCGATTTTATCCTTTTCTCCAGTTGTAAGATCAAACAGATATAATAACCAGTCATCTCCCATCGCACACGCCAATTCCCCATTGCTCGATACGGCTGAATAATTGTAACTATCTGTGCCCTGATAAAGAAACGTGTTGTTTCCCGATTCAGCATCGATAGCCCAAACCTGATTGTTGGTGTGATAAACTACTTCTTCCCTGTTATTAGTACCTTTCATGGCGATCATGCCATCAAAATCAGAAAGTAAGGGTAAATAATCATGCGTTAAAATATTCAAATTACCTACTTCACAGTATTCTTTCCCATCAAGCTCGTTTCGGATCTTGCATACAAGCAAATGATCGTCATCTTTTAAGAAAGAGAGGAAAATTATCTGGGAAAAGGTTGAAATATGTTCACCATTCTTTACTTCAAAGACTCGAAAAATATTAACTCCTTCTTTATCTGTTGCATTGATCAGGATATATTCTCCATCCTTTGTAATGTAAAAGGAAGGATGGTTCATCAATGAAAGATCAATAGTTTTTCCCTGATTTTTGAGAACATCTATTACCGTGAGTTGACCATCATTTGCATTGAAGATCAGTAAAGTTCTTCCGTTTGAAATTAAGTGATCATCATCTTCAAATGGAAAAGGTCTCGAGGTTGGCAATGGTGTTTTGAAAAGTATTTTTTTATTTTCACCATTGATGGTAATTAAATTGATTCTTTGATAATCGAAAGTGTTAAGATCTTTTCGGACACTGTAAATAATGTGGTCAGATTCATTTCCTGTTGATTTGTCTATCGTAATAAATGCTGTAAGAATCACTAAGGAGATTAAGCTAATTACAAGCCATTTGTTGTTCAAGAAGTTATCACATGGATTTTTCATTATTTTACAGGCCTGTCAGATTTCAACAATATTTCTTGCGAGTTGGTTGATGAATTATTTCTAACATAATAAATATTCTGTAGATCTCGAATTAATTTCAAGTCCTCCTGAGCGATAAAAAATTGTTCCACAATGATTTCCGCATCCTCTCTGGAAATTAGATTATTTATTTTCGTATCAAAAATCAATAACAATGGAATGATTATATATCAGCTTTTTCTCACAAAAATACCCCATGTTCCCAACTATTTTTCCTCTTAGGGGATATACCTAAGCCCGAAATTGATTGTGTCTAACCAAAAAACAACCCTGATACAAGCGCGAATCGTCGAGAGATTCCAACTATATTTCAAATTACTATTGCCAGGCATTGTCAATCCTACTTATATCAAGAAAAGTGCTATACTATTACGGTACACGTGTGTACTTAAAACCATGAATGTAACCATCAAAGATATCGCAAAAGCTGCTGGAGTTTCTCACCCGACTGTTTCACGCGCCTTGAATAATCATCCGGCAATTGCAGAGGCCACCCGCGAACGGATTGTGGCATTGGCACAGCAAATGGGTTATGTGCCCAATGCGACCGCGCGCGGCTTGAAAACCAGCCGTACGCGTGCCCTGGGGGTTATCCTGCGGCACATCGATGATCCCTTCTGGAGTGAGGTGCTGGATGGCGTCGACAGCGTCCTGCATCCCGAAGGATACAGTCTGTTTATTGCCTCCACCCATAATGAGAAACAGCGTGAAAAAGAAGTGGTACAGACGATGATGCAGCGCGGTGTGGATGGGATTATCTTAATGTCGCCGGATTTTAGAGAGGAGCAATTCCATATCCTCAATTCCTACGACCTTCCAATGGTGATGGTCAATAATGAAGGTGCTGGTGAATGTCAGTATATTATTTTCAATGATGATGTACAGGGTGCCAGGCTGATCACCAAACATGTCATAGGTTTAGGGCACACACGTATCGCGTATATCGGCAAACGAGTGACCGAGTCCAATAGAAACCGTTTGGCTGGTTTTCGCGCAGAAATGAAAATTGCCGGGCTGCCGGTGAATGAGCAATACATTTATCACGTCGCAGCCGGGAACCCGGTTGGGGGTAAAGAGGGGGCAGCGTATCTGATTTCACTGGACCCGATTCCCAGCGCGATTGTGTGCTACAACGATTTCCTTGCGGTCGGGGTTTACAATTATCTGAAGGAAAATGGATTGCGTATTCCGCAGGATGTTTCCGTCACCGGCTTTGACAACATCTCCATCGCGGCATACCTCTCACCGCCATTAACCACCATTCATCAATACAAGTTCGAATTGGGTGAAGGAGCGGCGCGCATGATGTTGGAAGTGCTTTCGAACCGGCAGCAGAAAGAGCGCGAACCATCACCCTCCAGGAAGGTCAGCCTGAAAGGGGTTTTGCAAATTCGGGCTTCCACCACTTCTTTCGCTTCGCAAGCATAATTTCTGATTTAAGGACCAAAACACTTTTTAAGGCAGAATGGTTGACTTTTCAAAAAAATCGGATATAATGTTCACGTGTGCATAAATTTCAGTGCAGATGGCGTGATTTCAGATCAGGATCAGCTTTTTCGATCCTTGCGTTTCCTGCGCGGAGCGGAAAAATGGGTTTTGCCACACGATCATGGTCATCGGGCGGTGATGTGGGAGACACAACATTTCAAAGGCAAATCATTCCCCATGACTCTGATAGTTTTTTTCAGAAGAATCATCACCGGGGAAGTCCCGGCCAAAGTCCTGTCGCTATAAAAAACACAACTGCGGAGTAAAAAACATGGCGTATCAAGAACAGTTAGTCGAAGGATATATTTCAGAACTAATCGCGCGCGCCAGAAAAGCGCAGAAATCAGCAGAGCTTTTAACCCAACCTCAAGTGGATGAACTTGCGGCCGCGATAGCCTGGGAATTTGTCAGCGACGACAAACTGGTAGCAGAGTTGGCGGAATTTTCATTCAATGAGTGCCGTATGGGTGATATTCCATCAAAAATACTCAAGGTAAAAAGCAAGTGCCGTGGTGTCTATTACGATGTCAAGCACGAGAAAACGGTGGGCATTGTTGAAGAGATCCCTGAAAAAGGTCTTGTCCGCATCGCAAAACCAGTCGGCGTAATTGGGTCGCTCGTCCCGGGCACGCAGGGCGAAATGCATCCGATCTTGCAAGCGATCAACGTCGTCAAAGCGCGTGACGCGATCATTTTTTCTCCGCATCCAAGAGCGAAAAAGACCACTGTAAAAATTTGTGACATCTTACGCGGCATCATGAAACACTACAATGCGCCGGAAGACCTGTTTATCTGTATTGAAGATCCTTCACTCGAAAAGACAAAAGAACTGATGAAGCAGTGTGACCTGGTGATGGCGACTGGCGGCCACCCAATGGTCCTGGCAGCCTATAGTTCCGGCACACCATCGTATGGTGTCGGCGCGGGCAATGCCATCATTATGATCGACAAAACCGCTGACCTTGCGGAAGCGGCAAACAAGATCAGGTTGAGCAAGACTTTTGATCTGGCTGCAGGTTGTTCGTGTGATAACAGTCTGGTGATCCATGCGTCTGTTTATGAGGATATGCTGGCGGAGTTGAAAAAGGTCGGCGCTTATCTGGCAACGGCGGAGGAGAAAGCCAGGCTCCGGAAGGCAATTTGGCCCAACTGGCCAGAAGATGTGATCTTGAACCGTGATATTGTCGCCTCTCCTGTCGAAAATATCGCCAGGATTGCGGGAATCTCAATCCCGCAGGGAACCAGCATGATTTTAGTAGAGGAAGACCAGACCGGCGCAGCCACGCCTTTCGCGGGTGAAAAAATGTGTCTTGTCACCGCGATATATAAATACGATGATACTGCTGACGCCATCAGGATTATTAACGCAAATCAGGCATATTCAGGTGCTGGCCATTCCTGCGGAATTTTTTCAAAAGATGATTCCGTGATCGAGGATCTGGCTCTTCAGACTTACACCACACGGGTCGTCGTCAACCAGCCTCAATCGTACACAAATACGGGTAATTGGATAAGCGGAATGCCGTTCACAAGCTCACTGGGTTGTGGAACGTGGGGCGGCAATATTGCATCCGAGAATATCATATTGAAGCACTACCTGAACAATACCTGGGTGATTCGCGAGATTCCCAATCGGGAACCAACGGATACAGAGTTATTCGCTGGATTCACGCCAAAACAATAAATCCCTCTGCTAAATAAAACCGCCATGAATGATAGGATTTGCACATCCCTCAAAAACCGAATGACTTCAGCAGCTAAAGCTTCTGAATTAATTTCGGATGGCGTGACGGTTGCGATGAGTGGCTATGCAATGGCAGGATATCCCAAAGCTATCCCTGAAGAACTGGTGAGACGCAAGAATAATGGAGACGCGCTCACGATCAACCTGATTACCAGCGCCAACGTTCCCTGGCTTGACGGGTTATTAGGAACCGCACAGATCATAAAAGGAAGAGTCCCGATGTGTGCGAGCAAAGAGCTTTCTTCCCAGGTCAATGCACAACAAGTGCGCTATGTTGAGCAGCAGATGTGCAAAATGCCGCGTCTGTTACGGAGTGATAGTTTTGGCGAGATTGACGTTCTTGTCGTAGAAGCGCTTGCGGTTACCGAAGAAGGACTGATTCCGACCACATCTGTGGGTTTGATAAGTTACCTGATGGAAGCAGCAAACGAGATCATTGTTGAAATTAATAAGGCGCAACCCGAAATTCTGTTTGGCATTCACGACATTTACCTGACCAACCCGCCGCCGGCCACAGCGCCAATACCACTGACAGGTTGCAAGGATCGCATCGGTTCAACTTTTCTTCCTTTTGATAAGGCTAAAATAAAATATATCGTCGAAACCGATCTACCCGAGGTCGATCCTCAGATATCCACCTATTCACCTGAATCCATAAAAACAGCGGAAAATTTGTTTAGCTTTTTGAAAACAGAATTTCCGAAAAACGGCGATAAGTTTTTCCCGCCCATACAGTTAGGCTTTGGCAATATCGCTGATACGGTGGCTGATCTGCTGCAAACATCTGATTTCAACGATCTCCAGTTCTTTTGCGGAGGCATTTCCGAAAACATTCTGAAATTGCTCCAAAGCGGGAAAGCATCTGCGATATCGACCGGTGGCATATCAATGAACCAAAACGTGGGAAGGATGCTTGAACAGATTGCAGATGTTCATCAAAAACTTGTGCTCCGGAATGGTGACATGATCAATAATGCGGAAATAATTGGTCGGCTGGGCGTTTTAGCGCTAAACACCGGGATTGAAATCGATATCTACGGCAACGTCAATTCAAGCCATATTGGCGGGAATAGAGTTGTAAATGGCATTGGCGGCGGTGCGAATTTTGCCCAGAATGCGGGCTTGTCTGTAGTGCTAATTCCATCTACCAGCAAAGGCGGCGCCATTTCAAATATAGTGCCGATGGTTTCGCATCAGGATATCTGTGAACATGACATCGATATTGTCATTACTGAAAACGGATATGCGGATATCCGCGGATTGGACGAGCTTCAGCGAGCGGAAGAAATTATTTCACATTGCGCTGCACAAGAATATCAACAGCAGCTATTTGATTATTTCCAAGCATCAAAAAAGTTGGGCGGGCACCATCCGCAAAATCCGCAAGTTGCTTTCGGCTGGTATTCAAGATTGAAACAAACGGGGGCGATGCGTGAACAATAATAAAAGAGTTGATATTTGTGAAGTTGGGCCACGTGATGGCTTTCAAAGCGTGAGCGAATATATTCCCATGCAAACCAAGCTGGCTATCATTGAAAAAATCATACAAGCAGGCGTAAGCAGTATTCAAGTAACATCATTCGTTAGCCCGAAAGCGATTCCGCAGATGCGCGATGCGGTGGAGCTGGCGAAGGTCTGCGTTGACAAATACCCGCAGGCCGATTTTTCTGCGCTTGTGCCCAACTTATTCGGAGCAAAAACCGCTGCGGAAACTGGAATATTGAATATTTCTTATGTGGTTTCATTGAGCGAAAGCCATAACCGCGCTAATATCAGAAGGTCGCATGCAGAGTCGATTGAGGAACTTCGAAGGATCATGGGTGAGCTGCCGCATATGGATATTACCCTGGATCTGGCAACAGCATTCGGTTGCCCATTCGAGGGAAAAAAGTCACCTGAAGAGGTAGTTGCTTTTCTATTCCAATTTGTGGATTTGGGAATTAAAACTGTGAATTTGTGTGACACGATCGGTGTTGCGAATCCTGCCCAGGTACGGGAAACCATTGCGGCAATCAACGAAACATATCCAGATCTTATCCTTCAAATTCATATACACGATACGCGCAACATGGGCATGGTTAATACGCTTGCGGCGATCGAAGCTGGAGTTAGAACAGCGCAAACAACCCTGGGCGGCTTGGGCGGGTGTCCCTTTGCGCCTGGTGCATCGGGAAATCTGGCGACAGAGGACCTTGTCCACATGCTGTGCGAAATGAAATATCAAACAGGAATTGATGAAAGGATAATTATCGAAGCGGCAAAGTATCAAAGCACCCTTGTTGATGGTATTTATAGCGGCCATCTTTATCAAATTGAGACTGTGAATGTCAATCAGAAAAGCGGCTGACTTTGATTAGAGACTTCTAAGCCAAATACGGATTATTTATGGAACTGAATAAACAGATTGCTGAGATTAGAGACAAAACAGAACGCATGCGGCGGGATTGCATCGAGATGGGGTACGCTGCCGCTAAAGAGGGAGCCCATTTTGGGCCTGCTTTATCCTGTGTGGAAATTGTCGCGTCATTATTCTTTGGTGTCATGCATCATGATCCAAAAAATCCGGAAATGCCTGATCGGGACCGATTCGTCATGAGCAAAGGGCATGCGTGCCTGGCATATTATGCGGCGCTTATTGAAGCGGGCTATATCCCGCGAGAAATGATCCCGCAATTTAAAGGTAACAACAGCATTCTGTGCGGTCACCCGAGTATGAATATGCCCTATGGCATTGAAGTTTCAACTGGTAGCCTGGGAAGTGGTTTTGCGATAGCATGCGGAATGGCAAAGGCAGCAATGTATAAGGGTGAATCGCACAAGGTTTTTTGTGTCGTTGGTGATGGTGAATGTAACGAGGGCATAATCTGGGAAGCAGCATTAAACGCTGCCAAATATGAATTGGATAACTTGATCACGATCGTTGATATTAATGGTTTCCAGCTTTCAGGGACGACATTAAAGATCATGCCGATCAACCTGGATGCACTTTGGAACGCTGCTGATTGGGATGTGTCTTATATTGAAAATGGAAACGATGTCGAGCAAGTGCTGAAAACGCTCATGGAAATAAATAACTCTGAGCGAGGAAAACCGCATGCGTTGCTGGTGAAAACCACCAAGGGAAAAGGTATTTCCTTCATGGAAAATAACCTTGCGTTTCATGCTGCTCCCATCAACCAGGAACAGTATGAACAAGCGATTCAGGACTTGGACAAGGCAGAAGCAATAAGAAAGGCACAATGAGCAGCATATCTGTCGAATTATTAAAAGAATGGTCAAAGCTTGGACACCGTAGCGCTTTAGGCGAGTCATTAATCCTTTTAGCAAAGGAGAGAAATGACGTTGTTGTTGTCAGTCCTGACCTTACGACAACCGCTCGTTTGGTCAATTTCGAAAATGAATTTTCGGATCGTTTGTTCAACGTCGGTATCGCCGAGCAGAATATGATCGGATTTACTGCCGGTCTTGCAAAAGAAGGTTTGATGCCGTTTGCTGTTTCCATCGCTGCGTTTGCTCCCATGCGCTGCGCTGAACAAATTCAGAATATGCTCGGCTACATGAATCTTAATGCGAGGGTTGTCGGGATTGAGGCTGGCTGCAGGTTTGGGCCACTGGGGAACACGCATTTTGCTATGGATGACATGGCGCTCATGCGCGCAATCCCAAATTTTACTGTTATCTGTCCCTCAGACCCGCATCAGATCTATAAAACCGTATTTGCTGTTGCAGATCACGAAGGTCCTGTGCATATTCGTTTGACCGGAGCGCCAGGGTTTCCACTGATTTATCCAGAAGATTTTGATTTTGAAATCGGCAAAGCTATTGAGTACCGTCCAGGAATTGATATTGCGATCATCGCTACAGGATCTGTTTTGTGGGAAGGTATTCACGCCGCAGAAATTCTTGAGAAGAACGGCATATCTGCGCGTGTTATTGATATGCATACTGTTAAACCTATTGATGTCAAAATGCTGGATAGTGTTTTCGCCCAAAACAAACTCATTGTTACGGTTGAGGAACACACCATCATCGGGGGGCTTGGCTCTGCGGTGGCAGAATATAAGGCTGGTTTTAATAATGCACCAAATCAAATTATGTGTGGTTTGGGAGATCGGTTCAGAAAAATTGGAAACTATGATTTTCACATGAAAGACAATGGGCTGGTTGCTGAGGATATCGCTGAAAAAGCGCGAAACGCCTTCACTGAACTTTAATAATTTTTATAAGGATAAATTTGAGAGTTCCTTTAGGAATAGAAATCAGATGGAATAAGTGATCAATATAATGAAAAAAACTTCAGGAAATCGTCTATTACCCAATCGGCAATATCTATATTGCCTGCATTGCTCAATAAGCGTTACTATGATACGAAAGGAGGTATTTTATTGATTAGATGATAGTTCGCAACTGTTTTAAGTAGTTCAACCATATAAAATGGGAAATAAATCCCAAAATTAGACAAGGAGAAAGAAATGAAAAAAACGATTACGTTGTTAATGGCGATGTTTTTAATCACCGCCATGCTGATCGGTTGCGCGCCCGCTGCTGCACCTGCGGAAGCACCAGCTGAGGAAGCAGCACCTGCTGAAGAAGCAGCACCTGTCGAAGATGAAAAGTTTGTGGTCGGATTCGTCAGTGCCAATTTCAATGATACCGGGCAAGTCTTCATCAAAGACGGCGCCAAAGCAAAAGCGGAAGAACTTGGCATTGAATTCCGAGAAGCTGATGCACAGGAAGACGTTATCAAACAACAGGATCTTGTGCAAGCGTTCATCACCGAAAAAGTTGACGTTTTAATCGTAGTTCCTGTCAGCACAGACGCGATGGATCCGATCATTGCCGCAGGTAATGAAGCTGGAATTCCTGTCGTGTTCGTCAATAGAAACCCATTCGGTGAGGATGCACCGGCAGAAGGAACCTACTATGTTGGCTCAGAAGAACTTGTTGCTGGGCAAAAACAGGCAGAGTACCTCGGTGAACTCATGGGTGATGAGGGTGGTAAAGTATTCATTCTTCAAGGCAAACTGGATAATGAAGCAGCGATCAAGCGAACCGAAGGGTTCGTAACCACCGTTCAAGCGAATTTCCCCAATATCGAGATTGTTGACACGCAGGTCGGTAACTGGCAGCGTGACCAGGGTGTTTCCATCACAGAAAACTGGCTGACAGCATATGGCGATGAAATCAAAGCCATTGTTGGCAATAACGACGAAATGGCCCTGGGTGCAGTTGAAGTGCTTCAGAGAGAAGGCAGAACCGATGTTATCGTTCTTGGTGTCGACTTCACTCCGGATGCCAAGGCAGCAATCCTCGAAGGAAAGATGGTCGGTTCAGTGAAACAAGACCTGGCTGGTCAAGGCGCTGGCGGTGTGCAGGTTGCTTATGATCTATTAACCGGCACCGTTGGAGAAAATCCTGTATGGATTCCTTTCGTGCTGATCACCGCTGAAGACGCAGCAAACAATTAATTTTTTTCTCAGACCCTTAGGTTTACGGTCTGACGAATATATGTAAAGTTTTCAAAGGCAGCCATGTAAACGAAAATTACATGGCTGCCACAACAAGTTGATTTGCTTAGCAAGTCCAACGACTTTGGAAGAGGTGAAATTAAATGACAGAAACAGAATATATCCTCGAAGCAACAAACATAGTCAAAACATTCCCTGGCGTTCAAGCCCTCAAGGGTGTCCACTTAAATGTCAAAAAAGGGGAGGTCCTTGGCCTTGTTGGTGAAAATGGTGCTGGTAAGTCAACGCTGATGAAGTGTATTCTTGGGTTCCATCAACCGACGTCGGGAGAAATAATTTTTGATGGTGTTCAACAAGGTAGATACTCCACCATTGACGCTTTGAATATGGGAATATCTATGATTCAGCAAGAGTTAAGTCCAATTGAACATCGGCCCATTATGGAAAATATTTGGGTTGGACGCGAACCAAGGAATAAGGTTGGCCTGATCGACCATAAGAAGATGTATCAAATGACAAAGGAGCTTTTATCCAGTATCGGTATGGACGAAGATCCTAAGATGCTGGTAAAAGATTTGACGGTTGCCAAACAGCAAATGGTTGAGATCGCAAAAGCAATATCCTATCAAGCGAAATTGATTATCATGGACGAACCCACTTCGGCTATAAGTGGCAATGAGATTGCCGAGTTATTCTCAATTATGAGGAGAATAAAGAAGGAAGGCAGATCGGTAATCTATATTTCTCATAAGCTCGATGAAATTTTTACCATTACTGATCGCATCGTTGTTCTCCGGGATGGTGAATATATTGCTTCCGAAGATACAGATAAGATCAAAATCAATAAGGTGATCGAGTTGATGGTTGGCCGTGAAGTGAGTGAGTTATTCCCAAAAATAAAATGTGAGATCGGCGATGTAAAGATGAAGGTCGAAGGGCTCAGCAGTGGTAGAAAATTTCAGGATATCTCATTTGATGTCCGAAAAGGAGAAATTCTAGGCATAGCGGGCCTGATTGGCGCAGGCAGGACAGAGCTCATAGAAACAATCTTTGGTATCAGAAAAAAGACAACTGGAAAAGTTTTTATTGATGGAAATGAAGTGCAGATTAAATCACCAGTCGACGCGATTAAAAATGGCATGGCGTTTTTAACAGAAGATAGAAGGTTAAATGGGATTTTCCCGGTGTTGTCTGTCAAGGTGAATCTAATAGTTGCTGATCTTCATCATCTGATAAACAAAACGGGATTATTAAATAATAAATTGGTTCTGAAAAAGTGTTTGGAGTATATAAAAGCCATTCAGATCAAGACCCCAAGCCACGAACAAATTGTGATGAATCTCTCTGGAGGGAATCAGCAAAAGGTGTTGGTTGGGAGATGGCTCATGACCGAGCCGGAGATATTATTCTTGGATGAGCCAACTAGAGGTATCGACGTTGGCACAAAAGCTGAGATTCACAGACTCATAACGGAACTTGCCGGAACGGGGAAAAGTATTGTGATGGTTTCCTCAGAACTACCTGAAATTCTTGGTATGAGTGATAGGGTTGTTGTGTTAAATGAAGGCAGATTAACTGGAGTCTTGGACAATACCAATAATCTGACGCAGGAAACCGTAATGAAATATGCAACAACAAGATTGAACTAAGGAGAGAAAAATGGCTTCAAATAATTCGGAAAAATCGAAAATATTCTCACAAATATTATCAAAATATGGAATCGCATTCATTTTTGTTGGAATGGTTATCTTGATGACCATTCTAAAACCCGAATCATTTCCATCGGGAAAAAACATTCTGAATATCCTCAATCAAAGCGCGATTGTTGGGATCATGGCGCTTGGTATGACACTCGTCATTATATCGAAAGGCATCGATCTTTCTGTCGGCTCTGTTCTGGCTCTGGCTGGTGTTGTTGCGGCCAGTCTTTCCCAGACAGAAGCAGCGAGTATCAAGGTTTTTGAAAACCTGGGACCGCAGCCGATAGCTATCGCGATTTTTGCGGCATTAGCTGTTGGTGCGCTGTGTGGTCTGATAAGCGGCGCCTTGATTGCTTATACAGGTATCCCCGCATTTATATCCACGCTGGGTATGATGACTATAGCAAGAGGTGCTGTGTTTCTATATACCAAAGGTCAACCTGTGAGTAAGTTGTCAGAAGGTATGTTGTTCTTTGGTTCGAATGTGTTCGGGGTTATACCTGTCCCTGTTATTGTTTATGCGATCATGATCGTTATTACTGCTGTTTTATTGGGGTACACAAGGTTTGGCAAAAGTGTTTATGCGATCGGCGGTAATATTCTGGCTGCCGAGGTATCCGGGATCAAAGTTAAAAGAAATATCTTACTCATCTATATCTACGGCGGGATAACTGCTGCCATCGCATCCATTCTATTCACGGGTCGTGTAGCGAGTGTTCACCCCGGTGCTGCCTCAGGGTACGAACTTACCGTAATTGCAGCTACCACAATTGGCGGAACAAGCCATTCAGGTGGAATTGGAACTATATGGGGAGCGGTTGTAGGGACGCTTATTCTTAGCGTGCTCACTAACGGGTTCACACTATTGGGTATTGATCCTTATTGGCAGCAAATCGTTCAAGGCATGATCATAGTAGGTGCGGTTGTACTTGATATGAGAAAGAACGCCAAAAAGGCTTAATGATTCGACGAATAAGGAGACAAATCAAATGAGAAAAGTTGGTATTGTGGGCTTTGGAAGAATCGGAAGAATTCATTTCAATCAGGTTAATAGATTGAAAGATGCGCAAGTGATAGCTGTCGCAGATTCTTATGCCGATCAGATGAAAGATGTATTTCAGGAATACGGCGTTGAAAATTACACGAGTGATTTCAATGCAATCATCAATAACCCGGAAATCGACACCGTTTTTGTGTGCTCCCCAACTGATACACACGCACAGGTAGCCATTGCTGCGGCAAAGGCTGGTAAAGATATCTTCTGTGAAAAACCAATCGATTTTGATATCAAACGTGTTGAGGAAGTTTTGGCAGAAGTCAAAAAAGCTGGTGTATCTTTTCAGGTGGGATTTAATAGAAGGTTTGACCCTAACTTTGCTAAGGCAAAAAGAGCCATTATTGATGGTGATATTGGTAAGGTTCATATTATTAAAATCACTTCAAGAGACCCTCAAGCGCCACCGCTTAGCTATGTGAAATCTTCTGGCGGGATTTTTGTCGATATGACCATTCACGACTTTGATATGGCAAGATTTTTGGCTGGAAGCGAACCGGTGCAGGTTTTTGCTGTTGGTGATGCGCTCATTAACAAGGATATTGTGCAATATGACGATATAGATACTGCCATCATCACGATCACTTTTGAAAATGGCGCGATGGCTGTTATTGATAATTCAAGGCAGGCCGCTTATGGGTATGACCAGCGTATAGAGGTTTTTGGCAGCAAGGGAATGGTTAAGTGTGAGAACAACACCCCGACACAAACAGCTTTGTTCACCAAAGATGCCGTCATGAGTGATAAGCCATTGTATTTCTTTTTAGAAAGATACCAGGAATCTTTCAATGAAGAGCTTGTCCAATTCTTCAAAGCGATGGAAACAGGTCAGGAAACACCTGTTGTAGGAAAAGATGGGCTTGTTCCAATATTAATGGGAATTGCTGCTAAAAAATCATTGAAAGAAAACCGGCCAGTCCTCATTTCGGAAATTAGTTAACTAGTAACTTTTCCATACTGGCATTCTATTGAGTAATAGGAGGTCCTACATTTGTTTTGTAAATTGAGCAGTTGCCCGGGTTCGTGGGGTATTGAAGATGCGAAAAATCCTGCTAATACGCCATGGGGTTTGGTTCTGGATGAGATCAGCAATATTGGATTCGATGCCTTAGAATTAGGCCCTTATGGCTACCTTCCGACTGAACCCGGTCTTTTGACTGATGAATTATCAAAACGTAACCTGCAGATCGTTGCGGGAACATTATATGATGATTTGGTTTCAGAAGAGTCATTCGACCATATCGTTCAGAAGACGCATGCTATTTGCGGGATTCTATCTTCAATTCCAATTGCTGCACCTTTGGAAAAACAAAAGCAGCCATCTCCTTATTATGTGATCATTGATGCAGTCAAACCGGAGAGAGACAAACAAGCCCGGTCCGCGAAAGCACCAATGCTTTCAACGACCCTGTGGCATCAAATGATCGCTCATATCAAAGAGATTGCAAAAATTTCGTTGGATGGATACGGTGTTCGTTCAGTGATCCATCATCATGCTGGTGGTTATATTGATTATATGGATGAAATCGACAGCATCCTAAGTGATATATCTGAAGATTACGCTGGCTTATGTTTTGATACTGGCCATGCATACTATGCGGGAATAGATCCAGCGCAAGGCATCAAAAAATATGCTTCCCGAATTGAGTATGTGCATTTTAAAGATATCGATCAAACAGTTTTTGATGCAGTTATCGATCAACCCATTGGTTTCTATGAAGCTTGTTTTAGAAAGCTCATGTGCCCCATTGGTGAAGGTACTTTAGATTACACCTCCATCAAAGATGCATTGAATAGCATTGATTACCATGGCTGGATAACCTTAGAGCAAGACAGGCATCCAAACGATACAACTGATGTGCGTCAGTGCATCAACAAAAGCGTGGAACATTTGAAAACACTAGGATATTAGTTCAATCAAATCTGCATTAATAAGGAGAGCTGGGTATGTTTAACGAAGAACAAAGGTTTCAGCAACCGATCCGATGGGCAATGATTGGGGGTGGGCGCGGAAGTCAAATCGGTTCTATTCATCGGGCATCCGCTCTAAGGGATGGGCTGTTTCAGTTAGTTGCAGGCGCTTTCGATATGAACCCACACCACGGAAAAGAATTTGGTAAGAACCTGGGCCTTGACCCCGATCGGTGCTATGCGGATTATAAGGAATTGCTAGAAGAAGAATCAAAACGTGATGATGGAATCCAGGCAGTTTCAATTGCCACACCAAATAAATTTCACTATGAAATGGCAAAAGCGGCTTTGTTGGCAGGTTTACATATTATCTGTGAAAAACCGCTTTGCTTTAGATCAAGCGAAGCGGAAGAGCTAAAGACCATTGCCGAACAAAAGAACCTAGTTATTTGTGTGACCTACGGCTATACCGGGTATCCAATGGTGCATCAAGCACGAAATATGATAGAAAATGGGGAGTTAGGTGAAATTAGAATTATTAACACGCAATTTGCGCATGGTTTCCACTCTGATGAAGTAGAAAAGGATGATCCTGGCACAAAATGGCGTGTCACTCCGGAGGTATCCGGTTCTACCTATGTCTTGGGGGATATTGGAACACATGCATTGTACTTGGCTGAAACGATGATTCCTAATTTAGAGATAAAAAACCTTCTCTGCTCGCGCCAGAGTTTTGTGGCAAGTAGAGCACCCCTTGAAGATAACGCCACGGTCTTAATGAACTTTACCAACAACGCTGTCGGAACATTGTGGTGCAGCGCGGTTAATGCTGGCTCTATTCACCAACAGAAAATTCGCATCATCGGCTCAAAAGCAAGCATTGAGTGGTGGGATGAGCATCCAAATCAGCTTAAATACGAAATTCAAGGAGAACCGGCTCAATTACTCGATCGCGGTATGGGTTATCTCTATAATGAGGATCCAGCGGTAGCTTCAAATCGGATTGGCGCAGGGCATGCTGAGGGGCTATTTGAATCATGGGCAAATCTATACCATCGTTTTGGACTTGCAATGCACGCCAAAATTGTTGGCGATGATTCTTTAGCCGAAAACCTTTGGTATCCTGGCATCGATGCCGGAATCAATGGCGTTAGATTTTTAGAGAAATGCGTTGAGTCTGCTGACAGTGGAAGTATTTGGGTCGATTACTGTTAAAAAATAAAACAAAATCGTTAATTTTCAGCTATCGAAAAATCATATTCCTGAAAGGAATGTCTGAAGAAAGAGGAAAACATGAAAGTAAAAAAGCTAACAGTGACCCAGGCAATCATTGAATTCTTGAATAATCAATATGTCGAAGTGGACGGCGTCGAAAAAAAGTTTGTTAAAGGAGTCATGGGTATCTTTGGGCATGGCAATGTGGTTGGGTTAGGACAGGCATTAGAACAATACAAGAATGAAATGATTTTTTATCAAGGCAAAAATGAACAGGAAATTGCTCATACCGCAATTGCATTTGCAAAGCAAAAAGACAGGCAGGAAATTTTTGCCTGCACAGCGTCCATTGGACCTGGATCCCTTAATATGATCACGGCGGCAGGTACAGCGACGGTGAATCGCATACCGGTCCTGTTTCTGCCCTCAGATTCCTATGCGGATAGACAACCAGATCCGGTGTTGCAGCAGGTTGAATACCCCCTGGATTATAACGTTACGGCAAATGACGCTTTCAAACCATTAAGCAAGTATTGGGATCGGGTTTCCAGACCTGAGCAGCTAATGACAGCGATGATTAATGCGTTTCGTGTGTTGACAAATCCTGCGGAAACGGGCGCTGTCACCATTTGCCTTCCGCAAGACGTCCAAGGCGAGGCGTATGATTATCCAGAAGAATTCATGGAGAAGCGGGTATGGCATATTGACAGACGCCCGATTTCGGATCAGGCGGCCCAAAGAGCAGTTGACATCATCAAACATAAAAAGAAACCAATGCTTATTTGTGGTGGTGGTGTAAGGTATAGCAATGCGGAAAAAGAGCTTGTTGCGTTTGCTGAAAAGTTCAATATCCCGTTCGCTGAAACACAAGCTGGAAAAGGGATTATTCCGTTTGACCACCATTTGAATCTGGGCGCGGGGGGTGTTTGCGGAACCTATTCAGCAAACATCATCGCAAAAGATTGTGATTTGATTATCGCTGTCGGAACCAGATTAAATGACTTTGTCACTTCCTCAAAAACAGCATTTAAGCACCATGATGTGGATATTTTATCGATCAATGTTGCGCCGATGGATGCGTATAAGATGAATGGTATCGCCATGGTGGCAGATGCAAAACTGGCACTTAGAAAACTAACTGAAGATTTAACCAATGCACAATATGTTTCTGGTTATGGTGATGAGATCCGGAAAGCAAAAGATGAATGGACAGAAGTGATGAAGGAACTCGGGAAAATTGAAATCGAGGAGGGTTTATCACAGACCAGAGTCTTAATCGAATTGAATAAACTTTTGAAAGATGACGATATTATCGTTTCTGCATCAGGTAGCTTGCCTTCTGATTTAGAAAGAGTTTGGCAGACGAAAGACCGGGGAACATATCATTTGGAATATGGATTCTCTTGTATGGGTTATGAGGTGCCTGGAGCTCTGGGAGTCAAAATTGCGGAACCGGAAAAAGAGGTATATGCATTCGTTGGTGATGGTGGATTCCTGATGTCTCATGCTGAACTTTATACAAGCATACAGGAGGGTAGAAAGATCAATGTTTTACTTTTTGATAACCATGGGCATCAATGTATTCATAATTTACAAAGATCCCAGGGCATAGACACTTTCGGGACTGTGTTCAGACATCGTGAAGCCAAAACTGGTGGACTAACAGGGCAATACGCCCCAGTGGATTATTCAAGTATCGCAAAAGGTTATGGTGCCAAGGTTTATAAAGTTGAAAACTTGGCTGACTTGAAGATAGCGATTGACCAATCGAAAAAAGATGAAGTGTCCACATTGATTGAAATTAAAGTATTGCCGGGGACAATGACAGATGGTTATGAAAGTTTTTGGCGGGTGGGAACAGCGCAAGTTGCAAAGGACGAACGAGTTTCAAATGCGGCTAAATCACTGAATGAAGTTGTTAGTCAAGCAAAACCATACTAGATAAGAATAAAGGAGAATAATACATCATGTTAGATAGTAAAAAAGTTAAACTGGGGTGCGCACCGATTAATTGGACAAACGATGATTTGCCTTCACTGGGAGGAGAGCTGACATTCCAGCAATGTATAAGTGAAATGGCACTGGCAGGATATAAAGGCAGTGAAATTGGAACGAAGTATCCAAAGGATAAAGAAGTATTAAAAAAAGCATTGGATTTACGCGGTTTGCAGATCTGTAATGGTTGGTTCAGCAGCTTTTTTACCAGCGAGAAGCCGATCGACTATACCCTGGATCTATTCAAACAACATGCTGATTTTACTTACTATTTAGGCGCAAGGGTCGTCGGCATTGGGGAATGCGGGGTTACCATTCATGGAAATGAAAGTATCCCGCTGAGTCAAGCGCCTATCCTTTCAGATCAGCAGTTTGAAAAGTTGGCAAAAGGCCTGAATGAGATTGGAAAGATCGCAAAACAAAAGGGGATGAAAGCGGCTTTTCACTATCATATTGGTACAGGCGTGCAATCCACGGAAGAAACTGAAAGATTATTAGCAATGACCGATCCGGATTTGGTGGGGATTGTGTTCGATACGGGCCACTCGACACTGGCTGGCGGTGATCCTGTCAAATTGCTTGAAAAATATTTGGATAGAGTCTTTCATATTCATTTCAAAGACTTGCGAAGTGCTGTTTACAATCAGCTTAAAGACCAGGACTGGAGCTTTTTGAAGGGTGTAAAAGAAGGGCTTTTCACAGTGCCAGGAGATGGAGATATGGTCGACTGGGATGGCATTTTCAATATCTTAAATAAGAGCAACTATGAAGGGTGGATCGTTGTGGAAGCAGAACAGGATCCCGCGAAAGCGGATCCATTGGAATATGCCATCAAGGCGAGAAAGTTTATTGCTGAAAAAACAGGGCTTTAAAGAATGGATAAGAAAGAATGATCATAAAAAACAAGAATGGTTTTAAGCAGGGGTATAACAGCATCACGGAAATGGACGGAAAAGATCAGGATATCATGATGGATTTTGGTATCTTGAAACTATCCAGTGGTACTGAATATTCTGACAACTCAGAAAAAGAAAAAGCAATATTGCTCCTTTACGGTGAAGTTGAACTTGAATGGGATGACAGAAAAACAGTCATTAAGCGAGGATCTTTTGTTGATGATAATCCCTGGACGCTGAACGTTTCCAGCAATACTGCCGTCAAAATTACCGGCATCTCACAAGACTCTGAACTGGCAATCATGAAAACAGATAACGAAAAGCAATTCGAATCTAAGCTTTACACAGACAAGGATTGTAGGATCGAAATTCGTGGTAAGGGTTTTATGAATGAGGCTGGAACAAGAATCGTTAAAACCATCATGGATGTGTCCATAACGACGGATTCGAATTTCATGTTGGGAGAAGATGTGCAATATCCCGGTAAATGGGCAGGATTCCCTTCACATCACCATGAACAGCCAGAAATATATTATTACAAACTGCATCCCGAAAATGGGTTTGGATTGCTAAAGTTGGGCGATGAGGCAGTGCTGATCGAACATAACGATACCGTCAAGATCCTTCCAAACCTGGATCATCCACAGGTTGCAGCCCCCGGATATGCCATGTATTTTCTATGGGTGATACGCCACCTGAAGGGAAACCCATATATCAAGCCAACATTTGAAAAGGAACATTTGTGGGTTGAAGAACCAAACGCAGTGCTTTGGCCGGATAAGTAAAGGAGAAGTGCTATGAATAAAAAAGCGATTCACGGAAAAACCATCTATAAAAGCAATTTGGCGACAGATATTCGCGTTGCCCATGAATGCGGTTTTGCCGCCATCGAGATTGTTGCTTCTAAGTTATATAGTTATCTGGAGCAGGGGAACACAACAGCCGATCTGAAAAAAATATTGGACCATTATAGCGTTGCGCCTGTTTGCATCAACGATATCGCGCATGTCGAGACTGATGATGCGGTTAAGTTGGATGAGATCCTAAAAGAAACAGATTACTTGTCTAAAGTAGCGCAAGAGATAAACTGCCCAACCATCCAACTTGTTCCGCTCCTTGCCTTGGAAGGCAGACCGTGGGATGAAATTGTGCGGATCACAGGTCGTAATGTCGGAAAAATCGGGGCAATCGGGAAAAAATATGGGGTAAATTTCCAAATGGAACCCGTCGCTTGGTCTCCGATTCATTCTCTATCGAAATGTCTTGAAATGGTCGATATTGCCGCTGAAGAGAATGTGGGTATGGTCGTGGATTTCTGGCATCTTTGGGCGGGTGGCGAAACAACCCCGGACGAAGTTGCGAAATTAGAAAAATCCAGGATCTATAATATTCACTTTTGCGATGGAAAAAGACAGCCAAGGGATACGGAGTGGGATGAAACAATATTGAGAGGATATTATCCTGGAGAGGGGGATATCCCGATCGGTGATTGGGTGGATGCCGTAAAAGCCACCGGCTATGATAGGTACTGGTCTTGCGAACTTGTTAGCGCAAAATATTGGGAGGATGATGTGTTTGAGGTGGCATCAACGATGAGCAAGGCTATGGATACATTTATTTTCAATTAGACACCATGTGGCTTTGAGGTTAATCAAAGGCGTGGCGAAAATTGACTGAATGAGATTATTGCTTTTTGGTTAATTTCATTCACTATCAACTTCAAGTTATTCTGATCGATCTGCGCCTTTGATTGATTTTGGATAGTGTAATTGTTGTCGTTATCGTTATATTCTGAAATGGCAGGGTTTGAAAATGGTTTAGGGTTAGCATAAAATTATTTTTATACTCCCTACTCTCTTAAGCTTGCATTCATTCCACACTGTCTTCCTGTATACTGATTCTCAAAATATTAGACTTTCATTTAAATTTCGTTTTTTTACTTGACATTAAACCTTATTTCTCTTATACATTGGCTATGTCTGGTAAAAAGAATCAGCTCTCCAGAAGGGATTTCCTCAAAAACAGCCTGCTTGGGCTCGGTTCTGTTTGGCTTGCAGGGCAGAACCAGCCCATCGACCGCCGTCTTCAGGATCAGCCGATCAATCACCTCTTACCGGACCAGTGGCAGGAGGATCAGCTCTATGGGCGCGTATGTGAAGGCAAGGTCAATATCTTCCAGCGGCCATCTGCCAATAGCTCCATTCTCAGTGCGCATTATGAAGATAATATCTTCCCCTGGCTGCGTGAGGTGGTGGGAGACGGCAGCACACCGAACCGCCGCTGGGTTGAAACCGAAGCTGGCTATGTCTATTCACCGCGCATCCAACCTGTGCGCTATCAACCCAATCAACCTCTTACCACGTTGCCCGATACCGCGCGCGGCCGTGGTATGTGGGCAGAGGTGACAGTGCCTTATGTCCCGGTTACAGTTGCCAACCCGCCCGCCCGCGCGCCCTGGCTGCGCGATAATCCCGCCCCGCGTTTCTACTACAGCCAGATCTTCTGGATTGATGATATTGCGGTTGATGCTGATGGGCGCATCTTCTACCACGCTGTCCAGCAATGGGGCTACGGCGACGAATTTTGGGTTAGCGCGGATGCCTTCCGGCCTCTGACAGACGAGGAACTCTCACCTATCCATCCCGAAGCGGAAAACAAACGCATCCGTGTCAGCATTTCCTACCAGACGCTATCATGTCTTGAGGATGGGCGCGAGGTCTATTTTTGCCGCGTTTCCACCGGTCAGCGCTTTGACGCTTTCGGCGAGGAAATCGATGATTACGCTACACCGCTGGGCGGACACCGTACCTGGCGCAAACTTATCTCGCACCACATGAGCGGTGGGGTGAGCGGATACGGTTGGGATCTGCCCGGCATCGCTTATACGATTCTCTTTTCAGGCGGAGGCGAAGCCATCCACTCCACCTTCTGGCATAACGATTTTGGTGTCCCGCGCTCGCGCGGTTGTGTCAATGTCAGTCCGAAAGATGCGAAATGGATCTTCCGCTGGTCAGAGCCCTACATTCCTTATGACATTGGTGATATCACTGTCTCTATGCCCGGTGGCACTGTCGTTGAAGTTGTTGCCTGATGATTAATTGATCTGATCAATTATCCCTAATCAGATTGCGGATTTACCCGATCAATTTACGCTTTTCCGTTTATCAAGTATTTATTTACATTCCAGCATAATCTGGCTCATTTTCCGTGATATTATTGTCGGATAATTTATTAGCCGACCTTGCTCAAGGAGGAGATCGCATGTCCAGACAATTGCCTGCCGACTACGAAACGTACGAGTTGAGAAAAATTAAGATCGGTATCCGCATGACCATTCTCTATGCTCTCGTCTATGCGGGTTTCATTTTCCTGGCCGTTTCCCAACCCGACTGGATGGGTCTTCCATTTTTGTTTGGCCAGAACCTGGCGATCACCTATGGTTTGGGTTTGATTCTGATCGCGATTTTCTTTGCGTTGGTCTACAATTACCTGCTTAGCAGGCTGGTTCCTAAAGATTTGGAACAAAAGACTGCACACAACAAAAATACATCAAAGGAAAAGGGGAATTAATATGGCCATCGTCGTTTTTATCATTTTCGTCATTCTCATTCTGGCTATTTCGTTCAGGAGCGGTAAAAGATCCAAAGGCGCGGGGGGCTATTTCGTCGCCAATAGCTCCATCAATTGGGGCGTCAATGGCATCGCCTTTGCGGGCAGCTATCTCTCAGTCGCCAGTTTTCTCGGCATCTGTGGGCTGATCGCTTTCTTCGGCTACGATGGCTTCCTCTACTCGATCGGCTTTCTGGCTGGCTGGATCATCGCGCTCTTTGTCATTGCCGAGCCGATGAAACGCCGCGGTACGTTTACCTTCTCCGATGCCCTCAACGAGAGCTTTAAGAGACCCGGCATCCAGCTCGCGGCAGGTCTTTCCATTCTGGTCGTCTCCCTCTTCTATATTGTTCCCCAAATGGTTGGCGCGGGTGTGCTTATGGAGCCGCTGCTCGGCATTCCCCATGCCTGGGGTGTCATCATCGTCGGCGCGGTTGTCATCCTGATAGTCACCAGCGGCGGCATGACCTCCACTACCTACGTCCAATTTTTCAATGGCGGTCTTCTGCTTACCTTTGCCGCCGTTCTCACTGTTGCGGTGTTAGCCAGGGGTCTGCAAACCGACGCCCATCCTGTGCCCGTCAATATCAGCGGTTTGGAGAACTATGATTATCAACAGGTTGCCGTTGAATGGGACGGAGAAACACCGCGGGTCGATCTGTTGGGCGTGTCCGTTCAGGACCGCTATGCTGTCATCAATCCCAATACGGGTCAGGAAGATCGGGTATTCTTTCTCCTTTCACGCCTGGTAGACTTTGGCGCAACAGATGATGGCGATTACATCGTCCGCATCAAAGGACATCCTGTACAATTTCAGGATAGTGACTTTCAAGCGGGAATGCTTAACTTTGAATCCCTCGATGGGCGCGACTACTTACGGATTCAGGATTGGTGGCAGTTGCTTCCCGATGGAGACGGCGGTTATTTGCTGGAGGAAACCCAGTCACGAGTCATCAGCGCGTCCAGAAACACCGTTGTAAACGGCATCCCAGAGGAGATCTTCAGCCATATGCGCCTGGTTGGCGGTATCGCTCAACTTCCGCAGGAATTCGGACAATCCACCGGTTCACTTGGCCCATGGAAGATCCTCAGTGTCCTCTCAGATGAAGAAACGGTCCTCAACAGGCCGGGAAGTGCCTCCTTCCAGACAGAAAGCGGTGAGCAGGTCACCATCCACTATCAGCAAGCGATCGAAGGTTCCATCTTCATGCGCCCCGGCCTGATGTTCCCACTCGAACCCAGGCCAGGAGAATCACAGACTGCAACGCTCTTGAACCGCCTGAACTTCATTTCATTGCTTGCGACCCTTTTTCTCGGCACAGCCGCTCTGCCGCACATCCTGATCCGCTACTACACCGTACCGGATGTGGATGCGGCGCGCAAATCCACCATTGTGGCCATCGCCGGGATAGGCCTTTTCTATGTCCTCACCATGTACCTGGGCGTTGGCGCGATCGCCAATGGCGCGCTCAACCCGGAAAGCAACAACATGAGCGCTCCGCTCCTGGCCCGCAGCTTTGGCGAAGTTCTCTTCGCGATCATTTCCGGCATTGCCTTCACCACTGTCCTGGCCACCATGTCCGGTCTGATCATGGCTGCTTCCGGGGCTGTTGCCCATGATTTGATGACGAATATCATCAAAAGAGATTTCTCTGAAAAGACCAAGGTGCTCACCGGCCGCATTGTGTCGGTGGTTGTGGGTGTGCTCGGGATCATCCTCGGCATCATGTTCAAGGAAATGAATGTCTCTTTCCTGGTGGGGTGGGCGTTCGCGGTGGCTGCTTCCGCCAACCTGCCTTCGCTGCTGGTTGTTCTTTTCTGGAAAAAAGCAACCGCGAATGGCATCATCGCCTCCATCCTAACCGGCATCGTTTCTTCTGTCGGCCTGATCCTGCTCAGCCCGGATATGTGGGCGCGCTATGGTCTCAATCCGGCCAATGCGCCCATGCCGCTCAACCAGCCGGGCATCATTTCCATACCGCTCAGCTTCCTAGTGCTTGTGGCCGTATCGCTGCTGGGGCAGAAGAAGCGGGCTGAAGCCCAACCGGCATCATAGCATTCTACTTTTGGTGGTTATGATGCGATGTGGCACGGACCTGCCGCATCTCTGATCACGGGCGCAGCGCTGACGGTTCATATCTTGCGGTTTTTGACCCTGCCCACAAAGTGTTTGGCCATCTGCTGATACCCCAGCGTCGCTAACGAAGCACTGAACGCGATCATTCCCAGTTTTCCCCCGGCTCCCCCAAAAACGGACAAACTAAAGATAAAGATAATCCCCGTCAGCAGGCCTGCGATCATCATCATCACTGCGGAAAAGCGATCACTGGACGACATGCCTGTGAATGAGGCGCAAAACACCGCCACAGCCAGCAGCTCACCGTGAGTGGGGAATATTCGCGGCAAAATCAACCCGCCCGCGAGCCCTACCAGCGCGGATGCGACCACTGCCCCTAACCCCAGGTGGTTGCCCAGCGCCCAGGTCAGCAGAGCTGCCAGGACACAGAGAATGACAACATACCACGCGACATCAAAGCGGGGTAGAGTGGAAGAAGAAAATGGCAGCTGGAATGCTAAACCGGTGGTCACGCTGCCGATGAAAGCGATCGTCCCCAACTTTCCGCCAATGCCGTTCAGCGTGTGTTCACTCATCACAAACACCCCGCCTGCGATCAATGATGATATCAGCAGTGCGAAAGCGTCTGGCAGGATTGCCGTGGAGCTCATCCCCACGAAAGATCCGCAGTAGATCGCCGCCCCGTATTTTGGGAACAGGATCCCGCCTGCCAGACCGACCACTGCCGAGGCAATCACCGCACCCATGCCCGCAGAATGATTGAGCACCAAGGTCAGCCAATTGGCTGCGCCAAGCGCGAACATGGTCAGCAGCATCTCGCGTGAGAACGCTCGCGAGAATTTTGGATGTTCGGATGAGCGCGTTTGGATCATGAATATGCATGCGCCGCACACTGCCAGAATAATCCATGCGCAACGGACTATATACGCGGGCCATATCGCTGCCAGGCTATGCAGCAGCAATACCAGCACAAACAGCGGCAGGATCCAGCTTGCCAAACCCGGCAGCAAGGATGTCGTGACCTTGATCTGTTTCATCTTCTTCATGTTGTTGAAAGGATTCCCTCTGATGTTGCCCGGCGCGCGGGCATTTCTCATACCAGCACCCAGTATAACATAGCGGTTTTGGCAACCTGCTTGATGATTAAATGCAGCCATTTCCTCGGTGCATACACATTGAGCTGGCTCATCACGCGCAGTTTCTGCTCGGTTCGCGCCCCATTACTTTCACCATCAGGGAATATTTACCTTTCTTATATAAAATCCGGTCCGGGATTATTGTATAACATGACTATGCTTACACATCAATCCCACCAGCGCCCGCTATTATGGGTTACCTTGTTCCTGATCGCTTCGATTTGGCTTGCAGCGTGCGTGCCTGTGGACGATGGGGCAGCGTTGCCGCAGCCGAGCGTTGATACCACGGCGCAGGTGGCCATCGATGGGCCTGTTCCTGTTGCGCCAACGCAAACTGTGGCGCCTGTCTTGCCGACTGCGCAGCCCATCCCCGGCAACCCGCTCGCCATTCAGTCGCTGCGCGCGCGCGAATACCCTGCCAGTGATCTGATTATCGAGCAAACGCTTGACCCCGGCGCGAACTACCAGCGCTATATCGCCGCCTACCAATCCGATGGTTTCAGGATCTATGGTCTGCTCACTGTCCCCGATGCGCCGATGGAAGAAGGCGGCTACCCCGCCATCCTCTTCCTGCATGGCTACATTCCGCCCGACACCTACATCACCACCCGCGATTATGTCGCTTCGCAGGACGGGCTCGCCCGCAGCGGTTTTGTCACCTTCAAGCCAGACATGCGCGGGCATGGCCGCTCTGAGGGCGAGGCGACCGGCGCGCATTTCTCTGAGACCTACATCGTCGATTCGCTCAATGCCTTCTCCGCCATGGCGAACGATGCGCTCATCAACGCGGACCGCATTGGCGTGTGGGGCCATTCCAATGGCGGGTTGATCGGCTTGCGCATGGCGGTTGTGTCGGAAGAGATCAAGGCCAGCGTCTTTTGGGGCGGGGTGATCGGCAGCTATGAGGACATGCTCGAGACTTACTTTGACCGCATAGATTTCCTGCAACGCCTCGCGCCGCCGGTGATCGCGGAACGGGGCCTGCCGAGCGAGAACCCCGCTTATTGGGATCTGATCGATCCTTTTGCGTATCTGGACGCCATCCGCGGCCCGGTGCAGCTGCACCATGGCAGCTCCGATGACTCTGTGCCGGTCGAACTCTCTGTCAGCCTGTACAGCGCCCTTTCAGACGCAGACGTTACGGTGGACTATTTCGAATATCCCGGCGCCGGCCATAATTTCTTTGGCGACGCGTTTGGCGAAGCCATGTCCCGCACGGTGGAATTCTTCCGAAACAACCTTTAATTGGGTGTTGGGATTCAGTATGGGAATGGGAAGCGGATTGACCTGCCGACCGCTTTGATGATGTGATTGCCGTGGCGGCTGAGGTCGATCGCTATCCAGCGGTCAAGGCAACTGTGTTGCTGCAGAACCCGTTTTTCGGCCTCCAGCACATAATCATCAAACCAGTAGAAGGGCTGCTGCAGGTTGATGGCGTCTGTTTTCAATGTCTGCCATTGCGTGCCCTTGATGCGGCTCACCAGGGCGTAATTCTTCCCTTGCAGGATCGGTTTCAGGTGATAAAGGGCGGCTGAGGTATCCGTTTCCCGGCAGTGGGTTGTGAGCCAGAACACCTCGCCGGTATCAAGGATAAAGCTCAGGAATTCAAACAGCCCATCGGCCTCGTGACGGTCTTTGGTGATGATTGTGCCATCAATATCCAGGTAATAACGCATAAGATTGCCACCTCCCGGTTGATTGATCCGCTTTCATCAATCATACCCGATTCGCGGGTATATCAGCATGGTTGCTATATGGCTCGATCGGCGCAATGCCGCGCTGGATGGGGATGTAAAAGTGCGCTGCCCCCTCTGTCAGCGCACCAGACATTGTGAATATGGTAACTATCTGCCCGCGGGAAGGGTGTCCCCTCACTGCGCGAGCGTGACGCGGTTCCGCTCCATATCCAGCTCGACCTGGAACTGGCGGAAGAGATCGACCCCGATGATGACCTGCTTGCCCGCCACCGCCAGCGTCGCCTCCAGCAGCGGGGGCAGCGCGCCGCAGCGCAGCGTGAACGAGAGATCGCCCAGACTCATCGGGACTTGATACACGTCCGTTTCGAACGTGCCCAGCATGGGGTAGAAATCCTGTTCGTGCCCGACCGGCGTGAGGCCCTGCAGCAGATCGGCGGCGGCGTAGGACAGCTTCGCGCCGGTATCGAGGAAGGCCCGCTGCGGCGCCCCGCGCACGTCCACGTTCACGATCGGCACGCCCATCAGGACGGACAGCGGGAAGGAGTGGCCGCCGCGCAGCATGGGGCGGGTGGAGAAGGCGATGCGCCCGCGCGGGAGATCGAACTGCACGCACCAGGGCGCGAGGATATCCGCGCCGATGATGATGTCGAGCGGCTCACCGACCAGGCCGCTGATCGTGTCCATGTCCACGTTCAGGTAGGCGGGCAGGAGCGGGAGAAGGCGCTGCATGAAGAACCATTCGTCATTGCGGCCGAGGCTGACCGGGATGCCGGAGTCGATCAGCACGCGATCGCCGCCGATCTCCGCCAGCATGTGGCCGTTGACCTCGCGCAGGCGGTAGTCCTGCACATCCGCGCGGGTGCGTTTGTTGGCGTATTCCTCCTGGTGGCGGCGCTTGAAGGTGCGCTCGTCCATGCCGTTTTTGAGCTGATCGGAAATGTGGCGATACTTGCTGATCTGCTCGGATGGCATGCTGAGGTGATGCTGCTGCATGCCCTGGCCGAGGAATTCGCCGGCTTCGCGGCGCCTGCCCGCGCGCGCCATCTTGAGCGCTTCAGTGGCGCGGTCGGCCATATCCACCAGCGCGAAGCGTTCGAGCAGCTTGCGGTCGGCTTCGGCTTTGTGTTCCTCATCCGCTTTAGCCAGGGTGAGGGTGATGGCGCTTTCGATGGTGACCGGCTTGCTTTCGGGGTCGGTGGCGCGCAGGGTGAGCGGGATGCGCAGCTGTTTGCCTTTGTGGCTGCCGTCGAATTGGAGGGTGAAATAGAAGAGCAGCTCGCGCCCTCCATAGAGGCCGCCGATGGTGGTGCGGAATGTGCTGCCCACCTGGGTGGAGGGCCAGCCGGCTGAGACCGTGCACCCGACCCCGTCTGGCAGCTCGAGCGAGAGCTCGGCGCCGCTGAGGGCGGTGTGGATGAGCTCGTCAAACTCGCGCTCAAAGGCGAGCGGGATGGCGCTGAGCGCCTCGAGGAAGTGGAAGCTGCCGCCGCCGGCGTTGGCCATCGCCTCCAGCAGGTGCTCGTTATAGCCGAGGCCGATGCCGAAGCAGGAGGTGGAGATGTCGCGCGCGGCCAGCTCGCGCACATGGGTGGCGATCTCGTCCAGGTTGGTGAGGCCTTCATTGGCCTGACCGTCGCTGAGCAGGAGCGTGCGGCGGAAGTGCTCGCCATCGGAATCGGCGATCTCGCGGCAGCCCCGCACCCAGCCATCGAAGAGGTTGGTGGCGCCGCGCGAGGTGATGCGCTGGATGGCGGCTTTGGCCTGGGCGCGGTTGGCGGCGGTCATGGCCAGACTGGGCGAGACCAGGTCGATCTCGCTGTCGTACATGACGACGGCGGCGCGGTCGCGCTCGCTGAGCATATCCACCAGATGGGCCGCGGCCTGCTTGGCGTAGTGCAGCTTCTCGCCCTGCATCGAGCCGCTGCGGTCGATGACGAGCGCCAGCGCGAGCGGGCGCTGGACGGCCCCGCCCTCGGGCGCGGTGAGGGTGACCTCGAGAATGCGCGTGCTGGCCGCTCCACTGGCGACCAGGCCTTTATCCGATAAGACCTGCATGAGTGTAGCTTGTTCCTTTTTGTTTGCCATCGTATTACCTCCTGTTGTGTCTAATTGAACTGATCCTTTAGAGCTTGCCGCTCTTCAGCGGTGGGTTACTCCCCTCCCTTTCCCTCCCACTTGGGGAGGGGAAAAAGACGATGAGACCCGACAAAAGCCGACAAAACCCGACAGTTTGACGCTATTTCATGGCCGCGCCTGGCATTCGTTTGCCCGTTTCAAATAGCAACCCTCTCTGTTTCTGTGATCCTGCGGTACGGGCGCGCGGACAGCCCGAAGACCGTAGATGAGCCGGCGGGATGGCTAGAGGCCTTTTGATCGCGCTGCCCAAATAGCCGTAAGCCGCAAACCAGACCAGCCATCAGGCACCCCCCTGGCCGAAGATGGTGTTGGCTGCCGCGATGAGCTGATCGATCTCGTCGCGCAGGGCGCGCGACTCCTGCTCGCGCACGCTGAGCTCGACGCCCTCGGCGAGGCGGATCTTCGACCAGCGCTCCGGAATCTGCGATTGCGGCTGGCTGTGGGCCGGCTGCGCATAGGCGGTGGGCGTTTCGGCGATGTGTTTGACGCGCGCCTGGCGATTGGCCAACCCTTCGATGTAGTCGATGGCGCTGGAGATGCCGTCGATGCCATGGGTCTGATCCTTGAGGGAGAGCTTTTTGAGCGCCATCTGATCCTGCATGTGGAGCAGCTGCTGCATATCGCCCGGGGACATGCGGGCGATGAGGCGCTGGATCTCTTTGAGAGGAAGGTGCAGGCGCTTGAGGCGCTGGACCATGGCGAGGTGATCGAGGTGGCGCTGGGAGTAGGAGGCGTATTTGCCGGCGGTATCCGGGCCGGGCAGGAGGCCCTGCTGGATGTAGTAGCGCACGGTGCGCAGGGGCAGGCCGCTGCGGCGGGCGAGATCTTCGATGCTGAATTGTTGGGGTTGGTTTGCATGCATACTGGTATTATACACCAATACTGTATAATAACAAGTAAAATAATGCATTACAGAATCTTATTTTGATATCAGCTACTCCAGAAAAAACGAAGAGAAGAAAAAAACTGAATATATAATGAATAAACCATCATTTACCGAACAAGGGACAGGATTGAACGTTAGAAGAATCAAGGAACAAATAACCTTTTTTTTGAAATAATTAACCCATCGAAAAAATAAGAATAAAAGTAATATAGATTATGTATAGTCTAAGCAACTGGGATAGAAACGAGGTTTTAGAGTTCTTGAGTTATCGCTCATACCCTGAAAATAAAAATAGCACGGGGTATAACTATTTTAGAGGGGCGCGATTGTATGGGGAAGACTTAAGAGATTACAACTTGCTTGATATTGATTTTGAAGACGCAGAACTAAGCCGCGTAAACTTGTCAAAATGTAAAATGCATAGAGCGAACCTCCGACATGCTGATCTAAGAAATGCAAATATGCATCGCGTAAAATTACAAACCGCCGATCTTACTGGCGCTGATCTTCGCGGCGCTGATCTATCATACGCAAACCTCCAATGGGCTATCTTAATTGGTGTAAAAGTTGATGGAGCGAATTTCAAGAACACGGATTTACGATTTGCAGATTTTAGGGGCGTTTACTGGGGAAACGCCGTTGGATATGAGAAGGCAAAGAAGTAAGCGTCTTAAGATGAAATATTTCTAGTTGAAAAGCCAAGGAGAAACTATAGATCAATATTCAACTTATCCCTTTGAATATTTTTTGGATAAATATATCAATAGAGATTTGCTTTGCGATTAGCGTCACATTGGTACAATAAATAATTGGAATAATGAAAGTTGAGGGAGAGATCAATTGCCAGGTAAACAAGTAAAGTCTAAACAGAGGGTAACAGACCACGGAGAAGTGTTTACCGCGCCGCGCGAAGTCAATGCCATGCTGGACCTCGTTAAGCAGGAAACAGAAAGAATTGATAGCCGTTTCCTGGAACCGGCTTGTGGGGATGGTAATTTTCTAACCGAAATCCTCAGACGAAAACTAGAAGTAGTGAAGAAAAAATATGGGAAAAATCCCTCTGATTATGAAAAATATTCAGTGATAGCAGTGACAAGCATTTATGGAGTTGAACTGCTTGATGATAATGCCCGTGAATGCCGGGAGAGACTCTACTCTATTTGGAATGATGCGTATAGAAAACATAGCAATAGTGAATCGAGCGATCACTGCCGTGAAGCGGTGAAATTTATTCTCGACCGTAATATCCTGTGCGGTAACGCGCTATCACTAAAAACTAATTTGGGAGAGCCCATCATCTTTTCAGAATGGTCATTGGTTTCAGGAAATATGATAAAGAGGCGCGATTTCCGACTTGATCAAATGCTTGAAGGCCATACGCAGCAAGCAACGCTCTTTATGGTTGATTGGGAATATGATGAAGTTATAAATGCCTATATCCCCAAACCTATCCGAGAATTCCCCACAGTCGATTTCAGGGAGGTGCATTTTAATGAACAATGAGTTAGTGTCAACTGTTTATAACCCGGATGTATTGTCCTGTCTTGCAAATTTGAGTAGTGATGAGGTTTTTACTCCTCCAGAAATTGTAAACCAAATGCTGGATTTGCTTCCTGAAGATATCTGGCACGATAAAACCGCAACCTTTTTGGACCCGAGTTGTAAATCCGGGGTTTTCTTGCGAGAGATTGCGAAGCGATTACTTAAGGGGTTAAAAAATGATATTCCAGATTTACAAGAACGAATCGAAAATATCTTTCAAAAACAGTTATTTGGCATAGCGATTACCGAATTAACAAGTCTTTTATCGAGGCGTAGCCTTTATTGTTCAAAATTTCCAAATGGAAAGTATTCCATTTCCACTTTTAAAAACAAAAATGGAAATATTAGCTTTAAGAGAATAGAGCATTCCTGGGTAAACAATAAATGTATTTTTTGTGGTGCATCTCAATTAGAATATGACAGAGGTGAAGATCTAGAATCCTATGCGTATGAATTCATTCATTCACGTGATATAGAGGAGATTTTTAATATGAAATTTGATGTGATCATTAGCAACCCGCCTTATCAATTGTCAACGGGAGGTGGAACTGATGAAAAAAAATCCGCAACACAAGCAAAGCCAATTTATCATAAGTTTATTGAGCAAGCAAAGAAACTTAACCCTCACTTCATAAGCATGATTATTCCTGCAAGATGGTATTCTGGAGGGATGGGATTAAAGCAATTTAGAAACGATATGCTTAATGATACGCATATTGTAAAACTTGTTGATTTTATTAATTCTAAAGACTGTTTTCAAGGTGTAGATATTGCGGGAGGAGTATGTTATTTTCTGTGGGATAGAGATCATGTAAGTAATGAATGTGAGGTAGTTAATATCTCTGGAAACACTGTAAATTCTTGTATCAGGCCTTTGAACGAATTTACGACTATTTTTGTCAGATCAAACGATGCGGTAAAAATTATTGATAAGGTTGTTAATCAATCATCGCATTTTATGGATGAAATTGTGTCTCCAATAGATACTTTTGGAATTCCGTCAAAAGAAAAAGGTCATCCAAATAAGCAAAACGGAGATATTTCTCTACTGCATAGCGTTGGATACAATGATCAAGGAGAAAGTTACATCTCAAGAGAGAAAATTAAAAAAAATCGACAATATATTGACAAATACAAGGTGAAAATCTCCATAATGGTTCCTCAAGGCGGAGAAGTTGGAATTAATCCGGAAAATGGATATCGTTCCATTTCTACTCCTCAGATTCTTCCACCCGGACAAGTAGATACATTTTCATATTTAAACATTGGTTTTTTTGACACTAAGGAAGAAGCCGAGAACTTGGTGAGTTACGTAAGTTGTAAGTTCACCCGATATTTAATTCGCACGACATACTCTTCAGTACATGTGTCTAGGGATAATTTTAAATTTGTTCCTCTTGTAGATTTAAAAAGAAGTTGGTCTGATGAAGCGTTGTACTCATATTTTGGATTAACAGAGGATGAGATTAAAATAATTGAAAATACAATGAGGCCAATGAACTCTGTTGGCGGTGACGACAATGCCAAGTAGAGAGTTCTTCCCGCAACGGCCAGAGTTGCATCCAATGATATATGCCTATGAAGAGCTGAATCCAAATTTAAGCGGTTTACTTAAAGTCGGGTACACCTCTTTGGGTGTTGAGGAACGCATGGCTCAAATCTTCCCATTAAAAACCCCCGATGGAAACCCTCCATACCGCATTGTAGTTCAGGAATCTGCTATATATTCAGACGGTTCCTCTTTCACAGATCATGATGTGCACAAGGTTTTAGTTAAGAAAGGGATTGAACGGCTTAAAGGCGAATGGTTTAGATGCACCGCAAATGATGTTAAGGCGGCTGTTCTTGCTGTAAGAACAAGAACAAAAAATATTGAGAATCGCACACGAGATTTCAAAATGCGTCCGGAACAGGAGGAGGCAGTTAAAAAAACCAGCGAGTACTTCAAGGAATCGCGTGAAAAAAATCACGATAACAGTCCTAAATTCCTGTGGAACGCCAAAATGCGTTTCGGGAAAACATTTGCCTCCTATCAATTAGCAAAAAAGATGGAGTTAAAGAAAATTTTCGTGCTGACTTTCAAACCTGCGGTAGAAGCTGCCTGGGAAGAAGATATTAAAACCCATATTGATTTTGACGGATGGCAGTTTATTAACAGAGGTGGTTTAACCTACGAAGAAGCCGATAAAAATCGGCCGATTGTCTGTTTCGGTTCTTTCCAAGATTATTTGGGCGTTAATCGCGACACCGGCGGAGTAAAAACAAAAAATGAGTGGGTGCACACGACCCATTGGGATTTGGTCATATTTGACGAATATCATTTTGGAGCATGGCGGGATACTGCGAAGAAATTGTTTGAACAACCGGATGAAGATGAATACGATGCGCTTGACCTAGAAAAATATAAAAAAGAAGAAGCGGATAATGCATACGATGAATCATTCTTGCCGATCACGACAGATCATTATCTGTTCCTCTCCGGAACACCGTTTCGTGCTTTAAATTCTGGTGAGTTCATAGAAGATCAAATCTTTAACTGGACGTATTCAGATGAACAGAAAGCAAAGGAAAATTGGATTGGAAATAATAATCCATATTCAGCTTTACCGCGTATGGTATTACTGACTTATAAAATCCCAGACAGCATCCGAAGAATTGCTATGCAGGGGGAATTTGATGAATTTGACCTGAATGTGTTTTTCTCTGCGGAAGGTAAAGGAAAAAAAGCGCGCTTTAAATACGAAGATTACGTTCAGAAGTGGCTTGATCTTATTAGAGGTTCATATTTAGAAACGACCGTAGATGAACTGAAATTAGGCGCAATAAAGCCACCTATGCCATATTTCGACACGCGTTTGTTGAATGTGCTTTCTCATACATTCTGGTTTTTGCCTGGGGTTTCATCTTGTTATGCCATGAGAAACCTGCTTGAACAGAAACAAAACACCTTTTTCCATGATTACACCATCAATGTTGCTGCAGGACCGCAAGCAGGTATTGGTGTAGATGCACTGGGTCCTGTAAAAAAATCAATGCGTAATCCGCTTGAGACAAAGACCATTACACTTTCTTGCGGAAAACTGACCACGGGTGTCACCGTTAGACCATGGACGGGAATTTTCATGCTACGGAACCTATCCAGCCCAGAGACATATTTCCAGGCTGCATTTAGGGTCCAGAACCCCTGGGAAGTTGATTTAGAAGAAGGAAAAACTGAAGTTCTTAAAAAGGAATGCTATATTTTTGACTTTGCACTAGATCGTGCTTTAAAACAAATCGTTGATTACAGCAATCAACTCAATGTCAACAATGACAATCCGGAAAAGAAAGTGGCTGATTTTATCAATTTCCTGCCAGTCCTCGCTTACGACGGAAGTACAATGAAAAAACTCAACCCGGAAGATATCCTTGATATTGCCATGTCGGGGACATCTGCTACGCTTTTGGCCCGTCGGTGGGAGAGCGCGCTGCTAGTGAATGTGGATAATGATACTCTACAACGCTTGTTAAATAATCCTCAAGCGATGCAGGCATTGATGAACCTGGAGGGATTTCGCAGTTTGAATACTGATATTGAAACGATCATCAACAAGTCAGAAGCGGTTAAGAAGGCGCGCAAAACCCAGGATAAAAAGTTGACACCCAAAGAAAAGCGAGAACTTACTGAGGAAGAGAAAGAGTACAAATCCAAAAGAAAGAAAATTCAGGAAAAGCTTATCAAATTCGCTACCCGCGTTCCAATATTCATGTATCTTACTGATTATCGAGAATATACATTGCGACATGTGATAACACAGTTAGAGCCAGAGCTATTCAAAAAAGTAACAGGTTTATCAGTAAAAGACTTCGAGTTACTTCTATCTTTAGGCCTATTTAATCACTCACTAATGAATGACGCGATCTACAAATTCAAGCGCTATGAAGATTCAAGCCTTTCATATACTGGAATCAATAAACATGAAGGGGAGGCGGTTGGATTATTTGATACAGTTATTAGTGAGAGAGAGTTTAGGAATATGGCGAGTTAGATAAGGCATTAGAGAATTTATATTACAAATATATTATAAGAATATAGGTTTATTTTTAATTAAATGATAGGAATCATGGCTCAAGAAAAAAATTGTGCACGCATTATTGTTATAATACATAGGCTAGCAAATATCTTGGTTTTAGGCAGCAATCAAACCCTAAATTAAGGATTAGATCAACTATTTTTAACTAATAATATAGATGGTTTTCCATGCGCACGAATATCTATAGAAATAAACTTATAAATGTAGTTTTGTTTTTCTCAAAAGAAACAAAGCATTTGAACATAACGAAATTGATGAAGTTATTAAACTTCTTTGATTTTGAACATTTTAGACAAACTGGCTATCCGTCAATTGGATTGGAGTATTTTGCATTTGAGCAAGGTCCAGTTCCAAGGAAATTTTGGTTGGAGGTCAAGGATGGAAACCCACCAGAAGATCTCAGCGAAAAAATTTCTATCGATGTTAGGCCACATGATTTTGGTAGAAAGGAAACGCTTTTTCAATCTAAAAGAGGAAAAAAAGTTGATTTTGATATTTTTTCTCCTAGGGAGAGGAAAATACTTGAAAACCTAGCATTCATTTACAAAGATGTTACTGCCAAGGAAATATCGCAAATTTCTCATGATGCGGAAGAACCTTGGGAAATTACGATAAAGGAAAAAGGGTTAAACGCTTCGATTGATTATCTTCTAGCAATTGGGAAGGATTCTGCTCTTGATTTAGAAGAAGCACGCGAAAACTTACATGATCATTTTCAAATCATAAAGATCCTTGACATAGATCCGGTTCAATAATGCCAATAGCAGGGGAGGTTTTTGTTAAGGAGAGGTTCGTATTCGAAGATGGCAGTACTAGGGATAAGTGGTTTGTAGTTCTAAATCAATCTGAAATAAACGAGCCGTGTCTGGCTTTGAAAACAACTTCTGTCCCAGACAGGTATATTGGGTGTACCCAAGGATGTAATCAAAGTCGACGGTGTTTCTTTACACCTAATGCTTGGCAATCGTGTTTTAGGGTTGACACATTTATTCAACTTCCCCAAATAATAGAATTTCCGTCTGATAAATTGATAAAGGCTGGATTCGATGGTGAGATTATTTTTAAGGGTTCTATAACCTCGGATTGTCTGTCCCAATTGAAAAGCTGTTTAGCAAGATTTAAAGACGATATTTCAACAATTCACTGGAATTTGATTTATAGGAATAGATAGGAAGATACCTTTTTGTATCTTTAAATTTAAAACCTAATTCTGATCAGAAAAACCAAATTATCCTTGCACTAAATCCCCTTATAAACTATATAAGTGTACATTTCTTTATTTTTTACCCAACATATTCGTCTCCGCCAGTGATGCTGTTCTAATCTTCGATTGGTTATTTCCTGTTGTTATTCCTTCGATTTAATTCAGGAAATCGATCACTGTTTCAGGTGATAAAGCATGAGGCTGTTCGAAGGGAGAGATAAGAGAACAGAGGAAAATTATGGCGGTGAGAGAGATTGCTTCGATTTCTTTCAGAAATCTCGTGATGACAGGATAGGAAAGGGTAAGGTAAATTTAAGGTGATTTTTGCCTGGGATGCTTGAAGCGCGAACCTGTTTTTATTAGGATGCAGAGGGGGGGGGCGATCTATAGGTCGTGGATGTCGCCTGGTAGGTTTACAGATATGACGGCAAGCGCTATGCCTTTGTGAGCCGCTCGGAAAATTGGGTGGGCGATTAGCTCTTTTTCCCCACCCGCCCCATCTCGGTCAGGGCCTCGGTGAGCGAGGCGATGACGATCTGGCGTTCGATGGCGACGCGGTCGACACCTTTTTCGCGCGCGGCGCGGACGCGGGTTTCGCTGGCTTTGAGCACGAGGCCGGCCGCTTTGAGGCGGACGTAGACGTTTTCGTTTTGCAGCGCTTCGGCGAGGACATGGATGGCCCGGGTGGTGAGGGCCTGGAGGGCGTCGGCGGTGCCATCGCGCAGGGCTTCACGGCGGGCGGCGAGGGCGGCGCGGAAGTCGTCGTCGTGGTTGCGCCAGGTGTTTAGAAAATCATGCTAAAAGGGGATGTCATCATACGAAAGGTCATCATCACAAATAGAAATATCCTCTCCTCTTTCTGCATTAATCGCCTGTCGAAGTGTGAGGAAAGAGGAATCCCCCATATAATCCGGGATGGGGTAAACGCCATTGATCTGCAGGTAGCAGCACTCTGGGTAATTCGCCCACCCGCGCGCCAGCCCGAGGCGCAGATAAAGCTCCCCTGCCCCGAAAATATGATCCATCGCGTATTGTTCGACCTGCCGCGGGCTGAGTCCTTGCACCACGCGCTGGTAATCGATCATGCTCTGGAAGGAAAGATCGACGATCTTGATCTGATAGTCTTCGCCGCCGTGGTCTGTGAACGCCAGGCGGTAATCCCAGCATTGCTGATATTGTTTGTAATGGAAATGTTGGATGCTTTTTGGGCGGATGGTTCCTAATGACCGATTCCCGCTGCCTGTTTGGATATATTTTGCTTTTTGATTTTCTTTACTTTGCAGTTCGGCCCCGAAGATATCCGCAACACATCCGTCCTCCATCATTCCCAGAACCTGCCGTTTCTTGTTCTGATCCAATTGGGAAATCCAGATCACGTGGTGGGGGTTGATGTAGTGGTCCTCGGTGTGCGGCGGCATGGGCCGGGGTTCCAGAAAATCTAGTTCGATGACCGAAAATGGCTTGATCACATTCCCATTGCGCTGGCACCAATCCTGATCAAAGCGACCTTCCTCCATCAATGGCCGCACGCTGCGCCCATCGTTGTACACCCCCGCGACGCAGATGAAATTGCGCCACATGCGTGTGATGTCCGTTACCGCAATTTTTTCGATCATCTTTCCTCCCTTTTTTCGTTGTGTTTAGATATGGATGATGGTTACCCCATCCCAATTTGCCTGCAGGTATTGCGCCGCCAGCCGGCGGTGGCAGAAGTCCGCTTTCGGTTCGCTGCACAGCAGGCACGCGCGCTTTTTTTCAAACATGCTTTTATCCAGCGCCCCCGGCACACCGCGCTCCGCCAGCAGAGCCAGGTATTGGGTCTCATAGGCCGCCCAGTCTTTGTCCTGGCGGTACGCGCCCAGCAGTTCCTTGCTCGGCGCCAGGCGCGGTTCGTGGTCGTACGCGCAGCCGATCAATTTATCGAGAAAATAGGGCAGGTTATCCTGTTTGGTGAAGCCTGCCAGCTGGCTGTTGGGGCTGAGGCGGATATCCACCAGCAGTGTCACCCCGTTGTCCTGCAGCAGGCCGAAGAATTCTTCAGCTGTTTTTTGTGTGAATCCGATGGTGAAAATTTGCATGGGTTTAGCCAAATAAATCCAGCTGCTTGCTGCTGTCGATTTTCGCCAGGTCTGGCAGCTGTTTGGCGCTGACCAGCGAGCCGTCTTTGCGGATGTGCTGCACGCTGTAACCCTCGCGCATCAGGTATTTGCTGATCATATGATGGCGGTGGCAGGTGTTTGGGTCTTCTTCGCTACACATCAGCGCCAGCCGGTCATAGACGGCCATTTCCATCAATTCTTCGATCCCTTGCTGAAAGAACGGTTTGGTCATTACGGTTTCATAATCCACCAGGTGCAGGTAATCGGCGTGCCCGGTTGGGATCTCGCGATCGAAATAACAGCCCGGGCTGTTTGGCCGCCCGCCCAGCGTTTCACCCATGAAACTGTAATTAAATCCCGCTTGTTGCAGCGAAAATTCCAGTTTTTCGCGGTTGAAATGTGTTACGTACTGGCTGCGCGGCGCAGTGCGCACATCCACCACGCGGGTGATCGCGTGCTGCTTGAGCAGCTGTTCGAATTGGTATGCTTCGAGGTTCGAGTGCCCGATCGTGTAAATGGTTGGTAGAACAAAATCAGCGGCGTCGGTCTGCGTGTTGTGCAGGTTTATCTTTTTCGTTTTCATGGTTTTATTCTATTCTATACCATGATTGTATTGATTTGCGATTTGGATGGTGATTGTTAATATTCCCATCATTTTTTCTTAGAAAGAAATACTCATTGATGATGGTTTATTTACTTGTGAAAACTTGCGCGGTTGTTGGTTGGGCAGAACATTGGGCGGGGGATTAGCGCTTTTTCCCCACCCTGCCCATCTCGGTCAGGGCTTCGGTGAGCGAGGCGATGACGATCTGGCGTTCGATGGCGACGCGGTCGACACCTTTTTCGCGCGCGGCGCGGACGCGGGTTTCGCTGGCTTTGAGCACGAGGCCGGCCGCTTTGAGGCGGACGTAGACGTTTTCGTTTTGCAGCGCTTCGGCGAGGACATGGATGGCCCGGGTGGTGAGGGCCTGGAGGGCGTCGGCGGTGCCATCGCGCAGGGCTTCACGGCGGGCGGCGAGGGCGGCGCGGAAGTTGTCGTCGTGGTTGCGCCAGGTGTTGACGGTCTGGCGGCCGACGCCGAGCGTTTGGGCGATGCGGCCATCGGGTTGGCCGCACAGGATGAGGGCGAGGGCTTGTTCCTGTTTGGGGCTGAGGGGGTCGGGGGTCATGGGGGGGCTCCTGTTTTTTGTCAACTTTGATGATACGGAAAATGGGTGGTGTTTGCAATGCGGCGCGGGGTGATTCACCCGTGTTTCACCCGTGGTTAACTAGAGGTGGTGATTAGAACCCTGTAGTGCGGTCGGAAAACTGGACACAGCCATAAGGTAGAATCAAAATGCTGTGGAGGAACAAATGAGTAGTAAAGACCGCCGAACATTCAGTCCGGAATTCAAGTTGGACACGGTGATGGAAGGAATACAAGGCAAAAAGAGCATAGCCCAGATATGTCGTGAACGGGGGATCAAAGACACTCTGTATTACAAATGGCGAGATATGTTTCTGGAGCGTTCATCAAACATATTTTCCAGCCCTGGCAACACAGAGATCCAGAAGAAAGAAGAAAGGATCACGGAATTAGAGCGTATGATTGGCAAACTGGCCATGGAAAATGAAGCGCTAAAAAAAGCCAAGAGCTGGTTGGGTTGAGTCGATTGAAAAAGCGGATGATGATAGCGGAACTTAGCAAAGAATATTCGGTGTCACTGCTATGTGAATTAATTGGCATGTCACGCAGCACATATTATTATCATGAGCGAGAAGCAGAAGATGATGAGCTGCTTTGTGAAGCAATCGAGAAGATCATTGCCAACAAGCCATATTATGGTTATCGACGCGTGACACAACAACTGAAAAGACAAGGGCATGAAATAGGGGAAACTCGCGTTAGGCGCCTGCAAAAAGAGCTTGAACACTGCTGCAGGGTGGGCAAAGCCACATTTTCTACAACCGACAGCCGTCATAACCATCCTCGCTTTCCAAATCTGATTCGAGAATTGGATATTTCACATATCAACGAGGTGTGGGTTGCCGATATCACGTACATCCGCATGGGAAAGCGATTCGTCTATCTCGCAGTAATATTGGACGCTTATTCTCGAGCGATTAGGGGGTGGCAACTTGGTTTCAGGGTAGATACACAATTGGCTATCCAGGCATTGAAAATGGCATTGGCTAATCATCCCGCACCCGAATACCATCATTCTGACCAGGGAGCACAATACGCAACACCAAAGTATTTGGATATCCTTCCGAGGTCAACCAGGATCAGTATGTCAGCAATTGGAAGGCCTACGGAGAATGGGATTGTCGAACGATTTATCAGAACATTCAAGGAGGAACATATCGATTATACGGAATACAATAGTTTTTCAGATGCGATAGAGCAGATCAAATATTGGCTGGAAATTGAGTATATGACCGGGCGGATACATTCTGCGTTAGGTTATCTCACGCCTGCTGAGTTTGAGGATCAATTGTTATTCGTGCAATCTGACCCTCTCTTATTGGATGGCTAATTGTGTCCAATAATTCAACCGCATTACACCCCTCACCCGGCCTTCCCCCTTACAAAGGGGAAGGCGATACATTCCTTATAGAATGTGGGTATTCCAACGTAGAAAAATTGTTGGGTTTCGTGCCCCAAGCCAACCTGCGCGGGAGGGGTGTTTTTTGTTGGGTTGGAGGGCGCAACCCAACCTGCGCGGGAGGGGTGTTTTTTGTTGGGTTGGAGGGCGCAACCCAACCTGCGCGGGAGGGGTGTTTTTTGTTGGGTTGAAAGGCGTAACCCAACCTGCGCGGGAGGGGTGATTTTTGTTGGGTTGAAAGGCGCAGGCCGACCTGCGCGGGATGGGGATTTTTGTTGGGTTGAAGGGCGCAACCCAACCTACGCGGGATGGGGATTTTTGTTGGGTTGAAGGGCGCAACCCAACCTACGCGGGAGGATCATTCTACTTTTTATAGACACCTTTTTCGATTTCAGGTGTTATATCCCTCAAGGTAATTTATACAATTCTGGTATGCCAGAAAATAATAAACCAAAGGAATAAAAAAATGAAAAAAATCGCATTAATCACGGATAGCACGGCGAATATGCCGGCAGAGCTGGTGAAGAAATATGGGGTGCATGTGATCCCGATCCGGATCCAGTGGGATGAGGAAACGCTGGTGGATGGGGTGGATATCACGACGACGCAATTCTATGAGCGGCTGGTAAAGGCGAAATCGATCCCAACGACCTCACAGCCATCGGCGGGGGATTTCATGGCGCTGTTTGAGCGGCTGGCGAAGGATTATGATGGCATGATCGCGCCGCTGATCTCTTCCGGCGTGAGCGGGACGGTCAATTCGGCTGAAACGGCGCTGCAGACTTTTTCGCAGGTGCCGGTGGAGATGATGGACACGCACCTGGCTGCCGGCGCGGCCGGGCTGGTGGTGGAAACCGCGGGGCAGGCGATCGCGGCCGGGAAGGACCTGAAAGCGGTGCGGGCGGAGGCGGACGCGGTGCGGGAGAAGACGAAGGTGTATTTCGTGGTCGATACGCTGAAATATCTGCATAAGGGCGGGCGGATCGGGGGCGCGTCGCGCTATATGGGCACGGCGCTGGATATCAAGCCGATCCTGTATCTGGATGATGACGGCAAGATCGACGCGCTGGAGAAGGTGCGCACGAAGAAGAAGGCGATCGAGCGCATCATTGACCTGGCGGCGGAGCATGTGGGCGCCAGCAAGGCGCGCGCGGTGGTGATGCATGCCAACGCGCCGGAAGAGGCCGAGCGGGTGAAGGCGCAGGTTGCTGAACGGATGGATTGCGCGCAGGTGGATATTTATGAGATCGGTCCGGCGGTGGGGGTGCATGTGGGGCCGGGGGCGATCGGGCTGAGTGTGTGCCCGGTGTAGGGAAGAATGGCATGGGCTGCGGAAACGCAGCCCATTTTTTATGGGGATAGGTATGTTGGGTTGGAGGGCGCAACCGAACCTACGCGAGGTGAGATGGTGGTGCGTTGGGAAAAGCGTCCAACGCACCCTACGGAGGGAGGATGGATTTGTTGGGTTGAAGGGTGCAACCCAGCCTGCGCGGGGTCGGTCTGATGACGGCGGGGGAGATTGCTTCGTCGCTGTGCTCCTCGCAATGACAAATGAGGTTTATGTTGGGTGGAAGGGTGCAAACCAACCTAAGGCAGCCCTGCCCAAAAATGTATCCCGCCCTTGACGTTTTCGGCCTGCGGTTATAATTGCACTGTTGTTTAATCAAGGATGTTATGGTTTCTCGCGGATTACCCCCTACACAAAAGATCAAGCCCCTGCCGCCGCCGCGCAAACGCAGCGGATGCGGCTGCTGCAGTTCTTTTTTGCTGCTGTTCCTGCTGCTGCTGGCGTATCTGCTCGCGCCGGTTTCGACGCGTTTTGTGCTGCTGGGGATCGACCGCACCGCCGGCACGAGCCAGGCCGGGCGTTCGGATACGATCCAGGTGTTCTCGGTCAACCCGCTGCTGCCGACGGTCAGGCTGCTATCGATCCCGCGCGACCTGTGGGTGACGATCCCGGAATTTGGGGAGAACCGCATCAACACGGCGCATTTCTTTGCTGAGGCCGCGCTGCCGGGCAGCGGGCCCGGGCACACGATGCGCACGATCGAACAGAATTTTTCGATCCCGCTGCGCTATTATTTGCGCCTTAACCTGAACAATTTTCCCGGCCTGATCGACAGCATGGGCGGGATCACGGTCACGATCCCGCAGGCGATGGCGGGCTATCCGGCCGGCAGCCACCGGCTGAATGGCGACCAGGCGATGGCCTTTGTGCGCAGCCGCTCGGATGGTGATGATTTCTTCCGCATGAACCAGGCGCAATTCTTCATCCGCTCGTTCGCGCTGGAGATGCTCAACCCGGCTGTGTGGTTGCGATTGCCGGAGATCATTCCCGCGGCGCTGGCCGCGGTGGACACGAACCTGCCGATCTGGCTGTGGCCGCGGATCGGAATTGCGCTGGCGCGCGCGAGCATCACGGGCGTGGACAGCTACGCGATTGACCGCACGATGGTGACGCCGATCGTCACGAATGAGGGCGCGCAGGTGCTGCTGCCGAATTGGCCGGCCATTCAAGCGCTGGTGAGCGATTTCAAATAGAGTGGCTGCCGCGGACGGAGGCCTGATCCAGCAGGATTGATCTTGTTCATAGTCCCCCTCCGGCGCGCAATTTGTCTTTGTGTTTATGGCCGTTCCTGCACCATGGCCAGGAATTCCCCCGCTGTCCATCCGCATGCGCCGTCCTTGAGCGAGCATACCCGCCACCAGTCGATCTCGTCCTGAAAGACGGGGCCATCCGCGACGCGGAAGGTGTCGCCTTCCCTGGCCTTATATAGCATTGGGGCGGTGATATCCGCTTCGCTGCGCACGCGCAGGCCGAGGCCTTCTGTCCCGCTGACGCGCACCAGCGCGCCGGGGGTGAGGCGCGGGGACGCGGTTGGTGTGATGGTGGGCGCGGCGGTGGCGATGGGCGGCTGGGGGTGCTTCGCGCCGGTGACGGCGATCAGCGGCAGCTCACTGTCGAGCGGGGCCAGGCGGCAGGTTTCGGCCTGGAGGGCGTCAATCGCGAGCGCCTGCCAGGCGGCAGCCTCGATGTAACCCCAGGCGCTGTGGGGGGTCTGGCTGAGGGTGATGGGCTGGACGGGGGGCAGGGGCGTATCGGATGAGGCGGCCAGAGCTGTTTCGGCGCGCAGACAGCGCCAGGTGTATTGAATGGCGCGGGTGGTGCTGCTGAATAGCGCGCGGGTGATGTGGTTGGGACAGCGGGCAGCCTGGGGCACCTGTGATTGGGTGATGCGGGCGACTTTCTGCGCGCGCCAGCGTTCGCGCATAAAATCCCAGAAGATGCGGCCCTCGGCCTGCGCCAGTTCCATCGGTTCGCGGCCGCGTATGATCACCCAGGCGGTGAAAGCCAGGGTGAGGATGAGGGCGAAGACCGCGATGATGATGAGCGCTTTGCCGAGGGGGCTGATATACATGTATATATTATATGCAATGAGGGCGAATTTGGGCTGATGCGTGAGAGGCGAGAATAGACCTTCCCAGTATTCAGCGGGTGATCCGCAGCCCCATCTTTTTCGAAGAAGGCATTGGATTTTTCATGTGAACTAACCCACGCGGGATGAGGATGGTTTTGTTGGGTTGAAGGGCGCAACCCAACCTACGGGGGATGGGGATGGTTTGATGGCAGGAAGGGAGATTGCTTCGCTACGCTCGCAATGACAGGGACAGGGCTGGTGCGTTGGGAAAAGCGTCCAACGCACCCTACGGGGGATGGGGATGGTTTGATGGCAGGAAGGGAGATTGCTTCGCTACGCTCGCAATGACAGGGACAGGGCTGGTGCGTTGGGAAAAGCGTCCAACGCACCCTACGGAGGGATGATGATTTTTGTTGGGTTGAAGGGCGCAACCCAACCTTGTATCTTAGAGAGAACCAGCATAAGCAATATAATAGCCAA
>CAZTCV010000008.1:0-162727 GCA_964612815.1 uncultured Pelolinea sp. | reverse complement strand
ACCCAAATTATGGATTGTGTGAGATTTGCCCTTGACTTTTCAGACGGTATCTACGCGGGATGGGGATTGCTTTGTTGGGTTGAAGGGCGCAACCCAACCTACGCGGGATGGGGATTGCTTTGTTGGGTTGAAGGGCGCAACCCAACCTACGCGGGATGGGGATGGTTTTGTTGGGTTGAAGGGCGCAACCCAACCTACGCGGGATGGGGATGGTTTTGTTGGGTTGAAGGTCGCAGACCAACCCACGTGAGAGGCGATAGGTGAGGGCAATCAGATAGGGTTTTTATTCCGGAAAGGGGTTGGCTGTGACAGGGGTTGATTATTAATATAATTCTATTGCTTGTTGGCGTAGTGATGCCCTAATATTATCCAAAAGCGCAGCGATTGTAAGAATTACGCGGTGACGCGCGTCTGATCAACAGAAGACAAAGCGAGGTACCAGATGATGAAGAAACAATGGATCGTTTTACTCCTTTCCGCCATGCTGATCGCGGCCTGCGCGCCGGCGGTTGCTGGAGAGGAAGGGCCAGTGGAACAGGCTGAAGCTGGCACGCCGCAGGATGAACCTGCCGCGGCGTTGCCGCTGGAAGACACACCTCCGCCCGGCGCGGCCAGCCAGTTCTCCACGGATTTCAGCAAGCACACCATCCCTTATACGGAGGTGCTATCGGGCGGGCCGCCCAAGGATGGCATCCCGTCGATCGATTCTCCGGCCTATGTCTCGATCGCGGAGGCGGATGAATGGCTCTCTGACGCGGAGGCGGTGGTGGTGCTGGATCTGGATGGGGCAGCGCGCGCGTATCCGGCCCAGATTTTGATGTGGCACGAGATCGTGAATGACACGCTCAATGGCCAGCCGGTCGCGGTCACCTATTGCCCTCTGTGCAACACCGCGATCGCGTTTGAGCGGGAGTTTGACGGGCAGGTGCTTGACTTTGGGACGACCGGGCGCTTGCGCTTTAGCAACCTGATCATGTATGACCGCCAGACGGAAACCTGGTGGCAGCAGGCCACCGGTGAGGGCATCGCGGGTGCTTACGCTGGCGAAACGCTCAGCACCATCCCCGCTTTTCTGATCGCCTGGGATCAATTTAAGGCCGATTTTCCGCAGGGCGATGTGCTTTCGCGTAGGACGGGCTTCCAGCGCAATTACGGGGTAAATCCTTATGTCGGGTATGATACCGAGTTTAACGATCCGTTCCTGTACCAGGGCCCGCAAACGCCGAACGCGCTGCCGCCGATGGCGCGGGTGCTGACGATCGACCGTGAGCAAGAAACCGTGGTTTTTCCTTACCGCGCGCTGGAAGTGGAAGGCGCGATCAATGAGACAGTGGGTGGCCTGCCGGTGGTGGTGTTCTGGCAGGCAGGCACCGCCTCCGCGCTCAACCGATCCACAGTGGGTGATGGCAAGGATGTTGGCAGTGCCACTGCCTTCGCGCGCGATGTGGATGGGCAGGCGCTGACCTTCACAGCTGATGGAGATGTTTTCCGTGACGCTGAAACAGGCAGCACCTGGAACAACCTTGGCCTGGCGCTGAGCGGTGAGCTGGCAGGCGTTGCGCTGGAGCCGGTGGTCAGCATCAATCACTTCTGGTTCTCATGGGCCGCATTCCGCCCGCAGACGCGCATCGCCGGGCAGGCGGACGCGATCAGCTCGGATGCTGGCGCGGGTGAAGGCAGGGGGGCAGCCAACGCAGGAACAGTTGATTTGGCGCAGGATTTCAACCTGACCCTGTATCAGGGCGCGGACCTGTTCTCAGGCGAGGAGATCGCGTTCAGTGAGCTCTTCACTGACGGTAAACCGGTGGTGGCGATGTTCTTTGCCGGGCTGTGCCCATTCTGCCGCGCGGACCTGCCTTTGCTGCAAAATGCCTATGACCAGGCAAATGGTGATATTGAAATGATCGTGATCGATATCGGACCCTACACCAACCTGGGCAGCATTGAGGATGGCAAAGCGATGCTGGCTGATCTGGATATCAGCATGCCGGCCGGGTCGCTGCAGGAACCGGCGGCGCTGAGCGCGTACCGCGTGCTGGGTACGCCTGCTTTTCTGTTCTTCGACGCGCGGGGTGAGCTGATGCGTTCGTGGGTGGGCGCAACCTCATCCGGGCAACTGGAAGCGTTCATCAACGCATTACGCTGATCGGCGAGGCAGTATGGCGAAGATCCTGAAGACGAAGGAAAGCTATTCACCGCAGGCGGAGGAACCGCGCTCGCTGCGGACGGTTGTGGTCACACTGATCCTGCCGGCAGTGGTGGTGGCGGGGATCTTTCTGTTTCTGGCCCAGCGCCAGGGCGGGATCGAAGCCGGGCTGGCGAATTTCACACGCCTGTTGCCGATCGGGTTCGCTTTCTCGGCCGGGATGGTGGCGAGCGTAAACCCATGCGGGGTGGTGATGCTGACGACGTACGCATTCCAGCGGATGGGTGAGGCCAGGCAGAAGACCGCCGGACGGCAGGTGCTTGAAAGCATCGCGCACACACTGGCGATCACGCTCAGCTTCGTCATCATCTTTCTGGGTGTGGGATCACTGATCGCCGCCGGCAGCCAGGCGCTGCTGGATTATTTTCCGCTGGCCGGGCTGCTGATCGGCGTTGTGATGGCGGTAGTGGGCACATGGCTGTTTGTTAAAAGGAAAACGCTCAGCCTGAACCTGGCGGTTCTACAAAGCAGCGGGGAGAAGCTGTCTGTGTGGAGCGACCTGCTTTTCGGGTTGTCCTACGCGGTGGCATCGCTGAGCTGCACGCTGCCGATCTTTTTGGTAGTGGCGGGCAACGCGTTGAGCGCGGGTGATTTTCGTTCAGCGGTGGTGCAGTTCGGGGCATACGCGCTGGGGATGGGCACGGTGGTGCTGGTGGTGGTGTTGGGTGCGGTGCTGTTCAAACGCGCGCTGGCGCGCTGGCTGCGGGGGGTGACCCCGTTCGTGCATCGTCTGAGCTCGCTGTTCCTGGCTGGGGCAGGGGTGTATATCGTGATCTACTGGCTGAGCCAGGGGATTTTGTTCTAATCTATTTCCTCGAAAATGTAATTTTGTACGGAAAAGATGCGGAAAGAATCCAGGCATGGTAAACCCGCAAATAGCGCTCGACATCATCCAGAAATTTCCTAGTTTTAATACTATTCTAAATTCAATTAATAATCCCTATCAAGGGATGTTGGCATCATTTTGGATTTTTCCCATGACAGTTGCGTAGATAAATGCAACTGTGATATATTTTTACCTCAGCGAAACAGGATGGATAAACAAGGTTTAAAAACTCTTTTCGATGAAAATATCATTTTTCACCAACTAAGATGACAATTTGAGACAGGAGCGCGTATGGAAAACCAGATTGTTGCATTGCAGAAAATTGCTGATCAAATCAGCGAAGATATCATCACAACCGGCAGGGATTGTAAGGAAGAGGTGCATATCGGCGGCAATCTCACGTTATCCGAGATCATGGCTGTCTTATTCTTCTCTGTTGCACAGGTCGACCCTGAGAATCCGAAATGGAAAGATCGTGACCGAATCATTTTGAGCAAAGGGCATGGGAACGTAGCTCTTTCCTCGGCGATGGCGAGAAAAGGCTTCTTCAGCATCGATGAATTGAAGAATTTCGATACCTTGAATTCTATGTTGAGTATGCATATAGACAAACACCGTATGCCAGGGGTGGAGATCAGCTCGGGATCATTGGGACACGGATTGAATGTAGCAGTAGGCGCTGCGCTCGGTGGACAGATTGACAAAGCGGGCTGGAAAGTGTACTGCATCATCTCAGACGGAGAGATGATGGAAGGATCGACCTGGGAAGCGTTGATGAGCGCAGGGAATTTTCATCTTGATAATCTCACTGTGGTGTTAGACCGGAATAATTTCACAATTGAAGGTGATACAGAAGATAATATGGGATTAGAACCGCTGGCTGATAAACTGAATGCGTTCAAATGGTCGGTCATGACGGTTGATGGTCATGATATTCAACAACTATTGGATGCTTTTGTAATGGAAACACTAGGCAGAAAACCAAAATTTATCATTGCGAACACGATCAAGGGGCGCGGGATTCCTTCATTCGAAGGTAAAGCATCATCGCATTTTTTCAAGATAAGCGCTGAGGATGCCAATCGTGCGATAGAAAAATTGCAATCTGCTCACTCGAAGCAGTAAAGGAGACCGATGTCAGAACAAACAATTGAGAAGAACTCCCTGGTTGGTTTATCGAGCAGAGATGCATATGGCAAGGTCATTGTTGAACTAGCTGACCAGCATGAAGAGATCGTCGGACTTTCAGCAGATCTATCCGGAAGTGTGAAATTATCTGATTTTCGAGAAAAATGTCCAGAGCGATTTATTGATTTTGGGATTGCTGAACAGAATATGATGGGAGCAGCGGCCGGCCTGACATTGGCTGGGATAGTCCCCTTTGTCTCCACTTATGCGGTGTTTTCTTCGATGCGGGCCTGTGAGCAGGTGCGGACGGATGTCGCCTACAATGAGCTTCCGGTTAAGATAGTATCCACACATAGCGGTATTTCTTTGGGAGTAGCCGGCGCAACACACCACGCCCTGGAGGATATCGGCATCTTCCGCGGAATGCCCGGAATGACGGTGCTCTCACCAGCAGATGCGGTTGAAACAGCTTCGATGCTAAATAAGGTGATGGAGATTGAGGGGCCAGTATATGTGCGTCTCTCTCGCGCTAAAGAAAAAACCGTTTACCAAGAAATTTTTGATTACAAAGTTGGTAAACCAGACCACCTGGTGAGAGGTCAGGACATCCTTCTTATCGCTACTGGCCCAGAAGTGGGTGAATCTCTGGAGGCAATCACGTTACTGGAAGAATGTGGTATTCATGCAGGTTTATTGAACGTATCGTCGCTCAAGCCAATCAATATCAATGAGGTGGTCGCGGCCATTGAACAATACCCGGTTGTGCTCACCGTCGAGCAGGGTTTTATCACCAATGGATTAGGCAGTGCGATCGCGGAAATTATTGCCGAGCAAAATATAAATGTTAAAATCTTCCGCCATGGAATTTTGGATCAATTCACAACCTCAGGCCCTTATCGGGAATTATTAAATTATTACAAGCTAGACACGGGGGGGATCAAAGATACTGTTCTTAAGGTGCTGGATCGATAGAAAATCAGTTGCTACCAAAAAGGAACGCGCATACATAAAAAAATTCTATCTTCACATTATCAGATGAAGACTAATCTGCAGCGCTGATATGATCAAATTAGACGAAAAATTCGCGAGGACTTATACTTTGAGGAAATTTCCTTTTTCCAATCCAGCACATTACAGATTTTTAAAAATATTTGTTATCGCCTGACAATTTTTAAAATGTTTATTTGGGAGGCATAAAAATTATTTATACTTTGAATAAAAAAACCTTGACAAATGACCGAATCAATATACACTATAGTCAACCAGTTCTTGGATAGAATATCACGGAGGATAGGGATACTACGTTATGGATGTAAAAGAACTTATTCGCAAAGAAATCGTTGATGTTGATGTTTCCGTAGAGGATTGGAAGGGGGCGATAAGAGCCGCAGGCAAGCTATTGGTTGAAGATGGCGCAGTAGAAGAAAGATTCATCGACGCCATGATCCGTGTTGCCAAGGAATTTGGCCCGTATATCGTCGTTGCGCCAGGCATTGCGTTACCGCATGCTAGGCCAGAGGATGGTGTAATTAAACCAAGCATTGCCATCGTGCGTCTTGCAACGCCGGTCGAATTTGGCAATGAACAAAACGATCCCGTGTATTTGATCGTTGCTTTAGCCGCTTTAGACCAGGAACAGCATATCGATGGTCTTCGCCGGCTTGCCCTTGTATTAGGCGATAAGGAAAAGATTGAAGTGATCAAGAATGCGACCACGCGCGAAGACCTATTCCAAACATTCATCCAGGAGTAGGTTTTTATTATCGAAACCAAAGCCAATATCCAGTGTTTAGACTGTTATAGGATCGAAAATAAATGAAAGGAGGTGAAATTTATGGCAGACAAAAAAGAAGTAGTCGGAAAGACTGAAGGCTTGATCAGCATCGCTCTCGCAGTGGTAGCCTTCGTACTCGGTTTATTGGCCCTATAAAACCGTAATACTATATTTAGAAGCTTGTTATAGGAGGATATTTTGGTAAAAATATCTGCAGTGTGTGGAATGGGGTTAGGCAGCGGTCTCCTGGTAAAAATGGGGATCGAGCGAGTTTTAGAACGACATGGATATGGCCGTAACGATTTTAGGGTCGAAGTTGCGGATATCTCCACTGCCAGATCAACAACCCCGGATATCTATGTAACGACGAATGAATTTGCTAAACAGCTTAATGAAGTGGATGCAGAGGTGATCACAGTTCTTAATTTATTTGATGAGAACGAGATCGAAGCCGCGTTACTAGATATATTCATAAAAGTATTCGAATCAAAAAAATCATAATATTTATTAGTTTAGAAAGGATTTCTAATGGCAGTACTTAATTTTCTTCAAGCATTTCTTAGCAATGCCTCAATCCTTGTAGGTTTGATGGCATTAATTGGTCTCTTGGCTCTCAAGAAACCGTTCGAACAGGTAGTCACCGGAACCCTGAAAAGCATTCTGGGTTTCTTGATTTTAGGCGCTGGTGCTGGTGTGGTCGTTGGCGCGATCAGCCCCCTCGGTACACTCTTCACCACCGTGCTCCAGATCCCGAATGCGGCGCTTCCCGTTAACGAAGTTTTCACAAGCATTGTGAACCAATCGTTGGGCCGCCAGATTTCCCTGGTTTTCCTGTTTGCATTCCTGCTCAATATTTTGTTTGCGCGCGTGACCAAGTACAAATACATTTGGTTGACCGGTCACCACACCCTGTTCATCGCCACGCTGACAACCGGCATGCTCTCTGTTATGCCAATGTTTGCTGCGAATGAAATTCTGATGATCGCGGTCGCATCCGTCATCTCCGGTTTCCTGATGACCTTCATGCCGGCGCTCTCCATGCCATTCATGAAGAAAATCACCGGCGGCGATGGCTTCGCCATGGGTCACTTCGGCATCACCACATACGCAATGTCCGGCTTCCTTGGACAGTTTGTTGGCGATCCCGAGGATTCCACCGAGAATATGAAATTCCCGGATTGGATCGGCTTCATGAAGGAACCGCTCGTAGCCATGGGCTCCGTTATGCTCCTGATCTACGTTGTCGTCGGTCTCCTCAGCGGCGCAGCCGCAAGCGAAGCACTTGGTCAATATTGGGTTGTTGGTGCATTCCTTGAGTCATTGAAGTTTGCTGGTGGTATCGCCATCATCCTGCTCGGTGTCCGCACCGTGTTGGCTGAGATCGTCCCCGCATTCCGCGGTATTGCTGAAAAGATCGTTCCGGATGCAAAACCTGCTCTGGACTGCCCCGTTGTATTCCCCTACGCACCAAACGCAGTGTTGGTTGGTTACCTTGCCTCCATCGTTGGCGGCCTGGTTGCCATGGGTCTGCAGCTTTTGGCTGGCGGTGCATTGGGCGGCGTCATTCTGCCTTCCATGATCATTCACTTCTTCGTTGGTGGCACAGCTGGCGTGTTCGGCAACTCCACCGGCGGCCGCAAAGGCGCTATGCTTGGCGGTTTCCTCAATGGTTTGATCTTCACCCTGCTCGCAGGCACAACTTACACCTCCTTCGGTGGTTTGAACCCCGATTGGGTCGGTTCATCCTTCGGTGACACCGACTTCGGTGTCCTGGGCAACATTCTCGCCTTCTTTGGCAACCTGCTCAAATAAGAGATACCGAAAGATAGCTTATAATTTAATGTGGGCGTTATAAACGCCCACATTATTATTAACACCAGAAAACGATAGGATATAAAAATGACTGAGAATAATCAAGAAAAAGGTGAATTGAAGATCCTGGAATATGCAGGAAAGATCTTGAGTATTTATCGCCGCTGTTCCTGTGAAGGGGACGTGACAATCTCCAAAGATGAGACCGGTTTAAACATCGCCGAATGTAAAAGCTGCGGTGCACGGCTTGAATATCGCGATGGTGATAGTTTGCCAGAAAAATAATCAACTCTGATATTCATCATTATCCAGAAAAGATGACAATGGCGCCTCATTTTCACGCAGCGCTTGATTAATTGAACTAAGTAAAAATTTCTCGTCCACAATGTGATGGATGAGATTTTTTTATAAAAGGAGCAATCATACATACAGAAATATCTCTTCTTGTTGAGAACGGGCGAGAATATTTGGAACAGCTGCCAGAACTTACCATGCCAATGCGGAAATCATCATTTGCTTCATACCTGGATAACGCGTTACATCATCCGGACGCGACACCAGATGAGGTGATCCAATTCTGTGATCAAGCTGATCAATGCAAAATCGCTACCGTTTTTATCAATCCTGTTTTTGTTGCGTTGGCGAAAAAGCAATTGGCAGATTCTGTGGTGCGTGTAGGAAGCGTGGCAGGATTTCCGCTGGGTGCTTTTCCAACCGATACAAAACTGTTTGAAGCAAAAAATTCTCTAGAGAATGGCGCGGATGAAATTGATATGGTTATTCAAGTGGGTATGCTCAAGGCTGGAGAATACTCCTTTATTTTTGATGAAATTCAAAAAATGTCTGAAATGGTCCATTCCCATGATGGGCTACTAAAAGTCATACTTGAAGTGTGTCTTCTGGATCGGTTTGAAAAGATCATGGGGTCTTTGATCAGCAAGGCGGCCGGCGCGGATTTTGTGAAAACATCAACCGGCTTTAGCACTGGCGGGGCTGTGGTTGAAGACATTGACCTGATGCGGCGGGTTGTGGGCCCGAAAATGGGTGTCAAGGCTGCAGGAGGGATTCATACATTAGAAGATACTTTATCCATGATCAACGCTGGTGCAGATCGCATCGGCACCAGGCTTGCTGTGGAAATTCTTCTAGAATATCAGAAAAGTGGCGATCAGCAGCCTTAGGTCGGCATGTTAGTGCATACCGACGTACAATTTTTCACCAGAATTCACCAAAGCAGTTTTATGAAAAAAACAGTTATTTCTTTTTGCGGCCGAGGAGCAAACCGCCGAGCAGGACGAGGCCGGTGGTGATGCCGGCGGCGACGGCAAAAGCGAGTGATTCCTTCTGACCGAAAGCGGAGTGGACATCGCCTTCAATATTTTTGGCAAACAGGAACACCGTGCCGTTGTTGTCGCCCATTTTGATGTTGTTGGCGATCTGGACTATGGTGCCGCTCTGTTCCATGCTCACATCGCCGCTGGTGATCTGGAGGACCGTGCCGCTCTGGTCGAGGGATGCATCATGCCGGACGATGACGGCTGCGCTGCGCGAGGCGAAAATGTGGGCGTTTTCAGCCTGGCCAAGCAGCAGCCCGCTCCCGGTCATCTCCAGTGAACGCGTTTTTGCCTGGACGATCCCGCCCTGGCGCACTTCGACCTTATCCGCTTCGACATTGACCGCGCCGCCCTGACGGATGGTGACGGATTCCGAATGGAGGTCTCTGGCTTTTTTCTCAGTCGTATTCGTGTTCTGTTCTTCTGACATTTTTCTGCCTTCATCTATGTTTTATTAATTATAGAATATGTCCATCATGCGCATCGATTGAAGTGTAACAACAGGTGTGGATATTTTATTTTAATCTTTGAGCTTCGCGCTTAACGCATTTACAAGCTGTTCCGCGTCTGCCGCCTCGCAGGAAACGTCCATTGCGAGAAACTTGATACCTTTGACCGTGTCGGATGAACGGCGCGGGACGAGCCAGCAGTGGAAGTGGGGCACGCCGTCGATCATCGCGGCCTGGTAAATACGCTCGGCATCCGTCAGTTCGCGCAGTGCGCGGTAGACGCGCTGCAGCAGGGGGCCGAGGGCGGCTAATTCCTGTGGTGTCATGCTGGCATAGTCGAGGAAATGGCGGCGGGATTCGATGAAGAGCGTGCCGAGCGGTCCGGTGTTGACCGGCGCGTGGCAGACCGTGAAAAAGTCACCTGTGTAAATATACCCGCCGGGCGGGTGATGGGCGATGCCGCGCTGTTTATCGCAGATGAGACAATCGGGCTTTACGTGCATCGTTCCTCCAATTTAGATGCTGTTGAGGTATCCTTTGCCTTTTTCAGCAGCGCAACGGCCAGCATCGCATACCAGGTCAGGCGGAATGGGGCTGAAAGCGTGGGAAACAGCCAGTTGAGGTTTGGCGCAAAAAGGATCAAAACGTAGTTCATCAGGTAAAGACCATTCGCTGCGATGCCTGTCAGGGCAACCCTGCGCTTGAAGATTTTTTCTTTCAATGGGACGATGGAGAAGACGAGACCGGCGCTCAGGATCAATATCAGACCAATCGACATGACGGTATCCCGCAGGGGGCTGGACAAAATTTCATCTGCACGCATCAGGAGATCAGCCCGCGCAGCCAGTTGAGGGGCGGCATGATACCTGCGGGCAAGCAAACAGAGCGGGATGGCGCGGTTTGCAAGAATGTACATGATAACGCCGAGTACAGTTGCTGTCAGAGCTGCTGCAGCCATTTTGAAGTTGTGGTTTTTTATGGCGGTGAAGAGAGCGAAAAACAACAGTACCACAAGGATGGCATTGATGACGTCGACACCATCCAAAAGGATGAATGCCAGCAGCGGCTGCGCGCTGATTAGCGCGAACCAGCCCAGCGCGTTCTCCGGCAGGGGCGCAGGAACTTGCCAGATGCCAAATCCGTTGGAGATGACCAATTCTGCTGCCAGATTGCGGCGAAAAAATAGCAGCGCAACCAGAATCGCGACCGCGCCGACCCGATAAATCTTGTAATAATTAAAGCGTTGGTTATTATTCATGAGCAACCCCGAATTGAATTTTATAAATTATACATTGTGGAGCGATTTACTGATCACCGCGCTATCAAAAAACAAAATTTATACAGTATGCTTCATTAATTAAGAAAGCTCTGATATTATTTAGAGTTGTTTGCGAATAAAATCCAATTCAAAAATGGATCCTATCGTTGGAGGGTTATGAAAAACGCAAATCGTCTGCATTTCAACCAGCAAGCGCCGGATTTGGAGCTGCTCAACACCGGTGGAAAAACGGTGTCACTTTCCTCGCTGTGGAAGAAGCGCCCGCTGATCCTGGCTTTCACGCGCCATTTTGGCTGCACGCAGTGCAAAGAGATGCTGGATGAGCTGGTAGAAGGAAAAGAACGAATCGAGGAAGCGGGGCTCGGCATCGCGGTGGTGACGCAGGGCAGCCCGGGAGCGACGGACCTGTTCATGAAGCAGTACGCGCCGGACTTGCTGGCGTTGTGTGATCCTGAGCGCATGGCGTATCACGCCTATGGCCTTGAACGCGGTACCATCTTCCAGACTGTGCTGCATCCGCAGGTGATCCGCTCAGTGAAAGAATCCGCGAAAAAGGGATATAAACTTGAGCAGCCGCCGGAAGGGCAAGACGCGATGCAAATGTCCGGCACGTTCATCATCAACCAGAAAGGGCGGGTGCTGCTGCCATTCTATTATGACAATATTGCCGATCATCCCGCGCTTGACCTGCTACTGGAAGGTGTTCTTTCCACCCAGTGGGATGAGGATTTTGAGGGACCGATCGGCCCGGGTGTGGATTAAAACCGAAAAAATAATGAGGAAAAAATGAAGAAGAAATTATCAATCATCGTACTATCGATTTTCACTATGGCAATGATCGCAGCCTGCAGCCCAAAAGCGGCGGATGAGCAGGCGATCGCTACTCTCGCGCAACCGGAGATCATCGCTGAAGGGCGTCTGCTGCCGCTTAAAGCGCTTGAGCATTCCTTCGCTGTCAGCGGTCAGATTGCTGAGGTGATGGTTGCGTCAGGTGAAGAGGTGCGCAAGGACCAGGTGCTGGCGATGATGCGTGATTCCGCTGAGCTTGACGCCATCCTGGCTGGCGCAGAACGAGAAGCGCTGGCCGCGCAACAGGCACTGGATGATTATGTTGCCGCAGCAACTGAGAACCTGGCGCAGGCACAGATCGAAGCGATTCTGGCGCGCAAACGGCGATCGACAGCCCTGAACAACTACAATGCCAGCGCTTCAACCGAGGCGCAAGCACGGCTGGATGAAGCGACGGGAGAAATGGACCGCCTGCAGGCATTATTTGAACGCATTCAAGAGAACGATGGGCTCGACCCTGACCAGATGAACACACTGGAGGCGCGCGTGGCCTCGGCCAATGCCAACGTGGAAAGCGCGCGGGAAGCGGTGGACGCGCTTAACCTGCGCGCGGCGATGAGCGGGGTGGTGAGCGATCTGAATCTGACGGTTGGCCAGCAGGTCAGCCCGGGCGAGGTGGTGCTGGCAGTGGCTGATTTCAGCGCATGGATCATCAAGACCGACAACCTGACCGAGTTTGAAGTGGTGAAGATCACACAAGGTCAGGAAGTGGATGTGACACTGGACGCGCTGCCGGATGTGCACCTGAAAGGCGAGGTGATCGAGATCAATACGCGTTTTGAAGAAAAGCGCGGCGATATCACTTACACTGTTACGATCTTATTAAAGGAAACGGATGCCCTGATGCGCTGGGGGATGACTGCGGCTGTTAATTTCACGGAATAATCTGTTATGGCAACCAAATGGAAAATTAGAGAATCCATTTTTTTATCGGCTTACCTGGCGGTGAAAGAGATCTGGCGCAACCGTGGGCGTTTCCTGATGGTGGCGCTGGTGATCGCGCTGATCACGCTGCTGGTGCTGTTCATCGCCGCGCTGGGCGAAGGGCTGGGCAATGGCAACCGCGAGTATCTTTCCAAGCTGGACGCGGAACTGGCTGCTTTTCAGGCCAAATCTGACTTTCTGATCGCGGCCAGCCGGATGGAACGCGGTCGTTTGGCTTCGATCCGGCGGGTGGAGGGCGTGGCGGACGCTGGCATGCTCGGCACGGCGAGCGTCAACCTGGTGCTGCCGGGCGATGAACCGGTGTTGAAAGCCGCGCTGTTAGGCGTGGAGCCGGGGCATACGGGTGAGCCGAGGGTGGTGGAAGGTACGCAGCTGAGCACAGACCTGGCAAGCGAGGTGATCATCGACCGCAATACCGCTATCCGCAGCGGACTGGGGGTGGGTGATGTGGCTGTGATCCGCGTTACCCAGGGCACACGCGATGAGATCTATAATCTGCGCGTGGTGGGCATCACGGATGGGCAGCAGTATTCGCTGCAGCCAGCGATGTTCGCGCCATTCTTCACCTGGGACCGGGTGCGCCCGAAATCTGAAGCGGAGGTCAATGGCTCGGACGCGGTGGGTAATGTAGTTCTGATCAAACTTACGGAAGGTGCGGACGCGGAAATGGTCACCAACCGATTGCTGGCCCAGGTCAAGAATATTGACATCGCGACTATCGAGCAGGCGATCCAGGCATTGCCGGGATACAGCGCGCAACAGAGTACGCTGAATACGCAGGGCGCTTTTACGCTCTTTATTGGCGTATTGGTGATCGGCGGATTCTTCCAGATCCAGGTCCTGCAGAAAGTGCCGCAGATCGGTGTGCTGAAAGCGATCGGCGCATCCAACCGGGTGGTGGCGTATGCCTCGGTGATCCAGATCGTGGTGATCACGGCCGTTGGCGTGCTGATCGGCGGGCTGCTGGCGTTCTTGTTCTCGCTAACATTTCCGCCGACCGTACCGATCGTGTTCAACGGCACGACATCATTGATCGCGATCGTGGCTTTGTTGTTGATCGGGCCGATCGGCGGATTGGTATCGATCCGTTACGCGGTCAAGATCGAACCGCTGAAAGCGCTGGGGTTGTCATCATGAACAACACACAACCAACCTACGCACTGCAGACGGACCTGGTAGAGAAGATCTACGAAAGTGAATTTGGCACGATCCGCGCGGTGGATGGCGTTTCGCTGGAAGTGGGATCGGGCGAGTTTGTGGCGCTGGTAGGACCGAGCGGCTCGGGCAAGACCACCATGCTCTCGATCCTGGCGGCATTGCTGCAGCCCAGCGCGGGCAGGGTGGTGCTGGATGGGCAAGACCTGGCGCAGATGACAGACAAGGACCGTGTCGCGCTGCGGCGCGAGAAGATCGGCTTCACCTTTCAGGCCAATAACCTGGTGCCATATCTGAACGCGCTCGAGAATGTGGAACTGATGCTGCGCCTGAACAACCGCCTGGATAAGGCGGGCAGGGTACGCGCGGAAGAACTGCTGGCGCGGCTGGGCCTGGGTGACCGGCTGTATAACCTGCCGGGTCAAATGTCGGGCGGGCAGCAGCAACGGGTGGCGATCGCACGCGCGTTGATCCATAACCCAAGCCTGGTATTGGCAGATGAACCGACCGCGAGCCTGGATACTGAGCGTGCCTACCAGGTGGTGAAGACTTTTGCCGGCCTGATCCATGAACAGAAACGGGCCGGGATCATGGTGACGCATGACCTGCGCATGTGCGAGTATGTGGACCGGGTGCTGCTGATGCAGGATGGCAAGCTGACGCGGGTGATCAGCGAACCAAAGGAGATTCAGCAGTTTGCGCAGGGGGCGGGGGAGTGAAGCAATATTCTATTTCGTAATCTTTAAGTGAAGAATCGCCCAAACGGGCGATTCTTTTTATATAAAAGTTTTGCCTTCTAAAGTGTGTCCGGGGATATGCTTACCTTTTTAAAAAAAAACTGATCACAGCCCGTGATCAAAAAAACCTTAAAAATTGATCCGCACCAATTACTTGACAATCTGAACAAATTCTTATAATATAAATATGAACGAACGTTCATTCAGAAACGAAAGCATGAATTGAAATGATAGATACAAAAGAACGGATCATTCAAGCGTCACTGGAATTATTTCTTGAGCAAGGTTTCCACGCGACTTCGATGCGGGATATCGCTGAGAAAATTGATGTAGCACCCGGGGGATTGTATAACCACTTTAAAGAGAAAGATGAAATCTACCAATTCATTATCAATAAATATCATCCGTGGTTATTGATTCCAAAGATTGTTAAAACGGCTGAAGGAGATACCTTTGATGATTTTATCAAAGATGCCTCCATTAAGGAACGCAAAGAATTACAGAACAATAAAAAATTTATGAAATTGCATTTCATTGAGATGGTTGAATTCAACGGCCAACATCTGCCCGATCTGTTTCTTAAAGCTTTTAATGCCATGGTGGAGGTTTTAAGGAAAAAGCAAGAGCAGAATCCCAAAGTGTTTAAAAACCAATCTATTACACAATTAAGTCGAGTTTTCCTCGGTTTATTTTTTTCATACATGATCAATGATCCAGAGATCATGGGATCAAAAAATGTTCAATTGCCAATGGTTGAATTTGATTATTTTAATGATATTTACCTTCAGGGTCTGATCTCTTCTGCATTGAATAACGATGAAGAAACATAAATATTAGTCCACTATATAGCAAACTGAAAAGGAGCGAGTATGGATATCTTAATAATTTGCGGAGGCGGCTTTTCTTCAAGTTTCCTGGTCCAAAATATCAAAAAAGCTGCCGCTGAAAAAGGTTTGAGTGTAAATGTGTTGGCAAAAGCGGAAGGCGCATTAGCCGGTTCCGTTAGTAATTTTGATATTGTTCTTGTTTCACCGCAACTTAGATATAACGATCAAAAAATAATTGAAATTTGTAATAACGCCGGTGTGCCTTACGCATTTGTCCCCGCGATGGATTTCGGAACAATGAATGGTGAGGCGGTTCTTCAACTAGCAATTGACACATTGGGAGAGGAGGAAGATGCATAATTGATATTTGTCCTGATATTTCGACTTAATGATATTTCAAATTAACAAAGGAGAATCAAATGAAAAATGTTATGAAATGGTTTACTGAGAAATTCGCACCTGCTTTAATGAAGGTCACTGATCATCCATTAATCTCATCCATATCCCAAGGATTCATCATCGCAGTCCCACTCATTCTTGTTGGAACATTCGCGATGATCGCAACGTTGTTAAAGGAATATATTCCCTTCATTCCGGATCTTACACCAGTACAAAACTTCAGTTTTGGTTTAATGGGATTATTTGTGGTATTCGCGATAGCCTATACGTATACCGAGAGAAAAAATCCCAATGGGCCTAAGATCGAAGCTGGTTTTGTTGCCATTGGTGGATACTTGATGCTGTCGAAAGGGATATTTAATGCTGACACATGGAATTTCGAAATAGTGCTGGATCGTTTAGGCGCAGCAGGCGTTTTTCTCTCTGTTGTTGTCGGGTTATTCACAGGTGTGGTGATCAGCTTTTTTGCCAATCGAAATTTGTTTAATAAAAAAGGTGTGTTTCCGGATTTTATTGTTAATTGGTTCAACACCTTAGCTTCTGGAACGGTAATCTTAGTACTCAGCTGGTTAGTCACATATCCGCTTGGATTTGATATGTACGCATTGGTTGAGAACTTGTTCAGCCCGTTGGTTAACTTGGGCCAATCCTATGCCGGCTTTGTATTAATCTGGGGAATTTCCATCCTTCTATACGCGTTTGGTCTATCGGCTTGGACGCTATGGTCGATTATCGGCCCCATTACACTTGCTGGCATAGCAGAAAACGCGGACCTGGTTGCAAAAGGATTGGCACCTGTAAATATCAATACCCAGGAAGTTGGTATGGCTTTTATTTGGTTGGGCGGCATGGGAATGACATTAATGCTCAATGTTATGATGCTGCGATCAAAATCAAAACGTTTGAAGACCTTAGGCCAGACTACCATGTTACCTTCTATCATGAATATTAATGAACCGCTGGTTTTTGGTGTCCCGATTGCATTCAACCCGCTTCTCATGATTCCGTTTATCATCAACGGTTTCTTGATCCCTCTGATCGTTTACCCAGTACTTAATTCGGGATTAGTCAACATACCCGCTTTCCCATTTTATGTGTGGTTTGCGCCAATCGGTTTTACAACATTTATCGTGACACAGGACTGGATGAGTATCCCGTTCTTAGCCATCCTGCTTGCTATCACATGGTTTGTATATTGGCCTTTCTTTAAAGCCTATGAAAAACAAGAGCTTCAAAAAGAAGCGGTGAACGAATCTGCGAGTGAGTGAATAGTGGAAAATAACAACGTAGAAATTAAAATGGTTGAAACTGCTGCTAAAGTCATCATCCATGCAGGAAATGCGCGCGCATTAGCGAATAAAGCGATCGATGTATTGGAAACCGGATTGATCAATGATCCAAAAATTGAAGAGTATCTAGAAAAAGCCGCAACAGAAATCGAGGCGGCGCACAATACTCAAACAACGATCATTCAAAGAGAAGCGCGAGGGGAACCAATCCAATTTTCAATGCTGATGACGCACGCCCAGGATTCACTTATGACCGCTATGTCTGAATTACACATGACTAGAAGGTTAATCAGGGTCATGCGGGCGCTCTTACCAAAATAGGTTTGTTGAATATAACAGGGCAGTTGTTTGTAAGAAATCTTGAGCCTCGTCAATTCAAGAAAAATACAATACAAACAACTGCCGCTTCAAAAAGGTTACCATAAAGGCGAACTTTTAGTTAATTATTCTATAAGTATTAAATGTAAATAATTATTGACGCATACCATACGTTACGATGCTGACCAATCAAGGCTTATTACGAAATGTGTTAATCCACATCGACTTCAAATCAATAATATTTTGTGATTGATGCAAGTTATAGAAAAACGGAGGTGAGGGTGTGAGACATATCAAAGGTTTTAAGGATAACTTTTTATGGGGTGGCGCTCTTGCAGCCAATCAATGCGAAGGCGCATGGCAAGAAGGCGGCAAAGGCTGGTGTTTAGCGGATATCAACCGTTATCGCGAAGATATACCTCTGAAAGAAAAATGGAACCGGGAAATGACCACCACTGATATCAAATTTGCAATGACTGATACAGAAGGTATTTATCCAAAGAGGTGGGGAATCGATTTTTATCATACATATAAAGAAGATCTTAAACTTCTTGCAGGAATCGGTTTGAAGTCATTGAGGACATCTATCAATTGGTCCAGGATTTATCCAAATGGAGATGATGAGAAACCCAATCAAGCAGGCTTGAATTTTTATGATGCATTAATCGATGAGATATTAATGAATGGGATGGAGCCGATGATCACGATATCCCATTACGAAATGCCATTGAACCTCGCATTAAGTTACACAGGATGGTATTCACGGGAATTGATCGGATTTTTTGAAAATTATTGTATGACTTTATTTGATAGATTCGCAGATCGTGTGAAATATTGGATTCCGGTAAATCAAATTAATACCATTGGTATCCAATCTTTTGACCATTTGGGTATTGCGGAGGATAAAGTAAAAGATTTATTGGAGGCAAAATACCAAGGCGTGCATAATGAGATGGTTGCTTGCGCACGGGCAGCAAGATATGCCCATGGTAATTATCCGGATATTATGATAGGAATGATGTTTGGAGATGACATCACATATCCCGAGAGTTCTAAGCCAGAAGATGTTTTTTCAAATTATCGAAGAAATCAAATGGAATTTTTTTATGGTGATGTTCTTTTGAGGGGAAAGTATCCTGACTATGCGTTCCGATTTTTTGACGATCACAACATTCATATTAGATTCGGTGAAAATGATATGGCAGATCTTGAACATACTGCAGATTTTATGTCACTATCATATTACTTCACGAATGTTGCGAACGCGACAAGTTTCATCAATCATCAGCATTCCTATCCTAATACGCATGTAGACGCGAATGAATGGGGATGGGGAATTGATCCGGTTGGGCTGAGGACCAAACTTAATATGTACTGGGATAGATATCAGACACCCATCGCAATAACGGAAAACGGATTTGGCACATTTGACGTGGTTGAGCCGGATGGAAGTATCCATGATTCATACAGAATTGATTATCTTTCTAGCCATATAGAGCAGATGAGAGAAGCGGTTCTGGATGGGGTTGATGTGTTTGGTTATTATTCATGGGCACCGATTGATATCATCAGCGCTTCTTCCACTGAAATGAGCAAACGCTATGGATACATTCATGTGGATCTGGATGATAAAGGCAATGGATCAGGGAAAAGAAGCCTAAAGGATAGTTATTTCTGGTACCAAAAGGTTATAGCTTCCAATGGTGAAGTATTAAGGTAAATTTTTTTTACAGGTACATATCTATGGGGTTCTATCCGCATCTACAAAGAATCTGATTATAAGGATAAATTTAGAATCCTGATTTGATTCTAAGGTGATATGAAAGAATTATCATTTAGGAAAGTTTATTCGAAGTTTTTAATGGAACGTAACGTTATTTTCTACTTCCAAATTGATAATTTAAAGAATTTGATATAATTCTTGTATTGCACATTACCATCCTGTTATTGGTCAAGGCACCTCATCCCCCGGATGGGAGGTTTAATGGCGAAACCGGTGATACCTTTTAAGGTAAAGTCCGGTGCTGTAGCGCAACTGTGATCCTGTATAAGGAAAGCCAGGTCGCCCACCCTGACCGTGTTTTCACAGGCCTCGCACAAAGGAGGTGGAACAACCAAGACAAATGATTGATCACTGATTGGCTTATGACCCCTCCCTATCCAAAGGCAGGGGTTTTTTGTTGCACTCTGCCATGCATAGGGAATCAATAAAATACGATGGAGAGATACATGATGAAGAAATCGAAAAGCATGATTGTTTTATTCCTGATCGCCGCGCTGTGGGCAACGGCCTGCGCGCCGGCGGCTGTCTTGCAGAAAGTGCAGGAAACGGAAGCGGCGACCACAGCGCCCGCTGCAGAGGAGGAAGAACAGGCAGCGCTGGTGTTCACCGATGACCTCGGCAATACGCTGCAGTTGGCGCAATATCCGCAGGCGATCGTATCGCTGTCACCTTCGATGACGGAGATGCTGTTCGCGCTGGGCGCGGGGCAGCAGCTGGCGGGGCGGGATGAGATGTCCACCTTCCCGGAAGCGGCGCTGGAAGTGGCGAGCATCGGCGCGATGTGGGGCGATCTGCCGGTGGAAGCGATCCTGGCGGCAGAGCCAGACCTGGTGCTGGCGGCGGAGATCATCAGCCCGGAGACGGTTTCAGCCCTGCAGGAACTGGGCCTGACGGTGTACTGGCAGGCAAACCCGGACACGTTCGAAGATCTGTGGGATAACCTGCGCGAGATCGCGGCCCTGACCGGGCACATGGAAGAAGCGGAAACGCTGGTTTCGGATCTGGCGGCGCGGGTGAGCGCGGTGCAGACTGCCGTCGCCGGCGCGGAAACAACCCCGGTGGTGTTTTACGAGCTGGACGCGACCGATCCTTCCAACCCGTGGACGACTGGCTCTGGCACATTCATTGATTACATTATCACCCGCGCGGGCGGGGTGAACGCGGCCGCCGCGCTGCAGGGGGATTACGCCCAGATGAGTTCCGAAGCGCTGATCACAGTTGATCCGGACGTGATCCTGCTGGGTAACGCGCTATACGGGATGAACGCGGAAAGTGTGACGGCACGTGCCGGCTGGGACGCGATCACGGCTGTGAAGAATGCAGCAATATACGCGATCGATCCCAACATCCTGAGCGTGCCCGGACCGCGCCTGGTGGATGGACTGGAAGCGGTGGCGATGCTGCTGCATCCTGAATTGTTCTAATTAGGACAGGGAAGACCGATGATCCGTAAACATCCATTCCTGGTGATCACAATCCTGCTGGTTGCGGCCCTGATGCTGAGCATCGGGCTAGGCGCGGTGCGCATTCCAGCCGGAATGGTGGCGCGGATCATCTTTGATCATCTTTTTGGCCGTTCGGGTTCGGCCGGCGCGCGAAACGCAACCGAGACGATCCTGCTGGCAGTGCGCCTTCCGCATACCATTCTGATGATGCTGACAGGGGCGGCGCTGGCCAGCAGCGGCGCGGCTTACCAGGGGTTATTCCGCAACCCGCTCAGTGATCCATACCTGATCGGGGTGGCTTCCGGCGCCGGATTGGGCGCGGTGGCGATGATGGCGCTGCGCGGTTTGCACGGCCTGCTGGGTTATTACCTGATCCCGCTGGGGGCGTTTGCAGGCGCGATCCTGACGGTGGTGCTGGTGTACCAGCTGGCGCACGTGAACGGGATGGTGCCGCTGACAACGCTCATCCTGGCTGGCGTTGCCTTCGGTTCTTTTGCCTCCGCGCTGACCTCTTTCCTGATGCTGCGGGACGATGGCGCGGTCTACCGCGCGATCGCGTTCCTGATGGGCGGGTCACCGATTTCCGGCTGGGAGCCGGTGCTGGCGGTACTGCCGTTCATGCTGATCGGAATGGCGGCATTATCGCTTTCGGGGCATGTGCTCAACCTGCTCCAGTTTGGCGAGGAAGAAGCGCGCCAGATGGGGCTGCATGTGGACAAAGCCAAGATCCTGGTGATCATCGCGGCCTCGATGACAACAGCAGTGGCGGTGGCGTTTTCGGGGGTGATCGGTTATGTCGGGCTGATCGTACCGCATATCATCCGCCTGGTGTGGGGGCCGGACTATAAGCGCCTGATCCCGCTCGCGATCCTGGGCGGCGCGGTCACGCTGCTGCTGTCGGATGTGCTGGCGCGGGTGCTGATCGCGCCTTCAACGATTCCTGTCGGGATTGTGACCGCTCTCGCGGGCACGCCTTTCTTCCTCTATATATTACGCAGAGCCAAGCGCGAGGTCTTCTGGTAGCCATGCTGACCATCAATCAACTTGGGGTGATGTATGGAAAGAAGTCCGCGCTGCAGGATATCTCGCTCCGTGTTGCGCCGGGCATGATCATGGCCCTGGTGGGGCCCAATGGCGCAGGCAAGACTTCGCTCATCCGTGCGGTGAGCGGCACTGTCCGTCCTGTGGCTGGTACCGTCACCATCAATGGCAGTGATATCAGCCAGATGTCACCAGCACAGCGCGCACGCTTGATGGCGGTTGTGCCGCAGGCGCGCCAGCTCGGCGGAGCCTACACCGTTCGCCAGGCGGTGATGATGGGCCGTACCGCCTATATGGGCTGGCTGGGGCGTGAAAGCAAAGAGGACGAGGAATCAGTCGCCCGCGCACTGGATAATACGCGCCTGTCCGATCTCGCGCAGCGCCACATCGCCAACCTGTCCGGCGGGGAACAGCAGCGTGTGCTGCTGGCGCGCGCGCTGGCGCAGCAAACAAAAGTGCTGCTGCTGGATGAGCCCACCAACCATCTTGACCTGCGGCACCAGACCGATTTGCTGCGCCTGATCCGTAATCTGGTCAAGGAAAAAGAGCTGGCGGTACTGTTCGCGATGCATGACCTCAACCTTGTCTCAGCGATCGCTGACCAGGTTGCTTTGCTGGTGGACGGGCGTATTGAATTGGTTGGCGCGCCGCGCGAGGTGCTCACCGCACAAACGATCAGCGCCGCTTACGGTGTGCAGGTGTCGGTGGTACAGCATCCAGAGAGCCGTAACCAGGTGATCTTCCCTGAAGGTTTTGCCGCCCGGGAATAGGCGTGGTGCGCAATGACTGAGCGAAAAGGATTGTTGATAGTCAATACCGGGGACGGTAAGGGAAAGACGACCGCCGCCCTTGGGTTGATGCTGCGGGCATGGGGACATGGGCTGCGGGTGTGCATGTTCCAGATGTTGAAAAGCGGGCGGGTGGCATATGGCGAACACCTGGCCGCGCCGCAGATCGGGTTGGAGATCATCCCGCTGGGGGATGGCTGCCAATGGGATTGGGAGGATGCGGCGGCCTCACGCAAGGTAAACCTGGAAGCGTGGGAAACGGTTAAAAAGGCGATCCTTTCAGGTGGTTATGACCTGATCGTGGTGGACGAACTGACTTACCTGTTCCATTTTGGCTGGCTGAATGCGCAGGCAGTGTGTGATTGGATCGCGACGAACAAACCGCCAGCGCTGCATCTGCTGATCACCGGCCGGGATGCGCCGAAGGATCTGATCGCCATCGCAGACCTGGTGACGCGCATGGAAGAGGTCAAACATCCCTTCCGTGACCACAGTCTGAAGGGGCAGGCCGGGATCGAGTTCTAAAACACAGATATTTCCTCATCATTGTTATAATCCATTCATTGCTAATATTTGATTGCGATTGCTTATCAATGATCGCTCAATCAGGTTTGCTTGGTGTCTTAGGATAAGAGATGAATATTACTTCCATGAAAGAATTCGCAAAGAAAATCCTGGCGGTACCCTGGATCCGCAAAACACGCATCGTGCTGCAGGCCAATCTGCATCAGGTGCTGTCGCTCAGCAAGCTGCTGGCGGTGCCCTATTACCTGCTGGTCTCACGCAAATTTGACCGTGAGATCTTCGCGTTCACACATGCCGTGCGCCGTTACAACGCGGATATCCGCCGAGCACTGCCATCCAACATTGTCATCCGCCGCAACATCCACCGCCTGGAGAAGGGGCTGATCATGGAAAACCGACGCAGCATTTTCGCGCTGGATTATATTGAAGAAACGGTCGAGGCGTACCAGAAATTACTGACATCACCTGATCAGGCGCAGCTGGAGGTTGGTGAAATGCAATGGGCGCATGATGTGCTTGCGGAATACTTCCGCGTGACCGATGCCGGGCATCCGCTGATCGGAAGGATGAAAGCAGTCTTTGAAGCGCTGCCGGTGCCTACGGGATTGAATGCTTCAAAGCAAGCCATCCCATACAGGCATGACACGCTGAAAAATATTGAAATTCCCAGCTATGAGCAGTTCATGGCGCTCTCGCGCAGGCGGCGCTCAGTGCGCTGGTTTAAAGATGAAAAAGTGCCGCGTGAGCTGGTGGATAAAGCCATCCTGGCGGCAGCGCAAACGCCCAGCGCCTGCAACCGCCAACCCTTTAGCTACCGCATCTTTGATGACCCGCAGATGGTGGCGGAGATCGGGCAGATCCCGTTTGGAACAGCCGGCTTCGCGCATAATTTTCCGATGGTGATCGTGGTGGTGGGCGATATGAGTAAATTCTTCGCCGCGCGCGACCGGCATGTGATCTATATTGATTCCTCGCTCTCGATCATGGCTTTCCTGTATGCCCTGGAAACGCTGGGGCTGAATTCACTGACGATCAACTGCCAGGATTTCAGTATGATCGAGAACCGGCTCAAGAAAGCGCTGGGCCTGAAGCCATTTGAACGGCCGATCCTGATGCTGGCGGTGGGGTATGCCAAAGAGGATGGCATGATACCGTATTCTCAGAAAAAACCGCTGGAAATGCTGCGCATGTACAATCAGCGCGGCGACCAATCCTGAAACGAGCTCTCAAGCGCTATCTTTCGTTATAATATTTGCTTCATGCAATAAATAAAATAATCTAAGGAGTTAGACAATGATCATCCAGATATACGCTTTCACCAAACTTGAAGAAGCGGTTGCCGCTGTGAACATGGGGGTGGATAACGTTGGCTTTGTGGCGGGGCTGTATGACATGGTGTACGGTGAACTGAGCTTTGCGGACGCGCGCGCGATGGCAGACGCTATCCCGGCGGGCGGCACCTCGACCGCGATCACGATGTCGGATGATGTGGATGAGATCCTGCGCATGGCTGACGCGGTGCAGCCGGATATCCTGCATATTTCTTCAGAACTGGAGCAGGTGGGGCTGGATAAAATGGCCGAGATCCGCAAACGATTAGCGCCAGAGATCCAATTAATGAAAGCCATCCCGGTTGAAGACATGGGCAGTGTGGATATATCGGTGGCATATGCCGCGATGAGTGACGTCCTGCTGCTGGATACCAGCCGCAAAGGGTTTCCCGGCGTAGGCGCGACCGGCTTCACGCATGACTGGAACGTGAGCAAAGCGATCGTTGAGGCAGTGGAGATTCCCGTCATCCTGGCGGGCGGTCTGAACGCGCACAACGTGGCCAGCGCGATCGAAAAGGTGCGCCCGTGGGGTGTGGACAGCAATACCTCGACCAATAAGGAAGGCAGCCGGGTGGAGAAGGATATGGAGCGCATCGCTGAATTTGTAAAGGCGGTCAAACAGAGCCCTTATTATGAAGAGGAGCCGAAGCCTTGAAGCAAGGCCAAAAATTGATCATCATGCTGGGGGATATCAACGTTGATATTATCTGGCCGGTGCCGGCCATCCCGCAGCCCGGGCGTGATGGGCTGGTGGACACGGTCAAGATGGAAACCGGCGGCGCGATCCTGAATTCGACCATTGTGCTGGATCGGCTGGGTGAGCGAACGATGCTGCTGGGATGCGTGGGTGAGGATATCTGGGCGGAATATGTGCGCCAGGCGCTGGCAAAGACAGGGATCGATCTGCGCGCGCTGCAAACGACCAGCGCGGAAAATACCGGATTGGATTTCATCCTGGTCACCCCGGATGGCGAACGCACGATGTTTGGCTACCGCGGAGCGAACAAGATGCTCGACCAGGAAAAGCTGGACGCAACTGTTTTTGATCATGCGGGTATGCTGCACATCTCCGGTTACGCGTTGCTGGAAGCGCCGCAGAGCGCTGCTGCGCTGCGCGCGGTGCGTTTTGCCAGTGACCGCAATGTTCCTGTTTCGATTGATACTGGCCTGGAGCCGGTCATGCGCAATAAAAGCGGATTTATGGAGATCCTGCCCGCGCTGGAAATCTGCATCAGCGGTGTGGCGGAAGTGGACATGCTGCTCGGCGCGGGGACAGACGCGGAAGCGGCTGAAAAGCTGATCGAAGCAGGTGTGGGATTAGCCGCGATCAAGCTGGGCAAAGAGGGCAGCCTGCTGATGCGCAAGGATGAAACCGTGCGCTGCCCGGCATTCGCTGTGGAGACGGTCGATACGACCGGCGCGGGGGATGCGTATTCGGCCGGGATCATTTACGGGTTTATGCAAGGCTTGTCGCTGGGGGCGACGGGCATGCTGGCGAGCGCGCTGGGGGCACTGGCGACAACGGTGGACGGGGCGGGGTTCGCGCTGCCGGGAGAGGAAGAGTTAGTCGCTTTTCTGAAAGAAGCATCCTGGCCTGGTATTAAGGATCAGGACTGGATCCGGACGGAACTACTCAATCACTTTAATTGATCTCTTCATTAACAGGATCAACCTAGATATCAGCGCGCGAATGATCTAGAGATTTATCGGCTCAGCGATCACGAACAGACGACCCCATTCCAGGTTGCCTTCATTTTCGATACAGGTCTGCAGGATCAGGTAGCCGGCCTTGCCGTAGATCTCTTGGGCTAATTGATGTGCGCTAATGGTCTCCTCATTTTCCAGATTCCTGAACTGACTGTGGATGCTGGTAGGCTGCAGCGCCTGGTATTGTTCGACTGCGATCACACGATATTCGCCGATTTTGTTTAACTGTTCGTCATCCATGCTGATGCGGTCACCGACCTGTAAATCGAAGAACTCTTCACCGGATAGATAATTATGCGCGATCAGGCCAATGCTTCCCAGCTTATCGGCTTGCTGAAAGCGGGTGACAACGCCGGGCATGCTGGAGACGTAACCGATGCTGCCCGTCGGTTGGGCAGCTACCAGCAGTTGTGTGCCATTTTCAAATTGCAGGACAGCGCCGGAATTTTCATTCAAATCGGATGTTGGCGCGGACTGCGCGCCTGTGACCGGGATCACCATGATGCTGTTGATAGTAGAAAAAACTAAAACGATCAAAACCAAGATCAGCAGATTCGTGCGATGCTGTGCCATTTTTCCTCCGAAATATCCCTTTTTGTTCATACTGCAATTGTGCCGTTGGATGATGTCGCTGCAGGGCGGGATGGGTTAAAGATGGTTAGAGGTGGGTTTAAAATAGTTGGTGATTGGTTGGCCCATCAAAAAGAGGGCGCGGATGCGCCCTCTTGTCTGCTGAAAAGATTTAGTTTTATTCCTGCATATCGGTCAACTGGTGGATGACCGATTTGGTATTGTGGTACAGGTCTTTGAAAAGCGGGTAGAGCGTATCGTAGGTTTTCTTTTTACCCATGTCAGGTTCAATGCGCTGCTTGACCGTGACCCACTGCGACTTGAGCGCGTCCAGCGCAACCGCGCCCACCATCAACCCGGCCAGGAAGGCGTCGCCATAAGCCGCGCCGATCGTCTTTTCAGGCAGCACCTGCGGGATACCGGATACGTCACTCACCATCTGCAGCCAGAGTGGGTTGGATGCGCCGCCGCCGACTGCCACGCCATGCTTGATCATCGCGCCGGCTTTCTGCATCGCTTCCAGATTCATGCGGATGGCGAAGGCGGTCCCTTCCAGCAGGGCGCGGTACATATCGCCACGGGTATGGCTGAGCGACAGGCCAGCGAAGATACCGCGTGCTTTGGGGTCGAAAATGGGTGTGCGCTCGCCGCTCATATAAGGCAGCATCAGCAGCCCATTCGCGCCGACTGGTGAAGACTGCGCTTCTTGCGCCAGCACAGCATAGGCATTTTCGCCGCCTGCTTTTTGCGCAGCGATCAGATCCTGCGCGAACTGGTCGCGGAACCAGGTGGTGGCGGAGCCGCTGGTGGAAAGTCCGGCGGAATATTCATACTGGCCCTCAAACACACCGCCTTCAAGCCACAGCTCATGGGTCGGAACGGGTTTGTCGATGAAAAAGATAAAGAAAGCCGTGCTGCCGTACATGATCATCAGCTCACCGGTGTCAATCACACCCACGCTGACCGCTTCGGAGAGCGCGTCGACCGCGCCGAAGTTGACCGGTGTGCCGGCGGGGATGCCGGTTTCTGCTTCCGCTTCGGGGGTGATGGTGCCGGCTACTTTATCCGACCAGCCGATCTCAGGCAGGCGCTCCAGCGGAGTGATGTCGCCCGCGAAGCGCGGATCCCAGGCCACCTTGCGGATATCGATCAGCGGACCCCATTCGGTAGCGGTATGCGCGTCGATGGTGTAATTGCCGGTCAGTTTATAGACCACGTACGAGGTGGCGGTCAGGAATTTGTGTGTTTTCGCGAAAATTTCCGGTTCATTTTCTTTGATCCAAAGGATCTTGGGGCCGATCGCCTGTGTGGTAAGGCGGGTGCCGCCAAATTCCACCAGTGCATCACGGGTATATTTCTCCTCCAACGCGTCAATCTGCTTGACAGCGCGCGTATCCACGCCGTAAAGAATGCCCGGGCGCAAAGGTTTGCCGTTCTTATCGACCGGCAGCACGCAAGCGCCGATCGCACTGACGCCCACCGCCGCGATCTGGTCTCCATCGGGTACCTGCGCGGTCAGTTCTTTCGCGATCGCCTTAAAATCCGCCCACCAAACGCCATCGGCGTCGTGTTCAGCATAGCCCGGTTTTGGCATATCCATCTCGTGATCCGCGCGCGCTTCCGCGAGGATCGTGCCATCAGTACGGCACAGCACCCCTTTCGAGCTGTAAGTGCCGATATCGATCCCCAATAATAGTTTCGCCATCATACCTCCTTAAATTCGCAGAATAAATCTCATTACCTATATTGTATATAAAACCGCCCCAATGGGTGGATTGGGGCGGTTTGAAATGCGCATAATTAATATTGTCCGTAGATCGGGCCGAAATTCTGGCAGGCGCGGAAATCAGCGCTTTGCGGTTCCATCACGCCGAAAGCGGACCAGGCGCTGGGTCGGAAGACCTTATCGTCCTCGACGTTATGCATGCAGACCGGGATGCGCAGGATCGAGGCCAGGGTGATCAGGTCGCTGCCGATATGGCCATAGCTGATTGCGCCGTGGTTTGCGCCCCAATTACCCATGACGGAATAAACATCCTTGAAGGCATTCTCACCCGTCAGGCGCGGCACGAACCAGTGCGTTGGCCAGGTGGGATCCGTGCGTTCATTCAGCGTTTTATGCACATCCGCCGGGATATCGACCGTCCAACCTTCCGCAATCTGCAGTACTGGCCCAAGCCCTTTTACAATATTGATGCGGCTCATGGTCATGGGCATCTCGCCCTTGGTCAGGAAGCCGGAGGAATAGCCGCCGCCGCGGAAGTATCCGGTTGAGGCGGGATACCAATCGGTCGCTTCAAGGCATTGATCTGCCTCTTCTTGCGTGATTTCCCAGAATGGTTTCATGGCGGGGCTGCCGTCCTTTTTCTGCATACCGGTCGCGTCAAGTGTGGCAGCGCCGGAGTTGATCAGGTGGATCATGCCGCCCACAGCCCGCCCTTCAAGTGTGTAATTCGTTACGCGCTTGACAGCCTCGGGGCTCCAATAGGTGCGCACATCCGCAAAGATCTGGGCGGTGTTGGTCAGCAGATAACCAAATAACATCACCGCGCCATTGAGTGAATCGTTCTCGGTGGCCATGATGTAGGGTGCGCGGATGCCATTCCAGTCAAAGGATGAATTCAGCATTGCTTCCATAAAGTCGCCATTGGGCATGTGGTCGGTCCACTGGCGCTGGCCCTGAAAGCCGCCGACGATCGCGTTATGTCCCATCGCTTCTTCGCCAAAGCCGATCTCTTCAAGCTTTTTGTTACCGACCATCAGGTCGCGCCCGATGAGCGTCATCTTAACAACCGTTTCCCAGTCTTTATCTTTTTGCTCACGCGAGCGCTGCAATTCTGGCGTGTTGTGATCTTTTCCCTCACGGCATTTTTCCCTGGTCCATTTGAGCGCTTTTTCATACTCCTTGGGATCGTAGATACCTTCATCCATTCGGCGCGTGAATTCACTCATATCGACCGCTTCAACCCGCATGCCGAGATATTTTTCGAAGAAAGGCTGGTCAACGATCGAACCCGCGATGCCCATTGAGGTACCGCCGAGCGAGAGATAGGATTTGCCGCGCATCATGGCTGCGGCCAGTCCCGCCCGCGCAAAACGCAACAGCTTCTCCTTGACGTCATCCGGGATGGATTTATCATCGTTGTCCTGCACATCATGTCCATAGATCGAAAAAGCGGGCAGGCCTTTCTGGGTGTGCCCCGCCAGAACAGCAGCCAGATAGACTGCGCCGGGGCGCTCGGTGCCGTTGAAGCCCCACACCGCCTTGGGGGTGAGCGGGTCCATATCCATGGTTTCTGACCCATAGCACCAGCAAGGTGTAACAGTGATTGAAACACCCACACCTTCGCGCGCAAATTTCTCTGCGCACAGGGCGGATTCCATCACACCGCCAATCGTACGGTCGGCAATCACGCACTGCACTGCGGAACCGTCTGGATATTGTATGTTCTCGCTCAGGAATTTAGCCACATTCTTCGCCATATCCATCGTTTGATCTTCCAGACTTTCACGCACGCCATTCATGCGACCGTCAATGGTCGGGCGGATGCCGATCTTTGGCATCTCTCCGATCCATCGTTTACCAAATCCTTTTATTTCTGCCATTTCTTCCTTCCTTTCTTGATTTAATTTCAATTTATCAATTAATGATCAATCTTCCACTCGTCCGGAAACCAGCAGCATATTGGCATATTGGATCGTATCTGCTGTGCGGATGATCCCGATCGCGCCGGGCACCCTGCTTTTCATTGCGTTGTACCCCTCAAATGTATAAGGGATCCTGCCAAAGGCGGTTTTGAAAGCGTCCACCACGGATGGGGTGTTTTCCAGCAAGAATTCCTCTGCCATATAGACCTGGCAGATATCAAACGTGGGCTTGATCGCTTCCAAAACCTGCAGCACGGTCGGAATGCCATCAACCAGCGAGATGTCAATGGTCTCCAACCCGGGGTAGTATGTAAAACCGCGATCAGCGATGAGGAGTGAATTGGTGTGGCGCACCCGTGACAACAGGTGGTTGATGTGCGGGTTTAATATTCCTTGATTTAGCATACCTATCTCCTTTCAAACCTGTCATTAAAATCCTCTTAAGTGGGTGCTTTCACGGGCTTTCAGGCCTTTTTTTGGCCTGCGCTCAAGCACCCGGTATTCAACGCCAATTTCTTTGAAAAAGCGTCTTTTCTCCGGCTTATCACCGTCATGATTGACAATGAACATATCCGGGTGGTATGTTAGGACTTCAGGTTCTGCATCCAGCCAGCCATGCCCGCTGGAAATGACAGCCCGATGGACAAAGCGGATGGCGTGCACCCAGTAACGCCGTTCCTCCTGTGAAAACATAGGGTGATGAGCGCCTTTCAACAGGCGTAAATTTTCATCATGCCCAACAACCACATACAGGTCGCCGAATGATGCAGCTTCCTCAAAAAAGCGCACATGCCCGCTGTGAACCCAGTCGAAGCAGCCGGACACCATCACCTTTTTATTGGATCGATCTGCCGGTATCTCAGCGATCGGAAAACCTGCCAGGGCGGTATCGGGGATGGGGGCAAGGTTGATGCCCCGCGCGGCGCAAAAAGCGGATTTGCGCGCGTTCGCGTCGCTTTCGCGCACCGCCCAGGTCACTTGATCACCATTATCACCGTGATGGTCAATAGGCAGCAGGTCTGTGCTGTCTGTTTCGACCACGCTGACCTGATCAATGAAGCGGATATTTTCAAGAAAGTAAAGCCGTTCTGCCGCTGGATATTTCAAGGTTTGCTGATGCAGGTTCTGCGCTGATGTATCAGAAAAGAGCAGCGCGTGTACACGGCCCAGCCTGGATGCTTCCTGCAGGAAGCGGATATCGATCGTACGCAAATCATCAAAGCTGCCACTCACGTACACGGTCGGATCATTGCTTTGCGCAATCATCATTGTGCGTCTCCGCTTTTGACCCTGATATTGACTTTAAATGTACCGGGTACTGGTTCGCTGGAGATGATATAGAAATATCCGCCGCCGCACCCGGAGTACATCGCGCCGTGGTAGTGGTTTTGATAAAACCGCAGCAATTGCACCAGGTCAGTTTTAATGCTTGGATGGCGGACAGTATGTGGAAGTATAGTTTCCCAGCAGGCCATTGTCTCGTTCATGGTTGCGCCCAGCCCTTTGGCGTCCATTGCAAGGATGGCATCGAAACAATCATGGCCTGACTTTCCAAGCCGTTCGATCCATAGCGGTTCGAGGTGAATCTCGCCCAGGGGGTGATATCCATCCGGGCGTTGCCCGACCGGCAGGCAATAAACGACACCCTCCAGCCAATGCGCGACAACAGGGTCGTTGCATGACTCGATATGGGACGGAAAAAACCCGCCCTCGACGTTATAGTCGTAATCAAGGCGGGAGATTCCGGGGTAGATGATCCCGGCCATATCCTGTGAGCCGGAGGGGTCTTCGCGTTGCGCGTTTTCGGTGCGGTATAGTTCACGCATCAACGCGGCGGGGTCACCATCCGGCAGGTTTTCGCCCCACAGCAATTTAGCTGCCTCGCGTGTGCTGGTGCCCATTCCGCAGCGGTGCATAAAGGGGAAGGTTGGCTCCAGTCCTACAACCACCATCGCGCCGGGCGGTGATGGATTGTGCTTTGAAATGAAAGGCTGGTCGATCCATCCGCCGGCAAAGGCCATGCGGTAAGGCATGGCGCCAACGACAGGGAGGACAGGTGAATTAACCAGCATTTTATTTTTTATGACCTCGATCTAATGCACACCGGCTGGTGTGGGTTTGCCTGCTTTGCGGTCTTCATATTGCTGTTTGATCCAGCGATAGGTCTTTTCCATGCCCTCTTCCAATGAGGTATCTGGTTCCCAGTTGAGCATCTGTTTGATGAAGGTGTTATCGCTGTTGCGGCCAGCAACTCCGCGCGGTTTATCGAGCTGGTAATTGCGTTCAAGTTTGACCCCAGCGTAACTTTCAAGCATGCTGACAAGATCATTGACAGAAATTAAAACGCTGCTGCCCAGGTTGATCGGGGTCGCTTCGAGTTCGTCGCAGTGGGTGATCAGATCGATGCCTTTCACGCAATCGTCAACAAGCATGTAGGATCGCGTCTGTGATCCATCACCCCAGATATCGATCTGATTAGTTCCATGATCGACAGATTCGATCACCTTACGGGATAATGCAGCCGGTGCTTTCTCGCGTCCGCCATCCCAGGTGCCATTGGGGCCGTAGACATTATGGAAGCGCGCAATGAAGGTTTTCATCCCGCGTTCAGCGGAATATTCCTGGCACACCATTTCGGAGAATAGTTTCTCCCAACCATATCCGCGCTCGGCCATCGCGGGGTATGCATCTGACTCTTTCAGCGCGCGCACATTGGGATCCTGTTGCAAGGTGGTGTTATAGGCGCACGCGGATGAGGAAAAGAAATAACGTTCCGCCCCCGCTTTGTAGGCCTCTTCGATCAGATTGGTGTTGATCAACACAGTGCGCAGGCATTCCACCCGGAAATTCTCGATAAAACCCATTCCACCCATATCAGCGGCCAAGTTATACACTTCTTTCGCGCCTTCGACCGCATGCACGCAATTTTCGACCAGGCTCACATCCATGCACAGGTTTTCTACCCCGTCAAAGCGTTGATACCACATAGGGAGGGGTTTTTTATCAATCGCCCGGATATTGGTAAAGCCCGCATCGACGAACCGGCGCACCAGTGTGCCGCCAATGAAACCGCCTGCGCCGGCGACCACGATCAGGTCGTCTTTTTTTCTTCCCGGATAGGTTGCTGCTGTGAAATTCTCTTTCATTTCTCCTCTACTTTTCTTTACAGATTCCAATCGGCTTTTTCCCTTTGCTTCCCGATGAAATGGGACCGGATTGGGTAATAAACACGCGGATCAAACACTTACACTTGAACCGCTGGAAGCGCGTTTGATCAGATTGACAGGGAACACGATCTCCTGAAAATCTTCATTGAGATTATCCTTTTTGATCCTTTCGATGAGTATCTCGGCAGCTTTTCTGCCAATATCATAAGGCGGCTGATTAACCACTGTGAGGAATGGTGCGGGGGTCAGGGTTTCCGGGATCTCATCAAAACTGACCACGGCCACATCATCCGGCACTTTCAGTCCCAGTTCACCGAGCGCCGCGAGAGAGCCAATCGCGATCAGGTTATTTGCCGCAAAGATGGCAGAAGGTTTTCTATCACGCTGGAATATTTGATGGGTGAGCATTTTTCCGCTCTCCTGGGTGAAGCGGCCATAATGGCAATCGATATATTCTGCTAAACCATTTTCATGCATCGCTTTGCGGTATCCTGCCATGCGGTCTTCCGCTGTGGTCACTTCAATTGGCCCGCTCAGAATCGAAATATGCCGGTGGCCAAGATTGATCAGTAATTCTGTGAGCTGGAAAGCACCGCCAAATGAATCGCCGCGTACGACATCCACATTTCCGGATGGGCAGCGTCTATCAACCACTACCAATGGCGTATCCTGACCTTTGATCATTTCGATCGAACTGGAATCAATCGAGGCTGGAACCAGCAGAATTCCATCAACCTGTTTTTGCAGGACGAGCTTAATATAAGTATTCTCTTTTTCCTGATCCTCATCGGTGTTACAGAAGAATACGTTAAACCCGCTGGCGTGGGCGGTGTCTTCCACGCCGCGCGCAAGGATATTAAAGAAAGGGTTGGTAATATCGGTAAAAATGAGGGCAATCGTGTTGGTTCGTTTTGACTTAAGGCTGCGAGCGAGCACATTCGGCACATAACCCAGTTCTTCGATCGCTGCGTCGACGCGTTCGCGCATGGCTTCGCTCACATAGCCGGAATCATTAATCACACGTGAGACGGTGATAGGCGCTACGCCTGCTTTTTTTGCGACATCGTGTATTGTGGCCATAAATTAATATTTTGACTCGTTTATCGGATACCTACACCAGTTGTCGTAAAAAATATGTGGTATCGTTACCATATTAGCATGAATAAAAACTTGTGTCAATAGGATTTTGATCGTTAAAGCGATATTACGGGCTGGATGTGTAAAGTACAGAAAACACTTAATCGTTATATAATGGATGTATGATTACTCGGAGATCATCTTTTGCGGGGCATCATTCACCTGCTGTCCAAACCCCATCGCAACCTTAAAGTGCCATGCAGCATATTGACAAGCATATTTTCTTATGCTAACATGGTATCGATAACATGATACCGATACCATCTTTCACAGCCCCGTAATGATGGATCAACCAAGGAGAATTACTAGAAAATAGAATGGCTGACAAACTACTTGTTCTAGAAGGTATCGATAAATCTTTTCCCGGTGTGCATGCGTTAGATTCATGCTGCTTTGATCTTGAGCGGGGTGAAGTGCACGCGCTGGTTGGGGAAAATGGCGCCGGAAAATCAACGATGATGAAGATCCTCGCTGGCATTTATGCGAGAGATGGCGGAAAGATCATTTACAAGGGAGAAGAGGTGGAGATTCCCAATCCGCATACAGCCCAAGAGATGGGCATCAGTATGGTGCACCAGGAACTGAACCTGATGCCGCATCTGACCGCCGCGCAGAATATCTTCATCGGGCGCGAGCCGCGCAATGGGCCTTTCCTGGATGAAGCTAAACTGAACAAACAAGCGAAAGCGCTGTTTGATATGATGAATCTGGATGTAAATCCAGAAACCAGGGTTGCGGATATGACGGTCGCCAAGCAGCAAATGGTCGAGATTGCGAAAGCGTTTTCATTTAATTCCGATGTGCTCGTATTTGATGAACCGAGCGCGGCCTTGACCGATGTTGAGATCAACGAATTGTTCCGCATCATCCGCCAATTGAAAAAAGAAGGTGCTGGCATCATCTACATCACCCATCGCCTGGAGGAATTAAAGGAAATCTCTGACCGGGTTACTGTGCTGCGCGATGGGCAGTTCGTTGGCACCGTGCAAACCAGGGATGCTGGTATTGATGAGATTATTAAAATGATGGTTGGCCGTGTTATCTACGAATCCAGCCCGGAAGTACCTGACCAACGCAGTGATGAGATCGTGCTTGATGTTAAGAACCTGAACCGAGGCCGCGAAATCCGCGATGTGAGCTTCAACCTGAAAAAAGGCGAGATCCTTGGGTTTGCCGGCCTGGTGGGGGCGGGGCGCACTGAAGTGGCACGAGCCATCTTCGGGGCAGATCCGGTCGATTCCGGTGAGATCATGATCAAAGGGAAGATGACCCATATTAAGCAACCAGCGGATGCAGTGAAAAATGACCTTGGTTATTTATCCGAAGATCGCAAACGCTATGGTTTATGCCTGGGCCTGGATATCAAGACCAATATCGCCATGACGATCGTGGAAAGCCTGACGGCGTTCATGGGATGGATCAAGGACAACCTGGTCACTGATATTTCTGGCAATATTGTCAATCAATTATCGATCCGTACGCCCAGTCTTGAGCAAACCGCCAAAAACCTATCCGGCGGGAATCAGCAGAAAGTGGTGGTTGGAAAATGGCTGGCGAGAGATGCCGATATCCTCATTTTTGATGAACCAACACGCGGCATTGACGTAGGAGCGAAGCAGGAGATCTATACCCTGCTGAATGATCTGGCAAAGAAAGGTAAATCGATCATCATGATCTCTTCTGAATTGCCTGAAATACTGCGTATGAGCCATCGCGTGGTCGTGATGTGTGAGGGTCGAATTACCGGTGAATTGGACTATACCGAAGCGACACAGGAAAGCATCATGCAGCTGGCCACAATGCGTAATGGAAAGAAACCAGTGCAATAAAACGATAAACGGGAATTTTTTATGAATACAATTAATAACACCAAGAGTAAGGAAAAACAACGCAGGGCAGAGACATTCCAACGCTTGCTGGCTTTCGCGGCCCTGATCATCATGTTCATTGGTTTTTCACTCGCCTCTCCCTATTTCTTCACGTTCAACAATGTTGTGGGTATCCTGATCTCTACCGCAGTCAATGGGTTGCTGGCATTGGGTGTCACCTTTATCATCATCAGCGGCGGTATTGACCTTTCAGTTGGCACGGTGATGACGCTCTGCTCGGTGATGACGGCTGTCATGGTCAAGAATCTGGGCATGCCAGTCTGGGTTGGTGTAACAGTTGGCATTCTGACCGGTGGCTTCGCTGGATTCATCAACGGCATCATGATCTCAAAACTCAAGCTGCCGCCATTTATCGCGACATTGGGCATGCTGAACGTCGCGCGCGGGTCATCGCTGGTGATCACCGATCTGTCACCGATCTATTTTCCTTATGAAACTGGATTTAATGACATCGCGATGGGTTCGATCCTGGGGCAGATCATTCCCGGATTTGAGATTCCCAATGGTGTCTTGATCATGTTTGCGATGGCAGGTGTGGCTGGATTGATTTTGACAAAAACTGTGATTGGCCGTTATTGCTTCGCGCTTGGCAGCAACGAAGAGGCCGCGCGTTTATCTGGCGTAAATGTGGATTTCTGGAAAACAGCCATTTACACGCTTGGTGGCCTTTTCATCGGTGTAGCGGGCGTGGTGATTGCGGCCCGCCTGAACTCTGCCCAGCCAGCGCTGGGTCAGGGGTATGAGTTGGATGCGATTGCTGCTGCGGTGATCGGCGGCATTTCCATGAGCGGTGGTGAAGGCAACATGGTTGGCACCATCATCGGCGCATTTATCATCAGTACATTAACCAACGGCCTGCGTATTTTATCTGTGCCGCAGGAATGGCAGATCGTGGTGACTGGCCTGATCATCATTTCAGCAGTGTATCTTGATATTATCCGCCGCAGGAGAAAGGCGTAAAAGTGGATGCCTCAGCGCAGATCAAAGCCTGAGGAATTTCTTTTGATCAATCATAGAAATCTTGACCAACAAAGGAGGTGCAGCAAAAAATAATAGAAATGGGAATTTACGGAAAACTCAAATTAACTAATAGAAAAAGAGGAGATTAAAAAATGAAATTCAAAAAATTGATTACCATTCTGAGCCTGGCCATCATTGCATCCATCATTGTCGCATGCGCGCCAGCAGCCGCAGAAGAAGAAGAACTGTACATCCCTGTTATTTCAAAGGGTTTCCAGCACGCTTTCTGGCTGGCAGTTGAAAAAGGTGCCGAGCAGGCAGCAGCCGATTATGGCGTCCGCATCACCTTTGAAGGCCCAGAGACCGAAGCCATGGTTGACAAGCAGATGGATATGCTTCAGGCAGCCATCGACAAAAATCCTGTTGGGATTTGCTTCGCAGCTGTTGACTCCAAGGCCGCCGTTCCGCTGTTGGAACAGGCAGCAGAGAAGGGCATCATCATCGTTGGTTTCGACTCCGGCGTGGATAGTGATGTCCCGCTCGCAACCGCAGCAACCGACAACATCGCAGCAGCCGCTCTGGCCGCTGACAAGATGGTCGAATTAATTGGTGGTTCCGGCGAAGTTGCCGTTATCGCCCATGACAACACCAGCCGCACCGGCATTGACCGCGTTGCTGGCTTCACCGATCGCATCGCAGCGGAATATCCTGATGTGACCGTTGTTGACGTGCAGTATGGCGGCGGCGATCACCTCAAATCCACCGACCTGGCAAAAGCCATTATTTCCGCCAACCCTGACCTGAAAGGTTTCTTTGGCGCGAATGAAGGCTCCATCATCGGTGTGTTGAATGCGGCCCAGGAATTAGGGCGTGATGACCTCGTCATCATCGGCTACGACTCCGGCCAACAGCAGATCGCTGCGATCAAATCCGGCCAGCAGGCAGGCGCGATCACCCAGAACCCGATCGGCATTGGTTACAAATGCGTCGAAGCAGTTGTTAAAGCCCACCAGGGCGAAACATTGGATGAGTTCATCGACACCGGCTTCTACTGGTTCGATGCCTCCAACATCGACTCTGATGTCATCAAAGCGGTTCTGTACGAATAAACCTGTTTAGGGAAACTACCTGATACAAAGGTACGATGAGAGGCCGTCTTAATGACGGCCTCTTCATCAATCAATGGTTATTATTAATTTTTTTAGGGAGTAATCACATGATCCTTTGCTGCGGTGAAGCGCTGATCGATTTTATCCCCACGCCGGATGGCGAGGCTTACCAACCCTGTCCGGGCGGATCAATCCTCAATATTGCAGTGGGACTGGGACGTATGCAGGTCCCGGTTCGTTTTCTGTCACGTTTATCTCTCGACATTTTTGGCGACCAACTGGCTCAGCACCTGACGTTAAATGGCGTCAAATTGGACTACTGCCCGCGTGTGGCGGGGCAGACGACCCTGGCATTTGTGAAGTTGAGCCAGGATGATAACGCTGAACCCGAATATGCCTTTTACGCGGAAGGGGCGGTGGATCGGGAGATGCAGGTGCGGGACCTACCACAAACTATAGATGAAGTACAAGCGCTGCATTTTGGTTCGATCTCGCTTTTGCTGGAACCAGGCGCAAGCGCGTTCGAGTCACTGATGTTGCGCGAAAGCCGAAAAAAAGTGATCTCGCTTGACCCGAATGTGCGCCCGACGTTGATCGATGACCAGGTTGCATACCGTGAACGATTTGAGAAATGGGTGTCGGCTGTGGATATTCTGCGCCTGAGCACCGTTGATTTTGACTTCATCTACCCCAACGCGAATTTTGAAACGATGCTGCCGCGCTGGTTCGAAGGCGGGCTGAGCCTGGCGATCCTCACGCGCGGTGAGGAAGGCGCGGTGGGATACCTGCCGGATGGCACCAAAGCAGAAGCAAAACCACCAAAGATCACCGTCGCCGATACAGTTGGCGCTGGCGATACTTTCCTATCAGCTGCACTGACTTATCTTTATGAGCATCATCTGCTGGATGCAAGCGTTAATATCTCGGCCATGGGTGCCGGGCATCTATCGGACTGCCTGGCGTTTGCGGTGAAAGCCGCTGCGATCAATTGCACCCGCAAGGGAGCCAACCCGCCAACGCGCAGCGAAATGGACGCTGCGCTTTAGGCCAGCGGATTGAGTGCGTAGTAGATGATAAATACGGCGATGGTCGCAAGCGTGTGCAGCGTGAGCGTGTTATCGATGCGATGGCGTTCTTGCGTTAGATTCTGATCCATGAACAGGGTCAGGATGAAAGGCGGGGGAAGGATCATCAGCGTGAAGAACGCGGCTTGAAAGCCGCGATCGAGGCCCAGCCAGCCGTTGATGAAGATGCGGTTGATGAACAACGCAAACGGAATCAGGATGCCCAGGCGGATCAGGATCACACGTAATGAATAAGCAAACTCACTGCGGTCAAGCTGGATACCGTAACCGACCACGATCAGGATCAGCGGGATGGTCAGGCCGCCAACCAGCTCGATCGTACTGAATAAACCTTGCAAGAATATTGCCTGTGTTAATAACTCGGAAATGCCAAGCAGGTTCAATGTGATGCCGAAAAGGATGGAAAGGATAACAGGCGAAGTGAAAAACATCTTCAACAGTCCCTTCAGATTGGTGGAGCCTTCACGTTTTCTCGTCAGGAGCGCCATATAAATGAACCATACGAACAACTCCTGCCCGAAATCGATGATGGCGATCTTGCCCAGCTGTCCGACGCCATATGCGGCACTGAACAGGCTCACGCCGATCATACCGTATTCAAAACCGGTGATGAGGAATGGAAAATATTCGCCCGCGATTTTGAGACGTTTGTGCAGCAGTACACCAATCAGATAGAGGGTGATGCCAATCAGGAGCAGCAGCGGAATGAACCAAAAATATGCGGTCTCGATCTCCATGGTCAGGAAAGACATAAACAGAATAGCGGGAAGCGCCAGGTTGACGACCAGCTTCTTCATTTCGTTGATCGTGTCTGGCGTGAGAAATGCTTTTCGATTTAACCATTTACCGATTAATAGCAGCAGGATGATCGGGGCAATGCGGTTGAAGATGAGTAAAATTGTTTGCATAAGGTCCTTTTTTAATTAGAATTGTATATTATTTTCTAAACCAGTACATTCCTGACCGGAATTGCTGAGAAATATCATAAAAATTGGTGCTTGGAGGAGCGTATGGCAAAGGAAACACATTATCTGGCATTAGACATGGGAGCGGAGAGCGGTCGTGGAATGATGGGGACGCTCAAGGACGGTAAGCTCGGGCTGAATGAAGTACATCGCTTCCAAACTGGCGCGACCAGTCTGCCATCGAAATATCCGCGGATGGAAGGGCAAAAAAACCTATCTGACCGCAGTTATGTATGGGATTTCATCCGTTTCTGGTGTGAAGTGAAGGAAAGCATTCAAAAGGCAACTAAATTGGCATGCATATCATCGGTCGGGGTCGATACCTGGGGGGTGGATTTTGCCCTGCTGGACAGGGATGGGATGCTGCTCGCGACCCCTTTCCATTACCGCGATGAACGCACAGACGGTATGATGGAAGAGGCATTCAAACGCATGCCCAAAGAAACGATTTACGATATCACCGGTATTCAATTCATGCAGTTGAATACCATTTTCCAGCTTCTTTCGATGGTTGTGCATGATTCGCCGCTGCTGAAAGCCGCGGATAAATTACTGATGGTGCCGGATCTGATCCATTACTGGCTGACGGGTAAAGCGGTGGCGGAATTCACTGATGCGACAACCACCCAGATCTTTGACACGCGCAAAGGGGAATGGTCACAAGAGATCATCCGTGCGATGGGCTTCCCGCAGCATCTGTTCCCGCAGGTGGTCATGCCGGGCACTGTGCTGGGGCCGTTGCGCCTATCTGTGGCGGAGGAACTGGGAACCAGTCTGCAGGTGGTGGCGCCGCCCACACACGATACAGGCAGCGCCGTGGCGGCTGTGCCGGCTGAGAATGACGATTTCATCTGGATCAGCTCTGGTACCTGGTCGATCGTGGGCATGAACGCACCACAGCCAGTGATCAACACAGACAGCTTCAACAATAACTTCACCAATGAAGGCGGCGCGGCAGGCAATTTCCGTTTTTCTAAAAATGTGATGGGCTTGTGGCTCGTGCAGCAATGCCGCCGTAAATGGCAGAAGGACGGGAAAGATCTCTCGTATGGAGAACTGACTGATCTGGCAAGAAATGCACCTGCTTTCATCACTCTGGTCGATCCGGATTACAGCGGCTTCCTGAAGGTGGGTGATATGGTTGAGCAGATCCACGACTACTGTGAACTGACGAATCAAGCTTTTCCGCAGACAGAAGGCGAGATGGTGCGCGCTGTTTTGCAGGGGCTGGCGCTGCGCTACCGTTTTGTGATCGATCAGCTTGAGCAGATGTCTGGCAAGCGGGTCGCAACGATCCATATTGTTGGCGGCGGTACACAAAACACACTGCTTAATCAATTCACCGCGGACGCGACCGGCAAAAAAGTGATCACTGGCCCGATCGAGGCAACGGCAATCGGCAACATTGTCACGCAGGCGATCGCCATGGGTGATATTGCGGATTGGCGGGCAGGCGCGGATGTGATCCGCAGTTCATTCACGATCGAGGAATATTTTCCGGGCGATCAGACACCCTGGGACGAAGCCTACCGTGCCTTCAAAGCAAACGCTGAGAAAATAACACTGGCGTTCTAGTATATAAAAAACACCGGGCCACATAGACGGTCCGGTGTTTTTAAAAAAGGAGAAATATTTAGCGTTTATTCAGGGCATCCTGTTCGTATCTTTTGACTTCCTTTATCCATTCATTTTCCAAAGGTACGCCGGATGTTTCACAATAATGGTTCCAGATGGCTCCAAATGGCAGGGTTTTGATTGCTTCAAACTGCGCCAGGCGGCCGGTGAAATCACCAGCCATTTCCAGTTCAGCCAGTTGTTGGTGCGGTTCAAGAAGCGCGAGCAATAATGCTTTCACCGCGCTGCGCATGCCAATTGTCCAGGCGGCGACGCGATTGATGCTGGCATCGAAGTAGTCCAACCCAATATGCACGCGGTCTAAAAAGCCGCCGCTGACAATCTCACGCATCAGCGCTTTCACGTCTTCGTTGAATGTGACCACATGATCGCTGTCCCAGCGCACACCGCGGCTGACGTGCAGCATCAATTCATCCACAAACAGCATGACCGCGGAGACCTTATCCGCGATGGACTCGGTGGGATGGAAATGGCCCATATCCAGGCACAGGATCTTGTTGTTCTTGATCGCGTAACCCAAATAGAACTCATGTGACCCGACCACATACGATTCTGAACCGATCCCAAATAATTTACTTTCCACAGCATCGCGATTGAAGTTTGAATCCACCTGATTGCTAAAGATCTCATCCAACGACTCTCTCAAGAGCGTACGGTGGGTGAGGCGATCGGCGGTGATATCTTTGTAACCATCCGGTATCCAGAAGTTGTTGATGCAGGTCGTGTCCAGTGCTTTTCCAAGCGCTTCACCGATCAGGCGCGATGAAACGCCATGTTCGATCCAAAAATCGCGGACACCCTTATCGCGGCTGGATAAAGTGAATCCATCAGCCGCTTTTGGATGGGAGAAGAAAGTGGGGTTGTAATCAAACTTGATACCGTGCTCCTTGCCCCAATCGATCCAGCGGTTGAAATGTTCAGGCTGCAGTTTCTCACGGGAGATTGTTTTTGCGCCGGTTTCCGCATAGATGGCGTGCAATGCGACGCGATGCTTGCCTGGAACGAGGGAAAATACTTTTTCCATATCCATACGCAGTTCATCACCATTACGTGCGCGACCGGGATAATTGCCGGTGGTCATAATGCCACCATCCGTGATGCCTTGCGCACCTTCAAACCCGGCTACATCATCACCCTGCCAGCAATGCATGGAGATAGGAATTGTTTTGAGCCTATCCAGGGCCTGATCGACGTCGACGCCCAGATCGGTATATTCCTGTTTCGCTTGCTCGTACTGGTCAGACATTTTTCCTCCTATCAAAAATGATCGATATTGGTCTAATGCATTTCCTGCCCGCCGGTGACATTGATGGCCTGGCCGGTCATGTAGCTGGACTGATCGGACGCCAGGAATGTGACGACGTTGCAGACATCCGCATAGCTGCAGCCGCGCTTCATTGGCACCTGATTCACATAGTAATCACGCACCTGTTCTTCGGTCATGCCGCGCGTGCGGGCGTATTGTTTGAAGAGTGAATCCACCCACAGCGGTGAATCGAGCATATTGCCCGGACAGACAGCGTTCACACGCACGCTGTATTCCGCCAGTTCGAGCGCGGCGGACTGCGTCAGGCCGATCCCGCCAAATTTGGATGCGGCATAGGCGGAGTTCTTGTAGCTGCCTTTCTTGCCGGACTTGGAATTGATCTGGATGATCACGCCGCTTTTTTGGGCTTTCATCACGCGCGCGGCGTGTTTGACGCACAGGAAATATCCAAATAAATTCACTTCGATCACCTTCATCCATTTCTCCGGCGGGAACTCATCCACCGGTTGAGCGATCAGGATGCCGGCGTTGCTGACCATGATATCCAGCGTGCCGAATTTAGCGACGGTCTCATCCACCAGTTTGGCGACCTGTGTATCACTGGTCACATCAGTGACCAATCCCAGCGTCTTCACGCCATATTCTTCCTGGATACGCGCTTCTGTTTCGCGAATGCCATCTGCATTAATATCCGCGACGGTGATATTGGCGCCTTCCTGTGCCAGGCGGAAACAAATGGCCTGCCCCAGTCCCTGCGCGCCGCCGGTCACGATGGCGTTTTTGCCAGCAAATTGTTTATCCATTTATGCTCCTTCCTCGCGTGCCATGCTGCTTAGCAATTCGGCTTCCGCTTCCTTGGTCCAGGTCTGGCCGCGGCCTAGTTTGGCATATACCTCGGGAAGTAATTCTTTCAGATCAGAAAGGCTGGTTAAGGGTAGTTCCTTGATATTGGGGAAGATGACAACTTTACCGGGGTACGTAGCGTCAATCAGGGCTTGCATACCGTCGCGTGCCGCGGATAAAGACCCGATCGCAGCAACCGAGCGATTGGTGGAAAGCTTGCCGCTCTCGACCTGGTTGAGCATGGTGAGCATATCCTCGATCACCGAGGCGGAATGACCGATGATGTGCGTTCCGCGCGCAGTCATGTCGTTCAGATCGATCTCCGCGGTCGTGCCGCGCGCTACGCCGGCGAACACGTTCATCACGCCGCCATTCGCCAGCAACGGAACGGAAGCGGCGATGACCGCCGGGATTGGCGCCAGCATGACAATGTCGTCAAATCCGTTCTTAAAATAGGGCTGCATCGCCTGATCGTATGCATCTTTTTCCATCGGGTTCACGCATACCCAGGTAATGCCCTTGGCGCGCGCTTCATCGCCGAAGGTTTCCTCCAGATCATCCAGGCGTAAATTGCTCACATCAGAGCACACGATCACAGCGGGATAGTCGTCGGCTTCGATAGCGTGCTGCACATGCATACGCCCCATCGGGCCGCCCGCGCCAACGAACAGCGCTGCCCCGCCTTTCTTCAAAGCGGAATTGGCGGGTGATTTGGCATATATCGCGGCGATGTCCGTATCACTGCCACCCAGGAACAGCCAGCGATTGTAGTGCACGCGCCCGATATCCAGGTTCGCTTTGCGGTCGAATGACTGGTGGGCGGAGAAAGCTAAAATGCCATGATAGGTAATGAACGGGCTGACCTTCTCGATCAGTTCAGCGGTGGGGTCGAGCAGTATAATGTCGTCGCATTGGTCTTCGACCGTCGCTTCACCATCCACTTGCGGAACCTGATCAACTTCGATCACTTCAATCCCTAATGCTTGTGCCTGCTCACGCAGCCAATCGCCAAAAGTACCGTCCATGTTGGTGAGCTTGATGCGGGCGGGGTGATGGCCAGCGTTAAATCCGGCGGAGAGGAAAAATTCACCTTTGTCCGGACCGATGAACCATGCTGTTCCGCCGTCCTGGATCTGCGTGCGGTAGGTCAGGTAATAAGCGGCGATGACGCATGCCCATGGCTCCACCAGGGCAGCTTCAGCATAGCCGGTCTCTTTGCGGATCGGAATCAGGTAATTGCCATGGTCACCGTTCAACACGCGCTGGTCGATCACATTGTATTGTGAAAGCCCGCCCTGGATCTCATATCCATACGCATAACCCACGCCATCAATAAAAATATCTGCCTGCAGGATAAAACGGTCGCCGGGCTGGTATTGGCTTTTCAACTTTTCACCAACGCCCACAACAGTCATCACCACCTCATGCCCAAGCACAACCGGCTCTTTTTGCATGTCGCGATAGATGCGCGGGTGATCCTGCCCCAGGCGGATGACCTTGATATCGGAGAAACACAGCCCGCAGGCATCATGCCGCACCAGCAGTTGGTCGGGGCCATAAGACGGTAGCGGCACTTCGATCGGTTTCTCATTCTGGCCGAGATTCTCCAGCCCAGCGCCGTACAGCGGCCATAGCCAGTGCGTGTCTTTGTCCGGCGGGTTTCCTTCTTTATATATTTCAAAATGGTCTGCCATATCTAAATAACTCCTTGTTAAGATTGAATCGCCGCCAGGACCTCAGCGGGGCTTTGATCTGCCAGTGATTGATCAAAAAGCTGGTTTGCGGGCGCTATGGAAAGGCCTGCCTGGCGGTAAAAATCATTTTTCTCTTTGCGATCGGAAAAATGTTCCTCCGCCCACACACTTTGATAGCCAATCCCCGCCGCGCGCTGCAGGCGCGTATGGCCATACAGGGTGGCAGCCCCATCCATAAAAACATCCCGGACAGGCGTAAGTTCCGGCGTGTTGAAATCATCAACCAGCTTCTGACCGAATTTATTCATTTCCGTCCCAACCAGCACCGGCAGATCCCAGCGTTGGGCCAGGTCAACGACAGCATACAGCTTATCCAGCTTATCTGCTTTTTCCCGCGCATCTTTGATGTTCCAGTTGCGGTCAGGCACGATATTCAGCGCAGCCACGCCTTGCTCAATTAACAGGCCCAGCAGGTCTTCGATCTGTTGTTCCCCCTGGGAGGTGCCGTCCAGCCAGGCGGCGCAGGGCAGCGCGTTGCTGGATATCACCATGCGATGAAATTCCGCCACAGTCGGGAAGGATTCCGGTGTTGGCTGAACATATCCCACGCCACCGCGCTTCATCAATTTTGAACGCAGGAAATCCTGAAATACATTCGAGTCCTGCATTTTTTTGTGAATATCATCCCGGGGTATGTCAAATTTTTCGCCCCAGAATGCTGCCGGATCTGGCATTGATTCAAGAGATTTTTGCGCCAAAACCTGCACCATATGGCGTTCAGTTGCGTTGCCAGATGGGGTTAGGGGCAGCACATCCGCTTCGTAATCGACCGCAAGCGGTGTCAGGAATGCGTTGATGCGCGTCAGCATAATCCGGTTGCGGTCTGCGGCGCACTGGCTGATATCATTTAAGATCCCTGCTGCTGTTCCCGGAACAGCGGATGACGTGAAACCGGTGCCCATGTGGTAAGCGACACCCGGTTCGCCGGGGGAGTTGATCTCTTTGCGCGCAAATTCCGGGATGAACACGCGTGTCTCGATCCCGGCAATCCCGCGCACCCCGGCAACTACGCACGCATCCAGGAACTCGTCCACCGCGTCCAGCACATCAAAATCGACCACGCCCATGTACTGAATGCCATGTTTTCTACCAAGCCATGCCAGGTGAGAGGGTGAATAACCGTATCCATTATAGGAATAGAAAGAATGGCAGTGCAGGTTGGCAATATTCTGCATGGGGGGGACTGGGATCTCGCCTGTATCAGCTAATTCGCATAAAGCAGCAAGCGCCGCGCGGCGTTTGATAGGGTCGAAATGATCGATCTGCTTCTCCATCACCTTGATCACATGATCGTATTGTCCCATTTTTTCTACTCCCTAATGTGCGATTATCAGAATTATACTGTATACATGTGCATACAGGTTGAAAAAGTCGGAAATTGTCTTACCTTCTTCTTGATATTCATGCCTTGATGTTCTATAGTAATTGCAACGGTTATATAAATACGGGAGGGAATCATGTCAAAACGATTATTATGCCTGGTGATATTCCTGGGTTTGCTGGCTGCGTGTGGGTCAGGACCGGCTGAAACCGCAGAAGCGGATGCAAACAGTGCCAGCCAGGCACCATCTACCGATATTGACCAATCCAGCGCCAGCCTGCCCCCATCTGCTAACGTGATCGACCCCGACCAGCTGCAATACATGGGCGCCTTCCGCCTGCCCGGCGAGTGGAATCCGCCCGAAACTTTCGCCTACGGCGGCAACGCCATGACCTTCAACCCGGATGGCGACCCTGATAACGCGGACGCACACAGCGGCTCGCTGTTCATCATGGGCCATGACCGCATTGCCTATGGCGGTGTGCCGGATGGCAACCAGGTGGCGGAGGTGAGCATCCCCGAGCCAGTGGTTTCGCGCGATATCAGCGCGCTCAACACCGCTGAATTCATCCAGGATTTCAGCAATGTCACCCGCGGATATTTCACCGAACTGGAAGAAATCCCCAAAACCGGCATGCAATACCTCAACCACCCTGCCACCGGCCCGCTCATTCATCTGGCCTGGGGCCAGCACCTGCAGCCGCCTGATATTGCTTCGCATGCCTGGTTCTCTCCAGATCTGGAAGCTTCATCCTTAATAGGTGCCTGGTATATTGGAATCCAGGACCTGTATAGTGTGAATGGCTATATGACCGATATTCCCCAGGGTTGGGCTGATGCCTATACCGGCAGCAAACCGCTCGCGACCGGGCGCATGCGTGATGGCGGCCAGGGCGGGATGGGGCCAGCGCTGTTCGCCTATCAGCCCTGGAACGCGGAGGGATCACCGGCGCCTGAAGGCACGCGCCTGCCAGAAACCACGCTCTTGTTGTATGAGACGGTTTACAATACCGAAAATATCGAACATGCCATGGATGGTTATCAGCACCCGGACGAATGGGAAGGCGCGGCCTGGCTGACGGATGCCAGCGGCAATGGCGCACTCATCTTCGCGGGGACGAAAGCCACTGGCGATCAATACTGGTATGGGTATATGCACCCGGACGGTCCCGCGCTGGTGTGTGTGGATGATCATGTGAATGACTTCCCAACCTGCCGCAACGCGGATGGGTCAGTATGCCCCGCTTCAGACTTCCAGGGTTGCTGTGATGAAGAGCAGAGTAATTGCGTATCGCAGCGCGGCTGGTGGTCGAACCGCTTTGACGCCGAGATCATCTTCTACGACCCGGCCGACCTGGCGCGGGTGGCGCTGGGCGAGATTGAACCCTGGCAACCGCAGCCCTACGCGGTGCTGGATATTGACGAATATCTGTACCTGTCGCCGCCGGAATGGGATGACACCATGCTCGGTTGGGGAGATCAGCGCCGCTACCGCATCGGCGATGCGGCCTTTGACCGTGAGAACGGTTTCCTTTATATACTGGAATTGTTCACGGATGAAGCCAAACCGCTTGTGCATGTCTGGCAGCTGAACTGATCAATCCAGGTAGCCCTTTGCCACCAAAAGCTCTGCGTTGAGGATCGCTCCGCTGGCCGCGCCGCGCAGTGTGTTGTGCGAGACGGTCACCATGCGGTAATCCAGGATCGGGCAGGGACGAATGCGTCCAACCGATACAGACATGCCCGCGTTCGCATCGCGGTCGCGCCGCGGCTGAGGACGATTTTCTTCATCACGCACGATGATCACCTGTTTTGGCGCGCTGGGCAATTCCGGCAGGCCTGCTATCCCATTGAAATCCCGCAACGCATCCAACACCGCATCCGGCCCCGGGTCTCGTCTCAATCCGACCGAAAGGTTGATCGTATGCCCCTCGCGCACGCTGACGCGGTTGGCCTGCGCGCTGACCGGGAATGAAGCCGCAATCCGTTTATCGTCCAGCATCCTGCCCAGCAGCAGGTGTGTTTCCGATTCGATCTTGGACTCCTCCCCGCCGATGAACGGGATCACGTTATCGTCAATATCCAGATAAGCGATGCCTGGATAGCCCGCGCCGGAGACGGCCTGCATCGAAACCGCGAACAATTTCTCGATCCCGAAGGCATCATCCAGCGGTTTAAGCGGAATGGCGATGCCGGTCGTGGTGCAGTTCGGGCTGGTCACGATCAGGCCTTGCCATCCACGAGACCGCTTTTGTTTCTCCAGCAGGGCGGTATGGTCATGGTTGATCTCGGGGATGATCACCGGCACATCTTCGTCATAACGGAAAGCGGAAGCGTTGGAACAGACCACATATCCTGTCTGCGCGAACTGTGGTTCCATCACGAGCGCGATCTCCGCGGGCAGCGCGGAAAAGATGATTCGCGCGTCCAAATTCGGCGTGATTGGCTGCACCTCCATCTCCGCCACCTCTGTTGGCATTTCACCCTCCAGCACCCAGTTGCATCCCTCGCGGTACGTCCGCCCCGCGCTGCGCTCTGAACTGGCCAGCGCGCTGATGCGGAACCAGGGATGGCCGATCATCTGCTGCACGAAACGCTGCCCGACCATACCGGTCGCGCCCAGGATGGCGACGTTGATCTTGTTATTGTTTTCCATTGATGATCACCTCCGTGTGGATCTGGCGGACGGTCAGGTCCGCGTCATTTTTATCCACCACCAGCGAGATCGAATATTCAGACGACCCCTGCGCGATGGCGATGATGTTGATCTCTTTCGCGCCGACCGCGCTGAAGATCTTGGCCGAAACGCCGGGCGTGTTGCGCATGCCCGCCCCGATGCCGGTCACGATCACCACGTCGGGTGCGGCGTGCACCGCGTCGATGTCGCCGCGCTCCAGCTCGTATGCCAGCTCCTCCTCCAGCGAAGCGATCACCTCGGCCTGGTCCGCGCTGGGGATCATGAAGCAGATCGACTGCTCGGATGAGGACTGCGAGATCATCAGCACGCTGGCGTTATTGCTGGCAACAGCCGAAAATGTGCGCGCGGCCACACCCGGCACACCCAGCATGCCCTTGCCGCGCACCGTGATCAGGCTCACATCACGAATGGCGGTGACGCAGGAAAGCTTGCCCACCTTTTGTGAGGGCTGGTTGGATATACATGTGCCCGGATGAGCCGGATTGAAGGTGTTCTTAACCCACAGCGGGATATTGCGTTCGATCAGCGGGCGCATCGTCTTGGGGTGCAGCACCTTCGCGCCGAAATAAGCCATCTCGCTAACTTCATCAAAAGACAGGCGTTCGATTACGCGCGCGTCCGCCACGATGCGCGGGTCAGCGCTCATCACGCCGTCGACATCAGTCCAGGTCCACACCGCCTGCGCGTCGAGGCAGTCGCCCAGGATCGCGGCGCTGTAATCGCTCCCGCCACGCCCGAGCGTGGTGGTGACGCCATTCTTCGTCGCGCCGATGAAGCCGGTCACAACCGGGATCACGCCGGCAGCGAGCAATGGCGCAAGCACTGCGCGCGTGCGCTCGAGTGTCTCTTTGCGCAGCGGGCGCGCATTCTGAAAAGCGCCATCGGTGATGATGACCTTGTCTGTTTCAACCGCACGGCAGGCGTATCCCATTTCATCCAGCAGCGCGCTGATCTGGCGCACATTCATACGTTCCCCCAGCGAAACGATCGCGTCCAAGCCTCTTGCGGTGACCTCGCCCATGGTTTCAATGCTGGCGCAGTAATTACGCAGTTGCTTGATGAGGCCCTGGATATCGACTGTCAACGCCTGGCGTTTGCCATCAGAAAGGACCAGCGCGGCGATCGTGTCCAGATGGGTACTCTCGATAGTGGAGATGCCCTGCGTGTAGCCTTTCCAATTGCCGTTGGCAGCGTCGCGCGCGCAGGTCAGGAGCTGGTTGGTGATTCCACTCATGGCCGAGGCAACCACTACCAGCTGCGGGTATTGGGTATGATGAGACGTAACGATATTCACCGCCTGGGTGATCGCTTCGGCCGAACCAACAGAAGTGCCGCCGAATTTCATCACCAGCGGCTGCGGATTGGGTTGTGCTGTATTTTTTGCCATGATCGTCTCCTTAGGTAAACAAAAAACGCTCCCGGCGTTTGGAGCGTTTTCCTTTGATTTCTATCGGTATGGTCGTATTATGCGTCCATCACCAACGCGCCAACTGCCTCCGCCCGTAGGGGGGAAGTACCTGTACCGGTAGTACCTGTGCCGCGTAAAATGGTCGTGGTCAACATATTGCGGATGAATATATCACAAATCAACCATATGTCAATGAATTGACTGAAAAATACTGAATAAAGGAAAGGCTTTTCAGTTTGAATTATTTTACCGCCAGCACCGGGCATTGTGCCAGGCTGATAACCTTATGGATCTGGCTGCCCAGCAGCAGCCCGCGCAATCCGCCCAGCCCGCGCGTGCCCATCACGATCAGGTCGCACTGATGTGTCTCCGCCGCCTCAATGATGCTCTCTGCCGGGGATGCGAACAGCAGTTCTTCATGCACAGCGATATCCTCGCCAATCAATTCTTTCGCGAAGGATAGCAATTCTTCGCCGGCGTTGGTACGCATCAGGATCAGTTCGCTGAAAAAGGGTTTACCGAGTTCGGTGGGGATGGGCTCAACCACCACCACCACCCATATCTGCGCGTCTTTCTCCTGGCGCGCGATGCCGGCGGCGACTTTGGCTGCCCGTTGGGCATGTTCGGAACCGTCAAAACCAAGCAAAATTTTCTTAAACATATTACACCTCCAAATTTATAATGACTTGGACTAGTAATAATTGCGATTCCTAATTTCAGTATAGCATGGAATACTGGACATCATGTTTCAGCCAATGAAGGATCCGAACCGGATGGCATCGTGTCAGCTACCGTAAACTTTATCGGTGTCTTTGTGCGAACTGGATTATAGAAAATTTATGGATCCACCAAGCGAAATAGTAGAGGCGTTTAGCCTCTCCTGTTTTGATAATCCTGATTATGCTATATTGGGCGTGATTTTATGGCATATTTCAGGCTGCCATTCCAATATTCGTTTCTCAGGATCAAATCATTAAAAACGCGAAAACTGTCTCATTTTGTCTCATTGTGTGTCATTTTGTGACATCCAACGTTATCAGGCGGCGCAAAGCAACCATGCCTGCCGCAATGTGGGTGTCTGACAGCGGCCCGATCCGTTCTCGCGCCTGCAGCAGCGCGCCTGCCCGCTTCTTGAGTACGCTGGCGGTGACGAAGATGGCAGCACTGTTGAGGTCGCTGCACAGGGTGTGTGGGAAGGCCATTGCTTCATCTTTGCTGATGTTGTAATAGGTGTCGGTCGAGCGCGTCAGGCCGGTATGGTGAGTGTGCTTGCCATCCCGGCAGGCCTGGCGCAGGCAGTCCACCATGCGCAGGTCGGCGATAGCGGGGAAAGCCAGCGGCGCGTACTGCAGGCCGGTGCCCTCGTCGCGCACCACCCCCTTGGCGATTACAAGGTCACCCGCTTTAACACCTTTACTTGCTGCCAGCCCGCAGCCCAGGTACAGGAACACCTGCGCGCCGATCGTCGCCAGCTCATGTACGCCGATCGCGGCCGACGGCCCGCCGATGCCAATCGAGGTGACTGAGACCTTTGTCCCGTTCAGCGTGCCGGTGAAGGTGCGGTACTCGCGGTGCCAGGCGATCTCCTGCGCGCCCTCCAGCAGGTTGGCTGCCCTGTGCGCGTCCAGCGGGTCATCCACCAGCAGCACATACTCGCCGATCTGTCCGGGTGCCATACCGATATGGTACTGCGGCATTTTCATCACATCCGAGTAAGCCCAGTTGAGGAACTTGCGGAAGCGCGGGTATAGCACCACCCATTTAAAGATCTTGTTGGTCAGTTTCTCGCCCAGGCTCATCGCGCACCGCCTTTCTCCGCTTCGATCATCTTCCCGATCGCGCACACCGCCGTCTGCAGCAGGTTTTGCAGGCTCTGCTTGGAAGGGCCTGCCACCATGATCCCGCCCGCTTTCAAGCCGAATACTTGGGCGTTGATGAACAGTGTCGCCGCTTCCATCTCTGAACACAGCACACCTGCCTTGCGCCAGGCAAACCAGTTCTGTTGCAGGTGATGCTTGACCGGCATGCGCTCCGGCTGGTGTTCAGCGTAAAAGGCGTCTTTGCTCTGCACGACGCCGACATGATGCCGGAAGCCGAGCTCAGTTGCGGCGCTGGATAGCGCCAGTGTGACATCCGGGTCCGCCACTGCCGGGTAAGCCAGCGGCAGGAATTGCTGCGAGGTGTGCTCATCACGCACCGCACCCCACGCCACCACCAGGTCAGTCGCGTCCATGAACTTTTGCATTGTGCCGGATGTTCCCACGCGGATCAGCACCTGCGCGCCGAGCTGCGCCAGTTCCTCCACCGTGATCGCTGTTGATGGCCCGCCCATACCGGTTGAAACTGCGGACACTTTCTCTCCGTGTAAGGTGCCGGTATATGCGCAAAATTCAAGCGTGCGCGTGACCTCCTTTGCATCCTGAAACAATTGCGCGATCATCGGCACTCGTCCCGGGTCACCGGGCAGCAGCACAAAGCGCCCGATCGTGCCTGGCGCACAACCGAGCAGGTTGTGTGTGCTGCGGCTTCCTTTTATATTTGTGATCATCTTTTTCTCCATGTCGTATTGATTTCTGGTTGGTTGCCAGTCAGGCTGGATATTACACCTTTTAATATATACCAAAATCATATATTTACATCTCCATTCCTGCGGTTAGAATAAGAGTATTACACCATCAGATCGGTTATTACAATAATTTATGCAGCATCACTTAAATCACCGTGTGCGTTTGGTATGGATCATCAGCAGCGCTTTCCTGCTGATGCTGGTAATCGCCTGTGTCGTTTCCTTTGATAGTGGTGGTGCAAAATTAACGCAACCCGCTGTCGCACAGGAGACCGCATCGCCGACTGTCACTCTCACACCGATCCCAACAGAAACACCAACCCCGACCCCCGACCCCACCGCGATCTTTCAGGTCACACAAACCGCGCAGGCGGAACAGCAACTGCGCATTTTTGACCAGTTCATCGAGGATATGAAGAATGGCAATGCCAATCAGGTGACCGGCATTTATGTCGAGAATGTGATGGCGCTGCAGGTGGTACAGCAGCCGGCGGGTAACCCGGGTTTTGTCAGCACCATTGATGATGTCATCACCTACTTTCTTTATCCCTGGCAGAAGGCCGGCAACCATGGTCTGCTAGCCCATAATTACCTGGCCGGGCGATATTTCTTCAATGTGGGTTACGGCGATATCATCACGCTTGTGTTCGGGGATGGGTATTATCAGGATTTCGAAGTGACCCGGATCAGGCAATATCAGGCGCTGCAGCCAAACAGCCCTTACAGCAATTTTATCGATCTTGAGACTGGCGAACAAAAGAATGTCAATACGGTCTTCATTGAGGTATACATGGGCGCATTCCATACCACTCTGCAGACCTGCATCGCCCAGGGTAGTGAAGGGGAATGGGGCCGCCATTTCGTCCTTGCACCGCCCCTATAATAACAAAGGCATGGGATTGTATAATTGAGTTAGATGATGGAGGCGTATTATGTTTTTTCAACAGATCATTAAGGCATTATCCAATGGGTGGAAATGGATCATACTGGCAGTATTGCTGGCCGTGGTATTGTCTCTTGCAATCTCCGCCACAACTGAGCCGCAATACCGTTCAGAGGCGACCTTCATCATCGCGCCCAACAAGAACCTGCCCAGCAGCCGTGACGTGGTCAGCGCTTTTACTGCCCTGGACACGCTTGGCATTTTCTCCACGTATGCGGATATCCTCTCCAGCGAGCGGGTCTATACTGAGGCGCAGAAGAATCTGGACGCGGAAGGAATTGACCTGGCGCGTTACCAGCGTACAACGCGCATGAACCCGGAATCGATCATCCTGTCTTTGATCGTCGAAGGGCCTGACGCGCGTGTGGCTGCGCAGCTCGCCAATGAGGTCGGCAGTTACGGTATTCAGTTCATTAATGCTTATTTCACGGTGTTTGAGATCGATTTTCTCGATCAAGCAATACCCGCAACGCAGCCCTTTCAGCCGCAGACCCTGCGCAGCGCGTTGATCTTTGCCGCAGGCGGTTTGCTGGTTGGAATGCTGATCGTCGTTATCAAAGAGTTTTCAGAGATCCCGCTCAACCAGTTTGTCCAGCGTTTTTCATTGGATGCGGAGAGCCTGGCTTATACTAAACGCTCAGTCGAGCGCTCGCTGGTTGCGATGAAAGCGACCAGTAAGGACTGGCCGATCTCGTTCATCCTGATCCGTCTGAAAAATCTGGAAGAATTCCTGGCGATCGCACCTGGATTCTCGCGCAAGAAGGTGGCGACGGAAATCGTGAAGCGATTGCGCTCGCAGCTGAAAGGCAATGACATTGTCGGGCGCTGGGATGGCACGACATTCTCGATCGTATTGCCGCGCACTCCGCAAAAAGCAACCGGTATCATCAAAGAACGCATGATTGGTGTGTTTGAAGATCCGTTTACGTATGGCGTGGAAGAGTCTGAACAGATTATGCTTGAACCGCTGATCGCTTCAACTACCGCGGAGGATGAGGAAGATTTTGAGAGCTTTGTTGATGCGGCGCATAAAGAATTAGAAGATATTGCGTGGTAAACGCAGTCAGGAAGAGATCATGAATAAGAAGCGGGTTGGTCTGATTTGCTTGACCATCATTCTGTCTCTTGCCAGTGTTGGATTTATTTCCGCACCGGGCGAGTTCCCATTTGTGGAATTGAACTCTAAACTTGTCCAGAATCAGCAAGCATCAGAAACTACTAATTTCAAATTTTCAGAATTAGGTTTTGCTGATGTAAGTGATTTGCGCGGACCTTACCAATCCATCACAGGCAGTTTTTCCCTGCCGTATGACTGGGCCCTGAGCGGTGATATCGTGCTTGAGTTACGCCTGACGAGCACGTTCCAATCACTGATGGAGGCCTTCACCGAAGAAGATCTGGTGGACGTTGTGCCGGATAGGTTTGGTATCCTGCGGTTGGAACTGAATGGAAAAAGCATAGGTGAGGAACGGATTGCCGGAAGCGGAAACTATACGCTGCAGTTCGAGCTTCCTGAGGATGATGTATTACTGAATGCGCGATCCAACAGGCTCAGCATCAGCTGGGACGCGAGCGCGGCCTGCCAGCAAAGCATCGTTACAAGCATCTCAATTGACGGTGCCTCGACAGCCACATTCCCGATCGAAACGCGTGTTGTAGCCCCGGCCATGCGCCAATTTCCCGCACCATTTTATGCGCCGGATGCAATCGCGTCCTATCCGACAGCGCTGATCGTCCCTTCGACCTTAGACGCGGACACATTATCTGCGTTGGCAGCAGTTGCTGCGGGGTTGGGCCGGCAAACTGGCGCGCGGATCGACCTGACAGTGTATCGCTCGGACGCGGTGCCAGCATCTGTGCTGGAAAGCTCTCATTTAATTTTGGTCGGCAAGGATGCAGACCTGATGACTGTCTTTGATACGCTCAACGCTGACAACAAACCGCAGTTTGGGATGAAGGATGTGGGCGATGGCGGATTAATAACGTTGCTGCCTTCCGCATGGAATAATCAGCGCGCGATGCTGGTTGTCAGCGGTGCTGATGGGGAGGCGCTGCGCAAGTCGGCCGCGGCCATTGCGGCCGAAAGCTTTTTCACCACGGCTGGCGGCAATCAGGCGATTGTCACCAATGTATCTGATCCTCTCGAAGGACAGCAGTGGCAGATCAACCAAACCTTCATTTCGATGTTTGATCAAGCCGAGATTGGAGTGGATACACTGGGGAAGGAAGAAATCCGCCTTCCTTTCCATGTGCCAGCAGAAATCGATCTGAGCCCCGAAGCATACATAGAATTGTACTTCCGTCACTCGCAGCTGATCAATTACCTGCAGTCAAGTGTTTCTGTAACGTTGAATGGGAAGACAATCGGGACGATCCGCTTTGGCGACCAAACCGCGGCCAATGGGCTGGCGCGCATCATCCTTCCGCCGAACAGCGTGCGCCCGCTGCGTAATGAACTCACCCTGACCTTCACGCTTGTGCCGCAGGATTTATGCGCGGATGAACGCAGCGGAAATTACTGGGTGACCATTTTTGGCGATTCTTATCTGCACCTGCCGCCGGTTTTTGGGGATTCCCCGCTGGCTGCCCGGGTGCACCTGGATGGCTTGCGTGATACCTTCTTTGGCAGCAGCGCATTTTCTGATGTATCGATTGTGTTTGCTGATCAGGATGCTGCATCGCTGCAGTCAGCCGCTGATCTGGCGGTACAACTTGGCGCGCTTACCACCGCTAACCAGATGTTGATCAACGGTGAGATGATGGACACCCTGGCGATCGATCAAGACGAAAATGCCGTCATCCTGATCGCTAAAAGCAGCCAGATAGCCCGGAACAACGCGCTGAATGCACACCTGCCTTTGCCTTTTGCGCAGGATGGCACATTGCCCCAGGTTGTTTCAAATGGTGTTTCATTCTCGCTGGATACAATCCAAGATTTTGGTGTCCTGCAGATCATTGAACGGGGTGAAGGGCTGCGCCCATGGCTGTTGGTCTCCGGAAATGGTGATAAGGGTGTTGGGTTGGCACTGCAATCATTGCTGGCCAAGCTGCAAACCCCCAGTAGTGAAAGGGCAACGGTTGAGGTGATCGACAGCGCTGGTGGGGCGCATGCCTTTATGATCGAGACTGATGTGCAGATTGAGCAAGATGGCCCACCGGACGAAAACATTTGGACGCGATTATTATCAGGCGCACCTTCAAATCAATTAGCGCTGGTGTTGATGGTGCCGGTTCTGCTGATCACAATAGGTTATGGAATATGGCTGCTGCGGCAGCCCCGCAAGCGATCCTAACTAATAATAAAGTGCCCTTGAAAGGGCACTTTTTAGTTGATCTACGGTTTACCTTTCAGGCGAATAAGCGCCAGGGCTGTTCCAGGAACTGTGTCAGGTGCTGCATGAATTGCGCCGCTTCAGCGCCATCGGTGATGCGGTGATCGGCAGAGATGGTTGCCTTCATGCGCCAGCCAATTGCCAGCTCGCCATCAATCACCACCGGGATTTCTTTGGCTGATCCTATAGCCAGTATCGCTGCTTCGGGCGGGTTGATAATGGCGACAAAGTCCTCGACGTTGAACATGCCGAGATTGCTGATGGTGAAGGTGGAGCCTTCAATATCTTCATTCTTGACCTTGCCGGCTTTAACTCGGCTGATCATCGCGTTTGCTTCCTGCGAGATCTGGGTGAGCGGTTTCTGATCCGCGTTGCGCACAACGACCGTCAATAACCCGTTTTCGACAGCTACAGCATTGCCGATATTGATGTCACCGTGGCGGGTGAGCGTATCGCCGGATAGGGAGGCGTTAAGGTTGGGGAAATCACGCAAAGCCAGCGCCACTGCGCGGATAATGAAATCATTGACGGATACACGCTGATCATCCGGTAACCCGTTGTTGAGTTGCTTGCGGGTCTTGAGCAGTTCCGCTACATCATATATGCTGGTGATGTAAAAATGCGGGACTGTTTGACGAGATTCGGTCAGGCGTGTGCCGATTGCCTTGCGCAGATTGCTGATCTTGACCTGCTGATCCACGCCGGGCGTTACCTGGGCTTTGGGTGTGCTTACTGATGAAGCGCTGCCCTGTGTCTGGGCGGCTTTTTCAACATCGCGCTTAACGATGCGCCCGCCCGGACCGGTGCCGCTGATAGCCGCCAGGTTGATGCCTTTATCTTCAGCAATGCGTTTGGCGATGGGTGAGGCTTTGATGAAATCCTCATCCTCCGGGCTGCTGGATTCTGATATTGCCGGTACAGGGCTGGTATCAACTTGCTCTTCTTGCTGCTCATCTGCTGTCTGTTTAGATTCTATGTCAGAGGAAGCAACCAGCGCATCCACATCCACCTGCTCGCCTTCATCAGCGACCACGGCAATGGGCGTGCCAACAGGCACTGCAGCGCCTTCTTCCACCAGGTGTTTGAACACGATACCAGTGAACGATGATTCGACTTCCACGGTTGCTTTATCGGTCTCAATTTCAGCCAGAATCTCACCTTTTTCCACCGCATCTTTTTCTGATTTGACCCATTTCGAGAGCGTGCCCTCCGCCATGTCAAATCCGAGCTTGGGCATTTCAACGATATTTGCCATTAGCGCAACACCTCCCTTACTGCTTTTACAATATCTTCCACTTGCGGCAGGGCGAGTTGTTCCAGGCGGGCGTTATACGGCAGGGGTACTTCTTTTTGCGCCACACGCTGGATGGGCGCATCCACGTAGTCAAACGCCTCCTCGTAAATGCGCGCCGCTACTTCTGATCCGACACCATAAGAGCGCCAGCCTTCCTCAGCGATGACAGCACGATTGGTCTTTTTGAAAGATTCGATGACCGGATCCATATCAAGCGGGCGCAGGGAACGCAGATCAACGATCTCGATATGGATTCCCTCCTTTGCCAAAATATCCGCTGCCTGCATCGAATAGGGCACCATCTTGGAGTATGTTACAACGGTCACATCGCTACCTTCGCGCTGTATCTTAGATTTTCCGATCGGAATAGTGTAATCACCATCCGGTACTTCACCTTTTTGCTGGTAAACAGTGGCGTTTTCGATGAATAGCACCGGATCGTCAATGCGGATTGCTTCTTTCAGTAATCCTTTAGCGTCAGCCGGTGTGCCAGGCGCAACAACTTTCAGCCCTGGGAAATGCGCGAAGATCGCATCCGGTGTCTGCGAGTGGGTTGCCGCCAACTGTCTCCCACCGCCGCCCGGTGCGCGAATGACCAGTGGCAGCCGGAATTGTCCGCCGAACATATAATGCAGCTTGGCGGCTTCGTTGACAATATGGTCCATAGCCGCAAACGCGAAATTAATGGTCATTAGCTCAGCCACCGGCCGCATGCCAGCCATTGCTGCGCCGATTGCAGCACCGACAATAGCCGCTTCCGCGATAGGTGTGTCGCGCACACGTTCCGCGCCAAAGTGGTCCAAAAAGCCTTTAGTTACAGCATAGGTACCACCCCATACGCCGATCTCTTCGCCCTGGATGAATACCTTCTCATCCCGTTCCATTTCCTCCCACAAAGCTTGAGAGATAGCTTCCCGCATTGTGATCTCTGCCATTATGCACCTCCTAATGGTTCAGCGTAGATGTGTTCAAATAATGCCTCATCTGGTGGTTCAGGGCTTTCCTGGGCAAACTTGACAGCTGCCTCTATCTCATCGGTGACCTGTGCGTCGATCTGATCCAGTTCTTCTTTCAATGCAATTTCCCGGTCAAATAAGAATTTTCTGAATTTCGTGATCGGTCCATTTTCCAGGAATTTTTTCACTTCCGATTTAGATCGGTAGCGTTCGGGGTCCCCCATCGAATGGCCCCGGAAACGGTAAGTGCATACCTCCAGGAATTGCGGGCCGCTTCCGCCGCGGATGTCTGCCAGGCGTTCTGCAACCATATCCTTGACCGCGACCACATCCATTCCATCCACATCATAGGCTTGCATACCATAGCCACATGCTTTTTGGATAATGTCAGACACTGCTGAGGCACGCTCTGGCGAGGTACCCATCCCGTAGCGGTTGTTCTCACACACCCACAAGATTGGCAGCTTCCAAGCCATAGCAAGATTGACCGCCTCATGAAAGAATCCGATGTTGGTTGCTCCGTCGCCAAACATAGCGATGGTGACCGCGTCATTTTTCTGCATATGGTTGGCAAGCGCCAGGCCAGCGGCAATAGGCAAATGCGCGCCGACAATAGCATGACCACCGTAGAAGTTTTTGTTGATGTCTGCCATGTGCATTGATCCGCCCTTGCCTTTGGAGATGCCGGTAGCTTTACCCAGCAGTTCAGCCATGACCTCGTTAGCGGAAATGCCAACGTTGATGGCAACGCCATGGTCACGGTAGGCAGTGATGACTTGATCCTGAGGCTGCCGTGCGGCCACGATGCCGGTGCTGACTGCTTCCTGGCCAATGTAGAGATGCAGGAAGCCGCCAATTTCCCCTTTTTGATACAGTTCCGCAGCCATTTCTTCCAACTGCCGGATCAGTACCATCTGATGGTACAAATCCAAATAATCTTTCTTGTCCATAAATCCTCACCTTTATTTTAGATTTTACTCATTAAGTATATTGTTTGTCAAAAAAATATCCGTTAGAAGAATATTAATGTAAGTGAATTTCTTCAGAAGGGTAATTTCTTATCAAGAAAAGAAACCATCAGAATTTTATCAAAAATATCTAATTAGTAGATAAATAAGATAATATTCATAATAAATAATAAAAGGAGAAAAAATGGCAGTGCAAACATTCAAGGCGACATCACGAAAAGGGGATGGCGGATTATCTGTCGTGAACGAAACACGCGGGTTTAAGATTATTATGGATGAGCCGGAGTCCCTGGGTGGCACGGATAAAGGGATGAATCCAGTTGAAGGGTTGTTGGTCTCCCTGGGCTCCTGCCTGACGATCGTGGGGATGGCGTTTGCCAAGAGCAAAGGTATTGATCTGCAAGATATCCGTGTTGATACGGAAGGTGATCTTGACCCGGCAGGCTTCCTGCAGGGAAAAGAAGGCGTCAGGCCTGGTTATCAGGAAGTACGTTTTACAATCCACATCAAATCAGATTCACCAGAAGACAAATTGCGTGAATTCCAGAAATTCATGGAATCCCGCTGCCCGGTCAGCGATACGATTGGCGTGGGCACCACAGTGGTTGCCAACGATCTCGTCATCGAACGATAAAGAAAAAATCCGCCAGGTGATTGCCTGGCGGATAATTTTTAAATCATACCTTAAAAAATCAATCAAGAATTTTCCCAATCGAGTTATTATCCTTTTTTAGGTTTTCCGTTTTTATTTCATCCGGCGCAAGAACAACGGAAGAACTCCCCCCAATGCCATCAACACACCACCAGCCCAAATCCAGCTGATGAGTGGAAAGAACGCGATATGGATATCGATGTTTGCTATTGGCGATGGGGGAAATTTATTCAACACCACTTGTACGTCTTGTAAAAAACCCGGCCTGATGGCAGGAATTGGATAGAACATGCCAGTTTTAATGTAATGCGTGATAGCCGGATCACTTTGAATTCTTTTATCTTTGGGTGCAGTGATTGTGATGTTTGCTGTATACGTAGGGTTGCCCTCCTCCACAAACATGCTGGATTGGGTGTTATACGTGACGGTGTACTGGTTGAACACTGCAGGTGTATCGGGGCTGAGGGTCAGATTGAAATCATATGCCATCGTTTCGACAGCGATAATACCGACTGCCATGATCGCAAAGCCAAAGTGGATGATGACCATTCCAAGACGGTTGCTCCAGGATTTTGCTGGTTTTCCACGCAAGATTGGCAGGTCGATATCGCGGATCCCGGCGTAAATCCAAGACAGCAGTAAAAAACCGGTGGCCCAAAAACCAATCGCAATTGCGACAGAAAAAGGCGTAAAAAATAAGGCAGCAACAGGGAAAGCGACAGCCAAGATACTGATGCCGGCCAATATCACCCAGAAGGCGTGGCGTTGTTCCCCATAATGGTCGGCCAGCGGGCATAGCCCCGTAAGAAAGACCAGCAAGACCAAGAGCGGGGCAGAATAACGTTCGTAATCCGCTGGTTTGAAACTGAGTTTTTCAGAAGTGAATAGCTGGGATGTGAGCGGAAGGGTTTGTCCAAAGAGGTATATCAAAACCAGCCCGACAATTACCCAGAAGAACCAGCGGTTGATGCGCATCGATAGCGATCCATCCTTATTCTTTGATCGCACGAATATGCTTTTCCTGGAGCGAATCACAGCGAAGAGGACAAGTGAAAGATGAATAACTACCAGGGAGGTTAGGATTGGCCCCATCGGACCGCTGGCGTAAGCATGGACAGATTCCAGGATGCCAGAGCGGGTGATGAGGATGCCAAACAACGTCAGGATCACAATGGCGAAAGAGAATGCGTATACCCAATGGGCGACATCTTTTTTGCGCATGGTCAGACGCATGGCGTGCAATGACCCGAAAGACAGCAGCCAGGGTAGAAGTCCTGATATTTCCACCGCATCCCAGCCCCAGTATCCACCCCAGCCTAGAATAGTGTAAGCCCACCAGGAACCGAGCAGCATGCCAAGTGTGAGGAAAACAAAGGAGATCAATGTTACCGGGAACAATTTTTTGATCCAGCCGTGGGTGGTATCCTGATGAAGAAGTGCGGTGAGCGCAAAAGCATAAGGCAGGAAAAAACCGACCAGCCCCAGATACAGAGTGGGCGGATGCAACAGCATGGCGATGTGGCGCAGGGAGGGGTTCATCCCCTGTCCATCCATCGGCAGCAGCGCTTGCGCTCCCTCGGGCGCGAACATTGCTGTCAGGATCTCACCATTGGGCATGCTGAAGATTCTGACGAAGGGGTTGGATACAAAAATATCCGGCGCAAGGAAAAACAGCAGGGTGAATTCGAGAATCAGAATGATGGTTGTAGTCTGTTTCTGGTCGCCAAGGCGCTTGCTGATCGTGACTGCAAGCGAAACGGCAATCGACATGATGAAAGACCAGAACAAAAGCGAGGCAGCTTGGCCGGACCACAGACCGCCGATTCGTTCCGCGGGGCGCATCAATGTTTCCACTGCGGTGAATACCTGCTCATATTGGAACGCGCTGGTTTGCAGCAGGATTGCCAGTGCAACCACTGATATGCCCAGCAGCGCGGTTTGCAGATGTACCAACACCTCCGGTAATCCACGCAGCCCAAAGAAGCGTTTGAAATGCGGGAGGATTGCGAGGATGATCGTGAATATCACAATGATAAAAGCGCCAGTGAGGCCCATGTAACCAGCAAGGCCGATGATGTTGTCCATTACTCTCTCCTGGTTAGTCTAAAAAATGCTTATCAGTTTTTTACGCTGATAAGCATATCATTTTGCATGAGGAATCAAAAACCCTCATTTAAGCCATATCATACTTTTCAGATGTGATCTGATGACGCGAGATTTGTGGAGTTCGCAGATACTTTTCCATCACATCGATCATTACCAGCGGCCCGCAGATGAAGTAATGATACTCAGGGTAATCATCCGGCATGGTATTTTGGAGTAGTTCCAGCGTGATGTAACCTTTTTCACACTCAATTTTTTGTGAAGGCACTTCGAGCACATGCTTGACCGTCAGGTTCAGTTGACCTTTCAGTTTTTCGACCTCATCATAAAATGCAATGCTCTTATCATCCCGGTTGCCATAGAACAGGTAGATATTGCGCTGGTCTTTATCGTCAGCCAGCGAATGCAGGATGCTCATTATCGGCGCTACACCGATACCGCCGGCAAGCAGGACAAGGCCTTTCTTTGCGCTTTGGGAATCGAGCGAAAAACTACCATAAGGACCATCGACGTAGACAGTCTCACCACCTTTCAAGTCACCAATGGTGGCGGTAAAATCACCGAGGTTTTTGATAGCGAAGCGTAATTCTTCTTTGCGGTGAGCGCTGCCGGAGATTGAAAATGGGTTTCGGTGTAAGGTGAAAGGTGAGCTATTAATATTCAGCCAGGCGACCTGTCCGGCGTTAAAATCAAGCCCTTCATGGCCGTCCGGATGCAGCACCAGTGTCCATGTATCTGGCAGCTCTTCGATGATTTGGGCGACTTTGAAGGGATGGCGTTTCATGTCAAGCGGTTTGAACACACGAACATAGAGGGTCAGACCAACCCAGATGACTGCCTGGATAATCCAGGCCACCTGCATTGCCACGGTGGACATGTAGTAATTGACTTTTACCAGGTGGATCAGCGCGAATACCGCGATGGCAATTGCCAGAAGGTCATGCAATCCATGCCAGGCGTTATATCCCAGCCTTAATTCCTTGCGCAAGACAGAGGTGATGGCGATCAGAATTAAACCAAGCAATCCGATGATTCCAGCCTGTGCGCGCCAGGGCGCAGTGAAAGGGTTGAGCAAAAGCAAGGTATAGGGATTATTGACAACCAGCAATACCGGATGCAGAAAGACAAGCAAAACCGAAAGAACCGACAGCACATGATGCGATTTGTAGATGCGGTCCAGGTCAAACACATCACCTAAAAACTTGATACGCGCTGTCGGGATAAACTGTAAACCGGCGATGGATAAACCGAGAAATCCGAGCAGCACCGACAGGTCACGCCACCACTGTCTTCCTTCAGGCATCGGGAACAGAAAAAACACGATCAGCGGCATGAAGATCAACAGAATATAGATACTCAGGGCCAGAAGCCGTTTTGTTTTCTTATTCATCATCCACATCCTAAAGCGGGCGGACTAACGCGGACATATCAACTTCTACGACCTGAGCCAGATCTTCGATTGCATCATAGAGCAATTGCAGCATATATTTTCCGTTGTGAACATAGCCGGCGGAGTCTTTCACGCTAAATTGATAGTTAAAACCAGCGCGAAGTAAGCGCGGGGTGAAAACATCGTATCGGTTCGGAAAAGCGGCTTCATCGCTATCGATCGTTCCATCGTTGTTCAGGTCTTTGAAAAGATAAGGGAATTGATCAGCCCAACCTATGGGTTGTTCAAGTGTTTGGTTGGAATACGTCTGGATTGCCATCATCAAGATGTCCTGCATACCCTGGATCTCATGATAGAGGCCTTCGATTGTTCCATCGCCATCGTAATCGATGCCATCGACAAATACATCACGGTAATCTGGATAACCGATGACATTGGAATGGCAGGCTGCGCATAGGTTTGCTTCCGGGTTTTCATAATCTTTACGCATACGTAGGGAGTGCGGGTCGTGGCAGTCCGTGCAAGTTTCCACACCATCGGCGTGTTTGAACTGTCCGACATAGGTTTTGCCTTCATACTGATATCCCACCTGCGCTTGTGCGCCGTAGGAGGTTGCTGCCGCATAGGCGTAGTGGGGGGTGATGAAGCTGGCTTCGGGAATAACCTCATCATCAGAGAATCCCTGAGAAACGCTAACAACGCGTGTACCGGCGCCATTACCGCTGTGGCAGGTCCCACACAGAGCATCGTTATGGCCCATAATAATCTCCTCCCCGGAAGGGAAGATTGCGATTTCCAATAAGTCCGCGCTTTCGTTGTGGCAGACTTCACAGGTGATAACCGAGTTGATCGCGCCGGGATTATCCACGAACATGGGGGTGGTGCCATCCTGGCCCAAATAATCCAGAAATGCTTTTCCACTGTGGCATTTAGCGCAATTAACTGGAATCTCTGCCGGGTCGTCTTCATTCCAATGGGTGAATGCTTGTGCCTCTGCATCAGCGTGAGCGGATCCCCACCAGTCGATGCTGACTTCTGACACTGAACGTGTTTCACGCGCCTGGAATGAAATATAGATGAACCATCCGATCAGCGCGCTCGCTATGAGCACTAAGGCGATAATAAAGGTGCGTTTGTTCATTACTCTCTCCTTGTGAGCCATCTATTATTGATTTATAAGGGTGACTTCGCAAGCCTTATTAGATTATACAATAATATATACAGAATATACATAAAAGATAATATTTGTCCGAATTTCAATATTATTTTCATCATATCGATCGTTTTGCGGGACAGAAGCAATGCCATCATAATTTATCGTTTGGGTTTTAATTTTCTCAGGTTGGTATAATGGGCAATTAAATGTGATGAATAAAAACAACCATCTCACGCCCTACCAAACCGCTGTGACGCATGCAATGCGCAGCAGCATTATGCTCCACGCACCCGCAGTGTTGTGGTTTACCGGTCTCTCAGGCAGCGGCAAATCGACCATTGCCAATCAGGTCGAGCACAGTTTGCATCAGGATTTTCACGCCCACACCTATTTGCTGGATGGCGACAACCTTCGGCGTGGTCTGAACGCGGATCTGGGGTTTTCACTGGCTGACCGCAGCGAAAACATTCGCCGGGTTGGCGAGGTGACACGGCTGCTGGTGGATGCGGGCCTGATCGTGTTGACTGCTTTTATCAGCCCGCTGGCGGCAGACCGCGATAAGAATCGCGCATTACTGGCAGACTTCAATTTTATCGAGATATTTGTCGACTGTCCGCTGGCGATTTGTGAAGAACGTGACCCGAAAGGGCATTATGCCAAAGCGCGCGCTGGGGAGATCAAAGATTTTACTGGTGTGGGCTCTCCCTATGTAGCTCCAAAACATCCAGAGATCATTCTGCATTCTGACTATGAGGCGCCTGAAAAATCTGCTTCGAAAGTGATCGATTATTTACTGGACAGAGGAATAATATCCCGTGACTGAGCGCGTGATGACGCATCTGGATGAATTGGAAGCACTCAGCATCTATATTCTGCGCGAGGCGTATGCCAATTTTCGCAGCCTGTGCATGTTATGGTCGATGGGTAAGGATAGTACGGTGTTGTTATGGTTGACGAAAAAAGCGTTTTTCGGGCATGTCCCCTTTCCATTGGTACATATTGATACACATTTCAAAATACCAGAGATGATCGCCTATCGTGATCAATTAACGCGTGAATGGCATCTGCCAATGGTTATAGGAGCGAATGAAGAAGCGTTGCGAAGTAAACACACCTTCCCGGATGGAAAGATTGACCGATTAACCTGCTGCAGTTTACTCAAGACCGAAGCCTTAAAACGGACAATTGATGGGAGCGGACCACGTTTGCGTTTTAACCATGAAATCGACCGATATGAAAAGGATCCTGATCCACAGCCTTTCGAGGGTGTGATCGTGGGCGCACGCGCAGATGAGGAAGGTTCCCGATCAAAAGAACGCTATTTTTCACCGAGAGATACCAGGAATGAATGGAATATTGGCGGGCAGCCACCTGAATTTTGGAACCAATTCAAGACAGAGTTCTCACCCGGGACAAACGTGCGTATCCATCCGCTGTTGGATTGGACCGAGTTGAACATCTGGGAATATATTGGGCGTGAACGGATATCAACCGTGTCGCTGTATTATAACCAGGGCGATGGCAAACGTTACCGCTCTCTGGGCTGCTATCCGTGTACGTTTGCGGTTGAATCGACAGCAAGTAATGTCGAAGAGATCATCGCGGAACTGAAAACTGGTAAATTTTCACGTGTTGCCGAACGGTCAGGGCGTGCTCAGGACAAGGATGATGAAGGCGGCCTGGAAACATTGCGGCGGGAAGGGTATATGTAAATGAGCAACACAGCCATTGAAGAGCGAGAACGCCTGCATGTTGCTTTCATTGGTCATGTTGACCATGGCAAGAGCACGGTGGTCGGGAGGTTGCTGGCTGAGACAAACTCTCTGCCGGAAGGCAAGCTGGAGCGAGTGCAGGCGTTGTGCCGCCGCAACGGTGAACCATTTGAATATGCATATCTGATCGATGCTTTAAAGGAAGAACGCGCTCAAAGCATTACGATTGACGCGGCGCGTGTATTTTTCTCTTCAAAAAAACGGGATTACGTCATCATGGACGCACCCGGCCACATCGAATTCATTCGCAATATGGTCACAGGGGCTGCGCGCGCAGAAGCGGCTGTGCTGGTGATCGATGCCAAAGAAGGTGTGATGGAGAATTCCCGCCGGCACGGCTACCTTGCATGGATGCTGGGCATACGGCAGCTGATCGTGGTGGTGAATAAAATGGATCTGGTTGATTATGATCGTAAAGACTTCCGCCGCATTCGCCGCAAATATGGAAATTTTCTGCGTGAAATCGGACTAAATCCGCTGGCTTATATTCCGGTATCGGGCAGCGCGGGTGATTTGATTGAATCGAGCAGCGCAAACATGGCATGGTATAAAGGCGATTCATTATTGAAGGCATTGGATCACCTGACAAAATCAACACCGCTGAGCGACCAATCATTTCGTATGCCGGTGCAGGATATTTATAAATTTAATGGGTCTAATGGTGGACAGCGCATTTTGGCGGGTTCGATCACCAGCGGTAAGATAAAGGCACAGGATGAAATTGTATTTTATCCTTCAATGAAGCACAGCCAGGTGAATACCATTGAAGCATACAACGAACCGGAAAAAACTATCGCGAAACAGGGTGAAGCGATTGGGCTGACATTAAAAGAACAGGTATTTATTGAACGGGGAGAGATAGCAGCCCTGGCTGGTGAAAGTGCGCCGCATATATCCACACGCATGCACGTTTCCCTTTTCTGGCTGGGCAAGCAACCGATGGTGAAGGGCAAGCATTACTTGTTTAAGTTAGGCACATCGCGTGTAAAAGTACAAATAGAAAAGATTATTAAAGTGATCAATGCAGCAGAGATATCCTCGGATGCGATTAAAGACCATATCGCCTTGCATGATGTGGCTGAATGCGTACTTGAGACACAGAAAGCAGTTGCTTTTGACCTGACGGATTCATTGTCAGACACCAGCCGTTTTGTGATCGTGGATGAAAACGAGATCTGTGGAGGGGGCATCATCCTGGAATCACTGCCGGACAATCAACAAACGGTGCGGGCGGAGAAACTGCTTCGCGAACAAAAATGGATCTCCTCTGATATCACCCCGCAAGAGCGAGCAAACCGCTACCAGCAAGAGCCAAAACTGGTGATCATTACCGGAAAACGCGATACAGGCCGAAAAACGCTTGCTCGTGCTCTGGAAAAGGAGTTATTCTCGCAGGGAAAGTTTGTATATTACCTGGGTATGGGTAGTGTGGTTTATGGCATCAACCAGGATATTGGGCAAAATGGCAGTTTGGAACACCGCCGAGAACATATTCGCCGTTTATCAGAGGTGGTACATATCCTGATGGATACCGGTCTGGTTGTGTTAGTCACTGCGCTAGAATTGAATTGTGATGATTTGAAGATGATCGAGACACTGGTCGATACACGTGACATAAAAGTGGTATGGGTAGGGGATGCGGCCACAACCGGTGTGCCGGTTGATCTTTTCCTTGGGAAGGAAACGCAGACTGAAGAAAGGGTGCTAAAGGCAAAGTACTTAATAACAATAAACGACATTGATTGATCGGAAACCATCAGAAATGTGCCATTTAGCGTTTGACCAATATACATAGAAACTCCAAGGATTGTTATGGATAAACAATACAGCCGCGAATATTTCAATCAGAAAGCTGAATCCTGGGATCGAACCCCGCGCAGCAATGGTCCCCATCAATTGCAAACACTGATTAAGCGGTTAGATATTAATCAAGGTGCTGTCGTGTTGGATGTTGGCAGTGGAACAGGTGTTTTTGTACCATATATCCAAGCTAAGGTTGGTAAAAACGGCCGGATAGTCTGCATGGATTTTGCGTTTAATATGCTCGAGATTGCCCGAACAAAACGAAAAGATCATTCGATTGTCCAGGTATGTGCAGAGGTCGAAACTGCGGGTTTTTGTGCCGGTGTTTTCGGAGCAGCTGTGTGTTATTCAACATTTCCCCATTTTCATGACAAACCATGCGCTTTGCGTAGGATCTATAACCTGCTGCAACCCGGTGGAAAAATTTTTATTTGCCATTCCGCCAGCCGCGATTTTATCAATGACATTCATCGCAATATTGCGGACTTCCAGGACCATCTCATACCGCAATATAATGAGATGTTCTCACTTATGGAAGATGCAGGTTATAGAAATATCTTGATAGAAGAAAGCGCTGATGCATACCTGGTGGTCGGACAAAAATAGAATTGGACTATTCGGAACAGAATCGTACAATCAGTGAAGAGGTATTGATTATTTCTTATTGCCCGCTGCCGATGATATAGCGCAGTCCATCATTTAATTGATGAGTGACCTACATATAAGAACGAAGCTGTCATACGTTATTAGTAAAAAAATACAATCTTAGGAGAAAATATGTCACACTTAGACCGCGACCCCTGGGTCGACGTAAAAACCATTCATGGATTCAAAGCGGATCATGTCATTTCCGCATTACAGAAGGAAGTACGCCGAGGGCATACTGAAAATGCCGCACTGCTAGCTTTTGAGATGATCCTTACCAGCCCAGCGATGGAGGATTATATGTGGCATCGGCTGAAGGTGATGTCAGTAGAAGACATCGGTTTTGGCGATGTATTGGCACCGGTAATTGTGAATGCCATCCACCAATTCGTTAAAGAATCAGATCGCAGTATTGGCGAGCGCAAGCTATACGCTGTGCATGTGATCCGGTACCTGTGTGCCTGCAAGAAAGACCGCTCGAGCGATGAGATGGTCAATTGGATCATCGCAGCAGTTGGAGATGGCAATACGTTGCCTACCATCCCGGAATACGCACTGGATATGCATACTGCGGAAGGCCAGAAGAAAGGCCGTGGACGCCGCCATTTCTTTGAGGAAGCATCGCGGACTGAACCGGAATTGGAGGGGCGTGATAAGACCTATCTGGAGCGCATCATGAACATGCTGGATTCCGGCGAGCTGCTTGATTAAAGCAACCGATTCTGTTGGATTTCGTATATTATAGTGATAATCTCAATATATTCTTACCAATGAAAGAGGAAGAAAGATGGCTGAAGACGAAACCAAGAAAACAGAACAGGCTGAAGCAACACCAGAGGGTAAAGATTTCAAGCAAAAAGCGAATGAAGCGGTAGATAAAGCTTCAGAAGCAGCCGGTAAAGCAGCGGAAAAAGCGGGGGATTTGTTGGAAACCTTTGCGGAAGGCGCAAAAAAAGCTGGCGTGAAAGCGGGGGAAGTGTTTGAGGATGTTGCAGAGGGCACAAAAAAAGCTGCGGAAAAAGCAGGAGAAACCGCTAGTGACGTGATGGATAACATTATCGTGGGCGTACGCAAAGCGAGCGAGAAAGCGGCCGACTCGGTCAAAATCATGGAAGTTAAGCATGAAATTTCCAAGCTTGAACAAGCCAATAAGAAAATCATGCCACAGCTCAGCCAGGCTGCCTGGAATTTATATGAGCAGGGAACACTGAAAGTGGCGGAACTGACTGCGTTATGTGATGAGATCGCATCTAACAATACGCTAATTCAAGCCAAACTAAAAAAAATTGAAGAGATCAAAGCAACAGAAGACAAATAAATAGATTTGGAAGAGCAGCAAATAGCTGCTCTTTATTTATCTTTATTTTTTATACCTATTCTTAGATTCAGGAAAAATGTTACGCTTCAAGCGCATCGCGCGCTTTTTCGATGTCATCGACTCCGATGACTACCTGATTATTTTTTCCCAGGTAGATGAAGTCAATATTGATCTCGGCATTTGCCAGTTGTTGAGAAATTTTTCCCAACTCGCCTGGCTGGTTCTTAACTGTAGCGGTCAACACCTCTCTTGTCGATGTGATAGTGAAATTGTTTTTGTAAAGTAATGCCTGTGCTTCTGAAGATTTTTCTTCAAACATCAAATGCAGTACGACTTTATCTTGATATTGCGTGCCGCTGATGCCTTCGATATTGATGCCTGCTTTTCCAAGCTTGTTACAAAGATTCGCCAGGACGCCGGGGCGGTTGGGGAGCATGATGGTGAAATCTAACGCCATATATCCTCCTTCCAAGGAAAAATATTATTTTCTTTAAAAAGAGTATATATGATATTTCTGAGCGAAAGGCTAATAAGCCAATTGATTGATTTTCTTATTTAGTCAGGCGTTCCTTGATCAGTGCCAGCACGCCATCTGAATCCACATCGACACAAATCCTGACAGGCTGACGTTCCTCCCACTGCCCGCGCCAATCCGCCGCGGTTTGGCCAAAACAACGGCCTTCAGTGGCAACAAACACAGGCGCTTCCTTAGTTTTAAACAGGCCGGGATTGATCACATAAGAAATCGCAGACGGGTCATGGGTATAAGTAGATCCATTTAGCCCAACGAATTTATCAAAATAACTTTGATAGCAGGGAAGGATGCGTTCGATCAGTTTGACAGCAGGATTCCCAGCCGCAAAGAGGGACTGATGGTAGGCGGGGGTCATCACAGTTTTCTCAGTGACATCCAGTCCGACGATCGTCAGCGGCCAACCGGCAGCCATAACGATATCAGCGGCATGTGGATCGTGGTAAATGTTGGCTTCAGATACGGCGGTCATGTTACCCGGTACGGTCACGGCGCCGCCCATGATCACCACTTCATGGATCATTGTTGCAATCTCCGGTTCAATGCGCAAAGCGAGCGCAATATTGGTGAGGGGGCCGACAGGCACGAGCGTGATTTCACCCGGGTATTGATGTGCCATTTTGACGATAAATTCAGCAGCAGATTCATCCACTAATTTACCTTTCGGCGCGGGCGGATTGGTGTTGCCCATTCCATCTTCACCGTGTACCCATGTACCGAGTTTTTCTAAGGGAGCTACCAGTGGAACATCGCTGCCGCGGGCAACCGGTATATGGTCATTGCCTTCCAACTCCACCAGCCTCAATGCGTTCAGCGCGGTGACCGGCCCGGTTGCGTTGCCAAACACGCTGGTGAGTCCAATGACTTCCAACTCGGGTGAACGCAGGGCGGTAGTGATGGCGATGGTATCGTCTACACCGGGGTCAGTATCAATGATGATTTTTTTTGCCATAGGATCTCCTTACTTATAGAATGATTGATTTATATTACACTTTTCTCTTAATGGTTAAGATTATTTGTGCCGAACGCGTTCGCTATCAGAAGACGCAGTTTGGTCTCCAATACTTCATAGGAATAGTATTTCCTTGCCAGCTGGTAATTCTTTTCAGCCCATCGCTGCGCACGTGTTGGATCATTCAGGATGTTGATAGTCCGCTCGACAGTATCATTGGTGACATAATCATCAAATTCGATCACGTGGAAACCTTTAGGGCGGATATCTGTGGCGTAGATTGAATAATTATTAACAACAATTGGTTTTTTAAAATATATCGCCTCTAAAAAGGCATTGCCGAATCCTTCAAACTCGGAAGGATAGGTCACCAGGTCCGCATGGATATAGGCATCCCAGATGCTGTAATATTTCCTGCCATTTTGATCAATATACCGTTCAGGTCTAAAGAATTCTTCTGCACAGATCATCTTGACATTTAGCAGGTTGGAATAATCCTGGATGCGCTTTGCAAAACTGTGCCCTTCATCACCTGAGGCATGTGAGATCACCAGGCGCGCTTTATTCCCAATGCGTTGCACCAATTCAATGGCGTGTTCGATTCCTTTGCGTTCAATAATCCGGGTGGGCTGCAGGATGAAGAGTTCATCCTCGGTCAATCCAAGTGCTTCTCGCAAATCCGCATTGTATTCATCTGGTCCAGGTGGTTGAGTTTTAAAATCCATCACATTTGGTACCAAAATCGAACTGGTTCCTCGTCGGCGTGCCAGCTGGTGATGCGCATGACTGTTGATGACAACATGTTGAATCAAGTCAAGATGCGGCGGAAATGCCATGCTGATGTAATCTTCAATGCAGTTAACCAGAAAGCGTTTCCGTTCCCAGGAAAAATCATGGTGATGAGCGATGGTGGGGATACCAGTTTCGGCAATTATTTCAGTAATCGCCCATCCCAGAGGAATATTCAAAGGGATAGCCAGGGCGTTTTCAATAATCCATAGACCGATATCAAATTTTCCCAAGAAGCACAGGAGTTGTTGTTTAAGTGTTTCTTTTTTCTCAAATATCCAAAGTGTCTCTTCAGGCGAGCGAAACTTTTTTGTGAAGAAGGTATCATGTTTTTCTTTAATTTCCGGATGGCGATAATATGCTTCTGGCTTGACCATTGATCTGCTTTCAGGACGGTCACTTTCGCCGCTGAAATAATAGCAATCGTGGCCAAGATTTTCAGAAAGCACATATGCCCATTTCTCAGTTTCGAGTGAAACCCCATCAGTGCCTGCAAAACGTGTGCTTATAAAACCGATATTGAGAGGATTCATCATTCTACTCTTTCAATTGTTACGATTTTTGGTTCAGCATTTGCTGGAATATGGTCAAAGACTTTATCTATTGGCTCAGCGCAACTGATCAGATCAAAGATCGCGAGAACAACCCCGTGCGCGACGATCAAGATTAATTGATGCGCATGTTTTTCTTGCATTTCCTGTAAAAAATCCACGACCCGGCAGTACACATCCCCAATCGTCTCTCCCCCGGGAGAGGCGGTTTGCAACGGATCATTTTTACGTGTTTCAAATTGTGTTTCAAATCTTCTTTTTATTTCCTCTTCATGCAGCCCCTCCCACTCTCCCTGGTGAATCTCACGCAGGCGTCGATCGGTGATCAGCGGGATGGATTTTTTATCAGCTCGGATCAAGCGGGCGGTATCCTCAGCGCGTTGAAGGTCCGAGGAATAGATGATGTCCGGTTCGAGGTTGAGGATGGAGGCGGATGCGGCTTTGGCCTGCTCTCTGCCTGTTTCATTGAGCGGGATATCGGATTGACCGGTATATTTACCTTCTTTGTTCCACTGGGTTTGCCCATGGCGCACTAAAATATATTTTGGCATTATAGGCGCTCCGCAAATTTCTGCTGGTATTCTTTAACCTCGACCATTGGCGGTCTTTCCTGTTCGATGATTTCCTGCACATCCAGGTAAAACTGCGCTTCATCATAATGGATAATGTTCATTGTTTTATTGATATCCTGGATGAATTTGACGCCATACCGTTTTTCCAATTTTGATAGGACTGTTTGGATGATAGCGAAGGACATCTTGCTTAGGTTTTGCAGCGGTTGGTTACGGTGTACGCGCACATCCAGATTGGTTTGCCCGATCGAGCGTAATTTGAACAAGTTAAGCATGTCGATGAGTAAGCTGGTCTCTACTCCATAACCAGAGGTAAAGGTCAGTTTTTCAAGCGCTTCTCGTTTTCCGCCATATTCACCCGAAAGTGGCTGGATGATGCCTGATAATTGGGGGTAGAAGAGATTGAGCATCGGACGGGCAGTTAACTCTGTCACCCTTCCGCCTCCTCCAGGATGCACGATACCGTCCTTCCCCATGATCGGCCTTTTATAGAATCCTTTAACGAATTTGATCCGATCCTCCATGATCATCGGCCCCAACACTCCATAGATAAATTTTGGGTTGAAATTATGGATATCTGTGTCCACCCAGAAAACTATATCGCCATTGGTGAGGTATAAGCTTTTCCAGAGTACTTCGCCCTTGCCATTACGGAAGCCATAGTTGCTGAGCACTTCCTGGTTGAGATAGACGGGGATGCCGAGGTCGCGGGCGATTTCGCGGGTGTGGTCGGTTGAGCCGGAATCTACCAGGATGATCTCGTCAATCAGGGGGTATTTCTGCATGAATTCTGTTTTGGCAATCTGAATGACATTTCCCACCGTTTTTTCTTCATTCAAAGCAGGGAGTGCCAGTGAAATGGTTAATCCCTGTGATTCTTTTTTATCCACCAGTTTTTTAATATTTTTGAACTCTTCTGCATCAAAAGTGTTTTCCGCGAACCATTTATCGACCAGTACGGAAATGGCCTGGGAAGTAAATAATGGAGTATGTGGATCAGCCCTGACTCTGGTCTTAATTGCAATCACATCCGCATCGCATCCATCAAGGACTTTGCTTGTGATCGTACCGAAGAAAGAGGGTTTATCGTTTTCGGGTGTTCCGGCCCCCAGCAGAACAATATCACTCTGGCAAGTTGATTCCAAAATGGCCTGGCTGATATTATCAGAAATGGTATTTTTTTGTTTGATACCCGGAATCTCATCCAGCACACGCTGGATAGCCAGGAAATCTGCATCAATTTCTTTGCGCTGGGCTTCACTTTTGAAGATACGTTCGATGGTAATCTGGGCGTTGAAAAATTCGCTTAATTTTAAAGACATGCGCAGCGCTTCGATTGACCGTGGACCACCGCGAATTGGGATGAGGATGTTTTCGTATGGATCTGCGAATTGCCCTCTGGTTATCGCGATATTGCAGAATTGATTGTTTAGCACTTCCTTCAGGTCAATCTCCATTTCTGCGATCTGATGTGGCCATTCGAGGATGAGCGTGTGCACTTTTGGATAGGTTTTCTGCACTGTTTCTTTGATCAGATTCCATGTATTGTGGGTAACTTGTACTTCAGTATGGATCTTAGAATCACTCTCATCAATGTTTTTCGCAAGGTATGACCGTAAGGCGCGCACATCATTCACACCTTCACTTAGCTCTTTACTTTCTGGAAGCGTGACGATTCCAAGCACCTGTACCGCATCGATCTTAGAAAATAATTCCGCGATACGGATGATATTTTGGTTCTTTTGTTGATATAGTAGCGGGATTAGAAACCTCGGTCTTCGTTTTCTTGCCATTTATTTCATTCTTTCTTCTGATTGGATAGAACCAGAGGTTCTATCTGTTGGTAAAAAATATTTTTCCAGGTATATTGTTGCTTGACTTTATTCCTATGGTTAGTGGTTTTGTTATTGCTAATGACCTGATGAATTTTCTCAGCGATTTGCGCCGGATCACCGTGAGGATCGAAATAATGTGCCATATCATCCGCTGTTTCATGGAAGGGCGGGATATCGCTACAGAAAATGGGTATATTGACCATTCCTGCTTCCAGAATGGGGATGCCAAAACCTTCTTGAAAGCTTGGGAAGAGTAACGCATCGGAAAATCGGAACAGACCGTAGATCGTGCGCATGGGCAGGTATTCCTGTGAATAATCTGCCAGGAATATCACTTTTGCTGCGCTATCTTTTTGTATCCGATCCAGGTGATATTTACTGGATAGGCGTTTCAGTTCGTCGAAATATATATGATTCTTGGGGTTATGCGGACCGAGCGGACCAGAGATGACCAACGCTGCGGAAGGATAAACGTTACGCAGCGCACCTATGATTGAGATTGCCAGCTCAAGGTTTTTTCGGCGCGTGATGCGGGCGGGTAGAAAGAACACCGGATAAGCATTCATCAGGTGATATTTCTCGATAATGTCCAACACCTGATCGTCAAGATTAAGAATGGATTTCCAATCAATACCGGAGGGAATCGCAAGAATGGACGGCGCGCCATTCCCCAGTAGTTGCTCTAATTCCTTTTTTCGCATATCTGAAACCGTTACATGCTTGTGGCGGGTGGAATGCCAGGTCTTTTTCAGAAGGTCCCATGGATAAGCGTCCTTTAGCTGATGGAGATACTGACTATTAGCCCAGGCCAGATCATGATCCCAACTGATCAGGTTTGTTAGGCTGTTTTGCTGGATGAATGCATATAGCGCAGTTGTTAGTGGTAGGTTTTTGTGTAATGAACAGATATTGTGGGCGAAAATGGTGCTGTAGTGGGTTAGATTCTGTTTGAGGTAATCGAGAATCTCTTCCTTAGTTTCCTCAAAATCATCCGGGATAATTCCAGTATCCAGCTTTTCTTTGATCTTTAAAATCTGTGGAGAACTGGAACTGAATAGCGGAAAAAGTTGAAAATCAACGTTTTTTTCGACCTTTTCCCCTTTACCAGAAAAAATGGTGACGGAGTAACCGGCTTGCGTGAATAAACGGCTGTGCTCCTGTATCACAGATTCCACCCCGCCAACAACTGGCGCGGAAGAATAGTGCATGATAGCGATTTTAGGAGCAGACATTCATCATGATTATAACAAATGGGAGTGTGACTACGAGGCGGAGATCAATTTAAGTTGAGGGCGAGCCATACGGTTTCGAATGGGAAAAGAGTTATTACTCCGTTGCTAAGGTCATGGCTATTTTCGCTGTTGTGATAGATCGCGCGGGCTGACTCTATTGCGGATTCAGGCAAATCAGGTGCTGTGTGCAGGGTAATTTGGATGTGTTGCGGGACGATATTGTGCAGGCATATGATAATTTCGTCATGATCAGGATCGCGCCGGATGATCGTGATGATGGACGGATTCAGCATCGGAACCGTCTGCGGCGCAACAGGGTGAAAAGCACGGTGCTGGCTGCGCACTTCTAATAAGTGCTTAAGTGCGTTGAATATGCGGCTTCGCACCGTGTCCATATCGGCCAGCTCTTGTTCCAGGAAATTTAATTGCAATCGTTCTCGATTTATTGTGCGCGGTGTCCCGCTTTGTTTTGCGCCTTCGAACCAGCTGGTAGATCCGAATAAGCTATGAAAATAGATTCCAGGAATTCCTTTCAGTGCTGTCATGATAGCATGCGCGGTTGTAAATCGGCGCACCTGTAAATCGCACGATTCGGTTGAATCTGGATTGATGAGCGCGTCGAAATAATTGATATTAAATTCATAAGCGCTTTCGCTGCCATCCGGGTTGGTTTTGTATGAAACATATCCACCAGCTGCTTCAACCCTACCAGCTATTTCAGCGATCATTTCATGCGGTAATATACCGTGGGCGGGGGTAATGCCGATCCCATCGTGTGAGGCCAGAAAATTAAAGAAAGCGGTCGTATCAGTTGGTGTTTCTAACCCCGCAGCCCATTGTGTGAAGACTTCGGAATTTCCGCTATGAAAAGCATGCAGTGTGAGAGGGGGGAGCGAGAAATTATAGACAAGCTGCGCTTCGTTATCTCCGCTGCCAAAATAACTGACGTTGCCTTTGTGGGGCACATTCGTCTCGGTGATCAGTTTGAGCCCCGGAGAAACGATATCCAGCACCAGCCGCATAATTTGGATAATGTGATGTGCCTGTGGCAGGTGGATGCAGGCTGTTCCAAGTTCCTTCCAAATGTAAGCAATTGCATCCAGGCGGATGTATCTGGCTGACTGGCTGGCGTAGAAGAGCATGATATCGATCATTTCCAGCAACACTTGCGGATCCTTGTAATTCAGGTCAACCTGGTCTGCGGAAAAGGTTGTCCAAATATACCGGGTACCCTGCGCTGTTTTGAATGGCGTCAAAAGTGGAGATGTGCGTGGACGAAAAACGGAGCGGGTATCGCTATTTGGTGGAATGCTGATGTAATAATCACGATACTGCTCCTTGCCATCAAGGAATCCTTGGAACCAGGCGCATTCTACCGAAGTGTGATTAGCCACCAAATCAAACATCAGGGAAAAATCCTGGCTGAGCGCCTGGACATCCCCCCAATCTCCCAGATCGGGGTTGACAGTTTTGTAATCGATAACTGAGAAGCCTTCATCAGATGAATAGGGAAAGAAAGGCAGGATATGGATGGTATTGACAGCTGAGTGCGCATAACGCTTGAGAAAATGATGCAGTGTGCGAAGCGGTTTTTCGTTTGGACTGGTAACCATGTCGCCGTACGTGATCAGAATGGCATCACGTTCAGAGTACGCAGCTTGCTGAGTTGGGTATTGATAACGAGCGATGATGCCAGGTAGTTCCCGGCAGATGTGTTCAGTTGCTGCTTGACTATAGACTTTTTCAGCAATTCTTTTAATTGGTTCTAAGTTCATAAATAAGTGGTTTATTGCTTAAGGATATCATATGCACTAATCGCTTCAGATTCGCTTACTGATCTATAATTGGATTATTCAGATAAGAACGTGCACATTCATGGTATCCAAGAGAAAAAAGAACCTATCGGAATTGATCGCGGCTGAGATTCCGGTCGAGCAAGTTCCCTGGACCGATCTGACGCCTGCCGCGGAGATGCTCTATCGCGCTTTTGCGGATAACCCGATGATGCGCTTTATGGCGAGCGTTGCGCGAAGTACCAACCACGCGGTACGGGAGAATTTCAAGTATATTTTACAGCGAGCGCGTGTCAACGGGATCATAACACGGACTTCTGCACGTTATGAAGGTGTAGCTGTGTGGTTCCTGCAGGGTTTTGCCCGCTCCAATTTTGCGCTGGATGCCAGCATCGCCTGGTATATGCTGCGCAGCTATCGTTTGCGTGACATTCAATCGCTATTGCCTTTCTATGTCAAAATCGAACAAGCCCACGCGCGCATCATCCGCCAACCGCATTACTACCTTGAAATTCTGGGGGTAGATCCGCAATATCAGGGTCAGGGATTCAGTTCAAAGCTTTTGCGGCCAGTGCTGGCGCATGCTGACCGGCACCGTAAGAAATGCTATCTGGAGACCCAATCTCCAAGCAATGTATCCCTGTACCAGCATTTTGGCTTTGAAGTGATGGATACCATCCCGGTCGATTTTGACCTAGTCCCCTATACCCTCATGCTGCGTAAACCCATTCCGCAAAATTCCTATTTCTTTGGCAGTTAATCGGTCATACCTGGAAGCAGATATTCTTCCGGGGAATAAGTTTTGTTTATTGTTATTGTGAAACTTGTTTTTACCCGCGGCGGTTTACAAGCTCAGGATAATTCGCAATTTTCTCTTTCAATCGTTTATTCAAGTATGGGCTGGCATGCCCAAGTTCTTTCTGGATGACCTTTGATTTCTCAAGATAAGTGTCGATTTTCTTGCTATCCCAGCCAAAAGGCAGAGTCTGCAGATTGCTGATGCGATCAGCCAGTTTGACAGCCTGGATTTCGCGCGGCGCATCTTTCAGGCGCGTCATATTATCGGTGAAACGTTTTTCCTTGTCTTTGATCCGCTTTTTCTTGGTCAGGTGATCAACACCCTGGGCAATTTCTTTGCCGAATACTTCTTCCAGCCTTCGTTTGGATACCTTAGTGTCCTCGACCACATCATGCAGGATGGCGCACTGCACCATCAGATTGGGGTCTTTGAAGGTCTTTACTTCCAAGGCGGCGATCACTTCCATGCTGACAAATGTGATGTGCATCAGGTAGGGCAAACCAGTACCTGGATATTTCTGCCCACGATGCGCTTCTGCAGCGAAGTGATATGCGGCTAAGTATTTTTCCTGTGAAAAGTTGGGTGATTTAGGCATAAGAACTCACTTTCTCTTATATATTCTATTTGATTTTTACTTATAATATGCGAACTAATGAATTAAAGGAGTGGCATATGCCATCCAAAACTTTTTCACCAAAAGCATATTTTGAGAAATTGATCCATCACTGGTGGGTGATCTTCCTGGCGGTTGCTATAAGCGGCGCGGCTGGAGTGGGTGTTTCATACCTCTCACCTCCACGCTATGAGGCAGAGGCGAAGATTACGACCAGCATCGACTATACCCTGCTGCCGGACCTGGAAGATTATGAGGAGGATCGCATTATAAACGAAGCAGGATTGGTGATGCTATCGGATGCGGTGCTGCTGGATGTGCAGGAACGCGCCAAAACGGAGGGTGTGCGCATCCCGTTCGAGGATTTTTCCACCCGTTTTTCCGCGGATCGCATCGACGACCTATGGGCGCTGCGTGTGATCGGTGTGGACCAGCAGGAAGCCAGCACGCTCGCCAATATCTGGGTGGATATCAGTTTTAAGCATTTATCGGACGCGCACGCGAATGCGCTGGAAGCGAGCACGATCCGGGCAGCGATCGCTGCGCTGGAGTCATGCCAGCAGGTGGAGATTGTAACGGTGCCAGCGCTGTGTGAGACGACTGATGTGGACACACTGAAAATGGAGTTGGATATTTTAACGGCTGATCTGGAAGATGCGCTTGCTCTCAGCCAGGGTTTAAATCCAGCCTCAAATTTCACCATCAACAGCTACGCCGTTGTTCCGCTTTCTCCCACTTACCAGGCAAGAGGAGTGATGGCTTTTCTGGGAATGCTGCTGGGGCTGATGGCGGGTTTGGTTGCATTGTGGTTCATCGGGAGAAGGGAATAAAGCGGTGACGGAAGGCGAGACAAGCGGCATGGCGCGGTTTTATAAGAGCGCGATGAGGATCCTGTGGAACCTGTTCATCCTGCTGTTACCTATCACCAGTCTGCCGCTGGTGGCACGCATTGCGGGCGGGCAGTCTGTTGCTGTCCCCTCCGGATTGATCGTGTTTGCGCTGGTCGTCCTATGGCTGCTGCCGCAGTTGTGGCGCGGTTTAACCATCCCGCGCCATACGCTCTCGATCATTTTGTTCGTGGTGATCGCCGTCATTTCAATCGTTCTTGGATATTGGAAAGAGATCCCTGATTTTAAAGGTTTCGATCCACTCAAAGAGAACGCGCAGGCGTTGATCACGCTGCTGATGGGCGTCAGTTATTACCTGGTAACCATGTTGTGGCTGAAGCAAGCTGATACAGAAAAGAAAGTGAGGCGCATGCTGCGGCTGGTCACGTACGCGGGCATGGTTGTGCTGGTAAAGGCGTTTGTTGAAATGATCCTGTGGAGAGCCTTTGGCACCTGGCCGGATTGGTATCGTGCTTTTCATCATCTATTCTCGACAGGCACCTTATTCCGCGACCGGGTAGTGGCGTTCGCTTTTGAACCTTCATGGCTCTCGGATATGCTCAATTTGTTGTTCCTGCCTTACTGGCTGGCGAGTGCGGTTACGCGCACTACAATGTTTAAGATGAAATTATGGAAGTTCCAAATAGAAGATATCTGTCTCGTGCTTGGTACAGTCGTACTGTTTTTTACACTTTCCCGACTTGGTTACCTCTCTTTCTTGCTGATGATCGGCGTCATCATTGTGTATGCCAGCGGTTGGGTGGTGAGGCGTGTGGAAAAATTTATCACATCACGCCAAAAACGCGATCAACAAGATGCAGCCAGGAAATGGTTGCGAGCGGGTTTATATTTTGGGATTGGAGTGATCTATATCAGCATGTTCCTGGCAGCCGCATTCGTGATCAGTAAACTAGATCATCGCAGCGCGGAGCTATTTGATTTCCGCAACTTTACTTTCATGCGTTATGCGGAAATGCTGTCATTTGGTGCACGCGTAACTTATTGGGGAGGCGGCTGGAATATGTTCAGCCAGTTTCCGTTATTTGGGGTCGGTCTGGGTAATGCTGGTTTCTATTTCCCGGGTGTATTACCAGACTATGCATGGCGCTTATTCGAGATCCGCAAGCTTCTTTTCCGTGAGAATGTGCTGCTGAATGTTAAAGCGCTGTGGTTCCGATTGCCGGCGGAGACGGGAATCTTTGGATTTGCCGCGTTTTTGTCTTATTTGCTGGGGGTGTTTGGCATGAGCATTCGGCTTAAACGCAGCGGAAAAACCTTTTCGAATTTCATCGGCTGGATGGGCTTATTCGCGCTGGCGGCATTCATGATCGAACAGATGTCGCTGGATACTTTTGCTCTGCCTTATTTCTGGGTCACATTTGGGATCATCGCAGCTACATATGAACAACACGAGAATGGGATTTCTACGTGATGTAATGACTTGGAATGGCGTAAAACATAAAAGATGCTTGCGCTGACAAGCATCTTTTTATAATCCTGAAAATGATTTATGTGAATAATGCGAATAATTCTTTCTTGGCATTACACAACGGGCAATTATCGGGCTCATCGCCCTCGCCAGTCCAGCCACAAACGGAGCAGACATACATCTTCCCCACCTCGGCATCTTTCCCGGCTTGCGCGAATGGTCTTGCAGCCTGATACATCTGCGCGTGCACCTTTTCCGCTTCGCGCGCCCACCTGGTTGATCTCACGGCACCGCGTTCTTCCTGAAGCTCTGCCACAGCCATATACGCCGGATACATTTCATCGATCTCGAAAGTCTCTCCCTCCACACCCACGTCGAGATTATCAGCAGTAGTGGATAGTTTTTTTAACACTTTGAAATGGCTGGTGGCGTGTACCTGTTCCGCGTAAGCGTTAGCGCGAAATAAGCGCGCTATGTTTGGGAAACCATCTTTCTCCGCTTGATCTGCGAAGATCAGGTATTTCATGTGTGCCTGGCTCTCGCCAGCAAAAGCAGCTTCCAGGTTCTCTTTTGTCATTGCGTGCATATTTTCTCTCCTGTTAGATAATCTGATCAATTGACGATATATTGTACTTTTTTTCTTTAAATTTGCAGGCTGATCATTGCTTTCTGGTTGATTAGTTGATCTTGTCTAAGTATTTTCACTTAGAATGTGATCATTACTTTGCAGGTGCTTTGCGGATGGTCGCTGGCGTGCGCAAAGGCCTGTTCACTTTCACTGAAGGAAAATATGTCACTGATAAGGATGCGCGCGGTCTCTTGATGTTTTATCACGTATCCCAGTGCCTGGCTGAATTGACCCAAATTATTACGTGAGCCAATAATGGAGAGTTCTTTTTTTGTTACATCGACCCCGCGGGTGCAGAACTTTTCCTTCGTCACGCCTACGATCACAACCCGCCCGGCAGCACAGACAATCTCCACTGCGCTTTGCAGTGTAACGGGCATACCTACGGCTTCAAAGACAACGGATGGACCGCCGCCATTTGTCCATGCACGCGCACTGGCGGCCGTGTCGAATGTTTTACTGTTCAGGACTTCATCCGCGCCTATCTTTTTTGCTAAATCTAAGCGGTAATCGAGCATATCTGTGATCATCACCCGAGCCCCACGTTCTTTTGCAGCTGCCAGGATCGTTAATCCGATCATACCAGCGCCGATTACCAGCACCGTGTCATCCGCGTTTACATTCCCGCGCTGTACAGCATGAAAGCCGATCGAGAAGGGCTCTGCCAGCGCAGCCAGTTCGAACGGAAGCTCTTCAGGTATTTTGTGTATGCACGACACGGGAACCGGGAAATATTGTGCCAGCGCACCGTCTGTAGTAACACCGACTGTTTTCATGTTGCTGCAGCAATTTGTCCGCCCAATTGAGCAAGGGTAACATGTACCGCAGGGGATGAGCGGCTCAAGCACGACATGATCTCTAGGTTTTAGATCCTGAACACCATTGCCAACTTTGTCAACAATGCCCGATGCCTCATGGCCGAATACCATCGGATAGGTGGTATAGGGATGGTTGCCGCGATAAAGATGGATATCCGATCCGCAGATACCAATCGCTTTAGTTTGGATGAGAACCTGATCGCTATTCAATGATGGAATTTTTGCTTGCTGACGAACGAATGTTTTTGGGGCTGTTGCGACCAATTTCTCCATGTTTGCTCCATTTATCATCATTAAGTATTGTATATCAGTACGCGGTAAACTAGTTCATTGTCTATAAATTTTTAAAATGTCAATCGATACAACCGGTTTTTGCTTTTCAGATACAATGAGAAACGCATGAGCGATAATGGTCAGGTAAATTATGCAAAATGAAAAAATCCTAAATATATTAGTGGCGGTCATCATCATTGCCGCTGTAGTCATTTTAAGCCTGGTGGCAGCCCCTTTGATACGAGGCTTGTTTCAGTCTGAGCAAGATACGACTGATGTCGGGTATTCTTCTGACACAGTACGCGCACGGGTGATTAGCATCGCTGAACAAGGGCAAGTTGAAAACCGGGGAGGGGTTCAGACCTATCAGGTTGTGGAAGTAGAGATCCTGGAAGGGCAGTTTGAGAAAACGCGAGTGTTCATGGATTTCGGGAAAACCCAGATCATGCCAGCGGATTATGTGCTAGCAGTTGGGGATGAGATTCTCGTCTCGGTCGGTATCAGTCTGGTAAATCAATCCACTGACGCATATTTCATCGATTTTGTGCGAGGCAGGGCTATCCTGCTGATCTTCGCCATCTTTGTGGTGGTTGCATTCCTGGTGGGTAGCTGGACCGGTTTGCGCAGTCTGCTGGGTATGCTGATCGGGCTGGGTGTGATCGTGCTGTTCATCATTCCGCAAATTGCCAGCGGGGGGAACCCGATTGTGGTCAGTATCATTGGCTCTATTATCTTTCTGGGTCTATCGTTGTACCTGGTGTACGGATGGAAACCAATGACGCACGCCGCAGTGATCAGCATTGCGCTGGCGCTTTCGATCACGGGTGTGCTTTCATTTATCTTCGTTCGCCTGGCGCGGCTGACGGGTTTCGGCAATGAGGATATGATGTTCCTGATGCAGCAATCACAAATCCCGATCGATATGCGCGGGATATTACTGGCGGGCATCATCATCGGCTCGCTGGGCGTGCTGGATGACCTGGTGGTGGGGCAGTCCTCTTCTGTTTTTCAGCTGCATGCCGCCAACCCGGCGCTGAGCTTCAAAGAATTATTTGCGCGCGCGATGACAATCGGCCGCGACCATGTCTCAGCATCGGTCAACACACTGGTGCTGGCATATGCCGGTGAATCGCTACCGATGCTGCTGCTGTTCTCGATCACCAATGTTAATCTGGGCATGGCGATCAATGTCAGTTATATTGCGGAAGAGATCGTTCGCGCTTTAGCAGGGACGATCGGGTTGTTCATCTCGATCCCGATCGCCACCGCACTGGCTTGCGTGTGGGTCACGCGTGGTGATTGATGCTTACGGCATGATGGTATTGATGCTGCTCAAGATCAGGATCACAAATCCGAGCAAGGTGTTGATAATCAGCAGGTAATTGCCCAGCTTGTTTTGCCCCGGTTTCATCGTTTTGGGTTTGCGTTTCATCATTTGTGAGCGTAGGACCGCGATCAGGGATATGATGATGACAAGGATGTGTTTGATGGATAATACCGCCGTATAGAGATTAGAGAAATCAAATGGACGCGAGACATTGCCGGACAGACGCGCCATCAGGATGCCGGTGATCATCAGCAGTACGATGCCCGCGTAAACCCAGCGACTGTGGTATTTAATCATGACTTGCGTGATCTTGTTTTGCAGGGTTTTATCCTCCACCGTATGCTTGATGGCCGAGGTGAAGGAGAAAAGGATGGCTGCCATCCCGCCGATCCAGATGCTGGTGAAGATGTTATGGATCGAACGCACCAAAGTGGGAATGAGTAAGTTTTGCATGATACCTCCAATAAGGTTGAATGTTTTGGAGGAAGCATATTCCAAAATGCACCGGATGTCTTCGACTTTAGTCGGAAATGAGTGATTCAAGCACGGGCTTTTTGCTGCAAGGCTGCCCGGTCGTTGATCGTGATCTGCTGGCGGTCAAAGGTGATGATGCCTTCTTGTTCAAATGTGCGCAGGATGCGGCTCAATACATCCGGCACGGTGCCGATCTGAGCAGCGATCAGATCCTGCGTTTCCCACTTCTTTCTCAGATAAATATTGTTTTCCGATTGCCTGAGGATGAACTTAGCCAGGCGCGATTCCACCGATTTTAAAGAGAGGTCCTCGACCAGGGTAATCATCGCTGAGAGGTTGTTGGATAGATAGCGGATCAAATGTCGGGAGAAGGCAGGATTTTCGTCGATGAGGGTGATGAGCGAGTCGGCGGGGATCTGATGGATCTCACAATCTTCGAGGGCGACAATGCGGATGTGGTTGAGGGCGTGTGAAAGGGAAGTGATCAACCCAAAGGTATCGCCCGGTCCGAAAGTGCGCAGTACCTGTTCGCGACCGGTTTGTGTGGTTTGGATGCCCTTCAGCCAGCCGGAGATGATGATTGAAACGCCCTCTGCCTGCTCGTTTTCCCATGCCACGATCTCATCCGATTGATAGTACCTGGTGACTCTCTGTGTAAGCAATGCGTCCAGGATCGCTGTATCCAGCTCACTGAAGAACGGAACTTGATTGAAAAATTGTTTCGAGCCTGATATATGCATAAGAATTTTTTAAACGCTTATTTCTGCTGATATTGTATCGCTGCCAACAGCTCGCCGTTCTGTAGTGCATATTGCGCAAGGGGAATACCAAGCTGGACGGCATTCCAACCCTGGCGCATGCTGGCTGCTCCGCCGCGCGGGCCCATGGGATGGTCAAACACCGCCCGCCCGGGGATGACGCCAAAATCTGCATGCCCAAATGCGCGGTAAAGCGTTTCCAGTGATCCCGCCCACTGGCTGCCGCCTGGGACAGGCAGCATCTGCTTGATCACGTCCATGCCGGCCAGGCCTGCATCAACTGTGGCATGTATATCCTCTTCGGTCGTCTTCATACGCGGCGATAGGCCGGGGTAGATGAGCGCGTCCACGCCTGCCAACCGCTGCAGCTTGCTTAACACACGCTCCCGGATGCCATGGTAGGGCACCTGTGTCATTGTTCCGAACAGGTCAAAATGCGACATGATCGGCACAGCGGCGTGTTTACGCAGCATGCGTACCGCGCTGATGCCGACTGTCATCACGTTCAACATGACCGCGTTTGCTCCATTCTCAATGGCAGTATCATGCAGGCGAAGGATCTGGTCAACCTCATCGGTGATATTGGCCAGATACATCTTCTTTTCACCGCTTTCGTCCTCCGCGCGTTTCCTGGCGGCAGTGAGCGCTTTGGCACGCTGTGCCAGCGGTGACCAATCGGCGTCGTTCATCTGCTCATCATCAATGGCCACATCCAGCCCGCCGTGCCAGGCTTCATAGGCGATCTGTGCTGCATCCTCAGGCGCAAGGCCGATATTGGGTTTGATCACCCCAAAGATCAGCGGACGGTCGTGGATATGCAGTAATTCACGCAGACCACTGACACCGAATTGCGGCCCCTGGAATGCGGTCAGGAAGCTGCGCGGGAAGCGGATGTCTGTCCAGCGGATAGTGATGATGTCAGGCGCGTGAAAAACACCTTCGCCAGCGGCGATGGTGAGCAGGTTGGGAATACGCTCCCCAAAATTGTGGAAAGGATAAGCGATCGTCACCTGGCAGCGAAATATGTCGTGCTTTTCATTTCCCAGCATCCTTTCCAGATATGGGTTGCTAGAGTGACCGGTCTTTTCAGATGTGAGCGCGATGACTTTTGCCCCAAAGCGCGGGCGGAAATCCTCCTCCACGCCCAGGCGGTGCCACTGGATGGTGGACATCTCGCGGCATAGCTGCGCGGCAGCCAGGCGGGGATCGACCACAGTCTCAAAGGTGTAGTCAAATTCGAGATATTCCCCCATGTTCAGATTGGATTGGTCAGCAAAGAATGCGTTTTGGTCGATTAGTTTCAATATTCCTCTTTTCTAATAAGCAGGGATACGCTCGCCAGCGATCACTTCGTTCTGGATGGCGATGATCGCATCGCTCGCGATGGTCTTATTGATCACCGCATGGGTCAGGGGATCGTCGCTGCAGGTGACTAACGCTGCCCGGGTATCACCTCCACGCGCGATCGACTGGGTGCGGGCAGAGAGCGGGAGCTCGCGGATGGTTTGACCCAGATGCGGGCGCATGTCGTCTTCGGTCCAGATGGCAGCATCGACCGCGCCGCTGGATAGGTAGCGGAAGATATTCATAAAATTGAGATCCTGAAAGCGCACTTCAGAACCTTCGAACTCAATCCGGGAGAGGTGGATCTGGTCATAGGAGTCTGGGTCCACCCCCACCACCAAACCCTTATCATCACGCGAAACTCTGTCACGCAGGTAGAGATGATGGGCGCTTGTGAAACTGCAAGGTGGAAAGACTTTCGCGACCTGCTCGTGTTTGCTGCTCAAGCCCTGCGCGGCGAAATGCGAGGTGATGGCAATATGGCAGCGCGATTCGCGCAGGGCGTTGATGCGCGTGCGTGAACCACGGATGAAGATGAAGTAGGATTCCAGGTCTGCTGCCTGGAGGGCGGTCTTGAGCGCGGTTGCAAGCCCTTCGTAGCGGTGGTTGGAGGGCAGGGTATGCGCAATCACCAGCGGCTCGCCACGGGCGATCTGCCACAGCTTTCCGACTGACATTTCTTTGATAATGGTGCCGAGCTGTCCACGTTTATCCAGTGACACCCCTCCCGCTGATTCAATCTCGGAGATTGCTTCTGAAATCAATCCAACACTGGCACCCAGTTTGGCACTTAGAAATCGCACGCTATCCACATTAGCATTAATTTCCTGGGAAAGAAAATAGGAAGAAATGCGCTGGATAATTTCAGTTCTTTTTCTGGTTTCCATTTTTTTTATTATATGCGCTCATATTTATTCTTCCTGAATTCAACCAGCGCTTGACAATTATAAAAAATCATTGCATAATGTTCATAAAACATGAACATTATACATGAAATGGTTAAATGATTCAATGGAGGAGAGATGGCAATCGTCAATGCTAAAGAGATGCTGATTCAAGCTGCGGAGGAAAAATACGCGGTTGGGGCGTTCAACATTACCAATATCATCCAAATGGAAGCGGTGGTAGATGCGCACGAAGAAATGCACGCGCCGCTCATCATCCAAACCTCAGTTGCGCCCTCCAAATTTTTGGGTCAGGAGGTGCTGACTGCAGCATTCCGCGCCATCGCGGAAAATTCTTCCATTCCGATCTGTCTGCATCTTGACCATTGCCGTGAGGTGGATTACTGCAAATCCTGCGCGGACAAGGGCTGGACAAATATCATGATCGATGCATCCCACCTGCCGTTTGAAGCGAATATCCAGCAGACCAAAGAAGTGGTGGATTACTGCCATGCACTGGGCGGCATCTCAGTCGAAGGGGAGCTGGGCACAGTCTCCGGTGTGGAAGACCAGATCATTGTCGCGGAAGACGCCTCGCAGCTATGCGATCCGGAACAAGCGTTAACATTCATCTGGGAAACAGGTATTGACCTGCTTGCTCCCGCCATTGGCACAGCGCATGGTGTATACAAAACCGCCAACCCCAAAGTGGATTTTGAGCGTTTCGCGCGTATCGCGGAAGTTGTGAATGGAAAGCAGGTACGCGTTCCGCTGGTAGTTCACGGCGGCACCGGCTTGCCGGAGGACTACGTACGCAAACTGGTATCGCTGGGCGGTGCGAAGTTCAATGTGTCTACCGACTTAAAACGCACCTGGATTGACGCGGTGCATGAATATGTTTCTGCCAACCGTGATGAGTACGACCCCGGCAAAGTGGATAAACATGCCCGCAACGCGACTATCGCGAAGGTAAAGGAATGGATCGCAATGCTTGGCAGCGCTGGGAAAGCTTAAGATATTAGGAGGAGATGATGGCAACAATCAAAGCGTTTTTCTTTGACCAGGATGGGGTGATTATTGATACCGAAAAAGACGGCCACCGCGTGGCTTTTAACCAGACATTTGAACATTTCGGCCTGGGAGCACAGTGGAGCGTGGAAGAATACCACCAGCTGCTGCAGATTGGCGGCGGCAAGGAGCGCATGCGCCACTACCACCACACCAAAGGTTTCGATGTATCAATAACTCCCGAAGAAGAAGATGCTTTCATAAAAAAGCTGCATGCTTTCAAGACAGATGTCTTCATCGCCTTGCTGGAGAACAAACAATTACCTCTTAGGCCGGGTGTTCAGCGCATCATGCGCGAAATCAACCAGCTTGGGCTGACGCTGGCGGTGACGACCACATCCAACCAGCGTGCTGCGAAAGCTGTGGCGGAAGGGATGCTCGCGGACATTGATTTTGATTTCATTATCGCAGGTGACATGGTCAGTAAGAAAAAACCTGATCCTGAGATATATCTGATGGCGCTGGAGAAATCCGGCCTGCAGCCCGAAGAATGTATCGTGATCGAGGATTCACATAACGGCGTGTCGGCGGCCAAAGCGGCTGGGATTCCGGTAGTGGCAACCACTAATTTCTACACAGAAAATGAGGACCTCAGTACCGCAGACCTGATCGTAACCTGTTTAGGCGATCCAGATGGTGAGAAAGGCGGTCTGATAGCAGGTGGTTACGGACTGGAATATGACGGTGTGTTGACTGCCAGGGAATTGATCGACCATTTCTCAAAATAAGCAAATATCTACAAGGAAACACATGGACACAAAATTGTTATTGACTATGTATGAAAAGGCGCTCACGATTCGCCTGTTCGAGAAAGCGGCTATTGCCCAATATCGGATTGGTAATATCTATGGTTATCTGCACCCCTACCTGGGTGAAGAAGGAGTTGCTGTTGGGGCAATCAGCGCATTGCGGCCGGACGATTATATTGTCAGCACGCATCGCGGACATGGACATGCCATCGCAAAGGGTCACGATATATCTCTAATGATGGCGGAATTGTTCGGTAAAGCCACTGGCTATTGCAAGGGGCGCGGCGGTTCGATGCATGTTGCCAACCTGGCGCAATATAACCTTGGCGCCAATGGCATCGTTGGTGGCGGAATCCCGATTGCTGCTGGAGCTGGTATGGCTATCAAACAGAAGAAGACCGATCAAGTCGTTATGGGTTTTTTCAGCGATGGCGCTGTCAATAACGGTGTCTTTCATGAATCAATGAACCTGGCGGCGATCTACTCCCTGCCGGTTGTGTATATTCTTGAGAATAATCATTATGCAGCCGCAACACCTTATCAACATACCAATCGGCAGGAAGATCTATCAATTTACGCCAATGGTTATGGTATTCCGGGATTGACGATCGATGGCAATGACGCAGTTGGCGTGTATGTAGCAGCAATGAAGGCAGTCAATCACGCGCGCGAAGGTCTGGGTCCGACTCTGATCGAATGTAAAACTTATCGTCACCAGGGACATCATGTCAATGACCCCGGTGCATACATGCCGCAGGATGAGATGGCAGCATGGAAAGCGAAAGATCCGGTTGAGATTTTGCGTCGCCACCTTGGATCACAACCATCAATTACCTCTGAACAGATCACAGCTATCGACCAACGGATCGAAGCGCTGGTGGATCAGGCGGTGCGGTTTGCCAATGAAAGCCCAGCGCCTTCCGCTGAACAATTCTTATCCGAAATTCCGCAATACTAAACTTGATGAAACATCCAAGGAGAATATTCTGTGACTAAGATCAAATACCGAAAAGCATTAAACGACGCGCTGCGTGAGGAAATGGCGCGGGATCCGCTTGTTTTCCTGGTGGGGGAGGGCATTGGCGAAAAAGGAGGATCGTATAAAGTAACCGAAAACCTGTTTTATGAGTTTGGTGCGGAACGCGTGATCGATACGCCCATTTCGGAAGCTTCTTTCGTTGGTATGGCGGGTGGTGCAGCGATTGCTGGCACGCGGCCGGTGGCTGAGATCCTGTTCATTGATTTCACTTACCTGATCATGGACCAGATTGCCAATCAGATCGCCAAATTCAGCTTCATGACCGGCGACCAGGGTAATGTGCCTTTTGTCCTGCGCACGCAGGGTGGGCTGGGCAATGGCCTGGCAGGACAGCATTCGCAGAGCCTGGAAGCGCTTTTTTATCATATCCCCGGTCTACAGGTGATCATGCCTGCCACACCTTATGATGCAAAGGGGTTGCTGAAATCCGCGATTCGCAGTGACAAACCGGTCATTTTTATCGAACACAAACAGCTTTACCTGACAGAAGGTGAAGTACCTGAGGGAGAATTCATGATTCCGATTGGTGAAGCTGATATTAAGCGTGAAGGTTCAGATGTGACACTGGTGACGTATTCTTTCATGACGATCGAATCGCTCAAGGCAGCAGAACAGCTCGCACGCGAAGGGATCGATGTGGAAGTGGTCGACCTGCGTACCCTGGTCCCGTTGGATATGGATTGTATCCTTTCATCTGTCCGTAAGACCGGGCGGCTGGTGGTCGTGCACGAAGCGGTCAAACGGGGTGGAATCGGCGGTGATATCGTCGCCAATGTAGCGGAAGCCGCATTCTATGATCTGGAATCACCAGTCAAACGTATTGCAGGGAAGAACACCACGATTCCTTTTAATATCGACCTCGAAAAAATATGCGTTCCGTCGGTTGATGATATTGTCACGGGAGTCCGGGAAGTTTTCAATAGTTAATCCAGAAGAAAGCGAGAGAGAATGGCAGAAAAGATCGTGATGCCCCAGGGCGGGCAGGACCTGCAATATGGCACTGTGGTACGCTGGCTGAAAAATGAAGGGGAAACTGTCAGCAAGGGTGAATTGATCTGTGAGGTGGAAACAGAAAAGGCAGTGTTTGAAGTTGTTGCGCCTCGTGATGGGGTCTTATTGAAGATCATTAAACAGGCCGGCGAAGAAGCGGAGGTGCTTTCCGCGATCGGTTATATTGGTGACGCAGGCGAGACCATTGATATTGATGACGCATCATCTGTGGAAGCAGAAGTGCAACGTGAGAACCCGATGCCGATATTCACGAAATCTGAACGGTTGCCGGGTGAAAAACTGCGCATCTCACCCAAAGCGCGTAAGCTAGCGCGCGATCATGGCATTGATATTACACAATTAATCAGCAATCGTCCAGATGGGAAGATCACCACTGAGATCGTGCAGTCCGTCATCCGCGCTGATGGTCAGACAGCGAAAAAATTTGACACTGCTGGCGGCCGTCCTGTCAAAATGGGCAGGTTGCAGCGTATTGCGGCTGAACGGTTATCCCGCTCATGGCGTGAAGCACCGCATTTCTTTTTAACTGTTACTGTGGACGTGACGGAATTATTCGAAATGCGGAAAGATCGAAATGATCGAAATGATATCAATAAGGTATCGGTCAATGATCTGATCATTAAAGCTGCAGCAATCGCATTGAAAGAATTCCCGGAAGTGAATGCTTGTTATCATGATCAGGACACGATCATCCTTTGGGAGGATATCCATATCGGTATCGCGGTTTCAACTCAAGAGGGGTTGTTTGTACCGGTGCTGGCGCATGCGGACCGCTTATCTTTAGATGAGATTTCAAGAAAGTCAGCATCATTGATTGATGATGCCCGCAAGGGAAAATTCACGTCCGTTGTACCATCGCGCTTCACCATCAGCAATCTTGGCATGCATAATGTGGATCGCTTTACCGCGATCATCAATCCGCCCGAATCGGCTATTTTGGCCGTTGCCAGCGCGCAGAAAAAAGTAGTTGTGGATGACGATGGCAGCATGGTCGTGCGAAATATGATGGAAATGACTCTGTCGCTCGATCATAGAATAGGGGACGGGGTCCTGGCTGCTGTTTTTATCAATCGGATCAAAGCGCTGCTTGAACAACCCGATGCAGTATGGAATGAAAAATAGAGAGTACAGGAGAATGCCATGAATGTTTCAAACAAGATCAGTAGCGCTGTAAAAGCAGGAAAATTATACAATCTGGACCATTTCCATCGTGCATGGGAAGACCAGAGCCTGCGGCGGTTGATGGGAAATGAGCTTCTTTTTCCGCCTTCCCCTAAAGTGATCGAAGCGGTCACACAAATTTTGCCACAAATGAATTATTACCCCGAAGATCCTGCAACGAACAGGCGTTTGTTGCAGGCATTAGCAGATTACGCCGGTGTTGCCGGCGGCGCAGACTGGGTGACACTCGGAAATGGGTCAATGGAGATCATCGACATGCTTCCCCGCACGTTTCTTGATCCAGGCGATGAGGTATTGCTTCCCTGCCCGGATTATTCTCCTTATGCCCGCCGCCCTTTGCTGTATGGCGGTGTTATTGTCGATGTGACCCCGGATGAGGATTTCAATTACACGCTGGAAGATTTCACCCGCAAGCTGACCAACAAAACCAAAATAATCATCCTCAGCCGTCCCAATGCGCCTGCCGGCAACCTTTTACCACGTGCAATCCTCGAATCTCTGCTGGATTTGGATGTGCTCGTAGTGGTGGATGAGGCGTATGCGGAGTTCTCCGGGGAGCATGTGGTTGACCTGCTGCCCCGGTATCATAATTTGATCATCAGCCGCACGTTTTCCAAAGCGATGGGTTTGGGCGGCATCCGCCTTGGCTTTGTGCTTGCCAATCCAGAGGTGATCGGTTACATCGAACGTATTCGCGTGCCGTTGAATGTGAGTTTGCTGACGCAGGTAGCTGCCCTGGCCGCGCTCGAAGACACAGCATATATCCAGGCCAATGTGAGCAAGGTCATACAAGCGCGTGAATCCTTCTCGCAGCAGTTAAGGCAGGTTCCCGGCATCAAAGTGTTTCCTTCGGTTGGTAATTCGGTATTAATCAATAGCGAAGAGAGCGGGGTGACAGCCCAGGCGCTGGATGATCATCTGCTGCGGGCTGGTTTCCTGACACGCAACCTGTCTGGTGGGCGTGGAATTCCAGATGAATATTTTCTGCGAATTACGATCGGTACGCAAGATGATATGGGCATGGTGGCGAACCTGATCCGTGAGCGTATAGCATCATCTTAACCTGGGGAAATGGTCCTGATTGTGTCTGTGATATGATGAAAAGGTGAGATACCAATTCGATTGGTAATTTCACTGTAGTAACCATATCAGTCAAAGGCAAGCGTATGCACACATTATCACCTTTTAAGCTCATTCCGCAATACCGCGAATACGTATGGGGCGGAAATCGCATCCGTCCTGAGGCAGAACGTACTGCAGAAGCTTGGGTTGTTTACGAGAACAATCAAATCGCGGATGGACCAATGGCAGGGATCACGCTCGGAAAAGCAGCTGAAGAGTATGGGGAAGCACTGCTCGGTTCGCGTGTTATTGAGCAGACTGGTGTGAAGTTTCCTTTACTGGTCAAAATCCTGGACGCCGCCATGTGGCTTTCGTTGCAGGTGCATCCCAACAATGAACAGGCACAACGCTGGGAAGGCGCAGGCCACTTTGGCAAAATGGAAGGCTGGTATGTGATCGCGGCGGATGAAGGCGCTCAACTCATCAGCGGATTCAAGCCAGGTGTCGGATCCGAAGAAATTGCCTCAAATGTCGGGACTAAATCTCTTTTGGAATTGGTAAGCTGGAATGATGTTCATATTGGAGACAGCTTGCTGATTGAACCGGGCACACTGCATGCCCTCGGGCCGGGATTGATGGTCTATGAAGTACAGCAGACATCTGACATTACTTATCGTGTCTATGACTGGGACCGTCCAAAACAAGAAGGACGTGATCTGCATTTGGAACAGGCAGCAGATGTGCTCAATCCTGACGCGCTGGGGGCATTGAATGGACTTGAACCGAACTTTTTGGGCCAGAAAGATCTTTTTTCATGTCAATTCTTCAAATTGGAACTCCTGTCTGGATTAGAAACTAATACAGAAAGGGATACAGAAGGTGTTAGTTTTCAAACGATCACTGTTGTTGAAGGCGGGGCACAGATTAGCGGTAAAGATTGGCAGACATCATTGAACTGCTTTGAAACGATCGTCATTCCGGCATCAACCGGCGAATACCAAATTAAATGCCCGGAAGGCGCATGTCTGGTTGCGCGTGTCCCAGCGCAGCCCTGAAGTTTGTGCGGAATATTCCAGCATCCAATCATTAATATAGATGAAAGGAAAGTTGATGAGAAATAATGTATCGTCTTCGTCCATCCTTTATTGTCTGGTTGGTATTTGGGTTCTGATTGCCTGCACACCCACCCCGGATTCCTTGATCAGTGAATGTGGCGCGCCGCCTGTCATTGTCCCAACATTACCTGCTTTTATTCCGGAGGAATTTGAGCTGGATCCAACCACCAACCTACACAAGTCTGGCACACCCCAGTTGATTGATGTGGATGCTTATACATTGGAAATTACAGGTTTGGTCGACCAACCGCTTTCGTTAACTTATGACCAGCTGCGCTGTATGCCAAAGGTGACAGACACACCCACCCTGGTCTGCCCGCAGACATTTTTTGATACTGCTGAATGGTCTGGTGTGCGTCTGGCGTACATCCTCAAGCTGGTGGGCGTGCAGGAAGGCGCCACGTATGTGCGCATGAAGGGCGCGGACGGATATTATGCCAATATCAGTTTAGAGGATGCCATGCGTCCGGAAAGCTTTCTGGCATACGAGTGGGAAGGTGAACCGCTGCCCATTATGCACGGCTTTCCGCTGCGCGCGGTTCTTCCGGATATTTATGGTTCGCAGTGGGTCAAGTGGTTGCTGGAGATTGAAATCCAATAAAAAAAGCGCATATTGGTGACTCCAATATGCGCAGAAATCCTATAAACAATATGTGGTTGATTATTCAATCACCATGCAGGTGCCTACCAGCCCGGCACCGGTGTGCACCGCTAACCCGGGGTTGACATCCACCAGCGGCACATTCTTAGGGCATGGCAGCGCAGCGCGCAGCATCCCTTCGAATTCTGTGGCCGCATCCTCCGCATTGACATGCAGGACGCATGCGTGAGCAATGCTGCGTTGACCCACGTCCGCGGTGACCAATTCGATCATGCGTGACCAGGATTTTTTACGTGTGCGAATTTTCTCCAACATATCCAGCTTGCCGTTCTGAACCGACAGGATCGGTTTGATGTCAAGCATTCCAGCCATCCCTGCGGTGACATGGCTGACGCGCCCGCTCATGGATAGGTATTTCAACGTTGCCAGGCCGCCGTAGAGCACGGTGTTTTCGCGTACCTTCTCAGCGGTTTTTATCACTTCATCTAAGCTCTTTCCCTGTTTAGCCGCTTCCGCCGCGGCCAGCACCATGTATCCCTGCGCCATTGAGAGCGTGTTTGAGTCGATCACCCGAATATCGTATTCTTTTAAATCATCCGCTGCGATCTGCGCGGACTTGATCGTGGCGCTCATCTCACCGCTGATGGCGTAATAAATCAGCGTATCCGGTTTCTGCTCCGCGAACACCCGCTGGAAATATTCAACAAAAATACCGGGTGTTGGGGCTGCGGTGGTGGGCAGTTTTCCCATTTCATCAACCTTGGCGAATAACTCCGCGTTGGTGATGGTATGGTCTGTGCCGGAGAGATCATCGCCCATGTGGATCGAGATTGGCACTTGCAGAATTCCATATTCAGCGGCCATTTGTTCAGGCAGACTTGAATCAGTATCGGTAATGATTGAAATCTTTGTCATAATAAATCCTTTCAATGATTGAATGATGACTTTATATTAGCATAAATTAAAAAATGGAAAAATATTGCCTGCCATTCACACTATAATATATTCGATGCTATTGAAAAGGAATTGTGATGAAAAAGAATTTAGCCATGATCGTTGTAATTGGTGTGATTTTAATCATTTTTGGCATGATTTTATCTTCTAACCTGCGAAAAATTACAGAGAATGCTTTATCGCCGTTGTTTGATTCTACCGATGCCATGAAAACCCAGGTTGCCCAGGTATTAAATCCTACCCCCACAATCATCCCGGACCCGGTCACGATCATCAATGAAGTGCGTTCGTTAGCGCGTTTAGAGACGATCCAGTACAGCGTTGAGAAGATCATCACCGCGGATTCCGGCCAGGAAGTGTTGACCCAATTGTTTGGCGACCGGCTATTATTTGTTGCGCATGGCGTGGTGATCGCAGGTATTGACATGAACCAGATCGAGATTGGTGATATGGAGATGCGCAATGGTATTCTTACCATCGATTTACCAGAGCCGGAAGTATTCATCGCAACCCTTGATAATGATAAATCCTATGTATATGACCGCCAAACCGGTATTTTTACCAAAGGGGAACCGGATCTTGAGACTTTGGCGCGGCAGGCGGCTGAGGCGGAGATCCTTAATGCGGCTATCGAGGACGGCATCCTCAAACAGGCACGATTGAACGCTGAAGTCTATCTTGAAAGGTTTTTAGATGCACTGGGTTTTGAAGACGTGATCTTTGAGTAATGCCGATGGGTGGGATTAAATGACCAAAATTGAGAAAATGGATGTGCGCGAAGCACATGTTTATTTTGCATAAGAATATTTCAATCTTTCCTGGGAGCTGATCGAGGATAGCGACTGAACGTAAAAAGAGACAGCTGCAATGATCCATCTCGCGTATGTCTTCCTTTCTCATGGTCACGACGTGTAGATTGCGCTTATAAAAATTATCAAGCGGTTCCTGGCATTTGTCGCGTTTGTATTCCCTGGCAGTTATTGGGGATTGTGCTCGGCGGTCTGCCGTAAGCAGCATTACATTTAGCCAGCAACATGGTACCGCGAAAGGCTTTCTGGGTTATGCCCATGAAGCACTCGCGCGCGATCATCACATTCTGGGGGTGCAGCTTGGTCACTGGCACTATTGTCATTACCAAAAAGATAGTGGATGTGTAATCGCATTAAGAACGCGAGCAGTCGCTGGCAGATCAGTAAGATCTGCCAGTCTGACCACCGATTGTTTTCCCTGAAAAACCGGAATCAACGAACGATCATCAATTGAACAAAGATCTTATTTCCTTCGGCTGTATGCCCCGCCGCCATACAGGCTGAGATCAACGATCAGGCCTAATCCAAGCCACACCCAATCCAGTCCGATAGGTCCACCAAATCCTGGCTTAAAAATGAAAGTATAAGTCAGCGTCGTGACCGGTAAAAAGATCGTGCCGAGAATGGGCCACAGCAGGTTGTTATAGACCATGCTGAACTTGGCGGGATCGAACAGCCACCAAACCAATAAACCCGCGCGCGGGCCAATAAAAAAGATAGAGCTAATGACACAACACATTGTTTACCTCCGTATTCACTTACATATACGAAAAGGAGTCTTTCTGGTTTCTCGGTGTATTTGGTAAGATTAGGTTATTGATTCGAGGCAATATCATTGACTTTTGAAATTGGGCTGGTAATCATCGTCATTTTCGTAGTAGCGGTACTTTTTGCTACCGATCGATTCTCTCCGGATGTGATGGCATTGGGGGTGATGGCCTTCCTGATCGTCAGCGGCGTGCTGCCCCTGGATCGCGCCCTGCAGGGCATTGGCAGCGAAGCTTTCCTGTTAATTCTTTGCCTGCTGGTGATGACCGCCGCCCTGGAGAAAACAGGGGTTGTGGACTTGTTCAGCGCGTTTGTTATGAGACACGCTCAGGGCAATGCCAAACGATTTGAGGTCATTATTATTCTTGCTGCAGCCATCATGAGCGCTTTCATGAGCAACACTGGCTCTGTAGCTTTTCTATTGCCAATGGCGATCGCGATTTCACGGTCTATTAAGTTGTCTCCGTCAAAATTACTGATGCCACTTGCTTTCGCAAGTATCCTTGCCAGTTCAGTAACGCTTATCTCAACTTCGACGAATATCGTTGTCAGCGGGGTGATGGAGGGCGAGAATCTCAGACCACTTGGGATGTTCGAATTGACACCGGTTGGGCTTCCGATTTTGTTGACAGGTATATTGTATTTAATCTTTTTTGGACCGCGAATCATTCCAGACCGCCCTTATGATGAACCCTTTTCCGCAGAAGCAAGTGTTCGTAATTACTTAACCGAATTGGTGATTTCTCCTGGTTCCAAATATGATGGCATGACTGTATCGGAAGCGGGTTTAGGACGTGACCTGGATCTTACCATCCTGCGCATCGCGAAAGACAAACGCACGTTTTTGGTGCCAAACGGGCGAACATTACTATCAGCAGGTGATGTGCTCCTGGTTGAATGTGACCGGGATGGGTTATTGAAACTGGGTGATGATTCCAGCCTGGAGCTAAAACCTAAAAGTGATATTGCTGAAGAAGAACTTATGTCGGAGCGCGTAAGCCTGTTTGAGGTCATCCTGCTGCCGCGTTCTCCGCTGGTCGGGCGCACGTTGAAACAGTTGGACTTTCGCCGTACCAGCGGATTGCAGGTGCTGGGGATCAACCGCAGCGGACAGACAATTCGGAACAAATTGAGCGAGGTGCGCCTGGCGGTGGGGGACCAGCTTTTATTACATGGCAGCCGCATCAGCGCCGCAGCGCTGGACCGCAATGGTACTTTCCGTTTACTGCAATCGCTGCGAATGGATCCGTTTGAAAAGCGAAATGCCATCGTTTCGATTTTAATATTTGGTCTCGTGCTTGTTGTGGCGGCTTTTAATCTTGTCCCAGTATCCATCGCAGCACTGGTTGGTATGCTGGTAATTTTCATGACAGGATGCATCACACCCGAACAGGCATATAGCATGGTCAACTGGCAGGTATTGTTCCTGATTGGCGGTATGCTGGCACTGGGTATGGCTGTCCAGGACAGTGGCGCAGCCGCTTACCTGGCACACAGCATTGTCTCCCTCACGCGGGGTATGCATGTATACTGGCTGCTGGGAGGGTTCTTTGTGCTCACTATGCTCCTTTCACAACCCATGTCGAATCAGGCGGCAGCGGCGGTGGTGATCCCGGTGGCGATCCAAACGGCTGTCCAGCTCGGGTACGATCCGCGCTCTTTTGCTGTGATGATCGCCTTGGGGGCGAGTTGTTCATTCCTCACCCCACTCGAACCGGCCTGCATGATGGTCTATGGACCAGGTAATTATCGGTTTGCAGATTTTATTAAAGCCGGATTGCCATTGACTGTGATCATTTTCTTGATCGCTTTGTTTATGGTGCCCATTTTCTGGCCGTTATAGCGTCATATCAATCTAGAGAGGAATATACCAAATGGAAAAAATTGCGATCGTCGGCGCGGGTGTGATGGGGACTGCGGTTGCGTGGCCGCTGACTGATAATGGGTATGCGGTTAACCTGGTTGGAACACACCTGGACGAGGCGATCATCGACAGCTGCAAGGAAAACCGATTTCATCCACGCCTAAAGCGAAGAATTCCGGATGCTATCAATCCGTTCTATATTTCCGAATTGGAGCAAGCCCTGCAGGATGTGTCTTTCATTGTCAGCGGGGTTAATTCCAATGGCGTGCGCTGGATCGGCAAGACGCTGGCGCCGTATGTCAGCGCGGGCACCAGGATCATCGCCATCACCAAAGGTCTGGAAGTGACGACGGATGGTGAACTGGTGATCCTGCCGGAGGTGATGCGTGCCCAGTTCCCCGAGCAGGTGCGTGATAGGGTATCCATCGCTGCGGTGGGCGGCCCCTGCATCGCGGGAGAATTGGCCGGACGCCGCCAGAGCTGCGTTTACTTTGGCTCGCGCGAATTGGATACGGTCACTGTGTTAAGAGAATATTTCCAAACCGATTATTATCATGTCTGGACGACCGATGATGTGCGCTCGCTGGAAATCGCAGTTGCGTTAAAAAATGCCTATGCCCTGGGTGTGGGTGTTGCCGCCGGTGTATTGCAGGCGGCCGGCGGTGTGGATGCGGCGGATGCGCATATGCATAACCTGGCAGCAGCACTGTTCGCGCGCGGCTGCAAGGAAATGCATCTTATCCTCACAGCACTGGGAGCCAATCCTGAATTTGCCTACAGCCTGCCCGGCGCAGGTGATATGTATGTCACAGCAGCCGGCGGACGCTCGGTCACGCTTGGCAAACTCATGGGAACAGGCATGCCCTATAAGGAGGCATCCGCACAGTTAGCCGGTGAAACGCTGGAAGCGGCCATGATCATCCAGCAGATGGGCTTGGCGCTGCCTGCTTTTTACGCAAAAGGGATCCTCAACCAGGGTGATCTGCCGTTGATGGCGCTTCTGGTTGACATGGTTGTCAATGGCAAGAAAATCAACTTGCGGCTTGACGATTTTTTTAACGACGTGCGGATATAATAAATCGTTCATCGCAGGATGAACGATTTTTGAGAGTTTGGTATGTTAATCCTTTAAAACAAAGGTTACTTTCATTAGAACGCGATATTCACTCACATCCCCATTATCGTCCACCAGCACTTCCTGGTTGCTGATCCATGCGCTGCGCACATTTTCCAGGGTTTCATTGGCGCGCTTGAGGCCGCTTTTGATCGCATCATCGAAACTCTTGATTGAAGAACTTTTGATCTCGGTTACTTTAGCTACAGACATACACAATCCTTTCTTTTCTTTATCATTAGTATAGCAAAGAGATTGGCAATACGTCGGCGACACCTTTGAAAAAGTATTGCGTATTTGACTTTTCAAAATCTATCCAAGATCAAGGATAATCTTGTTATAGGTGACCGTCAGGCAATACCTTTCAAGAAATCGCTTTATATACAGAGGATTTTTTTCGTGTTTGGGGTATTTACATCTGCGAAATACTTATGCTAAAATGAGTTGCTTGAGAGTAGTTCTAATAAGAAAGAAATTGTTCTTTTGATTTGGAACCAAATGGAAGTCAAGCTCTAACAATATTACGAAAGGAGTTCCAAATCATGTCCGAGAAAGAACAGGGCACGGTAAAGTGGTTCAACGGATCCAAGGGATACGGCTTTATTGAGCGCGATTCCGGTGAAGACGTTTTTGTCCACTTTAGTGCCATTTTGGCGGACGGTTATCGCTCCCTGGAAGAAGGACAGCGTGTTGAGTTCGTTGTCACCCAGGGCGATAAAGGTCCCCAGGCATCAGAAGTTATTCTTCTTTAATAAAGAAATAATTTCAAAATAATAAAAAGCAATTGCGTTGCAGTTGCTTTTTGTGTTAATAAACATCTGATAGTTTATCATCATTAATTGTGCTAAAGTATAAATAAGAATCAAATAGGAGAAATAATGAAATTAACACCCCCAACAAAATTAGTATTCCAGATTTCCACCGTGCTCTCAGCTCTCGGACTCATCGGCAGCTTTGTGAGCATCCCATTCGTTAGCGCAAACGCATTCTGGTTTGTGGTCGTTGGGAATATTCTGCTCTGGTTGAGCGTAACCCTCAAAGGGTTCTAATCAGACAAGCAATAATTAGAAAAGATCCCCGTGGATTATTTCACGGGGATTGTTTCTTTAAAACGCTAGTATTCTTTCCATAACAGCCCGGTGCATTCGGGCAGCCTGGTCCACTGGTTCAGCCTGACTTTTTCAGACATCTCTTCGCCAAAAAAGAACCCCGATAATGCCAGCGCTTCATCCAGGCTTTGGAAAGCGTAATCTGTCCGGAACCAGGTATCTTTAAACCCTTTGTCTTTAAGGAATGCAAAATATGGATCCAAGTGCGGCGGTGGGGCGGGGGTCTCATGCCCGGTGCCATAATTTTCCAGCATCATCATCACGCCGCCCGGACGCAGAAGACGCTGGGCTTCATCAAGACCTGCTTCCAATTCGTCTTTCCATTTTTCCTCTCCCCACACTGCCAGGTAACAGAAACTCCAACCGGCGATGATCAGGTCGGCGCAATCTGCCGCATAAGGTGTGCGGCGCATATCCGCCACACAAAGAATGGTGTTGGATGTGTTCTGCCGCGCCAGGACATCGCGCGCGGTGGTGAGCATATGCAGAGAAAGATCACTGGCCCGCACAGAGCGGGCACTGCCAGATAGCAGCCGCGTTACCCGGCCGGTTCCGGCTCCTAATTCGATGATGTCAGCATCCGCAATGGGTTTGATTTGATTGATCGCTGCCGGGATATTATTTTCATGATCCTCACGCAGGATCAGCCGTTCATACTGATCCGCATGACCCTCGTAAACTTCTTTTTCAGTAGGCATGGATGGGATTGTACTACGGGATGTAGATTCTGAATGTCCTTATTCTCGCGTGAGTTTTCTCATGATCTGGCTAACGATTTCGTCCTCTGAAAGACGAATATCCATCACCATTGCATCCTGTGGCTCTTCCAGCGTGTCGAATTGGCTTTGCAACATGTCTGCTTTCATAAAATGTTCGCGCTGCTGCATACGCTTACGAATCAAATCGTAGCTGCCTTTAAGGTAGACATAGACACCATCCTGGATGTTTGCGTATAACTTATCCCGATAGCTTTGTTTCAATGCTGAGCACGCCAGCACAATTTGCTGGCCATGATCAAGCTTTTCCAATAATAATTCATTGAGACGTTCCAACCACGGCCATCGGTCTGCATCGCTGAGAGGAATCCCGTTCGACATTTTCTGGATATCCGCTTCGGAGTGATAATCATCGCTTTCGATGAATTTCCACCCCAGTTGTTTGGCCAATACGCTGCCGATCGTTGTTTTCCCGCACCCTGAAACACCCATCACCGTGATTACGGAGATCATTTTATTCCTCAGAATGGCAATTCATCACCCGAGGACCGCACCAGCGCTTCTACTAACTCCTGCGTTTTAGCGGCTTCCTCTGCGCTGGTCATCGGCTGCTGGCGTGTTCTGACGCACTGCAGAAAATGGTCCACCTCCCCGAAAAATCCGCGTTCCTCAAGCGAAGGGATCCACTTACCTGCACGGTCTGTGCCATACACTTGCTCATGATCATCGTTGAGCACACGCAGGCGCTGGAAGGCGTCGATATGCACGCTTACCCCTTCAGCATGCAGCACAGCGCTTTCCTGCCATGCGCCGGCATGGTTGCAGATCGAGATCAATCCCAATCCGCCTGATGGCAGCCGCATCGTGCTGGAAGCTGAAACGAGCACACCGTTCTGCATGTGATAGGTTGTCTGCAATGCCTGTACATCGCCGCAGTAATAACGCATCAAATCGATCTGATGGATGGTATCGTCCAAATATTGCTCGAACAGGGAAGAATTAGATGCCTGGGTACGGTGTTTTTGGATCAAAGCCATTTTCACCGGTTTTGCGCCAATGATCTCTTTCGCCTGCTGATACAGCAGGGCATAGCGGCGGTTGAATCCGACAGCAAGGATGCGGTTATATTTTTCGGCGATCATGTTGAGCGCGTGTGATTTTTGACTGGCATCGGTCAATGATTTCTCGCTATACACATCAATGCCGTTTCCCAGTAAAGTTTTACAGATATCGAAGTGCGATGCGGTACTGCTGATCACCAGCGCGGCATCCGGCTTTTTGGTAATAATCGCGGAGAGATCGTCTGTTGCGAAGGGGATATGCCAGCGGCTGGCAGCCGCATCGGCATTAGCCTTCGTGTGGCTGTGGACTGCAATGACTTGCACATTCGGCATCACCGCCAGCAGCGGAAAATACGCTTTGTGGGCAATCCCGCCGGTTCCGATAATGGCAATTTGGATGCTGTTCATCTAACTTCCAATGGTAATGTGATCTTTTTTCCATCCTCTTCGGCAGAGCGGTAACCGGCTTCCAATATTTCCTGCGTAAGAGCTGCGTCCGCAAAATTGGTCATTGATTCACGCCCGTCGCTGATGCAGCATAAGAAATCATAGATGCATGCGCTGTGCGCATCCATAAAAGGCCCCATTGACATTTTGGCTGGCGGCCAGGCGGGCTGGGGGTGCGGTGCGGCCAGGTTTAGGTCGCCGATGCGGTGCGATTTCTGGTGCTGGTCGTAATAGGCGCAGTGCAGTGGTTGTTCAAGGTCCACCACCACGCTGCCCTCGCTTCCGAACACTTCCATGCGGTTGCTGTCCCCCAGCCCGCCAGACATGCGGGTCGCTTCGATCGTGCCAATTGCACCGTTTTGCAAGCCCACCACGCTCAGACCCCAGTCATCCACATCTACTGTTTCCTTCTTACTGCTGTCTTTTGAGATTGGCCGCTGTGGGATGAATGTGCGCGTATGTCCCTGCACCCAGGCGGCTTCTCCCAACAGATAGCGGGCCATGTCGATGATGTGCACGCCCAGGTCCGCCATGGCCCCTCCGCCGGAAGGCGCATGTTTCAGGCGCCAGGAGATTGGCCGCAGCGGATCCATGTAACTGTTGTGATAATAACGTACGTTAAAATTGGTGATCTCACCGATCAATCCAGCAGCGATCACCGCCTTGGCCTGCTGCACAGCCGGATAGTAGCGTTTCATAAAAGCAGTATGCGTCAGCACACCGGCTTGTTCAACCGTGGACGCAATCGCCCGCGCGTGCGCCAGGTTTAATCCGAGCGGCTTTTCCACATAAATATGGCATCCCCGCTGTGCGGCTTCTTTAACCTGCTCCAGATGCAGGTGATTTGGGGTGCAAATATCCACCATATCCACACCCGCAGCATAGAATGCTTTGCTATCAGTCGTTATGAGCGGATCGCCCAGGGATTGAATGAAACTCTCATCCCGCCCGGTGCTTGTCCGCAAAATGGCGCTGATCTGCGCCTGCACTGATGCATCCGGAAAACTGAATGGAATCGAGCGGTAGGCCTGCGCATGCACTTTTCCGATGAACCCCAACCCAATAATGCCAACTTTGATTGTTTTCTTATCCATGCTTTATTCCTTAAAAATCATTTTCCCTTGTTTAATCGTCATCTTCACCTGCATGGATTCATCCAGCAGGGTGATATTGGCCATATATCCTTTGGCCAGTCGTCCAAGCGTATTTCCATATCCCAGAACACATGCCGGATTGGTCGCTGCCATGCGCGCGGCATCAGGCAGCGCGACATCGGCCAGCTTTAGCATGTTGCGCAGGCAGTCATCCATCAGAGCGGTACTGCCAGCAAAAGTGCCATCGGGCAGGCGCGCTGTGCCGTCAGTGACCTGTACTTTTTGTCCAAGCAGCTCGAAACTACCATCTGGCAAACCTGCCCCGGGCATCGCGTCCGTGATCAGGCAAACCCGCCCTGCTCCCAGGCACCTAATCAGGATGCGCATTGCGGCGGGATGCACATGCTGTCCATCGGCGATCAGTTCAGCGCTTACGTTTTCTGACGATAAGATTGCCCCAATCACGCCTGGCTGGCGGTGGTGAAAGCCGGATTGTGCGTTAAACGTATGCGTTACATGCGTGAATTCACCACACAACGCCTGCGCGGCAGTATCGTAGTCTGTATCCGAATGTCCGAGCGCCGCGCGCACCCCGTTGTGTTTCAGCAGTATCGCAGCCTGCGCGCTGCCTTTAAGTTCTGGCGCAAGCGAGACGTGCTTAATCCAGCCGCGCCCTGCGTCGATATACCCCTGTATTTCCGCCTGAGATATTTCGCGCATCCAGTCCGGGTTGAACGCGCCATGCCTGGCAGGGTTCAAAAAAGGTCCTTCCAGGTGCATCCCCAGTGGCTGAGCGCCATCGTAATTCTTTTCAAGCAGCGCGGCATAGCTGGTAATTCGGTCCATTAGGAATGCCGGGTCGGGGCCGCTGATGGTCAGGATAAAACCGGTCACGCCGTGCTGCGCGACTTTTTTTGCATAGAGCCGCAAATTTTCTTCCAGTTCTCCCATCCCAAATGTGATCCCGAAGCCACCATGCACATGCATATCGATCATGCCAGGAACTGCGGTCAATGTTTGGGCATTAATGATTGTGCATTCTTCGTCGGGTGTTGAAGTGTGTGAGCCAATGTAATGAATAGTTCCGTCATCATCCCATTGGATACAGCCGTTGGTGATGGTGGCATCTGGTGTGATTATTCTTTCAGGGTAGAGGGTAGTGGACATAAGCTGTAGATTGATTATATATCAACCATCCATCACTTAATACCTTAATATTTGTCTCAGAATTGCTGTGAGGCAGATATTAGAAAAGAATGGCGTATAATAAACTAAACTATTTGGTAAACTGAAATATCAGGGAAGGGAAAGCATGAAGAAGACAATTGTATTTTTATTATTGGCCACCATTTTTATTTCATCCTGTTCGTTAATAGCCAGCGGGGCCCAAGACGCGACGCCACTTGTATCTACACCGACAATGATGCCTGCAGCGACACCAGATCCGTGTGCACCAGAAAATTTGGAAGATGCGCTTCAACCGCTGATTGATCTGATCAATATCTATCGTGATACCGCTATCGTTGCTAGCGTTACAAACCAATCAATGATGACCATTCCATTACTAGAATTACAGGAGAATCGACGAGCCGTTCAGAACTTTGACGTCCCGGAATGTCAGGAACAATTAAAAGCTGCTGCGCTAGAGTACATGGTTGCTAGTTTTAATGTTTTTGGTGCTTTTGCTACGCATCAAACTGAGGAAGAAAAAATTGCGATAGAGAATGCTTTAAATTCTATAGAAGAAACTTTATGGCAAAATGTTTTGGTTCAGGTAAATACTTTGATGGTTGATGCCGGACTTCGTGAAGAATTAGATATTTTGCCCTCAATCTCACCAGAAGGTGATAATTTTTTGGGAATCTCTATCTCAAATGATACTAATGCTGGTATTAATGTTCGCGGCCTTCCTGATCTTAATGCAAGTATCATCGCATCCCTCGAACCTGGCATGCAGGCAACCGGCCTCGCCCGCACTGAGGCAGGCGATTGGGTGCAGGTCAATCTGGATGGCGTGATCGGCTGGGTTTTCGCTGAGACCATCAGCTCTGACGAACCGCTAGATAGTCTGCCTGTGTTTGAACCAGTACAGTAATCCACGCAAATTTTATTATGAAACCAGCGGCTGGATCAGCCGCTGGTTTTCAGTTTCCCTCGAATACAGGCAGCAGCGCGATATCCATCTGTACCTCGACCACACCGGCCGATACCCACCCTTCCACTCCGCCATAAAAAATGCGAATCCAGGTGCTGTCCGGGTTACGTCCTACACAGGTTGCCTCTGCTCCTGCAGCCAGCTCTCCGGTAATCTCGCCGTTCAGCGATGCATTTTGGCGAATATTGATGTTGAATGAGGAAATGTTGATCGCGCGGCATGCCTCCAGCGGCATTGGCGTCACAGTCCGCTGCACCAGAAGCAGCGCGATCGGGGTTTTCAGGTCGATCTGCGCCAGGTAGTCAGGCAGGGGAGGTTGTTCATCATAGATGCTGTAATCCGGTTCCGGCACTGCGACCAGAATCAAGCGGTGGCTGTTGCTGTCCTCCGGCCAGCAGGTGACAACAGTCAGGCGTTCATCCTCTGTGGGCCGGATCCAGCGTCCATTTTCCAGCCGCACTTCCAGGTCCTCATCTTTTTCAGGGAATATCATTTTGTTGGCAATGATGTACTTATATTCATTTCCCTCTTCATCCTGCAGTTTGATCACATCCCCAATCTCAAGCTTGTGAAGATCTTTGAAAACCGAGCCATACGCGTTGTGGTGCCCGCTGATGACCGTGTTACCTGGCAGGCCAATCGGCGCAGAACCGGCATGCCAGCCAGCCGCGAACTCTTCCGGCACTAAGAATTGGGCATATTTTTGTTCCGCGATCCTGACGCTGATCTGTTCTGTCTCGAGCACAGGCGCTTCCAGTTCGATCTTGTCGATCACAATTGCTTTTGGCGCGATCACCACCGGGATCTCGGTCGGTTCGAATAGTTTCGATGATGGTGTGTTTTCGGGCAAAACCATCGGCGCGAACCCTTCCTGGTCTGCGACTGGTGTCACGGTGCCTTCAACGCGTTCATCGGGTGTAAGCATGTCATACGTATTCCATGCGGCTAATGCCAGCAAAGCGGCTCCGATGGAGAATATCGTCCATTTGATGATCTTTGATAATATGTCCTTCATGTCTGATATATATTATATGTAAATATCCTACCAGTTTATATGCGGTATATTTAAAATAGATAATAAAAATAGTGGAGATAACATGCGTTTAGGAACTTTAGAAATCGTAATGGTTTTACTGGTCATTCTGCTTGTTTTTGGCCCGGGGCGGATTGCCAGGGTTGCTGGCGAACTTGGAAAAGGGATCAAAGAATTCAAAGATGGGCTTTCCGGCCACGAACACGAAGCCAACGATGAGGAAGAGAATCAGGAATAACACGGAAAATACTGCGGTATGGAAATTCTTGGTATTGGCCCGTTAGAACTGCTTTTTATCGCTGTCATTGCGATAATTGTGCTTGGGCCGAAAGGAATGGTCAAAGGCGCTCATGAGGCGGGAAAAGCGATCCGCAAAATCGTGCGATCGCCCATCTGGCGTGATGTGGTAGATACATCGCGTGAAATCCGTGAATTTCCGCGAAAAATTGCGCGGGAAGCAGGCATCGAACAGGACCTGGAAGATCTTCGGCGTTCGACACGTGATACGGTGGAGCAGATTAACCGTACCCACGTGCCTCCGATCACACCGCTGGAGGCGGAAAATAAAACCAATGAAACAGGAGATGACGAGGGGCAGGAAGCATGACCGCATCAAATGGTATTAAATCTTCTCAAGATTCTGAAATGTCTTTCTGGGATCATGTCGAAGAACTGCGGCGCCACCTGCTGATCGCGTTGATCGCGCTGGCCGCAGCGACGCTTGTCAGTTTTTTATTTACTGATCAGATCATCAATCTGATGGCGGTTCCGGTAGGATCACTGGACGCTTTGCAATCAATCGAGGTCACCGAAAATGTTGCCGTTTTCATGCGCGTTTCTCTGTTGAGTGGTGTGGCGATCGCAATGCCTGTAATTCTGTATGAATTGCTGTCATTTATCATGCCCGGGCTAAAGGACAATGAACGCCGCTGGGTGATCCTGATCGTTATATTTGGTTCGATCCTGTTCATAGCGGGCGCAGCATTCGCATATTTTGTCATGCTCCCAGCCTCCCTTACCTTTTTATTAGAATTCTTGGGTGTCGCTACCAAACCGCGCCTTTCATCTTATATTAACTTCATCACCAACCTCATATTCTGGATGGGGATTTCCTTTCAATTTCCGATCATCATTTTCGCTCTGACAAAACTGGGTGTGGTGTCTGTAAAAACCCTGGCAAAGGGTTGGCGTTATGCGTTGGTGTTGATCGCCATTCTGGCAGCGATGATCACACCCACGGTTGATCCGGTCAATATGGCGTTATTGATGGCGCCGTTATTCTTGTTATATCTACTAAGCGTTTTGTTTGCTTCATTAGCGGTGAGAGAAAAGAAACCTGTATCAGAAAAGGAGGAATAAATGAATACTGATATTGTCAACGAAAAAATGGAACAGCTGCTGACACTACAGCAGGAAGAGATAAATGGCTACCACACCTATAAACGTCTGGCCAGGATGGTCAAGGATGAGAAGAACAGTAAGGTGATCGAACGCATTTCCGGCGAAGAGATGAAACATTACGAGATCTGGAAGAAATATACCGGTAAAGATATCAAACCCAATAAAGCCAAGATCAATTTTTTCTTCTGGGTATCGCGTTTGTTTGGATTGACCTTCGGTATCCGCCTGATGGAGTTGGGGGAGGAAAAGGTGCAGGTGGCTTATGCTGCCCTGATCGATTCCATTCCGGAAGCGAAGCAGGTCATGGCTGATGAAGAAAAACATGAGGATGAGCTGCTGGATATGCTCGATGAGGAAGGGCTGCGATATGCAGGCTCGGTCGTGCTTGGTTTGAATGACGCCCTGGTTGAATTGACCGGCGCCCTGGCTGGCCTGACTTTTGCTTTCCAGAATTCGCGCCTGATCGCACTGGCCGGTTTAATCACCGGTATCTCCGCTTCATTTTCGATGGCTGCCTCGGAATATCTTTCAACCAAAGCGGATCAGTCTGATCAAAACCCCGTTCGCTCTGCCATCTACACCGGTGTGGCATATATCTTTACAGTCGCGATGCTTGTGCTGCCATATTTGCTGATAACAGATTTCTACATCAGTCTGGTGTGGATGTTATTGCATGCGATTCTGATCATTGCTGTTTTTAATTACTATATCTCCGTTGCGAAAGGATATGACTTTAAAAAGCGCTTTCTCGAGATGGCGGGCATCAGTCTGGGGGTGGCTGCTTTTTCCTTCCTGATTGGAAATGTCATTAGCAGAATCATTGGTGTTGACATCTAAAGGATAATCGAAAGAATTGAAAAACTGCTGAATGGCTCAGCAGTTTTTTCATTTTTGAGTAAATGTGTAACTGATAAAATGGGATTGTCTGAAGAGGATGTGATGAAGATACTTGTTTTTGGCGCAGGGCCTTTGGGCAGTATTCTGGCCGCACGCTTGCACCAGGGCGGACAGGATGTGGCGCTGCTGGCGCGCGGGCAGCGCTTATCCGATCTGCGTTCCCATGGTGTCTGCCTGCGTAACTGGCGCTCAGGAGAAGAAGAATCAGTGCAAGTGCCGCTGGTGGAATCATTTGGCACGGAAAATAAGTATGACCTGGTGATCGTTGTGATGCGTAAGAACAGCGCGCTGCGTATTCTCCCTCAACTGGCTGAGAACAAAAACGTTCCGTTGTACCTATTCCTGATGAATAACGCGGCCGGACCGGATGCGTTAATCGCGCAACTTGGTGCAGAACGTGTGATGATGGGTTTCCCCGGTATGGCGGGTTACCGCGAAGGGCGTATCATTACGTATATCTCTGCCGACGCAGAACACCCCGCTGGGATCGTGATCGGTGAAACAGACGGAATAATCACTAAACGAACGAAAATGATCGCCAGCCATCTGGAGCGAGGACGTCATATCCGCGTTTCCATCGAGCCATACATGGACGCATGGTCCAAATACCATGTTGCCCTTTTATTTCCTACCCTCGCCCCAGCTTTATATTTATGCGGCAATGACCATCTGCGTTTATCGCGGACGCGCGATGCGGTTGTTCTCGCCTGGCGCGGCATCAAGGAAGGGTTCGCTGTACTGAAGAAATTGGGCTACCCGGTTCGCCCTCCATCCTTCAAGCGTTTCCTGTGGCTGCCTGAACCGCTCATGATTCCTTTCTTACAGAAAGTCCTTAAAAATCCGCGAATGGAGGTTGCCATGGCGCGCCATGCGGAAGTGATTCGCGATGAGATCACGCAGCTTAACCAGGAATTCAGAGCGCTGATCGAGAGATCGGGACTGTTCACTCCCGCGATCGATTTCCTGATGGGACAATTCAATTGTAAAGGACCCCATCTTCCGGATGGCGCCCGCAACCTGCGCCTGCGCTGGTCCGGGTTGCTTATCCCACTTTTCGTGTTGGTATTGCTGGGCCTGGTGTTGATGTATCTGCTATAAAAAGTGCCTTCAAGGCACATCATAGATGGCAATCTGTCCATTACTGCTCTCAAAAACCAGTTGCCAGTTTTCCGGGATATCAGCCAAATATCTAGGGATGCGATAAAAATCAGGATTGAAATTATCGCGGTCGATCAGCACAGTTCCCATACAGACCTCATCCGCTTTAAGAAATACACCATCAGTATTGAGATATTTGATTTGTCCATTCCAGATCTGCTTTCCAAAAGTCGTATGCGCGTAGATCGGCAGCACATACTCATATCCAATTTTCAAGTCACGCACGATCCAAATGGTCGTATCCGTATTGTTAGAGATAGTCAGGTATGTACGTAGTTCCTGATAGTGGTTGCTTTCGGTGCGTAAGAATTTCGTACTCTTGGATACGTTGAAGATGTTGAATACACAGGCAGCGCTAATAATCAGGGCGAGGACCATGGCAGGAATGATGAGGGGTAATGTTTTCTTTGGAAATGCTTTTTTAAACATGAATTGCAGACCAAACTCCAACGCCGCGACACCGCCAATCGCCAATGGGGGCAGGAGCGGGATCCAGTAGCGGAAAATATGCAAGCGTAGCAGCACCGCACCCTTCCATGAGAGCAAGATTGGCAGCAAGCCCAGCATTGTGAAGAAGGTATAGATCATCAGGACCCAGGTCAGTAATACTAAATGAGTGGGAGAACGTCGCGAGGAACGGATGGTCAGGTAAGCCATCCCGCTGACTGTAATAAAGATGGAAAAAATACCGCGATAACGCGATAAACGGATGAAGAAAAAACCCATGATACGAATAACATCACGTTCGATGTGCCCGGTTGTCTCGCGCGGCTGGCTAGTGGTGAGGCGCAGTAGCGGGCTCCCATACCTGATTGTATGCACGCCAAATTCAATCGCCACCATCAGGCTGATCCCGAAAGCGACCCATAACAGATACTTCCGGGGAATCCTAAACTGCCAGAAGATGATCGGAATGATAAGCGCGAATACTGCGAAATATTCCTTAGAGAGGTACGCCCATCCAAATAAGACACCGCTCAGCAGGCATATCCACCGCAGATCTGTATTCTTGGTCTCATTTCGTGCTGCAATCAGCAACATGATGGCGGTTGTGATGCAGGCGGAAGCGGTGATATCTGGCAGCAGATTTCCAGTTTCAAGCAGAAAGTAAGGCAGAAAGCTGAACCACAATGCTGCTGCCGCACCGACGAGGCGACTGAAGAGCATACATCCGATCAGGTATGTGCTTGCCACGAGCAGGATCGTGCTGCTGATTGGTAGAAAGTAATACACCAATTCGCTATGTCCGAATATACGATACAAAATCCCCACTGGAAGTACGATGCCCAGGCGCATGGACCAGTGGTTGGGAGATTGTGGTAGACGCGGAAAATTGACTGCGTTTCGGTAATAAATCATCTCGTCGCTGAGCGAGACCGGGCGGATGAAAATGAGCTGGCTGGATAATGAAACAAGGATGAGCAAAGTCAGCAGCAGCCATTCCTGCCTGACGATTTTGCTGATTTGCATGACACTCCCCAAGTAGCTGTTTCGTGATTGCTTTTATTATAAGGGAAATTTATAACGATTTTCTCTCAAACTCCACTTTCAATAATCCACGAAAGTTTGTGCGAAATTAAGAAATGCCTGCACATCCTTGAAGTTGCTTACCAAACCAACTGACACACGCACCGCTCCGGTTGCCTTGGGGTCAATACATTGCTGAAAATCCATGTCGCTTAATCGTTGTTCAAATTTTGGGCGTGAGAAACAGGATGCCAATTCGTCGCTTGAGATTTCGAGGGCAACCTCTCCCGCACCTGGATTGCAAAAGAATCCCATGCGAATCGAGATATTGCGCAGGTTGGCTTCTTTTTCCAGAATGTGCTTGGGGATCAGGTCGCCTTTGCTGTCAAAGAAATTGATGGTCACAGTACCGCCGCGATTCTCCGTTGTCAGCGGTCCATATACTTTGACCAGCGGTACGCCATTGCTGTGCTGCAAACTGCTAAGGATATCCAACAGCCAGCCGGTCAGGGCGGAAACGCGTTGATGGATCACGTCGTACCCGATCGATTGCAGGTGGCGCAGGCCGATTTCCACCGCGGGAATATTGAGGTAATCAACAGTGCCATCTTCAAAGCGGGCGGGCGCGTCAGCCGGGTAATACTTCCCGCCGCGTACAGAGGCGACCGATGTCGTTCCTCCCGCAAACCATGAACGCCGTAGCTTGTTGATCGTGTCTTTGCGCGCAATCAGGGCGCCGATTCCGGTTGGGTAACCAAACATTTTATAAAAGGAAAGCGGCACAAAGTCCGGTTTCCATTTGGACAGATCGAGTTTATTGGTCGGAGCGAAGGCGGCCGCATCCAGCATCACATCCCACCCAAGTGATTGCGCCTGCGCGATCCACTCGAGCGGATGCTGTACGCCGGAGAAGTTGGATTGCGCGGGAAAGGCGAACAGGTTAAAGCATCCGCTATCCATCTTTTGCAAGGTTTCAAGCAGCACATCATCATCCACACGCAGGTCGGGCAGCACCACCGGTATATATTGGACGGATGCGCCTTTTGCGCTGGCATATTCGCGGATACCGTTGACTGAATTGTGGTTGTCAAATATTAGCGCGTATTGGCAGCCCTCGCCGAACGGGTAGGATTCGCCGATGATCTTTAGAGCGCCGCTGGCGTTCTGGGTGAAAATACACACATACTCATCCGCTGATGCGTTGAAAAACTGCAATACGAAATCCCGCGCGCTTTCGACCAACGTGGTTGCGTGCAGCGAAGTCAGATTGTACGAATGAGGATTACCAAACACATTTCGCCGCAGAAGGTCATGGTGCGCGGCAAGCTGGGACTGTGCGTACAGTCCGCCGCCGGTGTAATCCAGGTAGATCGTATTACTTCTGTCCAGAATCGCAAACTGCGTTTCACGCAGGATGTCGATTGCCTCAGTTTCGGCGTATTGAGGATAAACTGCTAAAAAATCCATATAGCGATTATTTTGCATGCATCATTCACCGATCACTATATTTTGACGCTGGGTCCAGCACCAGATGCCTGCGCACACCAGCAACAGACAAATGACGCCAGCAGCGCCTACCTCTATTCCGTAAAAGGATCCGATGAACCATTGAGGGCCAGTTACGCTGGTTTCCAACCCAAACAGCGTATCGCCGTGGTGCATTCCGGTCAGGTTGAGGATGTCATCCTGGAACAGGTTCCAGGCGAAATGAATGCCGGTTGCCAGCCATAGGTTGCCTGTGCGCAGATAAGCCCAGCCCAGCATCATTCCCGGCAGCGCTAACAGAGGGATGAAATCCAACCAGTTGCTTTCTGTTGCAATCGCTGTCATAACCTGCGATCCGCCGAATATGATCGAAGAGATGAATAACGCGCCCCATTTATCCCAACTGATCTCGACCCCTTGCAGGAGCAGCCCGCGGTAAAGCACCTCGTTGCTGATTGCGGTGACGGCATTCACCAGCAATGCCAGCCAGGCAGTGCGCAGCCATGTATCCACCGGTTGTCCTTGCAGGGCAAAGCCGGAAACACGAATGAAACCCAGTGCGTATGTAACAAGAAAGACGATCACCATCGCGCAAGCCGCGATTGCCATCCCAACCAGCAGGTCTTTCCAATGCTTTGGGCCGATGGGGTAGAGCCCTTCTAAACCAGGTTTCTTATAGACGGAGCGAATGACAGGGGTGGTGATCAGCAGGATCGCTGCAACCATGCTGGCACGCGAGACCGTACTTCCCAGAAAAACGCGCACATTATCACTGGCATTGATGCTGTCCATCAGGAATTGTTCCCCTGTCCGGATCACTCCAATGGCCAGCTGCACAACTGCGTATACCAACGCGAACATGCCAATGATTTTCCATAATTGCAGACCTGTATATGGGTTTTCTTTTGCGTCCTTTGTTGCCTGTTTACTCATTGCACCAACTCCCTTATACGGATATTTGAACCAGTAGAATTCTAACTTGCTAATGAGGATACATTACCACACGCGTGCAAGCATTCTAATAAATTAGTTAGTGCTATCCCGCCGTGTTTTTGAGATAAACTTACTTATCTTTTAATGCTTCCAGCACCTGGCTAAAAATTGTCTCCCCATCTACCATCCCGTACGCGACAGTATCAATATCCTGAACGATCACACCAAATGGTTCCGACTGTTGGATGATGCTGCGTTTTTTAAAGCGTACCTGCGGTGCAATCAGGATTACATCCATCGTGTCCTGTTGATAATTCCACAAGCTCATTCTTGTAGCGTCGACAGCTTTCAGCTCCATTTCCCTGCCTGCAGCGGCTGCCGCCTGGCGGATTTTCTCTTCCAGTAAGCTGGAAGACATTCCCGCGGCACAGACCAGCACGACTTTGATCTTCTTTTCGCCCATTTGTTTTCCTCTTGTGTATAAGATATATAGATTCTATACCATTTTGTCTGCTACCTTAGTCTGCCACGCTGGTAAAATTAGTGCCATTATTGTAATATTAGGATCTCATCGCATGTCAGACCATTCAATTGTTATTAAGGAAATGCGCGGTACGCGCGGATTGCGTCAGTTCATCGACTACCCATATAAGTTGTATAAGGACGCAGCCAATTGGGTGCCTGCTTTACGCATGGAAGAATTAAACACATTTCATCCAAAAAAGAACCCCGCATACGCCTTCAGTCAGGCCAGGTTCTGGATGGCATACCGGAATAGGAAACCAGTCGGGCGTATTGCGGGTATTGTAAATCAACGTCATATCGAAAAATGGGGTCAGCGCTACGCGCGCTTTGGTTGGTTCGATTTCATTGACGATCCTGAAGTTTCTTCCTTATTAGTTCAAACAGTCGAAGACTGGGCCAGATCACAAGGGCTGACAGCTTTACATGGGCCGCTCGGTTTTACCGATCTCGACCGCGAAGGCATGCTGATCGAGGGATTTGACGAGATGGGCACTCTCGCCACCCATTACAACTTTCCATATTACCAGAAGCATCTGGAAGCGGTTGGATTTGTCAAGGATACGGACTGGGTTGAATATGAAATTATCATCCCGGACAGACTTCCCGATAAGATCACAAAGCTGGCGGAGGCTCTGCAGCATCGTTATGGTTTGCGCCTGGTTGAATTCAAGCGCAAGAAGGATTTGCTCCGATATGCTGATGCTGTCTTTGAGTTGCTGGATGAAGCTTACAGTCACCTGTACGGCACCACCCCACTCAGCCGCGAACAGGTGCAATTCTATATTGACCAATATTTTGGGTTGGTAAATCTGGATTTTGTGCCGGTAATTGTAGATGAGAATGATGAACTGGTTGCTTTCGGGATCACCTTCCCCTCCCTTTCACAAGCGCTACGTAAGGCAAAAGGGCGCATCCTGCCTCTTGGTTTCATCCCGCTGCTGCGCGCTTTGCGAAAAAATGATAAAGGTGATCTTTATCTGGTAGCGATCAAACATGCTTACCAGGGCAAAGGTATTAACGCTATCATGATGGTGCGCATGATAGAGGTCTTTAACAAGTTTGGAATTACCAAAGCCGAATCCAACCCGGAATTGGAAGATAATTTGAACGTGCGCACACAATGGAAGCATTTTGAACATCGCCAGCATAAACGCCGGCGCGTTGTCATTAAACATTTCGATACTTGAGCAGGGAGCCTTGGTAGAATCAATGGTATGAGAGATGTAACGATTGTTTTCCTTTTATTCATGTTGTTCCTGAGTGCATGTGAATCACAACCTGTGCCAGAGTTTTCTCAACCAGTTTCAGATGATAACGGCCAGCCTTATCTGCGCGCAACACAGACCAATGTCGTTATGGAAACTATCCAACCACAGCCTACGCTGACTGCCACGGCAGATACGCGCCCCCTGCCAGAGGATTGGCAATCCTGGCCTGTGATTCCGGAGGTGACAACTACTGCGCGCGCAATCTACAGGCAGGGCATCGCTATGGGTAACGATCCACACGCGTTTTCAAAGGTTGGAGATTGTCAGAATGTAAAGCAGTCTTTCCTTGGGTTTTTTGACCATCCGGATCAGTATGCGTTCATGAGTGGGATCGATGAGATGCAAGACACGATCGACCATTTCAAAGGTCATTTTGATCGTGATGGTGAAGCTACCAAATATGGATTCAATGCTGCGGCCGTGCTTTCTCCTTTATGGACGGATCCGGACGTGTGTCTGCCGGATGAAACTCCGTTAGAGTGTGAGCTTCGCATCACGCGACCAACTTTCATGCTTATCAGCCTGGAGTTCTGGTTTGAGGGGCGCACATCCGAAGTTTATGAACGTTATCTGCGCCAGATCATTGAATACACCATTTCTCAGGGCGCGGTTCCCATCCTGGCTACCAAAGCAGATAATATTGAGCTGGACCATTCGCTTAACCTGACCACCGCTAAACTCGCATATGAATATGACCTCCCGCTGTGGAATTGGTGGGCAGCAGCGCAGGAATTAAGTGATGCCGGTATGGACAAATATCGCAATGACGGTTTTCACATCAGTGTTGCAGCATGGAATGTCCGCAGCAAGACTTTTCTACAGACACTTGACCACCTCTGGAAAGAACTGCGTGATACGGTCTGAGACAAGGTCAGCGAATTTCACTGATCTCAAAATCGCTAAAAACGATCGCGTCTGAATAAGCTGCCCCGCCGGCCTTGGTGAAAAGCCCGCTCCTGCCATATTGAATGTTGTAGCGTGTATCCGATAATGATTCTACCTGGTTACCGTCAATAAACAGCAAGATCGTGTCATCAATGCAATCCAACTGCAGACGGTGGGCAGACCGTCCTTCACTGATATTTTCAATCGTGTCTGCGGCAAGCACGGCGAATTTACGGCGTTCCGAATCACGATAGATGGTGTAGGTCGCGTTTGCGCGCAGCACAGCGATGACCATACCTTCATTGCTCGCCCTGCACATCACTCCGCCATATTGTGTGGCTGGTACACCGGGTGTGAAATCCATTTCGACCGTAGCACTGACTGATGCGTTTCGCAATGCAGGGCCGGCCTTAGCGCTATAGTACCCATACGGAATTACGGGAGAAAAATGGAAGCCATTCGCTTCAAAATCGCTGAAAGCACCGCTCAATCCCATCTGGGAAAAAGTGCCGTGGTCTGCCTTTAGATTGTCAGTCAGTCTAAATGTTTGCGTTTCAGGGCGGCTGGCAGATAATTCTTCTATGGAAAAGTTGCTAATCGTCACTTTCCCAAAGCGTTCATCCCAGGGAGAGGCAGCAAATAAACCGATCGATGAGATGCCGTCGAAGTTAGGCAATGGAAAGCGACCGGCCAATGTGCCATTTGCAAACAGGTCGCAGTTATCCGGCAGGCAAACCAGGCGTATATTATTCGGGCGTCCAGTGGAAAGCATTGTCGGCGCGTAAGACTGGTTTAAGGTGATAGTCTTCTCTTTTCCATTCTCAATCACCCACTCTTCAAAATTAAAATACTGTCCCTGCAGGCGCACGGCATACTTACTCTCGCCGGATGTTTCAAAAAAGAGTCCAACCTGGTTTTGATCTAAACGTGCCGGGTTTGCTGGCTGGGAGGTGATTTCGGCATCCAAGGAAAACCCACTTATTTCTGCAGGAATTTCGCGTGTTAGCAATAAATCGGTCCCGCGCCGGTTTTCATTCTCTTCGATTGTAATCTGGTTATCCGCACAGGATAATATGAACTGGCTTGCCGGTTCTTCTAATATGCAAAGCGGAGAAGCGGTATCGATGTTTTCTGGTTCGAACATTCGAGTGATAGGGATGGCGGTAGGTGTTTCCGCTGGCATCGTACCCACAGGATTCTCTTCTGCTGTCACGGTTGTCTCTTTAACAGGGATATCCTGCGGGCTGCTGCATGCAACCAGGATGAATGCAACAGGCAGGACAAAAAGAAGTATGCGTCTCATGACATGATTATACGCGCTTAGAAATCTTGCCGCAATTTACGCATCAACCCGCCTGCTTTGAAATATGCTAATTCGAGCGGTGTGTCGATCCGTCCAATTGCAGTGAATGTTTCTCTCTCGTTATTGATACGATGAATCTGAACTACCATCTCTGGTTGGGTCTGGTCTATAGTGCGGATATTTTGAATGGTGAATGTTTCTGATCCATCCAGCTTCAGACTATCAACGTTCATGCCCGCGGGGAATTGCAGCGGAAGGATGCCCATGCATACCAGGTTGGTGCGATGGATGCGTTCGTAAGATGATGCAATCACAGCATGCACACCCAGCAGGTAGGTCCCCTTGGCGGCCCAATCTCTGCTAGAGCCAGCGCCATATGCATTGCCGGCAATGATCACAAGCGGAATTCTCTCTGCCTTGTATCGCATAGCGGCGTCATGGATTGGCATCATTTCTCCGCTGGGGATATGACGCGTAAAACCGCCATCCTTACCCTGCGCCAATTGATTGCGCAGGCGCGAGTTGCTGAAAGTGCCGCGGACCATCACTTCATGGTTGCCGCGCCGTGCGCCGAAGGAAATAAAGTCTGCCGAGGCGACACCGTTTTGTTCCAGATATAGTGCGGCCGGGTTGCCGTCGGCGATGCGGCCTGCTGGTGAGATATGGTCAGTTGTGATCGAATCGCCCAGAATTGCGAGGGCATAAGCGTTGTGGATGTCGATCGGGTTACCATCTTCACCGAAACCATCGAATAGAAAGTTTGGTTCTTTGATCAGGGTTGAGCGGTCTTCCCAGGCGTAGATTGCGCCAACTGGTACGTCCATATCATTCCATTTTTGGTTACCAGAGTAAATGTCTGTGTAATTGTCATCGTACATCTGCAGGCTGATGTGAGCCTTAACGGCGGATTGCACTTCAGTATGTGATGGATAGATGTCTTTTAGATATATTGCCTGCCCATCTTTCCCAATCCCAAGCGGTGTACTAATAAAATCAAAATCTACCGTTCCCGCCAAAGCGTATGCCATCACCAGCGGAGGGGACATCAGAAAATTGGCCTGCGTGGCGGGGTGAATGCGTCCTTCAAAGTTGCGGTTGCCGGAAAGCACCCCTGCTGCGATCAGATTGTGCGCGCTGACAGCTTTCATCAAGGCCGGGTCAATCGGGCCGGAGTTGCCAATGCAGGTTGTGCAGCCATATCCGACCACGCTGAACCCCATTTCTTCCATCGGTTTCATCAGGCCAGCTTTTGTCAGATATTCAGTCACCACACGAGAACCGGGTGCGAAGCTGGTTTTGACCCATGGTTTAGGCGCTAACCCGGCTTCGAGGGCGTTTTTTGCCAGCAACGCAGCAGCAAACATGACAGTCGGATCAGAGGTGTTTGTGCACGATGTGATTGCAGCTATCAACACCGCACCGTTGGATAAAGTATGTGTCTTGCCATTAAGGGTCACTTCTACCTTTTTCGTTGAATCTGATTCGTCAAGGCCAAACCCACGCAATCCTTTTTCAGCAGTCAGGGATGCCTTGAATGACGGGGCTATTGTGTCGAATAAAATTACGTCCTGAGGACGTTTTGGTCCTGCTACGGTTGGTTGCACCTTGCTCAGATCTAAATTCAGAACAGTTGTATATTGCGGTGTTTCATCTGTATTAAGGAATAATCCGGCGGCCAAATAGTAATCACGCACCAGCTCCGCATGTGTTTCATCGCGTCCAGTGCGCAGCAGGTAATCAATTGTCTTTTCGTCTACCGGGAAGTAGGTGGCTGTCGCTCCGGATTCCGGTGTCATGTTTGCGATCATCGCCCGTGTCTCGACCGGCAGTTGCGCAGCGTCTTCTCCGATCACTTCCACAATGCTCCCGACCATGCCCTTTGAGCGCAGCATGGATGTCAGCGCTAGTGTTAGGTCTGTCGCTGTGGCAGTGGCCGGCAGGATTCCTGTAATATTTACGGCGATCACATCCGGGATCGGGAACTCGGTTGGATAGCCCAGCAGGGCAGCCAGCGCTTCAATACCGCCGACTCCCCAGCCCAGGATGCCCAAACCGTTGATCATCGGAGTATGCGAGTCGGTCCCCAGTACAGTGTCCGGGCAAAGCAGGTCGGGCTGATACTCATTGTTCTCCACCCATACTACCCGGCCGAGATATTCCAAGTTGACCTGATGGCATATACCTAATCCAGGAGGCAGTACAAACAAATTGTCATACGCGTTCTGGCTCCATTTCAAGAACTGGTAACGCTCCAAATTTTGAGTGAACTCATAATCCTCGTTAATCAACCGTGCATCAGGACGAGCATAAGCCTGCACCTGTACTGAATGATCAATTACCAGATTGGATGCGATCGTTGGGTTAACGATTGCCGGGTCCTTCCCATCTTTCTGCACTGCAGATCGTAAGGCGGTCAGGTCATTTAGAACGGGCAGGCCGGTGAAATCCTGCATCAACACCCGCGCTGGCAGGAAAGGTACCGCGCTGCGTGCAATATCACTTTTTGGTTCCCAATCAACCAGCGCTTGTGCCGCATTGCTCTCGAAACCTTTCTTGCTGATGTTACGCAAACAGCCTTCCAACAGGATTCGCAGTGCGTATGGAAGTCTGCTAAGTGGTTGACCAAGGTGCTCGCTAGCCGCTTTCAGGTCAACAAAGCTATAAACCTTATTGTTGGATGTGATTGATGCAATAAATGATTCTTGTTTGGTTTTCATCAGGCCTCTGTCTCTATAGTCGTAATGATTTTTTGTGCAAAGTTCTGGGTGCTGAGTGTTGTTGCCCCAGGGATTTGGGCGGCCAGGTCAAATGTGGCGAATCTGTTCATGATTGTCGCTCGCAAGCCATCGTGGATTTTCACTGCTGCTTCTGTCCAACCAATGTATTCCAGCATCATTGCCGCTGAGAGAATCAGCGAGCTCGGATTAGCCTTATTGTGCCCTGCAATTTGTTGAGCAGATCCATGATTCGCCTCGAATAGAGCGATTCCATTAGTGTAATTGATATTTGCCCCGGGGGAGATGCCCACCCCGCCTGCCAGCGCAGCCGCTGCATCCGAAATGTAATCGCCGTTTAAGTTGGTTGTGGCGATCACGTCAAATAGCTGTGGGTGTGTTATCAATTGCTCGAAAACCACATCGGCGATGACATCATCGACCCATAGTTTCCCTTTGCTCAGGGCATTTTGTTTTTCGATATCTGCTGCTTCTTTGCCTGCATCGGATACGATTTTTTGATAGGCGCGCCGGGTGAAAACAGACGCGGAAAAATGTTGTTCTGCTTCATCGTATCCCCATTCCATAAAGGCCCCCTCGGTGAATTTCATGATGTTGCCTTTATGTACCAGTGTCACCCGTTTTCTATCATGGTCGAGTGCCCATTGGATCGCTGACCGCACCAGGCGCTGGCTGTTCGTTTTAGAAATCGGTTTGATTCCGATTCCGCATTCAGCAGGAGATGGGATGAGGGCGTATTCTTCTTTAAAGGCGGATTGGTAGGCTTGCATGAAACGCAAATGATCAGGCGTTCCGGGTTTATATTCTATCCCTGCATACAGATCCTCCGTGTTTTCTCGAAATATCACCAGATCGATTCCCTCGGGCGCGCGATGTGGAGAAGGTAGACCTTCAAACCATATCACAGGGCGCTGGCAAACATACAGATCCAGGGCTTGTCGAAGTGTGACGTTTAGCGAGCGAAATCCGTCACCGACCGGTGTAGTCAGCGGTCCTTTGATGGCGATTTTATGTTCCCGGATTGCTTCGATTGTAGTTTCCGGAAGGTGATCCCCTTGAAATTGATAAGCGCTTTCACCAGCCAGAGCTTCTTTCCATATTATATTTCTTTTCCCATTGAATGCCTTGGCAACAGCAGCATCAACGACATTTCTGGCAGCCAGCATGATCTCCGGTCCGATGCCGTCACCCGCAATAAATGGTATTGTTCTAGTATTCATGATTCCTCGCGTCTTCTCATAAGCTTGCTTTGATAATGTTTATTGTGTATATCGCTTGACATGCCGCACAAACCGGGTAAAATAATAACATGAAAATTGGGACGCCGTCCTATGAGATGGGACAATATGAGTGATAGTAAGATCCAAATGATCGACAGGTTTATCTTGATCCTGGATTGTTTTTCACTGAATAAGCCTACTCTTGGTGTGCGTGAGGTTGCCCGTGAAACAGGACTCTCATCGAGCACGTCAGGGCGCATTATGGCTTACATGAAGGATAAAGGAATTCTTAACCAGGATCCAGAAACCCATCTTTATATGATGGGTTCCAAGGTTCTTTCTTGGGCTGGCATTTATACCGTTACCAGTGATGTCCGTTCGGTTGCTTTACCGGTAATGGTGCGCCTGCAGGAATTAACCCGCGAAACAATCAGTTTATATGTACTGGAAGGAAATGAACGCGTGTGTGTCGAGCGTTTAGAAAGCCCTGAAACTGTTCGCATAGTAGCCAGGGTGGGCCGCCGCATTCCTTTGTATGCCGGGTCTGCTGGTAAGGTCTTTCTTGCTTTCATGCCGGAAGAACGTCGGGAAGCGGTCCTGAATTCTATTGACCTGAAAGCAATGACTGAACGCACAATCACTGATCTCGATCAGCTAAAAAAGAATTTGCAAAAGATCCGTGAACAGGGTTTTGCCATCAGCATTGGCGAATGGCTTATTGATGCTGCGGGTACTGCAGCTCCAATTTTTAATATGTATGGCAATGTGGTCGCTGCCATTTCCATATCTGGTCCGGCTCAAAGGTTTGATAAAGCAAAAATGAAGGAATTGGCGCAATATTTGCTCAGAGAGACCTGTGCAATTTCACAAGAGCTGGGGTACTACCCGCGGTAATCAGCGGAATTTATGTTAGGAGAGATACAATGTGGCTTCAGGAAAAATTGAACAGTAAGATCGCGGATAAACGTAAACGAATTAATGACCTGGTAACACAATATCATGACCAAAAGGTTGGGGATATTTATCTCAAACATCTATTTGGCGGTTTGCGGGGAAGTGACCTTTTGGTCAGTGATGTGTCATATGTAGACCCTAATGACGGTCTTCACTTCCGAGGCTATACTGTTCAGGATATTCTCAAAAAGCTGCCAAAGGCAGAGAATAGCGAAATGCCCCTTGCTGGTGGCATGTACTATCTGCTACTGGTGGGTGAGCTTCCTACACGGGAGGAGGCTCTCATGGTAGAAGAAGATTGGCGCCGGGTGGCGGATCTGCCATATCATGTGGCAGATATGCTGCGTTCGATGCCCAAGGACACGCACCCGATGACGATGTTCTCTCAGGCGATCCTGGCGCTGCAGTCCCGTTCTGAATTCACGCTGCATTACAATAATGGTCTTAAGAAACCTGATTATTGGAAACCGACTCTCAAAGATAGCATGGCGCTGGTTGCTAAAACGCCAGCGATCGCAGCTGCAATCTATAACATCAAATACCATAGCAAAGATCTCGTTCCGCCCAGCCAAACCCACGATTGGAGCGCAAATTTTGCCTATATGATCAATAAAGATTGGGATCAGCACTATATTGAATTATCCCGTCTATTCTTTGTTCTGCATGCGGATCAGGGAACGGGTAATGTCAGTGCACATACCGCCTGCCTGGTGAATTCGGCTTTGTCTGATGTCTATTTTTCCTGTTCAGCGGCAATGAACGGGTTAGCTGGGCCGCTGCACGGGCGCGCCAACCAGGATACTTTGGAATGGATGTTAGATGTGTTGAATAAGTATGGTGATTGTCCTTCAGAAGAACAAATGGAGGAGTTTCTTTGGAATACCTTGAACAAGGGAAAGATCATTCCTGGTTATGGACATGCCGTATTGCGTACTACCGACCCGCGTTTTGCGGCTCAACTGGAATTTGGTCGCAAATATATCGGCGAGGATGATCTCTTTAAGCTGGCTGAATTGGTGTATGCCGTTGCGCCACGCGTACTGAAAGCACATGGAAAGGCCAAAAGTCCATGGCCGAACGTCGATGCAATATCAGGCGTCCTGCAATATCATTGTGGTATGCGCGAATATGATTTTTATACAGTTCTTTTCGGTGTTGGCCGAATGCTTGGCATCACCGCAAACCTCGTTTGGGCTCGGGCGCTGTCTGCGCCTCTTGAGCGCCCACAGTCAATTACACTTGATATGGTCGAACAAAAACTTGATCGCCTGTCGGCATAATCCAATTATTTATTAATAGAGTTTATTGGAGATATTGTATTGAAAGTCGTTTGTCACGCTTGCGGAACCCGGGTGGATTATTCGCCTTCTGTTTACCGCTGTGCATGCGGGAATCCATGGGACCCTGACGGGCTAAGGGAGTATAATCCCGCTGCTATCGAACAGAGAGACCGTTCACTGTCAAGATTCGCCCCCGTTTTCGGAATTGAAGATTTTGACTGGAATGTCTCTCTGGGTGCGGGCTGGACGCCACTGGTCAGTGCTGTATGGGAGCATCAACAAGTGCTTTTTAAATTGGAATATATCTCTCCTACCGGTTCATTTAAGGATCGTGGCACGGAGGTGGAGGCTGCTTATTTCAAAGCTGTTGGAATAAAACATGTCGTTGAGGACTCTTCTGGCAACGCTGGAGCATCTTTGGCGGCGTATGCAGCCAAAGCGGGCATTAGAACAGGAATATTTGCACCAAAAAGTGCACCACAGGCGAAACTGGACCAGATTGCGATATACGGCGCGGAACTGTACACTATTCCCGGTGCGCGCAGCGCAGCCACAAATTCTGCGTTAGAGGTTGTAAATCAAGGAGCGATCTATGCCTCCCATGCCTACAATCCCTTCTATTTGTTGGGTCAGTACACATTTGCCTGGGAGATATGGGAGCAAACGAATGGAAATCTTCCCGAAGCCATCATCATTCCTGTTGGTCAGGGAGGGCTGTTGCTGGGAGCATACTTCGGATTTAAACATCTTTTGCAAAGTGGCGTCATTAATCGAATGCCACGCTTGCTTGCTGTACAGCCCGCGATGTTTGCGCCATTAGCCGAACCATTTTCAATGGGATTAACCGATTTGAAGCCTTTCGAGCCCTCCGCTGCTTCTCTCGCGGACGGAGTTGCGATTGCCAGGCCCGTGCGTGCCAGCCGCATTCTGGAAGCGTTGCGGGAATCAGGTGGTGGTGTGATTACCATTTCCGAATCCGAGATTAGGCATGCTTACTTTTCATTGGCGGAAAAAGGATTCTTTGTCGAACCTACATCCGCATTGGCGGCAGCAGCGCTTCCGCAGGCCAGGCAGATATTGCCATCTGATGCAGATATTCTTGCCGCATTAACTGGCAGCGGGTTAAAAACACCCTTGTTGGTAAAATAGCATCACTATGAAAAACGATATTATTGCATTTACGCGGGGTGTACCCCCGGCCGAAAGCTTCCCGCTTGAGGCGCTCATTACCTGTGCGGAGCATGTTATTCAATCGGATGGTGCGCGTATCCTGCAATATGGCAGCGGAGCAGGCTACTATCCACTCAGGGATCATATTGCCACACAATATCATGTAAGTACAGATCGTGTTTTGATTGGTCAAGGTTCATTACAGTTACTGGATCATCTTTGCCGGGTGATGCTCAAAAAGGATGATCGGGTATTTATCGAACAACCTACCTATGACCGCACTATCACACTCTTCAAACGTGCTGGCGCAGAATTAATCGGTTTTCATCTAAAAAATGGACAGATTGATATGGATGCAGTAAAAGATGCGCTTGCACACAGTCCAGCACCGCGCTTTTTTTATGTCATTCCTGATTTTCAAAATCCGGGTGGATCGACTATGTCACTTGCCAATCGCTGTGAGTTAGTTGCGCTGGCAAAACGATATAGTTTCACGATTATTGAGGATAGCCCTTACCGTCTGTTACGGTATGTCGGAGATCAAATCCCTTCGTTATTTGAGCTTGCGTCTGAGGAAGTTATCCATATGTCATCATTCAGTAAACTGATCAGCCCGGGTTTGCGTACTGGTTTCATGATCCTCAATAATGACATGGCGGATGAAATCATTCGTTTTGCCACAGATACTTATATATCTCCAAGTATGTTCGATCAAGCTGTTGTGCTTGAATTTCTTCACATGGGTGCGCTGGGTGATCATATCAACAATTTGAAATCACTTTTTTATCCACGACTGCAGACGCTGCTCAATGCTCTTGCGATGTCCATGACAGATTTAGGGGTATGGACCAAACCGCAGGGTGGATATTTTGTCGGGTTCTTTGTCAATCAACATGTCAAAACATTGCAGCTAAATCGTGCTGAGGAGTTTGGACTGTCGCTAACGGATGGAGCAGGGTTTTTTATTGATGGCTATCAGTGTTTTCTGCGCTTGCCATTTTGCGCGCTGACCGAAGAAACAATCATTGAAGGTGTTCATCGTTTGCGTAACTTTTTGGATTCCTAAAATACGCTACAAAAGATTGGATTCTTGTCAGTTATAAATTTTGATCGTTGTTTCCTGCAACACCTGCTCTAGGTCTCTTTGCGAAAAATCACCAGGCTCCAATTGTAGCGTGCTGGCTGTTGCCAGCGCGCTGCCAAAAAGAAGGGCTTCTTTGAATGAATACCCTTTCGATAAAGATGAAACCAGCCCAGCTGTCATCGCATCTCCAGCGCCGGTCAGACTTTGCGGGGCAACCTTGGGAACCTTTGTTTTCCAGATACGATTTCTATCTGATCCAATCGCGCCTTCAGACCCAAATGAAATCACGCAGTACTGGATGCCTTGTTGATGGATTTCGTTAAAAATGGTTTGAATCGCTGCAGGTGTGTGATCATGACCTGGGTACAACTCCTCCAATTCAAAGCGATTGATGCGTAGCAAGGACGGCTTCGCCTGTAATCCTTTAACTAATGGGACACCAGACGAGTCAAGTGTTGTGAATATTTCTTTATGGCGAGTGTGTTTGATCAAATCAGCATAGACGCCATCAGGTACCCCCGGAGGAATACTGCCGGAAAGGACCAACCAATGAATGCCATCCATTGAATTTTGTAAGATTGTTATTAGTTGTTCAAATTGTTCCGGCGAAATTGATATTCCTTGTTGATTGAATTCTGTGTCTTTTCCCTCGAAATTTTCGTGAATTTTGAATGTGTGCCGGGTACTATCCGTAATAGTAAACCGAACTTTGACGTCTAATCGGCAAAATTTTTGGGTAAGATCTTCAATCGCATCTTGCCCGATCAACCCGCAGGCGGTAGCTGGAATACCAAGTTTACCGAGTGTGTAGGCAACGTTGATCCCTTTTCCCCCAATAAATGAGTGATGGGATGTGAGGATATTCTTTTCATGCTGCTGGATTCGCTCTGTCTGCAGAATATGATCGATTGACGCATTAAACGTCAGTGTCAAAATGGTCATTTAAGTTCGGAAGTGCAGGCTGGGCAGCGGGTTGCCTTTATCGCAATCTCGCTCATGCAGAATGGGCAGACCTTTGTGGTTGGTTCTGCTACGGGCGTTTCCTTTTTCCTATCCAGCCTATTGATCTGACGGATCAGAAGGAAGATGGCGAATGCTACGATCAGGAAATCGATCACACTGTTCAGAAATAACCCGTAGTTGATCGTTACCGCGCCAGCATCGCGGGCTTGCGACAATACCTTATAATTTGCGAATTCTCTACCGCTCAGATTGATGAATAGATTGCTGAAATCAACATTGCCCATCAGCAACCCGATCGGCGGCATCAGGATATCGTCAACAAAAGACGACACAATCCTTCCAAATGCGCCGCCAATGATTACACCGACTGCCAGATCAACCACATTACCACGCATTGCAAATTCCTTAAATTCTTTGAACATTTTTCACCTCATCTATTTATCGTGCTCATTCAAACATGCGTTAATAATCTTACTTTCAATTACCTGGATAATACTTCCTTGATAAATATTAAGTCTTCCGTTGGAATCTAATAGCTCCCTTTTATAAGGTCGCTCCCATAATCAGCCACCTTTAATCGCTTTTATAAAACTTGTATTAAATTATTGTTCTTTCCTTTAAAATTTTCGGCTTGCAAAAAGTTCATTTTTTACCAGCTTAGTGAACACATCCACGATATGTGGATCGAAATATTTACCGCTTTGCGCCTGGATATAATCTATCGTTTTTTTTGCGCTCCATGCAGAGCGGTAAGGGCGATCAGAAGTTAGTGCGTCCCACACATCCACTACTGAAAAGATGCGAGCTGCCAGCGGAATATCTTTTCCCTTCAATTGACGTGGATATCCAGTTCCATCCCAGTGTTCATGGTGTGCATAAGGGATGTCCAGTGCAGGGAACAGGTGTTTGATCGGAGAAAGGAGATCATATGCATACTGCGGGTGCAACCGCATAATTTCCCATTCGGTTTCAGATAAGGGCCCAGGTTTTAGCAGAATCGCATCCGGGATTCCCATCTTGCCAATATCGTGCAGTAAAGCCCCTCGCCGTATATGTATTTGATCTGCTTCCGGCACTCCCATAACTTTTGCTATTTGCAGTGTCATATCTACCACCCTTTGCGTGTGGCCTTCTGTTTCTTTGTCACGCATATCCAGAGCTTTGGACCATCCCTCAAGTGTTTTGTCATAAGCGAGGCGCAATTCAGCGTTTGATAAATGTAATTCCTCCAGTAGTTGTGTATTATCAATCGCAATCGCGGCCTGCCCACCCAATGTCTCCAGGAAGTTAAACCATTCATCGTCCGGGTTGAGCAGAGAACGATTAAAGATGTCCAATACGCCCTTTACCTGACCTTTAGCGATCAGAGGTACGCTATAATAGCTGATGAATTGCTCCTGCTGCATCAGGTCGGTGTATGGGAACGTGGTCTCATCCACCAGGTTTAGTGCTTCAATTAAATGGCGTTCCATCGCGGTTTTTCCGCTGATCCCATCACCCATGTCAATTTTGTAGTTATTGATTGCTTGTGTGCGAAATCCATGACTAGAGGTACATTCAAGCATATTAGTAGCGGGGTTTAACAATAGGATAACAGCAGCGTCGACCTGGAGTTTCTCGATGACCTGATCTAGCAGGATGTTGAGCGTGACCTGCAGATTCATGCTCGAATTGATAACCAGGTCAATGTCATGCAGCGCTTCCAGGCGGGAGATTTGATTTTGGGAATGTTCGATCAGGCGTGTGCTGGCGATAACACCTGCCAATAGGGCAGCAAGCGATTCGAGCAATCGCTGGTGATTTTCATCAAATACATTCGGCTCAAAAGATTGAACCGAAACGCCACCGACTGCATTTCCTTTGACGAGCAGTGGTACTCCTAACCACGAGCGGGCGGGCGGATTGCTTGAGGGCACACACAAAGCCGGTTTTTCAATTTCAAGATCATAAGCCAGGTAAGGTCTCTGGTCACATATTACGCGTCCAATCAAACCATTTTCATCCCGCGTGAATCGTGTGCCTTCCCAGGCTTTCATTCTTTTTCCATTTTCCATCACGAACGCTATTTTTACTGATTCATCATTCGAGTCAAACTCAACGATAGAGAATGTGTCCAATGGAAACAGATCAATTACGTGTTCGAAAATTTTCTCGTATAATACATCAATGTCTGTGATACTGGTGGTTGCGACTGCGGTTTCGTAAAGAGCGCTGATTTCTTTTGTTCGTAATTTCTGTGCGGCATGATATTGGATCTTGGCAATACTGGTCGAGACCTGGTTAGCCAGCGAATTTAGCAAACGTTCATCATCTTCTGTAAAACGTCCGGGGATAGGGCTTTCGGCATTGATCACACCATACACTGTATCGTGAATAAAGATGGGAACCGCAATCTCAGATTGCATTATGTTATATCCCTCAAGATAGTCCGGGTCTTTTGATACATCAATAACTCGTTGTGATTTTCCGGTGCGGAAAGCTCGCCCAATAATGCCTTGATTGATGCCAATCTCAAATCCCACTAATTTATCTTCATTTATATTTGTCTGGTAAGAATAATGACGGCGTAGAATTTGCTTTTTTTCATCAAAGGTAAATATCCCAAAATTCTCAGGATACAAAGTTTCTCCCAGTATCTTTGTCACCTGGTGTAGCAGTTTGTCAATATCAGTCGCATCTGTTCCTGCGAATGTCAGATCTTGTAAGATTGTCACCTCTTTGAGCTGCTGTCGCAACGCTGCTTCAGATGTTTTGCGTTTGCTGATATTTCGCACGAATGCCCAATATCCAACCGGTCTGCCCTGGTTGTCAGTTGACAAATGGGCAGACACTTCAATTGGGATGATTGATCCATCTTTGTGAATGTATTCTTTCTCATACAACTCAGCATACCCTTGCGTCAACACTTCTTGTTTTAAAATCTCTTTTTCAATATCATGCCAGCGCTTTGGGGTTAAATCATAGAAATTCATTTCATGAAGTTCAGAATCAGAATAACCTACGATTTCCTGAAATGCCTGGTTAACATTCAAAATGTCTCCATTTAGTGACACTGATATAATCCCATCTTTCGTGTTCTCAAAGATCTGGTTATATTTTTTATGTGCTTTATTAAATGATTGACTCAAGTCCTGATACTGAAGAGCATTAGAGATCACTAATTGGATAGATTCGATACTGGAGTTAGCGGACAGGATGGCATAAGGGTGGTTGTGCTTCGGTTGGAATTGAAAATGAAGATGATTGTTTTTTGATAGAATGACAACCTCAGTTTCAGGTGATGTATCGTGCAGTTGATCAATAATTTGAAGTGAAGTATTTATGTTGGAATTTTCATAAATCAAAGCAAGTTGGCAGGAATGCTGATTGAAAATGGAGGACGCTTCTTTGGGGGTTCTCGCACGAAGGATTTTATTTTTCTTAAGTATGTCTGAATTTATCAACCCAATGAAATATTGATCGTCGTCGCATACTACTAAGATTGATTTCTCTTTTTCCATTGTTTGTTTTTTACTTGATCAATAGTGTATATTATGACATAAATACCTGATCGTCCCTGCACACTTTTTCACCCAAGTGATTGAATTTTTAAGCTTTTATTTTCACAAGAACCTATGTATAATAAATAACCGCCTTTATTTTTAGGTCAATATGGTTCGGAGGAAAACATATGTGGCGGCAAGTAAATTTTTTTAATTTTAATTGTCAATTATTGGGGGAAAAGGTATGGACCGAACGATTCTCCTGCTAGGGCAGGATGACCTCGGTAAGCAAAAGCTTTCCGATGTCATTGAACAGTGCGAATTACCACAGTCAACAATCATCAAAAAAACTTTAATTAAAACTGCGGAAATGATCGCCGTTGATCCTGGAACATGGCTGATCATCATTAATGCTTTGGATCAAAACTCGATAAGGAAGTTTCTTGCGTCGCTTCAAATCAAGAAGAGTTTAGTGCCTGTCATTGTGATGCACACTTGTGTGCGTAAGGATCTGGAAGTACTGATTTCACTTGGAGCGTGCGAGGTTATCAATCCTGTAAATGTCGATGAAAACCTGCTTACGCAGACAATCCTTTCTGCCGTTGAACGTAAGCGGATAGAAGCGGACCTGATTGCGCGCGATGTCATCATGCAGGCTGTGAATTATGCAGCAGAAGTCTTCCTGTTGCATGTGGATTGGGATTCCCGCATAGATGGCGTCCTGAAGCGTCTGGGTGAAGCAACGCAGGCAGACAAAGTTTGCATGTATCGGAATGTGTCACGGGAAGATAATGGAATACATGCTGTCTTGCAGGCGGATTGGACGCAGGAACGCGATCGAGTTAATTCACCAGATCCGCGAGACCTGGATTGTGCATCCAGCGAATTCTTAAATAACCGCTGGAAGCGAATACTTACTGAGGGGGAGGTGGTGATCGGTCTTACAAAAGATTTTTTGCGCGAGGAAAAGCAAGAACTCGAAAAAAGACGCATCCTATCCATTGCAATCATCCCCGTTTTTTCCGACCAGGTTCTGTGGGGGTTTTTAATTCTTGAATTCCACCGCATAGAAAAGCGTTGGACTAAGGAAGAGATCGAATCATTGCGTACAGCTGCACGCATCTTTGGCGCTGGCATTTCGCGTGTAGACGCGGAAACGCGTCTGGCTCACCTGGCAACGCATGATTTCTTGACCAATCTACCCAATCGCATGTTGCTTGAGGATCGTTTTGATCAGGCAGTAGCTCGCGCGGAACGCAACAAAAAGAAATTTGCTATTATTGCGGTAGACCTGGATAAGTTTAAGCAGGTCAATGATATTTTTGGTCATCCATTTGGGGATCAGGTGCTGGTCGAGATTGCCTGGCGCCTTTCCGAATCGGTTCGCACCAGCGATACTTGCGCACGGGTTGGCGGCGATGAGTTCACTATTCTGGCGGAAGGGATCAATTCAAAACAGGATTTAAAACGGGTGATGGAGAAGATTTCCTATGCTCTCAATGATCCAATTCAAATCGATGGGAAATCGTTGAAGGTGTCCGCCAGTTTAGGCGCGAGTATCTATCCAGATCATGGAATAGAAATGGAAACTCTGATGAAATCAGCGGATATTGCCCTTTATCAGGTAAAAGGGGCTTATTCGGGACACCGTATCTTTTCGCAAGCTAAACAGATTCCGCTTATCGAAAAGGATTAAAATTCGCAAATTGCAATTAGATTTGGCATGAAACTTATCAAAACAAATGACAAATCTCGAGGAGTTTACAATGGAATGTAAGAAATCATCAAACCAAGAGCATTGTAATTGTTCATATTCGCCATGTTCGCGGAAAGGTATATGCTGTGATTGTATCAGCTACCACCTCAACATGCGAGAACTCCCTGCTTGCTGTTTTCCTGCATCTAGTGAACGCACTTTTGACCGTTCATTTGAGCATTTCGCCCGCCTCGTGGCGGGGGGAAAGGCATAAAAAAGACAAGTTTTAATGCCCTAGGCATTTTCTATAAGTAGTGAATGGCGATCGGCCATTTTCCTAACATCTGGTGGTTGGGGCTGTCAATATAAAGCTGTACCATGAAACTGCAGGTTGAGGTCCCGCTGCAGGGAATATTTTTGTTAAGAACCGCAGTTTTCGTGCCGGTGAAGTCAAATTTCAGCGTTTACATATTGCTCTCAAAGCCATTGCTTATAAGCCAGTGATACTTCACTGTCCCTTTTCCGTTCACTTTGATCCCAGCCTGCTGGTTGAACATATGTGATCATAAGCCGACCTTCATCTGGTCGCGATCGCTGAAATTCTCGCTCACCACCGCGAAATCCGCACTGGTTTCTTCCTCTGGTTCTCCCACTACGATCCCCGCCCAGTAATTTCAAATACGCTCGCCATCAATGGTTTCAATCTTAAAGGTACTGGTATATGTCCTATTGGTGGATGGTGCTTTGAGATCCGCGCTGAATGTTACACTCTTTCCCTCGTTGGGAATAATATCAAAAGGTTTGGAGCAAAGTCTGCTCAACTTATCCTCACCAGTAAATACCAGCCGGTAAGCATTCGCCCACGGACACGTCCCGTCGACGCGCACCGTCTAGGTTGTGGTGAAGCTTTCGTATGGGTCGAATTCGCAGTTGATCCGGGATGGTCTCGTTCTGAAGATTCGGCATGTTGCAGGGGAGAGGTGTTTACGTGGAGGTACCGTCCCCCGCGTTGCTTTCTTCTGCCGCGTCTGATGAGCCTGCATCATCCAGCTCTTCGGCTTGCCCCAGCGTTTCTACGGTTTGCTCCACTGATGTCTGTAATTAAGTCTGGCAGATCATTGCAAGCTCCGAGACAAAATTTTCACCAGGACTTTTTTAGGTCGGAAAGTATGAAACATGACAAGCGGTTGCAACTTGTAATAGACCGTTAATCGCAATCCTGATCTGGTCTCTTCTGTTATTAATGACCTCCTGCAAGAATTCCATAATTCTATTGTTAAAAAACTCTGCTCTAGAGGATTGCTAGAATGATTATTGGTTCCAAATTAAGGCATCATCTTCATAAGAAACAGACAAAATTCACTAACTTGGTTTATCTTCTGGTGTGATCATTTTTCCATGGTAGATCGCGGAGCGTGCCTGGATATAAGCATTCGTGAGGCGCATGAAAACCTCATCGCTCGGGCGCTCACTAAAGTAAGCAGTTCGTAAATAAGCGTAATTTACGATCTCCCATGCAATCGCTGCGGTCATAGCAGCATCGTCCAGTCCATCAGGCAGGTCAGACATAATAATCCTCCATTATTTTGTTATATTTCACTTGAAATGTGAATCCAGCGCATATACAATGATTGTACATGACTATTGTATTGGCATTGTACACAAATTTAACGGGAGTGAAGAGATGACTAAAAATGTTGGAGTACTCACAGCTGGCGGTGACACCCCTGGCCTGAATGCGGCATTGCGCGGGCTTGGAAAATCAGCCATGTATAAATATGATTTGCAATTGATTGGGTTCTATGATGGATTCCGCGGATTGCTGCATGATCGTAATATTTTATTTAATGATTCATCTTTATCCGGGATCCTGACGGTAGGTGGGACGATTCTTGGCACAAGCCGTGACAAACCAGAAAAAATGGAGGTTGGCGGCAAAAAACAGGATATGCGTGACGCGATGGTTGATACATACCATAAACACCATTTGGATGTCCTGGTATGTATGGGTGGGGGTGGAACTCAAAAAAATGCGTATAGCTTGGCTGAAAAGGGGTTGAACATCATCACTTTGCCAAAGACGATCGATAATGATATTGCCAATACGGATGTTACCCTCGGTTTTGATACCGCACTCGGTATCGCGACTGAAGCGATTGATCGCCTGCATAGCACTGCACACAGCCATCACCGAATTGTCGTGGTCGAAATCATGGGGCATAACGCTGGCTGGCTGGCGCTGGGTTCTGGCATCGCCGGGGGAGCGGATGTCATTCTCATCCCTGAGATCCCTTATGACGAGGAATTCATCGCCGAGGCAATTCTTGAGCGCTCTCGCAGCGGCAAACACTTCAGTATTGTTGCGCTTTCGGAGGGTGCGGTTTCCAAGAATGCCAGGAAACAGGAACAGCAGTTGTTGGATGATAAAAAGGATGCCAAAGATAAAGACACCAGGAAAAAGGTGAAAAAGGCGTTGGAAGAATTCTATGCTGATCAAGCCAGCCGTTCTCAGCAATTGTCACAAAAGCTGGAAGAGCTGACCGGGCTGGAATCGCGCATGACCATTCTCGGCTATGTCCAGCGCGGTGGCACCCCTTCTGCGCGCGACCGCCTGCTTGGGTCCATGCTGGGTGGTTATGCAGCCGATCTGATTGCTGAGGGAAAGTATGGCAATATGGTATCGATAAAAGGACAGGAAATAAAGCCTGTTCCGCTCAAATCGGTTGTCGATAAACGCAAGACTGTTCCGGTTGATCATTTATGGGTCAAGACAGCCCGCCGCGTGGGTACATGTCTGGGGGATGGCAGTCTTTAGCGGATTGTTCGGTTAGCTTTTGCTATTCAAACGGATATCGCATTCCGATCTGGTCACGGATCGTGTCCAGAGCGCGCATGTTGCCCAGTGTATCTGCATGTGTCATCTGCGGGCAATCCAGCCGGCCTGCGCGGATCGCTTCCATCGCCGCCTCGATCTGGTATTCAAAGCCATTGATTTTCAATGGCTTTTTGATTGTCCTGCTGCGTTTGCCTTTTTCCAGCGTGGCTACTGTACCATTCACGAAACTGGTGTGCACGCGGATGCTGCCCTCGCTGCCAAAGATCATTAATTCGTTGGGCGGTTCGAATTCGAAGGTGCAGCAGAACTGGGCGCTTGAACCGTCAGCATACTGGTAGGTGACGTTGATTGTTTCGTCCACACCTGTCTCGCCGATGTGCGCGCTTGCCAGTACCCGCTGCGGGTTGTCACGCGTCGCCCACTGCGTCAATCCGCATGTGTATACCCCAAGGTCCAGCACCGTCCCGCCTGCTAGCTCGATGTTCAGCAACCGGTCGGTCGGGTCGCGCCGGGCGATGAACCCTAATGTTGAATGCACATGTCGCACATCACCGATCTCGCCGGCTTCGATCCATTCGCGCACCGGTTTGTATATAGGAAGGAAGCGTGTCCACAGCGCTTCCATGATGAATACCTGATTTTCCTGTGATTTCTTGAATAACGTTTCCGCTTGCTGTGCATTTACCGTGAAAGATTTTTCACACAGCACCGGTTTCCCTGCTTCCAGGCAGGTGAGTGCGTTCTCGTAATGGAAACGGTGCGGGGTGGCGATGTAGATCGCGTCCACTTCTATGTCTGCGGCGAGCGCCTTATAACTGTTGTAGCATTTTTCTGCCCCAAAGTCCTGCTTTAGTTTGTCTGGTTCCTTGCTGCTACGGCTTGCGATGGCGTGGATACTTGCGCCCTTCGTCCTCTGCACCGCTTGCGCGAATGTATGCGCGATGCGTCCGGGACCGATGATGCCCCATTTGAAATCCGCTCCCATGCTTAGCCTCCCGTTTCTGACCTTGTCTTCATTTCAAACCATTCGCAATGAACTGCACGAATCTTGGCTGGTCCATCTCCATCACGATTTCCGCGTTTGCTTCCCCGCCACCCATACCCATCCAATCAACCACAGTCTGTCCGCGCGTCGCGGAACCGCTCAATTCAACAGTCAGGTGTTTCACCTCTTTGTGCTTTATTAATGCAGGTTCCAGTGCGGCAGCCATTGCCAATGCATCAGCCGCAAACATCATCTCATCGTGGAACACTTCTTTCAGGAATTTTCGTGTTTTGACATGGATCTTTTGGTTGAAATCCCCTTTGGGTGTCTCGATCGCATCCAGCATGGCATTATCATTCTCATGCAAGCCTGTCGCCACTGTCACTTCCCAGTCCACCACGCGCACCATTGGCCAGCGGTCAAATACGATCCGTGCTGCTTCCGGGTCGAAATAGATGTTGAATTCGGCGGTGATATGCGTGTTGCCTTTGCCTGTCACAGCGCCGCCCATGATCGTCAATTCTTTGACCTTGCCAGGTAGGTCCGGGTCGATCATGGTGGCGATAGCAATGTTTGTCAATGGTCCCAATGCCACGATGCTCAATGCGCCTGGCTCCGCATTGGCCATGTCAATGATTGCCTGAGCGGCAGGTTTCGTTTCTATCTTGCGCCTGGATGCGGGAATACCGCAGTCTCCCAACCCATCTTCGCCGTGCACGAACGCGGCATGGTAGGGTTCTGCCACCAATGGCAGCGCGCTTCCTTTATAAACAGGCACATCTTTGCCGGCGATATCCAGCACTTTCAACACGTTTGCGGTTGTCTTTTCCACATCCACATTTCCACTAACGGATGTGATCGCTTCAACAGTGGTGTCTTTATGACCAAAGGCAGTCAGGATTGCCTGCGCGTCATCCACGCCTGCATCGGTGTCAATAATGATTCTGTTCATTTTCTTATTCCCTTCTTGTTGATCTTTTGTACCAGCTCGGTGTGTTTTTCCTCAAGATCCAAGCAAGCTTGTTTGTAATCCACAGTGAGCAACTTATCATCACGGAACAACCATTTTCCATTCACCATTACATCTCTGACGTGCTGGCCGGTGACGGAGTACACCATCGCGGTGTACACGTCCTGTCCGCCGAACGGCACCCAGCCGATTTCGTCCAGGTCTAGCGCGATCAGGTCCGCTTTCTTGCCCTTCTCCAGCGATCCGATCTCGTCTTCCATCCCGATCGCGCGCGCCCCGCCCAGGGTCGCCATATCAAGAATGGCGCGGGTGGGGATGGCTGCTGCGTCTCGGTGTACGAACGCCATCAGCTTGCCGACCAGCGACATCTCTTTGAACATATCGTAACTGTTGTTGTTGGTGACATTATCCGTGCCCAGTGCCACGTTCACGCCTGCTTTGACCAATTCGACCAGCGGCGCGATCCCGGCAGCGTTGCGCATGCCGGAGGAGGGTGCTGTCGCGACGGTGAAAGGTTTGTCCTTGACCAGGTTAAAATCTTCAACGGGAATGGCGATGCTGTGCGCGGCGATGATTGGATATTCCAGGAATCCCATCTTATCCAGCTGTGTCAGCGCGGAGTGGCCGTATTCCTTGCGGCAGTGGTTGTTCTCTTCCTCGCCTGTGGCATAGTGGGTGTGGAAACCAGCGTTGAATTTCTTGGCCAGCTCTTTTTCCAGCGCCATCGCTTCCGGGCTGTTGTCGACAAAGAACGCGTGCGGGCCGACCCAGCCGGTGATCAGGTCTTCTCCCTGCAGCGACTCCAGGAACTCGGTCGCGGCGGCGATCTCGCGCTCGCGTGCGCTTTCATCGCCCAACTCAACGATACCGTAGGCCAATACCGCTCTCAGCCCGCTTTCCTTCACACGTGGCACCACCTGGTCCATCCAGAAATACTGATCAACGAAAGTGGTCGTGCCGGTGCGGATCATCTCCGCCATCGAGACGGATACCCCTGGCGGAAGCATATCCTTGCATAGCTCGAATTCCAGCACGCGGATGGTGTTGTACCATCCCTCCAGCGTGAACAATGTGTGCCCTTCCACGTGTCCGCGGAACAGCGTCATTGGTGTGTGCGTGTGGGCGTTCACCAGCCCGGGCATCACCAGCCGGTTGCCAAGGTCTGTTACCTGGTCAAACCCGGAACGGTCGCCCAGGTCTTTCTGAAATCCGATCTCGACAATCCGGTTATCTGAAACGACCAGATAACCATCTTCATAAATATGGTCAGCGCTGTCGAGGCACGCCACCATCTTCGCGGTAATCAAATGTTTTTCCATCTTTGTATTTTAAATGAAAAATCCCCTTTGTTCATGCAAACCAAAGAGATACTCTTCGGTTTGTATTCAATCATAATGAATAGGATCCATAAATCGCTTGTACAATCAGGTCATGTCAATCAGCAAGCGATTTTTTTTCATACCACTATCATTCTTGTTTCTTCTCGCGGCATGTTCACCCGCGGATTTATCACTGCAGCAAACATTTGAAGCTGCCACACCGCAGGAGATCGAGCAGCTGACCCCTATTCCCTTACGCACACCCACTCCAGCGCCCAGCCATTTTTCTCTTGAAGCGCTCGCGGCGAGGGATTATGGCGCAGGAGAATTCACTGTTGAATATACCTGGCATCAACGCCCGGATTTTACCCGTTATAAGATCGTCTATGATAGCGATGATCTCACCATCCATGGTTTCGTTAATATCCCGCTGGGCGGGGGGCCATTCCCGGTCATCATCGCCCTGCATGGCTACATTCCTGCCAGTGAATATGAGACGCTGGATTATTCCACCCGTTATGCCGATTCCATCGCCCGCAAGGGCTATATCGTGCTGCATCCCAACCTGCGCAACTTTCCACCTTCGGATAATGTCGGCCGTGTACGCGATTACCACAGCGGCTATGTGATCGATGTCATGAACCTGCTCGCGCATGTGCGTGAATTGGCAGGCAGGGAAGGAATCTTTGAGAATGCTGATCTCACCCGCATGGGTGTGTGGGGCCATAGTTTGGGCGGCGGTACGGCGCTGCGCCTGGTGGGGATTGTCCCGGAGATTCAGGCTGCTGTGCTGTATGGTGCAGTCAGCCAGCGCTATACCAACGCCAGCACGGGCATCGAGATCTTTGATTACGAGAACACCAACGCTGCCTTCAGCGTGCATCATGGTGTACTGGATGACGTCATCTCGGTCGGTTGGTCACAGCTATTGTGTGAGCAGTTGCGTGAAGCGGGCAAAGAACCTGAGTGCTATTTCTATGAAGACCAGTCGCATACGTTTTACTCTCAGGGCGATGGCGATGCGCTCTTTATCCAGCGTACGATTTTGTTTTTTGATGAGAATCTGAATAATTAACTCTTGAGATTCAGGCGCATTACGATTTGATTAAAAAAAATCCATAAATAATTAATACAATATTGTAAGAATGTAATCTTCCGAAGATTATATTTATTCTGTAAATTTTTATTAGACAAAATTGTTATTCTATTGTTAAGTTGAATGATAAAAATTATTTTTCTACGGACTTAATCGAGATTGGCCTTGATGTAAAATCTGATTTTGAAGTTATCAGCAGGTTATCTTTATTGCTTTATCGGAAGGGGTACGTCAAGGAATCTTTCTCATCTGCCGCTATTGAAAGGGAAAAGGTCTACGCGACTGGGTTGCCTTGTGAATTATGTGGGATCGCTATACCGCATACTGATCCTGTTCATGTAAATAAAATGGCTATCGCGATCGGGGTTCTTAAGAATCCTATTCAATTCGGTATGATGGGCGGATCAGAGACAATTGATGTGGACTTGGTTTTTCTTCTAGCATTAGAAGATTGTGATTCCCAGATAAGAATCCTCAAACGGTTTGCTGATTTTTTTCAAAAAGATAAAGAATTATCAATCATTCGCTCTGCTTCCTCACCCGAACAGATATTACAAGTCATGGAACAGTATTTTTATCCTAACAATGAGAAAGGAAAACTAATTTATGATTGAAAATAAATTGAGGATTCTATCCACTGGTCAATTAGAATCTTTACACAATACAACATTACAGGTTTTCGAGGAAGTCGGCCTCGAAGTGAAGGATGAGAAAGCCCGAAAATTGTGGGGGGATTGGGGGGCAAGAATAGATTTGGGTTCACATCGCGTCTTTATTCCTGACCAATTAGTTTCTCAAGCACTCAAATCTGTCAAGAGAACCATCACATGTGGGGCTCGCGACGAAAAAAATATATTAACGGTGGGTGATGGGAATGTTTATGGAAGAAATGGCGGAGGCCCTGGTCAATTAACTGATACTGATTCAGGTGTATTGCGGGATGCTTCCGGAGACGATTGTGCGGATTATGCTCGACTTATTGACGCACTTGAGAATATCCATATTGCTGCTCCATTATATGAACAGGAATCAAATCCCGAAACTAGGGATCTAAACACCCTTTATCGTATGTTCAAAAGCACAAGCAAGCATATCAATATTCGTTTGCTTAATCCCTCTAGCTTGCCATACTTTATTCACATGGCGGAAATTGTAGCGGGGGGGGCTGAAGCGTTGCGAAAATCCCCAGTAATTACCATGTTGGAATCGCCAATAGCTCCGCTGAAACACCCAGAGGTCCTAACCGAAACGATCTTACATTGCGGCGAAGCAGGAATACCTTTAGAAATCTGCAGTATGCCAATTGCTGGCGCAACAGGTCCAGTCACATTAGCTGGATCACTTCTAATGTCGAATGTGGAAATGCTAGGTGCTGTGATTTTCGGTCAACTCGCTAACCCAGGTGCACCAATGATATTTGCGCCCAGGATTATGGTCATGGACCTTGCAAATGGATATGCCTTAACCGGATCAGTTGAAAACGCATTATTAGTCACTGCGGGAGCACAATTAGCAAAAGAATACTATCAGATGCCAGTGAATATGCATGGGCCTTATACAGATTCTATGACCAGTGATTGCCAGGCAGGAATTGAAAACACTTATTTTTCATTCCTTCCCGCATTTGCAGGGGCAGATATATTAACTGGCTCAGGACATTTACAGGGCGGCTTAATAGTTAATTTTCCCCAGCTTGTTATAGATAATGACATTATGGGCATGGTTAATCGCGCTATTGAAGGTTTGGATGTGGATCATGAAACCTTAGCTTTTGAGGCAGTGAAGGACAGCATAAATGATGATAATTTACTGATGCATCCGCACACTTTAAGACATATGCGAGACAAGATGAACAGACCGGCACTCGTAACACGTGAATCCAGGGAGAATTGGATTGGGAAAGGATCCCCTTCGATGTGGGAAAAGGCAAGAGAAAAGGTGGCTGCTATTCTAGATAGTTATGATCCGCTCCCTTTGGATCCTGATGTGAACGAGGCATTACAAAATATTCTCACAGAAGCCGAAAAACATCTAGTAGGAGATAAATAGAATGGGCAATTTTGATTATGATGAGTTGATTAAATCAGTTTATGAAGGAGATGTAGAGAAAACTATTGGAATTATTCAATTAGCACTTCAACAAGGGATTTCAGCAACTTCCATATTAGATGATGGATTGATAAGAGGAATGGATAAAGTCGGTGTTGAATTTAAATGTGGTGATTTGTTTTTACCCGAGGTATTGCTGGCAGCCAGGGCCATGAAAGCGGGAGTAACGGTCATTCAACCTCTTTTGCTAGAAAGCGGTTCCAAAATAATCGGAACAGTTGCTCTTGGAACTGTTGAGGGTGATGTTCATGATATTGGTAAAAACCTTGTTGGGATGATGTTGGAAGGTGCAGGTTTTAAAGTTATAGATTTAGGTACGAATGTCTCATGTCAAAAGTTTATCAAAACAATTAAAAATGAAAAATGTCAGATCCTTGGAATGTCCGCGATGTTGACCACAACGATGATGTCTATGAAATTAACAATAGATGCAATGAAGGAAGATGGTTGTTTTAATAATGTGAAGGTGATGGTGGGTGGCGCTCCAGTAACCAGGGAATTTGCTGACAAAATGGGAGCATTTTACAGTCCTAATGCTGCGGAAGCAGTTGATTTGGCTAAAGAAATTATTTCATAATAGAAATTTGATTATTAATAATAGCGAAAGGAGGATTATTGAAAAAGATTGTAAAAGTAGTTGTAGTATGTGCAACAGGCCTGGCTACATCGACAATGGCTGCAACGAAACTAAAACGAGAACTGAAAAACCACGGAATAGAAGTAAAAATTACTAGTGGTCAGATTCACCAGTTAGATTCGTTAGTAAAAATGGGAAAACCGGATTTTGTTGTTGCGACAGCTGTTACGAAAAAAGAATATGAAGTTCCAGTCTATGACGGCACCCCATTATTGTCGAATAGAGGCCTTGAGTCATTCTACAAGAAGATTCTCGATTATATCGAATCAATATAATAAAGAAAATTTATGTGGAGGAAACATGTTTGATGTAATATTGTCATTTTTTGAAGCTGTCTATAACCTAGGCCCAATTATTATGGTCCCTGTGATCTTGTTGCTTTTAGGGCTTTTGTTTGGAATGGGATTAAAAAGCTCTATCCGAGCAGCATTGTTGACAGGTATCGGCTTTACCGGTGTTTATTTGATTTTAGATTTCTTTCTTGGTGCTGTCGGTGATGTTGGTATTTCTCTCGCCGAAAGGTTTGGAGGTGCAACAACATATCTTGATGCTGGATGGAGCGCTTTTGCTGCCATCGGCTGGGGATCTAACATTGGATTAATCTTCATCCCTATCGGCATCCTTTCGAATCTCATTCTCCTTGTATTTGGTGTAACCAAAGTCCTTAGTGTCAATATCTGGGACTATTGGGAGTCAATAATTGCTGGCATGATTGTTCAAACACTTACCGGTAGTTTTGCCTTTGGGTTGGTTTTTGCGACACTTGTTCACATGTTTAACCTAAAAGTTGGTGACTGGACCCAGCATTTGATGCAAAACTATTTTGGGTTTGAAGGCATTGCTTCTTACGCAGCAGGATATGCAGAATGGGGTTTAATCGGAAAACCTATCGTTTGGCTAATTGAAAAGATTCCAGGTCTGAAGAAAGCAAGAATTACTCCAGAAGAATTATCGGACAAATTTGGTGTTTTCGGTGAGCCGATTTTTATCGGTTTTGTGATTGGGTTGGCAATGGGATTAATAGCTGGTCAAACTATCGGTGGTTCACTCATGTTGGCGATCAACCTTGGTGCTGTTATGTATATACAACCAAAGATGATCTCAATTCTCATGGAAGGGTTAGTCCCGATATCAGAAGGGGCACAGAATTTCCTCGAGAAGAAAGCACCGGGACGTGGGTTATTCATCGGTCTTGATCCAGCGATTGGTACAGGTGATGCTACAGCGTTAGCCGTCAGTATTCTAATGGTGCCAGTAGCAATTCTCCTAGCTATTGTTCTACCTGGTAGTAGAGTTATGCCTCTTGGAGACTTGACTTTCATTGTGTTCTTCTCAATGTGGGCAGCAGCTCTATGTAAAGGAGACCTGGTAAAGTCATTTCTGACAACAACTGTTTTTGTTGTGTTCTGTATCTATGCAGGCAGTTACACAGCTCCTGTAATGAACCAAATAGCCCAAGATTCTGGATTATTACCTCCAGACCAATCAGGCATGATGGTAACCCATTTTGCAAATGGGTTTTATCCACACAGTTTAGTGGCAACGCTAATTGGTCGTTTGTTTGGTCGATAGATTAAAGCCTTACCATTTTATTACTCGTAATGAATTTACCTTCACTCATGTATTATAGTGAAGGTAAATTCAAACATTTTCATCTTAGTTTCATCAAATTCTTCTCCAATGAATGATATTGATAGTTGTTTAGCTGAAATAATTAGATTAATGATAAGCAAAAATGGACCTGTTTCCGCGCAGGAAATTGGAAATCCGCTTGGACTTTCACCGAGGTCCGTGCGTTATCATTTGAAAAAAGCAAAGCGCCTCCTAGACCGTTATAAGATCAAGGTTGTTGCCAAGCCCAATATTGGAATTCAATTATCTGGTTCAACCAATTCCCTTAAGCAGATAGCAGAAGACTTGGAAGATCTGATTTTTGTAAAAAAAGAAGAACGGTTGGAGCTATTAAAAATTATTTTACTTACCTCCAGGCAACAATGGACGTTTTTAGAGTTAGCTTCATATTTTTCTGTTTCAAGATCAACAATAGTAAATGAAATTTATGTATTAAAAATTTGGTTTAAATCAAAGGGGATCACCCTCAATTGCAAACAGAATTTTGGATCTTATCTGAATGGAGATGAATCTATCATGCGCGACCTTATTGTGCAATTGATTTTTGAAAACACATTCCGTTTCCATTTAGAGGATGTCCTTATGAAACAATGTTTCATGGGGAAAAGGGTTGAAAACTGTTCTGTAAGTTTTGTCGCATATATTCAAAAATACTTCTCGTGTATAGATTTTATTCATCTGAACAACCTATTAAATGCAATATTTGAAATTTCTATTCCAGATACGGAGATTTATCGATTGATATTGTCTCTTGCTGTCCAAATAGAGAGAATTCTGAGCGGCTTTAGTGTGGGTGTAATATCAAAAACATTGGGAGACTTTCAAGCATTGGATGAGTATTATAAAGCAAAGTTTTTCTGTGCAAAAGCAGAAGAATTCTACAGAATATCCTTCACACTGGATGAGATATCTCATACTACCAAATACTTGATCAGTACAAAAGCAAAAGGAATGAGGGGATATCAATCAATTAATTCTCATTCTAAAAAAGATTCTACCATCCCTAATCTACCTGAATTAATGGAATCATTTATAAATTGTCTATCCATGAAGTTGCATCCATCATTAATATTTGATATTGATTATAAAAATAATTTATTATTACACCTCGAATTATTTGAAGACCACAAACGAGATTTTGTCCAACTAGATCCCCGCTTAGAAACTGAGATATTTTCCACCTATCCAGATATTTACCGTATGGTAGAGGAATGTTTCAAAGAGAGCGATTTAGCAGAACTGGAATTGCCAAATTTTGAAATATCATTATTAACTATTCACACCGCATCGGCCCTCGAGAGGATAAAATATTTTGATAAAAAAAATAAAACTATTTTGCTCGTTTGCAACGCTGGAACTGCAACAGCCAATTTGCTAAAAACCAAAATCTCAACAGAATTTTCAGATGTGATTATTGGCAATGTTATTTCTTACAAAGAATTATTAAATCAAAAAAATTTTGATGGAATCGACTTTATTATTAGTACGTTTCCTCTTCGTCTTTCAAATGCTCCGCCAGTTCTTATCGTAAGTCCTCTATTACAGGATAAAGATGTTGTCAACTTACACCAGGCATTTAATACTTCAAAGAATTTAAACATTTCTAAAAATACAATAAAGGAAAAAAATGACATAGCACTTTGCTCTTTTGTGGAATTGGACTTAATCGAGTTGAAAGTTGATGTACATGATAGGAGTGAGGCCATAGAGAAAGCGGGAAATATTCTTTTACGGAAAGGATATGTTGAAGAAGAATATGTCAAAAAGTTAATTACAATAATTGAAGAGTTTGGTCCCTATATGGTTGTTTGGCCAGGAATCGCTCTACTTCATGCGCCAGGCGAAAACGGAGCAAAAAAATTACGGATGAGCCTAATTACATTAGAAAACAAAATTGATTTTGGTCATGAGGAGAATGATCCTGTCGATATAGTTATTTGTTTAAGTATTCCATATGGGCAAATTATCTCACTCGCTCTGGATCAATTAAATGAATTGTTGACTAACGAAAAATCACTCGAAACAATCAGAAAAACAATAAATAATAAAAGGGTTTATCAGGAAATCGTCAAATATTCTATTTAATTTGCAGATGTTATTAACTAAGGAAAAAAATGAATGGTAAAGAACGTATATTTACAGTATTAAACCACAAAAAACCTGATGCCGTCCCCTGGGTGCCGTTTGCGGGCGTGCATGCCGGCCAATTGAAAGGCTATAACGCCCAAGAGGTCTTAACAGATGGCAGCAAACTTCTCGAATCCCTGCTGGAGGTCAACCGCCTCTACGACCCGGATGGGCAACCGGTCGTTTTTGACCTGCAGATCGAGGCGGAGATCCTCGGCTGTGATCTCCTCTGGGCGGATAAAGCCCCGCCCTCTGTCGCTTCGCACCCTCTGGGATCCACCCTTGATTTACCGGATAAATTGCCGTCCCCTTCGGATGGCCGCTTGCCGCTCGTGCTCGAGACCATGCGCGCGATGAAAGCAGCTGTTGGCGACAATACCGCTTTGTACGGGTTGGTGACCGGGCCGTTCACGCTCGCGTCCCACCTGCGCGGCACCGAGATCTTCATGGATATGTTCGACCATGTTGAATACCTCGATGGCCTTCTGGCTTACTGCGCGCGTGTCGCCGAAACTGTCAGCCGCATGTATGTCGATGCGGGCATGGATGTCATCGCGGTGGTTGATCCGCTCGTCTCCCAGATCTCCCCGCGCCATTTCCGCAAACATCTCACTTCGGTCTATACCGATCTGTTCAAAGCCATCAAGGATATGCACGTTTATACATCCTTCTTTGTGTGTGGCGATGCCACCAAGAATATCGAAGCGATGTGTGAGACCCATCCCGACAGCATCGCCATTGACGAGAATATTGATCTCATCACGGCGAAAGAGATCACTGACCGTTTCGATATTGTCATTGAGGGCAACATCCCGCTCACATCGCATATGCTGCTTGGGAACCAACAGGATAATATGCAGTATGTCCTGAATCTCATCCATGCCATCACCCCGCATGGGCATGTGCCGCATAACCTGATCATCTCACCTGGCTGCGATATGCCTTACGACATCCCGGTTGAGAACGTGGTCGGCACGATGCAGGCCATCCGTGAGCCGGAAACCGCGCATTTGATGCTGGTCAATTACCATGCCCGGGAATATGATCTGGATAGCATTGCGTTACCGGATTATGCGAAATTGGATGTGCCGTTGCTGGAGGTGTTCACCCTTGATTCCGCCACCTGCCCGGCATGTGGGTATATGAAGCTGGCAGCGGAGCGCGCGGTCGAGGAGCTGGGTGATGCGGTACGCATGGTTGAATATAAGATCACTACGCCGGAGAATATCGCCCGGATGCAGAAGATGGGCATCAAGAATCTGCCCAGTATGCTGATCAATGGTGATCTTCGTTTCTCTTCGATCATTCCCAGCAACAGCGAATTGATCGCTGCTATAACCGAATACAAGAAATAAGATGCAGCTGCACATCATTGGCGGATTTCTCGGCAGCGGCAAGACCACAGCCATCATCGGGGCGGCGCGCTACCTGGCCACGAAAGGCAAGCAGGTTGGTGTCATCACCAATGAGCAGGGACGCCACCTGGTTGATACTGAGATTTTACGGGCGGATGCATTGCCGGCAATGGAAGTGACTGGCGGATGTTTTTGCTGTCATTTCGACGACCTAAACCAACGTCTCAAAGATCTGATCGATCTGCATCATCCTGATGTTATTTTTGCCGAGAGTGTCGGCTCCTGCGCGGATGTCGTTGCTACGGTTGTACGTCCGCTGCTTGAGATGGAGATTGGCGCGATCAAGCCCAGCAGTTATACTGTTTTTGCTGATGTGCGCCTGCTGTACCGCTATCTGCATGGACTGGAAATGCCTTTCAGTGACGGTATCAATTACATTTTTGGCAAGCAGATCGAGGAGGCGGGTTTGCTGGTCGTTAATAAGACAGACCTGATCGAGGCAGGGCAACTGGAAGAGGTTGTCGAAGCTGCGCGCGCATCCTACCCGAACACTGATCTCATCACTGCCAGCGCTTTAGCCGCGCCGGATATAGAAGCCTGGGTAGATGGATTACTTGCCGGACGGTATCCCCCGCCGGTACAATCATTGTCGATCGATTATGACCGCTATGCAGAGGGGGAAGGGCATTTTGCATGGATCGATCGTGAATACCAAATATCATTGGATGCGAAGCATACTTCGGCTTTCATCCGATCAGTTCTTTCTCGTTGGACAAACATTATTGAAGAGAACCAGTGGGTGCATGGCCATATCAAGGTCATTGTTTCCGGCCCTGACGGAACGCACAAGATCAGTCTGGCTCAATCCGGGGAAGTCATCTCCAGGCAGGATCTTGGGGCATTCCCATTTGATGCGGTGAGCAGCAGCGGCCAGTTTTCCATTTTGCTGAATATGCTGGTTGAAGGCAAACCTGATGACCTGATCCGGCAGGTGGATGCGGGAATGGAGGCATTGGCAGGCCAGGAGAATGCAGAGTATATGGTCGCACGTTCATACGCGCGTGTTCCTGGCTATCCAAAGCCCAGCTATCGTATCGGCAATTAGATGCGGCGCGTTTGACTGACATAGGCGCTGTATTCATTGATTCCGATCATTCTCATGTACATATAAAAGGTTAATAGCGCGGCGCGCAGGTAATTGATAAGCTTGATGCATTAGTGAAGTGGAGGATTGATGCAATCAGACGCGAAAACAGTGGATGAGTACCTGCGGCAGTTACCGGAGGACCGGCGTGAAGCGATCGATAAAGTGCGCGCGGTCATTCTTGAGAATCTGCCAGAAGGATATGAGGAAGTGATGAATTGGGGCATGATTACCTATCAGGTGCCGCTGGCCGCCAAACCGGACACGTATAACAAGCAACCGTTGATGTACGCGGCGCTTGCTTCGCAGAAGAACCACATGGCGATCTACCTTACCAACATCTATTCCAATGAAGACACCAGCATGGCGTTTGAGCGGGCTTACCGCGCCACGGGCAAACGCTATGATGTGGGCAAATCCTGTGTGCGTTTCCGCAAGCTGGAGGACCTTCCGCTTGACCTGATCGGCAACGCCATCGCGCAGACAGGCATGCTTGATTTCATCGCGGATTATGAGCTGATGAGAGAGAGCCGGAAGAGATAACACGCAAACGCCGCCCCGCTTGGTTTCAATTGAAATGCGACAAAATGAGACAAAATGAGACAGTTTTCAATAGTTCGGGGTGATTATTGGGGGATATGACGGGGGATGCAATGGGGGATCTGCCAAACGCCAGGGGAGATTGATTTTGAATAAGTAATTGATTGGGCGGGATGAATATGCGCGCGAGGTTCGGGTTAGGGAGATTCAGGTAAGCACGAAACCGGAGCAGGTAAACACAGGCGCGGATGTGGACCGAACCGCTGAAAACCCCAAACCATCGGGCATACTTTTCAGCGCAGGGATACCTACTTATAGCCCTTCCATGGGGTAGCTGAGGATGGACCCTCATAATCCGGGTATTTCTAGCATTGGAAAGCATTGAAGATCAAAGGCTTGGACAAATACTTATTTCTGCTCCAATCATTCCAATGGTTATGATCATTCATGCAGGATCGCTATTTGATGATTTTCCGCCCGAATTTCTCTGACCTTGATAAGTAAGTTTGAATTGTTTTTTCTTTTCTTCCTTCAATTGACCTCATGATCCTTTCATAAGGGCTGATTTCTTCACCAGACCAGCACACAGGATGCGTGAGGATTTGGATATTCTCATCAGTGGCACTAGTTAGAACGTCTCTGAGACGCTTATTTCTCCAGATGCAAAATGAATCTGATGTATATGAGAATTGATCCTTAATTTCTCTGCAATAGACATTGATCATCCCTGCAATTAACTTTTGATCGAAATTCAAGGATTTATTGAAACCGGGATTGTGGAATGAAAAAACAGATATTGGTACACCCAGAATATTGCTTAGATATTCTTTTTCAATTATCAAATATGTCTCGAGATCCTTTAGATTTTTTATCTTTTCACCGAAGAATTGAATATCAAAATGAAGTCCAATTTCATGGCCGAGAGAGATTATCTCTTTGAATAATTCTACGTTTTCTATTTCGAGGGCATTGTAATATTCACTGTGAAGTAACACGAAGAAGGTGGATTTTGCGTGTGCATCATATTCAATTTTTGCAAGTTTCAGAGCCCGCTGTGGAGAAAAATCGATATCATGCCGCCAAAGGCATTGCCTATTTATGTTTTGGATTTCTGAATAGAAAATAAAATCATAATGTTGTTTAGCTAATACCAGGTACTCCCGGTAAGCCTTTTCTGTAAAATCTTTATATAAGTATTTTTCACTGTTTGATTTCATCGATCACTTTTTTATTCTGACTAATTAAATTCCGTCAGTAAACCATTTGAACATCCTTATTAAAGTCATAATCTAATATTTTATATTTCATCAAATAGGTCTTTCCCTCTTGGGAAAAAAACTGGTTCCACATATGATGTCATGACCGTTTCAACAAAACCACCATCCGGGGCTGTGATTTCCTTCCCATCCAGCAGATCGATGCTCCATTGAAATAGATTGATCCCGGATCCGAGGACTGACAATGTCGCGCCGCCGGTCAACCGCGCGTTAATTTCCGTAATCTTTGTAATTCCATCCTCAGATCGATACCCGCCAAAGTTGGCTGGACCGTAAAAGTCCATTATTTTCGTTGCTTTTATAACCATTTCTTCGATTTCTTCATCATGAAATGTCCAGCCTTTATCCATTGTTCCCCCATTTTTACTGAAAGCTGTGGTCAACGCGCTGATCCTATTGGCAGGTATGGCAAGCACATAATCACCATTCTCCTGACAGAAGAAATCTATTGATAGCTCCATGCCTGTCAGATATTCCTGAAAGACATAATTGTTCTCAAGACCTTCAATACTTTTGAAGATCTTTTGTATTTCATTGTCGTTATTAATGACAGAAATATCATATCCGGTTTCGACACGCAATGCCGGGAACCTGGGTTTGATCAGTACTGGATAATTGATTTTTCCCTTTTCCCATTCTGACGCCAAAACGGTTACCGGTGAGGGCAACCCATTCTCAATTAGGAAATTCGCGGTTTTCAATTTATCCAGCGCTATTTCGATGGTCTCTTCCGGAGAAAGCAATAATCTAATTCCCTCGTTTTCAAACAACTCCCGCTTTCTTGAAAACAGCAAAATATCCAGGTCTAACAATGGAATGACCACGTCAATATTTTCTTTTTGACAAATCTGGATCAATGCTGGAATGTAGTTCGGATCATTTGTTCTCGGGACACGGTAACACTTATCGGCAGCATGAATACCTGATGATAAATAATCAATATCTGTCGTAATGACTTTTTCTACCTGTTCACATTCTTTAAATAATTTAATGTGTTTGTATCTGCGTCCAGCGGACGGCATGAGTATGTTCATCGTTTATTTCAGTTCCTTCTTGTACTGTTCAGATGTTTCATTGATTTCTTCAAGCGCTGATAAGGATCAATCAAAGGTTATATCTTTATCAACTGGCGTAATAGGAGCATGCCACACTTTTTATTAACCAATAACCATCGCGCTTTTTTGGATGGGTGTTGGTCGAATTATTATATTACTATAAAAAATAATTCCTGCTATCAGGCTTCAGTAAAAATCCTCCTCAATCATTTACACAATATTAACCTGGCTCTAATACTGCGCCGGGCGTTTGGAATTATGATAAAGACAGGCTAATATATTAATAGATGAAGATCCTTTTTATTGGCGGTTCGCTTAACCAGACCAGCATGATGCACAAGATCTCGCGCCACCTGCGCGGGCATGCCTGTTATTTCAGCCCTTATTACGCGGATGGTTTCATCCATTATCTAACGAGAGTGGGGTTGCTGAAGAACACGATCCTGGGCGGCAGGCATTATCGCGACACAACGGAATATCTGCAAGATAAAAACCTGACATCGACATATGGAGTGTTTGATGTGGGTTGGCAATATTTTTTTACAGCGATGAGTGTTCTCAACCGCGGTCTGCGAACAGGGATTGAGAAATCGTAGATGACCATCACTTAGTCACATAGGAAAGCTTTACCTTCGATCGCGACACCTGGGTGATTAAAGTATTGGGTACGATTTAATTAATTGCATTAATTTCCGTACCTGTCTTATTCTCAACAAGCACTCTGCTCTCTGCCTTATCACCTTCTTTGCATTTATAAAGCTGAGCCGCAAAGGATGGGAAATTCTCATTTTTTTCGAGGATCATTCTGCGCAGGAAAAGGATAATAATTCTTCATGGAAGAATTCAATTATTCTTTTTCATTTGAACTGAATAAAGTATTGGATCATTCATTCGAACATAATCAATAAACGATGTAAAGTTTATTACTTTAATATTATAGAACGAAAATAATCCTCAGTTGTTTCAATTACATAGATATTTGTTGGAAAAAAATGACCAATAAACCATGGAAGGTCATAATCCAAACCACTTGAATAATAGGAAATAAAAATATTTTCATTAAAAATAGTTATCCCCGCGTATGAAGTATCCCCTGCGCTGGGAAAATCTGTTAAGTCTTTTATCAAACCGCTTTCGGAGATTTGAAAAAGAGATGTTCGTTTCCTGTTTAGGATTCCTCCAACTGTGTGGAAAATACCTCTTTTTATCGGAAAATCTGAGCGCGCGATTGCATAAATACTTTCATCAATTCTGAACAAGCGTGGGCCATCTAATCTTATTGTTTTATCCTGAAAAAAATTCCATTCCTGATATGGAAATTCTGAAAATCCTATGATTGTTGATGAAGAAAAGGCTCCTTGTTTTCTTATTGAACAAATCATATTTCCAATTTTTGTGAACTCGATCTCTACTTCTGAGTGATTTCTATCATTATAAATTGTTGAAGTCTCTTTCCAGAAAATTCCATCTTGAGACTCTAGAAGGATCGATTTGGTTTTTTCGTGATTATACGCCGCAACGTACCAAGTTTGCATGTCAAAAGATTTAGGTCTCCAAAAATTCCATCCTTCCTTGTAGACTCTTTGTAATTGTGCCCAATTGGTTCCATCATTTGTATATGAAAAATATGTCGAGTTTGGTAAAGCAGCTACATTATCATTTCTCAAGATGTATATAAAAAGATTCCCATCAATTACCGCAAATTTTGGATCTCGAACATCACCATCCACAAGTGAGAATTGATGAATATTTTCCCAGTTTTCATTGTTTGTCGATCTAAATATTAAAATTTTCGATTGATGGCTGATATGATTCAAGGATTCGCGAAATGCAAGATATTTGGAGTCATTCCAGGAGATAATATCGGTAAAAGCATTATGTTTATTATTCGAAATAATATTCTTTATTACCATATTTGAATTATCCAATTCATAATCTAAAATTTTAAATCCCCATTGATATATCGCCAAGATGATTAATAATATAATAATTAAACATAATAAACAATAATACTTTAAGTTCGATTTCATATTTCCAATAGTTAATATTATTTATTGTTTATCTACAATTATAGTCGAATGTTTTATATAAAAACCGACCCTCAATGGATAATAATATAAAAAAGCTAATCCTAGAAAAATTTCCATACCCCTTAGCAGCGCTATATGCGAAATACTTATCTGAAGAACATTTAAATAATAAGCTTCGAATCGGCATTCGATTGTTTGAATATAGTTTACGGTTTATAGCAATAATATTAATATCCGAATTTACTTCAAATATTAACCAAATAAATAGTCATCAGAAACAGAAAGTAATTAATTCACTTTGGTTTACATTTCACAATTCTAATCCTGGTTTTAATGATTGGATAATTGTAACTAAAACAATCCTAAAAGCATTTTACGGAAAACAAAATCTACTGATGGTACCAGAGTTGTACAATCTCCAATGGGAGATTGAGGGGAAAAATCATCTTAAGCGTGATACTCTAACTGTTTTTGATTGGATAAAAAACAACTTTAGAAATCTAGATTCTCACGCTCCAATCATATTTGATAATGAAGCGTTAAAGAATGATATCAATATCATTGATGAAAAAATAGTATTTTTATTTAAAGAATTATCTTTTTTAGGAGATTATCATTTTCGCTTAGAAAACCCTGATCAAAAAAATGAAGGGTGGTACTTGTTCTCGAAAAATAATGAAAATCATCTCTTCTTAAATCCATTTGTAATTTCTGGTGAAATAAAAGCAGATCAACCAATATTTTTTGAAAAGTATCTTATAAATAATATTGAGTATGTAGATATCTTTGAAGAGGGAATCATTACTAAGTTTTTCGACGAAGAAAGAATCGAACCGAATTTAAGGGAATCAATAGTTCATGAATACAATATATCTGTAATACAAAACTTCGAGAATAGGTTCCTAAACTATATTAAATCTTTCAGTGATTCTTCCTTGGATTGTCTTGAATTTACATTTGATAATTTACGAAAAATATCCAAAAAAGTTTCTGAGAACCAATTTAGACATGAGTTTATAGCATTTAATAACAAACATTATTTTAACCGTATTTCTGTCACTGAGCACTATAATAAATTTCTTGACTCTGACAAACCCGCAATGGTTATCGTGGGGGAAAGTGGTGTTGGTAAAAGTCATTTTATTGCAAACCAATATCAATCCAATAAAGCCAATCAAAATATTGTTATGGTGATTATTAAAGCAAAGTTTGTATCCCCAAACAAACAATTTTTCAAAACACTCATGGAAGAATTTCAAACACAGGTCGAATTTTATGATGGAAGGAAAAAACTAAATAACATATTTGGAGAAATTAAAAGAATATTAAACGAAAGGAGAAAATTTATCATCTTTATTGATGGCCTTAATGAAAATATCGATCCAAAATATTTATATCGGGAAATCGAAAAATTTATTAAAGATATTGCATATTTGAATTCAATTAAAGTAGTAATTACAAGCCAACCAGAATTGTGGCGATCGATGACACGAAGCATACATATTGATACATCATTTTTTTATGAATCCGGGATGGAAAAATTCAAAATTGAGACGCAATTATCTTTTTTTAGTAATAAAGAATTGATTAATGCATTTCATTATTTTAAAAATATATACAACATTAATAATTCTTGGGAGGAAATTCCTGAAGATCTTAAACAAATTTTAAAAAATCCTTTCTACTTTGAGGTTGTTGCTGCAACTCACATTAATAAATCAATAACTGATGTTAATAGCCCTTTCGAAATTATTGAAGAATACTTAAATAGATTAGAAGAGCATAATTACCTTGATGCTCAAGATTTAGATTTATTGCGCAATGAAATCATTCCATTAATGGTTTCAGAAAAACAAATCCAAAATTTCATTCCTAGAAAGGAATTATCACGCAATTCATCAAAGATATTAAATACTACCCTTAATTCGCTGCTTGATCAAAGTAAATTATTTGCTTCGGGAATCCTTCAAAGACAATTTAGGGCTCTTGAGGAGCAGGTTGAATTTAAACATGAAATTCTGCTCGATTATTTTGGTGGTGAGTATTTATTTAAGCAGCTCTCACAATTAAAAGATATTGAGTCATATGGTTGTTATAAAGATATTTTATTAGAAATAGAAACCAAAGGATTTATTTTTGGCATTGTGAAATTCTCCATTATTCGTGAAATTGTTGATAGATCAAATTCACAGTTATTCATTGAACTTTGTTATATAGAAAATGATTTCATTCGGGATTTATTAATTAGTATTGCGTTAACATTATTTAATAGCAATAAAGACAAAACGCTAAATATTTTGGAGTTATTGCTAAGGAATAAGAATAATTTCAATCACCTCAAAATTGCAGCGAGAATTGCGACGAAAAACGCTCTTAAGGATTACATTCTGAAATTATCTGAAATTAAATCTGACCAGTTGCAAGCATTTTTAGCTAAACAGATTTTTTATCTTTGGAAGGATCACCCAAATGATGGGTTTGAAATAATTTATACTATTGCAAAAAATATAAAAGGCAGATTTGGATTTCCAAAGTTACAACCCTTGCTCTTATGTGCCACTTCTTCAATGTTAATACTGGCAAATTGCACACCTGATGAACGAATCACCTCGAGATTAAAATCAATATGGTTATCAGTTTTTTCTGGATCAATTCTTTCAAAAGTTAATAAACAGAAAATCATAATGGTGAAATTTTTTGAAGTGATCCTCCGTATGATTTTCTCATATGTTTTATTCAAATCAAAGAAATCTACAAAAGTTCCTGATTTTCTAATCTTTTCAAACACAGCATTTACAAAATTATCATATGTCAAATGGAAATTTCCCACTTCTTTATATGAGCTTTCTACCTTTTTTGAAAATGGCGCAGAAAAAAAACTCGTATTCCTAAATTTATTAAAAGAAATAAAAAGTATCAATAATGAATCTCTGATGATAAAAGAAATCATTCAAAAAATTTCTCAACATCGGGATATGCTGTCAGTATTTCTGATATCTTTATTCTTCACACGAAATTTTATTAAGAAACCGTATTTCTGCTTTGATTTGATTGAAGATGCTTATAATTCAGCAATAAAGCTTTCTCCTGCTGGTCCGATGATACCCTATTTAAGGTTGCTATTTTTTTCACTCTCTAGAAATAGAATGGTTTTCACTAAGGAAATGGCAAAAAGAAACTTTGATATGGTTATAGATGCATTTAAAAAAACATCGGGAATTTTTGTGACAGATACTGGTGTATCCTATAATCGCACTGATATATTCAGAGCCGCGATTTGTTACTACACGTATCATCAGAATTTTCCTCAGTTCATACCAGCTGTTATTAGTGATCTGTTCGATAATCACATTAAGACTTTAGAGTGCGAGATCAAACTTATCGCTGATTTTGAAGTTGATTATGAGTGGCGAAATATAAATATCGATGCAGGGTTTGCATTATACAAACAAATATATGAAAAACTATATTTAATAAATGATTCCCAGAAATTCACTCAAATATCGGATTATTTTATCGATTCACTTGCTCTTTTATATCAGTATCATCCATTTGAAGTTGAATCATTTCTATATTCACTAGATATAGACGAGAAATGCTTTTTAAGAATTCGGAATACAGAACCTGAAGGTGTTGGTGATTTACTTGGTAGATACACGGCAATTCTTTCGCAAGGGGGGATCATCTTAGAAATTTTTCCTGAATTAGATGAACAACTTTTTTGGCTGCTTGAAAAAGCTTACTATTCAAAGGATGCCATCGAATGGTTCATTCTAATTATTAAATGGGTAGTTAATATAATAAGTAATTCTGAGATATTTAATCTAGATAACCCAAAAACTAATTCTCAAAATAGTTAAGGAAATTGGTTGTAATGAATATCATTGTAGAAAATATATTTTCTTTATTGAACTTGAATTCAACTCGTTAGTGCAACTTTGAACGAATTAGAGAGGTAAGCTGCGGT
>CAZTCV010000007.1:0-168928 GCA_964612815.1 uncultured Pelolinea sp. | reverse complement strand
GACCCAAATTATGGATTGTGTGAGATTTGCCCTTGACTTTTCAGACGGTATCTACCCAACAAGTCATAAGTATTGTTTAGGAGCGAAAAAAAGCGATCCTGGCAAAGAAGAAAAAAAATAATAATACGCGGTGATCAGGGTGTGGTGATGACATCCAGCGTGGATGAGATAAGGCAATACAATAATTATTTTGTGACATTATGTTTTCAATTTCCATAGATTGAATTTCCACCAGCATGAGCGTATGAGAAGAAAACCGGGAATACACTCATCATAAGCAGTCATTTGGTGGCATGGGATGCCTAGTTTTTCATCGAAATAGATATAATAGTCGATTTATAAAAAGAATCGAGAAAAATGCCAATTACACATCCCAAACATGTCATCATGCTGCGCTGGTTTGCCAGAATTGCCAGCATGCCATTGTTCCTGATTTTGGCTTTGCTTTTCCTGGAGGATGGTCTGCCGTTTTTTCTTTTTGCTGCCGACCCGGTCCATATGACCGCAATGAGTATGATGTTGCTTGGTTTTCTGGCCGGATGGAAATGGGATGGTTTAGCAGCCGGGCTCATCCTCTCAGGCTTCCTTGTGGATTGGATACTGGTGAGTGTGCAATCCGGAAGGATCGCGTTGAATATGGGGCCTGTTGTTTCTTTTTTTCCAATTATTGGATTGATCTATTTTTATTGTTGGAGATGGAAAAAAACAATTCATGCGTAAAATAAATGTTGTTCCGCGGCATTGAATTGGATACCCTTTCTTTTATCGCAGTAGTGCGGGTGATGCAGCGGAACAGCTATTTACTCTTCGTTCGTAAAGCATAATCATTTACAATAAATTAATCTAGAGATACTTTGGAAAAAAATGTCGAAAAAAATACTGCTTGATACCGATATTGGCTCTGATATAGATGATATTGTTGCCCTGACATATCTGCTGGCGCATCCCGCATGTGATTTGCTTGGCATCACCACTGTGAGCGGGGAAGCTGAGAAGAGAGCCAGGATCGCCAGCGCCATCTGCAACATGGTTGGCAAAGAGATTCCCATTTTCCCGGGCCGGGACGATCCATTGATTGTGAAGCAATTACAGCCATTTGCCCAGCAGGCCTCTGTCCTGGCCAACTGGAAGCATCAGAACCGATTCCCAAAAGGCGAGGCTGTTCCATTTATGCGTGAGATGATCCGCCAGCATGCCGGGGAAATCACCCTGGTCACGCTCGGACCCTTGACGAACATCGCCGCGCTGTTTTCCATTGATGATGAAATCCCTAACCTGTTAGATGGCGTGGTGTCGATGTGCGGCCTGTTCAAATACTGCCATCCAAACGGATATTTGAGAGAGTGGAACGCGATGCTTGATCCGCATGCCGCGGCGATCGTTTATCACACCAAGGTTAAGAAACACGCAAGTTTTGGCCTGGATGTGACGATTCGATTGGAGAAAAATGCCGATGAAGTGCGATCATTGTTCACGCATGCTTTTTTCCAACCCGTGCTGGATTTCGCTGAAGTGTGGTTCGCGGACCATGACAGCATCATTTTTCATGATCCATTGACCGTTGTCTCCCTTTTTGAGCAGGATCTTTGTCGATTTGAAAATGGCGAGATCGAGATTGAACTGGCCAGCGCCAGCCTGGCAGGCCTTACCCACTGGCAGCCATCGCGCGGTGGAAGGCATGCGATCGCTGTTGATGTAGATGCTGACCGGTTCTTTTCGCGTTATTTTTCAGTCTTCAGCTGAATGTTTTTGACTGCCCAACCAATTTACACGGTATGATGGACGCGCGCGATCGAGCATGCGTGCGGAAAAAAAAGGATATGAATTATGTGGATGGTGCCAGACCTTGTTCAATTAGACATGGTTAACCATGATTGATTGACACTATTCAAACTGTAATCTATAAGGAAGAATATATATTTACCGGTTGATTATTTGAGATAAGGAGAATCACAACCATGACCGAGCCAAGCCAGCGTTTCTGGGAGGTGTTTTTTGAGGTGTATGAAGATTTGCCCAGGCAGGGGCCAGGCAATCGCGACTGCGCGATTAGGGCGCTGCAGTTATGCAGCGATTTACCGCCTTTACCCGCAGTGCTTGACCTGGGCTGTGGCGTTGGCGGGCAAACGTTACAGCTGGCCGCGTTGTTAACAGGACCCATCACAGCGATCGACAGCCATGCGCCCAGCATCGAACGGCTTGAGAGGGCAATTGCAGAGCGCGGTTTATCGGGCCGGGTGCGCGCACTGGTTGGCGATATGGCCTGCCCGGGGCAAATCGCGGAAAGCTTTGACCTGATCTGGTCGGAGGGCGCACTGTATAACATCGGAATTGAAGCTGCCTTACGTGTTTGCCATGGGATGCTGCGCCCCGGCGGTTACCTGGCTTTCACCGACGCAGTCTGGCGCGAGGAAAACCCTCCGCCTGAAGTTAAGGCGGGATTTGACCTTGATTACCCGGCCATGGGATGGGTGCAGGACGTATTAGCGCAAATCGATGACAGTGACATGGAGCTGATCGGCCACTTCACCCTGCCTGACGAAGCCTGGTGGGATGATTTTTACACACCGATGGAAGCGCGCATCAGGGATTTGCGGTGTAAATACGCTGACGATAAGGAATCAATAACGATTCTGGACCAGATTGCCGCGGAGCCGGAGATGCATCGCCGCTATTCCAACTACTATGCTTATGAATTCTTTGTGTTGCGCAAACCGTCTCTTTCAGGTAGTTCCAAAATAAAAGAATAATCAAAAAAGAAGAAGTAATCAGGGGATGCTGGTGAACATTTAAGCATTCTGCCCGTCAGCGGGATGATGGGTATTAATGGGAAGTTCCAACCCCTGGCAGCGGCAGAGCTGTTTTATATGCTTTAATTAGGGGCGGAAAAGGAGCAAGCTTGTCGAAAAAAAAGAAGCAATATTACGCGGTGGTGAAGGGGCGGGTGCCGGGCATTTACCGCACATGGTTCGGCGCGGGCGGGGCGGCGGAACAGGTGCAGGGGATGGATGACGCGCTTTACCGCGGATTTTACACGGAAGAGGAGATGGCGGATTGGCTGCGGGGACTACCACAGGCGATGCTTAGGCGGGAAGCAGCCGAATTGGCCGCATTTGCCGCGCAAACCAGCAGTGAGCAAGGCACGCAGGAGGATGCGATCAACATGTTGCTGGACCAGGGAAAAGTGGTGGTCTTCACGGACGGCAGCGCGGACACAAAATCCCGCCGCGGCGGGTATGGGGCGGTGGTGCGGGATGGCAAAAAGCGCGTGGAACTGTCGGGCGGGTTGCGGGGGACGACCAACAACCGCATGGAATTGATGGCGGTGATCAAAGCACTGGAGACACTCAAGAAAAAGTCGGAAGTGGTGGTGTTCAGTGATTCGCAATATGTGGTGCGGGCGATGATGGAGGGCTGGGTGGATAACTGGCGCGCAAATGGGTGGACGCGTGACAAGGGGCAAAAACTGATGAACGCGGACCTGTGGCAACAATTGGATACGCTGCGCAGACAACATACAGTGGCGTTTGAGTGGGTGCGGGGGCACAGCGGGACGCGCGAGAATGAACGCTGTGACCGGCTGGCGGTTGCGGCGGGGCAGGCGAAGGACCTACCGATGGACAGGAAGGGATAGGGGAAATGATAGAGACAGAACAATTCATGGACATGGTGTACGGATTCTGGGCGCGGCGCTTTGAGTATGAAGCATCGGAATTCGACCGGCCATGCACGTATATCTATGAAGATGAGACACTGGCAGGGACGGGTAAAGCGGTGCTGTACCAGATCGGCGAGATAAGCATCGCGCGGTTGGGGGCTGACCTGCTGGCTCAGATCGGGCTAGAAAAGATGTATCCTTGCGCGATCAAGGCGCTGGATGTGGAAGGGCTGTGGGAAACCATGGCGGGGCGGTTTGCGGTAGCGGTGGAGTACACTCTGCTGGACTGGTTCTTAGACGCGGCGCGATTTATCCCGCAGGTAGTTCCGGGCGAATTTACGGCGCTGCGGATGGACGGGGAGCGGGATGACGGCGTGCTGCAGGCATTCTACGGGGCGTCATCGGCGGATGATCTGGAGAAGGCGGAGATATTGGTGGATGAGCCCGACCCGGTTATCTTCGGCCTGTTTGATAGAGGGGGGCAGATGGCGGCCTACGCCAGCCATCGCTACTGGGAGGACCTGCTGTGCGATATCGGCGTGCTGGTGCACCCGGATCACCGCGGACAGGGGCTGGGGGCTGCGGCGGTATCGACACTGTGTGAGTGGTGTATTGAAAATGAAAAGATTCCGATGTACCGCGTTTTGGAAGACAACCCGCATTCGATGACGATCCCGCGCGCGCTGGGTTTCCAGATGATGGTGCGGGTGGACGGGCTGAAGATCAGCAAGGAGGCATGAATGAACCGTGGTGTACAGTTATTTACCTATAAGAATTATTGCGATGAAAGTCCGCTGGAGAAGGAGATCCTAGAATGCGGGGCGGGGGTGTTTGAGCCGGAGATGGAACCGCTGTTCGCGCGCTTTGCACGTGACGGGTACAAGGTGCATGGGATCGATATCGCCGAGGAGCGGTTGGCGGTCCTTGCTCAAATTGCTGAAGAGCCAGCCATGCATCGCCGCTATTCCAGTTGCTACGCCTATGAATTCTTTGTGGTGCGACGCTCCCTCTCTACCGCCAGCCACCAATGATCGACTATTTAGAATAATACATCACCAGGGGTGGGGCGGTGTTCTCGTAAATCACTTGGCACCCGCCATCCACCATCCACCAGCCTGAAAGCACGCTCCAGCAACAAGCATGCTTTATCATCGTAAACAAATTTCAACATGCCATAAAGCAATTTCTCTCACAATTTCGATAGATTGGATGGTGTTGCTATCCAAATCCCCCGTCCCCTTTTTACAAGTTATGAAGCCTCAAATAGAAAATTGTATTCACCCCCGTTATTTCCCTTGGTTGAGCGTTGTTCACCAAATCTTTTTAATGCCCATCATCACAACACCACCCCCACCACTTGAAAGTGTCTAATACATAGACCTTTTGAAAAACCATAAGGGGGATAATAATCATTTCAATTTCGCTGGTCTCACATATCCAACCCCAAAAACAACTCGATTTGTGTACTGATCTAAAATCGAAAAATTATTTCTTATAAATTGTCTTACTGTTTCTGTATAACTACCGGGGCGTTCATCCGTAAGGTCTATCAAAATATCTCCAATATCAACACTTCCATGGATGACACGAAATGATGTTGCTATTGACATATTGTATTCCAGGTCGTAATCATAAAGTGCCACAGCAAAAGTCATATCAACAGATTCATTGCCATCCATCGTTAAATGTATTACTGGGACAGGAAAAACCTCTCCATTGTGATCAAAATAAAAGAAATCCGGCTGACCAATCCATATATCATCACGACCGCGTCTGCTAGGGTCTACAACCGCTGTATACCCGTCTAAAGGCCCCACACCCTCACACCAGATATCGACATCTCTTTCCGAAGGTTCACCAATTGCCTGCAAAAACTCCTCAATCCACCATCTTTCAAAAGCAGCTCTATCAGTTAAGGGATCTGGCGCATGGACAAATTCATCAGGATGAGCCAATAGATATTCATAGCTCTTAGGAAAATTATGGAATTTTTCCATATCGATGCCAAACTCAGGAGTGGGAGTCATAGTTTCTGTTGGGATAGGTGTTTCTGTTTGAGGTGCGAGATAAGTTGGGGCTATGGTCTGTATGGGTTGCGGCGCGCTTGGAGCGCAGGTAGCCAGTAGCCATATTAGTGATACTAGCATGGACATCTGCTACCAAGTTTTCATACCTGCAGTCTCTTTTTTTATTATAGATCAATTCGCTAGTTTTGACGGTTTTGTCTGGGGAGGCACGCGAATGGACAGTGGAAGTAGGATAGGGTTTACCTCGTCGGCTTTAATGGCTTTGCCTTCCCTATCTAACGATTTGCTGTGTGTTTAGCGAATAATGAGATGCACAGAATAAATCCAAATTCTATTAAGGACGTACAGCAATTTGTCCTAATCCAAAGTTAACTCTGTTATCCCCATCCCACCATCTTCTTCCCATGACTGCGATCATTTCTCCTGCCTGTCCTTCAATGGGAAAACCAGTAAAAGTCGGTTGTCCGTGAATATATAACCCCAAAATGCTTGTTGAATCCAGTTGATACAATTCCAGTGACGATATTCCAAAAATAGTATTACCGCCGATGTCATTATATAAAGCAACACAGAATGTTTGATCAACAACATCCGGATAAAATCTGGATACATTAATCACCAAAACCGGAAAAATTGTCCTGGCGGATTCAAAGTAGAAAAACCCCGCTTTCCCAATAATTCGGTCAATCCCTTTCATGTCATTTTCGGCACTATAGTTATTTTCATTATTGCCTAACCCATCCGTATAGAAATTCACCTCGCGTTCTGAAACAGGGCCAATGGCAGGGATTAATTCTTCATCCCACCAGGCGTCAAATGCATCCGCTTCAATGATCGGATCCGGTGCTTGGACAAAAAATTCACGGCGATACAAAAGGTGATCGTAGTCCGCGGGGATATTATGAAACTTCTCCATATCGATGCCAAACCCCGGGTTTGGAGTAGCTGTTTGCGCTGGTAACAATGTTGAAGTTTGGGTTGTGAGATCAGTTGGGGCTATGGTCTGCATGGATTGCGGCGCGGTTGGAGCGCAGGCAGCCAACGGACATATCAACATAAGAAGAAATCGGGTTGTGATGTTTCTCATGAAATGAATTATTCCTAATTATGAAATGTTTTGCTGAATAGCATGATTTATTATACTCACTCAAGGATTACCGGGTACGGGCACAAGGTGATTTTGTGAGCAGGTAATATTTTTTGCAGTTCTACGCTGGTGGGAACAATCTGTAATTTGGGTGGGTGAGCTCTATTAAGACAAACAGATTAGACCTGGCAAAGAAAAATAGTATCGATCGCTACTTGATGATCCTACAATATGGTATAAATTAATTAGCTAATTGAATAGCAGTCAACCCAACGCAACCCTGAGGCGTGATGCTTCGGGGTGTTTTTATTAATTGCGAAAAGATGGAGGTGTGATATGCGTGAAAAGAAAATACCGATCAAATCATTGAAACTGACCGCAGCAGTGTATGCAACCGGAGAAGGCGTGGTGGATTATGTCAAGAAACATGGCGTGCTGCCGAAGAAAATGAAATCGGGCGGATTCCCGCACGTGTTTGGCCATATCCTGCATACGCGCGGGGTTGACCTGGAGTTGACCGAGCGCGAGCAGATCGTGTTTGAGGCAATCATGCGCGGCAGCCCGCTGGCGGGCGGGATGGTACGGGTGATCGAGGAAATGGAAGATGAAACAGAAGAAGCAAGTTGAGGTGCTGAGATTTGATTTACAATAATCGCATACCACAAACTGAAGAGGTGAGATATGGCAGAGCGTATTGCGATCGTTACTGACAGCACGTGCGACATTCCGCAGGAATGGCGCGAGAAATATGCGATCACGGTGATTCCGCTGACGATCGTGTTTGGCGAGGAGCAGCTGCTGGATGGGGTGGATATCAGCGCGCACGCATTCTATGAGCGCCTGATCGCGGACCAATCTGCCACACCTTCCACATCGCAACCATCGCCAGAGTTTGTGCGCAACGTTTTCGAGACTGTTCACAAGGCAGGCGCTGAGGAGATCGTGTGTATGCTGATCAGTTCGAAGATGAGCGGCACGCTGGCTTCCGCCGTGCAAGCGGCGGTTGATTTCCCGATCCCGGTGCATATCCATGACAGCCGCAACAACTCGATGGGGCTGGGCTGGCAGGTGATGGCGGCGGCGCGGGCGCGAGAAGCCGGCAGTGGGGCGAAAGAGATGCTGGCCGCGGCGGAGGTAGTGCGCGACAAGATGGTGTACCACATTCTGCTCGATACCATTACTTACCTGAAGCGGGGCGGGCGGATCGGGGACGCAGTGGCGCTGGTCGATTCGGTGCTGGCGGTCAAGCCGGTGGTGACTGTCAAGCCGGACACTGGCACGGTGGGGATGGGCATGCCGGCGCGTTCACACCGGATCGGCAAGAAACATCTCTATAAGAACTTCTTTAAAAAATTAGACACCAGCAAACCGTTGCATATCGCTGTGCTGCACAACAATATTCCGAATGAAGCGGAAGAAATGGCCGCTATGATCCGCGAGGAGTTTGACCCGCAGGAACTGTTCGTGCAGATCGTGAGCCCGATCCTGGGTGTGCATACCGGCCCGGACGCGATCGCGTTGTGCGGATATTCTGAATAATTGCTATTGAGAGATGGGTGTGGGGGCAGGGCGGGTATAATTACGCGCTTGAAAATTGACGACAGAAAAGGAAATAGAAAATTGATGAACAATCAACGTTATGACAATGCGCCTGAGATGGCGCTGGACCCTGAAAAGACATATAAAGCGGTAGTAAAGATGGAGAATGGCACGTCATTCACGATCCAGCTGCACGCTGATAAAGCGCCAATCACCGTCAACAGCTTTGTGTTCCTGGCACAGGAAGGTTTTTTTGACGGCGTGACCTTCCACCGTGTGCTGGATGGATTCATGGCACAGGGCGGCGACCCAACCGGCAGCGGCATGGGCGGCCCCGGCTATCAATTTGAGAATGAGGATTCGGACCTGGTGTTTGACAAACCCGGTGTGGTGGCGATGGCGAACGCCGGGCGCGACACGAACGGCAGCCAGTTTTTCATCACATTTGGCGCGACACCGCACCTGAACGGCGGTTACACGATCTTCGGGCAGGTGGTAGAGGGAATGGAGACTGTCAATGCGATCACGCTGCGCGATCCATCCCGGCGGCCAGATTTCAGCGGCGACGCGATGGAATCAGTGACGATCATCGAGGAATAAGCCGGATGGAAGGCGGCACGATGGCATTTACCATCCGAGAGTTACATACCCGCAAAGAACTGCAGCAATTCGTCGATTTCCCGCATGATCTGTATGCGGGAAATGCTTATTGGGTGCCGAGCATGCGCAAGAGCGAGCTGGACACACTTGATTGGGATGTGAACCCCGCGTTTGCCTATTGCGCGGCGCGCTACTGGCTGGCTGAACAGAATGGAAAGACGGTGGGGCGCATCGCGGGCATCATCAACCGCCGCCATCATGAAGTGTGGGAACAGCCCTATATGCGCTTTGGATGGCTGGATGTGATCGATGACCCGCAGGTCACACGCGCTTTAATTGGTTGTGTGGAAGCATGGGCGCGGGCGGAAGGATTAACGGCAGTGCATGGCCCGCTGGGATTCACCAACCTGGACCATAATGGTGTGCTGGTGGAGGGGTTTTCGGAGCTGGCGACGCTGGCCGCTGGTTATAACTATCCCTATTACCAAACCCATGTCGAAGCGGCGGGGTATCACAAAGATGTGGATTACGTTGAATATTTGATGCCGATGGTCGCGGAGATGCCTGAGCGGATCGTGAAGCTAGCCGAAGTGGTAGCGAAACGCTATGATCTGCATTTTCTGGAAGCGAAAAACAAGAAGGAATTGATCCCGTACGCACGTGAACTGTTTGGGCTGATCGGGGCGGAATACAAACATCTTTACGGGGTGGTGCCGCTGACCGAAGAGCAGGTGGAGGCGTATATCCAGCAATATTTCGGATTCATCTCACCCAAATTTGTGCCGATCATCCTGGATAAAGACGGGAAGATGGCGGCATTTGGGGTGGTGCTGCCTTCGCTTTCGCGGGCGATGCAGAAAGCGAAAGGGCGGTTGCTGCCATTCGGATTTGTGCATATTATACGTGCGCTGCGGGTGAATGACCGCATCGACCTGATGCTGATCGCGATCAGCAAGGAATACCAGGGTAAGGGCGTGAACGCGATGCTGATGGACCGCATGTTCAAGGTGTTCCTCGAGATGGGCATCCAATTTGTGGAAGCGAATCCGGAACTGGAGAGTAATATCGCTGTGCAGGCGCAGTGGAAGCATTTTGAGCGCCGCCAGCACCGCCGCAGACGCATTTACATCAAAAACCTTGAATAATCCGATAATGAATACAATATTTTTAAGCGCAGGAAGTATTTGTGCGTTATATTAGGTATGTCAAGTAAAAACGGAGGTAACGAGATGGAATACAGGCATTTAGGACGTTCGGGGATTCGCGTGAGCGAATTGTCGCTCGGGTCGTGGGTGACATTCTCACGGCAGGTGGATGTTGACAGCGCGGTAGAGATGATGAGCGTTGCGCGTGACGCCGGTGTGAATTTCTTTGATAACGCAGAGGTGTACGCGGGCGGAAAATCAGAGGAAGTGATGGGCGCGGCGCTGAAGAAACTGGGCTGGCGGCGGGGGAGCTACCTGGTTTCATCCAAGTTCTACTGGGGTTTGCATGACGGCATCAATGAGAAGAATACGCTCAACCGCAAGTATTTGATGGAAGCGATCGATGGATCACTGGCACGTTTGGGGCTGGACCATCTGGACCTGATCTTCTGCCACAGGCCAGACGCGCACACACCGATCGAAGAGACGGTATGGGCGATGCATAATATCATCGAGTCCGGCAAAGCGTTCTACTGGGGCACATCGGAATGGGCGGCACAGGAGATCGTATCTGCGATTGAGATCGCGGAGCGGCATCACCTGCACAAACCGGTGATGGAACAGCCGGAGTACAACATGTTCCACCGGCAGGTATTCGAGGTGGAATATGCGCGCATGTTCCGGGAATATGGATATGGCTCTACCACCTGGAGCCCGCTGGCTTCCGGCCTGTTGACGGGAAAGTATAACAATGGCATCCCGGAAGATTCCCGCGGCGCGATCAAAGGATATGAGTTCCTGCACGTCCAGCTAAAAGACCAGGACCTTCTCGCTAAGGTCAGGAAACTGGGTGAAGTGGCGGGCGACCTGGGCGCGACCACGGCGCAGATGGCGATTGCCTGGCTGTTGAAGAACCCGCATGTGAGCACGGTCATCCTGGGCGCGAGCAAGGTGTCACAGTTGAAAGAGAATCTGAAAGCGCTGGAAGTGGTGCCGAAACTTACAGATGACGTGATGGCAGCGATCGAAGAGATCCTGGCATAGCCAATAGATGATATTGATAAGCACGCGCATTAAAAATGCGCGTGCTTTATTTTTCCGGTTAATTTCACTGTATACTGGATAGCATGAAACTGAGATCGATGTGTGTATATTGCGGGTCCAGCCCCGGTTCATCGCCAGAATACATGGCGGCAGCGGAAGCACTGGGGCGGGAGATCGCCGGACGCGGGATGCGGCTGGTGTATGGCGGAGCGAGTGTGGGTTTGATGGGCGCGGTGGCGAGAGCGGCGCTGGCGGTTGGCGGGCAGGTGACCGGCGTGATCCCGCAGGCATTATCCGACCAGGAAGTGGCATTCAAGGATCTGAATGACCTGATCGTGGTGGATTCTATGCACACCCGCAAGGCAACCATGGCGGAGCTGGCGGATGGGTTCATCGCGCTGCCGGGGGGGTATGGTACGTTTGAAGAATTCTTCGAGGTTCTGACCTGGGCACAGCTGGGTCTGCACGCCAAACCCTGCGGGTTGCTGAATATCAACCGTTATTATGACCATCTGCTGGCCTTTCTGGACCATAGCGTGAAAGAGATGTTCGTGCACCAACCGCACCGGGAAATGATCCTCGCTTCAGAATTACCGGATGATCTGATCCGGCAGATGGAACTGTTTGACAGACCACCGGTGAAGAAGACGGCCTGGATACATTCCATACACAACCGTTCTTAGACGAATTCAAATTGAAAAAGTTTTGCATTTTTGCTATAATAATTACTGACCAAGTGGTCAGTATGGAGGTAAAGATGCAGGAAAAATCATTAGAAGCATTGTTTTCGGATGTGGAAGAGACCGGGTTGCTGACGTTGTATGGCAAAGCGATCGAAAGCCAATCGGATAATCCCATTCTGGATGACCCGGTTGCGGTTGCGATGACTAAGAAATTGGACCCGATTCTGGCACAATCTGAGAGCAGGCTGTTGAGGCGATTATATAAACGAAAGATCGACCCGCGCCTGGTGGTGCATGTCGCGCTGCGCGCGAAAAAATATGATGCGTATGCCCGAGATTTTCAGTCGCGTTATACAGATACTGCGATCATCAACATCGGCTGTGGACTGGACCCGCGCTTTCAGCGTATCGATAACGGGAGTGTGTGGTTCTTCGACCTGGACCTGCCGGAGGTGATCAGATTCAAACAAGCGCTGCTGAAAGAGAGCGATCGCTATAAAATGGTCGCATCCAATGTTTTTGATGTCGCATGGATGGGCGAGGTTAAGAAGAGTGACGCGAAGCACTGGATGTTCATGGCGGAAGGGGTGTTGATGTATTTACAGCCCGAAAAGGTCAAAAAACTTGTGTTAGATCTGCAGGCGCAATTTCCAGGCAGCGAACTGGTATGCGAGGTGGTGAAGAAATCATGGACATACGGTATGATGCAGAAAATGGCTGCGATGAAGATGAAGAAGCGATTCAACATTGGAGACGCAGCTGGCTACCAGTTTGGTTTGGACACACCGACTGAAATGGAATCCTGGCAGGATGGCATAGAATTCCTGGATGCCTGGTCTTACTTTGACAGCAACCATAAGAGGCTGGGAATGATGCGCATGTTCCGAAAATCGCAGTATTTCCGGGAAACACAGTATACCGTGCATTACCGGCTAAGGTAGGCTATGCTTAAGCATTTCAAGAATCTACCCGGTGCTGAACAAGAAAAGATCATTGGCGCATGCAGGCAAGAATTTGCCAAGAAGGGATATGCACGCGCCTCTACGAACGTAATGGTGGAAGGCGCAGATATCCCGAAGGGAACGCTGTTCTATTTTTTCGGCAGCAAGAAAAAGCTTTTTCTTTATATAGTGGATATGGCTGTGAATACCTATCGAACGTTTGTGGAGACGAACAGTGGAAAGCTTCCATCCGAATTATTCGCGCGCATGTTCTTCATGGTTGAGGTACGGATGCGGTTTGCCGTTGAAGAACCGGGGTGGTATGGATTCCTGGCGAAGGCGTTACTGGATATCCCGGAAGCTTTGAAGCAAGAGATGGCTGAACGTTTTACAGATTACAGCCAGGCTAACCGACGTTTTATGTGTGATGGGTTGGATACATCGCGCTTACGCCCGGAAGTGCCACTCGACCAGGTTCTGGATGTGGTTGGCATGCTGCAGGAAGGTATGCTGGCACGCTATTCCCAGCAACTGAAAATGATGGAAGCCGAAGAGACACTGCGATTTGTTGAAGAATTGAAGACAATCACCCAGCAGCAGTTCGATCTGTTAAAAAACGGCGTTTACCGTACCGATTAGAACGCTATTTCAAAAATGCGGTAACGGCGCAGCGGCCTGGCGCCGAGCTTGATGATGGCGTTGTTCATGGGGGCGTTATCTTCCAGTACGTAGTTGATCTCCATGCGCAGGTCTGGCGAAAAGATGGATTCGTATAGGGCGCGGTAGATGAGACTGTCGATCGCCTTGCCGTGGTATTCGGGGATGACGCCAAGCGCGAACATGCGATAGTGGGTTAGTTTTGGCAGCCCGGTGAGCAGCTTGAACCAGCCGAAAGGCAGCAAACGACCATTGATCCCTTTGAGAAGCTGGTTGACATCCGGCAGGGCAAGACCAAATCCGACCGCGCGGCCTTCGCGATCCTCAGCGAAGATGACCGCTTTTGGGTGCAGAACTGATTTGAGGTCTTTGGCCATGGCGGCCGCTTCTGCGGGGGTGACCGGCGCATAACCCCAATTGTCCGCCAGACTCTTGTTAGATAGGTCAAGGAAGCTGGCGACTTCACGGTCGTATTGGTGTATATCGAGCGGGCGGGTGCGGATGCCATATTTTTCGGAAACACGGTCGGTCAGGGTTAGGATGCGCTCGGGGATGCGGTAATTTTCGCGAGCGTCGATGACATAGACGAGCAGGTCTTTGATCTTGTGAAAACCATAAATGTTGAAATGGTCAATGTAATCAGGCGGGTTGAAGGGAGCCATGATGACAGGCGGGGGTTCGAACCCTTCCACGACCGCGCCCCATTCCTGCGAGACGAAGCTCCACGGGCCGCGCATCGAACGCATGCCGCGCGCTTTGAGCCACTCGCGGGCGCTGTCTAACAATAGTGCGGATGCCTGCAGGTCATCCGGGCACTCATAATAGCCAAACAATCCGACCGGTTCATTCCAGTAGGTGTTGGCGACAGAATCGATAAAAGCCGCAATGCGACCAACGATCCTGCTCCCGTCCAGGAGAAGAAATAGCTGATAGTCGCAGTGTTCAAGGAAAGGGTTTTTATTGATATCAAACTGCGCCCTGACCTCGCCGCGCAGAGGCGGCACCCAATGGGGATGGCCGCGATAGAGGCGGTATGGCAGCCGGATGAATTTTTTCAGTTCTTTTGGCGTGGAAACTTGTACTATTTTCATCTATTTTTTCCTGATCGATGTACAGATTATATATCAGTCAGATCTAAAAGGGTCCGTTAGATGTGGTGACTATTGACGCTCTTCACTGTTATACTGGTGTATGACAGATTCACAAGGCGGCATTTGAGACAATGTCTTATATCATCAACGCTTATGCAATTGTTCAATTTTCAACAGCAGCCATCACACTGGCGCTTATTTATCGCGTCTGGAAACGGCGGCATATCCGGGGGGGAAAGACATTGCTATTATTGTTTATCGCAGTATTGTGGTGGGCGATGTGCACGGGTTTTGAAGCGGCAGCGGTTGACCAATCCGTGAAAGTGCTGTGGTCGAAAATCTCCTATATTGGAGCTTTCTTTTCGCCCCCATTATTTTTGTTTTTTTCTCTTATCTATACAAACCGGCAGTATTCCCTGACGAATTTAAAGATCGCCCTGGTTTTCCTGATCCCATTGGCGATGATCGGTTTGGCATTCAGCAATGAGCTGCATGGTTTGATCTGGAGCGGGTTCGAAACCGGCCCCGCAGGGACCAACAGCCTGATATACCAGCACGGGTATTTCTATTGGGTTGGAATGATATACATTTTCGCGCTGGTAGCATTCGCATCCTTCACGCTATTCGTGCATTCAGTGAAATCGCAGGTTTTATACCAGCGCCAGAATCGGATCATCCTGCTTGCTTCCATCTTTCCGATCGTGAGTGCGGTATTGTACGTGTCAGGCCTGAACCCATTTCCCGGGCTGGATATCACACCGGTCAGTTTCGCGTTTACCGCGGCTGCGTTATTGACGGGTATTTCCAGGCAAAGATTTCTAGATGTGATCCCGATTTCGCATGAATTCCTGATTGACCAGTTTGATGATGCGGTGATGGTGATTGATGAGGGCCTGCGGATCATAGACCTCAATCAAGCCGCAGAAAGAATGATCATTGGCGAGCGGGAGAAGGTGATCGGGAAACCTGGTGGCGATGTAATCCGCTTCTGGGATCAATTACTGCAGAATTTTGATCCGAGTCATCAATTGCGGTTTGAGATCGAGCAATCACAGCCTGAAAAGAAGTATTTTCAGACCACCATCTCACCCCTTAAGAATAACCAGTCCCAATTCATGGGATGGACGCTTGTGATTGCTGATATCACCCGCCGCAAGGCGGCGGAGATCGCGCTGCAGGATGTGAACGCAAAACTGGAAAATCAGCTGCAGGAAATTCGATCTCTGCAGGAAAAAATACAGGAGCAGGCAATCCGAGACGCTATGACAGGCGCTTTTAATCGTGGGTATTTAGATGAGACGCTGGAACGGGAACTGGCGCGCGCGAAGCGCAACCGATACCCGCTGAGCGTGATGATGATCGACATCGACTTCTTTAAAAAAATCAATGACAGCTATGGGCATAAAGCGGGAGACCTGGTAATCAAGACGGTTGGAAAGATGCTGATGAATAATTCACGCGCCTGTGATTGTGTTTGCCGGTTTGGCGGGGATGAATTTGTTGTGGTGATGCCGGAAATGGGTGAGGCAGACGCGGTGATCCGGGCTGAAAAATGGCGTACGCTGCTGAAAAGCAAACATATGATCTTCAGAAATAATACGATCGCACCGACCATCTCGATCGGGATTGCCACATACCCAAATAGCGAAAAATCATCGCGCTCCATTGTGGATGCCGCGGATCGCGCCCTGTATGCAGCAAAGGATAGCGGGCGTGATTGCGTGAGGGTTTTTAACAGCTAAACCTTTTAATATGATGGTGGATTGCTGATGTAAAATTAAGAGTAATCGTGTTTTAAGAATAAAATGACCTATCAGTTTCCAGGATTTGCAATTATTTTTGTGGTCTCGGCAGCATTATGTTTTTTTTCTGCCGCCATATTATGGCAGCGGCGGGTAAATCCTGGCAGCATCCCCTTTTCATTCCTGATGCTTGCGCTGGCAATCTGGTCTTATGCGTCAGTTTTCGAAGCGGGGGCGACGACCGTCAGCGCGAAAGTATTCTGGTCACAATGGCAGTACATCGGGATCACGACCATCGCGCCTTTTTGGATCCAATTCACCGCGCGCTATACACGCAAAGAGGAAAAATTTTCCAGATCCCTGCAATATGCGATCTGGATCATTCCTGTTACGACGTTGCTGCTCGCATTCACAAATGATTATCATCGCCTGATCTGGACTACCGTCAGCATTATTGATGAAAATAATTTTATCGCCTATTACGGTCACGGCGTCGCTTTTTTTGTCCATCTCGTATACAGCTATACCTGTTTAATGTTGGGGACAGTATGGCTGGCGATTGATGGATTTCGCGGGCAAAAACCCAGGAGAAGGCAGGCAGTAATATTTATTCTTTCAGTCGCAGTAGTACTTGGATCAAATATCGCCTATAACCTTCGGGCCTTGCCCATTGCGGGCTTTGACCTAACCCCGATTTCGATCAGTGTGATCGCGCTGGTGATGGCCTGGACGATTTCGCGCTACCATTTGTTTGACCTGGTGCCAATTGCCAGGGATACCTTGATGAGCAGCATGCAAAATGGTGTGATCGTGATCGACCCGAATGATATCGTGCTGGAAATCAACCCGGCAGCCCTTGCGATTACGCGGTATGAAGGTCCTTCGCCGGTCGGGCATTCTGTGTGGCATGTCTTTGAGAAATATCAAGCGCAGATCGAACCTTTGCGCGACAGGAACGATTTTACCGATGAGGTTGTTCTTTCAGATGGTGACGACAGAATGATCGAGGTTCAGGTGACCTCCATTGAAAGTAAGGAGGAAGACCTGGCCGGGCAGCTGATCGTTCTGCGCGATTTGACAGACCAAAGGAAAAGCGAGATCTTAGAACGCGAGCAAAGAGCGTTTGTGGAAGTGCTGGCGGATACTGCTGCGGTGATCAACCGCACGCTCGATCTGGATGAAGTTCTGGACCGCATTCTTGATAATGTGGTCAAGGTGGTTCCGCATGATTCCGCCAACATCGCGTTAATGACCCAAGCCGGGCAGGCCAGATTTGTCAAAGTCAATAATCCGGATAAATATGGAAAGAAAGATTACCTGACAGGTCTGGATGTGAATGTGTTGAGCATTGAAAATTTCCGCAAGATGGCCGATACAGGAAAGCCGATCATTGTTGCGGACACGCGCGCGGATAAGAAATGGACAAACGCATTAGAAGAAAGCAAATGGATTCAATCATTCCTTGGCGCGCCGATCATCCATCAGGGAGAGTTGTTGGGCTTTATCAACCTTGATTCAGGAAAGCCGCACGCATTCACGCAGGCACACGCGGATCGTTTGGTCGTGTTTGCGGAATATGCAGCGACAGCCATCTCGAACGCGCGCAACTACACAGAGATTAAAATCGCGGCTGATGAGATGACCACCTTATATGAGATCAGCTTAGCGATCGCTGCCGGGGTGGGGCTTGAAAAAACCACAGAAACCGTGTTCAGACAGTTGAAAGACATTATCCCGATCGACCTCTTCTACCTGGGTCTATATGAGCCTGCCACACAGATCGTGTCTTACTACATGTACCGCGGGAATGGCACGCGGATCGAGACGAAACCACTCAATCTGCTGGAACGGCCTTCAATGACGCGCTATGTGATCGAAAAGAGAGAGAAGGTACATATACCTGATTTCAAGGCACCTGGCGCGATGCTTAAAGAAAACCAGATCATCCCAATTGCCGGGTTCGAATTACGTACCGCATTGAGTATCCCATTGATATTGCGCGGTGATGTGATCGGCGTTCTTGCAATAGAAAGTGAAAAGGCGAATGCCTACTCGGATCGGCAGATCCAGCTGGTTGAGACGATCGCGCAGCAGGCTACTGTCGCAATGGATAACGCCAAATTATATGAGCGTTTGCAGGAGCTGGCTATTACTGATGGGCTGACAAAGATCTATAACCGCCGCTATTTTTATCTCATCCTGCAAAATGAGATCGAACGCGCGCGCCGTTATGGCACGCCGCTTTCACTGGTGATGATGGATATCGACCATTTCAAGAAAGTGAATGACCGGTTTGGGCATCTGATCGGTGACGAAGTACTGGAATCCGTGGCGAAGCTGTGCAAGAACCTGCTGCGGCAGGCAGACGAACTGTTCCGCTATGGAGGGGAGGAGTTCATGATCCTGCTACCCGAGACGAACGCTGATTTGGCCCAAAATGTGGCGGAACGTATCCGCCTGACGGTCGCGGAGACTGAATTCATTACCAAAAAAGGCACTGTCAGAATTTCCGTCAGTTTGGGTGTGGCTGAATTCAATCCATCGCTCGAAGGCCCTGGCAGTTTTGTTGATTCTGCTGACCAGGCATTGTATGAGGCTAAACAAGCTGGGCGCAATTGTGTGAGAGTATTCAATAATTAATTAATTTACGAACAAGGGGAGAAGAAACAATACCGATTGCAGTTTATTGATAGTATTCACATTATTTGTATATTTATGTATAATCTCATAAATATAATATAAAAATGAAGGTAAAAAAATGAAACCATATAAGGCAGTTATTATTGGCGGCGGACCATCGGGACACTCAGCGGCCGTTCGCATTGCGCAGATGGGCGGGAAAGTGGCGCTGGTTGAACGGGATTTTATTGGCGGAATCTGCACCAACTGGGGCTGTACGCCATCCAAAGCGATGATCGAATCCGCAAAAGTCGCGAGAACCGTGGCAGAAAGTGGAAAATATGGGGTGGATGTCGGAGATTTTTCGGTTGATTTCACACGTGTCGCGCAACGGCGCAACACAGTGGTGGAGCAAACGCGCGCGTTTATTACTGAACTGCTAAAAAATAATCAAGTTGATATATTCCAGGGTGAGGGTGAGCTGGTGAGCGCGCATGTGGTGCGCGTGAAGGGCGGAAAGCTGAATGCGGATGGGGTGACGATGCAATATGACGGGAACGAGATCATACTTGATACTGAGAACGTGATCATTGCTACCGGGTCTGAACCCTTGATCCCTTCTTTCCTGAATAAAGACGACCCATCAATCGTGAGCAGCAACCGGCTGATCAGCATCAATCAAAGGCCGGAGTCGCTGGTGATCATCGGGGGCGGTGTGATCGGGCTGGAGTTCGCGACGATCTTTTCCAACCTCGGCAGCAAGGTGACGATCATCGAATTCCTTGACCGTGTGCTGGCGCAGATGGATGAAGAAATATCTACGGAGATCACACGCATCATGGAAGCGAATGGGGTGCGTGTATTAACTTCCACAAAGTGCATGGGGATCGAGCATGGCGTGATCAGCGCGCAGGATTTACACAGCGGTGAAATGATTCGATTGGAAGCGCCGATGACGCTGGTCGCGATTGGACGCGTGGCAGTTCTGAAAGAGGAAATGTACGAAAAAGCAGGTATCGTTTACACCCGCAAGGGGATCGAGGTGGATGATTATCAACGCACGAATGTACCCGGTATTTGGGCTGTTGGTGACGCAACCGGGCGGTCGATCCTGGCGCATGTCGGCATTCAGCAGGGGATCGTTGCTGCAGAAAACATCATGCGCGCGAATGGCGATGGGTTACGTGAGATGGATTATTCTGTGATCCCGGCAGTCATCTACACACTGCCCGAGATTGTCGGGGTTGGCATGGTTCCTGAAGATTTGAGCGGGGTGACGGTCACCAAGGTGCCTTTTGCGGTCAACCTGCGCGCGGGAATTGAGAATTACCCCGACGGGTTTGTAAAGATGTGGATCAAAGAAAACAAACTGTTGGCGGCGCAGGCGATCGGACATAATGTGTCCGAGATCATGCAGGAAGCAGCGAATATGATCGCGCTTAAAACAGATATCCATGCGGTCAGCGAGATCATTCACGCTCATCCAACTTACGCGGAGATCATTCGCTCGACGCTGGATCAGGCGCTGGGCAAGGCAGTCGATTTCTATCTTTAATATGTGTCAATAAGAATAATTACCAGCACCTGAAAAGGGTGCTGGTTTTTATACCCCGGAAAATTTCAATTAGAATAAAGATTATGAAAAAAATTCACCCGATCAATTTTGTATTGGTTTCCTTTATGCTGGCATCCTGCAGTTTTTTGGGAAACGCAAGCCAATCAACCGCCACGATAACTGAACCTGAAGCACCGCCTGCAAGCCCTGTGCCTGATGATGGCGTGTGGACGGGAGAAGCTGTATTCATCGATGATGTGACACTGGATTACGATGACCCGGATTCCGGTTTTGCCGAGATCGTGATCGATGGATTCTTCCCGGATGGGTGCACTGGACTATCGGAGGTCGTGACAACGCGAGAGGGGAGCACATTCACAATTCGCCTGATGACAACACGACCGATGGACGCGCAGTGCACGATGGCATTAGAACCTTTCAACACCGTGGTCGCTTTAGATCTCATTGATATGGCTGACGGAGAGATTGTTGCGGTGGATGTTTACGGGTTTAAAGTCGAATTCGCGGTGGGGCAGAAGCCGCAGGCGAATCGAGAAGGCGGTTGAGCTGGTGGATATTAATCTGCAAGGTGTGCGGAGAATAATAATTCGGGTCGCTGCGATGGCAACGGTTGTGCTGCTCCTGGCCGGATGTTCGCAGCTGGGGTTGGCAGGCGCGCTGTTCAACCCAGGTAACCAGGAAGAGAGCCATACGCTGGTGCGCGACGATTTTTCTGACAAGGACAGCGGGTGGGGGCAATTCATCTACCCGGAAGGCGCTGCGGTTTATAAAAATGATACTTACCAGATCAGTGTCAATGTGCCTAATTCTGATATCTTCATCACCTATCCACGCGTGTATATCAACAGCATTGTGCAAGCTGACATCAGAAAAGTATCCGGATCCAACGATAATAATTACGGCCTGATCTGCCGTTTTAAAGATGAACGCAATTTTTATGCCGGACAGATCAGCAGCGACGGGTATGCTGGCATTATCAAGGTAAAAAATGGGGTGTATGAACTGATCGGAAGAGAGCAGATGACGCAAGTTCCTGCCATTTTGGGCGGAGAGGCAGTCAATCAGCTGCAGTTTGAATGTGTGCAGGATATGCTGACTTTGATCGTGAATGGGCAGGTTGCCGACACACAAACAGACGAAACCTTCATTTCCGGTGAGGTTGGTATGATCGCTGGCACCATCAGCGGGTATGAAGGTGTGTTTGCGTTTGATAACTTCATCGCAGATGTGCGCTGATAATAGGTGAGCGAGGTTGTGATGATAAGAAAAAAGATAGCAATCTGCATGGTGTTGTTGATGGTGGTATTGGCTATGAGCGGATGCGGCCTGCGGCCTGCAACCACACCATCCCCGGACGTGCCAGACTATGTCTACGTTGCGCCAACCGAGACGCCGATTCCGTGGGTGACAATTCCCGCAGATGTGGTGACCACCCTGACCCCTACCGTAACCATGCGCCCGATCAGCACCTCATTGCAGGGGCGGATCGCTTTCCAGTCTGACCGGGATGGCAGCCTGGAAATCTATGTGATGAACGCAGATGGCAGCGCGGTTTCCCGGCTGACGAATAACCCCGCAGTGGATGTGTTCCCGGTTTGGTCAGCGGATGGTTCGCAGATCGCTTTTGTTTCAGACCGGGATGGTTTTCCCAATATATATATCATCAATGCGGATGGCACTAACCTGCAGCAAGTCACCAACACAGCTTTTGCAGATGTAACGCCCGCCTGGTCCAACAATGGCAACGAGCTTGCCTTTGTTTCCAACCGGGATGGAAATGATGAGATCTATGTGATCAACATTAATAGCGGGCAGGTACAGCGTGTTACCAATGATTCCGCTGCGGATTATTTTCCAACCTGGTCACCAGATGGAGAATGGATCGCTTTTACCACTGACAGGGATATCAACCCTGAGATTTACAAGATACGAAAGGACGGGAGCGACCTGACCCGATTGACGGACGATCCGGGAGATGACTCCAATCCGGATTGGTCGCCTGATGGCGCGCGCATTGTTTTCACATCCAATCGAAATGGATTCTATGAGATATATACAATGGACGGTAATGGCGGTGATGTGCGCAAGATCACAGATTTCCGCTCGCTATTGGATGAGCCGAGCTGGTCACCAGACAGCAGCGCGATCGCTTTTTCCTCGAGCAAAGATGGGCAAAAGGATATCTATGTGATCAGCGCGGATGGCAGCGCAGAAAACCGGCTGACAAACCTGCCCTCTGCTGATTTTTACCCGGCATGGTCGCCTTTGATCGGTTTTATCGCCGCGCCAATTGCGGAACCAACCGGTGCGCCGGAAGGCGTGTGTATCAATGCGACTGACTTCACCTACGGGTTTACACCCGAGAACCCGATCCGCATCGGATATGATCCGCGCGGCGGGCATGAAAACGAGCTGAGCGCGGGCGAGGCGGTAAATTGCCTGCCATGGCTGCTCGGGCCGCAGGGGCAGGAACTGGAGATGACCGTCATCCAGGAGCTGGAAGTGAATAACACCCTGGTGTGTGAAGTGGCTGTCAATTATTCCGGCAAGGGAACGCCGGACGTGATGTATTTTGACATATTCAATTATGAACAGCCAAAAGCGCCACTCGGATACCTGTGCGGTTCGCCGATCGAGTATCTGAAGTCGATCACCGAAGCGCTGTATTAAGATTATCGGCGCAACCCGGACAATCATCTTTGCGTAGATAGGGTGAAGGAGAATAACTGATGAAAAGACTGTATCGCGATAAATCAAATGAAATGATCGGTGGTGTTTGCAGCGGTATTGCTGAGTACCTGGACGTGGATACGACCATTATCCGCCTGTTGTTTGTCATATTCGCATTCATGGGCGGCGGCGGTTTTTGGATCTACCTGGTATTGTGGTTTATCATGCCTGAAAAACCGCTGACATTATCCGAAGCGGTTGAAGTGAAAGAAAGATCAACTGCTGAAGAAGAGGCGGCGGAAGCGACCACATCTGTTGTAGTTACCGCGGAGAAGAAAACGCCAGCGAAGAAACCTGCCGTAAAGAAACCTGCCAACAAGCCAGCAGAGGCAGAAGAAAAAACTGCTGCAAAGAGCAAAGCACCGGCAGTGAAGAAAACATCCGCATCGCCAAAACCTGAACAGACAACGGAACCGGATCAATCCGAATAAAATGAGCAAGAATAAAAGCCTTTCCTAGTGAAAGGCTTTTTTAGAAAGTGCTATAGATCAGGATGATTTTTTCTTATTTTCTTTCTGGCTGTACATCGCGTTATCAGCGGTCTTGAAAGCGTCCAGCAAACTATCATCCTTCCCTGCTGTGCAATAACCCGTTGAGAGTCCCAGTTTTTCTTTTGTATTGCATTGCGTATTGTGCTGTCGAATGCAGGTATCAATACGGCTGATGATACGTTCGGCTAATTCAGATCCTACATGAGGCAGAATGATCGAAAATTCATCCCCACCGATGCGCGCGACGATATCTTCCTCACGGAAACAATTTTGCAGGATATTGGCGATATTCTGCAATGCGATATCACCCGCCTTGTGCCCAAACTGATCGTTGATCTGTTTCAGGTTGTCCATGTCGCAGACTACAATCGTAATCGGTCGGATGCGGCTTTTTTCCAGGCGCGCCAATTCCTCATCAAAAAACACCCGGTTATAGAGGCCGGTCATCATGTCGTGCAGGCTGATGTAGGACATGCGCTCTTCAGCTTGCTTGCGGTCGGTAATATCCATGCTTGAGAAAAGAACTCGGCTCCAATCGGATTCATGGCCGGGGAGGACGGTCAAGCGGGTGATGATATATTTTTTCTTTCCAGTGAGCGTCTTATAGATGAGTTCCTGTTCGATGGATGTTTTACCGGATATGAGTCCCATGATGATATCAATCGCACATTCACGTGATTCCTCACTCAGAATGATGCCGATATGGTTCTGAAATTCTTCCAGGCTGCGGGCCTGAAAGAGAGAGAGTGTTGCTTGATTGGCTGAAATAATCTTTGCCAGAGCGAGTAACTCAGTTATTTTCTCAGGATTCGATTCGAAATACTTCTGGGGTGATACGCCGAATGTTTGTTGGATCACCTGTAAGCGATGCTGCATATGTGACAGATCTTCCAACCGTAAAGCAACCGGTGAATTCTGAAATAGGCTGCGGAAGCGGGCTTCGCTCGCCTCAATTTCCTCACGCGCCCTTTTCTCCTCGGTGATATCGCGATACAACCCAAGAACACCACTGAGTTCACTATCGATGAGAATCGGTTTGCCGAGGATTTCCACATCCACCCGCGAACCGTCCGCCCTGCGCCGCTTTCCGGTATGGCGAATAGTTTCCCCAGCCAGGACATCTTTGGTGAGCGCATGCGCTTCCTGTTCGGTATGCTGGTCGCTGATGAGCGCATCCAGATTCTTTCCAAGGATTTTGTTTTCCTTGAATCCGAAAATTTCTTCAAAGGCAGGATTGGCCGAAAGAATTCGGTGATGCGGATCTAATGTGACGATCGCGATCGGGCTGTTCGCCACCAGCGCTTCGTAGAATAATTTTCGCTGAAGAATTTCCTTAGAACGGTCTTTGATACAATCTTCCAGGCTTTCTGCCTGCTGGATGAGCTGGTGCTGGCGATGCCCGACCAGGTACCCTAAGAAACCCAAAATCGGAATAGCCGAATCGATGATCCAAAGGAGCGGGTTTTCCTGCTGGGTAAGAATAAACGATGCCAGATTGAGGGGGTGGTTATGTGCATAGATCTCAATGGCGGTGGCGAGAAGCGGAAACATGCAACCAAAAACGATCCCCGCTGCCGTGAATTTATGGACAACGTTCAGTTTCATCTTTCCCATCGCATATAATTGTACAAGAAATGTGCCAAAAACTCACAAAACCTTCACAATATTTTTAAATTGCGGCGGTTGACATCATATAATGAATGTTACAATAAATGACTGAGTTTGCGAAGTAAATCCCACCTTGACAATGTATTCTTTTCGGGACACAATACGTCTGAACTCATCTGAAGCCGGCAGGAAGCCGGGAACAGACTGGAGGTAAAATGCAAGAAATTAGAAGAAAAATGTTGATAGGCGTAGCGCTGAGCGCGATGCTGCTGGTTGGCGCGTGCACTGCCGCTGAACCAGCTGAACCAACACCGGATGTGAACGCGATCAAGACAGAAGCTGTGCAAACTGCGATGGTTGAAATGACTGTACAAGCAGCGCTTTCACCCACCAAGACGGATGTGCCAGCCACGATGACACCGCTGCCAACGGCCACGCTGGATAGCGGCGCGGCCCAGCCTGCCGGCAGTTCGTCCTCTTCATCCGGGACATCGTCCGGCAGTGGCGGCGGGACGAGCGGTACACCAGTCGCGACATGGACACCATCGGTATACCGGTGTGAATTTGTGACACAAACACCGCTGGATGGACCGCAAGTAACTGGAGCAAATTACGACGTTGTCTGGACGGTCCGCAATGTTGGTGTTGCTGTTTGGGATAAGGACGATTACTACCTTAAATGGATGGGTGGTGATGATCTCAGTCCCCAACACATTTACAAATTAAAACATGATGTTGGTTACTGGGAGACAATTAAGTTAACAGTTGATATTCAGATTCCCACCACCCCAAGACTCAAAGATGATGGATTAGCATACACAACATGGTGGTCGATCGTTAATGATAACGGAGAAGCTTTTTGTAATGTAGACCATTATGTTTCCCTGACTTTTACACCGACCCCAAAACCGTCAGCCACACCCTGATCTATTCTGCTGAAAACGAATTAACTGGTTTCCACAGGGAAACCAGTTTTTTTATGTCATATCGCGGCTGGCGACCACGTCGATACCTGTGCCAAGAGCGTTTTTGATGACAATGTCACCCGCTTTGACCGGCGCTTGAATTTTCGTGGCGCGGAGGTGATCTAATAATCGGAAAATCTGATCTTTGGGGAAAGGAGCGCTGGTGTAGACCGGCATGAGCGGATGCAGTCCGCCCTGTATGCGCACAGTGCTGGCGACCATGCGGCGCGGGTCGGTGATTTCGCCGATGGCGTATTGCTTACCGCGTTTGCAGCCAGCATGTGATACGAGAATCTCGCCATCCTCACGCCGGGCTTCCAGGCGGCAGCCCTTGGGGCAGGCCACGCAGATGATCTCCATGGGTTGTTCTAAATTGTCTTTTTCCATTTATCGCTCAACGATCCGTATTGTGATTGTATCTATTATGGAAATCTTTTGTAGATGTTCTGGCTTGAGGGTGAGGGTGATCATCTCTCCGGGGCGGGAGTAAGGCAGCGCATGACGAGTGATGCGCTCGGTTCCTGCCAGGGCTTCCACCCATACGGGCTTTTCGATAGGACGGGAGACGCGCATCTGAAAAGATAATTCCTCCTGCCTGATATGGATGGGATCGAAATGGTGGGGGACGACATAGCGCACGTTTTCACCGGCCGTTGTGCTGATGTGTCTGGCGGGAAGGTCTTGTTTTCCCCGCGCGTACAACGCCGCGGCTTTTCCCGCGGTATAGCCGGCTTGTGTGACCCAATCGACCAGGTCATAGACATGCACCACATTGCCAGCAGCAAAGATGCCGGGGACATTGGTATGAAAGTCAGCGTTGACGATCGGTCCGCCGGTCAGCGGATGCAGACGGACACCTGCCTGGCGGGAGAGTTCGTTCTCCGGGATCAGGCCGACGGAGAGGAGCAGGGTATCACAGGGGATGATTTCCTCGCTGCCGGGGATATGCTGCCAGCGGTCATCCACTGCCACTGTTTCAACCGCTTCGACCCGGTCGCCGCCGATGATGCGCTTGACGGTGTGCTGCAGTTTGAGCGGGATGCTGAAATCCTGCAGGCACTGGACGTAATTGCGGGTGAGGCCGGAGAGGTAGGGCATAATCTCGAGCACGCGTTCCACTTTTGCACCCTCAAATGTGAGGCGACGGGCCATGATCATACCGATGTCACCCGATCCGAGGATGACGAATTGTTTGCCGGGCATGTAGCCCTCCACATTGACCCAGCGCTGGGCTGTGCCGGCGGTGTAAACACCGGCGGGGCGCGTACCGGGCAGGCGCACCTGGGCGCGCGTGCGTTCGCGGCAGCCCATGGCGAGGATTACCGCGCCCGCTTTAATCTCCTGATAGCCATGTGTTTTACTGGTGACGGTCATGCGGCGGTCTGCTGTGAGATCCAGCACCATGGTATCAAGCATCGCCTCAATCCCCAGACCGGCAACCTGGTTGATAAAGCGCTGGGCGTAGGTTGGCCCGGGTAAGTCTTCCTTGAAAATCTCGACCCCAAAACCATTATGGATACACTGCAAAAGGATACCGCCCAGCTCGACGTCACGTTCGATGATGAGCACGGAGCCTGCGCCATTCTCTTTGGCGGCGATCGCGGCAGCCAGCCCGCCGGGGCCGCTGCCGATAATGACCGCATCGAAGTGATTAATGCTCATGGCTGCCTTCGATAATCTTGGTCGGGCGTTCCAGCAACTCGGATCGTTCACCCTTTTTACTGATCGACAGGGGTGAAACACCCAGCTCGCGCGCGAGGATGTCTGTGACGCGGGTGATGTCAAAACCACCCTGGCAGCGGCCAGTACCGAGCCAGGTGCGGCGTTTGAGGGCATCATACGTGGTGGCAGGCACCGGCGCATGGATCTCTGCTACGATCTCGCCTTCGGTCACGTTCTCACAACGGCAAACGATGCGGCCATAGCGCGGGTCAATTTCAATCAACTGTCTGCGCTGGGCGTCATTCATGTGGCGGAAAACAGGACGGGCGGGGCGGTTGGGGTTCCACTCTTTTTTCTCGGTGAGCTTTTCACCGGCATCCCGCAGCAGGTCGATCACACGCAGAGCGATCGCCGGGGAAGATGTGAGCCCGGGCGATTCGATGCCGCCGATATTGATGAACCCCTGTACTTCTGTGGGAATCTCAACAATGAAATCATGCTGATAATCCACGCCGGGTGTTTGGCAGGGGGCGTTCCCCGCCGCGCGCAGCCCGGCAAACATCGCAATCACATGGCGGGTATTGATTTCCGGGATGAGTTTCGTTCCACCGGAAAGAACTTCTTCCAAACCGGCGGCAGTGTTGGTTTTGTCTTCGCGATCGTCCTGCTCGCGGGCGGTAGGGCCGAGAATGGTATTGCCGTGCACCGTGGCAGTGGCGAGGATGCCTTTGCTCACGCTTGACGGCACAGGAAAATAGACAGATTGAAGCTCAAATTCCGCGCGATCGAGAATGAGATACTCACCCTTGCGGGGAGTGATCTTGAATTCAGGGCGCACACCTGCTTTGTGCATGATCACATCGGAATAGAGACCGGCCGCGTTGACCGCCCAGCGGCAGGCAAAATCACCCTGATTGGTACGAACGCCAATGATGCGGCCATTTTCAATGATGAACTCGTGGCACTCGGTGTTGGTGCAGATCTCGACGCCGTTCAGGACGGCATGCTCCGCCGCCGCGAGCGTGACGCCAAACGGATCACACATACCGCCTGTTTCCGCAAACAAGGCGCCGCTGACAGCGGGGTTGATGAGCGGTTCGCGCCGGCGCATTTCATCCGCAGAAATGAGCGACATACCCGGCACCCCATTGTGTTTGCCGCGTTCGATGAGCGCATCCAATTTTGGTAGTTCATCCTCCCCGATCGCAACGACGTAATCACCGCAGCGATCGAAAGAGAATTGCAGTTCCTGCGCGAGCTGCGTCCAGAGCGGGTTGGCGGCAACATTCATGGCCGCCTTGAGCGATCCGACCACAGGGTCATAACCGGGATGAACAAGGGCGGTATTGGCTGCGGATGTGACCGAGCCAATATCAGAACGCTTTTCGATCAAAAGAATTTTCAATTGATAGCGGGAGAGAAAACGGGCTGCCATGCAGCCGATCACGCCACCGCCGATGATGATCACATCATAAGATTGAGCCAATTGGTCACTCCGTTGTGTTTTAGAAACCCCGTCAATTATAGGATTATTTCACAGATGTTCAACCCTGACAAAGAACACCTTTTCAGAATTATTGCTGTTGTTGGGTGAAAGTATCGACCCGCGCCCGAAAAAGCGCCCGTTCAAAATAGAGCCCGTCCGGAGAAAGTGTGTCGTAGTTTTTTGTATGCAGCACGCGCATCAGGCGGCGAATTTGCTGTCCGTAGTGGCGCATGCACGCTTCCGGATGGATGCCCGGCCAGGAATAACAGGAAACTGTCAGGCGCCTGTGATCGGTCGGGATATCAGCGGGGATGGTCTCTTCCCATTGCGGGTCGTCCTTCTCAAATACATATTTATCAAGGTTGCCCTGGGGAATGCCTTCGATGCCTTTCACCACTGGCGGATCCGTATCGAGCGTGTATGGGTCGACAGACAGGTCGACAATGATGGCGTGCCGCGGAAGATGAGACAGCCATTCATTGCGGATAATGGGTTCGGATGGTTGATAGCGCTGGGAGGCATCCACAAGTACATCGGTGTGTTCGAGTAAAGCGATCAGATGCTTGGGCTGGCTGGTGAGGTTGCGCCCGATTGTGCGCACGATAACCCCCGCGCCGCCCTGTTCCATATGTAAGATATTGCGTTCCCGCCGGCCAAATTTGGAAGCCGCGTCGACGGCATGTTTGCCGACCACACCGCTACCGATGATCAGGCAATTCCAGGGTGTGTTATCCTTTTTCATTAATGCGGGATTGTTTTTGCTGAACTGGGAAAAAGCCGCATCCAGCCCATTCCACGCAACCGATTTCATATTTTCTACCAAACGTGTATTGAAATCATCCACGATGCTATCAAGCGAAATCGTTTTCAAGCCCAATTCTTTAATGAGGGCCACGCGGGAAGGGCGGGTCGGATAATGCAGCATGGAAATCAGGCAGCTATTTTTCCCGATGGCTGGATATTCGGATTCAGCCGGTGAGCGAAGGATGAGCACGTAATCCTTTTTAAAGGTCTCTTCCCTGCTGGCGGAATGGATAAAGGGATTCTTCTTCTTGTAATCATCAAAATAAAAATCCAGCGGATTACCATAGCCCTCTTCAAGAAAGACTTCAAATCCGATCTGTGTCAATCTTTGGATAAAATCAGGCAGGAACACACGTTTTTCCCCCGGTTCGGCATGCATGAGCGGAAATCCGACGCTGATCCTGTTTTCCATATGTTGTGTCTCTCGCTTTCTTCAGGGCTGATTTGATAATAACGCGCGTGAAATAGCGCGTTCAAAGAAATTCCCATTCTGATTAATTCCCTGTAATCCGCCGTTGCTGACAAGGGTGCGCATCAGCGGATGCAACTGCGCGCTGTAGACCTGCATACACTCGTATGGATGAATACCCGGCCAGGAATAGCAGGAAACGGTGTGGCGCCTTTCACCGGAAGGAATAGGCGCGGGAATCGCGTCAAACGCCGGATCATCCGGCGCGAAAACGTATTGGTCAAGGTCACCCTGAGGAATACCTTCGATGCCCTTGGTGTGGAATTCATTACCGATGTGCTGATAGGGGTCGACGCACAGATCCAGGATGACCGCGTGATGCGGCAGATGCGATAACCATTGGTTGGGGATGATGGGGCGGGTCGTATTGGCGCGGGAACTGGCATCAACCAGGATATCGGTTCTTGCCAGCAGATCGCGCATGATATCTGGGTGATTGGTGATGTCGGTATCCACCGCGCTGACGATCACACCCGCCACACCAGTACGCGATAACTCTTCCTGCAGCGATAGATTGCCATAGCGCACGGCAGCACGGACGGTGTGTGCACCCAGGTTACCCGCTCCGATCAGCGTTACCTGGATAGGTGGCCGATCCGGTGAAAAGAATCCGGGCTGCGGGTAGATGCGCTGCAGCAAGGTGAAGGCGGCTTCCATCCCATTCCAGGCAACAGCGGTGAAATTCTCGACCATGCGGCGGCTGGAATCATCGCTGATGCTATCGAGTGAAATCGCCTGCAAGCCCAGTTCGCGCAGCAGATTGACCCGTTTAGGCCGGGTCGCGTAATGCAGCATGCTGATCAGGCAGGCGCCACGACGCATGGAACGGATATGCTGTTCTTGCGGGCAGCGCAGGACCAAAACGATATCCTGCTGAAATACTTCATCGCACTCAGCGAAGGTGAGCGCGGGCGCAGCCTGCAGATAGTCTTCTGCAGCCAGCCCGATCGTTTCCCCATAGCGATGCTCCAGCACCACCTGCGCGCCGTATTTTTCCAGACAACCAACCAATTTGGGCAGAAAACACCGTTTTTCGCCCGCTTCTGCGTGCATCAGTGGCAAACCAACGGTCAGTTTTTTATTATTAATTGTATTTGTCATTTTCTAATCAGGGGCAGCAGCTTGCATAATTGGTAATATGATTATAGGATAAATACATGGAGGAAAGATGCAAAAGATGGCTGCTTTTTTCGCTTTTATTTTTATGGCTGTTCTAATGACCGGGTGTGCCACCACTAAAGCAGAAATGCCGGATGATTTTGCCCTGACATTTTCATGGAACACCGGTACATTACCGCCGAGATATCGCTACGATTATGTGATCACGATCGGGCCTGGCGCACAGGGTGAGTTTGATTTTGTGCCGGGATATGGGGATGAAAATGATGCCAACCGCTGGGTTACTTCATTTGATGTGACGCAGGAAGACTTACAAACGCTATATGATCATTTTCGTGATCAGGGCTTTTTCGATACGCGCTGGGGAAAAAATGACTTAGAACGGATTGGCGGCAGCACCACTTCTTTGATCCTGACAGCGTTTGGAAAAAACTATCCTGTGCCCAGCATCAGTGCGCTGGATGGCGCAAACCTCAGCAAAGTGGAGGATGCGCAGGACTTCATCAGGCAATTCGTTCCAGACGAGATCTGGAAGGAGATGGATTTTAGACAGGCTGCTTTTGAAGCGTCTCAATCGGATTAATCGAGGATGAAGACGGCAGTTACCGACCTTTTTTTGATTGAATGCGGGTTATGACTGCCTTTATCCGGAAAATGGAAGCGCTTCTGAATTAGTGCGATCGGAATCAATGGTATTTATTTGTTTACAGAGTGGCAATTGGGAAAAAAAGATTTGCCAATCATTATTATGTTCTTAATCCCATTTTAATATTTCTCGGCTATTTTAATAATAACTACACGGGAAAAGGACATGGTTAAAAAAACGTCAACTGCGTTCAATGCAAAAAGCCAGTCGGTGGATCATCGATCCGCCGATTTTTCTTATAATAGAAAGAATAATCATAAAAACCAAACAATTTTTTTATTATTTGACGGTTTATTTCGGGAATACACAGGTTGCCCTAATGCGTATTATGCTTCAGCGATTGAAAGCAAAGGCGGGTTGGCTACCTACGGATGGGTAGTCGTGCAGGATCATATAGCCATCGGAAACGGATATGGGGCGCATAACAACTTCATTGGGGCGACTTCCAATGCAGGAGAGTATTTTGGGCTGATTCATGGGCTAGAGGCACTTTTGGATATGGGATTAAATAACCACAAGATCGTCATTCGCGGTGATTCAAAAACCGTGATCGAGCAGATGCAATATCAGGCACGGGTTTCTTCGCCAGCGCTTGTACCGGTTTTTGACCACGCGCAAATACTTGCAGCCCAATTTTCCAACCTACGCTGGCATTGGGTTCCCAGAAAATATAACAAAGCATCGGATCGGTTAACGCGCAGGGCATTGAAACAGTACCGCATGTACGCAAACCAGAACTTCTTTTCACGGCACCAATACCAACCCAGCAAGACAATCAGCGAGGAGTGTGAGAATCCTTTGTTTGGCCTGGATGTTTTCAATACACAGGTTGAATATGCGTAGTGATAAGAGAAATTCAGAATAAATCCAACCCTACGATCAAAGGATAATTGCGGTGAGCGTTCAAACCGGAAACTGCACCGAATAGATTTTGGTTTCAGAGATAACATATAAAATTATTAGAAAGTCAGAACTCGGAAAATTAGCCCATAGTATTCATTAACGTATCAGACAGGCGCAAATGGCTTAGCGTGAACGGTTTAGCCAAGTGTTTCCGAGGCTGCCGGCGATACAACAGGATGGCGCAAACCTCAGTAAAGTGGAGGATGCGCAGGACTTCATCAGGCAATTCGTTCCGGATGCGGTCTGGGATGAGATGGATTTTAGACAGGCAGCTTTTGAAGCGTATCAATCGGATTGATCACTGATAAAGACGGGCGATAAAGCAGTATCTGTTGTTAATTCCAGAACGATCTCAGGCTGCTGTACACCAGGACCATCCCAATGGGAAAACTGAAAGCCGGGCTGGGGAATGGCGACCAATGTGATCGGTACACCTTCAAAATAGGTCCCTTCCCAATTCTCCACCTCCGGAATCTGGATGCTGTTTACGAGGACCGATCCCTGCTGCGGATCATGAGAGACCAGTAGGTTGGATGTGCCTGTGAGAGCAAAGTGTTCCAGGAAATGATTGGTGATGTATTCAGCACGTTTCAAAGCGAACGTACGCATATCATTCACTTCATCATACCAATTATTGAGCAAGTTCTCGTTGTTTGATCCCCAACGCGCGAAATATTCCTGCATTTCTGGAGCCAGCTGGTCCTGTTTTCGATCAATCGCTTCGATTACACGAGTTGCTAAAAATGTAGTGTTAATGTGGTCTGTAAAGCGGTTCAGGAAATAGGTTCTATAGGAATCGTTTTCAAGCAGAGAACTTAACAGCTCGCCAATTTGGCTTTCTGAGAGCGCAGATTCAAGCGTATTATGTTCATAGCCTGTTCCATACCCCTGCAAACCAAGAATAAAATCCATATCGTTTAACAGCCAGCGCCAGCGGCCATCAAACACACTGCCAGGGATGTGGTCAGGATCTTCCCCGGTATATTTCCACAGGAAGACATTGTTATTAGGCCAATCTTTGTTCGCCAGAAATATATTAGCGATGAGGTAGTCTGTAAAATTTTCCAGATCGATCTGGGACGCAATATATTCAAAATTCTCATCATCAGCAATCTGGTTGGTCCTTATGAATCGCATCAGATCTGAGAATGCCCGGGCATCTCCCGGATTTCCGTGTGAAAGACTGCCAAAGGTACGCAAAATGGTCAGGTCATCCGGGCTAATTCCATAATGGTTGCGGAAATAAAACTCATCATACCTTTCCTGTAATTGATAGATACCCCAATATTCACCATTTAGAAAGACGATCATTGGCTGTTGTGCCTGATAATCGAGGCCGACCTCGGATAGAATATCGTTCGCGAGAGCATCGCGGATCAGGCCTACCAACCAATCCTGGCCAAAACCCCTCAAAAGAAAAGCTTCAAATTGGGGATCAGTTAATCCTTTACGGTTGATTTTTTGGGTATCGAAAAGAGGATGATTGAAATGGCATTCAACGTCATAGGCACAATCTGCATAGATGCGAAACGACTTCTGTGCATTACGCCGAGAGCCGCTGCCGTGGATGCGCACCCCGCCATTCTGTGAAAAGACAGATTCACCATCCAAATTCATGAATTCAATGTGGACGGGCCTTTCCCACGCTTCTCCACGCTGGTTGAAATTCGCGGAGAGCTGTTTCTCATCTTCGGTAATATCATCCTGAGCAACTGCCTGATATGCGTTTCCCAAAACATAAATTCCATCATCCGGATCAAAAAAATTGGAGAATTCAGAAATGATCGAAATGATCGGCATCGTGTAGCGCTGAGAAGAGCCATCCCAAAAGAAATATGTGTGGCTAACTACAGGGCTCTCCTGGCCTGAAAGAGGATCAAATGCCTTTATACGGAGAATGGCTGCTTTTTGGATATCTGCCTGTGGTGCGCGCCAGTTGGCTGCGATTGATTCGATGGTCGCGGCAGAAAGCGGCGGAAAATTTGATGCGTTCAATTCAATCGGGCCTGAATAGATAAATGAACTGGTGTCAGGTTCAGATCCGTCCAGGGTATAGTAGAGATCAACATTTTTATCCGGATGGGCAATGGATACGGAAATCCCATTTTCGTAGAATCCGGAAGGATAGGAGGCCACAGGTTTTTCCAAACCTGCGTAGAATGGCAGAATGAGCGGTTCTCGGACCGCGATATTTTTCCAGTATGGGCGCAGCCCAGCATAGGGGTCTGAGCCACCCATAGGAATTGGATTGTCGCGGATATCCACTGATGCAGACACACTCTTTTTCAGATTGTCCTGAAGGGCACCATTTGTGATCAGCTGCGATAGAAAATCAAGAGAAGTGATGCCCGTGTTTCGAAGATTGATGGATCGCAGATTTGTGAGAGACGTAAGAATATCTGCCTGATCGTTGACAGGAACGTCACGCAGTATCAGGTGTTTTAGCTTTGTCAGTTGTTCGAGTGATTTGATATCCTGGATAAGTGTGTTGGAATTTAGATTCAGGTATTCAAGATCTTTAAGATCAGCGAGAAATGAAATATCAGTCAGGTTTGTGTTGCGAAGGTTCAGGTATGATAATTTTCGCAAATTTGACAGCAGGGTGGCCTGGCCGTTCAGCGGAATGTCAGCAAGGATGAGGGTTTCAAGCTGTGATAATTCGCTGACCGCTTTTATCGAGCGGATATCAGGGTTCGCGTACAGATTGAGGTAGCGCAACCGCGTCAGCGGCACTAGAAATTCGGTGTGCTGCAGGCCGGAATTCCGTAAATTCAAGTATTCGAGTTCCGTCAGCGCACTGATGATATTTACCTGTTCACCCACTGGAATGTTCCCGAGAATAAGTTTCTTTATTCCGGTTAATGAAGCCAGCGGTTCAATGGACCGGATTGCGGAATTACCGTACAGGTTCAGGTATTGCAGACGGTGCAGACCCGCGATCGGTGAAATATCTGCCACAAGGTTGTTGCGGAGATCCAATGATTCCAACCTGTTCAGACCAGCTAACTGCGAGATATCATCCAGGCGGTTATTGCGTAGATTGAGCGATTCGAGATTGGTGAGGTGTTCGATACCATTCAGGCTGGCGAGCTCCATGTTCGAGAGGTCGAGGTTGACTAACGTGAGCAATTGGCGCCTGAAGAGATTCCCCTGCGGCCGATTGAGCGTGGCGCGGATACCTTCCTCCAATGCCGGGTTGTCCAGATGGACAGATGTATTAGTCTGAATGACGACTGTTAACACAGCTAAGATGACCAGTGTACCAACCACCAATGAGCGGGCGCGGGGGAGATCGATAAAAATATGGCGAGAGGCAATCTGCGTGATCGTAAGGAGGCAGATCGCCAGGCCAGATACTGCAGCAGTAAAATCGGAAAGAAAGGCAGCCCCGACAAGCATTTTTCGGACTCGATCCGCTTTTCTCCAGTTGAGGGCCGGCTCAAGGCTGATCACGTTTTCACCTTCAGCTGGTTGATACAAGTCGACGATGAATACTTCCTCATCCCAGGCGATCTCTGCCAAACCGCTGTTGGGCCCGGTGCGCAAGGTCAATTCAATCCCCGCCTGCATGAATCGGGATAATTCAACCGACGCGGTGGTTTTGTTTTCAACAAAAATCTCATAACTGCTATCGGAGACCCTGCGCCATGTTCCTTGATGGAAGAGCTCATATGAAGGGACACGCCTTGTTATAAGCGAGGGATAGTTAACGATGCGGATCGTTTGGATGTGGACACGAGAATCAGTTGATGCAGGGTTATGTTCCCCCAGTGCGGTTACCTTGAGAAGATGGTTCTCAGGAAAAGGGGGAGGGGCGTAAAACAAATAGAATAAAATTGCTATGATCAAGAGACTGAGAAAAAGAATAACCCCGAGCTGGCGAAATGAAGCAAACCGCAGCAATTTCTGAAAGATGACAAGATACAACAGCGAAGATAGAATGATGGCTACCATCAGACATCCAATCAACATCCCGGTCTTTTCCGCACGCGGGGCGAATAAAATCGATGTGAAACGTGTCGCAAGGGTGTAGGAAATACCGATGGCATTGATGACGAATAAGAGCAGCACAAGGAATTGATGGATAAGGCTCTTTTTCAGTTTCATCGTAAGTCATCACTCCATGCAGGCAGCATCACATTTCTGAATGCTACCCTATGTGCAAGAGACTCTGTTGGCCTGGTTGAAAAAATGGCAATCCGTTCATCTGTTGTGGTTATCATATTCATCACATGTTTATTGATGCCACGCCGGAAAAGAGAAGCGGTTGCATTTTTTCTCCTCAGACGATAAAGGCGTTGCAGCGCATTATTGATTACCCTGTTCATGTCCATGGTTAGGGATGTGAATACCCTCATTTGCGCTATAGTTGGATTGCGAAGAACGTAATTTATGGTATAGAAATATCGTTGACGAGTGTTTCCCAGACAGAAGCCCAACCGTTTTCTCCTCTTGCACTATATTGGTAACGAGAGCTGCGGCGCGAGTAAGGAAACATTCTCGATCTGGGGGATTTCTTTCAGCGCCTGGATCAAATCATCGGCAGGCGTTCCGCTATTTTCATCAATGAAGCGTAATTCATAGATCGTTTCCCAATGTTGATCCTGCACTTCAAAGGAGCGCAGGCGCGCATTGCGTGTGTAAAGTGCGATGATCTCCAGAGCCTGTTTTTTGGGGTGGGGCAGGCTGCCTGACAGCGAGAGGATGAAATCCCTGTTTTCTGTGTAGCCATATCGAATGAAAAAAAGAACATACACAACGATCATAATGAACAACGAAGATAAAAGGACAACGCTCCAGTTATAGGTGCCAGACCCAAGCCCGATGGCAATGACCCAGAAAATGAAGATCATATCGCGTGTATCTTTGATGGCGGTACGAAAGCGGACGATGGAAAGCGAACCGATCAAACCGAGCGAAAGCACGAGATCCCCACGTACATAGAGCATCACCAGTGTGACGATCGGGGCCATTAAGACCAGAGAGGACATGAAAGTGCTTTCATAACTTAACCCGCGGTGGGTCCCTTTGTATAATTGTGAAATGATCACACCTAATACGGTCGAAATGACCAATGAAGTGAACACGTCAAGCAGTTCTGGCCCGCTAAAGATTAATTTATTGATGATCTCATTCATCATATCTCTCCTTGATCGAAATTCCTTAATGAAGTAGTAATTTTAGCTTAAAGTACCATCAGAATAAATAACAGCCCGGGATCGTCAGAGCCAGCCTAATCGTGATCCGCAAACTGCAATTGCAGGTGTTCCGGTTTGATGGTGATCGTGTTGAAATTTTCAAAGGTAAGATCGCGGAAATCCATCCCCAGATTCTTTTTGACCGTATCAAACAGGCGCATATAGCTGAGCACTGAGCGGTTTTCCCAGGTAAGGCCAAGTTTGCCGGTAATCAACTGGATGGCAGCCTCGTTTGGCCCTTCAATTTCGATGAAATCGCCAAACGGCATCTGGTCGAGTGAAATCTCCACATCAGCAAGCTGGTAAGACGCGCGGTATTTTTCATAGATGGTAACGACCTGATACCCAAGAGATTCCAGGATGCGCCGCCCGGTATCCAGATCGCTGATCTCAACCTCATATTCTGGGCGGGCACTGACGGTGCTGCTGGCATCGGAAGGGCCTTTATAGGTCAGGCGCGCGCGGGTATCCTGCCGCAGGCGCAGCACGTGCATGGCAGCGGAAAGCGATCGATCGGGTGTGTCAAAGCGCAGATTGGTCTCAAATGTGGTTGATTGCGTGCATACCGCACCCAGTACGAGCAGGTCATGCTCAACCTTCTTCAGCCCGCGCATGTAGAATTTTGCCTCTTTTTCAATTTTCTGGTTCATCTTCAACCTTCATTGTGGGATAGGTTATTTTGCGGTAAAGCAGTATGTCAACACACAGCAAGCACACTGAAATAGAGATCGTGCCTGCCAGGCGAAGAAGAAAATAATCCCGAATTGCGATAAAAATGCGGTCGATCCACAACCAGACGAAAAGCAGGGCATTAATGACGCGCAGATAGGAAATGGTGAAAGGCCGTTTTAAGATGTGAAAAATGAGACCGAGACTGAAGCTGATGCCTATCAATCCCCCGCTAACGGCCTGATAGACGGGTGGCGGCCAGACACCCAAGTTGATCAGATAATACCAGTGGCGCAGGGCTTGCTGGAATCGCATCCAACCGATGGTGGCGATGAAGATCATCACCACTGCGGCATTCCAGGCGACGCGGCGGTCTTTTTTTGAGCGGATTTGCAGCTGCCCCTGAGTTTTTTCCATCATGCGCTGATTATAGCGTGAAACCGGATGATCGCTGTTCGGGTCTTGTATACTTGCGGTATGATTGCATTGTTATTTTGTGCGGTAAAAACATCTCAGGAGGATTGACATTCATGCCTAAAAGAGAAGAGAAGATCACACGCGAGATATTTGATCACCTGGTCGAACTGGCGGCATTAGAGCTGAAAGATGATGAAACGGAATACATCCGAAATGAGCTGAATAATCAGCTGGCAGCGATTGATGAATTGGCCGCGATTGAAATTCCTGAAGGGACGATCGCGGCATCGCATGGCGTGCCCTACACAAAATTGAGCAGCCAGGCGCTGCGCCGTGACCAGTGGGAGCGATGTGAGGATGCGGATGAGATTCTGGGCCAGGCACCAGAACATGCATCGCGTTATATCATCGTGCCAGATATTCCGCATACATCATTAGAGTGAGGCATCATGGAATTATGTGACCTTTCAGCGTTTGCATTAAGAGAAAAGCTCAAAAAGAAAGAGATATCAGCAGTCGAGATACTGGAGTCTGCCCTGGCCCGCATTGATATTGTGGATGGAAGGCCGGGGAGCCTGGATTATGGCGGGATAACGGACGAGGATAGGAAATATGTCCATGCCTTCATTACACTGACCGAATCAAGCGCCAGAGAGCAAGCCAGAGCAGTGGATCGGCAACTCGCTGCCGGAGAGGATCCCGGGCCGCTGGCGGGGGTGCCGGTGACGATCAAGGATGTGTTCTGCGTTAAAGGCACACCTTCGACGATCGGATCACGCATTCTGGCAAATTTTGTCGCGCCCTACACCGCTACACCAGTTGAGCGATTGCTGAAGGCGGGAGCAACGATGCTGGGCAAAGTAAACCTGGATGAATTTACCTATGGTTCATCGACTGAATCATCCGCATTCCAACCTTCGACGCGCAACCCCTGGAATACCAGCCGGGTGCCGGGCGGATCTTCTGGCGGCAGCACGGCATCTGTCGCAGCCGGTGAAGCGCCGCTGTCATTGGGAACGGACACAGCCGGTTCGATCCGGCAACCCGCCGCTTTCTGCGGTGTAGTAGGGATGAAACCCACTTACGGGCGTGTATCGCGATACGGATTGATCGCATTCGGCTCCTCGTTGGATTGTCCCGGACCGGTTGCGCGCAACGCCAAAGATGCCGCACTGATGCTGCAAGCGATGGCGGGAGTTGACCCAAAAGACGCGACCAGCGCCAATCTGCCGGTGGATGATTACCTGGCAACACTGGAAAAAGATATTAAAGGTAAACGGATCGGATTATCGCCAGAGTATTTCCAGATCACAATCCCTGACCTGGATACAGGGGAATATGACCAGCGGACCGTGCCGGATGCCATTCGAACGGCTGTGATGCAGGCAGCAGAGGTTTACCGGGCTCTGGGCGCCGAGATCATAGAAGATGTACCGATGCCTAACACGCGCTATGGGATACCAGCTTACTTTGCCATCAGCCGGGTGGAAGCTGCTTCCAACCTGCATCGCTTTGATGGCGTGAAGTACGGATACCGGACAGATGCCGAAACGAGCGGACTGAAGGACCTTTACCGTAAATCGCGCGGGGAAGGATTTGGCCCACAGCCCAAACTGCGCATTCTGATGGGGATGTATGTCAGCGCAGCTCAATATAGCGAACAATACTACCAGCAGGCGCTGAAGGTGCGCACGTTGATCCGTCAGGATTTTGACCGCGTTTTTGACCCCGCTGGGAAATACCGATTGGACGCGCTGCTGACGCCGACAACGCCGACGACGGCGTTTCCGATGGAGAATGTGTATGGCAACTCGGTGATGATGCAGTATTCTGACCAGTTGACCGTTCCAGCCAACCATGCCGGAACCCCCGGGATTTCATTCCCCGGCGGTTTCGATGAGGACGGACTGCCGGTAGGATTGCAGCTGCTGGGGCCGGACTTCTCGGAAGGGACCTTGCTGCAATTAACACACACGTATGAAAGCGCAACAGCGGGAGAAGAATGGCGAAAGGTCAAACCGGCTGTTTTGAGGGAGGCGTAAGATGACAACCTATGAAGCAGTGATTGGGCTTGAAACCCATATTCAATTGAACACAGCCAGCAAAATATTCTGCACCTGCAAGGCGGATTCGTGGGATGACGCGCCTAACACGAACATTTGCCCGGTATGCACGGGCTTGCCCGGTGTGCTGCCGGTGCTGAATCAAATAGTGGCACAAAAAGCTGTGATCCTGGCGCAGGCAATGCATGCCGATATCCAGCCGGTTTCATATTTTGACCGTAAGAATTATTTTTACCCTGACCTGCCTAAGGGTTACCAGATCTCACAGTTTGACCAACCAATCGCAGTGGGTGGATACATTGAACTGCCAATCCCTGAAACGGCTGACCCAGCCGGAAAAGGCTATGTTCGCATGGTGCGCATCCATAAATTACATTTAGAGGAAGATGCCGGCAAGACCAAGAACGCCGGTAATCAACGCCAGGTGGACTTCAACCGCTGCGGGGTACCACTGATCGAAATGGTGACGGAGCCGGACCTGCGCAGCGCGGACGAAGCGGCCCAATACCTGATCCGCCTGCGGCAACTTCTGCGCTGGCTGGGCATCTCTGAAGCGGATATGGAAAAGGGTAACTTACGCTGTGACGGGAATGTATCAATCCGGCCGGTGGGCAGCACTGTGTTGAATGTGAAGACGGAGATCAAGAATGTGAACTCGATCGACGCGCTGCGAGAGGCGATCACAAAAGAGATCGAGCGCCAGATCCGCGAAGTGGAGAGCGGGAATATGATCAAACCATGGACACTGGATTGGGATGATGATCAAGGCGTGCTGAAGATGATGCGCTCAAAGGAGACGGAGGCAGATTACCGCTATTTCCGCGAACCAGACCTGCTCCCGCTGCGAATCAGTGATGAGTGGAAAAAGGAGATTCTGGCAACCTTCCCAGAGCTTCCGCTGGCGCGTCGGCAGCGTTTTATTGAAGATTATGGCCTGCCGATGTATGACGCGGATATTCTGACGCTGGAACGCGGGTTGTCGGATTATTTTGAAGCTGCGGTTTGCGCGTATGGCGGTGATGCCAAGAAAGTATCCAACTGGCTGATGAATGATGTAATGCGCATGATGAATGAGCAGAACCTGCAGCCGATGGCATTGGCATTGACACCGGATTTTCTGGCTGAACTCCTGAAAATGGTGGACGCGGGCATGATCAACATCACAACCGGAAAAGTGCTGCTGCAGGATGTGCAAGATAGCGGTAAAGCACCAGCACAGATTGTTAAGGAGAAGGGACTGGCGCAGATGACGGATGACACGGCGATCAGAGAGATATGTGAGAAGGTGATCAAAGACCATCCGGAAGAAGTGGCTTCATACCAGGGCGGTAAAGAATCACTGATGGGATGGTTTGTAGGGCAGGTGATGCGCGCTTCTCGCGGAAAAGCGGATGCGAAAGCCGCGAAAGAGATCCTGGTTGAATTACTAGGTAAATAAACCAAAAACGCCGGCAGCGCCGGCGTTTTTTAGTGCATTACATATTTTTTTACTCGTCTTTGACCTGCATGCCGAGATAGACCGAAATACCGATCTGTTCGAGCTGATCCTGCTGGGATTCCAGCCAATCGAGGTGGTTTTCTTCGTCAGTAAGGATCTTTTTGAGGAGTTGTTCCGTGCCATTATCGCCGACTTCACGGGCTACTTTAATCGCCTCATTGTAGGAGTTGATGGCATCCATCTCTGCCTGCCAATCATTCTTGAACTGTTTCTCGACACTGTCACCGATATGGATCTTTTTCAGCTCGCTGACGATCGGCATTCCTTCAAGGAAGAGGATGCGTTCGATCAACGCTTCTGCGTGTTTCATCTCATCAATCGCGCGTTTTTCAATCACTTCATGCAGACGCTCGTAACCCCAATCACCATCCATTTCACCATGGACGATGTACTGGTTGATGGCGGTTAATTCTTCCGCAAGCAACCCGTTCAGTTTTTCTAATAACTCTGTATTCCCTTTCATTCTTTTACCTCTGTTATTTTTTATTAATTGGATTATAACATCAGGTTTGGAGCTTCCTGTGCTTAGCTGCGATAGTGGATCAAGACGGCACCCATTCATCTCTTTTTTTACTTCAGGTGGGAGCAAAGTATCAAATATTAAAGGACAGCGTGCTTTCTATGGGTGGCACGCAACCACGCAGAGAAAAATACGTATATCTTGATAGAATAAGTTACAGGAGAAAAACCATGTCAGATAAAAACGTAAGACGGCTTTACCGTTCAAGGGATGACCGCATGATCTCAGGCGTATGCGCTGGTTTGGCAGAATATATTGATATTGACCCCACGATCGTACGATTGTTATTTGTGCTGGGCACTGTTGCCGGCGGCGCAACATTCTGGGCATACATCATCATGATGCTGGTCATTCCGGAAGAGGGATAATCCAGGCATTAGTTAATCGGATAAAAACCGGCATCTGGCCGGTTTTTATGTTAATCGTGCAGCTTTGGAAGGGTGGATTGCCACGATATAGGCTTTCCAATCCAGCTGATGCAGACTGTTAATACGCGGGTAACCGTTTTGCAGGGTGTGTATCTGATAATCGTTTTGGGAGAGAATATCCCATACCTGGCTGGCGGCAACCTCTCCGTGCAATTCGACCAGAAAAGTTGGTTTGTGTGCTGATATTAACTGTACACTACCTCGCAGGGCGTTTCCTTCGCCGCCTTCGATATCCATTTTTATCAGTTCTGGCCCGCGATTTTGATTGGCGGCCATAAAATCATCCAACGCGATGCCATCCACAGTAATGCTGTCACGGTATTCTTCATCGCGTCCCGCTGAGCCTTCCGCCTTGCCCATCGCGCCTGACCTGTGGGTGTAAAAAGTGACCGGTCCTTTGTGATCGGTGACAGCGGCATGAATGATCGCAATTCTAGATTCGAGATGGTTGATTTTCACATTGGCGGTTAGGCGCCCGATATTGGCAGGCAGGGCTTCAAAAGAAAAGACGCGGCCATGCGGACCGGACAAACTGGCGCATAAAAGCGAAATATAGCCGATGTTGGCACCGACATCATAAATGACATCACCCGGCTGGATCAGTTTTTGCGCAGTGTCGCGCAGGTCAGGCTCATAAGTGCCCAGCCAGTAATCTTTTTCGGCATGCAGGTCAAGCCCCATGCTAAATCCTTTTGCCGGACCTGAAGCGATCTCAACAAGGGTGTACCCATCTGGCGCAGCGGCGTTCAACGCTGTACGGATTGGCTTAGCAAGAAAGGGCAGGCGATAGAGCAGGCGTTTAACACCATCCGGCAGGATGCCCGCAAACCAGGCGGCAGTTTTCAGTAATGTATTTGATCGTGAGGTCATATTATTAATTCCAATTCAATCTCATCCCGGATGGGGATGTGATAATTTCCCACAAGTGGGATTTGTGGTTTGAGCGTGCGTGCACGTTCGACCGCGTTGATGCGCCAATCGTATATCGTGAAACCTAACTGCTGATAAAAACGCAGCGCGCTGATATTGTCATTGGTGGTAACGGCGATCAGCCGATGCGCACCTTTTTCACGTGCCATTTTTATTGCGGCTGCCACCAATTCATTTCCGATCGGCGGAGATTCTGTGGAAGTCGATAAACTCATGATCTCACACAGCTCGCGCTCAAATCGCAGCAGAATCAAACCGGATTCAGTGCCATTCCATTCCGCGATAAAACCATCATACTCAGCTGGATGATACACTTGCCCGCGTACAACCATCGTCTCATCTCCCCACCACTTCTGCAATTCGGCGCGAATGAAAGGTTTATCTGCGGCGGTTGCAGGCCGAATGCGGATCGCGTTGCGGTCTGTTGTCACGCTTTCAGCTCGTCCTTCGGCCATACCTCACGTAACCTTGTGAATGTCTCACACAGATCTTCTGGCAGGACACGTGTTTGACCGATAGCAGTCATGAAGTTCGTGTCGCCCTCCCAGCGCGGGACGATGTGAAAGTGGATATGATCAGCGATACCAGCCCCGGCAGAGGCACCCAGGTTTGCACCCATGTTATATCCATCGGGTTTATAAACAGTATCGATCGCATCCATGCTGTGGCGAATCAGCATCATCACTTCAGCACAGGTTTCGGCGTCCATCTGGTCGAATGTATCAATATGCGGATTTGGCACCACCATGACATGCCCGCTGGTGTAAGGAAATTTATTGAGGATGACAAAGGCGCGTTTACCGCGACGGACGATAAGATGTTTCTCGTCATCCTTACTTTTTAGCGCGTTGCAAAACACGCAGCCTTTCGGGGCGCGATTGCTGCGGATATATTTCATGCGCCAGGGCGACCAAAGATGTTGCATAAGGATTCCTATTCTACATTCTATTTAATTCTAATGCATAACAAAACGGCGGTTTGACATCCATCCGGCAAAAAGGTATCCTATCCCTATGCTGGAAGAAATCGACCAAACATCATTCTCCGTTTACACGGTCAGCGACCTGAACGCATACATTCGCGCATTGCTCGAAAGCAATGAGAACCTGATGGATATATGGGTTTCTGGTGAAGTGTCTAATTTATCGCAACCGCGATCAGGCCACATGTATTTCACATTAAAAGACGCGAACGCGCAGGTACGCTGCGTGATTTGGCGCAACCATGCCATGCGGTTGGGGGGAGCGCTGCGTGACGGTATGCAGGTGGAAGCGCATGGCGCGGTGAATGTGTACGAGAGCGGCGGACAATACCAGTTGAATGTTGATGGAATCCGCGCTGGTGGAGAGGGTTTTTTATACCAGGAGTTCGTGCGGCTGAAAGCGGCACTGGAGGCAGAAGGATTATTCGATCCTGAACGAAAGCTGCCAATTCCAGCGTTGCCCGGGGTGATAGGGGTTGTCACTTCAGCCACCGGCGCAGCGCTGCAGGACATATTAAATACGCTGAAAGGGCGATATCCCCTGGCAGAGGTGGTAGTCTCGCCAGCATCTGTTCAGGGCGATGCCGCACCAGCGCAGCTCGTGTTTGCTCTTGAAAAATTGAATCAATTTGTGCGGCCGGATGTGATCCTGCTCGGGCGAGGCGGTGGATCACTGGAGGATCTGTGGGCTTTCAATGATGAGCGTGTTGTGCGGGCAGTGATCCAATCTGCAGCACCAGTTATAGCGGGGGTGGGGCATGAAACCGACTTCACCCTGACGGATTTTGCGGCAGACCTGCGCGCGCCAACACCGACCGGCGCGGCTGTTGCTGCTGTGCCTGACATGACCGAAATAATTGAAATGGTGAATGGGTATCGCGGTGCGCTTGCAACGCAGATCGAAGGATATTTTTCGGGGTTAGCCGCCACCCTTGAGGCGGCGCGCATGAAGCATTCATACCTGTCTCCCGCGGGCACGATCCGACAGCGCATGCAGATGCTGGACCAGCAGGCAATGGCTCTGCGACATTTTCAAGAGCGGTTTTTTACACAAAGGAATCGGGAATTGGAAATAATGGCAGAGCGGCTTGCTTCATTTGATCCTCGCGCGGTTTTAAAACGTGGGTTTGCGATCATCTCAGACCTGGAGGGAAAGATCATTTCTTCCATCGAACAGGTAAAATTAGGGCAGGAAATTCAAACTCGGTTGATTGATGGAACGATCAACGCGCAAGTGAATGGAAAACAGGCAATAGAGGAAATGAGAAATGACAAAGAAAAATGATCCAATATCCTCGATGAATTTTGAGCAGGCGCAGGAAGCGTTGGCGGAAGTCCTCAGCCAATTGGAGGACAAACCCACGGACCTGGAAGGATCCGTCTCTCTCTTTGAAAGAGGGAAAGCATTGATTGACCATTGCCAAATGCTGCTGGATCAGGCTGAATTGAAAGTCAGCCAATTAGAAGACAATGGCGAAATGACGCCAATGGAGTATTAAACCATGTTACGCGACCTGGTCAACAATCAAGTGGTCGTGGCTGCGATGATATCCTGGCTGCTCGGCCAGGGTTTGAAGTTTCCGTTTGAGTATTTGATCAATAAACGCTGGGACTGGACGATCATGTTCAGCACAGGGGGGCTGCCGAGTTCTCATTCTGCGGTAGTGACCGCGGTTGCACTTTCTATCGGGTTGATCGATGGATTTAACACCTCATTGTTTGCGCTGGCAGCGGCGATGGGCCTGATCGTGGTTTATGACGCGGCCGGTGTGCGCCGCCAGGCTGGTTTTCACGCTGAGCGTATTAACCAGATCATGCGTGATTTTTTTGAAAGCGGACACTTTGTTGAAGGCGACCTGAAAGAAATGTTAGGGCATACCCCTTTTGAAGTGTTCAGTGGTATTTTACTGGGCATGCTGGTCAGCCTGGTGATCATTTTCCTGCTGCCGTCCTAATCGTCCGGGTAAAGCGCTTCAATCGCGCGCTGCTGATCTAACCCTTTCTTTCCCTTGCTTTGTATTTCCGCGTAGAAGGCGTCATCATAACGGCGGGACTGAACCAGGATGGGCATGGGAACCCCCCAACCTAAAAGCAGCACTTCTTCCTTGGGCTGCAAACGCGCGAGCATCCCGCGCAGCGCGTCACGGCCTGCCAGGCCGGAAAGCACTGCGTGGATGTCATCATCATCACCAAGCCAGCCACATACCCGTGTACCAAGCTGTGACATGACCTCATCGTAAATCTGAGAAGGGCGCTGGTCAATGACCAGCAAGGTGACATAGTATTTGCGCATTTCGCGGGCGATGGTGCTAAAGGTGGTCTGTGACGCAAGCTCGCGATTGAGGAGTTTGTGGGCTTCTTCGATCGCAATCACCAGCTGGCGTGGTTCCGGGCCGCTGCCATTGCGGAATATGTTGGTTGCTTTTTCCCACTCTTCACGAATGCGGCGCGTGAGCAGGTTGGAGATGAGGAGATAATCCAGGTCTGTTTCATACTTTCCGAAGGAAAGGACAATATGGCGGCCTGCTTTGAGCGCTTCAACGATCGCCTTGATGCTATCCGAGGGGGGATTGTCAACGATATATTTCTTATTAAACAGGCGCTTGAGTTTACTGTGCAAACCTTTGGCTGCCATCGGATGCATGCCATTCTCGTTTGCCCAGAATGAGACGCTATCAGGCGAAGGAACCAGTTTATCCCCATCGGAGATGATACCATCATGTTCCATTTCCTTAAATGCTTTGAACCAGTTTTCGCGCCCGAATTTCTGAACTAGCGCATCCAGGGTGGCGGCGGTGGTATCGCGCAGATTCAATTCGCCTGACAGCATTTCGATGTCCTCCGGCATGATATCACTGCAGGAGAGGACCAAGTTGAAATCCGGAGAGACCCCGCGGATATCAGCGCCTCCGCCCAGCCCAACGATCTGTACGCCGGATTTTCCGAACAAAGAGCGCATCCCTTTCACGTTTTGACTGGTATCTGATGATGTGTCATCCAGGCCGTATTCATTGTGCATGTCATATACCAGGACGGAGGCACGATTGTGTTTTATCAGGCCGGCGAGGATGATCCTTGTCAGGAAGGATTTGCCAGTGCCAGTAGCGCCAAAGATACCTGAAGAACGCTGAATGAGCCGGTCGAGATTGACGCAGACCGGATGATCCTGCTCGCGGGTGGTGCCGATCACGAAATTCCCATCTTCTTCAGGTTTTCCAAAAATTTCGGCAATGTTACCCGCGCTGGCCAGGTAGGCATTGGCCTGATGGGATGGGATGGTCTTGACCGGCAATAGTCGCGGCTCTTCGCTCTCACCGCTGTCGATCGCAGCTTGCCAGGTTTGATAGGCGGGTGTGCCTGGTTCCGGGCCAGCTTCGAGCATCAGGGCAGGCATGACGACCATATCGGTAAACAATGTGTGCTGGTTTAAACGGGAGGTAATATCAGGCGGGAACTGCTGGCTGCTACTGGTATCCGCAAAGCGCGGGTCGATCGCCCCGAGCTGTAAGTCCGTTGCGATGCCGTAGAATTGCCAGCTGCCGCTCTTGATCACAATGAAAGACCCTTCCTGGGCAGATTCAGGCGGGACGGTGAGGCGGACACGCAGATTGGCTTTCAAGCCGCCATCGATCACGTACCCGATCGGATCGTTATGATTTCCTGTTTTATTATCCGCCATGGTCAGTCCTCCTGAATGGTTACTATTGCATTAAAAGCGTCGCTGATCGCGAAAAGGACCTGATTAAGGATGTCGTGGTTATCGCGCAGCAGGGTGATGACCCTGTCGATAGCGAGCGTCTTCCAATGTTCTGAGTCGGTTGCAGTTTGTGACCGATATCCTGAAATGATATGCGCGGCAACCAGATCGGCGATGGGCAGGTCCGGATTCGTGAGAAGATAGCGGAAATAACCAAAATTTCCTGCGTGGGTAAAAAGACGGATCTCCTCACGGCTGCAAAGATGCATCGTATCCAGCGAAAGCGGTGGATGGGGGGGCAGTAGATGGGAGATGGCTCCATTGCTTTCATACCCGATGAAAAGAATACTCATTTCCAGCGGTGTATTGCGATTGAGACGGTTATCGAGAATGACTTCATCTGAGATAGAGTCGGACGCTGCCAGCTGGCGCACCAGGCCATCATCATCAATATGAATGTCATAAACGAGGCCATAAATGCGGCCATCCCCAGTCGGGATATAGATCATCGATCCGAAATCCGGCGGGGATTGGCTGATATGGCATCCCACAACACATCCACGGGTGTTTGAGCGCAGCAAGCGCCCGGCTGTCAGTTTATCCATGATTTACTTTAACCTCGTTCGTTTTCCTAATTCCTTGGCGTTCAATTTGTTGGACTGAGCGCCCGGGTTCATGCCCATTTGCGTGAGTGCACTGCTCAGCATTTGCATCACGCCTTCGCGTTCATCAACGTGAACAACAGCTTCTTCGTGGGCGCGATGAAGAATATATGGATAAGGGCGCATGCCCATCAAGGTACATTGCGTGAGTAATGCGTGCTGTAAAAGCGCAACCGCGCCGGGCTGCATTGCTGTGCTGGCGGTGGTCTCCACCCGCACGATCCACGGGTGGGATGAAGACCCAACATTGAGGTAGAAGAAGTGCAGCGTGATATCCCCCTGATAAGCGCTGCTGGATGGTGAATGCAGCGCGAAGATCGCAGAACGCGCGCCGGGCGATAGCAAACGTGAAAAAATATCCGCATCGGTGATGCTGCTGATATCCAGCGCCTGCTGTGTTTGAAAGATCCACTCGAGCAACTTCACCACCAGATCGGCGCGTGGCTTGTCGGTATAGCCGGCAATAATGCGGCCTGATTTGGTGAGAGTAAAGAGCGCTTGAAGGTATTCCTGGAATAGGGTCTGATGGGTTTCGCCGCTGCGGGGCTCCTGAAAGAGCTCCAACGGGCCATCACCGAGAGCAATGAGCGGGCAGATAGCGTTGTGTGAAAAATGCGCCAGCACCTGGAGTTCTCGCACATCGCGGGAAGTGTTGACCAGCTGTTCCGGCATGAAGTCGATCGCAATGGAGCCATTCTGGGTGCGAATGAATTCTGTTTGTGTTTGAATTTGTGGTGCCTGCCCGCTGCCGGGGCGCATATATACTGTAGATGTATTGATCACTGAGAGCGGGAGAATATCATGGTGGGAAGAGGTGATCTGCGATCCATCTGATGCGAGCAGCGCGTATGGTTCAGCATCCGCAGTCGGTTGGAATGCGTGATTCGGCGCTTCGTGGGCTGGGAGAGCTGATCTTTTTACCGTGGAATCCGCAACGCGTATGGATAGATCCTGATGTTGTCCGCGTTGCAATTCATCCGCAAGGCGCTGCAGCAAATTGATCGCCAATGACACTTTTTCCGGGCGGCTGGCGATCCGATCGTGCGCCTGCTGGCAATATTCAGCAACCTGCGGTTTTAATTCGAGATAGTTAATCGGCATACGTTAGTCCCCGTTCGACCTGGAAGATATTTTATTATATCGGATACTGATCAGGAATTAGAGGAAAATGAAAAGAGGAAGGGAGGTCAGCCTTCCTCTTTTCGTAAATATGGGTGAATGTAGAAATTAGGGTTTCTTGGCTTCCACCCAATTGAAGGCCATGTCATATTCCTTGCCATAACCGGTGATGCCAAAACCAATCGCGCCATCGGCATAAGTGTCATCTTCAATCGCAAGCGGGCGCCGGTTGTAATAAAGTTGTTCGCCATTGACAAACACGGTAATCAGATCGTCAACGCAGGAAAGCGAGAAAGTATTCTTTCCCAGCCCGCCATTGATGAGGGTGGAGTTCACACGTTTGTCAGTCAGGCTGACATAGGCGTTCTTTCCGCCATCACGTAAGTACTGGTCATAACGAAGCAGTTCATAGTAACCGGAGGGACTGATGCGGAATTCGTACCAGCCATCTTTATTAACACGGCAGGCGAGGGTGAAGGCGCCATCCAGCGGGCCCATGTTCTCTACTTCTGCTTCGACGATGACGTTTTGATAGCGGTTGTCTTTATTGACAAACAGATAATTGACATCGTTGGGGGGCAGGGTTTCCAGGCGCAGTTTTCCACCGAGTTTGGACCAGATCAGCTGAGAATCAAGGCCGCTGATAACTTTCAGCCCCCATTCCTTATTGGGGTCTTCCGCGTCCATCTCATCGCGGTAATAATTACCGCCATCAGCCAAAACAGCTGCGGTCGGTTCCGCTACAATCTCCTGCAGTTCCAATTCTTTTTCAACGGGTTCTTGACCGATCCCGATGCTTGCGAGGGCGTTGCAGGAGGTGATCACCAGCGCGGCGACCATCAACATAATAATCGTGCTCTTTTTCATTTTTATCTCCTTCAATTATTCATTCAATTAGTGGTATATTGGTCATACCACTATACCATAGTTTAAGGAGTTTTACTTACTTTGTCAATAGTGAAAAATCGGATTTTTACCTGATTGATGTGATTGCTAAATCCTGTCAGCATGGTATATTTTGATTGATAGAAGAGATCAACAAAGGCAAAACTGGTGAAAACCGGGGGCGCAAAGCCGCGGGCCTAAGACGGATGCGTGATGGCTGCCGGGCTGCTTGGGTCTTTTTTAATTTGTGAGGATGATATGCCTAAACGATTTTTTGGTTTGATGATGGCCGTAATGCTGCTGATCAGCAGTTGTGATGTCATTCAGCTGGAGTCGCGATCGAAACCTGACGACCCGGTTATTTACGATGAAGAACCGGCGCAAACAGATAATGACGCTGAGAAATCGGCAGATGCAACGGATTCACTGGTAGAGCCGGAATTTGAGGATGATGTTGATGAAAGTGACCCGAGCATCTCATTCCCCAAAGAAACCCAAGCGATCAATCCTCTAACGGGATTGCCTGTATCTAACCCGGATAATTTACTACTGCCACCAGCGCTGGTATCTGTGACCAATTTTCCCCCTACAGCCAGACCGCAGGCGGGGCTGTCTTATAGCCCGATCGTGTTTGAACTGTATATTGGGGATGGGATGACGCGTTACCTGGCAATATTCTATGGTGATTATCCGCATCAAGCGTCAGTAATCACCTCCCAGGATCTGGAAGAAGAATTGACGGCCGGTATGGACGCCCCCATGATCGGTCCGGTGCGTTCGGGACGCATCCCCTATGAACATATACGCAAGCTATATAATGGATTCATCATCATGGCATCGGCCTATTCCCGCGTTGCAGACCAACTGAATGATTTTGTCAACGTATTTGGCAGTGATCAATCAGATGTGAATAGCGCGATGGTAGGCGTGGAAGATATCGAAGCGATTGCAAAAGATAACGAAGATGAATTAGGTGATGCCGCGTTGGGTGGGATGGAATTTAGCGAAGATGCGCCAGAAGGCGGTAAAGATGCTCCTTCCCTATGGTTGTATTACGCTTTCAAAAATCAGGTTTTTTGGCGATTCAACGCATCCGATGGCACTTACCACCGCTGGCAGGACAATGCTGACGGGGAAACTTTTATCGAACAAACAGACCGCTTGACAGGCGAGCCGCTTGGGTTTGAGAATGTGGTTGTACTGCTCGTGGATCATACTGTAGAGCAGAAATATTTCATTGATCTCGATCTGCTGTATGTTGAAAGGGAAAAAGCGCTGGTATTCCGGGATGGGAAGGTGCACGAAATATATTGGACGACTAAAAGCGAAGAATATGAACAGACCACGGGCAAACTAAGGCCAATCCGTTTTATCGATGCGGAAGGGAACCCATTTCCGCTCAAGCCAGGCCAAACCTGGATCGAACTGATTCCCACGCATTCACCAATCTGGGAAACAGTGGATTCTGAGAAGTATCACCTGCTGCTGAACGGCCGCAGTAAAGGGTCGGGATATTGGGCGGTGTGGTTCGCGTTCGATAATTAGAACATGAGTGTTGCGTTGGAATTATCGCGACGCTTGATAAAAATCACATAACTGCGCCAGCGGGCATCGTTCACATTCCGGTTTCCTGGCGTGGCAGACCTCGCGGCCGTGTTGGATGATGTTGAGATGGCCAGGGCCATATTGCTCAGGTTCATATAGTTTTTCCATCCAAACATGTGTTTTTTCAACATTCATTTCTGAGGGGCGGAGGCCCAGGCGGCCGCTGACGCGATAGACGTGGGTATCTACCGGAAAGGCGGGAATTCCCAATGAGAATTGCATGACAATCGCCGCAGTTTTGGGGCCTACCCCTTTGTGCATGGTGAGCCAGCTGTGTGCTTCTTCGGGCGATAGATCGCGCAAAAAATCGAGAGAAATCTCTCCGCGCTCCTGGCTGATCTGGCGCAGGACCTGCTGAATGCGGGGCCCTTTCTGGTTGGCGAGGCCAGCGACGCGTACCGCTTCGATCACCTGATCCGCTGCGGCATCGCGCACAGCATCCCAGGTGGGAAAGCGATCTCGCAGGTTTTCAAAGGCACGGTCACGGTTGACATCATTGGTGTTCTGGGAAAGGATGGTTGAGACCAACTCGTCCACTGCCGGGAGCGGTTGGCGCCATTCCGGCAATCCATACGCCTGTTCCAGCAAAGAGTATATCTTTTGTGCTTTTAGTCGGATCGCGGGCGATGGCTGTTCCAATTGTGGTGTATTCATAGTTAGAAACTGAATCCTATCGATGGAAAAAGATAGTTTAAGACAATCCAGAAAGTGACGCGATCACGGTTTGTTCCATTTGAGCAGATCCAAACACATTAACGATGTTTTGAATAGTGATTGATGTAGTACTTGCTGAGCCCGTAAGAGAGACGGTTTTTGAATATCTCGCTTACCTGCTTATTTTTGGCTTTGAACTCATCCAGATAAGTGATCGCGGCCTTCTGGACCTTGGTGAGGTCGGCTTTTTGGCTATTGAGGCGCTCCAGTGACCGCTGAACTTTTTTCAGGAAGCGCTGTGCAAACTTGATATCCTCAGCTGTGACCAGGCCGTTTCGGCCACTGATGATGGTGTAATCTTTATATTTTGCCGAACGCAGCAGATCCAGGTTTTCGATCCATGGGTCGATGTGTGCTGAGAACAAGAAAGGTGGTTCTCCCGGTGTTACCGCATCACCGACAAAGAGCACTTTGCTATTCGGAAGATCTACCCAGAGCGCACCAGATGTTGGGCCGGGATGATTTTCGATCAAAATCGGATTGGTACTCCAGCCAATGGACATGGCATCGGAGAAAGTGATCTCTGGCTGCGGCCATTCGAGCGAGGCGATTTCAGGGATTTGCTCCCACATATTTCCGGTTTCCATCCCCTGCATTTTTGTCACTGCCGGCCTGCCATACAGGATGTGGGCTGTGTCGTTGTGGGTGATGATCGGGTTTTTGCTTTCTTTGCATCCACCGGCACGATCCGGGTGGTCATCCAACAAAACTGTAAAACGCTTAGTCCCGGCCCCTGCTTGTGTGCAGATCGTCTGCCAGGCGAGAACCTCTTTCTTGAGCAATGGAAAATCGATCATGCAGATGCCGTCAGGAGTGCGGACAACCCCAACGGTGACACCTTTGTAATCGGTTTCGATCAGGATATCAGAGGTTATTTCTTTCATTATTTATTTATCCACCATTAATTGATTCTTTCGGATTGTTTCGTGAGTATAACATAATCACCCTATGCTATTTTTTTGCCAACCAGAGCCTTTTATTTGCGTTTTCACTGCGTCTCTCACCAGGTTACATTTTACACAATCAAGGCTGTTGCAAAGCAATGCAAAAGGATCCTCTTTGAGGAGCGCAACCGTGGTTTTGACCATGATTTGCAGGGGCACAGCGGAAAGCTGGAGTTCATCGAAGTAGGCGTCGCGACATTCATCGTGCAGATAGTAATTCAATTTATGGAAACCATCCGCGCAGCCCGGAAAATACGGACATTCTACCGCCCCATCCATGGTCAAAGCCCAGCGCTTGAATTGTTTTCTCCCTGCCAGCTTTTCCGCGTAATGGATGCTGAAATTGTGAGATGGGTCCGCATCTGCAAGCAGAACCCATCCATTTAACTCCTGTATCTTTCTAATTGGGAAATATGGGTCCTGATGTGTTTGATTCAAAAGGGCGCTATCCAGCCCCAGTCCATAAAAGGAAAATATCGGATGCGCAGAGCGATACACCGCTGGAAACGCCTTGAGGATGTCAATGGCGGCTTGATTGCCGCATTCACTGGGCAGGGTGTGGGAAAAGATGGCCGAATGCGCATTGTGTGCGTCATGTCTCCCATACTGTAGTGCGTTGTCGGGTGGGCCCTGATGCGGCACTACCATCGTGGAATAGGTGAACGATGGCAGGAGGATATTATCAACTGTGGTCAACAAAGCTCCCATGAATGTGGATATTCCGCCATTCACCTTTAAAGGCAGGTCTTTGCCGATGTGGGTAATGACCGGAGATTCCCGGCGAAAACCAAACGAGCGAAAAGTCTTGATCAGATCGTGATATGAAACCATTTTTTCTGCATGAACATGTTTTCTTGATTATAAAACGGTCTTAGTCCCTGCAGAGCGGAATCTCATCGCGGTTTGTTTTCGCATTGAGCGGCAGGTTGAAATAATCAGAGGGATCGAGGGTGTTCTTGATCTCAAGCTCGTTGAGGTAGCCGCCAGCGCCATCATCTTTGACAATGGAGAAATGCAGATGAACACCGGTGGGGTTATCCGGATTGCCGGAATAATTTCCCTGGTAGCCAAGCAGGGTTCCGGCTGGCACAAATATCTCCACCGACCCGGGTGGAAAAGCATCATCTATAAATGAGTTCCCTTTTGAGTCGGCCAGGTGGGTATAGTATATCCAAATTTGCCTAGCGGGGTTGCGCGGGTCAGAAGGGATACGGATGATAACGCTGGATTTCCAGTCTGTTTTACGTGTCAGATAACCATCGTAGGCAGCATATACGGGGGTGGTGCCGGGATCCTTTCCGCCGAAGATGTCCAACCCCGCATGGCGATGGCCAGGACGGAATGAATCATCCCAGATAAAGCCAATGTAACCATCAGTCGGATAAATGAAAGGCGCGTCAGCGCAGCGGTCTTTGGCCGCAACTGCCCAATCCGGGTGGGAATCCGCGTTTCTGATCCACTCAACCACACGCACATAACGGGCTGGGCGAAAAGCAGTGCGAATGAGATAATACCCGAACAGCAGAAGAATACCCACGCCAAGCGCAACAAGAAAGAACTTCAGGTATTTAATAACCATCTAATTTCCAAATTCTCCGAGCATGGACCAGGGTCCCGCCCAGGTGATACGCACATCCATAATCTTCCCGCGCAGGTCTTGATCACTTTCCACGAATACGATCTTGTTGGTCGGGGTCCTGCCGCGCCAGCGCGACCTTGATTTGTCTTCGAACAAGATCGGAACAGTCCGTCCCAGATATTGTTGATTGATCCTGGCGGAAAATTCTTCCTGTAATTTTTCAATGATACGAAAGCGCCGCATTTTCTCATCGGCTGGCACATCATCTTCCATCTCCGTAGCGGAGTAAGTACCCTTGCGCGGGGAATAACGCGCAAGATGGGTCATATCCGGGTTGAGCTCACGCAGAATCTGCACCGTATTCTCAAACTGGGCGACTGTCTCGCCCGGGAAACCAACGATGATATCGGTCGCGATGGAAACCTCTCCCAGCCGGTTGCGGATTTTTTCGATGATGCGCATGTATTTCTCAATGGTGTATCCACGCCGCATATTTCGCAGAACGTCATTATCGCCGGATTGGTTGGGGAGCTCAATATACGGCATCACTTTTGGCAGTTCTGCGACTGCGTCCAGGATCGCGTCTGTCATCCAATTGGGATGTGAAGTGAGAAAACGAATTCGCTGCAGGCCTTCGATATGATGCAGTTCATGCAGCAACTGGTCGAGGGAGGGGTATTCAGGATGGTCGTGACCATATCGATCGACGATCTGGCCCAGCAGGGTGATCTCCTTCACCCCACGGCTTACCAGCGCATTTGCGTCTTTGATGATCTCCTGCGGGGAGCGGCTGATCTCGCGTCCTCGACGCAGCGGAATGATGCAATACGCGCAGGCGTGAGAGCAGCCATATATGATGGGAAGGAAGGCGGCTACGGTTGTGTTTTCAACGGAAGGCGGGAGTGTATAGGCGTATTCCGAATCGAGGATATCCACCACGCGGCGATAATCTGTATCTGTGATGGTCTTTCCCTGAAGGTGGTTGATGAGCGGCCCGGGGTCTGATGGCTGGGAAAAGACATCCACGTAAGGGTAACGCTTACGCAGATCAACCGGATCGTTGATACCCACCATACAACCCATCAGGCTGATCACTGGTGCCGGGTTTTTATCTTTCAGTTTCTTTAATGTAGTCAGGCGACCGATAGCTTTTTGCTCGGCGCTATCGCGCACGACGCAGGTGTTTAAAACTATTACATCTGCCTGTTCGGGCAGTCTTGTGGGTGTGTATCCGAGGTTTTCGAGGGCTGTTGCGACTCGGTAGGAATCAGCGACGTTCATCTGGCAGCCCTCAGTCCATACATGGTATTTCACGACCGCGATTATATCAGTGAATCAGACAAAGACACTCCAAAATTTAAAGCCTCTGGTAAAATAGCGGAATGCAAACCCCTGATTTTCTCCCCTATTCGCGGAGAAAAAGATCCATTTTTCGAATTATTGGCCTGATCGCGATTGGGCTGTCTGTGGCTGCCCTGGCCATTTATCAGATCCCGCGTGTTAAACGGCTGGTGGACTATCGTCTGGATATGGCGTTAACGTACATGGAAAAGGTGATCAATCCGGTCAGCGATCTTCCAACACCAGCTGTCAGCAGCGCGCCGGAAATGCCGTTACCGGCTGTTTCAGTGACGCTGGAAGCTGAGCCGAGCGCAACGACACAGCCGAGCCCGACTCCGGAATTTACGCCTACCCCCACAATGGTACCCACCGCCATCCCTGCCCGATTACAACTTGCCCCGCCGGCATACGATGAAATTCGCGATAAACAAGCATTGAACAACTGCGGACCGGCCACCCTGGCGCTTCATCTTCGATTTTTTGGTTGGAAAGGAAATCAGTATGATATTTCCAGTTTAATCAAGCCGAGCGATGATGACAGGAATGTCAATATTGAAGAGCTGGTTTACTATGTCCGCAATAAAACCGGCTGGCTGAATGTGGAATACCGTGTAGGCGGTAAACTGGAAACTTTGAAGCGCATAATTGGCGCTGGGGTGCCAGTGATGATCGAGACGACTTTTGAGGCCGACCGTGATGGCTGGCCAAATGATGACCGCTGGGCCGGGCACTATTTATTGGTGACCGGGTATGATGATGCAACCGAAATATTCACGGTGCATGACACAGAGAAAGGCCCTAATCAGCAGATGTCATACCAGCAGCTGGCTGATGATTGGCAATCATTTAATTATGTTTATATGATGGTCTATTTGCCAGAACAGGAAGATAACCTGAAACGGGCAATTGGAGAGAATTGGGATGTGAGAACCAACCGTGAAAATGCGCTGACATTAGCACAGGCCGAGGCTGAAGCAGATCCTGAGAATGCATTTGCATGGTTCAATATCGGTACCAATCTGGTCTATTTTGAACGATATTATGAAGCCGCTGAGGCATATGATACCGCCAGGTCGATCGGACTTCCGCAGCGTATGCTGCGCTATCAATTTGGCCCATTCATCGCATATTTTTGGACACAGCGGACAGATGATTTGATCGTGCTGACAGACCATGCGTTAAAGCAGGTTTCCCGCACTTCAGAAGAAGCGATGCTGTGGCGGGGATGGGCGGAGTTCCGATTAGGAAATAAAGATACCGCTCTAAGTTATTTTCGCTCTGCGCTAAATATGCGTCCTAATTATGAAGATGCCCTATGGGCGATCGATTTTGTCAGATCCAATTGAGATTGGTAGAAAAATATGGCGCTCGCGGTTGAAAAGATACAAGCGATACTGTTTGATATTGACGGTACGCTGAGCGATACGGATGACCGGATGGTGCAGCAGGTTTGCAATATCCTCTCACCTTTTTTCCGACACACTGACCGTAAAAAAGCGATAGCACGCTGGATGGTGATGACGGCTGAATCACCCGGGAACCTGATATTCAACCTGGCAGATCGTATTTCTCTGGATGGTTTTCTTATCCGGCACATGCGGCGCATATCAAAGAACAAACACCATAAATTGAAGCAATACTGGCTGATCGGGGGCGTGAAGGACATGTTAGACGCATTGGCTCATTATCCACTGGGGATTGTCAGCGCAAGGGATGCAGGGACGGCGCAGGCGTTTCTGGACCAATGTTCTCTGAACCATTATTTTGAAGTGGTCGTCACATCTCAGACATGTGAATTTACCAAACCCTTTCCCGACCCATTGCTCTATGCGGCACGAAAGCTCAACATTCCACCTGAAATGTGTTTAATGGTGGGGGATACCACTGTCGATATCAAAGCTGCTAAATCGGCCGGGATGCAGGCGGTGGGGGTGTTATGCGGTTTTGGACGTGAAAAAGAGCTCAGGCGCGCGGGCGCGGACCTGATTTTGCCTTCCACCGCGGATCTGCAAGGTCTTTTTGGATAATCCGTGAATAGCCCTGGATTTATTACCTTTCAGCAATCTCTTTTGCCCAGGCCTCTGCGCGCTCTAATTCGCCATCTTGCAACGGGCCTTCGGAATCCTTGACGAAGAAACCTTGGGAAGGAACTATTGCCTGCCCCCCTTTTTTGAGCAGAAGATCGTGCATCGGTTTATCTGCGTACCCAAACATTTTGACCATGACCCGCAGAAAACCAGGCACATTATCTCCCATGCGGATTCGGGTATCAAAAGCCGCAACCCTGATGCCTGATAACCCGTTCGCGGGAATCTTTTTGAGAAATGATTTCACTGCCGGGGTGGGGTTGAATGCGCGCGTGGGTGAAGCAATGATGAAAAAATCAACACCTTCCAGCATGCTGTGCTGGGCTTGATCAATTTTGACCAGATCGACTGATATGGCAGGCTGCATTGCTTTTGTGACCGCCTGCGCAATTTTTTCAGTATTACCAAAATATGAGTCGTATACAATTAGTGCTTTCATAAGGAATTCCTCCATTTAGCAGATATCAGAAAAAATTATACGTGAAAAAAAGAGGATGGCGTATATGCCATCCTCTATGAAAAACCGAAATATTGGCTTTATTCGACCAGGATCGCGGTTCCGGGCCAATCCAATGACGCTTGCAACATGCCATTGACCGCCAGTGTATCGAGGATGGAAACCCATTCCTCATTATTTGGATCCCAGAGCTGGATACCCAGTAAGGTTTCGATTTTGGTGCCCATCGGGAACGAAACAGTCAGAGATGAGCCTTGCGGCAGGTCTGAAATCAGGGTATCTGCTTCATCAAACAGATTGACCGTCATACCTAACAGCATGGTGATATTCTGTGGTTTCTCGAATGGCAGGGTATCTTCAGATTCTTCTGAGAGCGACATGCTGTAGCCGCACAGGCCGCAGAATTCGGCCTGAGAACCATTTGGCAGTGTGAATGTGACACATTCACTGTCGCATGGAATTTCGACCTTTTCACCGCCGGTGACGGGAATCAACCCGAGCGGTAACCCGATGGCCGGATCAATGATGGCATCACCGCCCCCCGTCCCGCCGCCTCCAGAACCACTACCCGGATCTCTGGTCAGGTACGGATCGTAGATCAAGTAATCTGAGATCGCATCACCAGTTCCGGTTGGTGTTCCCAACCCGCCGTTATTGCTGTATATAGTGGCTGGTAAAGCGCTAGGGCCATTGGCAGATCCCCACCAGTTACCGGTGGCGTCGACGATCTTTTGCATTGTGTTTGTCACACCGACCGAACTGTTGTTAATGAATGAATTTCCAGTCAACGCACTAATATTTACACCGCCTAACTGGACACCGACCTGATTGCCTTCAAAGGTGTTCTGCTCGATGGAAAAAGTGCTCTGTCCGGGCTGCGGCCAGTTGTTATAAGTTGCCAGGCCATAATCATTATTCAGGAAAGTATTCCCAAATAAGGTTGTGTTGCCGGGCCAATACGCTTCCATTCCGCTGCGATAGGCGCCGCCGGATAGACCACCGGGTGTGACCAGATTGGTGATGAGGTTATTGGAAATGGTTGCATCTCCGCTGTTCTGAAGGACGATCCCCATTGCGCCTGCGGAAAGATGCGTGTCTGTCGGGTCAGGGTTGATCTCGTTGTTATCGATGATGCCGGTTGAGTTGGGCCCCCAGATCATCATGCCGACCGTATTGAAACCAGAAACTATGTTGTTGTGCATGTAAGCATGGCCGGTGTAATACCAGCGTCCGGCGCTGCCGGACCAGGGCCAATCCTGCCCCCAGTATCCAGCCAGCACATTGACCTGATTACCGCCCGGGTAGGCATGATCATAAAAATTCTTGACATGGTTGTTGCTGATCTCCGCAAAAGCACCCCCATGCACCAACACACCAAATTTATTGCCGTATAAATATTGACCGTCGAGCGTGAACCCATCGAACAGGACATTGATCGTATATCCTTCCGCGTTCTCATCACCGCCATTAATTTCTACCAGTGCACGATCTCCAGGGCCACAGGGTGGTCCCCAGCAATGCGTGTAGGTGGGATCCGGGTTGATCGTCGTGGCATCCTTACCCGCCCCAATCACAGAAACCGATTTATTGATCTTTATCTGTTCCGTGTAGGTTCCTGGCCCAACATTGACCGTCCCGCCGTTAGCAGCGATATCAATACCGTCCTGGACGGAAGCTGTCGCACCGCCGCCTAAAATATAGATATTTTGCGCGAAGAACTGTTTATCATTAATTGCAAATTCTATATTTGCAAGACTTGTGTTGAGGTAAATTGTGTTTACTTTGATGTTTTCATTATTACTGAGATAGAACCGCTGTGGCCTATCAAGGGTGAAGACATCATTTGCGTAATTAGCTGCCGGACCGTCGATGCGGATGGTTGCACCGATCGAACGTGTGTCATCGAGAGCCGCCTGGATCGGATTTTCAGTTTCATGGCATTCTGTTACGATGGGGTGGCAGGAAACTCCCGGATGGGTATAACCTACCCAGATTGTTGTACCGCCACTCGTATATGGAAAGTATGGATCGCTGCTGTCTGATCCGATCACTTCCATGGCGGTCAGCGCATCTGTGCTGGCAAATGGAATGGCATCACCATTTTCATCGACTAAAACAGCATCAGCCGTTTGAAGAGCTATGACGATCTCAGCCAGATCTTCCTCTTCCGGTTCTACCGTGACCTGTGGGTCTGGCAGTTCTTCATCTGCCTCATCTTCTGCATTTTGTGTTTCTTCTTCAGCAGTTTCATCGCTTGCCTGTGGTTCTTCTGTAAGCGCTTCCTGAGTTGTTTCTGTAGTTTCTTCCTGAGCGGTCTCTTCAGCAGGCGGCGCGTCATCCGCAAAAACCGCAGTGGGGAAGAGCATCAGGAACATCATGGAAAAGACCATGATGAGTGACAGAAGTGATTTCTTTTTGTTCGTTTTCATAATATACCCTCCGATAATATTTTGATTGAATACGTAAAGGAACGAATGGATAACCCTACGTTCAGGTAGAATCTAGAACGATCCGCCGCATGATTATCGCCCTCCTTTCAATAAAAAAACCGATCCAATTTCTTTAGATCGGTTTCGCTATTTGCTCCCTAAAGTTGCCCCCGTTTGTGCTTCTCCCCGGGAAAGCGACCACATTCCAACTTTAGTTCAGTGCATTCTATTTATATATGTAAGGGTATTATAGCAAAGAATTGGTAATAATTCACTGAATTGATTAAATAAAAAGAGGATGGCGATTTCGCCATCCTCTTTGAATGTATGAATATTTTTTATTCGACCAAAATCGCGGTTCCGGGCCAATCGATTGTCGCTTGCAACTGGCCATCGGAGGCGAGAATGTCGAGGATAGAAACCCATTCCTCGTCCTCTGGATCCCAGAGTTGAATACCGAGAAGGTCCTCAACTTTTGTCCCCATGGGGAATGACACTGTCATGGTCGCGCCGGCAGGTAGTTCTTCCACCAGGTCGCCATTCTGATCCAGCAGGTTTACGGTCAGCCCAAACAGCATTGCCACGTCATCCGGCATGTCGAATGGGAGAGTATCGGCTGTTTCTTCAGCCAGGGAAGCTGAGTATCCGCATAAACCGCAGAACTCCACACTAATGCCGCTTGGCAGGGTAAAGGAAACGCAATCAGTCTCGCAGCCGATTTCAACCAATTCGCCACCGGTGACTGGTATGGGCAGTAATGGCGCAAGGCCAGGCAGGAAAGCTGGCTCTACCACTTTATAAGGTGTCGGATCGCATGCATCGCCGATACCATCATTATCCGAGTCTTTCTGGGACGGGTTATAAACGAATGGGCAGTTATCAACCAGGTTATCGATGCCATCTTCATCATCATCGCCGTTGGGTGTTGGGTCGCAGACATCACCCAGACCATCGCCATCAGTATCCAATTGGTCTGGGTTAAATGTGGTTGGACAGTTGTCCACATATCCGCCAGTTCCATCGCTTGAATCGTAGATTCCGTCGCTGTCCGGGTCCATCAGCCAAGGGTCATATAAAGCGTAGAAGACATCATCACAACCCGCGGTGCCTGGTCCGCCGTCACAACCCCAGTAGTTATAGATCACATCAGCAGCGCCTGTATCGTCATAAAAATCGTAAGAACCGTTGTTCATGAAGACGCTATCGCGGACTGTGGTAGAAGCTGAGGCGTAGTTCCTGAAGCTGAGGTAACTGTTATCGGTGATGGTTTCGTTCTGGAATGTGCTGGATTTTCCAGGGCTGTAAAGCAAGAGCCCCACATAGTTTCCAGCGATAGTATTTCCTTTACTGGCAAGTGCGGTGTTGTAGGCATATACACCGTAATGTGAATTAGTGACAGAGTTGTTCTCGAACGTGATCGTGCCTATGGTATCGGACAGCAAGAAACCGGAAGCTGCCCAGCCACTACCTGTGTACCAGATATCTTTGACGGTGTTGCCAGTGACAGAGCCAGTTGCACCCAAGCCAAGCTGGATACCGTTCTGGGCCGTGATGGTCGTCTGGCCGATACCGGTGACAGTGTTGTTATAAATATTTGCTGTCAGGTCTGCACCATTAGCAGTGATTCCATTTTTCTGGAAGTTACTGACATCATTCCCGAAGATATTCACTTCGCGGGCAGTGCCGTCATCGTTGTAGATCAGGATTCCAATACCATGCTGCGAGCCGGAGAAGGGGGTGTCGGTGATATTAAGGACAGTGTTGTTTGATATCGTGCCACTGGCGTTATAAAGGCTGATCCCTACGAAACGGTAATTTGCATTCCCGCGACCGAGACCATCCACCGTCAGATTATTGATGGTGACATGGGCATCATTGGCGTAGATGATACCGCGATTGACATTTGAGGATGTATAGTCAACGCCGATGTTTGTGGGTGATTGTACGACTGTTCCTGCTGAACCTTGTATTGAAACATCTTTGGAAATGATGTCGATCTCTTCCTCAAATGTTCCTGGCCCAACATTGACCGTCCCGCCATCAGTAACAGCATCAACACCTGCCTGGATGGACGCGCCGCTGTTGATATTCACAATTGGCGCGAATAGGTTGAGGAGCTGAGCTGTGGAGCTCATGGTGATGCTATTGAGAGTGGCGTAACCAGTAGGCGTGCCGCTGGCTTTGGCGCCTTCAGCATCCCAGGCATTTTTGATCGCGTACAAGGTGAAGCCGCCTGTGGAGGTGTTAAGTGTGAGATCTTCATTGAAGACCTTGCTGTCACCAGTAACAACGAAGATATCGACCGCGCCGGCGGCGATTGCGCCATTGACGGCATCCTGGACGGGAGTGCTGGTAGCGTAGCAGTTAGCAGGATTGACGCGTGCTGCACAAACGCCGGTTTCAGAATACCCAACCCAAGCGCTGAGCGAGGCATCGAAATAGAACGGGTCTGAATCTTCAGTGAGTGTTTCTGCCGCTTGCTGGCTGGCCAGAGGAACTGTCTCCCCTGCCTCATTGACGACGACGAGGTCAGCGTCATTCAGCTTTTGGATGATCTCTGCCAGATCTTCCTCTTCCGGTTCTACCGTGACCTGCGGATCCGCAAGTTGCTCTTGTGGTGCAGCAGTCTCTTCCTGAGGAGTCTCTTCAGCAGGCGATGTGTCATCCGCAAAAACTGCAGTGGGGAAGAGCATCAGGAACATCATGGAAAAGACCATGATGAGTGATAAAAGTGAATTCTTTCTGTTTGTTTTCATAATATACCCTCCGAAATATCATTAATTAAATAAGTAAACACAAAAGGAAACCTAACTGATCAAGTAGAGTCTTGAACGATCCGCCGCATGATTATCGCCCTCCTTTCAATCTAATAAAAAAAACCGACCTGAAAAGATCGGTTTCGCTACTTGCTCCCTAAAGCCACCCCCGCACGCGCTGTTCCCCGGGCAAGCGACCAAATTGAGGCTTTAGTTCATCGCATTCTTATCGCTACAACTGGTAATTATTATAATGGTAAAAAATAACAGTTGTCAAGTACAAGCGTAAAATAAAATTCTAATCTGCGATGGATTGGATCTCCTGAACCAGATTCTCGCGTTTCAGAAAGTCCAACGGACCGCCCGGCGCGGTGATCATCAGGTATCCGGCGGCGTTTCCCATTTTGAGCGACACGGCGGCTGATTTTCCATTGAGCAACCCGTACAGGAAACCGGCATTAAAGCTGTCGCCCGCGCCGGTTGTGTCCTGTACGCTTTGCCCTTCCAGCGAAAACGCGGGGACCTGGATATCCTGACTGGTGGACGTAAAGCGGCTGCCGCAATCTCCTCGTTTCAGGACAACATTTTTACAGCCATGATGCAGCAGGAACGCGATCTGGGCGTCTTCTTTCTCGTGCCCGGAAAGGATGTGTGCCTCGGTGTTATTGGGCAAAAAGTAATCGACAAATGGCAAAGCATTGATCACGCGTTGCGGCACTGCTTTGCAGGTGTGCGTACCCGGATCAAGACTGATGGTTTTATCATGTTCATAGCTGTAACGCATCACCTCTATCATTGCTGCAGCCTGATCATCCCCCAGCAGGTTATATCCGGAAAAATGGATATGCCGCGCCTGGTCCACATCATCTTTGACCAAATCAAGCGCGATCGGAGCCGCGTTCGCGCCGCGGTTACCGAACATGGTGCGCTGGGCTTCCCCGGTGACCAGGATCATGAAAAAACCAGTCTGGTGAGAAGCGTTTTTTTTGACCATAGAAATATCAAGGCCAGTGGAACGGATGTGATCGAGCGCAAATTGCGCGAAGAGATCATCTCCAAGATTAGCCGCCAGCGCTGTTTGCAACCCTAATTTTTGTAAAATCAGGGCGGTGCTGCAGCCAGAGCCGCCCAGGCGAAATACGGATTCCTCCGCGTGGGTTTCGCCGCCCTCAGGCGGATAGTAGCTGGTCTTTATGTTGAAATCAATATTGATGTCACCGATGACCAGACAAGTGTTTTCTTTTATCATGCAGCTGCTCCAATATCTATGGTTTGATGGCATTATTGTACGCCAAGCACGGCAAAACGCAGACAAAAAAGGGGGCGAATTGTTCCATGATAAAATCACCCATAACGCTTTTTGGAGAGGTTAAATGGCAGAAACAATCCTGGCCGCTGTTGCGTGGCCGTATGGCAATTCAGAGATTCATGTTGGCAACCTGGTCGGTTCTTATTTACCGGCTGATATTTTCGCGCGCTATCATCGTTTGAAAGGAAACCGCGTGCTGATGGTATCCGGCACAGATTCCCATGGCACACCCATCACCGTGCGCGCGGAAGAGGAAAATGTTGCGCCATTGGAAGTGTACCAGCGCTTTCATAAGGGATTTCTGGAACTGTTCCAAAAAGCAGGCCTGACCTACGACCTGTTTACCTCGACCCATACTGAAAATCATTTCCAGGTATCACAGGCGATGTTTAAAGCGCTGCTTGAAAATGGATTTATGTATAAAGAAACCCAGAAGCAGTGGTATTCGACCTCACAGGAACGTTTCCTGCCGGATCGCTATGTGGAAGGGACGTGTTCGATCTGCGGGTATCAGAACGCGCGCAGCGACCAATGTGACCAGTGCGGAAACCTGATGGATCCCACCAAACTGATCAATCCGCGCACCAAGACCGACGGATCCACACCCGAACTGCGCGAAACTGAACATTACTTCCTTGATCTGGGCACGCTGCAGGGTGAGATCGCCGAATTTCTGCGCGCACGCGAATCCTACTGGCGCCCGAATGTGCTGCGTCAGTCGTTGGGCCAGATCAATACTGAGGGACTGCGCGGGCGCCCGATCACGCGCGACCTGAGCTGGGGCATCCCGGTGCCGGTTGAGGGTTGGGATGAAAAATGCCTGTATGTATGGTTTGAAGCAGTTATCGGTTACCTTTCCGCTTCGATCGAGTGGAGTAAGATCCACGGTGATCCAGAGGCCTGGCGCGCATGGTGGAAGGATCAGAAGGCGAAAACGCTATATTTTATCGGGAAGGATAATATTCCATTTCATGCCATCATCTGGCCAGCAGAATTGGCTGGCGCGGATGGCACTTTTGACGCCCATTACAACCAGGGAAAAGAAGAGCCATTTGTCCTACCTTACGATGTGCCTGCCAACGAATTCCTCAATCTGGAAGGGAAAAAGATCTCCGGCAGCCGCAATTGGGCGGTGTGGGGTCTGGATTTTCTGACGCGCTATGACCCTGATTCTTTACGATACTACCTGACTTCCATTATGCCGGAAACACGTGACGCGGACTGGGATTGGGATGAATTCTATCATCGCAATAATGATGAATTGGTGGCAACCTGGGGCAATCTGGCGAACCGGGTGCTTTCCTTCGCACATAAACACTGGGAAGGCGTGGTGCCTGAGCCAGGAAAGTTAACCAAAGACGATGAAGACTTGCTGGAGACGGTCGAAAACGGGTTTGAGACTGTTGGCGCGGAGATCGAAGCGGTGCGGCTGCGATCTGCACTGGGTGAGGCGATGCGGCTGGCATCTGAAGTAAACAAATATCTCGACACATGCGCGCCATGGAAGACAATTAAAGAAGATAAGGACGCAGCCGGGCGGGCGATATTTGTAGCCATGAAAGCAATCGATTCACTCAAGATGCTATTTGCGCCATTTCTCCCTTTCACCAGTAACGCGCTGCATCACTATCTGGGTTATGATGGACAGCTCTTTGGGCGGCAATATACCGAGACCTTCGAAGACGCGGTTGGCACACATGAAGCACTGCTGTATGATCCCTCTGCCGCGACCGGCAAATGGGAAAAAAGTGATCTTCAACCCGGACAAGCCTTCAGGAAACCTGAACCACTCTTTAAAAAGCTGGATATCAGCATAGTTGAAGAAGAGCGTGGGCGCCTGGGTTAGGTTTGCTGATCATCAACTCCCCCATCGAGGAGTTTATTTATTCTGATAAAACCTGCTGCAGTAATGTCAGCGCTGCCTGCGCGGATTGTTCTTTGATCGACGCTCTATCTCCTTTGAACAGGAAACTACGGGCGTCCTGATAGCCTGGCATGCTGATCCCGATCCATACTGTACCGACCGGCTTCTCAGCGCTCCCACCGGATGGTCCGGCGATGCCGGAGATGGAGATACCCACCAGGTTTTCCAGCGGGACAGTGTGAGAAAATGCAGCGCGGATACCTTTTGCCATTGCGGTGATGGTTTGCTCGCTCACCGCTCCAAATTTTTCAAGGATTTCAGGCGGCACCTGCAGCCAATGGATTTTTGCTGTATTGGAATAGGTTATCTGGCCGCCCAGATAGAAATCAGACGCACCCGGCAAATTGGTGATGATATGGCCGAGCAGCCCGCCAGTGCAGGATTCGGCAGTGCACAAAAAGAGATTGTGTGCTTTCAAACCGGCGCTGATTTTGTCGATATCACTTGTATTCAATTTCATATCCATATTATAGCTATCAGGTATCATCATCTGGACAGTGGCCTGGTTGTAAGAAGCAGGTAAAATATTAAAAAATGAAAAATATGCTGTGGTATGATACTCCCTCGAGGTAAGTATGTTTGATGATCTTCCATCCGTCGATGGCAGCGTAGAAGAAATTCAACCCCCACAGACTCTCTCGGAAGCAGAATCCCCTGAAAACAAGGATCTCTCAGGTTGGGAGAAGTTGTGGAATCGCATCACCCGCCTGGGGCTGGGTGATATTGCCATGCGTGCCGGCACAGCGTTGGTCACTATTGGGCTGGTAGGCCTGGTGGTGTGGGTGATGCGGGGTAATTTTATTGGCAGTGAAATGGCGTCAGACGCAGCACCAGCCGTTTCCGAAGGCGCAGGTGGCCCGATTGGGTCGGGTGAGGCGATATTGCCTGCTTATGCAGGTGATGCCCAGATCGAGGGTATTGGCAAATCAGTAGGTGCTTCCACGAATTCTGCATCAGAATCCCGCTATGAATTCATTCAATACACTGTTGTTTCAGGTGACACACTGTTTGGCATCGCTGATCGATTTGGACTTGACCCGAACTCCTTATTATGGACAAATCTTTATACATTGTGGGATAACCCGGCTGGGCTAGTGCCCGGTCAAATATTGTTGATCCCTCCCGAGGATGGTGTTTTACATACCTGGTCAGAAGGAGAAGGCCTGAATGGCGTTGCTAACGGATTGAGCGTGACAGTAGACGAGATCATTGAGTGGCCGGGCAACAACCTTTCCTATGAGATGGTTGGCGATCTTTCCAACCCAAATATCGCACCGGGCACTCAGATCTTTGCACCGGGCGGCTCACGCGGTTTTCGGGATTTTTCAACCACCATCTTCGCGCGGGAAGAATCGGCGGAATCCAATGTGTGGGGACAGGGCAAATGTCCGCCTGCTGATTCTGGGCCGATCGGTCTGGGAACATTCATCTGGCCAGCGAATGAAACATGGATCTCCGGATTTGATTTCTCACCGGAAACCAACCACTGGGGTATTGATGTGGCAGGTGACCTGAACGATCCGCTATACGCGGTGGACAGCGGTGTGGTGGTGTATGCCGGATGGAATGACTGGGGGTATGGAAATGTGGTCGCAGTTGACCACGGCAATGGCTTTCAATCTTTGTATGCCCATCTGGAATCACTCAATGTTGGTTGTCTGGCTTATGTCACACAGGGTGATGTGATCGGTTACATGGGCAGCACGGGTAATTCGAGCGGGCCGCACCTGCATTTTGAGTTGTTGAATGGCAGCCAGCGCGTAAACCCGCACCGTTATTTGCCGTATTAGTATTTTCATCTTCCTCTGCAATAGATATAATGAAATAGAGGAGATCACGATGGATTTTAAACAATCAGCACGTCCGTCCCCGATTGCGGGAACATGGTATAGCACTGATCCACAACAGTTGGAAACTGAGATTCAGGCCTTTATCAATAATGCTGTCCTTTCGGATGATGAATTCAGTGGAAAGCTGTTTGGGGTGGTTGCTCCCCACGCCGGCTATATTTATTCCGGCAAAACAGCTGGTTACGCTTATCGGGTCGTGCAGGGCTTGCAGCCTGATATTGTGGTTGTTCTTTCCCCTTTCCATCAATATCATGGCGCAGATCTCATCACCAGCGTGTATGATTCCTATGCGACACCGCTTGGCGCCGTGCCTGTGGAAACCGAAATACTAACACATTTAGATGAGAGTATCCCAGTCCAGCAGGTGGAACATGATCCGGAGCATTCGCTGGAGATCCAGCTTCCTTTTTTACAATGCGCTCTTGATAGCGAGTTTTCCCTGCTGCCGCTGATGGTGCGCACCCGTGAGCGGAAGAAGCTTAAACGCATCGCCGAAGATCTGATTGAGTTGTTGCAGGGGCGATCCTTTCTGATGGTTGCCAGCACAGACCTTTCCCATTATTCGGCATTGGAGACTGCTCACCAGATGGATGCGGAAATGCTGCGCCGGATCAAAGCGATGGATGCGGAAGGCGTTCTCGCGGCGGAGGGTGAAGGGGTGGCTTCTGCCTGCGGCGCTGCATCCGTTGCGCTGATGTTATATGCTGCCAGGATGCAAAAGAACCCGCAGGCATATATTCTCAATTACACCACATCGGCGGACGCGACCGGTGATACCAGTTCTGTGGTCGGTTACGGAGCCGCAGCCATATTTCTGCAAGAATAACCGCATGCGTCAATGACATTATTCGCAGAGATAGCAGTCAACATCAGCGGTGTGGAAGGATTGTTTGATTATCTTATCCCATCCGACCTGCAAGAACAGGTCTTGCCGGGCTGTCTGGTCGAGATCCCATACAATTACACTATCGCGCAGGGGATTGTTGTTTGCGTAAAAGAGGGCACACAATTTGAAGGTGATATCAAAGCGATCACCAAGCTGATCCACCCGAAACCTGTAATCCCGCAAATGTATCTGGATCTATCCAAAAGATTGGCGGATGGTTTTTTACAACCGCAGGCCGGATTTCTGCAAGCTATGCTGCCGCCGGGTTACAGCCGCAAGCCATATGATCTGTATACGCCGAATGTGCCGGATGAGGCGGACCTGACGCAGCTGGATGCGCTGCAGCAGCGGCTGGTTGCCGTACTGATCAATAATGGTCCACAACGCTCCACGCAGCTAGATCGTGCGTTCAGCCGTAATAATTGGCGCAAAGCAATGCAGCGTCTGAACAGCCAGGGATGGGTCCACTCGGAAAAGATATTGCCCGCGCCCAGGGCGGCGCAAAAGAAGGTGAATACGGTCATGCTGCATCCTGCTGTTGAGAATGACATGATCGATACGCTTGATACTGGAAAAGAAGGCGGAGACCCTTCCCAAAGGCGCCGCAAGATGCTGCAGATTCTGGCATTAGAGGGTGCCGCAGTGCGGGCGTCATACCTGTACGCGTCGACGGGAGGAAACTCTTCAGATATCCGATTTTTAGAAAAAAAGGGACTGATCCTGATCGGAGAAGAGACGGTCATCCGCGACCCGATCAGTGATTTCTCGCCGGAGGGCACCCAAGCACCCACACTGACATATGCGCAGCAAAAGGCATGGGAAAATATCACTCGAGCGCTCAACAGCCCAAAACCAAAGCCGATCATGCTGCGCGGGATTACCGGGTCAGGAAAAACGGAGCTGTATCTGAGAGCCGCTGAAGAGACTGTCAGGTCAGGCAAACAAGCATTGATTCTTGTGCCGGAAATTGCGCTGACACCGCAAACCATTCAGCGTTTCCTGGACCGGTTCCCGGGACAGGTGGGAGTTTTTCATTCACGGCTGTCAGACGGGGAGCGTTATGATACCTGGCTGCGGGCAGCGGGCGGGAAACTATCGGTTCTGATCGGCCCGCGCAGCGCGCTGCTGGTGCCTCTGCCCGCTCCCGGTTTGATCGTATTGGATGAATGCCATGATGATTCCTATTATCAGTTGGAACAAAATGCGTTGTATGACAGCCGGGATGGGGCGCTGGCTTTATCTGAATTGAGCGGAGCGTGTGTGATCTTCGGATCTGCGACACCAAATGTGAGCCGCTATTTTCAGGCTGAGCTTGAGAACTGGACAATGATCCATATGGAACAGCGCATTTCCGCCAATGCGAAGATAACCGGTTTAGGCGCAAGCTATGTTCCGCTTCCTGAAGTGTCTGTTGTTGATATGCGGGCTGAGCTGACTGGTGGAAATACCTCCATTTTCAGCCTGGCGCTGCAAGAAAGTTTGAAGCAAACGCTATCTGTCGGACAGCAGGCGGTGCTATTCCTGAACCGGCGCGGGAGCGCGACCATCATCTTTTGCAGAGATTGCGGACACACGCTTAACTGTCCGCACTGTGATTTTCCGCTGACGATGCACTCTGGCAGCAACCAGTTGCTGTGCCATACCTGCGGATATACGCGTAAAATGCCTGCTAAATGCCCATCCTGTGAAAGCAAGCGCATACGCCATTATGGCATGGGGACTGAGAAGGTTGAGCAGGAACTGAAACAACTGATTCCCGCTGTCAGGACTTTGCGCTGGGATGCAGACACTGCAACAGGCAGGCGATCTGAGACGGTTATCCTCTCGCATTTCAAGCAGCATAACGCGGATGTTCTGATCGGCACACAGATGCTAGCCAAGGGTCTGGACCTGCCGCTGGTGACGCTGGTTGGCATGGTGCTGGCGGATGTGGGCTTGAGTTTTCCAGATTACCGCGCTTCAGAAAATGCTTTTCAACTGTTGACCCAGGTGGCGGGACGGGCAGGGCGCAGTGAGTTGGGGGGCAAGGCGATTTTACAAACGTTTCAGCCGGACCATTACGCGATCCAGTTTGCGGCGCAGCATGATTTCCATGGCTTTTACAGGGCTGAGCTGGACCGGCGGCGGGATATCCAGTATCCCCCTTTTACGCGGATCATCTGCCTGGAGACGCGTGATCTGTATGCCGAAAATGCGCAAGCGCGCGCCAAATTGCTTGGTAATGAATTATCCAGCCGCATCAGCCAAAGTGCGGATAAGACGCTGGAGATGATCGGACCGGTCCCGCCTTATTTCGCGCGGCAGCGCGGTTATTACCGCTGGCAGATCCTGATCAAAGGGGACAGGCCAGAGATTGTGCTTGAGAATTTACCGCTTGCGAACTGGAAGGTCGCCGTCAACCCACCACGGATACTATAAAAAAAGCCCGAGCGATCGGGCTTCATCTTGATTGCTATTGTAATACATACCAGGGGTTGATAAAACCACCGTTCTGGCGCACTTCAAAGTGCAGGTGCGCGCCGGTTGAGTTGCCAGTTGATCCACAAAAACCGACCACCTGCCCCTGTGAAACACTTTGTCCGCAGGAGACATTGAAGCCGCTTAAGTGGGCGTACAGCGTGAGATATCCATTCTGATGATCAATGGCGACCAGGTTGCCGTATCCGCCGCTGATCGGCCCTGAATACACGACCACACCGGAGTCGGAAGCGTAAATTGAATCTCCCTGGTAGCACTGCGCATCGATGGCCTGGTGGCCTGCCCAGTAATCGTTGCCGGAAACGATGCCATAGTAAGGCGCCGGCCAAACAAATGAATAGGTGCCATAAGATCCGCCAGCTGGCGTACAGGAGCCGGGCCCCGCGATCTGGGCGGTGACGCCGGCGTTGTCACCAGCGGTGACTGCAACGACAAATGGTTGCAGCGGGCGCCAGCCATTGGGAATCATGATGAAAGTGCCGGGTTCAATGACCGGGTTGCTGATATCAAGGTCGTTGCCTGTAAACAGCAATATATCCTGCACTTCAGCGTAGTATTTCGCGGCTACATTTTCCAGTGTGTCGCCTTGTTTCCATTGATACAGAATCCCATCAATCGGAGGGATCTTGAGATTGACACCAACAGAGATCAGGTGGGGATTGTCATTGAGCGTTTCATAATTGGCGTACATGATGGATTCCGGTTTTACTTCGTATTGTTCAGCAATCCTAAAGAGTGAATCGCCGGAAGCGACTGCGTATTCGATAACTTCCTTGCGAGACCCAACTGGAAGGACAGTATCCGGATTGGTGCTGCGTTCAACCGCTTGATAGGGTTTGGTGGGCTCAAATGCAGGAAGGACGGAAACGGTAGATGTTTCATTGCCTCGGCCGGCAGGACTGAGGAAAGCAAAGAGCGGCTGACCGGTGAAATATCGGAATAGCAAGAACCCCATCAGCGCGGTCATCAGGACCGCGATGATCCATGTGCTGGCAACCAGCCAGCCAGGATACGCGTTGCGGCCGATTCCCTTTTCGGCAGCTGTGTTTTCTTCTGCAGTAGCCATATTATTTATCCGCTGTTAATGCCTCAAGAAATTCTATATTATCTTTGGTTTTATTCATCTTATTAATGATTGCCTCATACGCTACAGCAGGATCCATCCCGGCACCCTGCGGGGGCTGACCGATCATCTGCAGGTACATGCGGCGCATGAGCCAGACCTGTTGAAGTACATCGGGGCTGATGAGCAGCTCTTCACGGCGCGTGGATGACCGCTCGATGTCGATGGCGGGGAAGATACGGCGTTCCTGCAGACGGCGCGAAAGATGCAGTTCCATGTTACCAGTACCTTTGAATTCCTCATAGACCACATCATCCAGTCTGGAGCCAGTGTCGATCAGCGCAGTGGCAATAATTGTCAAGGACCCGCCATTCTCGATATTGCGGGCAGCGCCGTAGAATCGTTTGGGCGGGTAAAGCGCAGAGGGGTCCATACCGCCGGACAAGGTGCGCCCGGATGGATTTACGACGAGGTTATATGCGCGCGCGAGGCGGGTGAGGCTGTCCATCAGGATAACCACATCGCGCCCGATCTCCACCAGGCGTTTGGCGCGGTTCAGGGTCATCTCTGCTGTGCGCACATGCGCGGTGACAGGTTCGTCAAAGGTAGAGGCGATCACTTCGCCATTTACTGAACGATCCATATCGGTTACTTCTTCCGGGCGTTCACCGATGAGGCTGATGATCAGGTTGATCTCGGGATAATTCGCGGAGATCGCGTTGGCAATTTCTTTTAGGATGGTTGTTTTTCCAGCTTTGGGCGGAGAGACGATCATGGCACGCTGGCCGCGTCCGATGGGCGCTATCAAGTCGATCATGCGGTTCGAGGCTGTGTTATTCGCTTTTGTTTCGAGGTTGATGCGTTCTTCCGGGAAGATGGGTGTCAGGTCTTCAAATTTGATCCGATCTTTTACCTCAGCAGAAGGCGTCCCATTAATGGATTCGACGTGCACCAGCCCATAATGGCGTTCAGATTCTCTTGGCGGGCGGATCTTGCCGAAGACCATATCGCCATTTCGCAGGTCGAGCCGGCGCAGCTGGGCCTGGGACACATAAATGTCATTCTTGCTCATCTGATAATTTTCGCGCAGGAAACCGATACCTTCCGGCATGATCTCGAGGATGCCGCCGCCTTTTTCGGTTTTGCTGCCGTCATCTTCGCTTTCTTCATTGGCTGATCGGCTGGCAATGGCGATCATCAGGTATTCTTTCTTTCGGAATTTTACATCCGGTATACCCAATTCAGCGCCGATCTCGCGTAATTCAGATAAGGTTTTTGATTCTAATTCTGCAATTATCATGGTTAATAATCCATTCCTCTACTCGTGTGGTGATGAAGATATAAATACTTGAATAAATTTTAATTGGATGAAATATGATTCATTTTTTGGGGTTGGCCGGGCTGGATGGACATCTTATCAATGATCCGCCCGATTTGAAAGAGCATTTTTATCGCGTCAAAATTATATCATGTTTATTTTTTAGCACAATATTTATTTTTTTGTCTATAGGTAATCACGCAGGCTGCGGCTGTGGGAAGGATGGCGTAACTTGCGTAACGCCTTTGCTTCGATCTGGCGAATACGTTCGCGCGTGACGTTGAAATAATTGCTTACTTCCTCCAAGGTATGGTCTTTGCCATCCAATAATCCAAAGCGCAATTCCAAAACCTGCCTTTCACGTTCTGAAAGGGCATCCAACGCATTATGTACCTGATCACGCAGCATTTCTTTATCAGCCGCGTCCATGGGTTCCACAGCGTCATTGTCTTCAATGAAATCACCCAATTGGCTGCTGTCTTCATCCCCAATCGGCCGTTCAAGTGAAATGGGTTCTTCCGCTGATTTTAGGATGTTCTGCACTTTTTCAGTAGCCTTATCCCAGCGATCCTGGAGTGGTTTCTCGAGCTGCGATTGATGCCGCAGATGGTCTTTTATCGCTGCTCTATCTTCAGTCGATAGGAGATCGGATTCAAGGGCGATATCTTCCGGATTGGGACTTCGCCCTAACTTCTGGACCAGGTTGCGTTGAATACGCAACAGCTTGGAAATGGATTCAAAAAGATGGACGGGGATGCGGATCGTACGGGCCTGCTCGGCGATATAGCGGCTGATCGACTGGCGAATCCACCAGGTGGCGTATGTGCTGAATTTAAAACCGCGCACGGGATCGAACTTGGTTATGGCGCGTAACAGCCCAAGGTTTCCCTCCTGGATTAGATCCAGGAAAGAGATGCCTCTGCCCAGATATCGCTTGGCGACACTCACCACCAGACGCAGGTTGGCACGGATCAGGGTAGTGGTCGCTTCATCAGAGAGAATATCAATCTCTTCACAAGTGATCTTGAGCGCTTTGTTATCTGGGATATGTTTAAGAATCGTATTAAGTGTAGGCAGCTTCCCTTTTTTCTGGTAGAAATCAATCAGATATTGCGCTGTTTGCTGTGGAAGCAGGTAGCTTGCCAGGTAAAAGGCATAGATCTCCTGGATAAAACCAATGATCAACTCTTTCCTGATGGGATCATCAATTTTGCTATTCTGCAGCCAATATTCTTCCAGATAGCTGCGGGTATAGGATGGCGCGTCAATATCCCATTGCGATCGCAGATCCTGGGACTCAGCCATCATCAAGCAGAAATCCGGCAACTCAAACGCCGGATTTTTTTCTGAGAATAGGTGAAGATTACCATAGGTATGATCCAGATCAGTGACGACCTGGACATAAATTGCCGCTGCGTCCACTTTCTTTTTCGATTGTTCTTCCAGATAGCGATTGCGCAGCCAGTCCAAGCGGGTTTTCGCTTCGTTGCGGGTAGCCAGCCGGAATTCGCTTTCCGCGTTGAGCAGATCGATGCGGCCGATCTCTTTCAGATAAAGGCGGACTGGATCTTGTGACAGGGTGCCGGTTGCGTAATGAGATGTGGAATCATCACCATCATCTAGATCTTCAGTCTCATCAACGTCCGTATCTTTTTCATCCATTGCGTCATCATCGATATCTGCAGTGTCTGGAGAGAAATCATCACCAGAGTTATCTGCATCTATTTCGTCTTCATAATCTTGTTTTTTCCGCGGCATATGTTTCTCACAGAATATATGTAAGGTCAATTATACATGAGCGAAAAATCACGCAATCTTGATCGGCAGTGCTAATGCCCGGTCCACCAGACCGCGTGCGCGAATGAGTTCAACCAGCCGGGTCAGCATTGTTTGATCTGGAGGGTCAGCCCCCTCGATCTGTGATTGCTGCTCAGATTGCAGGAATCGCAGTTGTTGTATCTCCTGGTTGATATTGACCTGCCGAGCCAGGAGAATCAAGCGCGCTGTCTCTTCCAATTGCCGCATACGCGAAACTGGTTTCTTTTCATCTTCCTCAGGCAGGGGTGAGTGGTTCACTTCCGTGATCAGCTGTGTGATATCGATCTTCTCCGAAATATAATCTACCGGCTCCTCTTCATCCTGTAAAAGAGAGTCAAAGATGATCTTGATCATCTCCTGATTTTCGGTATGGATAAAATCAGAAAGTGACAGGTGTTGCAACCCGCATTCACGCAGGAAGCGATCAATGCGGAATCTGAGCTCCGGCGCTTTGCAAAGGAAAGCGATAATCTCTTGTTCGAGATGATAGAGCTTTCCCTGCTCATTGGCTGTTTGGACTTGCTGGGTGGCTATCGCTGACGCTTGCTCCTGCTGGGTTCTGCGCGGGATTCGCCGGCTTTTGCGCTGGCTGGGAGATGTCTCGGCAAGCGCACGTTCATCAATCTTGAGTGTCCGCGCGATGTATTGGCGGTAGGCATCACGCTCGATCGGGTTTGGGATATCTCTCACGAGAGGCAGAACCTGGGCGGCGATGCTGCTCTTGACCTTTGGATCTTCAATATCCTGATCTATGATCAACGTGTCCAGTACATGATAAATGATGGGGCGGGCGCTGTTGACAATTTGCTGCCATTCTTGTTTATCACGCAAAACGATCTCATCCGGGTCAAGGTCGTCTGGTAAGGTGCTTACCCGCAGATCGGCTTTCAGACGGGATTCATAATGCAGCAGGCCGCGGGCGTTGAAGACAGGGTCACCCTCATGGTCCAATGCTTCCCGGGCGACTTCCAGGCCGCGCAGGGTTGCTTTCTGCCCGGCGGCATCCGGATCAAGCGCCATCACGAACTGGCGTGTGAAGCGTTTCAGCTGGCGCATCTGGGCTTCTGTCAGCGCGGTTCCCATAGGTGAGACAAGATTTTCAAACCCTTCCTGGTGGGGAACGATCACATCAAAATATCCTTCCACAATCACTGCCTGGTTCGCGCTGCGGATGGCTTTGCGCGCCCGGTCTAATCCAAAAAGGATTGCGCTTTTATCAAAAAGGATGGTCTGTGGTGAGTTCATGAATTTTGGCAGGTCATCCGGGTTCAGTACCCGCCCGCCGAAGCCGGCCATTTTGCCGTTGATATCGCGGATCGGAATCATCAGGCGGTGGCGAAAACGGTCATAGACCCTGCCATCCTCCCGCTCTGAGACAAGCCCGGCATCGACCAGGTCCTGAACGGGATAGCCCTTTTGTTTGAAATGATTCATGAGAGCATCCCAGCTATCAGGCGCGTAACCAAGCCCCCAGACCTCTTCGGTTTCCGCGGTGATACCGCGTTTGGATCGAAGGTATTCCTGGGCCGCATGGCCGGCATCGGTATTGCGCAGCTGATGGCGGTAAAAAACCACCGTTTCTTCCAGTATCTTACGCAGCACTTCTGAGCGTTCACTTTCTTCTTTTGCTGCGGGTGAGAGCGGTTGCAGCTCTATTCCGGCCCTTTCGGCAAGCATTTTCAACGCTTCTTTGAAATCCACCCCCTCCCTTTTCATGATATAGCGGAAAATATCACCGCCCTCATTACACTCGCCAAAACAGCGCCAGGTGCCGGTTTCAGGCCAAACAACAAAGGCGGCTGTACGCGTATTGGCGTGGAATGGGCAAAACCCGGTGTAATTCTTTCCGGAATGGCGGAGTTTGACATTCTCAGACACAAGATCGACGATATCGACCCGATTCTTGATCTCTTCAATATTATTCATAGGATTAAGGTTTAGAAAACCATCTGCGCGATGGTTTTACTTTAATGGATAAGATTGACAATGGCAAGGGTGAAATTGGCGATCAGGCCAGTGATATATCCAGCTTTAACTTGATTTCTGCAATGATCGCCCGTAATTTTTCTTCTGAATGGTCGTCTGATTCGGCGCTGATGGTGGTGCTGCCATCCACCATGCTGACGGCGATATTACAACGCACTTCTGCGCCATCCACATTCCCCTGGGCCAGGACCAACCGGGCCAGTTCACGTTTTTTCCAGACCTCGAGCCCGGCCAACGGGACCGCTTTTAATGCCGCTTCAAATATTTCCGAATCGCTTTTTCCCTGAAAAATGAATTTTTCCTGTGCTGAAGACATTTATCCTCCTGATTGGATTTAGAACCCTTCCATGTGTGACAGATCAGCCAGGTCTGCAGATAGCCTGGAAACGCGCTGCAGAATGGCCAGACGGTTGTTCTTGATCTGTTCGTCCTTGTCCATCACCAGAACCTGGTCAAAGAACATATTGATCGTGGGTGTCAGTGTTTTGATCGCGTTGACAAAGGTATCGATTGTCCTGTTTTTTTCGAGTGCTGCTTCCGCTATCTCAACTGCGGCCAGCAAATCTTTTGTTGGCTGCATGGTCAGAGAATCCTTATCGACGGTTAATGTTCGCTTGAGATCGCGGGTTATGCGCACACAGCGCGAGAAAGCCGGCAGGATCTCATTCCAGTTTTCATCCTGAGCCCATTTTTCCAAAGATTGCACCGCACGCAGGGCGGCAGCAGGGTTGTTGCCCTGGGCAGCGAGGACTGCGTTCACAGCGTCGTAACGATATCCGGTGTCGAGCAGCATGTTTTGCAAACGGCCAATGATGAAATCAAAAACTGACTGCCGATGGTCCGCGGTTACGGGGACAGGCTGACTGTCTGCCGCTATTTCAATGCCTTTCAGCAGATTGAAATCAATGGCGAGGTCAATTAAATTTTGCACCAAGCCGATTGCCGCGCGGCGCAGCCCGAATGGGTCTTTGGTGCCGGTTGGCGCCATATCGACCGCAAACAAGCCTACAATGGAATCCAATCTGTCAGCGATTGCCACCGCCACTCCGGGTTTTGATTGCGGAGGTTTTCCCCCGGCCTGGCGCGGCATATAGTGTTCTTCAATTGCCTGGGCCACCTGTGGCGTTTCCCCATCACGCAGGGCATAAAATTTCCCAATCGTGCCTTGCAGGGATGTCATCTCAACCACCATATTGGTAGCCAGGTCTGCTTTGGATAAGTAGGCAGCGCGTTCTGCAGTTGTACATTCCTGATCGGATAGTCCCAGGTCTTTGCTGATCATCTTAGTGATGGCAAGCACACGGTCAGATTTGGCGCGCATGGATCCCAGTGCGGGCTGGAAAGTAAGTGATTCCAGCCTGGGCAGCATTTCTTCGAGGGTTTTACTGCTATCCTCGCGCATAAAAAAGGCGGCGTCTGCAAAACGGGCCTGGATCACCTCTTCATTACCGCGTGCGACGATATCGAGGTGCTGATCGCTTCCGTTACGGACAGTGATGAAAAAGGGCATCAGCTTGCCCTGTTGATTATAGACCGGGAAGTATCGCTGATGTTTCTTCATCACACCGACCAGCACTTCTGCGGGTAGTTCCAGATGTGTTTCATCAAAAGTGCCGATCAACGCGGTTGGTGCTTCGACCAGGTTGTTGACTTCATCCAGTAAACCCGCGTCGATATCAACGGCAGCATCCACAGAAGCGAGCAGTTCCCTGACCTGGTTCTCGATCATCTCTCTGCGCGCTTCAGCATCGGCGATGATGTTTTGTGATGCCAGAAAATCGAAATAAGCGGGAGCGTTTTTAAGCATAAGCTGATCGGATTCCGAAAAGCGCAATCCGCGGGATGATGTTCCCGCGATCAGGCCGGCGTATGTGAACGGAATGGCGATATCCCCAAACAGAGAAACCAGCCAGCGGATAGGACGGGAAAATGAAATCCCGCTCGCGTTCCAGCGCATAGATTTGTTGAAGCGGATATCGGCAATAAGTTGTGTCAGTTTTTCGGGAAGGACTTCTGAAATCTGTTTTCCTTCTATGTGCAATTCCGCAACCAGATATTCACCGCCATCGATTTCTTTTTTGTGTAGTTGATCAATGCTGATCCCTTTACTGCGCGCGAAACCCAAAGCGGCAGGAGTTGGATTGCCATCCTGATCAAAGGTGCGGTCCGCTGGCGGGCCTTTCAACTCACTGACCTGGTCATCCTGGCGTCCGGCAAGGTCTTTAACATACACAGCAAGGCGGCGTGGTGTCCCAAGCACCTGGATTGGGCCATGGTCAATCCGCAGCGCATCCAGCATCGCGGGCACCAATTCTTGCAACTGGTCGAGCGCTGATCGCAAATCTGCAGCGGGCAATTCCTCTGTACCAATCTCAAGCAGAAAATCAGCTTTTTCAGGAAGGGATGATGCGGAAGGGTTTTTATTAATCTCCACCGGCGCTGCGCTCGCGCCAGAGATCGCAGGTGTGCCGAGCCATGGATGTCCTAGCTGTTCACGCTGGGCAGCATAAGCTTCCGCGGCGCGCCGTGCCAGCTCGCGCATGCGCCCAAACAGGGCCTGGCGCTCGGTCACACCGACCGCCCCGCGCGTATCCAGGATATTAAAGGTGTGCGAGCATTTGAGAATGTAATCATGGGCAGGGAGCACCAACCCGTTTTCAAGCGCCAATTCAGCCTCTTTTTCAAAAAGGTCATACATTTGGCGCAGGCGGTCGATGGCAGCAATCTCAAAGTAATAGGTGCTGTGTTCCTTTTCACCCATATAGTTGATATCGCCATACATGATATTCTCGTTCCAACGGATCTTTTTAAAGTGGTAGTTGCCCTGGAGAGCCATGGCAATGCGTTCCAAACCGTAGGTGATCTCGACCGAGACCGGTTCGAGATTGATGCCGCCGGCCTGCTGGAAGTAGGTGAATTGTGTGATCTCCTGCCCATCCAGCCAGACTTCCCAGCCCAACCCCCATGCGCCGAGGGCGGGGGATTCCCAGTTATCTTCTACAAAACGCATATCGTGCTGGGCAGGGTCAATGCCCAATGCCTGCAAAGACTGCAAATAGAGCTCCTGCGGGTTTCCGGGATCGGGTTTAAGAATGACCTGGAACTGGTAATGCTGCTGGAAGCGGTAGGGATTATCGCCGTATCTGCCATCATCAGGGCGGATGGATGGTTCAACGTATGCCACATTCCAGGGCTCCGGCCCGAGAACACGCAGATAGGTAGCGGGATTCATGGTGCCCGCGCCAACCTGGGTGTAATATGGCTGCCACACGAGACAGCCCATTTCTGCCCAATAGCGCTGTAATGTCATGATGATGGTTTGGAAATCCAGACTTTTTTGCATTAAAACTCCAGGTTGCAATTATTTGATGACAAAGGGGAATTATACCAACCTAATCGGGCCAATTGAAACAGGATGAGAGAAAAGGAAGGTTTTTCAGGAGCGGTTGGAATAAATGACTAATTCCCGTTTGATGCCAAATAGTTTTGACCACCAGGTTGTGCGGGACCAATCCTGCATGAATTCATCCCAGCTCTGGCTTTGCAGGCGTTTTGCTTCGGGCAGGTATTCCAAAAAAGGGTTTGGGTCGAGGAAATAGAGCCGTTCTTTATCACTTGCGTAGCGTACCAGTGTGACCCAATGCGCACCGCCTGTTTTCCAGATTTTGAGGGCGGATACCGGGCGCCCCATTAACAGGTTTTCGAGCACATGCGCTTTGCGCGCGTTGCTCTTGCGCTGTGCCTGCCAGTTAAGCTGATATTTCTTCGCCCAGCGATTAAAAGCTCTGGCCAACCCCCAGGGGGCGGTTGCCCCGCCCACGCGCGGAATCCAACCAGGCAACCGATCCCAAAAATGGAATTTTGATGATTGAATAACCACATTTTTATCAACGGGACGCTGACCGGGATTTGCCTGAAAGAGAAAAAGATTCAGCACAACCGCAAGGGAAGTTGGCCCGCAATCGTTGTTCGGATTTTTTCCCGAGCCAAAGCCCTGAGAGAGATAAAAACGGCCATAGAACTTGCGCTCCGCAGCCCAATCGGTGACGGAGGACACAGGAAAATGACTGAGTGCTTCGTTTATGTCCATCATTCACACCATTAATGAAAATATATCATGGATAAGGCAAATATAATGTGTTTTTCCTGCTGTGATCATGGCGGTTATAATTTTTTCTATCATGAAACATCTTTTATGGATTCTGACCGTTCTGTTGACCTTCTCCGCCTGCAACGGCAGCGCTGAGAGCGGAGATGCTTTGCCGCTGCTGACCCCTTACCGCACAAAACCCGCAGTGACAGTTACACCAGAACCGACCAGTGATGACCTCGGAGAAACGCCAACACCTGCCGCAACAGCAACACCAGTTATGCATATTGTCAGCCTGAACGAGACGATATCATCCATTGCGCAGCAATACGGAATTTCGATTGATGCGATATTAGCCGCGAACCCCGAGATCTCACCTAACGCGATGATCGTGGGCGACCAAGTGTTGATCCCGGCAGCAGCTGCATCTGGCAATGGTGTAGCTGATGCGCTATTATCCGGGGTTATTCAATTTGGACAGCCCTACTGTTCGCTATCCAGCGGAGGTTTATGGTGCAGTGTGATGGTGGAAAATACCGCTGAATTTGACCTGGAAGATACCGTAATCACATTTACATTTATTGATGGCGAGGGCACGGCCATTGCTGAGAAGAATGTCCTGACGGTGGTGCGAACGCTGAAATCGAATACCACAGCACCAGCTTTTCTGTTGTTGGCTGATGTTCCCACTGGATACCAACAGGTTGATGTCTCGCTTTTCTCTGCTGAACAGGCTGCGCATGCTATTGGGGAAGAAACAGTAACTGTTGAAGAACGTGAAGTACAATACGAACCGTTGCGAGCTGTTATCACGGGGAGGATGATCGTGCAGGCAGATGGTGGCAGCGATCGCGCAGGCCTGACTTTCGCGGCTGCTGCAATTGATGACGCAGGAAATGTTGTCGGGGTACGCCGGAAAGATTTGACTGTTACGCGGGATGAAAGTTTTGATTTCAGCATAACGGTGTATGCAAGCGGAAACGAGATCGTTGATATTATTTTCTACACTGAGGTCAATTAGCCATGGAAAAGAATTTTGCTGAAGGAAAGACAATCCTGGTCACTGGTGCCACAGATGGCATCGGTTTCGCTACCGCCAAGCACCTGACCGGGGTGGGCGCGCATGTGCTGGTGCATGGCCGAAGCAAGCAGAAAGGCATCAACGCCTTAACCCAAATCTCGCGGGCGGGCTGCGCGGGAAGCGCTGACCTATACCTGGCGGATTTCTCCTCTTTTTCTGACGTCCAGCGGATGGCAGAAGAGATCAAGCGGGAGAATAATGAATTGCACTTGTTGATCAACAACGCCGGCAACTTTTATAAAGACCGGACTTTGACAGACGATGGGATCGAGATGTCTTTTGCCGTGAACCACCTTGCGCCGTTTCTGCTGACGCTGCTGTTATTAGACCTGATCAAGGCCAGCGCACCCGCGCGCATTATCAATGTATCCTCCAGCGCGCACAAGATGATCAAACAGGTTGATTTTGATAATCTACAGGGCGAAAAACATTATGATCCTTTTGAGGCGTATGCGCTTTCCAAGTTAGGGAATGTGCTTTTCTCACAATCACTTTCCCGGCGCCTAACCGGCAGCGGAGTGACTGTCAATTCTCTGCATCCAGGGGTAGTCAATACCAAGCTTCTGAAGAAGAGTTATGACCTTGATGGAATCAGTGCTGAGGAAGGCGCGCAGACACAATTGATGCTGGCAACGGCAACAGAAATGGATGCTGTATCAGGCGGATATTTTCAGAATAGCCAGGAAAAAAGGCCGTCGGATATCGCGCTTGATGAGGGTTTACAGGACCGTTTTTGGCAGGTTTCTGAAGAATTGGTGAGCTCTTACTTAAAATAAAACAGTGCCCGGTTGCGGCAAGGGCACTGTTTCATTATTATTTAGACAGCCAATCCTTGCATCTGGCGGATGACCATGACCACCTTGCCCATAACGCGCAAACTGGCCGGATTTTCCACCATAATGGGCTGCATGTTGGGGTTGGCGGGTTGCAGGCGAATGCCATTGCTTTCCTTGTAGAAATATTTGAGCGTTGTCTGGTCTTTGTCATCCAGCCAAACAGCGACCATTTCGCCGTTGTTTGCCTGCTGTGTGCGTTTCATGATGACGATGTCACCGTCATTGACCATTGCGTCGATCATTGAATCCCCCTGGACTTCCAATGCAAAAAGATCTTCCACTTTCTCCCTCGCGGGCAGGAGTGAGCGCGCGATTTCGATGCTGCTCTCTGCATCAAAATAGCCGATGTCACTGGTGGGCATTGGAATGGGTTCGCTCGCTACGATGCGGCCCATGACCGGGATGGTGAGCAACTCTTCAACCATGCTGCTGACCTCCCGGATCCCGTCAGTGACCTGGTCCATGACGGATTTCTTTTGAGAGATGTCTTTTAATAGACAGATACTGCGGGAGATATGCTGTTCGCGGGAAATATAGCCCTTTTCCTCCAGCTGCTTGAGATAATAATCAACCAAGGAGGTGGAGGTGACGTCAATGCTTTCACCGATCTCGCGGATGGAAGGGGAATACCCGTTCTCATCTTGAAATTTTGCGAGAAATTTAAGTATCAATTCGTGGCGTTTGCTCAAACCATCACTTTTTTTGGCCATCATTGCCTCCTTAGTTAAGGCATATTATCGGACATTTGTACTAAAATATACACGAACAATTGTTCTGTGTCAAGCTGTGTTTATAGGAATTATTAATACATTAGTTGTGGAATGGTACTTATAATTCGGAAAAAATTTGGAGGATTGATGGCGGAAGCAAGTGTGAGATGGACCGGAGAAAGAACTTTTATTGGTACGGATTCGGGAAAGCATTCTGTTGTTCTGGGAGGTACTAAAACTGAATTAATTGGTATGAAAGCATCGGAGATGTTGTTGGTCGCGCTGGCCACCTGCAGTTCTTATGATGTTGTTTCAATCCTTGAAAAGAAGAAGATTGACCTTACAAAATTAGAAGTATTCGCAACTGCTGAACAGGAAAAAGATCCGCCATGGACTTTTCGCAGGATTCATCTGAAGTACGTAATGGCTGGTCCCAACCTGAATAAAAGTGATGCGGAAAAGGCAATCGAATTATCTGAGGGAAAATACTGCTCAGTTGCAGCAACGGTAAAAGGCAAAGCTGAGATTACCTGGGAATGTGTCCTGGAAGACTGAAATTATTTCTTCGCCTTCTTATTGAAATATAGGCCAACCCAATCTTCAATCTCCCGCTTTTCAACAAGTGAAAAGCCGGCATGTTGTGCTTTTTGGAGAACATCTGGTGCTTGCTGGTCAAGAATTCCGGAGAGGATCAGTCCGCCTTCCTCTGAAACAAGATCACCCAAATTCTCGTCAAATAAGCGCATGATGATCGTTGCCAGGATATTGACAATCACCAGCGGCGCGATTGCCACTCCAAATGACCCGGATGTGATATCTCCCACGGAGCCCAGCATGAAGGATACTTTCTGGCTGACATGATTCAATTCCGCGTTTTCACGGCTGGACTGTACCGCTGCAGCGCTGATATCTGTACCGTAGGCATGACCAGCGCCCAAAAGAACAGCAGCGATGGATAGGATGCCAGATCCACACCCCACATCAATCACATCCATCCCGGGTGCGATCCGGTATTCCATCATTTCCAGGCATAGCTGTGTCGTCGGGTGTGTGCCAGTGCCAAAGGCCATCCCGGGATTGATACGGATGGCGATTCGTTCAGGATAGGGGTTGTCTGCCCAGGCAGGCAGGATTGCCAGATTGCCGCCTAATTTGAGAGGTTTGTATTGGTCTTTCCAGGCAGTCATCCAATTCTCATCCTGAATGCGTTTGAAAACTGGATCTGGCAGGGGTTGGATCCGCCCAAGGTAGAAAAGCGCTTCTTCCAGGCGCTGCTTTTTCTCTTCGAGATGGGCATCAGCGAATAGATAACCGGATACTTTTACCAGGGGTTCCATGTGGGTTTCAGGATCGGCATTTTGCTTCGCCAATTGTTCAACGACAACGCCTTCGGGTGTGAAACGCCCCAACACCTCAGCCACTGCTTCAGCCTGTTCAGGGGTTACCTGCAGAGATACTTCCAACCAGGAGGCTTTATCCACCGAGCACATCTTTGAGAATATCCAGGAAACTGCGTTCCTGCGGGAGCACTTCGCTGCCGAGAGTCTCCGCCAGTTGCTGGAATAATTTCCGCTGTTCATCAGTCAACCTGGATGGGATTTCTATGTTAACGATCACCAACTGGTCGCCACGACCATTGCCACGCAGGTGCGGGATGCCCTTATTGCGAAGTTTAAACACCTTTCCTGGTTGTGTGCCGGAGGGGATGTTCAGTTTTTCATCGCCATTGAGAGTAGGCACTTTTACCTCTGCGCCCAGTGTCGCCTGGGCGATGTTGATATTGAGGTCGAGCAGGATATCATCTTTACGGCGTTTGAAGAATTGGTGTGGTTTTACCTTGATCTCAATGAACAGGTTCCCCCTCGGGCCGCCATTGGTGCCGGGCTGCCCTTCACCGGAAAGTCGGATCTGGGTGCCATCATCAACGCCTGCTGGGACTGGGATCGTTTTGGTGACAGTCATGCGTTCATATCCCCGCCCGCTGCACTGTTTACACTTATGGGTGATGATAGTTCCAGCACCCTGACAATCCGGACAGGTAGCCACCTGGACCATCGAGCCAAGGAATGTCTGCCGCGTTTGGCGGATCTCCCCACGGCCCTGGCAGGTGGTGCATGTTTCCGGTGAAGTGCCGGGTTCGGCACCGCTGCTGTTGCAGCGATCGCATACTTCATCACGGGTGATGTCAATGTCTTTATCAACACCTGATGCTGTTTCCTGAAAATCCAGTGTCAGGGAATAATACAGGTCCTTTCCGCGCCTGGGAGAATTGCGGCGCTGGTTAGAAGAAAACCCGCCAAATCCGCCAAAGAATTGCTCAAAAATATCAAAGGGATCGACCGTGTTCCAGTCAGGCATACCTCCTGCGTTGCGCAGGCCTTCGTGGCCAAAACGATCGTAGACTGATCGTTTTTGATCGTCTGACAATATCATAAATGCTTCATTAATCTCTTTGAAGCGTTCTTCCGCGTCCGGCTCTTTATTCACGTCTGGATGGTATTTGCGTGCAAGTGTTCTAAATGCGGATTTGATCTCTACCTGTGTACAGGTACGTTCAACTCCTAAGACTTCGTAGTAATCGCGTTTTGGCATGGATGTGATATATCAAGAGAGGCGCAGATTTCTCAATAATTGTTGAAGCGCCTCTCGTGCTTTCTTCCTGACTATTTTACTTTATAGGTTCTTAAATTCTCCCTCAACTACATCACCATCATCGGATGGACTGCCATTGCCTCCATCAGGCGTTTCGCCTGCCGCCTGCTGTCCTTCTTCACCCTGCTGATAAAGGCTGGCGCCGACTTGCTGAATGTATTGACCTAACTCTTCTGTTTCTTTTTTGATCGCAGCGATGTCATCACCCTGCGCCTGCTTGCGCAGCGACTCTGCCATTTCTTCGACCTTTTTCTTCTGATCGTCAGGAATCTTATCGCCATTGTCACGCAGCATTTTCTCTGCCGTGTAGGCGGTATTTTCTGCGTAATTCTTGGCTTCGATCAATTCTTTCCTTTTCGCGTCTTCTTCGGCGTTTTGTTCCGCTTCTGATTTCATGCGTTCGATTTCTTCTTCTGTTAATCCAGAGGAGGCTGTGATCGTGATCTTCTGGCTGCGGCCAGTGGCCTTATCCTGCGCGGTCACATTGAGGATGCCATTCGCATCGATATCGAAGGTTACTTCGATCTGTGGAACACCGCGGGGTGCCGGAGGAATGCCATCCAGGATGAATTTTCCAAGTGATTTATTATCAGCGGCCATTGGGCGCTCACCCTGCAGAACGTTGATCTCCACCTGGGTCTGGTTATCGCCAGCGGTGGAAAAGATCTGGCTCTTGCGGGTGGGGACGGTGGTGTTGCGTTCGATCAGGGGGGTTGCCACCGCGCCCAGCGTTTCAATGGAAAGAGTCAGCGGGGTCACATCGAGCAGCAGGATGTCTTTGACATCGCCACCGAGCACTCCCGCTTGAATGGCCGCGCCCACCGCAACCACTTCATCCGGGTTGACGCCCTTGTGCGGTTCCTTATTGAACTCTCTGCGCACCAGTTCCTGGATCGCAGGCATACGGGTCATGCCGCCAACCATGACAACTTCATTGATTTCACCGGGTTTCAATCCAGCATCCTTGAGTGCGTTCTTGACCGGCCCGATCGACCGTTCGGTCAGATCGTTGGTCAGTTGGTCCAGTTTTGAGCGGGTCAATTTGGTGACGAGATGTTTGGGTCCGCTGGCATCGGCTGTGAGATAGGGCAGGTTGATCTCCGTCTCCATCACTGTGGACAATTCAATCTTTGCCTTCTCTGCCGCTTCGCGCAAGCGCTGCAGTGCCTGGCGGTCTTGTTTGAGATCCATGCCGGTATCTTTCTGGAATTGATCCGCCAGATGGTCCATAATGCGGATGTCATAATCATCACCGCCGAGGAAAGTGTCACCACTGGTGGATTTCACCTGGAAAACGCCGTCTCCCACTTCGAGGATGGACACATCAAAAGTGCCACCGCCCAGGTCATATACCGCGATGACCTCATTCTTCTTTTTATCAAGGCCGTAAGCCAGTGAAGATGCGGTTGGTTCGTTGATGATGCGCAGAACTTCGAGACCCGCAATCTTTCCAGCATCTTTGGTGGCATTACGCTGCGCATCATTGAAATATGCCGGCACCGTGATCACAGCCTGTGTGATCGTTTCACCAAGGTATGCTTCCGCGTCTGTCTTCAATTTACTCAGGATCATGGCTGAGATTTCTGGCGGTGAATATTCTTTACCGTCCATCACCACACGCACATCGCCATTGGGCGCTTTCGTTACCTTATACGGCACACGGCTGATGGTACGCTGCACTTCTTCGTCGTCAAATTTTCGGCCCATAAAGCGCTTGATGGAGAAAACGGTGTTCTCCGGATTCACGATGGCCTGGTTTCGCGCTGTGCGGCCGACAACGCGTTCGCCGTTCTTATTGACAGCGACAACGGACGGGCACAAGCGCTCCCCTTCTGCGGTCGGTATGACCATTGGCTCTCCGCCGGACATCACCGCGACCACTGAGTTTGTTGTTCCTAAATCTATTCCAATAATTTTTCCCATTGTATTTCTCCTATTTTGATACTCTCACTAACGCCGGGCGGATAACCCGGCTGCCTAATTGGTAGCCCTGCTGGACTACTTCGATAATAAATCCGCTTTCGACTTCGTCATTGTCTTCGTTCGAAATTGCTTCGTGGACGGTAGGGTCAAAAGCAAGCCCTTCCGCAGGGATGGTTTCTATGCCCTCGCCATTGAGAAGGTTTGATAATTTTTGGTTGATCAATTCAATCCCGCTGATCCATGGTTCAGCTTTCAGCGGCTCCGGCAGGTTTTTCAACGCGCGGTCAAGATCGTCTTTCACTGCCAGATATTTTTTAATGATATCGACTTTAAAATCTATCTTCTGCACATCGAGGTCGCGGCTGATGCGTTTGCGATAATTAGCAAACTCAGCCCGTTCACGCTGCCAGCCATCACTAAATTCATCTGCTTTCATGGTGAGATGATCGATCTCCTCCATTTGAGCGGCATATTCGGATAGCGGAATGGTCACCATTTCATTTTTCTTGTTCTTCAGCTCTTCTTTACTTTCTCCTTCTATTCCATTGAGGGTGATCTCATCGGCATCATTTCTTGCATCGATGTTTTCGGAACCCTGTTTTTCTTCTTTGTCTTTTCTTGTCATGTTGAAAAATTCCCTTTAATTACCAATTTTGCACTACAAAATCACTCATCAAACCCGAAAGGAATCTGACCAGTGAAATAGAATTTCCGTACGACATTCTCATCGGGCCAAGAATGCCAAGCGTTCCAGTTGCAACACCGGGCACACCATATTTTGAGAGGATGATTGAACACTGGGCCAGATTATCCCAGGTGCCTTCTCCGCCGATTAGAACCTGAACACCGCCAATCGTCTCTGGCAGGATGGTCTGTGAAAGCAGATCCTGGAGCATGGAACGTTCTTCCAGGAGCAGGAGCGCGCGCCTGGCTTCTTCCGAGTCAGAAAATTCCGGCTCAGACAACACATTCGTGATGCCGTCCAGAATGATCTCGCCAGTTGGCAGTTGTTCAGAACGTTGCATTTCATCTTCCACCCAGCGCAGAATCTGCTCCTCAACGCCGGATAGCGGTTCCGAAAAGATTTTTATGCGCTGCGCATCCTTTCCAACCAGCAAATGGCTGAATTTCTTTGAGATCATTGACAATTGGTCCTGATTTACAGGTGATTCCAAGGTAAGGATCTGTTGATGGATCTGTCCGCCCTCGAGCACTAAAATTGCCAATATTTGGCGGCCGTGGGTTGAGATCAGTTCCAGGTGTTTGAACTGAACTTCGCTGGCTTGCGGCGCGGTGATGATCGAGGCAGAGTTGGTGCGTTTTGCCAACACCGATGCTGCCAAACGCATCCATTGCTGCATATCATTCGACATCTGTGAGAACTGATGGTTGATCGTCGCGCGTATTTCCGATGGAAGCGATGTCTCATTCATCAGCTGGCGCACAAAATAGCGGTAACCGTCCTCGGTTGGAACCCGGCCGGCAGAAGTGTGCGGTTGTTTTAACAACCCAAAATCGGTCAGCGCTGCCATTTCGTTGCGAATGGTCGCAGAACTCAGGTCCAGCCCATATTTTTGGACAAGGTTGTTAGAGCCAACCGGGCTTGCCGTGGCAATGTGCTCATGCATAACGAGCGATAAGATCTTTTTCTGTCGTGTTGTCAATTCTCTCATATTTCATGGTTAGCACTCACGCCTTTAGAGTGCTAAATCATTGATAATGATGATACCATGCAGGGTTATGAGCGTCAAGATTTTCCTGAATACGAGGATTCTTTCTAACAAAAATTTAACAAAATATAAGCCATAAGCGGGGTTTGCGAACAATGTAATACAATAAAAGGGATGTTATTAGCTGATGGCAAAGGATGTTGAAATATGAACGCATTTTCTTCAAAAAGGTCCCCAAAATTCATCGATGTTCCAGACGAGCAATGGAATGATTGGCGCTGGCAGCTCAGCCACCGGCTGAATGCAATTGAGGATTTTGAGGGAGTCATTAACCTGACCACGGCCGAACGGCACGCGCTGCAGGAACACGGATTATTTCGGGTCGATATCACGCCTTATTTTGCCTCTTTGATCAATGGCGATGATCCGAATGACCCCATTCGCCGCCAGGTGATACCGACAGACAAAGAGATTACCACGTTTACCGGTATGATGGAGGATTCACTTTCCGAAGACGCGCATTCTCCCGTCCCCGGGCTTGTTCATCGTTATCCCGATCGCGCGTTAATGCTGGTGACAACACAGTGCGCATCCTACTGCCGATATTGCACGCGCGGGCGAATTGTTGGTGATCCTTCTGCCACATTTTCCCGTGACGAGCTCGACGCGCAGATCGAATACCTGCAGCGAACACCGCAGATCCGCGATGTGCTGCTTTCCGGCGGCGATCCGCTGGTGTTGGCGCCGAAGGTTCTGAAAACAATCCTGACCAGATTGCGCGAAGTTGCGCATATCGAGATCGTGCGGATCGGGTCACGCGTGCCAGTCTTTATGCCGATGCGTGTGACAGATGAATTGTGTGACATGCTGCGGGAATTTCATCCATTGTGGATCAATATCCATGTTAATCACCCCAATGAGATCACGCAGGAATTAGCGGATGCGTGCGCGAAGATGGCGGATGCTGGTATCCCGCTTGGAAACCAATCCGTTCTGCTGGCGGGCATTAATGATTGCGTTCATATCCAGCGCAAGCTGGTGCAGGACCTGGTGTGGATGCGGGTGCGGCCGTATTACCTCTATATTTGCGACCTGGTGGAAGGCGCTGGCCATTTCCGCACGCCTGTTTCCAAGGGGATTGAGATTATTGAGGGTCTGCGCGGGCATACATCCGGTTTTGCCGTGCCCACATTTGTTGTTGACGCACCCGGCGGCGGTGGAAAGATACCAGTCATGCCAAATTACCTGATCAGCAGTTCTGACCATAAGGTTGTACTGCGCAATTACGAAGGTTATATCAGCACCTATGAAGAGCCTCTGGATTATCCTGTCCATGACCCAAAAACCTGTTCATTTTGCCAGGGCAAGCGCACTGAGCCAGGCCAATCCGGTGTATTTGGTTTGTTGGATGGGGAGAGCATGGGTATCAAGCCGGAGGGGTTTGACCGGCTTCACATGCGTGAAGATTCCGTTCATCGCCTGCGCTCCGACCAGAGCAAATGGAAAGCGCTTGGGATTGGTGGCGAACCCGATGATATAAAGGACAAATAGCGGAGGTTGTGTAATGCATTACAGACGGTTGGGAAAACTGGGAATCAAAGTAAGCGAGATCTCGTTAGGATCATGGGTAACATTCGGGCATCAGATCGATGAGAAGACTGCATCCGAGCTGGTGCATGCAGCCTATGACCAGGGAGTCAATTTTTTTGATAATGCGGATGTGTATGCCAAAGGCATGGCGGAAGAGGTGTTGGGGCGGGTAATCGCAGATATCCCGCGCGAGAACCTTGTCCTTTCCAGCAAAGTGTTCTTCCCAACATCCGACAGCGTCAACGGGCGCGGCCTTTCACGCAAACATATCACCGAGTCATTGCACGCCTCCCTTAAGAGGTTGAATGTCGATTATCTGGACATTTATTACTGCCATCGTCATGACCCCGATACGACGGTGCAGGAAGTTGTGCAGACGATGGATATGCTTGTGCGGCGGGGTGAGATCCTTTACTGGGGTACATCCCAATGGAATGTCTTTCACCTGATGCGCGCGATTGCTTTCGCAAAGCAAAATGGCCTAATCCCGCCCATGGTTGAGCAGCCGAAATATAACCTCTTCCACCGTACGCGGGTTGAAAATGAACTGGCTCCTTTGTGCAATGAATACGGACTCGGCCTGACAACCTACAGCCCGCTCAGCAGCGGTGTTCTGACGGGAAAATACAACGATGTAATTCCAGCGGGCAGCCGCGCGGCCATGCAGGATATGGGGTGGATGCATTCGCGCATCACGCCTGACGCGATCGAAAAGGTTAAACAACTGACGCAGGTCGCGCAGGAAATAGGCGCAACGACCGCCCAACTTGCAATCGCGTGGTTGTTGCGGCGGAATGATGTCAGCAGTGTGATCACCGGCGCTACCCGCCCGGAACAGCTGGATGAGAATTTGGCGGCTTCCGAATTTATCAGCGCATTAAGCGATGAAGTACTGGATACGATCGATAACATTTTTTAGGAGTGAGCGGCTGAAAAGCCGCTTTTTTGATGGAGACGTTTATGGATATTGAAAAAACGCTGCAGCAGATGACTTTGGCGGAAAGAGCAGGCTTATGCGCGGGAAGCGACAGCTGGCATACGCAGCCGGTTGAACGACTCGGTATTCCGGCGGTAAAGATGGCTGACGGACCCCACGGCTTGCGTAAAGAAGTCAGTGAAGGAAAAAGTGATATCCTGCGCGATAGCTATCCGGCAACCTGCTTTCCGACCGCTTCCGCTCTGGCAAGCACATGGAACCGTGAGCTGGTTGGGAGAGTGGGGAAGGCGATCGCGGAGGAGTGTCTGGCAGAAGGCGTGAGCGTGGTGCTGGGACCGGGCGCAAACATCAAGCGTTCTCCGTTGTGCGGGCGAAATTTTGAGTATTACTCGGAAGACCCCTATCTGACCGGCGAAATGGCTGTGGCCTTCATCCAGGCGGTGCAGGGGATGGGTGTAGGGGCATCATTAAAGCATTTCGCGGCCAACAACCAGGAATACCGGCGCATGTTGATCGATGCGGTAGTGGATGAACGCGCACTGCGGGAGATCTACCTGGCGGGGTTTGAGACTGCGGTGAAAAAAGCGAAACCGTGGACGGTGATGGCTGCCTATAACCGCCTTGATGGCACTTATTGCACTGAAAACGAACGGCTACTGACACAAGTGCTGCGGGATGAATGGGGGTTTGAGGGGATCGTTGTGTCTGATTGGGGCGCAGTGAATGACCGGGTGATGGGCGTTGCTGCTGGATTGGACCTTGAAATGCCCGGTGTGCCCAATGGAAATGAGAAACTGATTATCGCGGCAGTTACTGAAGGTCAACTTCCGCAGTCTGCGCTGGAAGCGGTTACACGGCGAATGCTGGAATTTATCGATCGCTGCGTCCACCATAAAAAAGAGGGGTTTGCTTATGATCGGGATGCGCATCATCAACTGGCGATGCAGGCAGCCGCGGAAGGCGCGGTGTTGCTTAAAAATGACGGCAGCTTGCTGCCACTTGCAAAAGACGCAACAATCGCACTGATCGGCCAGTTCGCAAAAAATCCGCGCTATCAGGGCAGCGGCAGTTCGCTGATCCACCCCTGCCGGCTGGACAATTTGTTCGAAGCGATGTGTGCGCATGCCGACCGGGAAAAGATAAAGTACGCGGATGGATATCCGCTGGATGGGCAGGGCGACCCAGCACGGATGTTAGCGCAAGCAATAGAAATTGTCCGCAATGCGGATGTTGCAGTCGTTTGTGCCGGGTTGACAGATATGGATGAGGTGGAGAGTATCGACCGCCGCCACCTGCGTCTGCCAGAAACGCATCATCGCCTGATCGAAGCGGTTGCTGCGGCAAACTCAAATACTGTGGTACTGCTGAGCAATGGGGCGCCGGTTGAAATGCCCTGGGCCGGGCAAGTACCCGCGATACTGGAAGGATACCTGGGCGGACAGGCGGGCGCCAGCGCGCATTGCAAGCTGCTTTACGGTCAGGAAAATCCAAGCGGGAAACTGGCCGAGACCTTTCCGTTATCATTGCAGGATACACCCTGTTTCGCCTATTTTCCTGGCGGCCCAAAAACAGTGGAATACCGCGAGAGTATTTACGTCGGTTATCGCTTTTATGATGCCGCGGAAAAAGCGGTGTTATTCCCATTTGGCCACGGTTTGAGTTACACGCATTTTGCGTATCAATCGCTGGATTTACACCGGCCGGCAGATGGCGCTGTGCGGGTTCGATTTGAGGTAATGAATGTTGGGGAACGTGCCGGCAAAGAGATTGCGCAGGTATATGTTCACCCATTGGGCTCAGGTCTTTTCCGGCCTGAACAGGAACTGATGGGATTTGCAAAAATCAACCTTGACCCTGGTGAAAAGAAACAGGTTGAAATCATGTTGGACTCGCGCGCATTTTCCTACTTTTCCACGCAAAAAAGCGATTGGGTAACAGCGGAAGGTATATATGAGATTCGTGTGAGCGCTTCCTCACGTGACACGCGTTTGACCGAGAAAATTACGATTAATGCGGAAGCGAAAGAACCAGAAACAAAACAAACAACATATTATTCGCAATTTATACAAAACACAATTGTTACGCCGGAAGCGTTTGCGGGTTTGATGGGGCGACCCTTGCCCGATAATGATCCTGATCCGAGACCCTATACCCTGAATACACCAATCATGGATATGCAGAAATCGCTGGTTGGGCGTTTGTTGCGGCGCATCATCCGTAAGCAGATCGATAAGATGGTGGATAAAGATATGCATGGGCCAACGCGTTTGATGATCGAACAGATGGCACTGGAGAGCCCGCTGCGCGTATTGATGATGTTCAGCGGTGGGGTGTTAAACAGAAATATGTTAGAGGGCTTGTTGCTGTTAGCGAATAAAAAGATCCTGAAGCGATTGATAAAAATCCCACGCTTCAAAGCAAATAGACGATCATAAAAAACTTCTTGCAGAGATCTTATTCAAAAACATCCTTATCAATCGCGTAGATGCGCGTCATTTCCCCGACTGCCAGTGCGCGACAGGTGCAGGCGACCATTTCCGCCATCCACTGGTCATACTGATAATCCACACCTGCGGCGCCAACAGCGATGTGATGCAAGTAGGTGCCGCCTCCCCATTTGTTCAGGCCTTGAGAATAAAGGTGGGGATAGAACTGCTGAATTTCCTGCGTCGGCATGGCATACAGCCAGGCATTGTGCGCTTTACCTAATGCGCCATCCCTGAAGCGTTTTACCTGATCTCCAATGGCTTTTTCGCATAAAATCGATTCTTCAAAAGTATCTCCGAATTGAGGGCGTTTGGCTGGATCCAACACGACCACATGCAGTTGATTACGATCTGAGACTCCAAGTTCGACTAATTTTTGAAAAGAAGCAGCGGCGATATCAATTGCCTGCAATGCCAATTCTTTGGTGAGGATGTAGCTGCTTGCCATATATTCTCCTTTTATCTATTTAGCGGGAAGGGTGAGCGCGTAGGCGATCCCGCATTCGATCCAATCAAATAGTGCCTCATTTTGGGCGAGGGCGGATTGGTGCACCATCACCCAGCCAGTCATCGGCCGGCCGGTGGTGTTGAACAGACTGGCACCGGGACGAGCCAGCATCTCTTCGTATGCATCTTTTCCTACGCGGACGATGAGCTGGTCATCGAGGATGCCGCAGGCCATGTTGCCCTGCACCAAATAGCCAACCCCGCCGAACATCTTCCTGCTGACCAGCGCGGGCGGGTTGATGGTTGTGAGGGTGATATTGATCCGATCAGCCAATTCTTTGTTGTATGCCATGAATTTCACTCTGATTATTTAATTTTTCACTAAATCAACGGTAAAGTAACAGGTGTGATTATAGATTAAAAAAGGCCGAATATGAAGATCTCGCTATAAGGAAAATAAAGATGCGGATTTATCCGACGACTCGATAGTTTCGCATCATGCCCATGTCTTCGTGTTCCAGGTTATGGCAGTGATAGAGAAACAGCCCTTGGTAATCTTCAAAGCGGATAAGCACCCGCACCTGTTCGCCAGGCATGACGAGCACCGTGTCGTGCCAGCCCTCATCCACCAGCCCGCCACTTAATGAATCGTACCTGTCGATGTAGCGGGGGTCAATCCTTCGCTCAATAACCTGAAATTGGAGACCGTGAATATGCATTGGATGGGGAAGCAGCATGCCCATTCCTCCGGTATTGTTAAATTGCCATATTTCAAGATCACCCAGCCGAACCCTTTCATCATTGGCTGCCTTTTCCATTTCAAAGGTTCGCCCATTGATGTTCCAGGTCATGCCCATTCCCATCTGCAAATCGAATTGACGCGGGGATGCAGCATTGACTGCATTTTTTGGATCGTGCAGGATGAGTGTGCTTAACTGCTGTGGGAGTTCGGATATGGTTGATGCATCTTCATCAATCGAGAAAGCTGTAATTTGAAATTCGTCATTCCCGCCGGGGGTACTGTTTGCCCTGCTGATTAATTCTAATGTGCTGCCCACTGAACGTCCGCTGAAATCTGCCCATAGATCCATACGCTGCGCAGGCGCAAGGGTGATGTGATCTCTAGTAATGGGTTTTTCAAGCAACCCGCCATCTGTGGCTATCACGGTTATTGGTGACCCGTCAGACCAGGCCAGTGAGTAGATGCGTGCATTGGACCCATTCAACAAGCGCAGACGATATGGCCGCGATTCAACAGAAAAAACCTTTTGCATTCGGCCATTGATGAGCAGTCTGTTTCCAAGAAAGCCCATCATTTGATCCATGGGTGACCCGCCATAAAAGAATTGGTTATCTTTATCAAATAATCGGTCCTGAATAACGATGGGCAGGTCATAAGCGCCCTGCGGCAGTTGTAACTTATCCTCTTCACTATCATGAACGATGAGCAAGCCCGCCAACCCCTGATAAACCTGTGGCCCGGTCCTTCCATGGGGATGGGGATGGTACCAATAGGTGCCTGCGCGGTCCATCACGGTAAATTCATAGATATATTCTTCACCCGGGCTAATTGCCAGGCGGGGATGGCCATCCGCTGATTCGGGCACATGTAATCCGTGCCAGTGAATGATGGAAGATTCGTTGAGCTGATTCATAAAATGAACCCGGACATGCTGGCCTTTTTGCAGATGGATAATAGGCCCTAGATAGGAATCAGGAATTACTTCCAGCGTCTTTTGCGGCCCTTTTATTACATCGCCAGTGTAGCGCCAGACAATGGTGGGCGCCCCAGAAAACAGCTGGACCTTATCTGGTATGGCTGATAATCTTAATTCAATATCAACTTCTGCATTGGTGAAAGCTGGTGATGATCCAGCGTTATTACCGCACGCGCTGAGTAATGGCTGTAATACAAGCACAGAAGCACCAGCGGAAACTTTCTTAATAAAACTACGGCGGGATTGTGAATAATGCATTGATTTTATGGGATGCCAATGGTCATTAAACTGATAATAGCACCCATAACCTACAAAATAGATTAACAAACTATATGATGTAAAAAAATATATTTACCCCTTTATGAAGATCCCATTATTAATTGTGCGTTAAAAGCTTGCTGCCTACTTCAAACTTTTGAGCCAAATGCACAAGGATGTCCTGAACAGGCTGGATGGAGATGATTTACTGGCAAAAGGCATGGGATTCAAGATGCTGAGAGATTGACACCAGTTTCCATCAGCCAAAAATAAAAATTGTAAAAGCCGCAATCACAAACCCAAAGCCACAATAGTTTTTATTTCCTGATGAATTATCGGCAGCATCTCGACATTTACTTTCACGATATCTTTGAGCGGGTTGCCTGAGCCAGCCAAAGAGATGTAGCATGACCATCTTTTTTGACCGATGAAGGACTGGATAAATTTAGTTAATCAGTGAGTTTTATTTATTCCCGCAGCCAGGTATTCAGGACAAGCGCGGCATATTTTTCCTGATATCCCTGCAGCGCAACACATACCTTTTTGACATGTGGGATATCCTCGATACGGTAATATTCGCGCCGGTCAAGAATGGTCATTCCGCGCGTGAATTCGCCACGAGTTTCCAGGTTGATGTAATAGTCGCCATTGCGGGTGATGGATGGATCGATCGCCACTGCAACCGCCAGCAGATCTGGGGGTGAAACAGTACCGACACCATTAACCGGGTTACGGCCAAGCTCTTTGACCAAGGCGACTGAGCGCTGGAAGATCTGAGAAGCCATATCGCACCACGGCAGTGATCGCATGGCGGCGATGCTGGCGATATTAGCGGTGGAAAGGAAGCCGCCATCATAAAGCGGGTCTAGCGGAACCATGGTTTTATTCAGGTCGCTTTCAAAAACGACACGAGCGGCTTCGGGATCGGCATATACATTGAATTCAGCGGATGGGGTGACGTTGCCGGCATTTACCCCGCCAGCCATCATGGTCAACATGCGCACATTCTTAGTGATGCGTGGTTCTTTGAGGATTGCCAGGGCGGCATTGGTGAGCGGCCCCAGCGTGATCCAATCGATCGGTTTTTGGGCTGACATGATGGTGTCGATTGTGTAATCCACCGCATGCCCTGGCTGAACGGTTGTTGACGGTGCGGGAAAAGGGATGCCGCCCAAACCATCTTTGCCATGTACCTCTGAGGCGTCTTCGCGTGAACGGTCCGGTACCAGTGCGGTGCGTGCACCGGCATAGACCGGGATATCCTTGCCAGAGTGTTCAACCACCCGCAAGGTATTATTGACAACACTATCCAATCCAACATTCCCATTGACGCAGGTAATGCCCTTTACATTAAATTCCGGGGAGCGGATTGCCAGCAGAAGGGCGACCGCATCGTCCAGGCCAGTATCACAATCGATGATCACATCTCTTTTCATAAAAGACCTCGCATAAATTTAATGGGATGATTATACTTGAACTGCGTTGCGGGTTTAGCTAACACGGAATAGGGTGATGGATTGTGATGATCAATAAGAACAGTTAGGATCAAAAATGGAAAAAAAGTTACTCGGCAAATTATTATCATGTGCTTATGGGTATCAGGATGCGATTATTGCTTTTTTGCAGGATATCGTGCAAATCCCCTCTGTGAATGGCCGCGAGAGCGAGAGCGCGGTTGCTGAACGAATTATAAAAGAGGGAAGGCAGCTTGGTTTCGAAAGTCATCTGGTGTTTAAAGATAGTGAACGTCCGAACGCTGTGGTCAAGTATGGGGAAGGTGATGAAGGTTTCGCGATCATTGCCCACATAGATACGGTCGCGGAAGGTAAGCATGAGGATTGGAGATTTCCGCCTTTCAGTGCAACCATTGACCAGGGAAAAATGATCGGGCGCGGCACTGCGGATAATAAAGCCGGGATTGCGATCGGGTTATATACTCTCAAAATCCTGCAGGATCTCCATCTGCTGGACCCAAAAACAAATCATGTCACAGTCGCGGGCGTGGTGGATGAGGAATCTGGCGCCAGCAGTCCGCTGGGTGTCAGGCATCTCCTGGATCAGCAAGCACTGCAGGCAAAGGGCGCAATCTATGCCTACGCCAGTGATATCGTATGCATTGGCCACCGCGGATTGGTTCGGATGGAGATTACGACGCATGGGGAATCGGTGCATGCCGGGCTGGCAGAATGGCATCATAAACAGCAGGGTGAGAACGCGGTGATGGGTTTGGCAGAAATTCTGATTGAGATTGAAAAAATCATCATTGATACTGATCCTTTGCCAGGTTTTGAGCATCTTGGGTTCACTGTTACACCTGGCACGCTGTTCAACGGCGGCGATTATCCCAGCATTGTTCCAAACAAGGCGGTGGCCATGGTTGATATGCGTTTGCTGCCCGGACAGGGCAAGGATGAAGCCATGCGCAGGGTCGAAAAGATCATCTCGGAGGTTTGCCAACGGCGGAAAGGGCTTACAGTAGATACTTCTTTACTGGTGGATATGCCGGGTGCTGCCATCCCGACAGATCATCCCCTGGCGGTCATCGCACAGGATTATACCGAAGAGATTCATGGGACGCGCTGGGAGATGCGCGGGGCAGGACCGGGTAATGAAGGGTATATGCTGATTGGCGCTGGCATTCCTACGCTATGCGGCTTTGGCCCCACGGGCGGGAACGCGCACGCGCCTAACGAATGGGTGGATGTGGACAGTTTACCGCGAACGGCTGCCATGTTTGCCGGGATCATCATCGATTATTTGCGTGATGCGTAGAATCAGTAGCTCGTCTCGCTGATCAATCGATGGGTTGAATGGATGAGGGGTAAAGAAAGCCGCTGTCTGAGGGCTGCTTGTGCACATCTTCGATGTGACCGCAAATCTGCAGGTGCCCGTATCTATCCGGAAGTAATTCTTCCTTCACGATCATATAGATCAACTTATCGGTGAGCAGATTTACCGCGGGATACATTGTGGTTGGCACAGGGATATATTTAAAATAGTTGATCTCGGCATCACAACAAATACTATGGATGCTGCCCTTGTAATCCAACTGGGAAAGGATCGGCACCCAGGTGGTGATTGATGGATCATTGCGATAAATATGAATGCTGGAGCCGGGATAATAAGCCATGAAAACCGCATCCTCTCCTTCCTTGCAGGTCGGTGAAGGAGGAATCTCATCCGGTGCAATAAAGCGAATAGTGATGGGGCCGAAAATGATGAGTAATGCCAATAAAACGGAGCAAATCAGGACTCCTTTTTGGACGGGATAATCTAAAGCCGTGGTGAAGAGCGAGAAAGCGCGTATTTTTTTTGAAAACAGTTCGACCAGGTAGTAAACGCCAATTGATGGCAGAAATCCCAGGAATGGAATAGTGGCTGCATATACCCGCATATGGCGTGTTTGATAGGCGGGCGCAACCACCAGGGACGCAAGGAAACCAAGGCCGAAGATCAAAAGAGGAAGGATGATCTTTTGCTGTTTTTTCAGGAATGAAGAAACGATACCAGCCAATGAAAGTAAATAGATAGTCGTGATCAGGGCATAACTAAATATGCGATTCTTTTCCCACACAAAAGAATAGATGCTGTTGGCTTCTGCAAAAGAGAAGAGCGTTTTGAATTGCACCAGCATGCCCTGGACGAAATTCATCGGATTGGCGCTTAATTGCTCCCATATATACTGAAACACCGCTTGCTCGAACTGATTACCCGACAATGTATTTAATTCAGGGTGATCCACGAAGATCTGTTCCCATCCTTTTCCGCCAGCAACCAGGCCATAGATGCCAAACCCAATATTGTTGGTTTGTGATCCTCCGGGTAATGCTGTCAGATTAAAAACCGCCGTGTTGATCAAAAATGCTGAGATGATGACAACTGTCGTGACCAGCATCCATTTCCAGGACCATTTTTTCCTGTCACGAAAGAACCAGCCAGCGAACAGGATCAGAAAAGGCAGCGTGGCGATCGCGCCCGGCCGGGCATTTTGCGCCAGGGCAAAGACGAAATTGCTGGAAAGGAAGAATATCACTTGTTTTTTCCGGTCCGCATTTGTGGTTTGCAGGAATATCAGAAATAACGTAAAAGCAGTGATTCCTAATAAAACGCCCAAATTTTCGGACATGGTGATTCCGATGTATTTCCGCATAAAGAGAAAAAGGATGAGAAAGAAAAGCACAGCTGCGGGTTGGCCGATCATCTTGCGAAGTTCCAGCACTGAGAAAAAAGTTACCAGTGCAAGCAGATAAGTTAATAAGGTGAGCGCGATCTGGAGGTTACCTGTGGAAATCCATAACAAAAATGCGAGCAGGCCACCGAACAATGGACGCCGCCTGGTGTAACCCGTTAAGAATCCAGTTTCTATCAGGGAGACAGCGCTGCCGTAAAAACTGAAGGCGTCTGTGCGGGGGATGAGCCCAGCAATGACATTATTCTCGGAATAGGCACCAGCCCATAGACCATTTAGCGTGAGGGCGAAAACGGGAAAGATGACCAGCGCCGCAGCGGCCATGGAAGTGCGCTGATCTTTGATCGTGAGTGCCCCCAGGAGGAGCAGACCAACCACTGGCAGGAAACGTGTGCTGTTGTAACGCGCCAGAACGCTGATGGTTTTAAGAAAGGTATTATCCCGGGGAATAAAAACAGGAAAAAAGATGAGTGTGGAAAGCACAATCAATATGAGTAAGAAAAAACCATTGGATCTCATTCCAGGTTTGGGTGATCCCTGCATCGCTACTCCCGATTATTATAGTGATTAATTTATCCTTATTATAAATAAAAGCCCCAGTTTATTGGGGCTTCAAGTATCTAAGATGTCAGTTGAAAATCGGGAAAATTATTGTTTTACCCAACCAATCATTAATCGATTCCGAAAAAGCGCATGCGCAATCCGATGTAAACAAAGTACATGATCGTTAGATAGATCGCGGTTTTCTTTCCCGCGTGTCCATTCCTGAACCATAGGATGGCCCAAAGGAAAGCCCCGGTGATGGTTTCCCATGGCAGATCCCAGTGAACCAGTGGTCCGGGCACCCAGTAAGTGGAGATGATCGCGCCGCCGCCAATGGCTACCAGCGGGTTGGTGACGTTGCTGCCGATGAGTGTGCCTAGCGGAATACCTTGATCCCCGTTTTTGATCCCGGTAATCGCTGTGGTGAGCTCTGGAAGGGCTGAAGCAACCCCCAGGGTCATTACGCCAATCAATGATCCACCCAATCCTGTGCTGCTGACGATTCTCTCTGTCAACTGCAAAACGATGATCGAAGTGAAGATCGTGACACCGATCGCCGCAAGAGAAATCAAGGCGTCAATAATGGCCTGCCGGGCAGTTTGCGGTACATTTTCCGGGATATCACCGTCTTTTGTAAAACCGTGATCTTCTTCATTGTAATGTTTGCGCTCGTCATAATAGAGGAACACCATGTAAAGCAAGAAAGATCCGAATAAAATCATGCCATCAATCCTTGAGTAGGTGCCATCCAGGCCGAGAGCGATGCACATGATCGTACTGAGAATCATTGGTCCCATGCTTTTCCACAGGAAATAACGTTTAAATTGCAACCTTCCAGCAATAAAGATCACAATCGCCATAATGAGTGTCTGCTGAATGACATCTGAGCCAATATTCGCGCCCAAAACGATGGCAGAACTGATTTTGTAGTCGAGGAGTCCGCCCAGGATGCCTACCGATGCAGTATAGTGAGAGACGATCTCGGGAATGCTGGTAGCCAATGAAACGACGGTTACGCCAACAAAAGTCGTGGATAGCCGGAAGTAACCCGCTAACCCTGTCAGTTTATTAACAGCGAGATCAGCGCTATAAACCAATATGGCCAATGAGACGACACCGATAATGACGGTGATCCAAATATTGCTGAAAATAAAATCCATTTTTCCTTCTCCTCTTGTAAACAAAAAGAAGCCGCAATAAGTTGCGGCTTCATATTTCGATCCTAGTTAACTTATTGCACGTAAAAACAAGCCCTCATATGTTGGTGGGGAAATCCTTCAGGATCATCCTTTATAGGAAGTTGATTCTTCAGGTGATAATAATGGTCACATTGATATGATTTCATGGTTTTATTTGCTGATTTTCACAAGCACGTGATTCTATCCCTTAAAGAGGTGGCAGTCAAGATGGTTATTGTTCTCTTAATCAATCCTTAACCTGACCATCCGTAATAGAAGCAAAGCCAGTGTTTTTGACTAAAAACAGACATCGTTAAGGTATTTAATTAGCTGCTTGAATTTTCCCTTTCTCAATGGTGGATATGAAGGGAATTGCCATCAGGTTAATCGCTCCCATCACAATGAACAGCAGCATGAAGCCGGTCAGGTCTGAAAGCGCGCCGGTGATGAACATCCCTACCCCCTGGGCGACATTGGTGACAGCCATTAAGATGGAGTACATGGATGCGGCAATACGCGCATCAGTCGCGTTCATTGACAGGGCAAAAATAATTGTCTGTTGCACACCAAAGGAAAGACCGAGGATAAACACGACAATCCAGGCCCAATCTGCGCTGGGAATGATGGCCAGGGCAATATTTGCGGTGAGTGAGGTCAACAGAGCAGCCCAGATCGCTTTCTTCTTACCAAGCGAATCCAGCACACGGCCGCCAAAAATACCGCCGGCAATGATGCCAGTTCCCAGTACTGCGGACACTAACCCGGCGATGGCCTTGTTGAAAGAACCCGGAAATCGTATTTCCAAAGACAGGTTGACCACCGCATTCACGCCTGCGTACACCATGAAAAATAAAAATCCAACCAGCGCGATGGCGATCACGTATTTATTCCTGAAGGCTTTGAAAGCATCCCAGCGGAATTCTTTTTCTACGGCGCGCGCACTTTCTTTAATCGTAAGCACAAACGGGATTGGTATAAGGGTGGTGATTGATAGAACCCAGAACACCCAGGACCATCCGACATATTCAGCCAGCAAGCCGACCAGCGGCGCAGTCAGGACAAGCCCTAATGCGCGCCCGCCGACCATGATTGCCTGGATCGTACCTTCCTCATTTTTGGGGATGGTGTCCAGCGCCAAGCCATCAGTGCAGGTGTCATATAGAGCCATGCCCATTTGGAGCAAGAACGCGATGCCCACAAATAACCAGAATTGCTGGGATAGATTGATGAAGGGCACCACAGCTAGGCAGGCGATCTGGATCGCCAATCCGATCAGAATATAGGGTTTGCGGTGCCCCATGCCAAATAGTGACACCCGATCACTGAGCATACCATAGAAAATCTTGATTACGAAGGGAATCATTGCAATTGTGCCAAAGATACCCAGATTCATCCCGGTCAGGCCGTTTTCAATGAAATAGAGCGCATTGATGCTGAGGAAATATGCCAGAACGGTGCCCTGGGTGAAATAAAGTGCGCCAAACATAAAATAATTCAGAAACTTTGATCGATGCATACCGGGTTCCTTTTCTATAGTAAAGAATAAAATAAATTACAAATTCCTGTGCTAATTATATAGGCTGAAAATAACAAGAGGTGGCAGATCCCACCACCACCTCTTTTCAGTTTAAAAAGTCTTTATTGTGCTTTTCTGACCTTTGCGCCTAATTCTTTTTCTAGTTGCTGGATGATACGTTCTCGCAGTTTGCCAACATCTTTGTCGGTGAGTGTACGATTTGGCGCTTGATATGTCAGGCGATAGGCCATGCTCTTCATGCCAGTGCCGATCTGGTCCGCGCGAAAGATATCAAATAGTTCTACCTGTTTGAGCAGGAAGCCACCCTGATTTCTAATTACTGCTTCGATATCAACTGAAAGTGTGGCTTCAGGAACGATCATTGCCAGGTCTTCTATAACGGGTGGGAATGCGACCAGTGTTTCTGATTTGAAGTTTTGCGATGCATGGGCAACAAGCTTGTCTAAATCCACATCAGCAGCGATGACATCCGCCCCAAGAAACGCATAATTTTCTTTAACCTGGGGGTGTAACACACCGAAAACGCCGATTGGGTCCCCGCTGATTGACAGCAGCGCGCATTTACCCGGATGGAAGGTAGGAACTTCAGTGGCCATGATCGTATAGGTATCAATTTGCAAACCTTTTAGAATGGATTCCATAATTCCTTTCATGTCATAGAAATCATATTCCTGTTCTGTTTTAACATCCCAGGCGGATGGGTAGCGTTTTCCGGAAATGGCAATAGCCAGGCGCGCGGGTTCATGCGGAAGCTCCTGTGAATCGTCGGGAACAAAAACCGGTCCTACCTCGAACAGCTGCAGGCGTTCGCGCAGCCTGATATTGTGTTCCAGCGCTTCCAGGACGCTGGACAGCAAGCTGCGGCGCAACACACGCTTTTCTACGGCAATCGGGTTCTTCAGTTCCACGTACCGCGGCGTTTCAGGTTTGCTTTGTGGCGGGTAAAGCCGCGCCTCAGCATCCGGATTGGTGAGCCGGTATGAGATGACTTCCTGCAGCCCAATGCTCACCAGCAGGTTCTGGATCGTACGGTCGCGATCTTCTGCTGCATTAGCCCGCTGCGGGGGCAGCTCTGCCTGCAGGCGGGTTGAAGGGATGCGATCATACCCATACAGACGGGCAATCTCTTCGATCACATCCGCTTTACCGATTACGCCTTCAGCAATGTCAGTGCGATAGTTTGGCGCTTTCGCCAGGACGACATCATCTTTGATCTCACATTCAAATTCAAGACGTGTCAGTAAATCAGCGATTTTGTGTGTATCAATATCAATACCGAGCATACGTTGTGTGTCATCTGCGCTGATCACGATAGTAGGGCTGGTGTATTCGCGCGGATAGATATCAAGCAATCCCGCAGCGCTTTCACCACCGCCCCATTCTGCCATGCGCTGCAACCCGAGGATGATGCCCACTCTGGCGATTTCGGGGTGCAGGTTGCGGGAGTTGCGGTAAGAGGCCTCCGTGTTCATGCGCTGGGAAGCGATTGTTTGGCGGATATTGATGAAGTTCCAGTTTGCGCTTTCAAGGAGAACATTGGTCGTTTCGGTGGTTACTTCACTTTCCAGCCCACCCATCACACCCGCAATGGACAGAGCACCGGCGCTATCGCAGACCAATTCATTATAAGAATCCAATTTTCGTTCCACCTCATCCAGCGTAGTTAGTTTCTCGTTCTTATTTGGAGTTCGGGTGATGATCGCAGGCTGTTTTCCTTCCGCGCGTTTCACCAGCACATCATAATCAAAGGCGTGCAGCGGCTGACCGGCATCCATCATGACATAATTGGTCGCGTCAACAATTGCGTTAATTGGTCGCATCCCGGCCAGGCGTAAACGGTATTGTACCCAGTAAGGGCTGGGTTTTGCTGTCACATTTTTCAGCATTCCAACGATGAAACGCGGATTCAGATCCGGGTTTGTGATCTCAACGGATACCTTACCCTTAATTGGCTCGCTGCCGGTCGGTGGTTTTAGTTCAGGGAATTTAAATTTCTTATTGGTATAAGCAGCCACTTCGCGGGCAACACCGATCACATTGGCACAGTGCACCATATTCGGCAGAATAGCGACCTCAAATACAGCATCACCCATATAATCTGCCAGCGGAATGCCAACTGGCGCATCATCATCCAGAATGATGACACCTTCATGCTCCTCAGAGATACCAAGTTCTTTCTCGGAACAGATCATGGAGAAGGATTCGACGCCACGGATCTTCATCCGTTTTAATTTCGTGAGCACCTTGCCAGGTTTGTGGCCATCATATAATTCGGACCCTTCGCGGGCATAGGCAACTTTCAGCGGCTGTTCCAGTTGTCCTTTCCCTTTGAATGGGTAAAGATTAGGCGCACCGGTGAGGACAATCAGGTGCTCATTCCCGTCAAACAGCTTACACAGCACCAGACGATCGGCATCGGGATGCGGCATGACCTCGTCCACCTGCGCGACAACAAATTTTTCTTTGTGCCATGGCAGACCATGAAAAGTAACACCGGTCGTATCACCTTCTGGTTCAGGCAAACCCACCAGGCGGACATTTTCAACTTCCAGGCCCAGCATGGTAAGCGCGTGTGCCAGCTCAGGGATTGACAAATCTATATCAACATAATCTTTCAGCCAGGATAATACCAGGTTCATCTTGTTTCACTCCTACTTTAAAATTGTTCAAGGAAACGAACGTCATTTCCCCAGAAGTTTCGAATATCATCAATACGGTAACGCAGCATAGAAATGCGCTCAGGTCCCAGTCCCGCCGCAAATCCGGAGTAGACCTCAGGGTCATACCCACCGTTACGCAGCACGACCGGATGAACCATCCCGCACCCTAGAATCTCCAACCAGCCCTTGTTTCCGCATACTGAGCATCCTGAGCCACCGCAAACGAAACACTCCACATCCATCTCGGCACCCGGCTCGACAAATGGAAAATAAGATGGGCGCAGGCGCGTTCGTACCTGGGAGCCATACATCCGGCGGGCAAATTCTTCCAGTGTGCCCTTCATGTCCGCAAAGGTAATGTTCTTCCCAACTGCCAGCAATTCAACCTGATTGAATTGGATCTCATGGCTTGCATCAATTTGTTCATAACGGTAGCACATTCCGGGAAGTGCAACGCGAATCGGCTCGGGTGCAAATTCGCGCATCGCCCGTACCTGTCCGGGTGAGGTGTGCGTGCGCATGATCACGTTCGGGTTTGTTGTGTAAAACGTATCCCACAAGTCACGTGCGGGATGATGGGCAGGAATGTTTAATAGCTCAAAGTTAAATTCGTCGCTTTCCACTTCGGGTGAGCGGTAAACCTGAAACCCCATTTCCGAAAAAATATTGAGAATCTCACGCAGGACCCTGGTTTGGATATGCAGTCGGCCGCGGGTTGGCTTTCTCCCGGGGAGGGTGACATCCAGTTTCTCATTCTGCAATGCGGCAGATAACTGTGCCGTTTTAATCAGCTCTTCTTTCTCCGCATATGCAGACTCCAGCACATTTTTAACCTGGTTGGCAAATTGTCCGATCATCGGCCGGTCTTCCGTTGGCGCTTCGGGCAGGCGCTTGAAAAATGCCATCACATCTGATGAGCGGCTGAGATATTGCGTTTTCCATGCCTGCAGCGCTGCCGCTTCCGCAATATTCTTTAATTCTTCTTCTGCTTTCTTTTGCAGGTGCTCCAGTTCCTGGATCAATCCTGGTTTTTCTGCCATCCTAACTCCTTTTTACAGATACTTTTCTTATTTAAAAATATAAACCCGTCCGCATGGGACGGGGAAAACCGTGGTACCACCCTGCTTGGCTACATGCAGCCCTCTCAGTCCAACAACTTCGGCAAGAAGTGATTGGTTGCGCCTTTAACGCTGCGCGGGCGGAACAAACTACTAGCATATGCATTCACTCGTTCAGCTCAGAAGGGAACTTCTGCCGGGTTTAACACGGGCGGGGGTTTCAGTCTGGGCCCCTGCTTCCCTGTCGGTTTTCGCCGGATTACTTTCCTTCGTCATCGCGATGATTTTCACCAATTATGCCTTATTTGGCATGAATGTCAAGATTTTTTGTTTAATAACGCAAACTCGGCAGGTCATAAAAAAAACCGCTCAAAGAGCGGTTTCCGAAAACCTGAATTTTCATTTATTATTTTTGTTCATGTTAAGTCTTTTGCGGAACTGTTATTAATTGGCTACGAGCGTGCCAATCCTTTCTCCCTCAATTGCTTTTGGCAGCGCATCATCATCCCACAGATTTAACACCAGGATCGGCATTTTGTTTTCCATGCATAACGAGATAGCAGTGCTGTCCATCACAGCCAGGCGCAGGCTGAGCGCTTCAATGTAGGAAATCCTCTCGAATCGCTTAGCGTTTGGATTGGAGTTGGGATCGCTGTCATACACGCCATCCACTTTGGTTGCCTTGATCAATACATCTGCCCCAATCTCAGTTGCCCGCAACGCAGCGGCAGTGTCGGTAGAGAAGAATGGGTTGCCTGTACCTCCACCGAAAATGACCACGCGCCCTTTTTCAAGATGACGGATTGCTCTGCGGCGGATGTATGGCTCTGCAACCGCGCGCATATCGATTGCTGATTGGACACGTGTTTCAACATTGAGTTTCTCAAGGGCGTCCATCAGCGCGAGTGCGTTCATAACGGTTCCCAGCATACCCATATAATCCGCAGTCGATTGGTCCATGCCCATTTCAAGGCCAATTTTTCCGCGCCACAGATTACCAGCTCCAATGACAATCCCCACACCCACTCCCATGTCATGTACATTTTTTACCCGCTGGGCGATCTCGTGAGCACGCTGGGCATTGATGCCGAAACCTTCCGGGCCAGCTAACGCTTCTCCGCTTAATTTGAGCATGATCAGTTCATAAATTGGTTTTGACATGATCCTCCTTTCTAAAAAAAAGCCAACCTTTTGGTTGGCTTTTTGGTTTCTTAATTATTCGACCTGGTTTTCGGCTTCTTTTTCACTCGCTTCACCTAATGCGAATCGCGCGAAGCGGCGGATAAGAATATTCTCACCCATGGAAGAAACATTGTCATTGATCAGGTCTTGAATGGTCAGGGAATCATTTCGGATATATGCCTGGCGCAAAAGGACGGTCTCGTCTTTAAATTTCTTCATATATCCTTCCACGATCTTTGGAATGATATTCTCGGGTTTACCTTCCTCTTTTGCACGGGCAGCAGCAATTCCCTCTTCGTGTTTGAGCACATGTTCAGGGATATCTGCCTCGGTGATATAGAGCGGTGAAGCAGCAGCGATCTGCAACGCGATCTCGTGGGTCAGTTTACGGAATTCTTCTGATCGTCCGACAAAATCCGTTTCGCAATTGACTTCAACCATCACACCAACACGGCCATCACCATGTGAATAAACCTCAACATGACCTTCTGAGGCTTCTCGGTCAGCGCGCTTGGCAGCAGCTGCCAGACCTTTTTCCCGAAGGAAATCGACTGCTTTGTCAAAGTCGTTTCCCGTTTCTGTCAGCGCGGTACGGCAATCTAAAATACCTGCACCGGTAGCTTCTCGTAGTTTTTTAATATCTTCAGTTGTTACTGCCATTATTTTTCCTTATGCTTTATTATAAATGGTGATTAATCTTCAAAATCATCGTCATCATCTTCATCTTCATCAAAGAAATCGTCCTCGATTGATGTTTCAAAGACATCTACTTCTTTTTCCTCTTCAGGCTCTTCTGCAGTCTCAGCAACCGCGTCTGCTTCCTCGCCGTCTTTTGCTTCTTCTTCCGCTGCGGCAGCCATCTTTTTCAGGGTGGATTCACCGAGCAGATCCTCATCATCAATGTCTTCTTCCAGGGAGACACGGGCACGGATACGTTCTCCGCCTTCACCTTCAGCGATGGTGGGCATCATTTCTTGATCAATTTCTTCATCTTTGCGCATGTCTTTACCTTCAATCACTGCTTCGGCAATGGTGGAGGTCATCAATTTGATCGCGCGGATGGCATCATCGTTGCCGGGGATGATGTAGTCGATGTTATTGGGGTTGCAGTTGGTGTCGACCATCGCGACCACGGGAATTTTCCTCAGGTTCGCTTCGTGTACTGCCGTATCTTCGCGGGTGATATCAACAACGAAGATCATATCTGGAACACCGTTCATGTGACGGATACCGTTTAGGTGGAAGAGGAGGCGTTTGATCTTCCGTTCAATCATCAAACCTTCTTTTTTCACCAGGCGGTCGATTTCGCCGCTATCACGCAACCTCTCCAGACGTTCCAATTCCATGATGCGCTGGTGAATTGTCATCCAGTTGGTAAGGGTTCCCGGCAGCCAACGCTCGATCACGTAAGGCATTCCGCATCGTTCGGCTTCATATTGCACAGTTTCCTGGGCCTGGCGCTTTGTGCCCACGAAGAGCACTGTACCGCCATCAGCGACAGTGTTTCGCACCACATCATAGGCAGTGCGCAGGTAACGAACGGTTTGCTGCAGGTCAACAATGTGGATGCCATTTCTTTCTGTGAAGATATATGGCTTCATCCGGGGGTCCCATCTATTCGTGCGATGGCCAAAATGCACACCGCTCTCAAGCAGGGCTTTCATAGATACGTCAAAACTCATGGTAAACTCCTTTGCGTTTTATTCCTCCGCACCCAAACTTGCTATCCCCAGCCGCCGTTTCCTACGGTGACACGCAGGGACGATATGTGATGCGTGTGTGTTTAGTCTGTTCAAAAGAACAGCGGACGAAGTATATCACAATTGTTTGATTATTGCGGTAGACTTAGCCAGTGAATTTAATAAAATAATAAGGATTGATATGCATATTCTTGTGACCAATGATGATGGAGTGTTTGCTCCGGGTCTGCTGGCCCTGGCGAATGAACTAAAAAAAATGGGTGATGTTTCGGTTGTTGCGCCAGACCGGAACTGGTCGGCCTCCGGCCATGTCAAGACGCTTTCACGTCCGTTGCGGGTGAAGAAGGTCACGTTGGCTGATGGAAGCGATGCGCTGGCTTGTGATGGAGCGCCATCGGATTGCGTTGCTTTACCCGTACTTGGATTGCTAGAAAAACCAGTTGAAATGGTGGTGTCAGGGATCAATCCAAATGCCAATCTCGGCCATGATGTCACCTATTCTGGTACGGTTACGGCCGCGATGGAGGCATCAATCTGGAATCTACCCGGGATTGCGGTATCACTCGATGCGCCTGAATATAACAGCCGCGATCTTGATTACAGCACTGCTGCACAAGTAGGTGCATTGGTCGCCCAAAAAGTCTGGGATAAAAAACTACCGAAGAACACTTTGCTCAACGTGAATGTCCCCTACTGTTCGATGGATGAATTGAAGGGGTTCAAAATTACCCGCCAGGGATTGCGTGTGTACCGTGATGAGCTGGTGCGGCGTGAAGACCCCCACGGAAATCCATATTACTGGATTGGCGGTGAAGCCCCTTCCGGCATTCCTGAAGACGGGACTGATATTGGCGCACTTTCAAAAAAATATGTTTCCATCACGCCATTATCGCTGGACCTGACCGCTTATGATTGTGCGCAAATGATCACTGATTGGGGTTTGGCAAAATAAAACGCGGATTGTCTTATACAAATGATAAAAAATATGATTTATTTTTTGAATACACACGCTTCTGAAGCCCAACTGAAATCGAGGATGTCATCATTTATAATTCCTGCATGAAAACAGTTCGTTCTTTTCTATTCATTTCCCTGGTTTTATTATTGATTTTTCCCTTCAGCCAGGTTTCTTCCGCGCAGCAATCCTCAGCTGACCTTATTTCACAAATCAATAAAGCGCGCGTCAGCCGAGGGCTAACTGCTTTGGTGGAAAACAACGCTTTAAACACTGCAGCTCAGATTCAATCCGATCATCTTGCGGAAAAATACGGGTCTGATCTTGCGAGCGTGGTTGACTGGCACGTTGGGCCAAACGGAGAGGATGACTACATTCGCGCGTTGAATGCTGGTTATGCATTTGGCCCCGGTTGGACAGTGGATGAGATCGCATATGGAGGGATTGATTCGTCAACCAGCAATGATGCGCTCGTCTGGTGGTTGCGGTCGCCGGTTCATACAACGGCTCTTTTGAATAAGAATAATGTCGAAGTCGGCGCAGGTATTACGATGGGCGATGGCTTTGCATATTATGTTGTGGTATTCGGGGTGGACCTTGGTTCTGGCGCAAGTGCCAGCGGTGGCGTTGCATCGACAATCCCTACCACCGCGGTGACACCTAAGGTCGCACCAATATCCGTTGCGAGAGAAAATGAGGATGGATCTGTTTTTCACACTGTCGAAAGCGGAGAAGCGTTATGGAGCATCGCAATCGCGTATGACATTACGATCAGTCAGATCTTAGCCTTGAATAATCTAAAAGAAAATGCGATCATCTATGAGGGTCAAACATTGCAGGTGCGGGCGGCTTTTACACCGACACCGCAACCGACCGAAACGAGTACCCCGGTTGCGCCTACCCGAACCCCGATACCAGCCCAGACAGCGCAAGCAATCCGTACTCCAGCCGCAACAGCGGAAGCGGTAAATCAAGGGCTCTTAAATCTTGATAACCAAACCATGGGGCTGACATTGATCTTGATCAGTGGTGCGGGGCTTGTTCTGATCGTGATCGGCAACCTGGCAAAGGAAAAAGCTGCCAGGAAGCAGAAAAAAGATTAGGCGATCGCTAAACCTTCACCATCTGTTCCAGTTTTTCCAATCGCTCCATCAATTCTGCTAACTGGTCTTCCACCACATCAGGCAGTTTATTATGGTTTAAATCAGGAAGTAATTCTGATCTTTCAGATTGGCTGTCCTTTCCGGTCACATGACCGGGGATGCCGACGACCACTGAATCGCATGGCACATCGTTCACAACGACTGCATTTGCGCCAATCCTGCTGCAGCGGCCGATGGTGATATTGCCGAGCACCTTTGCCCCTGCGCCGATCACGACGCGTTCTTCAATTGTTGGATGGCGTTTGCCTTTTTCCAGACTGACACCGCCGAGGGTAACGCCATGATAAAGTGTGACATCATCCTTAATCTCTGCGGTTTCACCGATCACGACACCCATGCCATGATCGATAAAAAAGCGCCTGCCGATCTTTGCGCCGGGATGAATCTCAATGCCGGTAAAGAAACGTGTGAGCTGTGAGATCATGCGGGCAATCACAAAGAAATGATGGCGCCAGAACCAATTAGCGATGCGGTATCCCCATACAGCATGCAGGCCGGCGTAATTGATCAGGATCTCAAGCGCATTACGCGCAGCGGGGTCGCGATCGAACACGCTTTGGACGTCTTCTCGTATCCTCTTGAACATTTTGTCTCCCATTTATTCTAGATCACGATATAAATCAGTGCTCAGGTAGCGTTCACCAAATGACGGGATAATGGTAACGATCAATTTCCCCTGCATCTCAGAGCGCTGCGCAACCTGGATCGCAGCCCAGACAGCTGCGCCGGAAGAAATTCCTACCAGCAGCCCCTCTTCACTGGCCATACGGCGCGCGGTATGGTAAGCGGCATCGTCAGGCACCTGAATGATTTCATCAATGATCTTCATGTTTAAAATGGATGGAATAAAACCAGGCCCAATGCCTTGAATCGTGTGTTTTCCTTTTTCTCCACCTGAAAGCACTGGAGATTCAGCCGGCTCTACCGCGATGACCTGTATGGCCGGGTTCTTTTGTTTGAGGATTTCGCCGACCCCTGTCACCGTTCCGCCAGTCCCAACGCCAGCAATAAACACGTCCACCTTCCCTTCTGTATCATTCCATATTTCCAGCGCGGTTGTTTTACGGTGAATATCCGGGTTGGCAGGATTGTCAAATTGGCGGGGAATGTAATAACGCGGATCGTCCTGCGCCATTTGCTCGGCCAGGTCGATCGCGGCGCGCATGCCCTGATCACCAGGTGTGAGGATAACCTTTGCTCCATACGCTTTGAGCAACATCACACGCTCTCGTGATACTTTATCAGGCATAATAATGGTGCATGGATATCCTCGCGCTGCGCAAGTAAACGCCAATCCGATGCCCGTGTTTCCGCTGGTGGCTTCCAGAATGATGGTGTCATGCTGAATCAAGCCGTCTTTCTCCGCGGCTTTGATCATTGCGACACCCACGCGGTCTTTCACACTATGGGAGGGATTGAAATATTCCAATTTGGCGGCGATTGTGGCCCGGGCATCACCGACCACCTGGTTCAGTTGGACCAGGGGTGTGTTGCCGATCAATTGTGTAATATCTTGTGCAATTTTCATTTTTTCTCTTTTCCATATTAAATAAATATACCTTCTGACCTGGTAATCAATGCGGAATAGCCACACTCCGCCATCAGAAGGCATAATGACGGAATTTGTTAGCTACTCCGCAGAAAACAGCTGCAAAACAATTTTTCTTTTCTCATTTAATCATCATTATAGGTTCTGCGCTGGAGAAAGTCAATTAAAAAACCACCGAAATCCAGGAAACTAATATTTCTCTTATGCGTATATGAAATATAAATAAAAAAGATATGAAGAGGTATTAATGGCAAAAAAATTGTATCGTAATGAATCCGAAAAAGTGTTGGGCGGCGTTTGTGCTGGTTTGGGGGACTTTTTAGGCATTGACCCGGTTTTCGTACGAATCTTCTTTATCCTGTGGACCGTGCTGGGTGAACTATCTGTCCTGGTCTATTTGCTGATGTGGATCATTATTCCACGGGGGACGGCAGCGGATGCTGATGAATCATTTGAGATAAATGATGTCGGTGCACGCTTCAATCAAATGGGGAGAGAAATACACGATATTGCCAGACAGCCGAGTTCCGAGCTGATCACCTTTGTTGGCGTCGGCCTAATTGCCTGGGGTGTTTATTATCTGGTTCGACAGGCGCTTCCTTTCATGAATATCTGGTCTTACTCACAGTATTTGTGGCCAGCACTCTTGATCGCGGCTGGTGGGTTTGTGATCTATCGTGCAACGCGTAAGGACAGATAAAAAATGCCCTTCCAACCGATTGAGGGGGGCAATCGATTGAAAGGACATGCATATAATAACATGTAATAACAATCTCATCAAGATAAAAAATGTTCCCGGGAAGATGGGAACTTTTTTATCAGCATTTTCGTTTATAGTAGAAATATACGGAGGTAGAAATGAAAAAAGTAACGAAAACCATTTTATTGATTAGTTTGACCGCATTGCTGTTGGCGGCTTGCTCCGGTGGAGCGCCTTCAATAGCTGCAAACAGCAATAACCCTGCAACCCTGTCTGTTACAGGTACAGGCCAGGTGTTTGTTGTTCCTGACATTGCATCTATCAGTGTTGGCGTGCGGTCTCAGGGTGAGACCGTGTCAGAAGCGATTGCTTCTAATAATGCCCAGGCGCAGCAGATCAAGGATACACTGGTTGCGGAAGGCGTTGATGAGAAAGATATTCAAACATCCGGTTTTTATGTTTATCAGCAGTTTGATTATGATTTTCAAGGGCAGCCTACCGATTATTACTACAGTGTAGAAAACACAGTTTTTGTCACCGTACGGGATATTGGGAAATTGGGTGGTATATTGGATGCTGTCGGACGCAGCGGCGCGAATACTATCTACGGCATCAATTTTGATGTGGATGACAAGTCCGAAGCCCAGTCTTCTGCCAGAAATCTGGCGGTGCAGGCAGGCATGGCGCAGGCGCAAGAACTTGCGCAGGCTGCGGGGGTTAAGCTTGGTGATTTGATTTCGATCAACTCAACAGGCACCACCACGTCTCAAGATTTCTATGGGTATGGTATGGGGGGAGGCGGGGCGATGGCGGAATCCGTTCCGATCTCGTCCGGCCAAATGCCAATCAACGCTCAGGTCATCCTGACCTTTTCAATCAAGTAAACAAAAATCGCCGCTGGCAAAGCGGCGATTTTTTATCCAAAATAATAAATCAAGAAGTAGGCGATAGGGGCTGCCCATAGAATGGTGTCGATACGGTCCAGCATTCCGCCATGACCGGGAATCAGATTGCCGGTGTCCTTAAGTGAAAAGTTACGTTTGATAATACTTTTAGAAAGGTCGCCAAATGGTGTGATCAGGCCAATCGCCAGGCTGATCATTGTGGTAAAAAACGGGGAAATTCCTGGTTGATAGGAGGAATAGATCAAGCCGATGATTAAACCGGCTAATCCAGAAAAAATTATTCCACCAAAAAAACCTTCAACTGTTTTGTTAGGGCTGATTTGGGGCGATAGTTTATGTTTTCCTAACCCGATTCCAATGAGAAAAGCACCAATATCACCTAAGCTAGTAGGCAGCACACAAACAAGCGTCCAGAATAAACCCTGCGGGAGGTTGCGTAATCCGATAAGAAAGGAACCGGGGAGAGCGATGAATGTGATGGCAGACAGTTCAATGGCCAGGTTGACCGCTGCGTTTTGGCTTTTATCCCGGTACTGCCAGATATTCACAGCGCATATTGTGAATATGGCGATGATCAAACCGGCAGAGAAAGAAGCCGGATCATTGAAATTCCGCAGAACTGAAATCGCGAAAACTACGATCGCAAGGAGTCTGGGCCTGGGTTGGTACATCCCGTGCGAAAACATGTGGATAAATTCCCAACTTGCCACTGCCAGAAACAGCGCAATGCCTACAGTGTAGGTCCACCCACCAAAATAGATCAGTAATCCGCCGATCAGCGCGATGAGGATGGCGCTCCACGTGCGTTTAGCCAGCATAAGGTTGTTCTGTGTCTTCTTTTATCCGTCCGCCGAAGCGGCGTGCGCGCTCGCCAAATTCAATGATTGCCTGCTGTAATTGTTCCTTGCCAAAGTCAGGCCACAGGGTGGGGGTGAAATACCATTCAGAATAAGCACTTTGCCATAATAAAAAATTGGAGGTGCGATGCTCCCCAGAAGTTCTGATCACAAGGTCAGGGTCCGGGGATGGGTAGGTGAAAAGATGTTTTTTAAAGGTTTCTTCCGTTATTTCTTCTTCACTGATCTTGTTACGCACTAACCGCTGCACAGCCGCAAGGATCTCATCACGGCCTCCATAATTCCAGGCAATATTGAGGATCAGGCGATCATTATTCTCCGTCATTATGATGGCTGCTTTGATCTTTTCACGGATTGCCGGATCTAACCGTTCCAGGCGTCCGATATGCCGCAAGCAGACGCCCTGTTTGTGCAATTCATCCAGTTCTTTTTCGAGCGCGTCTGCAAGGATTTCCATTAATCCGCTTACTTCATCTTCTGGCCGTTTCCAATTCTCGGTAGAAAATGCGTAAACTGTTAGATATTGAATACCATATTCAACACATGCTTTGATGATTGTGCGAAGGTTTTCAGTACCCGCACGATGGCCCGCCATGCGCGGAAGGTGGCGTTGCTTTGCCCAGCGGCCGTTACCGTCCATGATAATGGCAATGTGCCTGGGCAACTTGTTGAACTGGAAGGATCCATTTTCATCTGCCATGAGGAATTATATTTCCATGATCTCTTTCTCTTTTTCTTCACCAATCTGGCTGATCTGTTCTGTGAATTTGTTTGTTAATTCCTGAACCTTATCCTCACCATCTTTCAGTTCATCTTCTGAGATCAATTTCTCATCTTCGAACTCCCGCAGGTCTTTATTGGTATCACGGCGGACATTCCGTATCGCAATACGCGCTTCTTCCAGGCGATTGTTGACAAACTTGATCAAGTCGCGCCGCCGTTCTTCGGTGAGGGGTGGCAGGTTTAAGCGGATCACTTTGCCATCGGATATCGGAGTGAGACCCAGGTCGGAGGACTGGATGGCACGGTCGATATCTTTGATCGATCCAATGTCAAATGGTTTAATTAATAATTGCCGCGGTTCAGGCACGCTAATCGTCGCTAATTGCATGAGCGGAACGGGTGAACCATAATATTCGATCGATAGTTTTTCAACCAGCCCCGGGTTTGCTCTGCCAGTGCGAATACCTGCAAGGTCGTCTTTTAAAGATTCAATGGCGCTTTTCATTCTGCGTTCCGCGTCATAGATAGCTTCTTTTATCACTTGAACCTCCTGCTGTTTTGATTAATTTGATTAAGGATACCTTAAAAAAAGCAGAAAATCCATTTGGAAAATCAAGATCTTTCGTAAAATTAGAACGGGTGTGCTATAATAATTCCATAGAAAGGATTTGCTAATGAATGAGGGAATGCTTTGGTATGTAACTGAAAAGGAAAATACCCTGGAGATTACCGTTGAAAAAGCGATTGATTTCTTTCAATATAAATATGGATATGCTCCACAGGCTTGTTATGTTCACCCCGACGCATTATCTTCTGAGTTTGTCGCGAAGGATGAGGTCAAGGTAATGCCTGATGAAAAAGTGATTAAAAACCATCTCTGGTTGGAGTTCTCTCAGGATTGAATTTTATAAAACTTCAATTCACAGCGGCAATGACAACTGCAGCCGCTGATTTTTTTGTGTGGGTGATGCTGACTGACCAAGCAGAAATATTATTTGACAACGCCATTTCTTTCGCTTTTCCATGTAAGCAAATTTGCGGTTGGTTTTGGGAGGTGTGAGAAATCTCGATCTCTACCCAGTTGATCGGACCAATCCCGCATCCAAGCGCTTTTGCACATGCTTCTTTGGCCGCGAAGATACCCGCAGCGCGCTGGTCCATATCTTGAATATAGGTTAATTCATCAACAGTAAAAACACGTTTAAAAAAACGCATGCGAATAGCGGAGTTTAATTGACGAAAACGATCAATTTCGACCAGATCAATCCCGCTGAAAATCTCCATCTTATGCGAAATCCTTTCCAGGCCCGGCACTGGTGACCAGCAGCCTGTCTGGATGAAGGTATTTCTGGGCTGTCGCCAGAATATCTTCAGAAGAGATTGCATTAACGAGGTCTTTATATTGGCGGTAATACTCAAAACCCAGATCGAATCTGTACATGGTCAGGATCGCGTTCGCAATTCCCGCGTTTGTTTCAAGGATGATCGGCATTCGTCCGGTCAGGTGCGATTTTGTATTGGACAGTTCCTCTTCGGTTACCTTTTCTGAGATAAACTGCTTGATTTCCTCTCTGACCAAAGCGATTGTCTTGTCTGTGTTTTGTGGATTGACGCCTGCAGAAATATCCCATGTGCCTGTATCTTCCCATGCGTTGATGCTGCTGGAAGCGAAATACGCCAAACCGGCATCCGTACGGACACGCCTGCCAATACGTCCCATCAATCCAAACTGACCGAGGATGTTATTGCCGATGGTTGCTGGCAGATAATCTGATGAAGTTCTTGAAGGACCAAAGCTTCCCAGGATGAGGTCGAGCTGGCTTTTTCCTTCCAGGAACTTGTGCTTGCGGATGATTGTCGCTGGGGCGGGAGGGATTAACGCATTAGGCTTGACCGTTTGTTCATTTGATTTCCAATCCCCAAAATATTGTTCAGCAATTTTGTTTACCTCTTCCGCTGAGATTGCACCGGATACCACGATGATCAACTCCCCCGGTGAATAGTATGAGCGATGATAATCTACGATGTCGCTGCGGGAAATGTCTTTGATGGTATGGGTGAAGCCATCCACAGGTAATGCGTAGGGATGCTCCTGAAACAGGTATTGATCAAACAAAAGTGAAGCGACCTCGCCAGTATCTTGATCTCTCAGGGCCAAACCCGCTAATAGTTGCCTTCTCAGCCGTTCGACATACTCGTCTTTAAAGGCAGGGTTTCTCAAGCCGTCAGCAGCAAGCTGAAAAATCAAATCAGTATCTTCAGCCAGCGCTTTTCCTCGAAACCATGTATTGCGGCTGCTGCAACTGAATGAAAGATTTGCTCCAGCAGCTTCCAATTTTGCGTGAAATGTATTAAAGGGAGTTTTCTCTGTTCCCCTTGATAATAAACTTGCTGTGAAATGCGCCAGGCCTGTTTTTGCGGGCGGGTCCTGGTCACCTCCATTCGCAAGAATTCCGATCGCATACACTGTCTCAGCGTTCCTATTCTCGAAAGTGAGCACCTTGATGCCATTATCCATTTGGAATGTCGCTATGGAATCTGGTCCAGGGATCTGTGATAAAGATGCTGTCATATCATGCATCATGATGTACTCCGGTTGGCTGATAAGTCCCAATCACACGATGGCCCGGATCAAGATATTTTTTTGCAACATGATGAATTTGTTCTCTGGTTACCGCGGCAATATTAGGTAAATAATTCTCAAACCATGTAGGCTGAGAAAACATGGCAGAATAGCCCATCCAGAATGCCTGGTTGGTTATGCTTTCACTGCCATAGGCAAAAAGGGCACGCGCCTGCTTCTTTGCACGATCTATCTCTTCATCGTTGATTGCGTTTTGCATCACATTTGCAATTTCCTCATCAATAGCAGCGATGATCTGGTTTGTATCCTGGTCAGGGGATGCGATGAGGAGAATGGAGTACAAATAGGGATCAATGGTGGTTTGCAGACCACCCGAAACGCTCATTGCCAGGTCTTTTTCGACCAATTTTTGATAAAGCCGGCTGGTCTTGTTAGATACACTTCCGCCCCCGACCATGGATAAGGACGAAGGACCGCAAAGCAGGCTGTCCAATACCATCAGAGGAATAAAGTCATTATCATTAGCGGCAGGCGCGCGGTAGGCAATTTCAAGAAAGAGTGTGTCGCCAGGGCCGTCTACTTGAATGTTTGATAGATTTGCGATTTGTGATTCTGGAGTAATCGGATGCTGTTTTACTTCCCTCGCTGGAATAGCTGCGTATGTTTCCTGGATTTTTTCAATCAGTTCTTTGGTGGAAAAATCACCAGCGACTGCGATGACCGCATTAGAAGGGGAATAGTAATTCCTATAATGGTTAAAGAGATCTTCGCGGGTCATCGAGCGGAGATCGTCCATTTCCCCAATAACTTCATGCGCGTAAGGGTGGTGAGAGAATGTAGCCCGGCGTATGGATTCACTCAGCCTGAAAAGCGGTTCGTTCTCATTGCCTTCGCGTTCACTAATCACAACTGTTCTTTCCAATTCGGTTTCTTTTGGATCAAAGATACTGTTAATCATCCGATCAGCTTCAAGGTCAATTGCGATGCCAATTTTGTCAGACGGGAGCGTTTCATAATAAGTTGTCCAGTCAAGGTATGTCATGGCATTCCACATACCCCCCGCCTTTGAAATTTCCGCATCAAGCACGTTGAGCGGATACTTTGGCGTGCCCTTAAATTGCATATGTTCCACCCAATGGGATATGCCAGTTTTACCAGGTAGTTCGTTCCGTGAACCCACGCGGTACCAGATCCAGTGGCTTATCACCGGGGTATGGTGGATCTCATTGGTTAATACGGTTAATCCGTTTTCAAGTATGTGTTCTTCAACCATAGTGCATGCGATTTTAATTTTTGTTTTTGATTTTATGCGTAGAAATGAATACCAATTAGAAAGAATTTATTAGAAATTATTCAATTTACGATCTTTGAGTATTTTCTTCAGTAGGCGGCTGGCTGCGAAAGAGAGGTTTATCTGCGATTGGCAGCATCATCAACATACCAATGGCGATAAATCCTTCACCGATTTGCATTCCGCGTGCCTGCCACTCCCCAAAATATGGGACAAATGTAGGAGTGGGGTGGCTGCCGAGCCCGATGATATCAGCCAGTCCGGAAAAAACCGCGATCACGTAACCGGTGCTGATCAGCCGCACGCCTAATTCGGCGGCTATGCTGAGGCAGTTCCCTTTCCAAAGGCCAAGCAAACAATGGTATCCCCCCAGGCAAATTATTCCTAAACCAAACAACATCACAGCAATCTGAATAAAACCGATCACTGGGCTGCGGTCGAGAAGAAAAAGTTCTGGTTTCGCGCCCACCATAAAAATAAAGAAACCTCCAACAGCAACCGCAAGCCCGATTTGAATACGGCGTAGAAAGAAATGTCCGGATCGACTATTTTCTTTTCCGTTATTTCTATTTGCCATAATTTGCATTTGTAATTCTGACAAATGCCCTCGGGCGTGAAATTGTGTTTAGAGGTTTCCCTGTGTTATTTGATAACCTTGTTATTCTTCTGGCTCAGCCGATGTTTCGGATGCGTCAGTCTCTTCCAGCTCTGGTTCGGATTCTTCGACGGATTCAGGTTCTTCTGTCAGTGTTTGCTCTGGCTGTTCCTGTTCAGTTTCTTCCGGCTCTTCAGTCTCTTCTGTTTTGGCAGACGATTCATCAGATGTAATGGTAATATCCGAATCTTCCAGTTCTTTTTCGAGTTCCTTGAGGTCCATATCTGCAAACGCGAGGGATTCTACGCGGCGCAGGCTGAGCCCAATCCGATGCGAGTCTGACTCGATCTTGATGATCCTGAGGGTGACCTGGTCGCCTTCATGCAGGACTTCTTTCGGGTGGGCGATATGTTCATCGCTGATCTCGGAGATATGAATCAATCCTTCAATGTCTTCGGTGATTTGTGCGAAAGCGCCAAATTTGGTAAGGCGCGTAATCGTTGCGTTAACGAGCTGCCCCACCTTCAGATCGCCAATTTGATTCTGCCAGGGGTCGTCTTTCAAACGCCGGATAGAGAGGCCAATGTGGCGTTTTACTTCATCGATGCTGATGACTTCAACTTCCACTTCCTCACCAACTTGCAAAACATCGCTTGGATGGCGAATGCGGTCCCATGAGATTTCACTCAAATGAACAAGACCATCTGCACCATTGATGTTGACAAATGCGCCAAAATCCGCCAGACTGGTCACACGGCCGGTGCGAACATCACCGACATCTACTTTTTCGATAACCTTGTCACGGATTGAATCGCGTGATTCATGGACTGCTGCGCGCTCGGAGAAAATAAGACGTCTTCGTTCCTGATCGACCTCGATCACACGTAATTCGATCTCTTCACCGATAAATTCATTAAACCGTTCTTCAGGTGTGATACCGCTGACGTCTGAGCGGCGGGTGAAGCTCAATTGAGAGCCTGGGATAAAGCCATTGAGCCCATTAAAATTGACCAAGAGTCCACCGCGATTGTAGCCTTCTACGATACCCGTGAACGATTCTTTGTCGTCCATTAGCTGTTGTGCGTTTTCCCATGTTTCCGCTTCCATCGCGCGGACATAAGAAAGAAGTAAGTTCCCGTGGTGATCTTCCGGGGTGATGATGAAGACCGGAATATCCTGTCCAACAGAAAACGAGGCAAGCACATCCGGTGGGATCATTTCAAATTCTTGTCCTCTGATAATGCCTTCTGATTTTGCTCCAATACCAACCATGATCTGGCCAGGTGAAATGGATGCAATTCTCCCCGTTTTTATTTCTCCAGCTTTTGGCAGGTCTAAACCCAAACCCTCCTCAGCTAATAAAGAAGCCATATCTTTGTAGTTATCGCCTTCTTTATTTCCCTCCGTTACGTGATTCCCATTGATTTCGTTCATATAATTAAATGCTCCAATACAGTAATAAGATAGTCCAGTGATTATACGTGCTTAAGGGTTGATTGACAACCCTTAGCCAGTTGGTTAACGCAAATTTATCAAGAAAAAGTAGTGTCTAACGCTTTTTCTTATGCCTTTTACGGGTCTTTTGTTGGTTTTGCCCGCTTTTCCCCTCATTTTTATCTTTCACTGATTGAGATGGCTTGTCCAGCGATAATTGACTGGGTTTTGCGGGTTGCATCCTGAACATCTTGCTGACAACCGACAGGCGAATATTGGCCAGCAGTTCCCGGAATGCATCAGTTGAAAAACTCTTGTATTGGACCAGGGGATCACGTTGGGCGTAAGCTTCCATGCGGATTGATACGCGTAATGCTTCCATTCGGGTCAGATGTTCCATCCAAAGCTCGGTGATGGATTGTAAAAGAATATGACGGTAAATGATCTGCTGCACTTTCAACCCGAATGCGTCAATGATGTCTTGATATGCGCCTCGAGATAATGCAGACAAGTCTTGATCGCGCAGGGTTTTCCTGTTTTCCTCGTCCAGTGCGGATTCTATCTCTGCCCGATAATCATCAGTAAGCTGGCTGAATTGTAAGTTGCTCTGGGCAATGCGTTGCATTTCCATTTTTCCCCATACTAGACGCAGTTCCCCCTGGGCATCTTTGAGGTGGGTTAGGATCTTCCGTGTCAAAATATTTGGATCGTCAGGCATACAATTCTTTGCCACGAAGAATACATAATTCAGAACGTTGACACGCCGCAGCATGCGCTGATGGGTTTCCTGGTTGAATGCGACCTGTGTTCCAAATGCAATCTCAGTCAATACTGCGCCCACATCAAGAACTCCCGGATCATCATCACGCTGGCGCTTCAGGATATGATCGATATTCTGAATAATGGGGTGATTGGGTTGGTTTTGAAGATCAGCATACTGGCTAAAGCGTTCATCGATGCTCGCGGAAATCTTTTGTGCAATTTCATCCCATGTGAGAGCCATTAATTCATCAGGATCGCCACCAAATTTCTGGCCGATTCGCTGCTCGAGGGTCAAAAGAATGCGTGAAAGGAAAATTTGTTTCAGCTGGTTGGAGACAAGCTCTCTGATTGCATTTTGTGTTGGTTGATTGCCATCCATGACCTGGCTGACCTGGTCACGGTTCAGGGTGATTTTCAAATGAACGAATTTCTGCAACTGTGTATTGATCTCGTTCATTGGTTGGTTGTCGACATCGGTTAATGTATCGAAGAACATATCCAACATTTCGATCCGTTCAGCGCGCTGGGTTTCAAATGTGTCTATTGTGCGCTGGATAAAATCCTGTGTTTGTCCGATCAGGTGTTCTTTTTGTGCGATGAGAGTCTCTTCCGCAGTCGTAATCAACTGGTCGCGTATGGCGTTAGTGTCTGAGAGGTTTGTTATTCTTTCGGCTATGTATTCTTTTAATAATTGCATGGTGAATGAATACAAACGGATGTCTTGATCCTGGTAAAAAATGGTGGGTTGCATCTCGTCAAAAAATGCGAGTAATTTCCAATTGCCATCAGGATCATCCTGGAGGGCGAGGACGCGCTGCCCCACCTCGTTTTCGAGCATGCCCCAAACGTCCTGATTCAGGTTTTCCTTTACCAGGACCTGGTCGCGTTCGGTGTAGATCTTTTCACGCTGGTCATTGAGCACGTCATCATAATCCAACAAGTGTTTTCGGATATCAAAGTTGTATCCTTCCACCCGTTCCTGTGCCTGCTCCACCAGGCGCCCGATCATCTTGCTTTCGATTGGCAGAGAAGGGTCCAGGTTAAACATGCTCATCATTTTCTCGGCGCGTTCACCGCCAAACATGCGCATCAGATCATCTTCCAGGGAAAGGTAAAAGCGGGAAGAACCAGGATCTCCCTGCCGGCCGGAGCGCCCCCGCAGCTGGTTGTCAATGCGCCTTGCCTCATGGCGTTCTGAACCAATCACATGCAATCCGCCTGCCAGGCGAACTTTAGCCATGTTCTCCAAAAATTTCCTAAACACGGTAACCGAATCATTTTCTGATTCAGAAAGCCCTATTGAAAGCTTTTCAAGCTTTTCTGCCATTTCGCGATTTGTCATGCCATATGGATCGATATCAGCGCGCGTGAGAATATGCCGAACGTCCGAGAGCACTGTTTCCTTGATCTCTCCGCCCAATTTGATGTCTACACCGCGGCCTGCCATATTTGTAGCAATTGTTACCGCCTGGTATGCCCCTGCGCTTTCAATGATCTGTGATTCTTGATCATGTTTAAGCGCGTTTAGCACCTGATGGCGAATTCCTCCGTTGATGATGGAGGTTAATCGGTCGCGGTTTTGTTGCGATATCTCGAGATCTAATAATTCAAGCAGTGTATTGAGATTGTTTTCATCTTCTAGTTGGATGGAATCCAAACCAAGTTTTTTCGCGTATTGATGCAGGCTGCCTGCATTGATCTCTGGCAAAGGGGCGTTAAGCGGAGCGAGCTCAGGAACAACCCGCTCAATGAAATTGATCCCGTTATTTCTCATCCACTTCTGACGGATCAGGTTAATGGACAGAAGACGGCGGATCTGGTCTGCGTGCAGACGGTCTGATAGGCGTTCCGAATGGTCTATCGAGGTAGTGCCGACCAGCTGTGGCCGGCCCTGGATGTAAACTTTGATCAATTCCAGGCAGATCGCCTGCAATTTTCCCTCTTCTGTGCGGTATACGAGATCAGGATAATCCTTCCTCTTCCAAAAGACAGCATGTTGTTGGGGATCATCTTTTTCTGCGTAATAGGTATATGTGTATCCATGGTCATCTTTTGTTTTGAGTGTGACCAGATTTGCGTCGGGCTGGTTAGACTCGAAATCAAGATTGGTTGGGATCTCCAGCACATCCAGATCGTAAATTGTGGAGAATTCCTCCGCTTCTGTCAACGCTGTACCGGTCATGCCCGCAAGTTTTTCATATTTTCGGAAGTAATTTTGCAAGGTGATGGTGGCGTGGGTGATGTTTTCTGGTTTAACTTCGACCCCTTCTTTTGCTTCCACTGCCTGATGCAAACCTTCTGACCAGCGCCTGCCAGCCATCAGCCGCCCGGTGAATTCATCAACGATGACCACTTCACCATTCTGCACGATGTAATCTTTGTTCTTCTTGTAAAGGAGTTCAGCGCGCAATGCCTGTTCCAGATAGCCAAGCAATCTTGCCTGTTCTGGCGTGATATCTTCCGGGCGGTCGGGATCGCGGAGCGGAATTTGCAGCAGTTCCTCCACGTGGATCTCGCCAATTTCGGTCAGCGCGATGCTGCGGTCTTTTTCATCAAAATCATAATCTTCTGGATCAAGCTGTTTGACGATTGCTGCCATTTTGCTGTACCATTCGACATCCTCAGATGCAGGCCCGGAAATGATCAATGGGGTACGCGCTTCATCGATCAGGATATTATCAACTTCGTCTATGATGGCATAATGATGCCCGCGTTGGACGCGGTTTTTGATATCAGTGATGAGGTTGTCGCGCAGGTAGTCAAAACCGAATTCATTGTTGGTACCATAGGTAATGTCAGCTGCATACGCTTGATGCCTGAACCCGGGTCGGAGCTGGTCATCCTCTTCTTTGATCGAGCGGGCATCCAGGTCCACGATATACCCCATCACGCCGCCCTCATCCTCTCTGCGGGATTGCAAGACACCGACAGATAATCCCAGGAAATGATAAATTGGAGCCATCCAGCGCGCGTCGCGGCGTGCAAGGTAATCATTTACAGTTACCAGGTGAGCGCCTTTGCCCGCCAATGCATTGAGATATAGTGGAAGTGTGGCAACCAGTGTTTTTCCCTCACCAGTCCGCATTTCCGCGATAGTCCCCTCGTGCATCGTAATTCCACCGATCAGTTGAATATTAAAATGGCGAAGACCTATGGTGCGTTTGCTTGCCTCTCTAACCGCAGCAAATGCTTCAACCAGAATGTCATCAAGTGATTCTCCGAGCATAAGGCGGGATTTAAAATCTGTGGTGAGTCCGCGCAGCGCAGTATTATCAAGTTTCTCATAATCAGGTTCTTTCTGATTGATCTGGTCCACCAGACCGCGTAGACGATCGAACTCTCGTTTCTGGGGGTTACCACCAATGGCATTGGCAAGATTTTTTAACATAAATGTCCTTTTCCGCAGCGATTATAGCACAGCGATGTTTAACCAAAAAAGGCGCGGATAACCACGCCTTAATGATCGTGAGCGATTTAAATTACATATGGATTGGCGTCCCTATCACCGCTTCGGCTGCTTCCATTAGAACCTCGCTGAGGGTTGGATGGGCGTGGATATTGTTGGCAATTTCTTCTGCTGTCATTTCCATCTTTTGCGCTAAGGTCAGCTCAGGCAACAATTCGGACACCTCCGGACCGATCAACGAAGCGCCCAGAATCTCGCCGTATTTCGCATCAACCACGATCTTGGCAAATCCATCGGGTTCTGCCATACCAAGCGCTTTTCCGTTGGGCCTGAAAAGGAATTTACCGACCTTTACTTCGTATCCGGATTCGCGAGCTTCATCCTCAGTCATACCAAAGGAAGCGACCTGTGGATGGCAGTAGGTAGCACTGGGGACCATTTTATAATCAATCGGGTGAATTTCTTTTCCGGCGATGGCATCCGCGCATAAAATCGCTTGCTTAGAGGCAACATGGGCGAGCAGGAGTTTGCCGGTCACATCACCAACAGCCCAGATTCCAGGAACGCTGGTCGCCATGGTCTCATCGACAATCACATTGCCTTTTTCATCCAACCTGACACCGGTTTCTTCCAGGCCAAGCCCTGCAGAATTTGGACGGAAGCCAATCGCAACCAGCGCTTGTTCGGCTTCGATCACAGTCTGTCCATCGCTGGTGGACACTGTTACTTTCACACCAGAGCCGGTTTTTTCAACCGACTCAACTTTATAGCCAGCAAGCACATTGATCCCTGCTTTTTTGAAGGATTTCTCAAGTTCTTTGCTGACTTCTGGATCCTCAAGCGGAAGAATATTGGGCAGCATTTCCACCAGGTGGACTTGTGTGCCATACGCATTCCATATTGTGGAGAATTCTGCGCCAATAGCGCCTGCGCCAATGATGACAACGGAAGCCGGGAGTTTTTCCTGCAGGATTGCTTCTGTATACGAAAGCACCTTCTCTCCGTCCAATCCCCAGGCGGTGGGTGTAAATGAGTGCGCGCCGGTGGCAATGATGATGTTTGTTGCTGTTAATATCTGCTCGCTGGTGTCTTCCATTTTGACTGCGACCTGATCCTTCGCTTTGAGCGTTGCTTCCCCCATATAAACATCGATGTTGTTCTTCTTCATCAGGAAACCAACACCTTTGGTCAACCGCTGGGATACACCACGGCTTCTTTTAACTGCTGATCCATAATCCAGTTCAAGATTGTCAAAAGATATGCCAAATTCCTGCGAACGGTTGCGAAGCGTATAAGCAAGGTCCGCATTTTTCAATAATGATTTTGAGGGGATACAGCCAATATTCAGGCAAACACCACCCAGCCATTGCTTATCGACAATCGCTGTTTTTGATCCATTTTGTGAGGCGCGAATCGCAGCAACATACCCGCCTGGTCCGGCTCCGATCACGATAACATCATAAGTGTTCATGTAATTTCTCCGTATCGATTATTTGTAAAATAATAATATCAAATTGTGTTTTAGTTTAATGAAGATGAAAATGTAATTCCCCTTGTATACATTGACTATTTACGTGAAGAGGATTACTATAAAAAGTCTTGCGAGTATATAAGATGAAAAAAAAGAACGATCAAATAATAGATACTGAATCCCCCCAGAAATCTCTAGAAAGAATCCTAAAGGCGGAAATACAGCTAGCTCAGCGCATCTCCGAAGCAAAAGAAAAATCTGAAAAATTGGTCATTGCTGCACGTGACGAAGTGATCGGCCTCAAAGAAAAAATTATCGATATGGCGCGTGCGACTCGTGAGCAGCGGCTGTCTGAAGGAATTGAGACGGCGAACAAAAAAGCACAGAAGGAAATCAATAAGGCTGAACAGGCAAGCGCCTTTTTTTTTGAGACTGGCAAGCAATTTATAGCGAGCGCAGCCGAAGAAGTAATCCGGGTTGTTTTGGACAGTGAGGATGGATCAAAATGATCGTTGAAATGTCACGTGTTGAGATTATTGGATTAAAAAAATACCTGGATAAGGCCATCAGCACCCTGCATCGATTTGGAAAGATGCAAATCGATGACATCCGTGAAGTGCCGGATTTGATGATCCAGCCATTTTCTCCCACTGAAAAGATGCGGACAGAAAGGGAAGAGATGGACCTGCGGATTGCAAATATCAGTGGATTGATTGAAACCTTCTCAAAGATCATTAAGGGGAAAGGAAAACCTGAGATCGTTGCGGGAGACATCAGCAGTTATCAGATCACAGAAAATGTTGTTGATATCACCAGCCAGATCCAATACCTCAATAACAGGAAAAAAACACTGCAGGATGAATTGATCACCTTTTCCAAGTATATGGAAATGTTGAAAATCATCACCCCATTTATTCCTGAAGATACAAAGAACTCAGGCAATGCAACCATTCGCGCGCTGATCCATTCCTCACAAACGTTCACAATGACGTTGCTGGCGAACCAACTTAAACTCCTCACCAATGGAAAATTTGAAATGATAACAGCCCGGGTGGGAGATGAGACTAACGCTGTGATCGGAATATTTCCATTGGAACTTGTTTCACAGGTGGAAGGGTTTATGAAAAATGAAAGGGTTACAGAGCTCATCCTTCCAGAGGAATATGCGTATCTCTCAACAGAGGAGGCGTTGGACCATATCGAGGATAGAGTCCGCCTGGACCATGAAGAGTTGGACCAGATTGATATGCGTTTACAGCGGATGGCTGAGGAATGGCTGCCAAAATTGCAGTTTTGGCAACTGATTTGTAGAGATAGGATTGACGAACTTGAAACATTCCTCAAGTCCGGTGAAACCGATTACACTTTTACGATTTTTGGTTGGATCCCGGATGAAGATTACCTCAGTCTTGAAGAGCTGATCACCTCAAATTTTCGAGAGAATATTACTGTCAGGAAGATCGATATACCAGCAGAAATGCGCGGCAGGATTCCGGTAAAAACGAAAAATGCCAGCCTGGTTGAACCCTTCGAGCATTTTGTGAAAATGCGGGCAACGCCAAATTACAGCGATATTGATCCGAGCACACTAGTCTCGGTTTTTATGCCCATATTTTTTGGCATGATGGCAGGAGATGTGGGGTATGGAATTGTTATGCTGCTTTTGGCAATAATTGGCGGAAAAAGGGCAAAGGAAGGCCTGCTTTCAGACATTTTAAAATTTCTAAAATTTGGTGCGATCTGGACAATTTTCTTTGGCGTATTGTTCGGCGAATATTTCGGTTCGCTTGGTGAACTTATCGGCATCCCTCCATTGTGGATCAGCCGGTCTGCCTCAACCAGTATATTCCCACTTCTTATCATGACTGTTTCGGTTGGGGTGGGGCATATCCTTTTTGGGCTATTGATCGGTGCCTGGAATGCGTTCATAAACAAGAGCAAAAGCCACTTCTTGGAACGGATTGGCATGTTCGTCGGTGTTGTCGGATTGTTGTTCCTGGTGGGAGGAATGACCAGTGCTTTGCCGGGCGGATTCAGATTAGCCGGATGGGTAACACTGGCTGTGGGATTAGTCCTTCTATCAGTTTCCATGGGAACATCCGGTATTTTTCTTGGACCGATTGAATTTGTTGGACTGCTTGGGAGCATTCTGTCTTATTTACGTATTGCAGCGCTTGGGTTGGCATCTGTTTTCCTGGCGGAAGTCGCAAATGAACTGGGCGGTACAATCCCTTCCCTTCTGCTCGGATTGCTGATTGCGGTATTGATCCACACATTAAATATTGCTATGGGGATTCTCAGTCCAACAATCCAGAGTTTACGTTTACAGTATGTTGAGTTCTTTCAGCGATTTTTTCAGGGTGGGCAATCACCATTCCTGCCTTTTAAGAAACGTGTTAATTAATTCAAAAATATGAAGGAGAAAAAGTAAAAATGGAAAATGCGATTATTGCAGTAGCAGCAGCTTTCTCAATTGGGGTAACTGCCCTGGCTACATCGATGGCACAGCGCGCCATCGGATCAGCGGGTGTGGGTGCTCTTGCTGAAAAGCCGGAATTGGTTGGCTCAATCATTATTCTCGTTGCCATCCCAGAAACCCTGGTCATCCTTGGTTTTGCGGTTGCAGCCATTATGTTGATTGGATAAAGTAAGTGGATATTCAAGCCATTATTAATGGCATCGTTACTGCTGGTGAGCAAGAAATAGCCTCGATTGAAAGCAAAGCGGAAGCGCAGGTCAGGTCAATTCGAAATGCAGCAGAGGCGGAAGCGGACAAGCAGAAAGACCGCATCTTAAAGGATGCGCATGTGAGGCTAAATCGGACACAGGCAGTAATTTCCCAGCGAGCGGCTATGCAGGCCCTGCAAATGCATGCAAATGCCAGACAACAGCTCATATTGATGGTGTTGGAAAAAGCAAGAGTGGATATGGACACAATTCGCACGAAGGCGGAATACCCATCCATTTTGGGTGTTTTGATCCATGATGCAATCCATGCTATTCTCCCGTCGCTGGTGAGAGAGCAGAAGATGATATTACATGTGGACAAGCGGGATGAAAGCGCGCTTGATTCGATTGAGATCCCTTTCAAAGACCGTGTTTTGGTGCAGTGTGATATTCACTGTAGCGGTGGTTGTGAGGTTGAATCGGATGATGGGATGGTGAGGGTGCTCAACACATTTGAGTCCCGTTTTGAACGTGCGCTGCCGCAAGTCCAGCAGGATCTATCAGTGTATTTTGAGGAAAAAATTACTTCCAGTTAAACAATGGCCTTGTATGATTATGGAAACACTCGGCTCCGCGCACGCATCTCCAATTTTTTCTCATATGAAACATTGGAATCATATGCGCATTTAACTTCTGTCGACAGCCTGATCTCCCAATTATCCAAAACTCATTACAAAGACGCGATCCAGATTGCACTGACCTATTCTCATGGATATGGATGCATTTCCGACGCATTGCGTCGAAAGCTGGTCGAGATACAGGATAATCTGCAGGGATTTTACGCGCCTGAGATTTGGGAGAAGATCAAGACGATTTTCTTGCGGTCTGATGTGGAAAATATAAAATCTATTATTCGCGGTATCATCCATAAGATTGAACCAGGCCTGATCGTGAATGCGATATCACCCCTGGGTATCATTCCTGAACAGTATATTCGGCGGATTGCACAATCGAAGAATATTCAAGATGCGATTGATCGCATGGCTGTTTACCAGCTGGAATTTGCACCTGCGTTACTTAAACTAAAGGGCACCAATAAGTTTGCCAGTTCAGCTGAACTCGAACGGGAACTGGAAATATGGTATTTCAGCACAACTGAAAGAATATTAAAAGGACGCGATGAAAATCTGGCCTTGCTGAGGAAAGCAAATATGATCGAAATTGACATCGCGAATATCAATACACTACTGCGATTCATTGACGCACCAGACTCTCCCGAAACAGCCGGTGCATCCATTGATCATTTTCTGATTGAAGGTGGCAGTTTTAACCTGAAATACTTGATCAATCTATCACATGCGCCGAAAATCGATGGGGCAATTAAAAAACTTGCAGGGAAGAAATACCAGACGCATTTGATGACAGCTTTGGAATGCTATCAGGAGACACAGCTGCTTAGCGAATTTGAAAACCAGATCAGAATTTATGCTTTGCGATGGTTTTCCATGCTGCCAAAACTCAATCCGTTTGGCGTTGGTGTGCCGATGGGTTATGTTGCGTTAAAAAAGAGCGAGATCAGGAATATCCGCTGGATAGCAAAAGGGATCTTATCTGGTTTTGAACCGGAATTCATCAAAGAGAATATTGAAAGGATCCGATGAGAAAATTAGTCGTCGTGACCAAGTTTGACCAGGTGAGCGGGTTCCGATTAGCCGGTATCAATGCAATTGGTATTGATCATATTCAGGATGTAACTGAATTGATTCTGTCCTGGCTGAATAATAATGAGGAAATTTTACTTGCACTGGATGATTCATTCATACAAAATCTTGATCCAAAATTGATCAACCGGATCTACGCATCTGATGAAATGCTACTTGTGACTATTCCGGACGGTCCCGTATCCGGGGCGGAGGCATCACGAAAAAAGCGTATTTTTGAAATGATCAGGCACGCAACCGGGGCGCAAATTCGATTTAAAGGTGAGTCACATGTTTAAAGAAAAAAATGAAACAGGCATCATCAATCGCATCGCGGGTCCTGTTGTTGGTGCGACTGATTTGGAAAATGTCAGATTGCATGACATGGTCTGGGTGGGAGATGAACACCTGGTAGGAGAGGTGATCCGGCTAAATGCCCAACAGATAACAATTCAGGTCTATGAAGAAACTTCCGGGCTGCGATTGGGAGAGCCGATCAGGAATACCGGCCAACCACTGGTCGCTCAGCTTGGGCCGGGATTGATGGGCCAGATTTTTGATGGGCTGCAGCGCCCATTAACAACATTGGCAGCAAAAGAAGGTGGATTCCTGAGCCGCGGCATTCGAGAATCTTCATTAAAAACAGACAAGAAGTGGGATTTTTCTCCAATGGTTCGTGAGGGCGATGTGGTTGAGGGCGGAATGATCATCGGAACAATACCAGAAACAGAAAGCATCGAGCATCGGGTGATGGTCCCTGCCGGCATAAAAGGGAAGGTGATCTCAATCCTTTCCGGCGCAGTCACAATTGTTGATAAGGTTGCAATGATTGAAACAGATCAAGGTGAGAAAATTGAGATTCCACTCGTCCAATATTGGCCTGTCCGCCAGCCAAGACCTTATCACCGCAGGCTGGAATTTGCCGAACCGCTGGTGACTGGAAAACGTGTTATCGACCTGTTTTTTCCAATTCCTAAGGGGAGTTCATCAATCATTCCCGGTGGGTTTGGAACCGGGAAGACGGTCATTCAGCAGTCGCTTGCCAGATGGTCTGATGTCGACATTGTCGTGTATGTTGGCTGTGGGGAACGCGGAAATGAGATGGCAGAAGTGCTTAATGAATTACCAAAGCTTGAAGATCGTTTTACTGGCATACCATTGATCAATCGCACAGTCCTGATCGCAAATACATCCAATATGCCAGTAGCGGCGCGCGAAGCCTCTATTTATATGGGCATCACAATAGCTGAATATTACCGGGACATGGGATATGATGTGCTTATGCTGGCGGATTCAACATCCCGCTGGGGAGAGGCATTGCGTGAAGTATCCAGCCGATTGGAAGAGATTCCCGGAGAGGAAGGATATCCAGCATATATGGCGTCACGCCTGGCGGAGTTTTATGAGCGCGCTGGCCACGTGAGCTGCCTGGGAAATAAGGATGAGCTTACTCTGACTGACGGTAATACCGGGCGTGATGGATCGATCTCACTGGTCGGTGCTGTCTCACCTCCCGGCGGAGATTTCTCGGATCCGATCACACAGAGTTCGATGCGTATCACAGCTGTTTTTTGGGCTTTGGATTACGAACTCTCCAGACGAAGGCACTTTCCAGCGATCAATTGGACAAAGAGTTTCTCGTTAGTTGATCTCTCTCAGTGGTACAGTGAACATATTGCAGATGATTTTCCCATCTTGATGAAATCCGCCCTGTCTATCCTTGGTCGGGAACATGAATTACAGCAAGTCGTGCAACTGATCGGGCAGGATGCGTTATCAGACCAGGAACGCCAAATATTGTTATCAGCCAGGTTATTGCGTGAAGATCTGCTTCAGCAATCCGGTATTCAGGATGTGGATGCTTTCTGCCCGATCGAGAAATCCTATTGGATGATGAAAGCTATCTTGCATTTTCATGAAGTGGCGCAGGCTGCATTGAAAAATGGTGTTGATCTGAATGAGGTGGAAAACACTGCTGTATTGCAGAATATCGCCAGGATGAAGGAGCTGCCTGTAGACATAGCTGTTGGGCGGATAAAACTGCTGATCAATTCGATTGATAATGAGTTTCTAAGAATGGATGAAATGCGTGAGAAAAAAAATGTTTAGTGAGAGCAAAACTTCTGGATTAATTACAAAAGAATACAAAACGGTTTCGCAGATACGCGGCCCTTTGATCTTTGTAGAGCGGATTGCCAATGTCGCATTTGATGAAATGGTAGAGGTTATTGATCCGAATGGTAACACGCGGGTCGGTCGTGTTCTGGAAGTGGATAATGATATCGCGATCATCCAATTGTTTCTCAGTACGGACGGACTTGATACCACCAGAACCCGTATACGATTCACCGGGGATGTGATCCGCTTAAATGTCTCGCACGCGATGATGGGACGGATTTTCAACGCTTTAGGCCAGCCGATCGATGGCGGTCCGGAGATCATCCCGGAAGCACGAGAAGATATTAATGGGATGCCATTGAACCCGGCTGTCAGAATTGAACCCAGTGAATTTATCCAGACTGGCATTTCTGCGATCGATGGTTTGAACTCACTTGCCAGAGGACAAAAGCTGCCAATTTTTTCCGGATCTGGTCTTCCGGGTAATGAGCTGGCAGCCCAAATCGCATCTCAGGCGCGCGTGATCGGAGATAGCGAGGACCAAGATGAACCGTTTGCGGTTGTGTTTGCCGCTATCGGAATCACCCATCGGGAATCCTCATTTTTTATTGAGCAATTCCGTTCCAGCGGCGCACTGGATCGCACGGTTGTTTTTCTAAATCATGCCGATGATCCAACGATCGAACGCATCATCACCCCACGTTCCGCTCTAACGACCGCCGAATACCTGGCTTATAATCAGGGTTTGCATGTGCTTGTGATTATGACGGATATGACGAATTATTGCGAGGCATTACGGGAACTATCTGTCGCGCGGGAAGAATTGCCTGCCCGGCGCGGATACCCGGGATATCTGTATTCAGACCTTGCAAGTTTATATGAAAGGGCTGGAAAGATCGATGGAAAAAGCGGATCTGTCACCCAGTTGATATTATTATCCATGCCCGATGACGATATCACACACCCCATCCCGGATCTAACCGGATACATTACTGAAGGCCAGATCGTTCTCAATCGAAACTTGCATCAGAAAAGTATTTTTCCGCCAATCAACGTTCTACCTTCTCTTTCTCGCTTGATGAATGCGGCGATCGGAAAGAAGAACACGCGAGAGGATCACCGCAGTGTTGCAGACCAGATTTATGCGTTCTATGCTGAAGGACGCGATCTTGAAAAACTGGTGACTATCATTGGTGAGGGCTCGCTCACAGAACACGACCGCAAAGTGCTCGAGTTTTCCAAACGCTTTGAGGCAGAGTATCTAAACCAGGGTGGCGAGAACAGAACGATCCAAGAGACACTGAACCTTTCATGGGAATTACTGTCTGATCTGCCAACTGGCTATTTGAAACGAATACCTGAAGAATTCATACGAAAATATAGGAAATAAGTGATGGCAGATATTTCGAACATATCCGCAACCCGCAATGAACTGCTCGCCAGAAAGGAACGCCTAACGCTGACGAAAGCTGGATATGATTTGTTGGATAAAAAACGGCTTGCATTAATGCAAGAGATACTGCGATTGCAGGATGAGGTGGTTGAATTGGCAACCCAATTACAGGACCTGTCAGCAGTATCGCGAAAGTCATTGGCACGGGCGGAAGCGCTGATCGGAGAATATGGGCTGAGATCGGCAGCGATGGGAAAAAAGCACAACCTTGAATTAGACCTTATCGATTCACAGATCATGGGCGTGCATGTTCCCCGGATTAAAGTAATTGAAGCACAGCGTGAATTTTATGACCGTGATATTTGTATCATTGGCACGTCACCTGTTGTGGATGAAGCGGCAGAGGCCTATGAAAAGAATATTGAAGGCATTCTTTCTTTAGCTGATGGTGAAATACGCCTGGCAAAATTAATGAAAGAGATCTTAAAAACAACACGCCGTTTAAAAGCATTGGAACATATTATTATTCCAAACTTGTTAGAAGAATATAAGTTCATCGGAACTGCGTTGGAAGAACGTGAACGATCAGAGCATTTTTCACTGAAATTGGCGAAAAAACTGATTGAACAGAAATATGCTAGTAAGAAAGAACGCAGGCAACAATCAATCTTAGGCCACTAAAATAACTAGCTGCGGATAATTGCGTCAGTCATTATTGATGTGCGGGCCATGTAGTTAACATCGTGTACACGGATGATGTCCGCGCCTTTGACGATTCCGATCGCTACCGAGGCAGCTGTACCTTCGACGCGTTCATCCACAGGCAGATCAAGTACCTTCCCAATAAATGATTTCCTCGACGGTCCGATCAGAATGGGGTAACCGAGTGCCTTAATCTGGTCTAGATGATTAATGATCTGGAGATTTTGGGATACGGTTTTTCCGAAACCAATGCCAGGATCTAGAATGATGTTTTCTGTGTGAATGCCAGATGCGGTAGCATTTTCAGCCAGGTGTTTTAGCTCGATCAGCAATTCCTCTAAGAAATTCTCATTATCCATTGCTGTGTAACTGGATCCAACGTTGCTGCTTTTTTCTACAGCGTCTGCTCTGCTGCGATTATGCATCAATACAACCGGTGCATGATATTGCACTAAGACCCGGGCAAGGTTTGGATCTTTTTGCAGTGCCCAGATGTCATTAATCCAATCAGCACCGAGATCAAGGCAGGCCTGTGCGACCTTCGATTTGTAGGTGTCTATTGATAATAAGGCGGGGATGTTTTCCTGTCTAATTGCCTTTACGATGGGTAGTAAACGTTCCAATTCCTTTTCAGCGGTGATAGGCTGCGAGCCAGGCCGGCTGCTTTCAGCGCCAATATCCAGAATATCGGCTCCATCCTGAACGAATTTCCAGGATTGTTGAATGGCAAATGCGACCGGATTTTTCTCTTGCAGTATGCTATCTCTGGAAAAACTATCCGGCGTGAGATTGAGAATGCCCATGATATAAGTTTTTTTGCCCCATTCGAGCAGCGGTTTATCCATCGGCATCCTCCAACCCCATAATTTCATAGATTCCGTCACTATTAACCATTTGTGCTAATTCGCGAATCGATTTCTTTTCTAGCGGATGGAAATAGTCCGGCGCGATATCCAGCAACGGTAATAGTACGAATGCACGCCTGGTCAGCTCTGGGTGCGGGATGACTAACGTATCGGTATTGATCACATCATCATTGAAAAATAAAATATCCAGGTCGATAACGCGCGGTCCATAGCGAAAATTTGGCTGCCGACCAAGATCAATTTCAATCCTTTTCAATGCATCCAGTGTTTCTTGTGCAGACAACCTGGTTTGTGCCTGAATGGCCTGGTTTAGAAAGGCAGGCTGATCGGTAAATCCCCAAGGCGGCGTTTCGAAAATTCGGGATAATGCGATTGGTCGGATCTCAGGCAGAAGCTTTTCGATTGCGCTAGCGAGCATTTTCTGCCTGCCGCCAAGATTTGATCCCAGGCCAATCAATACACAGTTCTCTTTCATTTTTCCAATTTCAGAATATTTAACAGATCAGCCAACAATCCATATGCTGTTGTTTCTGGCCCCGGGTTGCTTTCCAGGATTCCCAGGCCTGGAAGGACGTCCGTTTTGAAAACTATTAAAGAACTGGTGCCATTGACCGCAAACAGGGGGGAAGTTGCCGCAACCAGTTCGGGCTGAACAGATGCATTGATCTTACCGTTTTCCATATTTGCCCGGCACACCAGCTTCCAGCGTTTTCCAGCCTCCGCTGCTTGTTTAATGGAGGCAGGTGTGATCTCGCGGATGCCCTTGCGGTCCACATCTTGCGGTTTGAGAGGATGCTGCATGAGGACTGTGACAAGGGCAGCGATCTTGATCGCCGCATCCCATCCATCGATGTCTCCGCTGGGGTCTGTTTCCGCAATACCGATCGACTGGGCAAAGGCAACAGCCTGATCGAACGTTTGCCCGGTTTCCATCTGTTCGATCAAGAGATTTGTGCAGGAGTTGAGAATCCCTTCAAAACCAAGAATGTTAGCGGCCGGCAATGCTTCACGAAAAACAGAAAAAACAGGAGCACCATCCATCACAGCCGATTCAAACAGAAAACGCTTCCCGTTTATCCTGGCGAAATCTGTCAGTGCCTGATATGCATGGACAACAGGCCCTTTGTTGGCGCTGACCGCATGCATACCGGCTTTTAATGCAGTCTCAATATGCATGGTCGCTGGTTGGCCGCTTTCATAATTGACAGGTGAGGTTTCGACCAAAAAATCCGCTTTTGATGCACGTATGAAAGCAGCGATATCCTGATCGACTGAGCTGGAGGACAGGGATGAAATATCCCCATTTTGATATGCGCTTATCGCATTTTCTGCGTTTATCCCATCCAGGTTTATCGCGTTTCCATGGCCGCCGGTTGCGATAGCAGTAATCCTAAGGTGAATATTTTCTAAACAAAGTTCATCAGATTTGCTGTCCAGCAGTTGAGCAAAAGCTTTGCCGACATTACCAAAACCGATCAAACATATATTAATTTGGTCCATATCATCTCCTCATGCATGAGCATATTCTAATCCAGCATAAATATTAAAAAAGAAATAATTCAATTCTTAATGCTGATGAAATCCTAAATAACAGATCGAATGAGTAAAGAAGGAGGTTTACGCAGGAATTAATTTTAAGTGGTCCCACTTCAAAGAAACCGGGACTACTTCAATTCCCAACAGTGTGTGGAGAGCCTGTTTAAAACGGTTGTGGTTGCCTGTTGTGCTGAATGTGTTTTGCATGGTTTGCACGTAGCCGTTTATCAGCTCTTTTTTATTTAACAAGTAACCAACTCGCTTTGCGATTGCGGGAGCAGGATCGATGACTGAAATGTTTGGACCAACAATATCTCTAATGATGGGGATGATAAAAGGAAAATGGGTGCAACCTAAAACGATTGTGTCCGCGCCTTTTTCGAGCATGGGCAGAAGGGCTTGTTTGAGGATAAGGCGGGTATTTGAAGAATGTATATCACCCAATTCGATCGCTTCCACCAATCCCGGGCAGGTGTGCGTGAGTATTTTTACATCTTGGGCGAATCGTTCAACCAGAGTATGGTAGAGTTTACCCTGAAAGGTGGCGGGGGTTGCTAATACACCTACAACTCCATTGTGAGTTTTTTCGGTGGCTGGTTTTACCGCTGGTTCCATGCCTACAAAGGTGAGAGAGGGATATGCTTCGCGCAATTCTTTTAATGCTGCGGCAGAGGCAGTATTGCAGGCTACCACGATCAGTTCTGCACCTTTCTCGATGAGGAAATCAGTGATTGCGAAAGAAAAATCTCTGATTTCAGTCAGATCCCTTTTACCATAAGGCACATGAGCCTGATCAGCAATATAATAAAGTGGCTGGAAAGGGATCATCGTCTGGATCTCACGTACAACTGATAAGCCGCCAATCCCTGAATCAAAAATCCCGACTAATTTATCGATTCTATTCTCTTCCATAACAATCCAAACTGATTATAAATGAAAAAGGGTGCAGCCTGGCGTTGGCTGCACCCACGGGTTGAAATAAGGGCAAGCTTATGAAAATTTCTCTTTGAGTCTGGCTTTCTTACCTGTGAGTTCACGCAAGTAGAATAATTTTGCCCGGCGCACCTTGCCATGTCGTTCTACGACGACTTTTTCGATGCGGGGGGAGCGCATCAGGAAAGTCCGCTCAACGCCAATCCCATTACTGGCAATACGGCGTACGGTGAAGGTTTCATGGCCGCCTTTTCTGCGGATTGCGATCAATGTGCCTTTGAATTCCTGGATTCTTTCGCGGTCACCTTCTTTGATTTTGACTGAGACGCTTACAGAATCTCCAGGGGAGAGTTCAGGAATGTTTGGATTAATTGGTGCCTGTACTAAATCGACTAATGTATTCATTTTCTCTACTTCCAATTGATAAATTCAGTGCTATTACACGCGAAGAAAGATTTTACCATTAAATCTTTGATCGTGTGGAATAAAAATCAAGCACTTTTCAGACTATTCAGTATTTTTTGCGCGAGTTCCCCGGTAATCCCTGGTAGCTGAGTAAGCTCATCAACCGAAGCTTTGCTAATATTATTAATTGACCCAAATTTTTTCAAAAGAGCTTTTTTCCTGACGGATCCAATCCCGTTGATCTGGTCTAAGCGTGATATGAACTTCTCTTTTTGGCGCCGGTTACGGTGCGCTGTGATGGCAAACCGATGGGCTTCATCACGGATGCGTTGCATCAGAAAAAGCCCTTGTGACCCGCGCGGCAATTCAACACCCAAATCATCTCCAGCTTTAAAAATTAATTCATGTTGTTTAGCGATTCCTACCGCGGTGATGCGTTTATCCAATTTAAAACGCTCTAGAACTTTTATCGCGCGGCTTAATTGTCCTTTGCCGCCATCCACAACCAGAAGATCAGGCAGCACTCCAAATGAAGGATCTACTTTCTTGCCAACTTCCTGATTGATTTGCGAAACTTCCCAGCGTTTAAGTCGCCGGGCCAGAACTTCCTCCATACTGGCGAAGTCATCCGGCCCAACTACTGTCTTAATATTAAATCGGCGATAGAGTTTTTTGCTAGGTGTTCCCTTTTCAAACACCACCATGCTTCCGACAGCGAAAGTACCCTGGGTGTTGGAAATATCGTAACATTCTATCCGGTTGGGTGGTGAATCTAACTGCAGCGCGTTTTGAATTTCAGCCAGGGCATCACTTTGTTTATGGGTATCTGCTTCCCATTGGGCTTTTAGCGCGCCCAGCGTATCCACTGCGTTTTCAGTTGCCAGGTCTACCAGATCTTTTTTGGACCCGCGCTGTGGAATTTTGAAATGCACTTTTTTCCCGCCGCGATCCTGATGCAGCCATTGCTGGATGATGAGCGTTTCCTCCAATTCGTTCGGTAGCAATATCTCATGTGGGATGGATGATGCCTCAGCATAGAACTGTTTTATGAACTGCGAAATGATCTCGCTTTCATTCTCGTCTTCTGTACCTTCAAGGATGAAATACTCTCTCCCTACCAGGCGTCCGTTGCGAATAAAGAATATCTGGATACAAGAATCGCCATTGTTTCTGGCGAGCGCGATCACATCGGAATTGGTGTCGTGGGAAGAAATGATCTTCTGGCGCTCTACGACTTTTTCAATCGCAAGGATCTGGTCCCGAATGATAGCGGCTTTTTCGTATTGCATTTGCTGGGATGAGCGTTTCATGTTTTCTTTGAGGCGTTCCAATATAGGGTCAGTCTGCCCCTCAAGAAAATTGCACAAGTCGTCAATCATCTGGCGGTATTCTTCCTGATTGATCATCCCGATGCAGGGCGCTGTGCACAATTTGATATCGAAATAGAGACAGGCACGGGTGTCATCGCCAGTGATATCGCGGTCACATGTGCGGTATTGGAATAATCTGCGCAGCAGGTCAAGCGTTTGGTGTACAGCCCAGACGCTGGTGTATGGACCATAATATCTTGATCCGTCTTTAATTTGATTGCGTGTTACTGTCACTTTTGGAAATGGGTCTGCCCAGTGGACACGAATAAATGGATAGCGCTTATCATCTTTCAACCGGACGTTATATTCCGGTAAATGTTTTTTGATAAGGTTCATTTCCAAAATCAAAGCTTCCAACTCTGAAGCGACGATGATCCATTCAATATCTGTTAACTCAAAAACCATTCTTTGTATTTTTCGGCTGTGGACTGCGCTTTCATGGAAATAGGATCGTACACGGCTGCGGAGATTGTTCGCTTTGCCGACATAGATGATGGTTCCATTGGCGTTTTTCATCAGATAGCAGCCGGGCTTTGCGGGAAGCGTATCAAGAATGCCCTGAATATGCGGCGATAGACTCTTCATGCGATAATTTTAGCACGCTGGTTTTTCCTGTATCGCGGGGTGATAAAATCCATGGATTGGAGGTTCAAATGAATGTTTATTTTTCTTGTTCGATCACAGGCGGCAGAGATGATCAGGCAGAATATGCGGAAATCGTGCGTTATTTATTGCAACAGGGCCATGAGGTTCCGACTGCCTATCTTGCATCCCTGGATCTGGATCAGATGGAAAAAGCTGTTCAGGCAGAAGATATATATAACCGTGACATTGCATGGGTGCGGGCATGCGATGCGCTTATTGCTGAGGTGAGCACGCCTTCCCATGGCGCGGGTTACGAGATCGCGGAAGCGGTGAATAAAGGAAAGCCGGTGCTTTGTTTATATAAAAAAGGAATAACCGTTTCAAAGATTATCACCGGGAATAATGCAGAGAATTATTTTGTCTGGCCTTACGCGAATAGTGAGGAGATGCAGCACCTCATTCATCAATTCTTATTGCGTATTCAATAATTATTCTGCTGATTATCATCCTATCTTGATGACATCTGTTCCCGTATTGATCGCGGAAAGAAGGTAGAATATCTCTGGTGACAACGGTTATCCTCAATAATCACCTTTGTCTCCTCCTTTGGCGAGCCGCCGCTGATTTTATCCTCAAATTCAGCGGCGTCTATTTTTTAATTAGTGAATAAGAATTGTATAAAAACCGCGTATGAACCTTGCTACGCTTTTTTAACAGACTTAAAATGTATGTATGGATTATAAAGATTACTATAAAGTATTAGGCGTTGAAAAGAGCGCTTCTCAGGATGAGATCAAGAGCGCTTATCGCAAACTTGCAAAGAAATATCATCCTGATAAAAATGCGGGTGATAAGCAGGCGGAAGAGAAGTTTAAAGAGATCAATGAAGCCAATGAAGTTTTAAGCGACCCTGAAAAAAAGGCGCGCTATGACCAGATCAGCAATTCTTACTCTACCTGGCAGCAGGCTGGTGGCTCTCCAGGCGCTTTCCGCTGGGAAGACCTGTTTGGCAGTAATTTTGGCGGCAGAACGCAGAGAGTTGAGGTTAATGGTCTAGGTGATATGTTTGGTGAAATGGGCGGGTTCTCAGACTTTTTCCGCACCTTTTTTGCTGGAGGCGGTTCTTCCCGACAGAGTACCGGACAACGAAACTATCGGCAGCAGTATCCGCAACAGCAGCCGCCTTCTCATTATCAGCAGGATTTGACAATCAGTTTATATGAGGCATATCATGGCGCCAAGAGGATCATCCAAATCGGGGACCAGAAGATCGAAGTAAAAATCCCGGCAGGTGCAAAAACCGGCACGAAAGTGCGCGTGGTAGGTGTCGGGCCGGGAGATAGACAGGGGGTCAGGGGCGATCTGTATCTTGTGATCCAGGTAGCGCATGACCATCGTTTCGCACGTGAGGGAGATGATCTGCATACGAAGGTCCATGTTGATTTTGTCACCGCTGTTTTGGGTGGTGAGACAGAAGTAGAAACAATGACGGGAAAGGTGTCGCTAAAGATTCCCGCGGGGACCCAACCGGGACAAAAAATGCGGCTAAAAAATAAAGGCATGCCAATTATCAAGAATAAAGAAAAATTTGGCGATCTGATCGTCACCGCGCAGGTAGACATACCAAAGAAGCTATCGGATCAGGAAAAAGACTTATTCAATAAGCTAAAGGAAATCAGATCATAATGATTAGAAGAATCTTAAGAAAAATTTCTATAATGATTAGTGCGACTATTCTTGTTTCTGCATGCGCACCGGTTGCATCATCAATTGATTCTCTGCCAGTTTTTGAGAGCCAGGTAGAAATCGTAAACGTGGAAGATTCCTTATTTCCGGTGCCCACAGACAAGTTTGTCTATAGTTCTTTATATGAAGCGGTAAATCAGGGCGTTGCCTCCATAACCGTGTATTCTGAGAACACCATCATCGGACAGGGTTCTGGATTTTTAATTGATGATGAAGGGCATATCCTGACTAATTACCATGTGATCGAAGGCGCAAACGGCATTGAGGTCGCATTCGCGAATGGTTCCCGTGAGCGGGCAATCCTGATCGGGGCAGACCTGGATTCTGATATTGCAGTGATCAAGACCAGCTTCCCACTAGAAGATGTGACCCCACTCCCGTTAGGTAGTTCAGATTCTATCAAGGTTGGGGAATATGTTGCAGCAATCGGTAATCCATATGGATTGTCTGGAACGATGACCGTCGGAATCATTTCCGCACGCGGTCGGTTGCTTGATTCGCTGCGAGCCGCGCCAAGCGGCGGTTTTTTCACCGCCCCAGATCTGATCCAGACAGACGCCGCTATCAACCCGGGTAATTCCGGCGGGCCGTTACTCAATCTTGCCGGAGAAGTGATCGGAATTAACCGTGCCATTCGGACGAATGAAGGCGGTAATGGGATGATTTCTAATACAGGCATCGGCTTTGCAGTGCCAATTGATATTGTAAAGCGGGTTGTTCCATACCTGATCCGCGATGGAAAATATGACTATCCTTATCTGGGGATTGTCAGCAGGGAGACGCTGACTCTGCTTGATAAGGAATTACTGGGACTTGATCGAGAAGATACTGGCGCGTATGTGCTAGACGTTTCACCCAACGGCCCTGCAGAAAAGGCAGGTATCCGGGGAGCAGGTGCAAATGATCTGATTGAAGATCTGCCTATAGGCGGCGACCTTATAATTGCCATGAATGGTGAAACGATCCGCAGTTTCAGTGATCTATTAGCCTATCTTGTCACAAATACCAGTCCTGGTGATACTGTTGAAGTAACAGTTCTTCGCGGTGATGAAGAGCTGGTATTTCTGGTTGAGCTTGCAAAGCGTCCTGATTAATGAAAACTCCCCAAGGGGAGTTTTTTATTCGAGGTTGTCGATTAGCAGAAGCAGGTCATTTTGAAATACCTGCAGCGCAGCGATTGCACCAGATTTATCAGTCACTCTTTTTTCTGCCACTTTTTTGAACTGTTGCTGCAGTGATGCGGGAACATCCGGAAAATTAGGGATAGACAGATTTGCAAGGTCATCTTCAATGTATTGCAGATACTGCGCGATGCGACCGCCGTCATCATTCATGAGCGCGATGTGCATCTGGCTGGCATTCGCGAGAACCTTGTAAACGATACGCTGAATGCTTTTGAGCTCATACTCGACCAGTAAATCTTCATAAGCAGCTTCAATTGGCCTCAACCGATCCAGCTCTGCTTCTGCGGTCTGCAATCTGCTGTTCGCTGGAAGGTATAGAACAATCCCAACAATCAGAGCTCCGAGAAACAGGAATAAAAAACCAAAGCCAATCTTGCGCAGAATACTATTGAGGTCGGTTTTTTTTCCATTTGTGTTGTTTTTTATCCTTGTTTCAGTTTCCTTATCAACAGGTGGTGTGTTTGCGAAGTTTGTATTTAGATCTTCCATATTCATGATGTATGTATCCTTTGTTATGTAACCCCATTATATTTTAAATATGCTGGGACAAGTGTATAAGTTTTGATATAAATCCTACGACAGCAAGTGCACAGTATAATGGCAGGAATGAAAAACACTGAAGGAAAGATATCAGCAAACAACACCATTGCGAGGGGAGCGATAACGGTGATGGCAGCTTTTATCACCAGCAACCTGATCGGGCTATTGGCAAAAACCCTGACTGCAAGATACTTTGGAACAACAATTGAGAGTGGCGCATTTTTCGCGGCAAATCGATTCTCTGAAATTTTATTCAGTCTGGTTGCGGGCGGCGCGCTGGGTTCCGCTTTTATCCCGGTTTTCACCGGAATGCTTGTAAACAAAAATTATCAAAAAGCATGGAAACTGGCATCATCAATCATCAATATCGTAACAATCATTCTTGTCTTGCTTAGTATCTTAACCATTCTGTTTTCAAAAAGCGTTGTACGGTATGTACTTGCACCTGGCTTTGATAGCGTTCAAATCGAGCTGACTGCCAGATTATTGCGTATACAGGTCCTGTCATCTGTAATATTTGGGATGAGTGGGATTTTAATGGCAATCCTCAATAGCTATCAGCATTTCTTTTTACCAGCTATAGCCCCAGCGATGTACCAAATAGGCTGGATTTTTGGTATCGTTGTTTTATCGCCTGGCATGGGTATTGATGGATTGGCGTGGGGAGTTGTGATTGGAGCGGGGTTGCATTTGGCAATAAAAATTCCACAAATGCTCAGTCTCGATGGGCGATCATATTCCTTTGGTTTGGGCTTGTGGATGGATGAGGTAAAAGAAGTTGCGCGGTTGATGGCGCCGCGGTTGCTTGGAGTTGCGGTTGTTCAGCTTAATTTTCTGTTAAACACCTTTTTAGCTTCCTTTCAACAAGAAGGTGCTATCACCGCTATCAGTCTTGCATTTCCGCTAATGATCATGCCGCAAGCTGCAATAGCCCAATCAATCGCGATTGCTGCTTTGCCTACATTCTCTGCCCTGGTAGCCAAGGGAGATATGGAAGAAATGCAGCGAACATTGGCTTCCACACTGCGCGCTGTGATATTGCTGGCAATCCCTGCTTCGGTTGGATTGGTCGTGTTGCGCACTCCGATCGTCCAATTGTTATATGGAAGTAATATGTTTGACACCAATTCTGTGGATTTAGTGGCGTGGGCATTGTTGTGGTATGCCATTGGCCTTCTTGGCCATGGAGTGGTTGAGATCACCAGCCGTGCTTTTTACAGCTTACATGATACCCGCACACCTGTTGCAATTGGTGTTGGCGCAATGGTAATGAACCTGGGGTTAAGCCTGTTTTTTACTTTTCTTTTTAATCGAATCAATTGGATGCCGCACGGCGGCCTGGCACTGGCAAACTCAATGGCCACAGCCATAGAGAGCGTTATTCTACTAATCCTGATGAAGAAAAAACTGAAAGGTATCGCAGCGCCGAAAATATTTGATGCTGCTTGGAAGGCGATGATTGCCAGCCTGACGATGGTGTTTGTTATTGTATTGATTGAGCGTACAATCATGCGGCAATCAATACTTGCCGGAACAGTCCTTTCAATATTTTTCGGGACAATCTCTTACTTCTGTGTATTGGTCATATTGAAGACATCGGAGGTAAAGCGGGCTGCTGCTCTTATTTGGGCAAAGTTAACAAAATAATTCTTTTATAAAACGGAGATGAAATGGAAAATAATATCGGAAAAGAATTCATGGAAATGACAAAATATCAGCATCTAGGAGTTTTTCCACAGAAGCAGGGAGTTCCGATGCCTCCCGTTGAGTTGCCTTTGGAAGAAAACGCGCAGATTGTAGACCTGCCTGATGAAAAAGATTCCGATCTTCGCGTCACTGATCTGTCGGCTCTGATAGATAAAAGACAAACGCTGCGGAAGTATGCGGATGTACCGATCACATTAGAGGAGTTATCATATTTATTGTGGGGAACACAGGGTGTCAAAACGGTGACTGACCGATCTGTTTCATTTCGCACAGTTCCTTCTGCCGGATCCCGCCATCCTTTTGAGACATACTTACTGGTTAATCATGTAACCGGATTAACCCCTGGCCTGTATCGATACATGGCGATTGATCACAAACTCGCCAAATTGGATAATTCTGATTCGATTCGCGAAGAATTAACCACAGCATGCCTGAAGCAAAGCCATGTTTTTAATTCTGCGGTCACTTTTACATGGGTGGCTGTGCCAGAACGCACTACCTGGCGTTATGGAAACCGCGGATACCGTTATATCCATCTGGATGCAGGGCATGTGTGCCAGAATCTTTATTTGCTGGCGGAATCTATTGGTTGCGGTGTATGCGCTATCGCTGCATTCGATGATGACCTTGCAAATCAAGCGTTGGGTCTTGATGGTGAGCAGCGGTTTGTGATTTACCTTGCTTCTCTGGGCAAAAGAGTCGTTGCTTAAACTTAAAAATTCATCATCTTTAAGCCGTTAAGAAGAGTGGTTTTTGCCTGCATGCTATAATGCAATTATCGATTAAAAATCACATTTTTAAAGGTTCAAAATCAGATGTCTTTTGTCCACTTACATGTCCACACGCATTATTCGATTCTGGATGGCTTTAGCAAAATCAAAAAGCTTGTAGAGCGGACAAAAGAGCTGGAGATGCCTGCGGTTGCGATCACAGACCATGGCACCATGTATGGTGTTATTGATTTCTATCGTGAAGCCAAACAAATGGGGGTCAAACCAATTATTGGTGTTGAGTCTTACCTTTCTCCCAGAAGAATGGACCAAAAGGATTCGCAATTAGACAAAAGAGCCGCTCATATTTTGTTATTAGCCGAGAACCAAACCGGTTATCAAAACCTATTAAAAATTGCCAGTGCGAGCCAGCTGGAAGGTTTTTATTATCATCCTCGGGTCGATAAAGAATTCCTGGCGGATCATTCCGAAGGAATAATCGCCACTTCCGCCTGTTTACAAGGAGAAATATCACAATCTATTCTGCAACGGGGAAAAGAATATGGTGCACAAACGATGGATTGGTATTTTGAGGTGTTTGGCCGTGACCATTTCTTTCTTGAGCTTCAACGCCATGATATCCCTGAACTTGAAGATGTAAACAAGCATCTTATCGAACTGGGAAAACGCTACGAAGCAAGATATATTGCCACAAACGATGTGCACTATGTCGATCGAGAGGAAGCACGGCTGCAGGATATCATGTTGGCGATTCAAACCGGCGCGCTGGTCGCAGACCAAAACCGAATGCGTATGAACAATGATTCATATTACCTGCGTTCCCCGCAAGAAATGGCTGATTTATTTTCTTTTCTCCCGAGTTCAATTTCAAACACCGTTGAAATTGCCGATCGTTGCGATGTGCAATTGGATCCGGAAGGTTATCATCTGCCTTTGTTTTCTGTGCCAGAAGGTTATACTCCCAAATCCTATCTGAGGGAGTTGTGTGAAGCCGGGTTGCAAAAAAGATACGGTGACCTGGCAAATGATCCTGAGGTGCAACAGCGCTTCGAAAACGAACTCGGTGTGATTAACGAGATGGGATTTGATGCGTATTTCCTGATCGTGTGGGATCTATGCCGGTATGCGCGCGAGAACAATATCTGGTATGAAGCGCGCGGCTCGGCAGCAGGTTCACTGATTGGATATGTTCTTGAAATCACATTGGTGGAACCTCTGCAATACGGATTGATTTTTGAACGGTTTCTGAATTTAGACCGTACTAATATGCCTGATATTGACCTGGATTTCCAGGATGATAAAAGGGCAGAGATCATGGAATATTGCGCAAGGACATATGGCGAGGATCATGTTGCTTCGATCATCACGTTTGGCACTCTCGGGGCACGAGCCGCAATCCGCGACGTCGGCAGGGTGCTGGATATCCCTCTATCAGAGGTGGACCGTATTGCCAAACTGATACCGAATATTCCCAGCCGTCCGACATCAATCAAGGATGCCATCAAAGAAAACAACGAATTCAGAAAAGTTTACAACAGTGCAGACCATCTAAAAACTTTGATCGATACTGCCGCAGAGATGGAAGGTGTTATCCGCAATGCAGGAACGCATGCTGCAGGTGTAGTAATTTCGGATAAACCAATTGTTGAATATGTTCCTCTTCACCGACCAACGAATAAATCTGAAGATGTTCCAATCAAGATTGTGACACAGTTTGATATGGCAATCGTTGACCATCTCGGGCTTTTGAAAGTCGATTTTCTTGGGCTTGCAACTCTTACGATCATGCAAAAAGCATGTCTTCTGATCGAACAGCGGCATGGGAAAAAATTTCACCTGGGAAATATCCCAATTGATGACCCTGAGACGTATGAATTTTTAGGTAAAGGTTTCACGGCAGGTGTCTTCCAGCTGGAAGGCGCACAGATGACCAAGTATTTGATGCAAATGCAGCCTACAAAACTGGATCACATCATCGCGATGGTTGCACTCTATCGCCCGGGGCCGATGGAGATCATCCCGCGATATATTAAATGCATGCATGGCGAGGAAGAGGTTAATTATCAGCATCCATTGCTCGAATCGATCATGAGCGAGACCTTCGGGTTCGCAATTTACCAGGAACAGGTGATGCAGGCAGTGATGCAAATGGCAGACTATACTCCAGTTGAAGCGGATAAGCTGCGGAAAATCATCTCGAAGAAAAAGGTCGCGGAACTGGCTAAACAACATCAAAAATTTGTTGAGGGTGCAGTCAAGAAAGGCATTGACCGAGATGTCGCCGATAAGATCTTCACGGATTGGGAAGGATTTGCACACTATGGTTTCAATAAAAGTCACGCAGCAGATTATGGGATGATCGCTATCCAAACCGCCTATCTTAAAAAGCACTATCCGTTGGAATTCATGACCGCATTGCTTTCACAGTCCAAGAACGATTCTGGTAAGGTAGCATTTTATATCACTGATTGCCGGGCGATGGGGATTGAAGTGAAACCACCAGATGTAAATTCCAGCGGATGGGATTTTGAGATCGAGGACCGTGAAGATGGAACATCTGTCATTCGGTTTGGATTAGGCGCGATAAAAAATGTAGGGGAAAACCCGGTCGAGGCAATTATGACGGCGCGTGATGGGGATCGATTTAAAGATATTAATGATTTTGCATATCGGGTTGATTTGCGAAAGGTTGGCAAACGGGCTTTAGAGTGTATGATCAAAGTAGGAGCGCTTGATTCTCTTGGAAAGCGGTGTGAGGTACTGGCAGGCTTGGAACGCATCACCGGTATCAGCGAAAGCCATTTTAAATCAAAAGAATGCGGCCAATTGTCAATATTTGGATCTGATATCGGTCTTGTTGAACAAATCAATTTGCCTCCTGCTGAAGAACTTGATAAACGTGTCAAACTGGAATGGGAAAATGAATATATGGGATTGTATCTTTCCGGGCATCCGTTATCTGATTATCTACCCTATATCAAAGGACGCATCACCCACTATACCGGGCAGATCATGGAGGCTGAAGATCAAAGTGAGGTAATTGTTGCGGGCTCGATTTCAGACCTGCGGACGACGATAACAAAAAATGGCGACGAGATGGGATTTGCCCGGCTTGAGGACGTTCAGGGTGAGGTAAACCTGACTATTTTTCCAAGAATCTGGAAAGACTATGGATATCTATTCCAGGGCGAAGGGGTTCTTTTTGTCAAAGGCACCTATGAAACAAAGCGGGGCGAACCGCAGATTCTGGTCAATTATGTTGAAAAAATTGACCTGAAGAAATTGCTGTCAGCAAAAGAGCAATTAGATTCAACCAGTTTGCAAAACGGTTCCGGGAGTGATGATCATTTTTTCTTTGATGATGAATTTCTTGCTGATGAGCTGGTTGGTGATCAGGTTTCCGTCCAGGATAGTGTGAATCTGCCTGATGACTCTCGCGCGATGGTAAAACCGGAAATTCGTGATCAGGTGAGTTATGCCTTTGACCCGCCCATTCAGAATAATGAAAAAATCGAACAATTAACCGGTTTTGCAGAGATAACCATTCACTCAACCGGTTCAAAACAGAAGGATAAGCGGCTTTTGCGACAGGTGTTCCATTTGCTGGTATCCACACCAGGGACAGATCACTTTTCATTAATTTGCAGAGAAAATGGTGATGCTTATCGGATTGACTTCCCCAATGATTGCACTGATTTAAACCCTGTGATGTTGGAGAAAATTCGGGGGATTGTAGGTCAAGAGAACGTAAAAATAATGTAGGATCCACTGCGATCAACCCTATTGTGGCTCAGCCAAAGATGGAAAACACCTAAGTTAACTTCTTTAATTGTGTATCTCCTGTAGGCCAGGTTATCCAACATTAAAGTCAGTCATTCAATGGAAGGCTTGAAAGAATGGCTGCTATTCTTCAATCTCGCGTAGATGAGGAAAGAGGATCACTTCTCGGATGGAGCGTTTGTTTGCTAGAAGCATAATAAGCCGGTCGATGCCCATGCCAAACCCCCCGTTGGGCGGCATGCCATATGCCATTGCACGCAAATAATCTTCATCCATCGGATGGCGTTCATCGTCATTGTCGTTATATGCGCGGCCCATTTCCAGAAAACGTTGTTCCTGCTCCAGCGGGTCATTCAATTCCGTAAAGGAATTACACAATTCCATGCCCCCAATAAAACCTTCAAACCGTTCGACTACTGAAGGATCGCCGGGTTTGTTTTTGGCAAGCGGAGAAATCCCGCGCGGATAATCATATAAGAATGTGGGCTGAATAAAGCTGGGTTCAAGGAAATCGCCGATGATTGCGTCGATCAGTTTTCCGCGTGTAGAATCGGGTTTGAATTTTAGATCCTTTTTCCGCATTTCTGCAGCGAGCGATTCCGCATCCGGAAAGTCCTGGATATCAATTCCGGCCACGTCAATAATACCTTGCCGTAATTCGATCCTTTTCCAGGGGGGTGTTAGATCAATTTCGTTACCATCAAATCGGATAATTTGTGTTCCTAGAATCTCCTGTGCAGCCTGGGAAACCATCTCTTCGGTCAATTCCATAACCTGTAGATAATCCGCATACGCCCAGTAGAATTCTAATTGGGTAAATTCCGGATTGTGTTTGAAAGACACGCCTTCGTTTCTGAAATCTCGGCCGATCTCATAGACCCTGTCCATTCCGCCCACCAAGAGTCTTTTCAAGTAAAGCTCAAAAGAGATTCGCAAATACAGTGTTTGGTGGAGCTGGTTGTGATAAGTTTCAAACGGCTGGGCTGCTGCGCCTCCATATATCGGTTGTAAGATGGGGGTCTCAACTTCGACGAAACCGCGCCCATCTAAATATTTTTGCAGGGCGCGAATGGTTTTGAAACGCAGCATGAAAATATCGCGCACTTCTTTATTTACCGCGAGGTCTGCATATCGCTGGCGGTAGCGTGTCTCGGGGTCCGAAAGGGTTGCGTGGCTTATTATCTCGCCATCTTTTTCCACATCCTTCGCGGCTGGAAGCGGACTGATTGCTTTGGCAAGCATGCTGAAGTCTTTGGCCAGCAGGGTGATCTCCCCGCGCCGCGATCGCATCATGTTGCCATCGGCCTGGATAAAATCGCCAATATCAAAGAAATCCATGAAAAGGCTCAATTTCTCCTCACCGAGCTCATTTAAGCGCAACATGACTTGCACGCGTCCACTGCCATCCTCCACGTCGCAAAATGCCAACTTGCCCATTGTACGCTTGGAACGGATACGTCCACCAATTATGATATCTTGAGGTAAGATCTGCTCAGGATGAGTTTTTTCAAAAGATATGAAGTTATCAATGGCGTCGACGATTTGATGGGTTACGTTATTTCGTGTAGGATATGGTTCGATACCCTGCTCGCGTAACGCGCGCATTTTTTCCGCACGAATACTCTCCAGCTCATTTAATTCCATACTACCGTCCTTAAGCAATAATAAAAAACCCCGCCCATCTAACCCGGGCGGGGTGATGGACACGATTAATTGATTAACTAATTTTCAATATTTTAACGTTAAATGATCCGTTTGGCGCTTCAACAGTCACTTCGTCATCTTTTCTATGGCCTAATAGAGCTTTACCCAACGGAGATTCGTTTGAGATCTTACCTTCGCCTGGGTTAGCTTCCGCAGCGCCGACGATGACCAGGGATTCTTTCTGGTCTAAACCTTCTTCCTGAATAGTGACCTTTGACCCAACCTGGATCAAGTCGTGCTGATTTGATTCCGTGATGATGCGGGCGGTTGCCAGCAGAATTTCTAATTCTTTGATACGCCCTTCAACGAAGGCCTGCTCGTTCTTTGCGGCTTCGTATTCCGCATTTTCGATCAAATCCTCGCCGTCGGATGCCTCACGCAGGCGTGCCGCTACTTCCTGCCGCCTTTCTTTGCGCAGAAAGTCGAGTTCTTTTTGAAGTTTGTCGAATCCCTCTTGTGTCAGATAATTTTTTTCCATATTCCCTGCCAATTCTTGTGGTGTTTTTAGAAAAAGATATGTTTCTCGATAGCTGTTAAAAAAACCACTCCGCAAGGAGCGATTATTTTAGATTAAGAATGGGCTATTGTGGCAATATATTACCATATTTGGATATGAGAAGCAAGTAGAAAAAACCGCTCACCACACTTGCGGTCAACTAACTATAAGCCGCCCCTTTGTTTAGTGCTTGAATATTTGCTTCTAATAGTTTATTTTTCTTTCCTTCAAGCCCTTTATCCAATCCCTTTTTGATACTCTCCAGGTCTAGAAAATCCGCTTTGGAGGTGAGTGCACCCAGTATGACAATATTAGCAAACCGAATATTGCCAAGTTCTTCAGCAATCTCTGATGCGGGCACCTCAATGATGTTGATATCATCACGTTTCACAGGGCGGTTTGTCAGGGATGTATTGACTGCCAGATATCCTCCCGGTTTAATCAGATTCTCATATTTATCCAGTGATGGTTGATTCATCACGATCGCTGCTCTTGGCTGACTGACCTGGGGAGATCCAATCTCATCATCAGAGATTACCACCGTGCAGTTTGCTGTGCCACCGCGCATTTCTGGTCCATAGGAAGGGAACCAGGTTACTTCTAAGCCTTCTTCCAGCGCTGCATATGCCATTACCTTTCCAGTGAATAGGACTCCCTGTCCGCCAAATCCAGCGATTATCGTCTCGTTCTGCATGTTCGTCTCCTAATTCTTGATCTCAGCCACTAATGGATGGATTTTGTAGTCGCCAAGCGGATAATAAGGAATCATATTGCTCTCCAACCACTGTGCAGCCTCTACTGGTGTCATATGCCAGTTTGTAGGACAGGTGGAAAGCAGCTCGACCATTGAAAATCCTAAGCCCCGGATCTGTGTTTCAAAAGCGGTTCTAATTGCCATCTTTGCTTTTCGGATATTCTTGGCGTCATGCAGGCTGCGTCTCACAACATAACTGGCGCCATCCAGGGTTGCTAACATTTCACTTGCTCGAATCGGGTAACCCATATTCTCAACGTCGCGGCCAGCAGGTGATGATGTTGTTTTCATACCTGGCAATGTGGTTGGCGCCATCTGGCCGCCAGTCATTCCATAATTTGCGTTGTTGATGAAAATGACAGTAATGTTCTCACCGCGTCCAGCAGCTGCAACGACTTCTCCAGCTCCAATAGAGAGCATATCTCCGTCACCCTGGTATGTGAACACCACCCGTTCAGGCCTTACGCGCTTTACGCCAGTGGCCATTGCCGGGGCGCGTCCATGGGGCGCTTCAACAAAATCAAAATCAAAGTAGTTATAGGTGAATACCGAACAGCCAACAGAAGCCACCCCAATCGTTTTATCTATCAACCCCATCTCATCGATCGTCTCAGCAACCAGGCGATGTGCAATCCCATGAGTGCAACCGGGGCAATAATGGTAGTTGATATCAACTAACGCTTCAGGGCGTTCATAAACGATTTCCATGTTCTTTACATCTTGTGTAGTCATTTTTTACTCCTTAGCGTGCTATTATGCTGTCCATTCGGTCCAACCACACATTTCTGGGGTGATCCGTCAGCGGTTTGGTACCCTTATTGATGCGCTCAATCTCATCCAAAATCTCTTCGGGGAATGGGATCAGTCCGCCCATCCGTCCGTAGAACTCGATATGGGTCTTTTCCTGTACAGCTTGCACCACATCATCTAACATCATGCCAGAGTTCATTTCCACAACGAGGATTTTTTCTACCGACTTTGAGATCTCGCGAATTAAATCCGTTGGGAAGGGGCTAACACTGATGGGGCGGATCAAACCTACCGGTATTCCTTTGTTTCGGGCGCTCCTGACAGCTGAAAGCGCAACACGCCCGGCTGAGCCATAGCCAATGACAACGATCTTGGCATCATCCATAAAATATTCTTTATAGCGGATCTCGTTGTTTTCGATCTGCTGCCTGCGGCGCATGATACGTAAATCTGTTTTTTCCATTTCCGCCGGATCGAGATAGATTGAGGATAGCACACGTCTATTTTCACCAGAGCCACCACGAACAGCCCATTCTGGAACTTCTTTGCGGACTTCCATCATCGGCGGCATTTCCGCGGGTTCCATCATTTGCCCGATGCTGCCATCGATCATAATAATACCGATGGTCTTGTATTTTTCGGCAATATCGAACATTTCATAGGTTATATCCACTGTTTCCTGTACGTTCGCAGGCGCAAAAACTATCGGGCGATAGTCCCCATGTCCACCGCCATGCACAATTTGATTGTAATCACATTGCGAGGGGGCGATATTACCCAATCCAGGCCCACCACGCACTACATCCACCAGAACCATCGGCACTTCCGTACCAGCGATATAGGAAAGTCCTTCCATCATCAAGCTTGTTCCCGGGCTGGATGTGGATGTCATTACTCGCACGCCGGTGCAGGCTGCACCATAAACCATATTGATTGCCCCCAATTCACTTTCGGCTTGAAGAAAAGCGCGCCCCAATTCCGGCATGCGTGCCGACATATATTCCAGCGCTTCAGTTTGCGGTGTGATTGGGTAACCAAAATAAGCCTGTAATCCTGCGCGAACTGCTGCTTCCGCAAAAGCGTCGTTACCTTTCCAAAGTTCTCTTGTCATTTAATTCTCCTGTTTTTCCGCGCGTTTTTCACGATAAACGGTAATAGCCGCCTCAGGGCAGACAATAGCGCATATGCCGCATCCTGTGCAACCTTCTTTTGCTAAGTATGCCGGATGGAAACCGCGGGGTGTAATTATTTCATTGTTTAATTCAATGACATGCACAGGGCAGGCGTGAACACATAGCTCGCAAGCCTTACATAAATTTTCATCAACTATGATAGTCCCTCGTAATGCCATACGAAAACTCCTTATTTTAATAGATGGGGCATCGACTCAATACCCCAGTATTTTACTATGAAGGAAAGATGATGATTAGTGTCAGTTATCATCAAGCGTGTTTACAAAAATCCTAAAGCCGTAAAAATGCAATTGGCCCGAAAATTGGATATAATCACTCTCATTAATATGCGTAAAGACCTAAAACACAAAATCCTGCTTATATTTGTCATTTACATTTTCATATTCATCACCTCTTGCATGCGTGGAAATACCAATCCCGATATTTCAACAACTCCTGAGGAGGATTCATTAAACACAAATGAAGACTCTTCTGCCACAAAACCTGCAGCAGAAGATTTGTTATCAACCAGTGAAACTGAATCGGTGGTACCAACCACCAATACCTCCTTGTCGGTCATATCGCCCGATAATGCAATCGATTTAAAAAATAATGCACAATTTTCACCATTCTTTCCGTCGATCGGGGCGATATCAGGCAATCGGGAAGTGTATGCTTTAGGCGATCTTACCGGTGTTCATATTTACAATGTAAGCACTCAGGAAAAGGTGATGACAATCGATGTGGATCTGCCAGACTGTCGTTATGGATGGGATGCATATCTGGTACTTGATCACACCGGTGAATTTGTCTCATTTGTCACACATGCTGGAATCGAGGTATGGCAGGTGGGAGGCGGAAGAATTTTCCAATCGCCATTTGAACATCAAAAAAAACTTGATCCGCTTACGTGTGGGATGGATATTCCGCAGATCGCGCTTTCACCGCAAGGAAAGCTGCTGGCGGAATATGGATTTGGAGTCGGCGGCGAGGAATATGGAGAATATTTTCGCGTGACAGATGTGCTTAAGAATGACGTTGTTTATCGTTGGGATGGAGATGAAGAAAACGTTCATGGTCAATTGCAATCATTTCAAACACTGGGTTTTTCAGAGGGTGGGCTTGTTCTACATACATTTGATCCACAATATTTTCAACTTGGCGGAAAAAACACGAATGATGGGTTTCTTTTCTGGAGGACTGAAAATTGGCAGAATATTGAAACAGATTCTGATCTGGTAAGCGACTCGTATCCACCGGGTACTTTTTTGTATACAATAAGTGATTCCAATTTTTTGACGGTTCTAGACAAATCCACCAACAAGCAATTGTTAGAAATTGAAGTAGAAGGTTGCACAAGAGAATATCCATGTGATGTTATTTTCTCGCCAAATGGAGCCAGGCTTGGAATCCTAAAGCGGTCAAATGAAATCCAATATAAGCGAGAAACGCTTATCACGGAAATAGATATTTATGAATTAGAGCAGGGAAACAAGTTAAAAACCTTTGAAATTCTTGCGCGTAATAAAAATCTCATTCGGCTGAAAGATAATGGCGAGATTATTGTCGCCCAAAAACCCGAAACTGATATCGCAACCTGGTGGACGCATACTGCGTATCTGAATGCGATGTTAAATATTGGTGATGAAAGGATAGGGTTCACCCCGCAAGTTATTGACATTTTTGGGGATATTCCGCATTATGCCGGGAGCTGTCAGATAGATCCTGCCAGTTATTCACTGACCTGCGCTGAGGGAATCAGACAGTCGGATGGCACGGTTTTATTTATCGAGCAAATTACGGGCGGATTTGTGCTTCTGGATCGTGAGCAACCGATTGCCCAGGTGAAATATCCAAGTGGTGACGGTTCGGATACATGGCAGATTCGATTAAAAGGATTCAATAAACATTCGGGTGCGGGATATTTTTGTCTCGATAGGAATTTACGTGAAGAAACCTGTGTGGTGATGAATTTTTCAGATAACAGGATTGTTTTGGAACAAGTGGACCTTTTCGGGTTTATCCATTCAATCGACCAAGATTTATCGCTATTCATCAATCGTGAGAAAAAAGAGTTAAATATTTTTTACGAAAAATCTAACCGTTTGGTCCAGATGAGTTCCTATCAAGCGATCGCTTACCCGATTCAACCGGCTTTAAATGCGGAAGAAGACAGAGCTTACTATATTGTTCAGAATGTAGAAAACAAACGCCTTTATATTGAAGAAATAGCGTTGCAGGATGCGAAGGTGGTAAAACGGTTTGATTTTGGATTTTTATCAGACATCACACCAACTGCGATAGCAGTCAATGCACACACTGATATGATCGTGGTAGGTGATAACACAGGCTCGATCTACTTTTTAGATATTACATCCGGCGATTTGATCCACTCAATGACTGTCTCGAATTTTGAAATTGTAGAATTAATCTTTTCAAGCAATGACAAGCATTTGACTGCCATGGATATGTCCGGGAAAATCAATGTTATACAAGCGTTGCAATAAAAAAACCGCTGATTGATTTCAGCGGTTTTTTAATTTCCTCTAAACTATTAAGCAAGAACTACAACAGCGCCGGCTGCTTCGAGTTTTTCCTTGGCATCATTCGCGGCTTCTTTGCCAACCTGGGTCAGCACTTTGGAATCTGCGGTTTCAGCCATAGCTTTTGCTTCAACCAGGCCGAGGCTTGTCAGCTGGCGGATTGCTTTAATGACATCGATCTTCTTTGGGCCGGTTTCTTTGAGTACGACATCAAATTCAGTCTTCTCTTCAACTTCTTCAGCGGCTGCTGCGCCTGGGGCTGCTGCCGCAACTGCGACAGGAGCGGCTGCGGAAACACCCCATGCTTCTTCCAGGGATTTCACTAATTCCGCTGCTTCTAAAACTGTCAGTTTGCTGAGTTCATCAGCTAATTTTTTAAGGTCTGCCATTTCTAAATTTCTCCTAATATCCTAATTCGTTAATCTATTTATCCGGCTTCTAAAGCAGGATCTTTCTCTGAAAATGCCTTGACAACTGCCGCGACCTGTCGAGCAGGTTCGGAAATTGTACGTACCAATTGGGTAGCAGGCGTCTGAAGCAGAGCGAGTAAAGTTGCGCGCATCTGCGGTAATGGTGGCAGCTTGGCAAGCGCCACGATCTGGTCCGCTGCAATCGGGGCTCCATCCATGAAGCCGCCTTTGATCTTGAAGGAATCAGATTTACTGGCTTCTTCTACGATCTTGGCAACTGGTGGTGCATCTTCAAATGCGAAAGCAATAATTGATGCTTCATCAAAGACACCCGTATTTTCATAACCAATATTCTTTAAGGCAATATCGACCAGTGTATTTTTGACAACATGCAGTTCTGCGCCTACTTCGCGCGCCTCTGCACGTATCTTTTCAATGTGTTTCATGGTCATTTTGTGATATGCCATGACAAAGGCAGCTTTGCTTTCTTTCAGCCATTTTTCATAATTGGCGATTAATTCTTGTTTTTCTTGTTTTGTAAATGCCAAAGGGTTCACCTCCTTTCATAAAATAAATAGTCTTTGCCGGCTTTTGATCGGGCAAAGACTATCGGTTACTAATAAGTAATTCAAATGTCTCCACCTGAGCAGGTTATTAAGCCTTTCGGCACCGGCTTTCTTAGGTGAAAATTCTAAAAAGAATTATAACACTTTATCTAATTTACTTCCAAATTTAGTGCCTGGTAGGGATCGACCTTGATTCCGGGCCCCATGGTGGATGTTAGCGTCACTTTTCGTACATAACCGCCTTTAGCGGCAGCGGGTCGTGCTTTTTTGATCGCTGACATCAACGCGGCAAAGTTTTCTTTGAGCATCTCTTCTGAGAAGGATACTTTTCCGATGGGAACATGCACGTTAGCTGTTTTATCAAGGCGGAATTCAACGCGCCCCGCTTTCGCTTCTTCAATTGCTCGCGGAAGATCATCTTCCTGAACTACAGTTCCGGCTTTTGGATTCGGCATCAAGTTGCGCGGGCCTAAGACCCGGCCGAGCTTGCCGGCTTTACCCATCATATCTGGCGTGGAAATCGCGACATCAAAGTCGGTATATCCATCCTGAATTTTCTTAATCCATTCATCATCATCTGCAACGATGTCAGCCCCAGCTTTCTTGGCTGCGGATGCGGCTTCACCTTGCGCGAAAACCAGGACGCGCACAGTTTTGCCAAGACCGTTAGGCATGATGCAGGTGTCGCGTAGTTGCTGATCGGCCTTGCGGGGATCAAGCCCCATCCTGAGGTGAACTTCAACAGTAGCGTCAAATTTGGTAAAGGAGGTTTCCTTAACTAATTTGATCGCTTCTTCCGGTGTGTAGTTCTCTTCTGGTTTGATCTTTTCTTTTACTTCTAAATATTTTTTTCCGTGCTTAGCCATTATTACTCCTTTGTGGTGGTGGCGGGCAATTTTTGCCCTCCCACGAAGTTATTATCCTTTGATTTCGATACCCATATTGCGGGCTGTGCCTTCGATCTGTTTCATTGCACCTTCAATATCGATGGCATTCATGTCTTTGATTTTGATCTCAGCAATCTCACGTACCTGATTGCGGGTGACAGAGCCGACTTTATTGCGGTTTGGCACTTCTGATCCTTTTTCAACTCCGGCGGCTTTTTTCAACAGCTCCGAGGTTGGCGGAGATTTCAGAACGAAGGTGAATGATCCATCCTGAAAAACTGTGATTTCCGCAGGGATAATATCGCCAATCTTGCTTTGTGTTCTCGCGTTATATTCCTTGCAGAATTGCATAATGTTGATCCCATGGCCTGCCAAAGCGGGTCCGATCGGGGGTGCCGGGTTCGCTTTACCGGCCGGGACGTTCAGTTTTACTATTGCTTTTACTTTCTTTGCCATTTTTTACTCCTTAAGTGGTTTTAGCGGATGAATTGGGTCATCCTCCCACAATCCTTTTTGATATCTTCACCAAAAAGGTTGTTTACGATTTTTCTACCTGTAAGAAATCAAGTTCCACAGGTGTCTCACGACCAAAAAAGTTTACCATAACGGTCACTTTTGCGTGTTCCATATCAATTTCATCGACGGTCCCACGGAAATCGTTAAAAGGCCCATCAATAATTCGCACGCGTTCACCCTGTTTAAAGGAGACTTTAACGTGCGGTGCTTCCGCTTCCATGCGTTTGAGGATGTGTGCTACCTCATCCGGACGAAGCGGAGTGGGATCATTTCCCATTCCAACAAAACCAGTAACACCAGGTGTGTTGCGGACGACATACCAGGACTCTTCCGTCAAGATCATGTTGACCAGAACATATCCAGGAAAAACATGACGTTCAATGGATCGGCGTTTGCCTTCCTTTACCTCGATCTCTTCCTGTGTCGGAATAACGACATCAAAAATCATGTCTTTCATTCCCATAGTTTCTATTCGCTGTTCGAGATTGTGGCGAACTTTATTCTCGTATCCAGAGTAACAGTGGATGACAAACCAATCACGCTCATCATCTTTTTCGACAGGTTCCTGTTCATTATTTTCAACTTTCAAATCTTCATCCGAAGAAGATCCTGCTGAAACAGAAGCTTGTTCCTGTGGTTCACCCAAAGGAACATCTGTCAAATCAGCCTGCGGTTGATCATTATCTAATTCGTTTAATTCTTCTTCGTTAACCATTATTACCTCTACCGGATATTTCTATCCGAGAAAACTACGATTTTAATAACCAGGAGATCAGCCGTGTGAATCCTAAATCAAACAGACCCAGAATGGCACTCATCAGGATGATCACCACGATGACCACTTTGGTGAGGCTGTATGCTTCTGTTGGTGTTGGCCATGTGACTTTTCGCAATTCACCCGTAGTTTCACGCCACCAACGAGTGAAAAAATTTAATTTTTTCGCGCGATTTTTCTTTTTATCAGGCATATTAATCTCCTATTTTATGTCTAAAACGACGCCTATTCAGCGGCGTCGTAAATATTTTCTAAGCAGGCCAGGCAGGAATCGAACCCACAACCTTCTGTTTTGGAGACAGACGCTCTGCCAATTGAGCTACTGGCCTATTTGCTGGGCGGATGGACAAAAAATTGTTATCCATCCGCACCAATTGTGTCTCTCTTACTTTGTTTCCCTATGCAATGTATGTTTTTTGCAGCGGGAGCAATATTTATTCATTTCGATACGGCCGGGGTCATTTCGCCGATTTTTTTCGGTAGTGTAATTTCGCTCTTTGCAATCTTCACATGCGAGAGTGATGACCGGTCGTACGCCTTTTTTTGATGCCATTCTTTACCTCAAAGGTGCTTTCTTTTATTCAATGATCTGAGTGATTCTACCAGCACCAACGGTGAGGCCGCCTTCGCGGATAGCGAATTCAGAGC
>CAZTCV010000006.1:87178-246713 GCA_964612815.1 uncultured Pelolinea sp. | reverse complement strand
CTCTCCTATGGTATTCTTAAAAAATCACAGTTGCACTTGATACTTGAATCCAAGAAATATTATCTATTGATAATGACATGATTATTTTTATAGAAAAAATTAAAAACAATTAATTCTTCCGTTTTCAATCTCAAAATTGTGTGATGTTAGCATACAATCATTATAATAAACGAGCGAAGAAAAAAACTAATAAAACTTTTTATTTTTTAGATATATATTGAGGGAGTTATGCGGATAAATCAAGACCGTTCTTATATTTGGTTTTTATATCCTTTCAATTATAGAACAATATCCTATGATATTTTGATTGATTCGTTTACCCAATTATCTTGGGAGGGGCGGAATAAACGATACCCTGTTTGGTCAACCAATAACATCACGCATTTACCAGATCTTGGTTTACTTCCGGGTATTAATAAATTTCTAGATTGTGAGAGTAAAACACGAGTATTCAGTGTAGGATCATGGAAACTTTCCAATGAAGCGAGAACATCAGTCAAATCGGGATTTGGGGGATCAAAAATTAAGTGGGTATTGGAGATTCAAAAGATCAAAGAAATCCCATTCGAGATCTTGGCCATTGAATTGTTTTTATTCAAGACTGGTGTTGGATTTCTTAACTTTCAGATAAAGCTTCTGGGAAAGGAAATATCCTCATCAGATTGGACTGACTTTATCCACTATTTTCGGTTCTTGGGTGGCGAAAGAGGAAAAAATAATCAGATAAAGACTTATCTGTTTGGAAAAGAATGTTGTCGTCCATTTTTCCCAGCTTTTCTTGGAAAAGGTGAAAGCGAGAATACCGGATTTTATTTTAGTGAAATCATCACCAGTTTGCTTCAGGCAGGTTGCGAAAGCATGGATATGGATTTAGGATTGAAAAATGCTTATATTAACAATTATTTTATTCCCTATTCTTATACATGTGTGGAAGGCGCAGATGCTGCTCATAAATCAGATTTTCTTTCAAGGATTACTGGCTTTCTCAACTCTTCAGCAATAGTTTATAAGGATAAACAATCGGTTGAATATGAACAAAAACATCAGACTTTAATTTGGAAAGATCACTATTTTATTTCGAGTTTAGAAGGGGGGGGAATGGTCGCTTTTGACCCGCCGGATGAACCATTCTTTAAGTTTGGAATACCGGACCATATTTCAAAGCATTACTATCTATTATATTTGATTGCACTTCAGCAAAAGTTTTTCTTAACTTCAATATCTGAAAATATTGCAAATGATTGGCTAATTGCGAAAAAATCTGAGAACAATTCAGATGACTATTATCAGATACTTCTAAATAATTTTTTTGAAACCCAAGAATCGTTGTTGTTTTTTACTTCAATAGGGAATTTTGCACAGATCATGCACAGCCAGCATCACCATGATATATATATAAAATGGCGTGAAATTTTAGAAATTGACAGACTTTACAATGAAGTCAAATCCGAGATTCAAAATATTTACAATTTTCTAAATATTAAAACTGAGAGGATTAACCAAGCTTTTAACAGAAGAATCGAATTAAGTATTCAAGGGATTACATTTATTTTTGGTTTTCCTGCATTACTTTTGGGTTTTTATGAAGTAGCAAATGTATCTATTTCTCTTTTTCACCTTGCGAAACAAATGATTATTTCATCATTAATAGGATTAACGATTTTTATAATTATCAAAAGAAAAAATTTACCTTAAACCTTTTTTTATACACAATCCTTTCAATCTAAAGGAGGAGAATTCAATACCTTTAGATCGTGAGGGAATGCCTGCCTCTGGTTACATAAGCCATTTTATATTATTCACCTGTAGATAATGTTAAAGCACATCGTTGAGTTGGACAGATAGGATTATTAATAGTATGGAATTGTAGACATGCGTATGCACAGAATATTTAAGCCAGAATTCATTGCAAAAGTAGCGCTGGAATATATTAATGGCGAAAAAAGCATTACCTAACCCTGCCAAGAATACCAACTCAGTATGATACTGACAAGCAAATGGCGCTCAGAATACATTGAAATTTTCGCATCCCAGGTTGTGAAGAATTTGAAAGCGGAAGAAATTGAGGATCAATTTGCTAATTTGGAGCGTCTGGAAATCCGATTCTTATTGGAAAATGAGTTGCTTATATATGCTTGTTAGATCTTGAGATCACAATCTTTCAGGAAAGGGAATAATCAGGATGCTGAAAAGGGTTTACTCTGTACCGAAAGAATACCAACTACTATACTACTTCATCAATAGATATTGTTATACTCTTTAAGTCAAGGAAGAAGATCAACGTCATAAACAAGCGTTCCTAGCGGTGCCAGGCGAATTACACACGTGTAGATATTGGTAGATCCCGTAGCAACTTCACCAGCTGTTTTGGCAAGTCCACCATAATTGTGTTTAACTATTGATCCATGATATAAGCATAAGAATGATAAAAAAAGGAAAAAGGTTAATACCAACAATCAGCATTTAAATTCGCACTGGCTACGCTGCTGCAAAAGCGGGAAGAGCAGCGCATGCGCCATCTGCATCATCTGTTTGATTTTTGATCTTTTTGAAGAATCGCGCAGGTGTGGCCATTGGCATGGGGGATAAGATAGAATATCGGTATAGAGAAATCAATTTACGATGATGGAAATTTCAATCAGAGATCAAGCGCTGACTGCCTGCCGGCAGCTGCTGAGCCACCTGAACCGGGACCCGGCGACCCCAACAATGGGCTGCTTTGACCGGCGTTATTGGGCCTGGAAATTGACCGATTTCCCGGAGGCGACCTTCCAGCGCAACGCCGCAGCGCTACGCTGGTACCTGGAACAGGAAGCGGTGGAAAACAAGGACGCGCTGCGGAACTGGATCAAGCAATCACTGCTGTATGCCGCGCGCATCCAGCAGCGCGATGGCTCTTTTGACCAGGCTTACCCGAATGAACGCAGCTACGGCGCGACCGCTTTTTTGCTGCCGGATCTGATCAGCGCCTATGATGGCGTTCGCGGGACTTTGCGCCCGCAGGAGGAGAGCCACATCCTGGCAAGCATCGAACGCGCAGGGGATTTCCTGTGGCGTGGCAGCGAACAGCACGGCTTGATATCCAACCACATCGCCGGCGCCGCACTGGGCCTGATGAAAGCGCAGCGCCTGTTACAGAAAGATAAATACCTGGAAAAGAGCCGGGCGATCGTGGGGGATATCCTCAGCAGCCAATCGCCGGAAGGCTGGTTTCCGGAGTACGGCGGCGCGGACGCGGGCTATCAGACACTGTGCATGTATTACCTGGCGCAGATCTACCGGATGCTGCCCGGCCCAAAGCTGCGCGAGGGATTGCGGCGCTCTCTGGATTTCCTGACCTATTTCGTCCACCCGGACGGCAGCTTTGGCGGAGAATATGGCAGCCGGCGTACGGAGATCTTCTATCCGGGCGGGATCGCGCTGCTGGCGGATGAATTTCCGGCCGCGGCCGCGCTGACAGACACGATGACGCACGCGATCGTTTCGCGATCGACAACAACCGTACTGGATGTGGACATTGGCAACATGGCGCCGCTGCTTCTGAACACCATCATGGCGGCTGAAGCGCCGGCCCCGCTTTCCGCGCCTGATCCGCTGCCATGGCAGGACCAGCATATCCAGCAAGATTTTAAAGAGGCCGGCATCCATATCCGCGGAACGGAAAAATATTACGCTATTGTGGGGGCATCCAACGGCGGTGTGGTGAAGGTGTTTGACAAAACGCGCCAGAGATTGTTATTCGATGATTGCGGTCTGCTGGGGATCACCCAGCGCGGCAACCTGATCACCAGCCAGAATAGCGACCCGGAGGCAGAGATCGTGGTAGGAGAAAACGGGGTGCAGATCCATTCGCGGCTGAGCTTTGTGCCGGCGGCCAGCCCGACACCCTTCAATTACCTGCTGCTGCGGATGGCAAACCTGAGCGTGATGCGGATCCCATTCCTGAATGAATGGATCAAGAAGCTGCTGGTGAAAGCGCTGATCAAGAAGGACGACTTGATCCCGATCGCGTATTGGCGGCGGATGGAGTTTGGTGAGGAAAAGATCCTGCTGGTGGATCAGGTGAAAAAAGACGGACCCACGGAAGTGGCGCGGCTGCAGATGGGGCAGAAATTCTCTGCCATCCACATGGCATCCGCGCGCTACTTCTCACCGCAGCAGCTTTGGCAACCGGAAGCGATCGCGCTGGATTGTGAAGTGCTCAACCGCAGCGGCACGATCACCCAATCGGTACAGATCGACAGCAATGCCGGCAGCGTGGAGCGGCTGGTATGAAGCCCAGCGCCAGCATTTCGATCGATATGGACACCCTGGCTTCGATCTATAAAGGCCAGGGGTGCACCCGCACGGGCGGTTACACTTATATCGAGTTTCGCAGCGGGGTAGAGAACATGCTGGATTTCTTTGAGCGGCTGGGCATACACACGACGCTGTTCATGGTGGGCAGTGATTTCCTGTATGAAAAGAACCATAACGCGATCAAAGCGATCACACGCAGCGGGCACGAGATCGCCAACCATTCCATGCGGCATCCACAGGGGTTTCGCTGGCTTTCGCGCGCGGAAAAAGAGCGGGAACTGGCAGAGATGAACGCAATCTGCAAAGCAGTGAGCGGGCAGACACCGATCGGGTTCCGCTCGCCGGGGTGGAACGTGGATGACGCGACCATTCCGATCCTGACCAAACTGGGTTTTCGGTATGAGTCATCCGTTTTTCCCACCTCCTTCATGCCGCTGCTGAAGCTGTCGCACTGGCTGAGCATGTCCAAACAGCCCAAAGAGGCGCGCACAACGATGGGCCAGATCGACTACATGTTCGCGCCGCTGCGGCCATACCACGTGGATGATCATGCGCTCGGAAAAAAAGGCGATAACCCGTTGATCGAGTTTCCGCTATCGGTTTCACCGCTGCTGCGCATCCCGTTCTTTGCCACGCTGCTGCTGATGAGCGGGATCGGGCTGTATAAAACGCTGTACCGGCGCATCCGCGCGGCCGGGCTGCCGATTCATTTTCAGATGCATTTATCAGATTTCATTGATTATTCGCTGCCCGAGCTGGAAGGGCAGATGCCGGGAACCAATCAGGGCACGTATATTCCGCAGGCACTGCACACACCGCTGGCGGAGAAGACCGCGATCTTCACGGAGATGGTCGAGATGATGGCCGCGGATTACAGCTTCATCACGCTGAAGGAATGGGCGGATCAGATCGAGGGCGCGGTATGATCCCGCGCCTGAAACCCCGCCTGGGATGGGAAGAAGTTTTTGCGCCATGCAAGCGTGACCTTTCTGTGCGTGTGTTTGAAGACATGTTCGCCAGCACATTAAATACTCAACACGCCATTGCTTTCCCCTACGGCCGTTCGGCACTGTGGGCAATGTTTAAAGCGCTGGGGATCGAAAACGCGGAGATCGTGCAGCCGGCCTACACCTGTTCGGTGGTCGCGCACGCCACGATCCTGAGCGGGAACATACCCGTGTTCGTGGACTGCACACTGGACGATTACAACATGGACCTGGACCAAATCGCTCGGGCGATCACAGAGAAAACGCGCGCGGTGATCCCGACCCACATCTTCGGCTGCCCGATGGATGTGGAAGCGGTGACGCAGATCGTTCGCGCTGCTGAGAAAAAATTTGGGCACAAGATCTGGATCATCCAGGACTGCGCGCATTCGTTTGGCGCGGAATGGAACGGACAGGCGGTGGTCAACGCGGGGGATGGCGCACTGTTTGGGCTGGGGATCAGCAAGATCATCACCAGCATCTTCGGCGGCATGTTCAGCACGGATGATGACGCATTGGCGCACACACTGCGGGATTACCGCGACCAGCATTTCCGGCAGCCGGGATGGACGAAAGGGCCGCGGCGTTTGCTGTACCTGCTGGCGGTTTACCCCGCTTTCTGGGAACCCGCGTATGGACTGGTGTACTGGCTGCAGGAGCATACACCCTTGCTGAACCGGCTGACAAAGGCCTATCATCTGGATGATCAGATCCATTTTCCGCCAGACCACATGGAACAGATGACGCGCGCGGAAGCTGCGGTGGGCGTTGCGCAGCTGGCCAAATATGAAAGCATCATTCAGCGCCGGCGCGCGATCGCGGAAATCTATTTTCAGCTTGACCGCGGACATCCGGACTTCATTTTCCCACCGCGGATCGCAGGCGCGACCTATTCGCACTTCGCCATCCGCACGCCCAGAAAAAAGGTAGCGATGGATTTTTTCGCGGCGCACGGCGTGCAGCTGGGTGAGCTGATCGAATACAGCATGCCGCATCATCCCGCGTACCTGGGTTATACACAGGGGAAAGCGTTCCCGAACGCGCTGCTGTGCAGCCAGTCGATGATCAACCTGCCGATCCATCCCGGATTGACCCCCGGACAGATCGACAAGATCGCATCTCTTTTTAATCAATTCGCTGCATTGGAAAGACATCCATGATCATTTCCGCCGCAGAAGATCACATCCCGCAGATTGTCAATATTCACTGCGCGTCGCTGCCGGATGATTTCCTGCCGCAACTGGGCCGGGATTTCCTGCAGAGAACGTTCTATCCAGCGGTGATCGCATCCGACCTTGCAGCGCTGTTGATCGATTGCGACCAGAACGGAAATACATCCGGATTCATCATTGTTACCCAGGACAGCGGCCAATTTTTATCGCAGATCATCAGAACCCACTTGTGGTCGTTTGCGCTGACGGGCATTCGCAGCTCGCTGCGCTCCTGGGGGCACTTTCGAAGGAATCTGCAGATCCTGTTTTCCAGTGTATTTGGCAAAGACACCCATCCCGCGGGAGAGATCTATATCATCGCGGTGAATGCAAGCATGCGCGGGAAAGGGATTGGCGCGAAACTGGTCAACGCTGCGGAAGATTATCTGCGGCAGAATGGCATTACCGCGATCAAGATCAAAACGCTCACATCCAACGAAGTCTGGATCGGTTTCTTTATGAAGGCCGGGTGGGATGTGATCGACCAGTTCCGGTTGATCGGCAATGACTATACTGTGCTTAAAAAGATGTTTTAATTTGCAGTCAGTGGAATTAAACTCAAAGGATTTTGTTATTTCCTGCGGAAGATCTTGATGATGGAATCCGGGTCACACGGGTCGATCGGGACGGTGGATGCGATCTCGTCGAATCGATCAGGATCCAGGTAAGACCCCCAGAATTCGAGGATATTGGCCCGCTCCACCAGGATATACTGCGCGCTGTCGCGCCAATCGCGTACAGATTCCTGGTTGTAATAGCCGTTCTTTTCCAGCAGGTCACGCTCCCCGTCCACGCGCTTATTGTAGATGCCGTTCAGCTGCAGCGGCTGGATGCCCTTATCGGCCAAATACAGAAGCGGGGTGACCACGCTGCCCGAACCCCAGTAGATGCTGGCATCATCCGGGATGCTCTGATCGAGCTGCCTGCCCGCCTGTTGATAAGCGGCGAGCACATCGCCATTGCAGGCATTCTCATCCGCATACCCGCCCAGCAGGTTGGTGGGGGTCAGGGCCAACGCAAACACCATCACGATCGAGAGAAAATACGCGCTGAATCCCGCGTGTTTTCCCTTCATCATGCGATAGGAGATGATGAGCGCCAGCACAAACAGGGCAAACAGGATCAACCCAAAAGCAGGCGGGAGCGCCAGCAGGATCTGATCATATTCAAACCCAAAGCGGTTGCGGATGAGCGTCCACAGCAGGGTGGTGCCGCCCGCCAGCGCGCCGCCTTTGACACGCGGCACCGGCAGCGCGAGGATTACGCGCCCGACGGTATCCACGCTGGCGAAGAAAATGCCCGGCACCAGCAGCAGCAACAAAACCAGCGCAATGATCAGCGGCAGCTTTTTTTTATCGGCAATGGCGGCCCGCAGGGTGAGGGTTGTTATCAGCGCGGCGATCGGCAGGAAAAAAGCGACATAATTGGAAAAACAGAAGATGCAGTAGTTCTTGCTGAGCGACGCCCAGGCATGCAGGTAAAAAAGAATGATGAACAAAAGTGAAAGAGAAATCTGCAGGCGGTGCTGGAATGGCGAGCGCCAGTAAGCGCGGCGGAGCAGCATGGGCAGCGTGAGCACGCTGCCGAACAAAGGGATGAAATAATAGCGCATGGTCAGGAAAAAGGAGGAAACGCGGTGGATCAGGCCGCCATCCGGACGCCAGACCTGTTCCCCGCCGCCCTGGATGAAGCCCACATTAAGAGCCCTTTTGATCGTACCGGGCAGCCAGGTGTACCACAGCGTCATGATGCGGGGATAGAAGAGCGCGTGCACGGCGAAAAAGGGCACAGCGGCAAACACAAAAGCCAGCAGGGCCTTGCGGAAGCCAAATTGCCACCACACATACAGCACGACGAAAGCCATCATAAAGACCATGTTCTGGCGGGTGAGGGTCGCACTGGCGCTGAGCAGCGCGGCCAGCGCGATGTGCCAGTCCGCCCGATTTTCATCCAGCAGGAACACCAGCAGCCAGGCAACCTGGCATGCCACCAGCACCTGTGACACCGCCTGCACATTGGTCGCCACCCAGGCCGGGCTGAGCGCGAGCGCGGCAACTGGCAGCAGCGCCCACCACCTGCCCGCCAGGCGCTTGCTGACCAGCCAGAGCGCGACCAGGGTCAACAGCGCGGCAACAATGGCAAAGTAGCGCCCAACCAGCAGCCCAGGGCCAAACAGGGCCTGCGGGATGCCGGGGATGAGATAAGCCAGCGGCATGTTATTGGTCCAGGGGCCATAATCCGCGAACGGGCGGTATTTTCCGGTTACGAAGAAATAGCCCTTCACCAGGAAAGAGCCCTCATCCACACGGGAAGGTAGGCGGTGGGCAAACAGGAACGCCTGCGTGAGAAAGACCGCCAATAGCAAAACCAGCATGGCGGCGTAGACATAATGGTTGTTCCTGACCTTCTGGAAAAAGGTTTCTAATTTCATCGTAAGTCCGCCAATGTCTGCTCTCCCTCCAGGATCGGGTCAGAAAAAATGACGAGCGGATCCTGTTCGCCGATAATGAGCAATTGCGCGTCCGCTTTGGGCCTTTGAAAAACGAGCGCATACACCAGATCGCCATCACGGAAGCGGATGTCGGGCTGGGTGGTCTTGATATAGATCTTGCCGTTGCGCCCGCCGACCAGCCGGAACACCAGGCGCGCGTAGTTCTGCCTGCCGAAAAATGGGTCATAGGCGCGGCTGTAATAGCCATCGTAGGCCTTGAAGAAGCGCGGGTAGAAACCGTAGCCCTTGAAGACGCGGGTCGCATCCGCCTGGCAGAAATCATACACATCCTGCGGCGAGATCCCTGTTTGGTCTGCGGCAACGATGTCGCGGATCTCCTCGCAGATCGCCTGCGGGTCGTAAGCGGGATAGCTTGGCGGCAGCAGCCCTTCTCGCAGCGGGATGAAGGCGCACAAGATGAAGAAAGCCGCCCCAGCGATCAGGTTATGCACAAACGTGTTTTTGGGCTGCGGGGGCTCGGCGCCGGCCGCGGGATGATCGCCAACCGGTTGGCGCAAAACTGCGCGCAGCAGGGCATTGATGATCTCGATCAATCCGGCCACGAAAAAGATGAGCATGATCCAATCGACCGGCTGAATAAAGCGCCAACCGGAGAGCCGCACCGCGGCAGAACTGGCGTTATAGGCCAGGTAGGTCAACAGCACCATCGCGGCAGCGAGCGGCTGCCTGCGCCACAGCGCGGCAAAGCCAGCGGCGATCACGAACAGATTGACCAGCAGCACGGCCAGGTTGAGAAAGCCGGGCTGGCTGTAGACCTCCATAAAGAAGGGTGAGGCCATGCGCAGAAAGTCTTCAAAAGGCACGCTGCTTCCGAGCCGCAGGGGCAAGATCAGGACGGTTGAAATGATATTGCGCGAGAAATTCTCCAGGATGAACACGACCATCTGCCCCAGGTTCTCGCGCATGGCGGTGAAGATGACGGTGAAGTTGCGGTCAAGCACCTGTTCGCTGGTTTCGGCTGCTTCCACTTCGATGTCAATGTTGCTGCCTTTAAGAATGAAGCTGTATAGCGCGGAAGATGATGACGGATTATCGAGCCAATACACGCCGGTGATGGCATGGTTGCGGACCAGGATCGGCGCCAGCAGCAGCGAGAGCGTCAGCAGGAAGATGCCCATCCCCAGCAACACCTGTTTCCAGCGTTTGAAATAACGGATGATGATCAGCACCAGGATGAAGGGGATCAGCGCCAGCGTCTGGATGCGTGTCAAGTTCAGCATCGCCGTCAGCCCGCCCAGCAGGAAGACATGATAGGTGAGGCGGTTTTTATCCGCTTTGCACCAGCGGATCGTGACCAGCACCATCAGCGCCACGATCAGCGTGGCGGGCACATCCGACATGAGCAGCTTGGAATTGGAGACATTCGCCATCGTGCTGGCCAGGATGCCATTCGCCTCGCGCAGGATCAGCAGCAACGCCAGCCCGCCGCCCGCCAGGCGCGAATGCAACTCCTTGCCGATCAGGTAGCCCACCGCCGGCAGCAGCGCCACCAGCGCCGTCTGCAGCAGTACAACGCGCCCATAGTCATACCCGGCCAGGAAATGCAGGATGGCCAGGAAGGACACATACAGCGGTTTGGAAACCACAAAGCCCTCCAGCGCGCCAAAGAGCACATAGAGCGAATTATAGTCGTACTGCTCCGCGTCGGAGAAGGGATATTTCTCAAAGGTGGGCGGGCGTACAGCCGGGGCGAAATAATTATGCTCCGGCAGCGGGAAGCGCATCCAGAAAGCGAAGGCCGCCAGCCAGATCAGGAAGAAGATCAGCAGATCGACATACCGGCGGGACGAGCCGCGCGGGCGGGCAGGGATGGAAGACCAGGCCAGCGCGCACAGCAGCAGGATCGCGAGCGACCCCGCCGTGAACCAGACCTGCCCCTCCAGCAGCGGCACACCCAGCGTGATGATCGACACGCGCACCGGCTGCTTGCCGAGTCCGGTGACCTCGATCAGCGTGAAAAGCACCAGCAGCACGGCCAGCGCGATCCACAGCGCGCGCGAGCGCCACAGCGTATTCACGCGCGGTTTGTCCTTTTTTTCGGATTGGAACAGCGCCAGCGGTACAAACAGGATCAGCTCGATCCCGGTCAGGAAGAATAAGATCATCAGCGGCAGCAGGCGGAAGAACGCGCCCACGTCCGGGAACCACAGCAGGTAATGGTAGAAGGTGAACAGCGCCAGCATAGCGCCGGAGAGCAGCGCCCCGCCAACCACCAGCGCGCACGCCAGCGAAGCGCGGCGCGCCTGATCGGCCAGGGATGCCCGCATCACAGGTAATTTTTTGAGCAAATAGGGAATCAGGCCGGCCGCGAGCGCCAGCGCGACCGGCGGCAGCAGCAGCGCCAGCCGGCGCGGCGAATAGCCCAGGATGAGCGCGTTGGCCTGATCGCCCGGGATCAGCAGCAGCCACAGCGCGGCAGCGATAGACTGGACAATCAGCACCTGCGCCAGGCGAGAAATATCTTTCAGGATCCGCTTGAATTGGTCTTCTTTTGGCTTCATGTAATTATCTAACCCTTTATCGGAATGAATTTGATTTTCGATGATCGCATCCGTGATTATAATATCAGTGTTTTGCCGCCGGGCAACCTGTCAAATAATACCTGTTATAATCTCGAATCACAGCTTTTTTCAAGGATTTTTAAAAAATGAATTCTTTAAATAATAAAAATGTCCTGGCCACCGGCGGCGCCGGTTTCATCGGCAGCCATCTGGTAGACCGCATCATCCAGGAGAACCCGAAAGCAATCCATGTCGTGGATAATTTCTTTCTGGGCGAAGAGGAGAACTTAAACGACGCAGTTGCACTGCGGCCGGATCTTGAGATCTTCCGTCTGGACGCGTCTGACCTGGCTGCCATGCGTGACCTGGTTGATGAAAAACAGATCGGCGAATTGGTTGGCGCGAAGCACGCCTTCGCGATGAGCTCATGCACCACCGCATTGCAGCTTGCACTGCACGCGCTGGAGCTGGAGCCGGGAACGGAAGCGCTGGTAGCAGATTTTACATTCCCCGCCGCCAGCGATAATATGATTGCTCGCTGATCTCCAGCAGTTTGCTGGCTTCCTATACGGTTTTGCCTTGATCGAGATGTATCTCGGCTTTCCGTAACATCGATATGATTTGATCAGATGTGAAGCTTTGCCTTCTTTCCATTTGTAACCTCCAATTTCCTCCCAGATACTATCATTGTATCTAGATCAGTTTTTTGGGGTCAGATCAGTTTAAACAAAATCGGGAAGAATATTTTGGAATTAGCCACTGGAACATCAATGAATTCCAAGTCTTGAAAATGTTTGGCTACCCATTATCCTATGGTATTCTTTATAAAATCACAGATTCACTCGATACTTGAAATCAAGAGAAATATATATATATAAACAAAATTACAGCAAAACATCCCAAATGTGAATATGTTTATAAGGAATATAACAACAATATTTAAAAGGTGAAATCAAAACGGTAATCTATGAAGTTGTCGATGAATATATTAAAAATGAATTGCTATTAATGGTGTTAATAAATGCAAATGTTAACTGCGGAATCGATTAAGTATACAGAAGATTTTATTTTTAAGCGCCTTGGGTTACAGCATGATTACGAAAAATTCTCATTTAATGGAATGAATGTAGATTTTCGCTATTGCTCGGATTCTGATATTCGATATAAAGAAAATAGAATCAATATTCTCAAAAATGAATTTGCCAATGAGAGTTGCTTCTTAGAAAAAACTGATTTAATAATAGATTGGCTTAAAGCTGATCAGATTTTCCCTGGGTATAAGATCGACACTCCACTCAAGAGAATCCCCATTATTTTTTGGGGTGATGCCTCCGATCGGAAATCATTTGCATCTATCGTAGGCAAGTCCCTTCAAATTAACATTGATCTAATTGCTTCGATTTTTTACATGATCTCTAGGTACGAAGAATATAACTCTCGATTGATAGATGATTATTCAAGGTTCTCATATCATGAGATGTTAGCTGTTAAAAATGATTTTATCGACTTACCAGTTGTTGATATCTATATTGAATTATTTAGAAGAATTATTGAGATTTTTTTTGAAATTGAAGTCAAAAATAATAATACTTATGAAGTAATTATCTCATCAGACATTGATGAGGTATTTTTATATCATCCATTCTCTAAGGGGATAAAAACAATTATTAAAGATGCTTTGTATTACAGGTTTTCAAATCTTTTTAGTGATTCTAGAAAAATATTCCAAAGCTATTTATATGATGATTTCTATTCTGGTATTGAAATTCTTTGTAACCTTTCAAAACTATATAGCATCAAGACAAATTTTAATTTTATGGCATCAAATAGATCAAAAATGGATGATGGTTATTCAATTAAATCAATTCAAATGGGAAAGATTTTTGAAAGGTTAGAACAAGATAACTTTGAAATTGGGTTTCACCCGAGTTATTACACCTTGAATAACCCTGAATTATATAAAATGGAAAAGAACCTCTTACAATCAAGTGTTAACCAACGAATTATCTCGGGTAGGCAACATTTTCTTAGAGTAAATACTCCAGCTTCGTGGATAATGTGGGAAGAAAATGGAATGAAATTAGATTCATCTTATGGGTTTTCTGAAATTTTAGGTTTTAGATGTGGCACTAGTTTTCCATATCAGGTTTTTGATATTAGAACTAACAAAAAGCTAGATCTAATTGAGCAACCATTAATTATTATGGACGGGGCATTACGAAGGAACTCAGACTTAAGTAATGCGCGTGAGGTTCTCTTATCCTATAAAAAAATAACACAATTCGTTAAAGGTCAGCTCACTATTCTATGGCACAATAGAAGTTTTTCTAGACATTGGAAAGATTGGGGGTTATTTTTCATTGACGTATTAAGGGATATTATCTAGGTAAAAAAACTAATCCTCATAAATTTTCCGATACTTAATTATTTCATTTTCTTCATTTATAAGCAATGCCAACTTCAAGGATTGTTCCTTATAGTGATTTATTGCCTCAATCGATAAATTATTGATTTTTTCTGCCATTATTCTAGTTTTATTAGGAGTATCTATTCCAATATTAGATTTACTAATAAAACTTGATATGGAAGGTAGCCCTGGGTTTATTATAGCTAACCCCGCAATAATCGATTCAAATAATTTATTTGGCAAGCAATATAAATTGTTTAAATTTATTCTTGAGATAGCTGGTATTGATAAATCGAAATTTTTATTTAGAAATGTTGATAATTTTCCCCTTTCAACAGGTGGAAGAATAAAGAATCGGTTTAAATATTTTTTTTCATACTTCTTCAAATTATTATAATATTTCTTATCAGTGGGTATTAGTATAAAGGAGACTGTTATTCTTTTATCTAAATATTTTAGAAGTTTAACAATTTCTTCAAGTTTTCTAGCTTTAAGTGCATGCCCATGATGAACAATTCTTATCTGATTTGATTTACATAGATTGATTTCATGGGGGTGATATTTGCTAGCGTTCAATATTACCTCTGCATCCCAATTGAAATTAATTTTGAATAAATCAGCAATCTCAGGTGAGACTGTAACCATCTTGAAGAATATCGGTTGCTCTAAGCTTAATATAAGTTGTTTCCTGTATTTCCCAACTATTATTCGTTCGAAACAATTTTTTATATTCATTTCTGGGAAGTACTCATGAGAGTCAAAAATTATCCTAGTTTTTTTATTTTTCAAATTGCTAACAATTATAGCTTCCCAATCATTCGCGTGAATGAAATCCATCTTTAATTTTTCAATAATTTTTCTTGCTTCTATATACTCACTTCTTCTCCAAAATAACCTATTGTAAAAATTTGGAAAAAGTAATCCTAAGGTTAAATATATAATTGTCAATAAAATATTTTTCTCTGTTTTCTGTAATTCGAAATATTTAACTCCTTTAATTAATTGGCTTCTGCTCTGTATATATCCTATTACCGATAAATTGAAATCATCTTTCAATGCTTTGATTTGTTTAAGAATTCTTACGTCTTTATCAACATAGGAAAAACTTATAATCACAATGCTTTTTTTCATTGATTCTCCTAATAGGGATCTTTAAATTATAATCTCCATGGATAGTGTTTCAAATTTTTTGAACAATTTATTCAATAATTAATACAATGAATATTAGTTAAGGAGAATATTTTGAAAACAATAATAAATAATTTGCCTGATTCTTATTTCGAGAGTTTAGGGTTACCAAAGCCTTCAATCATAAATAGTCTTACAGACCGTATTCGTTTTATTTATGTTTATAAACATATTCGCCCTGGCAGTGTTTTAGATATTGGTGCATATTTTTGTGATTTGCTATTGATGTGTCGTCAAGCTGGCCATGATATTTCTGGCACAGAGGTTAATGCTGAAAGAGTAAATTTTTCAAATTCCATTTTAGGCGAAGAAGTTGTTGTTCAGTCATTTCGTAATGGAGACCTTAGTAACTTTTCGGTTGATGCATTTGATAATGTTTCATGCTTGGAAGTATTGGAGCATGTTCCAGATGTCGAATTAGCCGTGAAAGAGCTATGTAGGGTTTCAAAATCATCAGTTTTTATTACCGTTCCTTTTGAAGAAAAAATAAACCATGTGCTTTGTGTTCACTGCGCAACCTACACACCTTTGTCTGGCCATCTTCATTCTTTTGATTCATCTTCCTTTGAAAAATTAATACCAGACGGTTGGTACATTCATAAGCAGTCCACATTAATGAAACGACTAACCAAGCAAATAAGCAATCGCCTTCCAAGTAAAAATTGGTTGTATGCAATTATTAGAATAATAGATTACTTTTTCCCCGGGAAAGGTTCTTGGTTGTTTGTTGAATTACGATCGAGCAAAGAAAAATGAGAAGTATTGATCAAATAGGATCGGCTCATTTTTGCAGGTATTTGCATAGATTATCCATTTTTTAATTTGTATTTTGTGGTGCAACAAAGTAATCATTCTTTGAAACCGAATGGTTCAGATCGCCAACGATAGGAGGCGCAAAAATTATTTTCTGCCAAAAGCATAATGAAAGGAGGTAGGCTCACTCTATTAGTTTAGGCAAGATACGAAGTAATTTCTTCGCCTCAATGTCCGCACTCAGCTTAGTTATAAGCTGCCTTATAATATTGCGTTATCTCAATTTTCGGTATGTCATTGGCTCTGTCGAGGGATCTGATCAATCGATTGAGTGTTTTCAAAAAAGGACGCGGATAGATCTGGCAGTTAAGAACTACAAATATCTTAGAGCTCAAACGTATCAGAGAATATTTCTTGTGATCATATGAAAACTCTTATGTAATCTCCTCATGCCTAAAAAATTGGATTTTCTTCAGCATGCTATTGAAAATAGTTTTTACATCTGGATCTTTTCGAATTAGAATGATAACAAAAGCCAATCCCATTGTAAAAGCATTGATAGAAATGAGTAGCGAGCGGCCATGAAAGAGTATTTGAAAGATAATGACCTCAACCAATAGCGGAGCATAAAACAACATAAATCTAGAAATGTTGCGATTTAGCCGCGTAAAATCGGACTTTGCAGCTCTAATTAGGTAAATACCCAACCAACCATACGCGATTACACCAGAAAGCGAAAAGAACACCAAACCCCATCTTGCACTGCCTAAGAAGTATCCTGCGTAGAGAGCGACTATTCGAGAAAGCATTAAGACAACATTAAATTTCAGGCCGGTTTCATTTTTTTCAAGCACACTGAATAAAGATGATAATGGGGAGCTTATGAAAACAGCCAAAGTCCAAAAACTCATTATCTGAATGTAAACGCCCGCCTCAGCCCAATTATTTCCAAATATGACAGTGATAATGTCTTGTCCGATTATTGTCAGCATCAATATTGGAAAGATACCAATATTTATGAGTTTGGTCATCATTTTTTCCACTAAAAGCCCTATTTCACCATCAATTTTTGCTTGTGTGGCAGATTGAAAAAAAACTTTCGCAAGGGCTTGCCCGATCAACCCACTCGGCATCTGGAGTGCACGTTTCCCCAGCACAAAAAATCCGTTAACTTCAGCGCTAAATAATCCTGTCAGCATGAATGATGGAACATGAGACGAAAAATTGTTTATAAGTGCCGCCCAGCTTGTGTAAATTGGAAATTTCCTGTAGCGTTTCATCAAGCTGATCATATTGTTTAAACTACAATGTTTTATCAGGTTCTTATTTATTTTTCTGAAGAAAAACACGATTTGTGTTGCCAATGCAATAAAAGAACCCAAAAAATTTCCATAAACCATGCCGCTCAAATTTGCATAGCTAAATACTCCAAATACAATCATCAAAACACTGGTGAATATGGTATTTAATAAATCGGTAAATGCGATAACTTCGAATTGTTTTACCCGAATGTTCCAATAATTCAGTGCGTTATAAGATCCGGTAACAAAGATCATAGGAGCAAGCAGCCATAAATAGTTTTCAAGCACAGGCGCGTTTAATAACGTGCTGATCCTGCCACCAAATATTAGAATAATTACCCAAACAATTGTGGCAAATACACTCGAGATGATTATGCTTACCCCCAGGAGGGTGATCCCGCTCTCGTGATCTTCCGGCAATACGATAGCTAGCTCATAGCGCGCGCTGCTGATCACTATCAAGATGCTTAGCAGGGATAAGAATACACCATAAGCGCCAAAGTCTTCCGGTGTGAACACACGGGTTAAAACAGGAGATAACAGGATGGAAACCAATTGTGCAATCGCTGTCCCGCCGACCAGCTTTATCGTATTCCAAACGATTTCAGGCATAGTGTTTATCCATAAGAGTACTCTCTATTGTTAGATCTTGTCTTTGGGTCTTAGTATGTATTTAGGGTATCAGTATGTATTTAGGGTATCAGGGTAAATGCTGCTTGCGCTAGTTGATGCTTTCTGATTCATTTCTATTTAAATCAATCCATCATCAAATGCTCATCGATCTCTGTAATCAAGCTATAGGCATTAAATGTACTAGCGTGGGTTAGATAGTAGGAATGAATTATATCACCCGGCAAATGCCGCTGATACATTTTCCAAACTAGGTTTTTTCCCCTAACAGATGATCGGGCGATTGTTGGGTTGAATAAATTATCGATATCATAAATACCTACATTACGCTTCTTCTTTATTGCCTTAAACAGTGCAAGGTCGTATTCTTTATACAATTCATTTTCTAGGAACTGCCTATAAAATCGGGATCCCATTTGATAAGAAATTGGTACTTCTCCCCAAAAATTTAACATTTCGTCATCTACGAATGGCAGGCGCCATTCAAACCCTAGATATTCATACACCCGGCAGGCATTAATTATATATTTTGCTTGCCTTTCCTGCCACTCCCACCATTTGAATGCCATGAAGGCACTTTTTTTATCTTCAATGGTGAAGTGCTGTAGTTGATGGCTTATCTTTTCTTTTATGCTTTTGTAAAAATTCGGATTTTTCTTTTTTGACCAGAACCACTCCCCCATATGCCTATCAATAATTGTTTCTGTGATTACATCACGATTTAATAAGTCCGTTTGTCTCAGAACGGAAGGGGTATGAGCACCTGCGATGAATTCACCAAAAAAACCAGGGATGATTATCCCATTACTCGGAAGCAATCCTTTGGAATTAAGTTCCCATATGGCGAAAATGTCGTGATGGTTCATATGGGCACATAAATTGAAAGCATATTTTACCGATCGCTTACGCTCAGGATTATGATAATCTCTGCGCTGTTGTTTTCTCGTGTAAGTTACCCTATGATTCGGGTAACCCAATGTGTCTGAAACTAGTTTGCTAATTTCTGTTTCAGAAGAATATTTCCTGCCATAGGTGTAACATACCACATTTTCAGCACCCAATTTCTTTAACATGGTAACTATCAAGCGTGAATCGAGCCCGCCGCTGAGCGGTACGATCATTGGCCTATTATTCACAGATTGAATAAGTCTCTGAAATACGTTTTGAATGGTTTTGTGGTATGAATGTCTCAAGTGTTCATTTGTGGTGCTCTCCGACAGCCCGTGCAATAATTGATAATATCGTTCAGTACGGTATATATGATTTTGCGGTCCTTTTTGGATGCTGAGAAACTCACCAGCCCTGATTAGTTTTATTTCATCAAAGATCGTATCATTATCAAGAACATACAATGTTGTCATCAGCATAGTCATATTCAATGGGTTGATTTTCGTTACATCCAATTCATTTCTGATCCAGTAAGCGTCATCGCTGATCAAAAATGGGGCAGTGCCAGCGAATTTTGGCGGGGAAAAAAACAGCGGGATGCTGCGAACTTTATCTACCGTGGCTATTACATGCTTATTGTCTTCATAAACTAGAGCGAAATTCCCGTTTAAATTCAATAACAATTGGGCTGGGTCTTCTGTCCGTATTTCATCGATGATCTTGGTGGCAAGCTCGATCCCTTGAAGATGTTCGTTGTCATAAAAGGCATAACCTTTTACTGAACAAGCGCGCTGTTGATATTGAGCCTTATACCACTTAAATCCTTTATCATTGTTCAATGCAACTGTAATAGCCATTACTTCTTCCAAGTGGATGTGTTTCTCAAGGTAAAAGTGTGCTTATTTTTCTGAAATTGATTTTACTAGATCATAGATGATACTTAAAATAAACTTCTCAGCTGCTATAATGCCTGGCATTAAATCGTCTTTTGCGAACTCGATTGTTACCAGTTTTTCCGCCTTTAGACTTCCCAGCCATCTTCGAAATGATAAAGACCACTCTGGATACCCTTCTCGTTTATACCTGAATAGGCAATTCCTCGCGTCCTCTAAAAGTCGCACATATTTTACACTCCCGTCAGGCACGGAGGGTCTTGTATAACGCGGCTCTTCAATTCCTGCCAAATCGGCATAAGCCATCCATGGCAAGTTAATCCCACAATAGGCTGTTATTCCCACCCATGACCAGCTGCGTGGATTGATTTCAATCAACCGATATTCGTTTTTACGATGGTCATGTTTAAATTCAAATTCAGCGATGCCATGAAACCCGCTATCGCGACAGATTTCTCCGACCAGCTCGATAACTTCGTCAGGCATTTTCTTAACTTCTCCAAGCCGCCAGTCTCCGACGTCTGCCGGATGTCCCCGTAATTTATGCCCGCTGAAGGCACCTTTTAGCTGGCTACTTCGGTCAACATAAACACCTACTGTGTACATCGAGTCAGATAGGCCAGGGACGTATTCTTGAAGAAAGTAATGCTTGTTGGCTCCATGCAACTTACTTAAAAGCAATTTTAATTCTTTATGCGTTTCAACCATTACAAGCCTGTTGCGATCATATTCACCTTGTATGTTTAAATTCTTAATGTTGTCTGAAGATTTTCTGCGGGCAATTGGTTTTAATGCAAGGGGATAACGGTTTGCGGGGATCCGGTCTGCCTCCCTGATATGCCAGCAATCCGGTACCGGGAAACTGTGTTTTTGGCACCATTGAATAAAATTTGGTTTATTTAGAAACATTTCAACGGTCTCCCAATTTGCTACGCAAGGTATGGCAACTTCTTCTAGCTTTTTCTTATGTTTTGAAATCGCCATTGCCCATGCGTCGCCGGTTGGTATGAGGACTGGTTTCTGTTCCTGTTGTGCGGCTAGGTGATAAACAAAATCAATAAACCCACTTTCATCGTGAGCTGGGTCCGGGCATTGTACATACTTCGCATAGCGGCTGTAACAACCAACATTACGTTTGGTATCAACAGCGAGCACCGGTACGCCGCGCCGTCCTAAATCCCTAATGATAGATAGGCCGTTATAATGGCAATGTAGGATAAAGGCAATTGGATTGTTTTTTTTATTCATCAAAATATATATCCTTTTATGAGATCACAATTATAGTCAATCTCTATATTTCACTCAGATAAGTGTTGTGTTGTTTGTTTCAGGTTTAAATTTTTCGTTTTTGATTAAAAGGTTTTGTTATATGTCGTATCTGTTTTTTGGCTCATATTTAAGGGGGGTAATCCCCAGAGATTTTCTAATAAGATTTATTAATTTATATTTTCTGTACGTCTTTCTGCTACATCTGAAATAGAAAGGGCTGGGAGGATTGTCTTTATATTTTGTTGGGTCACCTACATTCTTCAGCCCATTAATTAGAACTTCTCCGGTGATTAATGCTCTTTTGTGGTTTAATGATTTTGGTGTTTCGTTTTTCTCAATTCTTACCCGCTTCTGAGAAAGGATTTTCCCTGCATCAAACTTATCCACAAGCTCATGTAATGTGACACCGCTTTGTTTTTCTTCGTTGATCAATGGCGCAAACGTTACATTTCCACCTCGATATTCAGGTAAATAACTAGAATGGCAATTTACGGCCATAATTTTTGGGATTTCAAATATTTCCCTTGGAATCTTTTCGGTCCAGCCATTGGACAGAATCAGATCAGGTTTTTTTGATTTTATCCTTTCTTTCAAAGCTATTAGATTTTTCTGTGGTGTAAGAATTAGTTCAATATTATTTTCTTTACAAATTTCAAAGATATTATAGTAAGGGTCAATGTTATCAAAAATTGATTTTCTAAAAAGCGAGAATACCTGATGTGAGAAAATCATTTTAATAAGCAACATTTTTATTGATCGATATACTGATAACAATAATCCGGATCTTTGCTCTTTGGTAATTGCAATAACTTGAACAACATTCCAGCCATCATCAATGACTTCTTTTAAACCCAAAATGCTTTTTGCATTTCCTTCTGTTCCAAAATAAATAATTTTCTTATCTTGATCCATCTCTTCTCAATTCTTTATTTTTATAAATCAATTTATATTTTAATATTATTTGCGTTATCCCTGAATAAAACAACAAATTTTGGTCGTTTTCTATATCCGGTTCACTTTCTTATGGCTGGTTTTTCCTATCGGCGACTAGCGCGTCCGGTATCCCGATTAATCGCACACTTGGGTTTTAACGCATTTTTTTGTTATGTTTTTCTTTCATTGCATTTATTAGTCTCTTCTAGCATTTTAATACTCTACTCCAATAATCCATCACTGCATTTTCGCTTTGACTTCAAAACCTTGGTCTAATCGCTTTTTCTGGTATCATTGCAGCTATCTATTTCGGCTTAGTGTCATGGTTGGGTCCTTCCATTCGCGAGGCATTGTGGCGTATCATCAATAAATGAAAAAAAGAGATAATCGATTATGAAATTTGGTAGACATATTGATTTCAAAAATAATTATCATATATACATTACCTTTCTAATTTCTATTGTTTCTTTTTGTGCCATTCTTATTCCAAGAGAGCTCCATTTTCTAAAATTGATAAGCGTATTAGCACGTTATAATACCACCCGGGTGGTTCCTGTCCTTGCGGTTCTTCTATTCATTACGCTTCTTATCAAAGAGCGGAGTATTTCAATTATCGCTGCCTCTGCTTTTATTTTCCCGCTTTTTGCTTTAGCGCTGAATGGATTGTGGGCAGGAGCGTACACTGAGAATAATGTCATTGCGGGATTAATTCCGCGAACTGATGCCTTCAGTTTCTACACAGGGGCTGTATCGCTTGTTGAATCAGGTTATCTGGTAGGATATGCGAGGCGCAGGCCCCTTTTCGGTGGATTCCTGGGATTCATCCTATGGGTTTGCGGGGGTAATTTACAGATAGCCCTATCGGTTATCACATATTTGGTAGCTGTCGTTATTTTTATCTCATTTGTAAAAATTAGTGAATCTTTTGTTTCGCCCGCCGCAATAATTTATCTTTTGGTGGTGTTCCTATTTTCTCGTCGGCAGATTGGCATTACGATGTCAGAGACATTAGGGTTATTGCTCGGGGTAATTGCTTTATTAAATTTCACAATATTTATTAATACTTTCAAAAGTAACATAAGGCAATCAAGGTTTTTCTTTATACTAGGTGTGGCTCTCTTTACATTAGGTCAGGCTGCTCGCCCTGGAGCTGTTGCTACGATTCCGCTATTAGTTTTGTTTGCGGGTTGGGTGTTTAGAAATGATAAAAAATTTTCCTGGAAATGGATGTTCGTAACATTAGTATCAGTGATATTCGTGTATTATCTCGATTCTGTTTTATACAGGATGATAACGCAACCCGGCGGAACACAAATTAATAATATCGGTTACGGTATATATGGCCTGGTGGTGGGTGGCAAAGGGTGGGAGCAAATTTTTATTGACCACCCGATTATTAATCAATTGCCACCTGGGGCGAGAGAGCAGAAAATCATGGCTTTGATATGGCAAAGCTTTATTTCCAATCCTGAAAACCTTCTTCATGGTATGCTTGTTCAATTCCGGATCCTATTCTCTTTTAGTCCTGCAAATAGCGTTTACTCGTTCGCATGGTCCAATAACATCATTTTCAATTACTATCTCATATCTTTCTTATACATCCTCGCAGTTCTGGGGATAATTTCAACATATTTGAGAAAAAGAGAAGAGATAGGTTTATTGATGATTGTGTTTGTCCTCGGTTTCTTTTTCTCATTGTTTTTTGCGCCAGCTTATCAGCAGCAATATATGCGTTTATATGCGGCTAGTGTGCCGATGCTGGGGTTTTTACCTGCATTTGGGATGGATTTTTTGATGCAACGATTGGCGAAAAAACATCGAATATTCAACTATTTAAATAGAAAACAATCTTTTAACTTCAATGGGGAGGGGTCAGCATTAATCTCATTGCTTTTAATAGTAATCTTATTTATTGGCCCGATAACAACTCGCAAATTCGGCAAGGCCAAAGAAATACCTGAAACAATAGGGTGTTTGGGTGGTCAGGATGAAGTGATTATGAAATATTATCCAGGTTCGAGTATTCATATCTATAGGAATGATCCAAGTATTATGACCTGGGTGCCAAGTATCACTCAATTGGATTACAAAGGCAGTATACATCGCATTTGTTGTGGTGATGAGATAACGTATTTTAAGAATATTCCTGCTCCAAACACCATGTATCCTGCGCTTAACCTGATAAATGGTAATGAAATGTATTTGATTTCCAATGAGTCTCTCTTACCAGATAAATATGGGTTGTTGCGTGTTTGTGGATATATTGAGAATGTACTCGGAGAGGCAGCAGATCGTGGTTTTTTATATCCACAATCAATAGAGTTTCTTAATTAGAAAATATTTATCAGAGATTTAGATTTCTGTAAAAATCAAGCATCGTAGAAGTATTTTGAACTTTATGTCAAATTCTTATATTGGTTACCGTCACGCCTTCACATTCAGCTTCTTTTTTCTCATATGTGTGTTGGCGAGGTCTTCAGGTGTGCTCCCTATTTGCACTTTTACCGTTGGGGGTCCCTTCATATCCCCCATTAATCACCCCTGAATATTGAGAAACTATCGCATTTTGTCCGGTTTTGTCGCAATTTGTTTTCTCCTTCAGTTTCATTTTTATGATTAACATCTTCCCGAGTGGCGACGTTTATTTAAGGCATTACTGGTATTATTTAATCATCCCAGCGGGGTTGGGAGCATTTAATAATTGTGATAAATTGTGACAAAATGTGATGTGAAGGAGTGCGTATGCCTGTCAGTGACAGCGTAATTCTTGGTAAGGATGTCAGGATATTCCATGAGCAGCTTGTCAATCTATATGGCTGCAGGGTGGGGGATGAGAGCAAGATCGGCGCGTTTGGCGTGTTTGCTTCTGAAGCCATGTCTTTCGGCTTGCCAGTGTGTTCATTCATCCAGCCGAATGTCCGCGAGCAGATCCCCGATCTCCCAATCGTGCAATGCACCATTGACACACTTAAAGCGAACCTGCGTGAATTAATCAGGGACAGAGAAAAAAGGGACAAGATCGGATATGAGGGTTGGCAATTTGCCAGAAGGCATTTTGATCAGGACAGGATCTATGAGGCATTGTGGAAGATCTATCTTGATTTGATATCATGATTGAATAATTTATCAATTTTCTTGAAAATATTTGAGAATATCTTTTAAAAATTAAAGAAAATAAAGAGAAAAAATTAATTATTTTTCCACTACAGTTGATTGGTTTTTAGACATGAAACAAAGAGCGCTTATCACGATCCCGACCAGACAATTACTGTAATAATATCTATATGCTGGTGCAAAACCAATTAGAAATAGAACGAGAGATTGAATTAATACTGGAAATACCACAAGCAATATTTTTATCTTTCGCGTTCGAATTGCAGCGACGGTAATAGAGAAGATCGAAATGATTAACCAAAAAGCAGGATACAGATAAAAATCTACAATTCCATCAAAAATACCGATGTGGCTATAGTATTTCAGAATTGGTTGAATTAAACCGGGAATTTTAGATTTACTTTGAATACCATACGCATTTTCAACAACCCAATCCTCATTGCCCGCATTAATATTACTAAAGCCGTGCAATGATTTCATAGAACAATTGGTATTTAGAAATTTATATGCTAATTCACCTGATTTGAGCATATGCGAAGCATCAACAAGAGGATTCTGAAAAAATAGCATTGAAGTTAGTTTTATATTTTCATCTGTATTGGTAAGAAAGGATTTTCTGTTAAAATCGCGATTGTAGGAAATAGTACCCACGTAACAGGGATCATAATCCCATTCATTTAAGGGCAAGAAACTATTCAGGTATTTTGCTTCCGTTTCATTTAGTTTTGTTCCTGAATCGACATGCGCTGCTATATGATGTAACAACACGAGATTAACTTGACCTGTTTCCGCCTTTTCTCCTGAATTATTGAAAGGTAGGGAAGTTTGAAGTATGAGAATAGAGATTGCCATCAGAATAAACATTGTTAAATAGATTCTCCAATACTTTCTATAGATAATTACTAGAAGAAAGAATGTTGCGATAATAGATGGCCACCCATTATGTCGAAGGGCGCTTACAAAAATACCTGTGAAGATTAAAAAAATCCAATTCTTTCCAATTGTTCCCCAATGGCCGTCACTAAATGTGATTTTCAAAATTGAAGTTGTAAATGCGAGAAAAAATATTGCATAGGGAATATCTTTCCAGAAAGTAACTAAGTAAAGATTATTCATAGGGAAAAGCGCCATAACGATGCTGATGATCCAGAGCATGGTTTTTGGCACACCAATATTTTCTAATGTGCTTAAGGTCCAGGCGAAAATAATACAAAATAGTAGCACTTGTAGTCCGATTATTATGGACACACCGTAATTTATATTCACAAATAACGAAATAAAATATTCATAAGATGTTGATTGCCAGCTGCTAAAATTCTTTGTTACAGCTTGGTTCCACATCCATAATGAATCATTTGTAAAAAACCCAGGCCAAAATATTAACAGCATAAGTGTCGATGTGAATAAGACTGGCAGCCCATAAAACAACCATGAGTATTGTTTCCTTTTGAATTTATTCGCAAAATCTATCTTTAATTCACTTAAAAGCACCATCAAGAATATCAGAGAAGAAAAACAAGAAACCATTACAGAGATAATCATAGGAATATAAGCATAAAAAGAGATTTCTCTCTTCAGATGAATAATCACAATTTCTGTACTTTGCAGGTTTTTTTCCGTTTTGGAATCATTCAAGTAAACATGCAAAAATTGATCTTCTTGCGTTCCTTGAAACGCGATCTCAATTTCATTGCCAGCATATCCAGCCCACGAAATCGTCATATGGGGTTGAGATGAAAATTGGATCACATCTTCTTTTATTAGCTTTTCCCCTTCAATAGAAAGTGATGAATATGAAACGAAACCTAATTCAGTTCTTATCCACAATAATTGAGTATCTTCCTTGATATCATCAAGTTCAATTACCAAATTTGATTGGCCGTCGAGGAAATAGGCTGGTTTTATTTTGATGTTCATGATGAAAATAGTTGTCAGGATAAGCGAAGACACTATCATTAATGAAATGAAAACTTTCTTTTCTAATTTCAGAAATTTGAGCAAGAAAGTGGAGATGAACCAGCTAGATAAAAATGTAATAAATACCCCAATTAGAATTGATAAACTAATATATCGGAGACTAATATAACCTCTTTGGAATATTCCCAGATAAATTGTCAATGCAAATGAAGCACCAATTGTCAATGATATCGAAAAAATTCTTAGCGATGGAAAGATGTTCAATAATGAGGGGGGAGATTTTTTCTTCATATTCTTTTGGAAAATTATATTAGAAATGAAATCTTAAGATCAGCATAAATGAATATTTGTTTGATTTGACTATATTTTCTCATTAAACACTTTCATATGGGCATTTTCTACAATAAGAAAATCAAGCAGCCCGCATGAGAGGTTCCTCCGGTCAATTGAGAGGCGTAAAGAAAAAACACTGCGCAAATACATGGGCACTCCGAAAGATATGGCCATAAGACCATCGATTGGTGAGAGCCCAAGAGATCGTATTTGCGCTTCAAATGGGCGGTGGATGGACGAGCGAAGTTCACATTGCAGCGATATCTGACCAAGGCATGTGCGAACAAACGAAGGATCATCCGCTAGGAACGAAGGCTTTTAATTGGTCGCTGGTTTTCACTTTATTAATTCACATTCCGCATAAAGCTTAAGGTAAATAAGGACAAATTACGACCTGAAAAACGAATATTGTTTGGGGCATTACTGGTATCATTTAATCATCCCGGCGGGGCTGGGAGCATTTAATAATTGTGATAAATTGTGACAAAATGTGATATGAAGGAGTGCGTATGCCCGTCAGTGATAGCGTAATTCTTGGCAAGGATGTCAATATCTTCCATGAACAGCTCGTCAATCTATATGGCTGCAGGGTGGGGGATGAGAGCAAAATCGGCGCGTTCGTTGAGATCCAGGCAGGCGCGGAGATTGGCGCAAAATGCAAGATCTCCTCACACACCTTTATCTGTGAGGGTGTGACGATCGAAGATGAAGTGTTCATCGGCCACGGTGTGATGTTCATCAACGATATCTACCCGCGCTCGACCACCACGGATGGCAACATGCAGGGTGGCGAAGACTGGGAATGCAAACTGACGCGCGTCAAGCGGCGCGCTTCGATCGGCAGTAACGCCACGATCATGGGCGGGGTGACTATTGGAGAGAACGCGATCGTCGGCGCCGGCGCGGTGGTGACGCATGATGTGCCGGATTATGGCATCGTGGCGGGTGTGCCCGCCCGCGTGATCGGCGACGCGCGTGATAAAGAACAATCATAAGCAGGGATAACAAGGAGGCAGGTGATATATGATCAAAATCGGAGTGGTTGGTTACGGATACTGGGGGCCGAACATCGTCCGCAATTTCATGGAAATTGAAGGCGCGCAGGTCAAATCAGTCAGCGATCTTAACCCCAAGCGACAGCAGTTGGTCAAAACGCGATATCCCACGATCGAAACCATGGATGAGCCGGAGGCGATGTTTGCGGACGCGGAGATCGATGCCGTCGCGATCGTCACCCCGGTCAGCACCCATTTTGACCTGGCGATGCGCGCTTTGCAGGCGGGTAAGCATGTCCTGCTGGAAAAACCGTTCACGCAGACTGTTGCGCAGGGTGAACAGCTGCTGGCAGAAGCGCAAAAGCGAAATCTGCTTGTGATGGTTGACCATACCTTCGTGTATACCAGCGCGATCCGCAAGATCAAGAGCATCATCGACAGCGGAGAACTGGGTGATATCTATTACTATGATTCGGTGCGGGTCAACCTGGGTTTATTCCAGCATGATGTCAATGTGATCTGGGACCTGGCCGTGCATGACCTTTCCATCCTTGAATACATCTATCCGGGCAAGCCGACCGCCGTCTCCGCGACCGGCATCTCTCATGTTGACGGCGCAACGGAAGATGTCGCATATCTGACCCTGTTCTATGATGAAAAAATGATCTCGCATATCCACGTCAACTGGCTTTCACCGGTGAAAGTGCGGCGCACCCTGATCGGCGGCAGCCAGAAGATGATCGTGCTGGATGAACTGGAGCCCAGCGAGAAGATCAAGATCTATGAAAAGGGGATCACCGTCAACCGGGAGCCGGAGGGGATCGAGAAGGTATATAAACTGCTGATCGATTACCGCTCGGGCGACATGCTCGCCCCGCATATTGCCAGCACTGAAGCGCTGCGGATGGAAGCCAATCATTTCGTCGATTGCATTGAGAATGGCGCAGAACCGGAAACCAGCGGGGAGTCGGGCCTGCGCGTGGTGCGGATATTGGAAGCAGCTTCAGAATCCATGAAGCACAATGGAAAACCGGTCACTTTATAACACTGGAGGGAATACATGGTTAATTTTGTTGATCTAAAAAAGCAATACCACAGCATTAAGGAAGAGATCGATAGCGCGGTGCTGGGCGTGTTAGAGAGCACCCAATTTGTATTGGGGAAAGAGGTTGCCGCTTTTGAAGAAGAGTTTGCGGCATATTGCCAGTCGGATCACGGCGTGGCGGTCAACTCAGGCACCAGCGCGCTGCACCTGGCTTTTCTTGCTGCCGGCATCGGCGCTGGCGATGAGGTCATCACTGTCGCGAATACTTTCATTGCCACCGTGGCAGCCATCCGCTACACCGGCGCAACACCGGTGCTGGTTGAAATGGATCCCGTTTCCTTCAACATGGACCCTGCCACAATCGAGGCCGCCATCACGGAGCGCACCAAAGCGATCTGCCCGGTCCATTTGTTCGGGCAGGTGGCAGATATGGATGCGATCATGGCGATCGCGAAAAAACACAACCTGTTGGTGGTCGAAGACGCAGCGCAGGCGCACGGCGCGGAATATAAAGGGAAACGCGCGGGAAGCATCGGCCATATCGGGTGTTTCAGCTTTTATCCGGGCAAGAACCTGGGGGCGTATGGTGAGGGCGGGTTGGTGACGACCAATGACCAGGGATACGCGCACGCGATCCGGATGATGCGCGATTGGGGAGCGGAGAAAAAGTATTATCATGACCTGCCGGGATTCAATTACCGCATGTCCGGCCTGCAGGGAGCGATTCTGCGGGTGAAACTGCGCCACCTGGAAGATTGGACTGAGGCGCGGCGCGCGCATGCCGCATATTATGATCAATTATTGGCCGATACGAATGTGGCCACGCCAACCGCGATGGCTTACGCCCGGCATGTCTATCATCTGTACGTGATCCGCTCTGAAGAACGAGACGCGCTGCAGAACGCGCTGGGTGAAAAGAAGATCTACACCGGCATCCATTATCCGATCCCGGTGCATATGCAGAAAGCGCACGCAGACCTGGGATATCGGCAGGGCGATTTTCCGCTGACAGAGAAAGCAGCTGATGAGATTCTGTCGCTGCCGATGTTTGCCGAATTACTGGATGAAGAGATCGTGCAGGTTTGTGAAGCGATAAAGGAATTTTGTGATGGATGATGAGGGATTAAGGAAAAGCCGAATCGTCAAAGCGACGCATGGCGCGCGCAAAGATATATCTGATCCGGAGTTTGAGCTGGGCTTATCAGATTATTTGAAAACCGAATATGCGTATGACGCACTGATTGACCTGTATGGACGACACAAATCCGGCGAGGGTAAGCTGGACGGGGTCATGCGGCGGGCGATCTGGCGCGCGCTGGCCAAACACTTTGGGCATGGGGCGCGCATTGAGAGCGGGGTTGGCTTTAAGCATGTGGAGACTTTTGAAATTGGGGACAATGTTTTTATTGGCGCGCAAACATTCATCCAAGGCCGGTATGACGGTGTTTGCCAGATCGGTGACCACACCTGGATCGGGCCAAAGAGCTATTTTGATGCCCGCAACCTTGTTTTAGGCGAATACGTGGGCTGGGGGCCGGGCGCGATGGTGCTGGGGTCTGCCCACAGCGGCGTGCCGATCGATGTGCCATTCATCCAAACCGATCTGGAGATCAAGCCGGTGAGAGTGGGGGATTGGACGGATATTGGCACTAATGCTGTCCTGCTGCCGGGTGTTAGCATCGGCAAAGGCGCGATCGTTGGCGCGGGCGCGGTGGTCACGAAAGATGTGCCAGCGTTTGCGGTGGTTGCGGGAGTGCCAGCCCAATTCCTGCACTGGCGCGAGGGCTATGAACCACAGCAAGGAATGGAATCTTAATTGATGGAGAGCAGAGAACTGAAAGGAAAACGGATTCTCGTCACCGGCGGCGCGGGATTTATTGGCTCAGAACTTACGCGACAGCTGGTGGAAAGGGGCGCGGCTGTCGTGGTTGTGGATAACCTGGTGAATGGAAGGACAGAGAACCTGGCCGGCCTGGCGGAAGATCGCTGCACGCTGGACGTGCGCGACATTCGTGACAGGCAGCATATGGCGGAGCTGATGGCGGAGACGGACATAGTGTTTCATTTAGCTGCGCTGGGCGTGCGCCACTCGATCCACTCGCCGGAAGAGAATCACGCGGTCAACGCAAGCGCGACACTGGAATTATTGATCGAAGCACGCAAAGCGAATGTTTCCCGTTTTGTGTGCGTGTCCACATCGGAGGTGTATGGCACAGGATATAAAGTGCCGATGGATGAGGAACACCCAACCTACCCGATGACGGTATACGGCGCTGCCAAACTAGCCGGTGAGGGTTATGCGCGCGCCTTTTACCGCACGTATGATTACCCGGTTGTGGTGATCCGTCCTTTTAACGCGTTCGGCCCTCGCAGCCATCATGAAGGCGACAGCGGCGAAGTGATCCCGAAAATGATGCTGCGGGCGTTGGCGGGTGAACCGCTGATCATATTTGGTGATGGCGAACAAACCCGTGATTTCACGTATGTTGGCGATACCGCGCGCGGGATCATTGAAGCAGGTTTATCCGATCAGGCAATCGGAGAAACGGTCAATATCGGCAGCGGCAAAGAGATCACGATCAACCATCTCGCGCAGAAAATACTCAAGGTCGTGAACAAACCAGAAATTCAAGTGATCCATGATGCACCGCGCCCGGGTGACACACTGCGTCTGTATGCGGATGTATCCAAAGCGGAAAGCTTATGCGGTTTCAAACCGCAGATCAGCCTGGAGCGCGCGCTGGAGTTATTGCGTGACTGGTATCTGTCTTTAAAGCAATCACCGCAGGAGTTATTGCGGGATGAAACGCTGTATAACTGGAAGAGCATAGAAAAATAAAATGGAAGAAGCCAAGAAAATTCCGATTGCGAAACCGTTTTTGGGAGAAAATGAAGCCCTGGCTACCCATCGCCCGATCCTTTCCGGCTGGGTGACACAGGGGCCGGAGGTTGCGGCGTTTGAAAATGAATTCTCGAAAGAAGTCGGCGCGGCGCATGCCTGCGCGGTATCCAATTGTACGGTTGCGATCTATATGGCATTGTTATCTGTTGGGGTCAAACCTGGCGATGAAGTGATCACGGCCAGCCATTCATTCATTGCCACGGCCAACGCGGTGCGCTATACTGGCGCGGTACCGGTATTCGTTGATATCGATCCGGCCACATTCAACATTGACCCCGCGCTGGTCGAGCGCGTGATCACAGACCGCACCAGCGCGATCCTGTGCGTGCATCAATTGGGCATGCCCTGCGATCTGGCTGCACTGGTTGAGATTGGGAAGCAACACAAGATCCCAGTCGTTGAAGATGCGGCTTGCGCCACGGGCAGTGAGATAAGGTGGAATGGGACATGGGAAAAAATCGGCAAACCGCATGGTGATATTGCCTGCTTCTCCTTCCATCCGCGCAAAGTGATCACAACCGGTGACGGCGGCATGCTGACCACCAACAACCCTGAATATGATCAACACTTCCGGCTGCTGCGTCAGCATGGCATGTCTGTACCGGACACGGCTCGTCATGCATCGAACACGGTCATCAACGAATCCTATGTCCTGCTCGGACACAACTTTCGGATGACCGATATTCAGGCGGCTGTGGGGCGCGAACAACTTAAGCGCCTGCCAGAACTGGTGCGTGAACGCAGGATATTGGCGGAGAGATACAATACGCTTTTGCGGCAAATACCGGAAATCATGATTCCTGGCCAGCCGGAATATGCGCGCAGCAACTGGCAAAGCTATTGCGTGCGCCTGCCGCGACATATTGACCAGCGCAGGGTGATGCAATATATGCTGGATGAGGGCATCTCCACCAGGCGCGGCGTGATGTGCGCGCATCGCGAACCGGCTTACCCGCGTGAATCATGGTCGTGCGGACTTGTCGCGGGCGATGGGTGTGATTGCGCGGCGTTCACATGCCAGCGTTTGCATGAAAGTGAAGCCGCGCAGGACCATGGGCTGGTCGTCCCGCTCTTTAATGGATTGACTGAAGCTGATCAGGAACGGGTTGTTGAGACATTGAAGGCCGCCCTGGCTGTTTAGCGGGGGTTAATTGAGACGGGAACGCAACGCACAATCGATTTCCATACGGGATTGCCGGCAAATCGCTGGAGTATAATTTTTTCATCATTATGAAAGAGAATAAGGTTCATCAACCAGCACCATTATTGACCATCGTCACCCCCGCTTTTAATGAGGCGGATAATCTTCCCGCGCTATATGGCAAAATGATCGAAAGTTTTAAAGATGCGGATTTTGACTGGGAATGGATCATTGTTGATGATCATTCACCTGATCATACCTACACAATCGCATCCGCGCTTGCTGAAAAGGATGAGCGGGTGAGGGCTTTTCGTTTTTCACGCAATTATGGATCGCACATGGCTTTGCGCTGCGGATTCGAGCACGCGAACGGGGATTGTGTGGTTGGTATGGCGGCGGATATGCAGGATCCCCCGGATCTGATCCCGCAGCTCCTCGATCGCTGGAAAGCCGGAGTGCATGTCGTTTGGGCAGCCCGCACCTGCCGGCCGGGAGAAAAACGCACCACACTGCTTTTCTCACGCTGGTATTATCGCATCATGCGTGATGTCGTTGGCCTAAAGGAAATACCGGTGGATGGCGCGGATTTTTTCCTGGTTGACCGCAAGGTGGCCGATGCGATCAATCAATTCCAGGAAAAAAATGTCAGTCTGTTTGCGCTGATTGCGTGGATGGGATTTAATCAGGAGACGGTGACCTATGATAAGCAAGCCCGCCAGCATGGGCGCTCCGGTTGGAGCCTGGAGAAAAAATTGAAAATGGCGGTAGACTCATTGACATCATTTTCGTATAAACCGATCCGTTTGATGACCTACACCGGATTTGCCCTTGCTTTTCTTTCTTTCGTCTATTTGCTGGTCGTTCTGATCAATTACCTGACAGGCGTTGCGCCGCAGGGATGGACCTCGCAAATGGCTGCAATTTTGCTGATTGGCGGATTGCAGATGATGATGATCGGCATTCTGGGGGAATACATCTGGCGGGCGCTGGATGAATCCAGGCAGCGCCCATCATATATTATAGAAGCCCAAACCGGGATTGAGCAGCCTGACAAACACTGATCAATTTATCCAAATCTACAAAAGAAAATTGGGGAAGAAAACGCGCCGGATGGTGATGATGAGCGTATTGAGCGGGTTTGGATATGGACCTTGATGGTCAATGCCAACCATCTCGATCATGTGCCATAGATAATTTGGGCGGCGGATGCTGCTCCACAGTATCATGCCGATCACCAGCGCTACAACAATGGCTGCTTGCCTCTTGTTTTTGGCATTTATCACCAATAGATGCAATGCGAACGCAATCAATAAGGAAAAGCCCAACACACCCTGCTGAACATAGTATCCAAAAACGGGCATAGATCGCATCGGTAGAAATTGGATGATATGGTGCGTTGCTCCATTAATTGCCACCATAATGGAAAAGATGACCATAGGAAGGGCGCTGGAAAAAAGCTCAGATGAGAAAGCTTGCTTTACTTGCTTGATCAAGAAGCCGTAGAAAACCACTGCCGATGCGCCGGCAAGATAGCGCCACCAGAACAGGTAATGATAAAAGGTCAATGGATTCTGCCCGACAAGCTGATCGGAATACTGATAAAGCGCATTCGAGGTGATCAGTGCGGGCGGGAGAAAATTGGTCAGGGTGACATACAGATTGGTGAAATAATTGGATAGCAGGTCGTCCACCGCACGCCAAAAGAAATCTTTTCCGTAAAACAGCACAAGGGCAGATTCGCCGCTGCCATGCGCAAATTCAGTATACGTGAAACTGATGGTGATATAAGCGGCAAACACAAAATTGAAAATTGCGAAAAGGATGAATAGACTTTTGTTGTATTGAGATTGATGATGGTGTTTGAAATAGAAAAACAGGAAAATGAGGATCACCCATACCGAAGCAAAAAAATCCAGCCAGCCTTCATAAAAGATCGCATTCAGGAGCAATATGGGTATGATCCCAGTCAGATACCATAAATTCTTTCCCTTACTATGGATGAAAGCGTAGGAAAGATATAGCAAAATCAGCATCAAAGTATGCATCAGATAGAAACCTGTAATGCCAGAGTATTGAAAGGCGTGATAGTGGTGGGTTCCGAATCCCAGGCAGATAGTAAGAATATAAGAGAATATTGGCGAGCGGAACGCTTTCCATGATAGGAAGAACGCAGTCAGGATCAGGATCGTCAGGTAAACATACCATACACCAGCGGTGCCGATCTGGTTTTCGAATAGGTAGGTGAGGACTAACCCAAAGGGCCAGTTATTCTTGAATTCTTTGATTGGCAGCATCAGTTGCCACCACTTGTAAGTTGAGAACACTTTGATGGTTTCATCGGGGTAGACGTTGGGCAGGTTTGGCTGCAGGTATCTGCCTGCATTCGCGAGCTTATGCCAGAGAAAATAATTGGCAGCCAGGAGAATGGGCAGCCAGATCCAAAACTTCGATTTCTCACGCATTTCTTTGCGGGTATAAGACAGGAGGATCAACACTTCCCAGAAGAGCATATACGCCAGGACAGCCAATGGCATCAGATGATGGTAGATCGGAATTTCAAGGGTGTCAGCCAGGGCAAAATATATCGTGGCACACATCGCCAGCAGCCCGATCAAGACCAGCAGAACCACAAATGGGACGACTGCATCTGCAAAGGTTGATTGAAGAACAGATTTGATTTTTGGATGGCGGCAGAAAGTTAAAAAAAATGTAACAAAAAACAAGATGGTCAGTATGGCGATCGGCGCTAAAAAATATAATTGATATTGTTCAGCACCGGTTGGCACATCAGCAGGCCGAATTACAAGTAACAAAAACAGGCAAACCTGGATGACGATCAAAAATGAAACCCAGCGGATTCTTTTCATCATGAGTAACTCCATATTGGGGAAATTTTATCATTTTGATATCATCCGACAGGCAGCAAATATTGGTAAGAAACTTATTTATATTTTCTTCGTTAAACCTTATAGCGAATAATTTTCAGACGGAACATGGAACAGGTACAAGTTGATCCACAGGTGACCGGACAGATCTACTCGGATATCTTTCAGGAGATCTATAAAGCGGGGAAGATACCGGATGTGACTTTATTGCGCCAGCTTCTGCGCCGTGCGCTGCGTAAGCCAGTGACCAATTTTTCCCATTTCATCGCGCGAATTGACGCGCTCATCCGTGATTTTGGTTTTGTCGAAGCGGCAAAGATCGCGATCGCGGAGTTGTCTGGAGGGTTTGAGGAGAGAGGGTCTCAGCATATACCATCAAGCGGCCCGGCCATTATCGCATCCAATCATCCTGGCACTTATGATGGATTTGCGCTGATCGCGAATATGAAACGGGATGATTTTAAAGTGATGGTATCAGGCATCCCGTTCTTTAGGAATTTGCCGAATGCCAGCAAATATCTGATCTATTCGACGCATGATGTTAATGATCGCATGCAAGCCATCCGCCAGTCGATCGCGCATCTCAGGTCGGGAGGCGCGTTGCTGATCTTTCCCAGCGGGCGCATCGATCCGGATCCTGCTGTCTTGCCGGGCGCAGACCAGGCGCTTTCCCACTGGTCACGCAGCATTCTTGTCTTCATGCGAAAAGTGCCGGAAGCGTCACTGGTGCTGGCTATCACCAGCGGGGTGTTATCAAAAGAATTCATTCACCATCCAATTCCTCAACTTTTCCCCAATGACCATGAGCGGCGGCGGGTGATGGAATTCATGCAGATCATCAAACAAATGGTGCGCGGGAAACCGGTGTCGGTCAATCCACGCGTATCTTTTTCGCAGCCGATTTCTTATCCAACAACCCCATTTGAAGACCCTGAACAGATTCGCGATCATATTCAACAAGCGTCATTATCTCTGCTTCATTCCCATCAGGCCGCATTTTTATTGCCGGTATATTAAGAAGAAGATAATCCTGAATTTTTGTATTCTTCATTGGTGTCTGTTTCAATAGAGATTAAAATACCCTGTACAACAATAGTATTATTTATTGAAAGAATATAGAGGAGGCGAAATGTCGCATATGTTTGTTCCTGGTCCAGTTGATGTTGCACCTGAGGTGATGGAGGCGATGATGAAACCCATGCTGCCTCACCGCAGCAAAGAGTACGAAGCGATTCACCGAAGCGCAGCAGAGAAAGCGCAGAAGATCTTTTTTACTGATTACCGTGTGATGATCGGCACTCATTCCGGTTCTGGCATGCAGGAGTGTGGTATCCGCAACCTGGTGGAAAGAGATGTTCTTTCGTGTGTAAATGGCGCTTTTTCACAGCGCTGGTTTGATGTCGCCCAAATGAATGGCAAGGACCCTGTACGTCTGGATGCGGAATGGGGCTTTGCGATTGATCCTGAAAAGCTGGCAGAAGCGTTAAAAACAAAGAAGTTTGAGGCGGTAACGATAGTTCATAATGAAACATCAACGGGTGTGGAGAATCCGCTCAAAGATTTGTGCCGGGTGGTAAAAGAGGTCAGCCCGGATACATTGATCCTGGTCGATGCGGTTTCTTCACTGAGCGGATCGAAGATCGAGACGGATGCGTGGGGTATCGATTTTGTGCTGACTTCGTCCCAGAAATGCCTTGCCTTGCCGCCGGGGCTTTCATTGGCAGCAGTCACAGACCGCGCTCTGGAAAAAGCGAAAACCGTCGCAAACCGCGGATGGTATTTTGATCTCTTATTGATGGAAAAGCATCGCGTTAAGAACTCAACCGCAATGACGCCAGTTGTGTCCCTGGTGTATGCGCTTGATTTCCAACTTGACCGCATCTTTGCGGAAGGCATCGAAGAACGCTTTGCGCGTCATGCTGCCATGTCTCAGCGTGTGTATGACTGGTCGCTAGAAAATGGGATGTCGCCTTTCGCGGCAGAGGGAGCCCGCTCCAAAACTGTCGCCACCATCAACAATAGCCGCAGCATCGATATTTCTGCTCTAAACGCTTTTCTGATGGAAAAATACGAGATGCGTATTTCTAACGGGTATGGTGATTTAAAGAATAAGACATTCCGCATTGCGACAATGGGTGAAACCACCATCGATGATGTTGACCAGCTTCTGGCGGGCATGGAAGAATTTTTGAAAATATAGGTTAGGCAGTTAGATGGAATTAGAGGAGTCTGTATGCATTCAGGCTCCTCTTTATTTTTTTAGATGTGTTTCGAGGAAAGCGATCATTGATTGGTAATAGGTTTCAATGTTTTCTTTCCTGCGAAATCCGTGACCCTCACCTTCAAAAACCGTCAGTGTGCTGGGGACGCCATTTTTCTGCAGCTCACTATACATTTTCTGAGTTTGCTGCACAGCAACAACGGGATCATCCTGACCGTGGTAGAGAGCGACAGGATCTTTGATCTTGCTGATGTGATTGATTGGCGAGCGTTCATTAAATCGTTGTTTTTCCTCAGGATAATTTCCTGTCAGGAAGCGATGATAGTATTTTTCGAATTTGTGGGTATTCTCAACGTCATCGATCAAATCACTGACTGCATAGCTGCAGATCGCCGCTTTGAACAGACCGGGATGTTTGATGAGCAGGTGCAGAACAGTGAATCCGCCCGCACTGGAGCCCATCAAAGCCAGTTTTTCTTTAGCGACTAATCCTTTAGTCAATAGTACCTTGATCATGTCCAGTGTATCCTCAACCTCAGCCACCCCCCATTGTTGGGCCAATGCATATTGATATGCATATCCAAAGGATACGCTGCCGCGATAATTAATATGGGCAACAGAGTAACCATGCAGGCGGAGGAATTCTGTTTCAGGGGAATAACCAGCATGTTTTAAACTGGTCGGACCGCTGTGGATCTTGATGATGCAAGGCGCGACAGATTTATCCGTTTGCTTTTGATAGGCGGGATGGAACCAGGCGAACCCTCGATCTCCTTGACGATTGGTGAAGGTGATCATCTCAGGTGCCGCGATTTCCGAAGCAGCGCGGTTTTGTTTGGGTTTTTTTATCACTCCATCCTGCAGGTTGATGTAAATGATTTCGTCGCAATGGGCTGCGGTCTGCCCGACCAGAGCGCCATGGTTTCCGTCATCTGAAATATCGAGTTGAGAAAGCCAGACAAATGGGGAGGTCGGAATCATCTTTCTGTCCATGGTCTGGATGTTGATGGATTCCAATGATGCTGTTCCCTGATGGTATTTGATGAAGACAATCGAATGGCTGTCGGGTGTCCACTGATAGCTACGCAAGCCCTGGATCCAATCCGGCATGCGCAGATGAAACCCATCACCACGGACCACAGTTGTTTTTTGTTTTGATCGCAGGTCATACAGGATGAGGTCATCCCATTCCTCCGCCCGTTTGATATAGCTCAGATACCGGCCATCGGGTGAGAACAGCGGCTGGTTGGCTGATTGTGACAATTTTCCATCGATGTATGATTCTTCGACCAACCGGCTCTGCATTCCAGTCAATCGGCCTAACTTGATGCGTGAAGCATCCCACGGCATGGAAGGATGATCCCACTCACTCCATGCGATCAACTCCCCCTGTGGATGCCAGGTGGGATGCATATAGAAATCTGCACCTAACGCCAACTGGCGTGGCCATCCGTATTTATGGGTTGCTGTGATCGCGATGCCGTTCATTCCGTCCTGCTCGAATACAAAAAGAATCGATTGTCCATCCGGAGAGATTTTTGGAGAGCAGGTGCGGGCAAACCCGGGTGAGACTTGTATGAAATTCTCAGCGTTCTTTAATTCTCGTACGAATATAGCGCCACTCTTTTCGCAGAATGCGATTTTCTCGTTTTTCAGATCAAATTCACCACCCCCATACCCGACTGTCCCGCGCACGTTATGTGGTGTGCTGATATTTACTGGCGCCATGGATTCGGAAACAAAACTGATCACACCAACACCATCATGGTTTGAAACATAGTAGAGCTGGTTGAAATTATTCAGGCGCAGATCGCTGATATGCTGGCAATCCTCAAGAAGGTCATTAATGGCCGGAATAGATTTATCTTTGAATCCCATCATATTAAAATAAAAAACTCACTGTTTATCAGTGAGTAGTATAACAAGGGACTATTTCTTATTCAGGTCTTTCGGCCGCCACAAGTTTTTCAGTTTGAGGCCATCGTCTTTTGTGATCTCTTTCCAATCATCGATTTTTGCGGTGACGTACGCGATGGAAGCGGTTGGCAGGCATTCAACCTTGCCAGTCAGGATCTGCACGAGTGCTTCTGACCCGGGGTTGTGGCCAATGACCATTACTGTTTTTTCCTTGCTGGCATGGCTTGTGATCGCATTGAGTATATCTGTTGGTTCTGCCATGTAAAGCGCATCGGAGAAAATAATATCCTCTTTAAATTTCATGCTTTCGGCAAGCATTTCCGCTGTTTCTTTTGCCCGTTGGGCTGTGGAGCTAATGATCATGTCAGGAACGATTTTTTTGGATCGGAGCAGTTTTCCCATTTGATGGGCGTCGTTTTTCCCTCTTTTTTTCAGAGGGCGTTCGTGATCGGTCAGGTCAGAGTCTTTCCAGCTGGATTTTGCGTGCCGCATTATCAATAATCTTTTCATGCGACTGTTCTCCCATTTATATATTTGAATTTAGCGCGCTTAGTATAACACACACGTAATTAAATTCCTGCGATTAATTGGTAAACTTTTACAAATTATTGATATGATGAAAGGATGAAACATTTTGTTGATGAGGTGATCCAGGTTGAGCTTTCGGATGGCTCCTTTTTGGAAAGAAAACCGAAGTGCCCAACCAGGATATTGTGGCAAGGAATGTGGATCGGGGTGGCATCGTTGGAATCCGCATGGGATGATCTGTCGCGGCGTGGAAAAAAAGCGCGTAACATGCGCGAAGGACATCTTGAAAGAGCAAAAGTAAAAGGATCGTGGGGGGTTGGTAAGTTCTATTTCCGATTTTTAGGAGAAGACCATCAAACATATACCATCTATTACGACCGCACACCTGATGATGCTGAGAACCGCAAAGGAACTTGGGTATTATTGACAATAGAAGGTCAATAATCAACCGATTTTTTGATATGTCACAAATAAAACATGGATTGCAATCATGACTGAAAATCAACAACAACATTGGAAGAAGACATTTTTTCCAATCTGGATTGGTCAGGGCTTCAGTTTGTTAGGCAGCGAACTGGTGCAGTTTTCGCTTATCTGGTATTTGACATACCAGACAGGTTCCGCGTCGGTTCTGGCGACAGCTTCATTTGTTGCGCTGCTTCCGCGAGTCTTTCTCGCGCCAATTTCCGGCGCGCTGATCGATCGGTGGAACCGCCAGCGCACGATGATCATTGCTGATGGACTGATCGCCTTCGCAACGGCGTTATTAGCAGTTATTTTCAGGATGGGGTGGGACCGTATCTGGCAAATTTACGCGATCATGTTCATCCGTTCACTGGGAAGCGCTTTTCATTGGCCAGCCATGCAGGCCTCGATGTCGCTGCTTGTTCCAAAATCAAGCCTTCCGCGCGTTGCTGGGATGAATCAAACCTTGCGCGGCGGCCTTGGCATCGCTGCACCGTTGCTTGCTGCGCTGCTAATACGTGTGATTTCGCTCTCTCATGTTTTAGCGATCGATGTGGTTACCGCAATAATCGCCATATTCCCTTTGCTGCTGATCAAACTCCCTCAGATTGAAATGCAGCAGGAAAAACTGCCTGGTATTTTCCAGGTCTGGAAAGATATCAAGGAAGGATACCAATTTCTGCTTAGCTGGCGCGGTTTACTTTATCTTACGCTTGCCGCGACCATGTTGAATTTTCTGATCAATCCTGGTTTTACTTTTCTCCCGCTGCTTGTCACTTCCTATTTTAAAAAAGGTGTGATCGAGATGAGCATGGTTGAATCCGCTTTCAGTTCGGGCATGATCATTGGCGGTTTGGTGCTCAGTATGTGGGGCGGCTTTAAGCGTAATATGCACACCATCCTGATGGGCATCATTGGCCTGGCAATTGGAACCGGCTTGATTGCCATATCGCCTTCGGATAATTTTTATCTGGCAGTGGCTGGTGTTTTTATCGCTGGTTTCATGAACCCGATGGCGAATGGCCCAATCTTTGCTATCATGCAGACTTATGTGGAACCATCCATGCAGGGCCGGGTTTTTTCGTTATTGGAGAGTATCGTATCCGCTATGATGCCGCTCAGTATGGCGATTGCAGCGCCTGTGGCAGACCGGGTAGGGATTCGCGGCTGGCTGGTGTTAGGCGCGCTGGGCTGCGCGGTGATCGGGGTGGGCGGCTTTTTTATACCGGAATTGATCCATATTGAAGATGGCCGTGATTATTCCGGGCTACCTTAATGCAAAACGAACAAGCACCAGCAAGATAGCAAGCAGAACAAGGCCGGCAATAACAACAATTTCGCGTTTATCTTCGCGCACGATCACATTTTCTCCAAATACGTTTTCAGAGATGCCATAGCTTGGTCCGGCAAACCAGGCAAAAAGGAATCCACCAACCAGTCCCCCAAGGTGCCCCCAATTGTCGATGCCGGGCGAGAGGCCGAGCACCAGATTGATCGCGATCATCATCAGTACGCTTCGAAGCATAAGGTTGGCAGCGCTCCCAAGGAGGATGCGATTCTTATAGATATACACCGCCTGGGCAGCGATTAACCCGAAAATTGCTGTTGAAGAACCAAGGGAGTTGTTGGATGAAAAAAGGAAAGAAAAGATATTTCCAAAAATTGCGCCGAAGAAATACAGCAGCAGGAAGGAGCGTATTCCGTAGCGCCGCTCTAACGAAGGACCGATCGAGTATAACGCGTACATATTGAAGCCGATGTGCAGCAGGGAGCCATGTAATAATACCGGTGTGAAGAAACGCCAAAATTGGCCAGCAAAGATGAATACGTTGATTTTGGCTCCAAAAAAGAGGAAGAGATCATTTCCAAAAATTATTTGTGAAGCATTTTGGAATGCATACAGAATGACTGTAATGATGATGATATAGAGAGTAGCCGAACGGCGGACTCTTTCAATAAAAGGTTCGGTTCTATACATCGGTCGGCGTCTTATTTGTGCGGTGGTGTTCGGCGGTGATGATCGCTTCGATGGTATCGACCGTTTGTCTGAGCTTTCCCTGCGCGTTCACCACGACATAGTTAAATTGGTTGATGGTCAACAATTCTTTCTGGACGGTTTCGATGCGTGTATTAAGATCTTTCTCGTTTGCGAGGCGACGCCCGCCCAAACGTTGGAGCCACTCATCCTGGTCGGAAGGGATCAGGAAGATCGATATCGCTTGCGGATAGATCGATTGGATCTTTTCAGCGCCCTGTACATCCAACCGAAAGATGACATCTTTATTGGTTTCGATCGCCTTTCTTACTTCAGATCTTGGGACACCTTTGAAGTCCTCGTATACTTCCGAATATTCCAATAATTCGCCATTCGCAATCATTTCTTTGAATCGTTCTCTGGAAACAAAATAATAATCAACACCTTCTTTTTCATCCGCGCGTGGTTCGCGTGTGTTTGCGGTGATGACGTGATGCAGCGGGAGATCGCGCTCCTTCAAGGCGCGCAGGACCGAATCTTTTCCGACACCGGAGGGACCGGAAATAATAAAGAGTAACGGAGTATCTGGATTTACTTGAAAATCTACCTGTATTTGATTCAATTGCGTCCTGCCTCGTAAGGTTAAAAGGATTATAACGGAATATCGCTCTCTGATTGGAAAAGGGGCGGGAATTATCAGAATGCGCGGGCAGCTAACCTGAGCTGGCGATAGTTGACCATCCAACTCATCTTCCAAACGAAAGAAGCGAGATTCGGCTGTTGCATTCTCAACAGTCGTACATCCTCCCCGACCGGATCGCTTCCGGCCGCGCTGAATGGCGCATCAGCATACGCCCCATAGAAAGAAAAATAGGCCTGGTTCAATTTTCTGATCTGGTAACCGTTTTCCCAGAATATCTGCCTTTGCGATTCCATATATTGCTCTGCTTGTTCGACCTTTCCCTGTGCAAGTAATTCATCCACCTGAACTCTTGTTTGGTACATCATTTTGGGGAAGCTGAAACTATTATCAGGTTGCGCAGGGGGATACGAAATATTTGACTGGAGAGATTCCGGAGCGATCGATTTATCCTGGATATATTTCGGATGAAATAGAAAAAGTGTCTCCTGCATGATCTCCTCGCCCGCAATATTGGCGGTGGTTTCGTTCATGGTACGCAACGCGGGGGAGACGCCGTAACGCAACCCCAGAGGCCGGAATGTGAGATGGTTATGTATCCATTCATGGGCTACCGTATCCAGCAAATTGGGCAAGGAAGTTGTTTGTGTGATCATCGATGGATAAGTACCGACGCCCCCGATTGGGACGACAAGCGCTGAAAAATCAGTGTATTCTTCCACTAATTCTTCCAATGCGATCATCTCCTGCAGAGAGATGTCAGACACAAGTGAAATGCTCTTCTCCTGCCTGATCACATCTCTTGGCGAAATAATAAGCTGTTTTGGGAGTGGGGAAGCCTTATACAAGACTGGAGGAAATGGTGTTGCGATGTTGGAGATGCCAAGATTGGAAATCGCGAATGAAACCTGATTCTGAATCACCGGTTCTGCAAGCATGGATTGATGCTTCAACTGCTTTTGAATTTGAGCCAGATCTTTTTCGAGAGCGCTTATCAAGTCTGAATTCTTCGTGCCTGGTTCACTGTACAACCTGGTTAGGTTCTGTTCCATCTCCTTTGTTTGGGTTAGCAGGCTGATGTAATCCTGAATGATGTAGTGTTGCTGATCGATTGTCAAATGATGGGTGATCCCGAAACTTAGTTCCAACGCTTTTTTCCAAATCGCATTTATTTCCCAGCGGATGTAATCAAACTCGAATGGCCTGCTGTAGCGACGGATTGCGTCTGTGTCATTCAGTGGGAACCAGACAGAGGTTGTCAGCAGTAAGACTATCATTGAGAAGGAAAAGAACAACCGCGTATTCTGAATTATCCGGCGTTTGGTCATGGGAGAAAATTATAAACTGATAGGCTTGTGTTGAATGGGGATTATTAATGAATTGTTTATACAAATCGCATTGACAAATACCATCATCATCTAATAAGATATACGAAAGAATATTTTATATAAGTATAAGGATAATAACATGGCCAGACCAAAAAATTCACCAGAAAAAATTCAAGCGATGCGCAATAAAATGATGGATGCAGTGATTGAATTACTTGATGATTTTTCTCCGCAAAAAGTCAGCATTCGCATGATCGCAGAAAAAGTGGGCGTATCCCACATGGTTTTCTATACCTACTTTGAAGATCGGGAAGAGATCATGCGCGCGCTGATCGAGAGACAGCAGAAACGAAATGATATTCATTTCGAAGGATTGATTGAAAAGGCAAAAAATCGTCCAGTTATTGAAGTTCTCAAGCAGGTGCTGATGGATTATTCCGTGACAGCGCACGAACACCCCAAGATCTACAGCCTTTTCTGGCTGACGCCCAAGGATGGTGACAGCGAGAATTTCCGCGAGAACGCATTTCGCCATCTCGAACCCAGCCTGAACAATATCGCTGGTTTGCTGGAATTGGGTATGGAGAAAGGCGAGTTTATCCGCCGTGATCCGAAGTTAGCAGCCATCGCTGTAATGGGTATGATGAACGCGCCACTATTACTCCACCGCTGTGGACGGAAACCGTCAGAATTTTCCTGTGACCAGATGCTGCATGAAACTTTGACCGCTGTTTTTGCGTATTTAACTACAGAATCTATCTAATTTAAAAAACAACAAAGTAATGAGGAAAAACCCTGAAAAGGGCGGATTTGGCATGGGAAAAAATAAAAAACAAAAAACTGAGACACAAAAAGAATCGATCTTCTCAAAAGGGATGGCGCTGATCAAAAAATATCCGTGGTGGTCCGCTGCAGCTTTGTTAGCCGCGGCTGTTTTGATCGTTTTATTGATCCAGTCGATCTTCAGCAGTGATGACCTGGCGGGGGATCTCCAAACAACAACCGTGCAACGCGGTGATTTGATCGCCATTGTTGGCGCGACAGGCGTTGTGGAACCCAATCAAACCGTTGAGTTGAATTGGGAAACAACAGGGCGGGTGGAATCAATCAATGTCGCCATTAACGATCAGGTTGAAAAAGGTGAAGTGCTTGCGGTGTTAGCCGACAATACATTGCCGCAATCTGTCATTCTTGCTAAAGCGGATCTGGTAAATGCCCAGCGAGAGTTGGAAGATCTGATGAATTCAACCACAGAAACCGCGCTTGCGTACACCAATCTTCTTGAAGCAGAAAGCGAACTGCGTACAAAGAAGGATGACCGAGACCAATGGAATTACAACAATGCGAATTGGAATCGTGTTTATGATGCCCGTGATGCTTTTCTTGATGCCGAAGAAGTATTGAAAGGCGCGCAAACTACTTCTGATGTATTGAGCGGTGTTGACAAAGATGATCCTGAATATATAGAAGCATTGGAAGCATTGGATTCTGCGCGGTTTGAGCGTGATAAAGCGTTACGGAATCTTAATTATATTCTTGGCAAGGCGTATGATCGTCAGGTTGCAGATGATTTTGCTGCATATGACGTTGCGTTATCAAAATTGCAGGATGCCCAGCGAGCATGGGAACGGGTTAAGGACGGCCCAAACGCTGACGATATTGTTGCAGCCGAAGCCCGCGTGGCCGCAGCTGAGGCGACTGTATCCCAAAGCTGGATCGAAGCACCTTTCAGCGGCACGGTGACAAAAGCGTTCCCAAAGGTTGGTGATCAGGTATCTATCGGACAGAGCGCTTTTCGGATTGATGATATCTCGGAATTGTTCGTTGATGTTGAAATATCCGAAGTGGATATCAACCGAATCGCAGTTGGCCAGAAAGCCGAACTGTTGTTTGATGCCATCCTTGGCGATAATTTTGAAGCAGAAGTTGTTGAAGTGTCCAAGGTGGGCATCGATTCCGGAAATGGCGTTGATTTTCTGGTTACACTGAAGATCATTGAACAATCAGAACAGGTGCGTCCCGGGATGACCGCAGCGGTCAATATCATTGTCAATGAGATCAATGATGTTCTGTATGTCCCCAATCGTGCTGTACGCTTGATGGAAAATAAACGGGTTGTGTTCGTTTTGAGAAACAGCCAGCTGATCGAGGTTCCAGTTGAATTTGGTGCTTCATCGGACGTCAATTCTGAGGTCGTATCAGGAGATATCCAAGAAGGCGATCAGGTAGTGCTTAATCCGCCGATGGAATTAATCACCGGCGGGCCGCCGGCGTTCGTGAGGTAACCGGATGCCAGCTTCCAAAAAGGTGATCGAAGCCAGCGGGCTGAAAAAAGTTTACCAGATGGGCGAGGTAAAGGTACACGCATTGCGCGGTGTAGATATCACCATTAAAGCTGGAGAAGTTGTTTCGATCATGGGGCCTTCCGGTTCTGGAAAATCGACTTTGATGAACATCATTGGGTGTTTGGATCGGCCCAGCGCCGGAGACTATTTCCTTGATGGCCAGCTTGTTTCAAATATGAGTGATGATGAACTCGCTATCGTTCGAAATAAGAAAGTTGGGTTTGTTTTCCAGAGTTTCAATCTATTATCACGGTCAACAGCGTTGATCAATGTTGAACTTCCACTGCGATACGCGGGGATAAAAACCGGCCGTAAAGAAAAAGCCATCGAAGCATTGCAGGCGGTTGGACTGGGAGATCGTGTCCATCACAAACCGACCGAATTGTCTGGCGGGCAACAGCAGCGCGTTGCGCTGGCGCGTGCCATCATCAACAACCCTTCGATCATCATGGCGGATGAACCCACCGGGAACCTTGATTCAAAATCCGGAAAAGAAATCATGGAAATGCTTCTAACGCTCAATAAGGATTTTGGGACAACGTTGATTGTCGTAACGCATGATCCAAAGATCGCGAAGCAAACTCAGCGCGTGATTGAGCTTCATGACGGCAAATTAAAGGGAAAGTAAACGATATGAATTTTGCACAATCTATTCGTGAAGCGCTGGAGAGCCTGTCAGCCAATAAACTAAGGGCGGGATTGACGATCCTCGGGATCGTTATTGGTGTTGCTGCGGTGATCGCCATGCTTGCTGTTGGCACAGGCGCTCAGGATACCATTCTGGGCTCCATCAGCGGTATCGGCACCAATCTTTTGTTTGTGTTCCAGGGAAATTTCCAGCAGGACGTTGCAAATGAACAACCGCTCACACTCGGGGATGTGCAGGCATTTTCTGATGTCTTTCAGGCACCGCATATCGAAGCGGTGGCTCCGATCATATCCAATAACCTCACCATCGTTTTTGAGGGCATCCAGACGCAATCTGAAGTTTCCGGGGTGACACCTGAATTCGAATCGGTGCGCAGCTATGGCCTTCTGGAGGGGGACTTCATTAATGATGACCATGTAAATGGCCGCGCTTCTGTTGCCCTGATCGGTCCTGAGGTGGCTGACAAATTGTTTGACCGCAGGGATTTCATCACCGGTGAAATGATCCGTATTGATGGACAACCGTTTCGTGTGATTGGCGTGCTGGAACCAAAAGGCGGCGGGTCGTTTGGCAGCCAGGATAATGTCGTCCTGGTTCCGATCACAACAGCCCGCGCACGTTTGATCAATCGTGAGCGCGATCATGTTGATGTGGTTTACGCACAGGCGGTTGATGCTGCATCGGTTCCGATCGCGCGCGAAGAGATCGCGCAGATCCTGCGGACACGACACCGCACAGAGTTGGGGGCGGATGATTTCACGGTATTCACCCAGGAGGATTTCCTTTCGGTTGCTGGCACAATCACCAATGTTTTCACCATATTTTTGGGCGGTATCGCTGCGATTTCACTGCTGGTGGGCGGCATTGGCATCATGAATATAATGCTCGTTTCTGTAACAGAACGCACCAAGGAGATCGGTTTGCGCAAAGCAGTTGGAGCAAGAAAGATCGATATTCTGATCCAATTTCTGACGGAATCCATACTTCTCAGCTTGTTCGGCGGAATAGTAGGCATCATCTTCGGTTGGATCATCTCCGCGGTTGTGGGCAGGATTGCAGCAGCCAGCGGGACGCCATTCACGCCATCTGTTGGTTTGGATGCGGTGCTTTTGGCAACACTGTTTTCAACAGCAGTCGGTTTATTTTTTGGCATATATCCTGCCAATCGCGCGGCTTCTCTTGAGCCAGTAGAAGCGCTGCGGTATGAATAATCCCAAAAATTCTGCTTACTCAAACCAATAAAGAATTACTGATGTTCTTTTTAAAAAGATAGAAGTTTGATCTCTCAACAAAATTTCAATTCTTTATTAGAATGATGGCATTAAACGAATAGGAGAACACCGTATGGAAAAATTCCGCATTTTGTTAACCGATGGGTTGGAGCAACCGGGAAAAGATATTCTATCGGCTGAAAATGAATTATCAGATATGAAAGGAATCTCTGCTGAGGATCTAATTCAAGAGTTACCCTCGTTTGATGCAATCATTGTCCGTGGGCGAACAAAAATGACACGCCGGGTGATTGAATCCTCGAAGAGAATAAAAGTCATCGGAAGGTGTGGCGTCGGGGTGGATAATATTGACCTAGACGCAGCCAAAGATCACGGTGTTACGGTCGTTAATGCACCAGTTGCCACCACGACATCTGTTGCTGAATTGACGATGGGTTTGATCTACTCTCTCGCGCGCGAGATCCCAAGAGCAAACGCGGGGATGAAGAATGGTGAATGGCTGAAGAAATCACTGGTTGGGATGGAATTGAACGGTAAGACATTGGGAATTATCGGTTATGGACGAATTGGCGCTACAGTTGGAAAATTAGCGGCAAGCACCGGGATGCGGATCCATGCATATGACCCTGGCCTGACCCAGCAATCGACTTTTGTTGATGGGGGTGATATCACGCCTTACGAACAAGTTTTAAAGGAGTCGGACTTCATTTCCATCCATACACCATTGAATGGTGACACGCAGCATATGATCGACAGCGATGCCATCAACATGATGAAAGATGGGGTGCGGATCGTGTGCGCTGCCAGGGGCGGCATCATCGATGAAAAGGCATTATTGGACGGATTGAATTCGGGAAAGATCGGAGGTGTTGCGCTGGATGTGTTTGAGACTGAGCCGCCCACCAACAGCGATTTGATCGACCATCCGCATTTGATCGCCACACCGCATATTGGCGGCCAAACCGAAGATGCCCAATTACGCGCTTCGCAGGATATTGCCAGTGAAGTATTGGCAGCGTTAAAAGGTGAGGGATTACGCTGGAGAATTGTTTAAAGAAAGAGGATTGAAATTAATGGAACAGAAATTGGCGTTATTAAAAGAAAAATTACAGGAGATAGCAGACCTGCGTGCTGCGAGCGCAGTGCTTGGGTGGGATCAGTTAGTTAATATGCCCGATGGCGCGGCAGAAGACCGCGGAGAACAGATCGCGACGATTGAAAATATTCTTCACACAAAGGCGACTTCTGATGAGATTGGAAAGTTGCTGGATGACCTGAAAGAATATGGCAGCCAAATGGACTCGGATTCTGATGAAGCCCGCCTGATCAAAGTTGCAAAACGCAATTATGACAAAGAAACCAAAGTGCCCTCAAAATTTGTGATTGCGTTTGCCCGCGAAACAACGATCGGGCAGTCGGTCTGGGAAAAAGCGAAAAACACATCCGATTTTTCACTTTTCCAGCCTAATTTGGAACGATTGGTCGAGCTGCGCAGGGAATATGCAGATTTCTTCAAGCCCTGGGACCATGTTTATGATCCGTTATTGGATGACTTTGAACCCGGCATGAAAACCGCAGATGTACAGGATATCTTTAACAGCCTGCGATCTGACCAGGTCGCGTTGATCAAAGCGATCAGTGAAAAAGAGAAGGTGGACCGCTCATTTCTCTTCTTGAAATACCCCGAAAAAGGCCAATGGGATTTTGGTGAAGAAGTGATCACCCAGTTTGGCTATGATTGGAACCACGGCCGCCAGGATAAATCCGCGCATCCTTTTACGACCAGCTTTGGCGTGCATGACGTGCGCATCACAACACGTGTAAAAGAAGATTATCTTCCGACAGCGATGTTCGGCACTTTTCACGAATGCGGCCATGCTTTATATGAATTAGGCGTCTCACAAAACCTGAATCGCACTCCCCTCGCGGATGGCGCATCGATGGCTGTTCATGAATCCCAGTCAAGAATGTGGGAGAACATCATCGGCCGTTCGAAAGAATTCTGGGCACGTTACTACACACGCTTGCAGGAGTATTTTCCATCACAGCTCGGCAATGTTTCCATGGAGAATTTCTATCGCGGTATTAACGCTGTAGAGCCATCACTGATCCGTGTGGAAGCAGACGAGGCGACCTATAACCTGCATATCATGCTGCGCATGGAGCTTGAAATCGCACTGATGGAAGGCAGCCTGTCTGCTAAAGATGCCCCGGAAGCATGGAATACCAAATTTGAAGAATATCTAGGCATCGTGCCAGCGAATGACGCGGAAGGCGTCCTGCAGGATGTGCATTGGTCATTTGGCGGGTTCGGGTATTTCCCGACCTACGCGCTTGGGAATCTGGTGTCTGCACAGTTATGGGAAAAGATGTCAGAAGAGATCAAGGATATCGATGGCAAAGTTGCCGCTGCTGATTTCGCGCCGATTCTTTCGTGGCTACGGGAAAACGTCCATCAACATGGCGCAAAATTTGAACCGCAAGAGCTGGTACAAAAAGTGACTGGCTCAAAGATCACACCTGAACCATTCATCAGATACCTGAAGAAAAAATTCGGCGTAATTTACAATCTATAACCCACTTTGAAATCAAGAGGCCCCTGGTTCATCATCCGGGGGCTTTTTTTTAGTTTTACAAATCATCTTATCTTATATATTACTTATACAGAAATGTGATTATTCCATCTAATATTGCTTTATTGATGGAGGCAAGGATGAAAAATAAATTAGTTGTTTTAAGTGTTTTAATGGTGATCGGCGTGATCGTCGCTGCTTGCAGCCCTGCACCGGCAGTCGATGAACTGCCTGTTGCGGCGGTTGAACAAGCGCTGGTTGATGAGGCTGAAGTACAGAATATGCAACCTGAGTCCACGGAGGATGAGGCAGTTGCTGTGGAGACGCAATACCCTGACTGGTATGGCGTATCATTGACAGATATCAACAGCGGTGAAAATTTTTCGATCGAGGACAATATCGGCAAAGTCTATCTGGTTGAAACTTTAGCAGTATGGTGTTCCAACTGTCTTAAACAGCAACAGGAAGTCAAGCGATTCCATGACCTTCTCGGAGAACGGGATGATTTTGAGAGTCTGGGCATCAATATTGACCCCAATGAAGATACAGCGCTTCTGGCAGATTATGTCAGAAAAAATGGGTTTGATTGGTTGTATGTGGTTGCCAGTGATGAAGTGATCAACGAGATCAGTGCGTTATACGGACCGCAGTTTCTTAATCCACCCTCAACGCCGATGCTGATCATTGACCGGCAGGGTAACCCGCATCCATTAGGATTTGGGATCAAGAGCGCTGAAGAACTATTAGCAGCAGTAACACCGTTCCTGTAGGGCAAGCGGATGAACATCGCTAATATTATCACTTCGATCGGGATCGGTCTGCTGGCAACCACCAGCCCGTGCGTATTTCCGCTCTATCCAGGTTACCTGGCTTATCTCAGCGCCAGCGGAGAAAAAGCAGGTATGAAAAAAAGCCAGCAATATTTCCTTGGACTGTTTGTTTTGATGGGCGTACTGGTGATGATGCTGGCGATTGGCGCAGTCATTGCGCTATTCTCGCTTTCTATCGGCCGTGCGCTGGCGGTGGTGGTCCCGATCGCAGATGGCATTCTGATCATTTTGGGTCTGCTGTTAATTTTTGACCGAAACCCATTTAAAAAACTACCCCAGATCCAGATTCCCGCGCTTTCGCATCCATACGCAAACGCGTTTCTGTATGGGTTGCTTTACGGTCCAATTGCGCTGCCTTGCTCTGGCCCGCTGGTTGTGTCGATATTTGCCATCAGCCTGCAAAGCGCAGCGTTTGTTGCCAGATTAAGCACATTCCTGTGGTTTGGACTGGGATTTGGGTTGCCTTTATTTGTGCTCTCATTTCTGGGCGGGGCACTGCAAAGGCCGATCACGCGTTTCTTCGCGCGCTATTCGCGCTGGGTCAATCTTCTCAGCGGACTGTTAATTTTTGGATTAGGCGTGTATGACCTATGGGTTAACTGGGAATTTATCCGGGCAGGCCTGGGGTTTTAAAAAGAAAGTGCGGCGTAGAAGCCGCACTTTTATGATTAGAAAGCAGCGTTTCCCTGATAGTAGGAAGGATCGGTAGGCGTGTTTCCACTTGGGTCCCATACATACACCCAATCACCGACTTCTGCCCATTCATACAGCCAGCGAGAATCGCCAACAGAAATATTCACACATCCATGTGAAATCTCATAACCGTATCGTTGGCGCCAGTAAGCACCATGCAGCGCACGCGGCCCATCATAATACATTGTCCAGGGGACATTCTCGAGGAAGTAAAAATCTGACTTATCCGCCTCAAACGAGCCCTGCATTGTTTCCAATTCTTTTTTCTCGTAGATCTGGAATAACCCTGGCTGGGTATAGTAGGGGGCGTAGCCGGTGCCGACCAGTGTCGCAAAAATCAGGCGATTGTTTTCATAGACGGTCAGCGTTTGTTCGTAAAGATTGACTTCAATCCAGCGGCCGTTTTCCACGCCTTCCGGAGCAGAAAGGCGCGGGTATACCGCGCGGAGATACCGGCGGTCAACCCACTCCCCAAGGCCAACCATGTACCATTTTGTACCCTCAGCTTCGACTTCATCGTAGATTTGCACGACGGATTGTGCTGTCAGGGTCTTGTTTACCACAGGAGCCAAAACTGATGGTTCACGGTATGGTTGTATCTGGTCAAGTATCCAGCCGAATGTGCTTTCGATGGGCCGATCAAATAACAGGCCCTGAAACATTGAATAGGTAGTGGGTGAGGCGCGGATCCATTCCCCTCTGGCATTGGTTACGAAGGGTTTGCCATCATGATAGGTGACATTCTCGTAAGCTACATACAAAGTTTCACCGGCGGGTATTCTGCTTAACGCACCGAAACCCTGGATAGCGGATTGGATGTTGGGATAATATTCAGCCTGAACGCCGGGCATTAAATTCAGTTTGGCATACTTCTGATCGAGTTCTGTATAAGAGGGGGATGGTTTGACCGCCTGCAGCGGTTTGAGCGGGATCGCCAATCCTTTCTTTGCCCAATCCGTCAGTTTTTGGGATGGGCCGACAGGCAGGCAATCACCTGGTGCGATGAAATATACATCAGGCGCGCAAATTGGCAAACCCTCATCAATCTCATCACCATTCGGCAGGCCTGGTTCAGCGCTATCCTGCGCCCAAACCGGACTGGAAGGCGTGATGGTGAAAGTAAGAACAATCGACAGGATGAAAATCCAGAGAAAAGAATTTCGCATTTGGTAACCTCATTTTTTTAACGAACGCGCATAATTGTACATGATAATCGCTGTGCTATAATGCCAGAAAAAATATTCCCAAATAGTAGAAAACAATGAGATTCTTAATTACTGGCGCGGCGGGTTTTTTAGGGGCTCCATTGGCAAATAGTTTGACTGCTGACGGCCATCGTGTTGTGGGGCTTGATGATCTCTCAACAGGTGATCCGGAAAAATTATCGCCTGATGTTCACCTGGTGCGTGGTGATATTAACGACCGCCCGAAACTTTGGTCTTTATTGCAGGATGTGGATTGTGTCTATCATCTCGCGGCGAGGGTGATTGTTCCGGAATCAATGCTCTACCCGCGTGAATACAACCAGGTAAATGTAGGCGGCACAGTGACCTTGATGGAAGCGATGCGTGATGTGGGGGTCAAGCGTGTCATTTTCAGTTCATCCGGCACGATCTATGGCAACCAGCGCAACCAACCTCTCAAAGAGCGCTGCCGCCCTAATCCGCGTTCTCCATACGCGGTATCCAAACTCTCCGGCGAATACTATATCCGAACGATTGGCGATCTGTGGGGAATCGAAACAGTTTGCCTGCGGGTATTTAATGCGTATGGCCCCGGGCAACCTTTACCCCCATCCCATGCGCCTGTTATTCCGTATTGCTTCCGCCAGGCGGTTGAGAATGGCACCATCGTTGTGCATGGCAGCGGAAACCAGACCCGGGATTATGTGTATATCGATGACGTGGTAAACGCGATGAAAGCGGCATCTTATGCCGAAAAAATCAATCGCCTGATCATGAATATTGGCAGCGGTGTTGAGACCTCTGTGAACGAGATCATTAAAACGGTTATTGATACAACCGGAACGAAACCTGAAATTGTGATCAATAAATCACACGATAGCGGACCATCGCGCATGTGCGCGGATATTTCTCTGGCGAAAAAGAAGCTGGATTATGATCCAATGATATCGCTTGTTGAGGGTTTTAGAAAAATCCTGCAGGAAGACCCCCGTTTTATTTTAGGATAGCAAAGTCTATTCATGAAGAAGAATTCACAGTTGGATCTTAACCATCCTGATACGACGATCAGAAGAAGGGATGAAATTAAAAAGAAACCATTTATGCGGCGGATATATGTCGAATGGTATCAACTGCTTAAGAAATGGTTGCCAGAAGAAGCCAAAGTGGTCGTTGAGCTGGGTTCCGGGCCAGGTTTCATCTCGCAAGAGATACCGAACGCGATCACTTCTGATATTCTTTATCTGCCTTACTTAGATATGGTCATGAACGGGCGGCATCTTCCTTTCTGTAAGCAGTGCTTAGATGCGTTGCTGATGGTGGACGTTTTTCATCATATTTCAGATGCTGGATCATTTCTCGATGAAGTCAGCCGTGTGCTCAAAGCGGGCGGCCGGTTGGTGATGATTGACCCCTGGTTGACTTCGTGGTCAAAATGGGTTTTGACCCGTTTTCATCACGAGCCAATGGATTTCAATGCTGTAGAATGGGAGTTTTCCTCGGACGGTCCACTGACCGGCGCGAACCAGGCATTGCCGTGGATTGTTTTTAACCGAGATAGCATATTATTTTCGGAGAAATTTCCTGATCTAAGAGTCATGCTGATCCAACCCATCATGCCGCTGACCTATATCCTGGGAGGTGGATTTTCGCACCGGTTTTCTTTTCCGGGATTTACCTACCCATTTTTCAGCACGATTGATAGAAGGTTGATGGACCCAGAGAGAAGGGGAATGTTTGCTTTGATCGTCGCAGAAAAGATCAAATAAACTTCAATCGCAGCGCTGCGAAAACCACCATCCGCAATAACAACCACCCATGCCGCCAGCGCTGGATATTGGTGTCGCCATAAACTCTTTCGGTGTAACGAATTGGCATATCGACGATCTTCAAGTTCAGTTTCGCCGCGCCAAACAACAGATCAAAATCTCCGAATGGATCAAAATCGCCAAAATAGCTTCGATTTGCCGCAATCTCCTGATAATGGCTGCTTTTGAGCACTTTTGTTCCACACAGCGTGTCTTTAATTGGTTGTCCGAGCAGGTAGGTGAATACCACGCTGAAGAATTTATTCCCGATCAGGTTGAAGAACCGCATGGCGTCCTTATCCATCGGATATACCAGGCGAACACCGTTGATGAATTCACCGACGCCATTTACGATCGCGTCATAGAATCTGGGTAAGTTTTCGGGCGGCATGGTCAGGTCCGCGTCCAAAATCATGAGGATATCACCGCTGGCTTTTGAAAAGCCAAGTCTTACCGCATCGCCTTTGCCCTTGCCTTCCTGGATAAATAAAGAAGCATTAACGTTGGGATGAGCTATGACCTGTTTTCTGATCTCATCCAGCGTATTGTCGGTTGAATGTCCTTCAACAAAGATGAGTTCCGGGTTTTTGAAGGATTTCGGGATACGCTCGAATATGGATATGATGTTGCCCGCTTCATTCCTTGCGGGCACAATGATCGATACGGTAGGCTTCTGCTGCGGTGATGGAGAATTCGGTTTTTTCCGCGCAACCAGGAAGTAAGTCATCGCTAAATGTTTGAATGGCCACAGACGGACCAGGAATTTGTTGAAGAATGGTGTGACCAGCGGGATTGAAAAGGGAAAGATGACCTCTTCCCATGATTTCACGGTCTCAAAGCCTGCCAGGTCGAGCAGGTTTTTTGTATCATCCACGGTCAGCCAGTTTTGCATCAAGTTTGGTTTTGCCAGACCGAAAAGTTCAGCGATTTTAAGCGGAAGTTCCCATAGCCGATTGTAGAAATTGATGACCAATCTGCCTTCCGGCTTCAATACGCGGGAAATATTCTCAAGTGTTGATTGCACATCGTATAGATCGTTGATCGTGTCTGACATGACAACAAAATCGAATTGTTCATCAATTTGGAAGTTGACCGCATCCATCTGCAAGAATTCCAATTCCGGATGCGTTTCGCGGGCGAGCTGGATCATCCCTTCGGAAATGTCGATCCCTAAACCACGTTTTGGATTGAGGGTGGAGAGGAGTTTTCCGCTCCCTGTGCCGACTTCAAGAACATTTTGGTTTTCGGGCACATTGAAGCGATATACTTCGCTTACGCGTGCGTTGTAATACCTGCCTAATCCACGCCAATGGCGTAATTTTTCAGCAACTTTGTCCCAGTGCGCGATTCGATTGTTGTTGTAATTTTCCATTTACCCGAATTTTTTAGATATGAAAGTATAGCATTATCGTAAAAAACGCGTTGCTTGACCCAGAACGGTGACGGGTTTATAATTCAATAATTGAATATTGATAACATGGATACCCATTTTAAACCCACCGAAGCCGATCTCACCATTCTCCAGCATATCGAAGAAGAACCTGATACCACCCAGGCAACGCTTGCATCACGCCTGGGAGTGGCAGTTGGCACGGTCAATTGGCATCTCAAACGCCTGATTGAAAAGGGCTATGTAAAGGTGATGCGCGCTCAGCGTAAGAAACTGCGGTATATCATCACGCCGGAAGGTATCGCCCTACGCGCGCGCCTGCTGGTTGACTTTATTCACTCATCAATGGAAATGTATCGCCTGGTCCGCAAACGCTCTACCGAGGCAATCAAAGACTTGAAATCTGCCGGTTATAGCAAGGTGAAGATCGAGGGCGGCGGGGATGTGGCTGAGGTTCTCAAACTGACCTGTGTTGAGCACGGAATTGAAATCGTTGAAAACCATAACGCCCCAAGATTGAAGATTATTGGCCTAAAGATATTTTCTGAATTTGAGACGGATGAAAACAATGCAAAATAATGAGTTTTGGGCAGGTAAGCGTGTGTGTGTAACCGGGGGTGCGGGTTTTTTAGGGAAGGTTGTTGTGAGAAAGCTTGAAGAGCGCGGCGCGAGCGATATTTTTGTACCCCGTTTTGAGGAATATGATCTCACCCGGGCAAGCGATATCGACCGTATACTCAGGGAATCCAGACCAGACCTGATCATTCACCTGGCGGCGCAGGTGGGCGGTATTGGCGCAAACCGCGAACATCCCGCTGAATTTTTCTATAACAATCTCATGATGGGTGTGCAGCTGTTGCACAAAGCGTGGGAGACTGGTGTTGAGAAATTTGTCGCCATCGGTACGATCTGCGCATATCCCAAATTCACACCAGTACCATTCAAAGAAGAGGATTTGTGGGATGGTTATCCTGAAGAAACAAATGCTCCTTATGGTCTTGCAAAAAAGATGCTGCTTGTTCAGGCCCAATCTTACCGCCAGCAGTATGGCTATAATGCGCTATTACTTCTTCCAGTCAATTTATACGGGCCGGGTGACAATTTTGATCCTGCCTCTTCGCATGTGATACCCGCGCTGATTCGAAAATGTGTGCGTGCGAAAGAATCGGGTTTGAGTGAAATTGTTGTGTGGGGGGATGGATCACCAACGCGTGAATTCCTATATGTTGAAGATGCTGCGGAAGGGATTCTGCTTGCTTCCGAGAAATATAACGACTCTGATCCGGTCAATTTGGGGTCAGGGCATGAGATCAGTATTAAAGACCTGGTAGAGATGATCGCGGAAATGACCGGTTTTACGGGTAAGTTGGTTTGGGATACATCCAAACCCAATGGCCAACCCCGGCGCATGCTGGATACAACCCGGGCGTATGAACGCTTTGGTTTTAAGGCGCAAACATCGTTTGATCAGGGACTTCAGAACACTATCGATTGGTATATCGAAAACATGGAGCAAATCGCTTAGATATGGAAAACTCCTCCGCGGATAGACTCACTGTGATCAAACCCACCAGCGGGTGGGCGGCTTTGGATTTGCGCGATATGTGGTTGTATCGTGAGCTGATCTTTTTCATGACCTGGCGCGATCTGAAAGTACGATATAAGCAGACATTGCTTGGGGTGGGTTGGGCAATCCTGCAACCGTTTTTAACGATGGTCGTGTTTAGCATTTTCTTTGGAAATCTTGCGCAAGTTCCTTCAGATGGTGTGCCTTATCCCATCTTTTCATTTACCGCTTTGATCCCATGGACCTTGTTCTCGAAAGCGTTACAGGACGCGAGCCGGTCCCTGGTGGCGAACAGCCATATGATCACCAAGGTTTATTTTCCCCGCATGATCCTGCCTGTTTCTTCGGTTCTGGCAGGCGTGGTGGATTTTTTAATAGCTTTTGTTGTTCTTTTAGGAATGATGGTTTATTTCAGAATCACGCCAACAGCGAATGTGTGGGCACTGCCGCTCTTTCTGCTGTTAGCGATCATCATCGCGATCGCGGTGGGCTTGTGGCTCTCTGCGCTAAATGTGCTTTACCGTGACATCAATTACATCCTGCCATTCCTGACACAATTTTGGATGTATCTAACACCCATCGCCTATCCATCCAGCATGGTCCCGGAACAGTGGCGAATCGTGTATGCGCTAAATCCGATGACAGGTGTTGTCGAGGGATTTCGCTGGGCTTTACTTGGCACCGATCAAGCACCGGGCATGATGACGCTTGTGTCTGCCGGTGTTGCAATCGTGCTATTGATCAGCGGGATGTTCTATTTCAAGAGAATGGAGCGGCTTTTTGCCGATCGCGTTTGATATGACACAAACAGCTATCAAGGTGACAAATCTGGGCAAGTCGTATATGATCGGGACCTCGATCAATACATATCGCACACTGCGCGAGACTATTTCCGAACAGTTTTCAGCCAATCGTAATCAGGATAAGCAGAATGGTTCCCCTGACAATATTTGGGCTCTCAAAGATGTCAATTTCACGGTGAATCAAGGTGAGGTGCTCGGGATTGTCGGACGCAATGGTGCCGGAAAAAGCACATTGTTGAAGGTTTTATCACGCGTGACCGAACCAACAACCGGAACCGTGGAGATCAATGGACGTGTTGGTTCTCTGCTTGAGGTTGGAACGGGATTTCATCCCGAATTGACGGGACGTGAAAACATCTTTTTGAATGGTGCGATCCTGGGCATGAAGCGCAAGGAAATTGAATCCAAATTTGATGAAATTGTCGATTTCGCTGAGGTGGAGCAATTCATTGATACACCAGTAAAACGTTATTCCAGCGGGATGTACTTACGGCTGGCTTTTGCGGTGGCAGCCCATTTGGAGCCAGAGATCCTGGTCGTTGATGAGGTGTTGGCGGTGGGAGATGCCGAGTTCCAGCGAAAATGTCTGGGAAAGATGACAGATGTGGCGCAGCAGGGACGCACCGTGCTCTTTGTCAGCCATAACATGTCTGCCATTCTTCGCCTGACAGAAGAGACCCTGGTGATCGATAAAGGGAAGTTGCTTCTGCGCGCACCAAGCTCGGAGGCGGTTGATTTTTATTTGTCGCAGGGGCTTACCCGCGAAGGAGAGCGCGTTTGGCAGGAAGAAGAATTGGATAAAAAGAATGCATTCCAACCACAATCCTTACGTGTGCTGGATGCAAACGGGAATGTGCTTGAGACTGTGCGCTCTACCGAGCCGTTCATTATTGATTTTGAATATTTGATCCGGGAACCGATTAAAGGGATTCGCGTCGGTATGTATTTACTCACCTCACATGGTGAATTTGTTTTCACCTCATTTGATACGGATGACCCCGTCCTTTTTGAGCAACACAGGTATCGTGATGCGGGACGTTATCACAGCCGTGTCACGATTCCCGCCAACTTTCTCAATGGCGGCAGGTATGTGATTGGCGTGAATGCCAGCGCGTACCGGATAAAAACCTACTTTCATGATGAGCAAGCGCTGGCATTTAATGTCGACCCTACAGGTGCGCCCGGCACCCAATGGCCGGAATCGCGCCTGGGACCTGTTAGACCATCTTTAGACTGGGAGATAATAAAATAATCACAATGGCTGAAAAAACACCAAAAACTAAAACAATCGCGAAAAATATTATTAAATCAGTCCTCGGGCAAGTACCTTTCACTGCTGAAGTCTATTGGATGACCCGTCATCGCGGAAAGACGCTGAACAGCCGATTTTCTCTTAAGCATCTTTCTGAGAAATTACCAGAGATGGTAGAAGTTGTTGAGAAAAGACGGGCTGACATTGATGCGCATGGAAAAAAGGTGTTTGTCTTCGCTACTCTCCACTACTGGATCGAGCATGCAGCGGTAACAGGGCTTGTATTAAGCGGGATGGGGCATGATGTGACCTTTGGATTTTTGCCATACCATGATTGGCAAAACCAGATCAACAAATTTGACCTTCGCAGACAGAATTTATACGCGAAAGAAGTGTTTTCCAAGGCGGAATCGGTACTGCCTTCTGTTTCATTCCTGGACCTGCATGCTGGTTATAAAGTGCTTCCGGAAGAGCTCGAAGCTAAGATCAATGAAGTCACCCGTTATGACACCATGTACACACTGCAGGTTGAAAATGTGGATGAGAATAGTGAAATCTATAAACTGCGCTGCCAGAGGAATGTACGTGCAGCACGGGCGGCATTATCCTGGATGATCGAAAACAAACCGGATGTGGTTGTTGTTCCCAACGGGACGATTCAAGAATTCGGCGTTATCTTTGAAGTTGCACAGTTCCTGCAGATTCGCACAGTTACTTATGAATTTGGAGACCAGCGCCAGCGGATCTGGATTGCGCAGGATAGCAAAGTCATGCGCCAGGATACTGATGCCATGTGGGAGGTATATAAGGAGGATGAACTTACGCGGACAGAAAAATCGAAGATCCGCGAAATGTTTGAAGCCCGCCGCAAGGCTTCGATCTGGAAGAATTTTTCCCGCTTATGGCAGCAGGTGCCTGCACAGGGTGTGGAAATGGCCCGCGAAGCACTTGGGCTGGACGATCGTCCCGTAGTGCTGCTGGCGACCAATGTTCTTGGTGACAGCCTTACCCTGGGGCGTGAGACTTTCTCGCAATCCATGGAAGAATGGCTGGAGCGCACACTGCAATATTTTGCAGGAAAGGAAGAGGCGCAGCTGATCGTGCGGGTGCATCCCGGCGAGGTGCTTATTCACGGACAATCCATGATGGATGTGGTCGAACGGGTGCTGCCGAAATTGCCAGAGAATATTCGCGTGATCGGGCCTGAAGAAAAGGTCAATACGTATGATCTGATCGCTGCGGCCGACCTTGGATTGGTTTACACCACGACGGTCGGGTTGGAAATGGCCATGAGCGGTGTGCCAGTGATTGTTACCGGTGAAACCCATTATCGCGGTAAAGGGTTTACACAGGATCCAACCGGCTGGGTCAATTACTATAAGACGATCAAAGCGATCCTGGATGATCCGCCCGCTTATAAGCTGGAGAAAGAACAAATAGATCTGGCATGGGCTTACGCCTATCGTTTTTTCTTTGATTTCCCGCTATCCTTCCCGTATCATCTGGTCCACTTATGGGATGATTATAAAAAGCAACCGCTTAAAGAAATTTTCTATGCCCGGGAATGGCGTAAAAACGAAGCCGTGTTTGATTATTTGTCCGGCGTCGAAATTGATTGGCACGCCATCAAGGGCGATTAAAGGGATCGATCAGCATGGGAGATAATTCAACCAAACAGGATGTACGCCAATTCTATGACCGCATTGGCTGGCAAAAGGTCAGTGAGGGGACGTATCAAAACGCGCAATACGAAGATTTGCGTCCGGTATCCCGCGCATATATTCACCGATGCCATTTGCGTATCAACCGCCATCTCAAGAAATCGGGTAAATATTTGCTTGATGCTGGTTCCGGCCCGATCCAATATCCTGAATATTTAACTTATTCGGAAGGGTATGATCACCGCGTGTGTCTGGATATCTCCATCGTTGCGCTTGAGGAGGCCCGTGAAAGGATCGGCACAACTCACGGTATGTTCGTTGTGGGTGATGTGGCCAATTTACCTTTTAAACGTGATTGCTTTGATGGAATTGTTTCTCTCCATACCCTGCATCATTTACCTGCCGAGGATTATATCCCTGCCTTTCATGCCCTCAAGCGTGTATTGACAAGTGGTTCGACCGCTGCAATCGTCAATGGGTGGAGTGAATCGCGATTTGTCACTTTTTTCACCAAACCCATGTTACTGATGGAACGCCTCACGCGGCGGAAAAATATGAATGAAGCGACGCCAGCAGAAAATGCCGCTGTAGTGAAATCGAAGAAACCCAGCGGGACCTTTGTCCACAAATTAGATGCGCAGGGATTGCGCGATCAGTTAGGAACTGATTTTCCAATTAAGATCCGGGTGTGGCGCAGTGCCAGCGTACGATTTTTACGAGCCATGGTTCACCCCTGGCTGCTTGGGCGTTTCTGGTTGTGGTTATTATTCAATCTAGAGGAACTTTTTCCGGAATTTTTTGGAGAAAAAGGGCAATATCCTCTAATAACGTTTGAGAAATAAAAATAATGAGGTAGGACACATGAACTGGAAAGAGAAAGTAATTTTAGTGACCGGCGGGACAGGTTCATTTGGTAAAAAATTCATTGAGGTGATGTTAAGAGAATATAACCCCGGTAAATTGATTGTTTTTAGCCGTGATGAGCAAAAACAACACGAAATGCGGCAAACAGGATTCCAGGATGAGCGATTACGATACTTTATCGGTGATGTACGCGATTATGAACGCCTGCGGCGTGCATTTGATGGTGTTGACTACGTTGTCCATGCCGCTGCGATGAAACAGGTGCCTGCCTGCGAATATAACCCAATGGAGGCGGTTAAGACTAACATCCTGGGCAGCAGTAATGTCATTGATGCAGCGCTTGACGCAAAAGTTGAGAAGGTGATCGCGCTGAGCACCGATAAAGCAGTTAACCCGATCAACCTGTATGGCGCGACGAAACTCGCTGCTGAAAAACTATTCGTGCAGAGCAATGCTTATGCTGGCGGCAAAAAGACCCGCTTTAGCTGTGTGCGCTATGGTAACGTGGTTGGCAGCCGCGGCAGTGTTGTCCCGCTCTTTATCCACCAGCGGGAACAGGGTGAAGTGACAGTCACGGATGAGCGCATGACCCGCTTCTGGATATCACTGGAGCAGGGTGTGCGATTCGTGATTCGCTGCCTGGATGAAATGCATGGCGGTGAGGTGTTTGTGCCCAAGATTCCCAGCATGACCGTCGCTGATCTCGCCAAAGCGATGGCACCGGATGCGAAGATCAATTTCATTGGTATCCGGCCGGGCGAGAAACTGCATGAAGTGTTGATCTCTGAGGATGAAGCCCGTACGGTTATTGAATTGGGTGATATGTATGTGGTGCAACCTGCTGAAGCTTATTGGTTTGGCCGGGATTGGGAATCCAAAGGAAAAGCGATTGATGATGAATTCCGTTATGTCAGCAACAAGAATGATGACTGGCTGACGGTTGAACAGATAAAAGAGATCATCAAGCCGTTCGAAGAAGCTTTTAAAAAATAGGAACCTACATTGCGTGTTTTGGTAACAGGTGCATCCGGGTTGTTAGGAATGAATGCTTGCCTGATGCAAGCAGCGCATTTTGATATTCACGGTGTTGTCAATCACACCCGTCTGCATGATGTGCCGTTCCAGCTGATATCTGCTGATCTGACGCAGGATGGTGGTATAGAGCAGGTGATCGATCAGGTTAAACCTGATCTGGTGATTAATTGCGCAGCGATGGCGCAGGTTGATCAGTGCGAATTATTGCCTGAACTTGCAGACCGGATCAATGCCTGGATGCCGGGAGTTGCTGCAGCATTGTGCAAACGCCGCCAAATTTCTTTTTTGCATATATCGACTGACGCAGTATTTGATGGCGAAGAAGGTGGTTATAAGGAAACTGATGAACCCAACCCGTTATCTGTATACGCCCAAACCAAACTGAAAGGTGAAAGTTGTGTGTTAGATTCAAACCCCGATGCACTTATTGCCAGGGTCAATTTTTATGGGCATAGCTTGTCAGGAAAACGCAGTTTGGCGGAGTTTTTTCTGCACCATCTTTTGGAAGGTAAACCGGTCAATGGTTTTGTGGATGTTATTTTCGCTCCACTCTATGTTAAGCAACTTGTGAACATCTTGTTTGGGATGGTCGAAAAAAATCTGCACGGCTTATTTCACGTAGTTGGTGAAGAAAAGATCAGCAAATGCGATTTTGGGCGCATGATCGCAAGAAAACTGAGTCTGGATGAAAGCCTGATTTCACCGATATTTGTCCGTGATGCCGGTTTAATGGCGAAGCGTTCCCCTCATTTATTTCTCAATATTGGTAAACTAAAAGCTACCGGCATTGAAATCTTTTCACTGCAGCAGGGTTTGGATGCTTTTATCGCGGATTATCACAATAACTGGCATGAGTCCATGCGCGCGTATCAATCATAAACTGGAGGAATGATGGAGATTGTAATTGGGTCGAAGAAGGTCGGATTGAACCATCCCACTTATTTTATTGCAGACATTGCCGCAAACCATGATGGTGATATTGGCCGCGCAAAAGAATTGATCGCACTTGCAAAAGAGGCCGGAGCGGACGCGGCAAAATTCCAAAATTTCACTGCAGAAAAGATCGTTTCTGATTATGGTTTTAAACACATGGGCGGGCAGCAGTCGCACCAGTCGAAATGGAAGAAATCCGTTTTTGAAGTGTATCAGGATGCATCTGTCTCATTTGACTGGACGCCGATTTTGAAAGAGGAATGTGAGCGGGTTGGGATCGAATATTTTTCTTCACCTTATGATGTTGAGGCAATTGATTATTTAGACCAATATATGCCAGCTTACAAAATCGGGTCTGGTGAGATCGATTGGATCGAAGCACTGCAGCATATAGCCCGCAAGGGAAAACCAGTGTTGTTGGCTAGCGGTGCAGCGCATATCGGCGAGGTGCAGAAAGCGGTTCATGCAATCCTGAAGATTAACCCGCAATTGGTGCTGATGCAATGTAATACCAATTACACCGCGCAGGAAGAAAACTTTGACCACATCCACCTGAATGTGTTGAAAAGCTACCAGACGCTTTTTCCGGATGTCATCCTGGGTTTATCAGACCATACGGAAGGTCATGCCACTGTTCTTGGCGCAGTAACGCTGGGAGCGCGAGTGATCGAAAAGCATTTCACTGATGATAATGGTCGTGAAGGGCCAGATCATAAATTTGCTATGAATCCGCAAACCTGGGCGGAAATGGTTAAAAACACACGCCGTCTTGAAAGAGCGCTTGGCTCTGCCGATAAACAGGTCGCTGGAAATGAAGTGGATACCGTTGTCATCCAGCGCCGCTGTTTACGCGCTGCACGGGATTTAAAACAGGGCGAAGTATTCTCACGTGAGATGATCGATGTGCTGCGCCCTGCCACACGCGGTGCAATTCTGCCGGATCAGCTCGACTTTGTGATCGGGTTGAAGGCCAACAAGGATATTCCATACGGAAAAGAACTCTCCTGGGGCGATCTGGAATCATAGGGAGGCGATGCTGCGTATTCTTTACTGTTCTGAAAACTATTGCCCGCACGACCACCGCTTTCTCTCCGCATTGGCAGAATCTGCCCAGCACGAAATCCACTGGTTTCGTCTGGAAGGCGGAGATCGTATTCAGGAGGAGCGTGCGCTGCCTGATAAGGTGATATGCGTGCAATGGCCCGGAATGCGAAAGGAACAAAGCTGGCTGGATTACCCGCGATTGAAAAATGATTTCGCCAGCGTTCTGGACCAGATAAAACCGGATGTGGTGCATGCCGGGCCGGTTCAGCGGGTTGCATTGCTTGCCGCGCTGAATGATTTCCACCCGCTAGTCACCATGTCCTGGGGTTATGATATGCTGCAGGATGCAGAGCAAAACCTTTTCTGGCGGTTGGCCACCCGATATGTTTTGAGAAATAGTGATTGGCTGATTGCGGACTGCCATACTGTAAAGGATAAAGCTGCCGCTTTTGGTTATGATAGCGAAAATGTCACAATCTTTCCCTGGGGTGTTGACCTGCGGTTATTCTCGCCACAATCCCAGGCGGATGTCCGTAAAGCGATCGGACTTACGGATCAGTTTCTCGTCATTCACACCCGCTCCTGGGAAGAGCGATATGGCGTGGATATTGCCCTGCGCGGTTTTCTGGAAGCGGTAAGGACACATCCCAAGATGCACATGCTTATGCTTGGGGGCGGTTCACAGAGCCAGGAAGTACATCGTTTTGTTGAAGAAAACGGTTTGCAGGATCATGTGTATTTTATCGGCTATCTTTCCAATGAAAAACTGGCCCAGTATTATCAGGCGGGTGATGTTTATCTCAGCGCTTCTCACGTGGATGGGTCTTCTGTTGCCCTGTTGGAAGCAATGGCTTGCGGTTGTGTGCCGATCGTATCGGATATACCCTCGAATCTTGAATGGGTGCAGGATGAGAAAACGGGCTGGTCTTTCCGGGATGGCTCCGCCGACCACCTGGCGAATGTGCTGCGAAAAGCGTATCAGACTGATTTGAAAGACATGCGGGCAGCGGTGCGCCAGAAAACTGAAAAAGACGCGGATTGGGAGATAGGAAAACAGAGATTACTTCGAACTTATCTGCAGGTGATGGCTAACAAATAAAGATGAATATATTAGACGATAAGAATAAGCTGAATGTGGTTTGCATCATCCAGGCGCGGATGGGGTCCAACCGTTTGCCGGGTAAAGTGCTTGAAGAAATCTGTGCCGATCCAATGTTAGATTGGGTTGTCTATCGTGCCCAACAATCGTCCTGTGTCTCCAAGGTGGTGGTCGCAACAACGACCGATGCGAGCGATGATGCGATAGCTGTGTGGTGCGCTGCCAAACAGGTCGATTGTTATCGCGGCGCAGTGCAGGATGTGCTTGACCGTTTTTACCAGTCGGCTCTTTTAACCAGCGCTGATGTGATTGTGCGGTTGACAGCTGATTGTCCACTTATAGACCCGAAAGTGATCGATGATGTCATCAACCTGTTTCTCAAAACCGATGCGGATTTTGCGGCAAATCGTCTTCCTCCTCCTTTTCACCGTACCTTTCCGATCGGGTTGGATGTGGAAGTGGCTTCTTTCGCAGCGCTGGAGCGCGCCTGGCGTGAAGCAGACCAGCCTTTCCAACGTGAACATGTACTCCCATATTTGTATGAAGAGGAAGGGCGATTCAATGTTTCCATCCTGGATGCGCAACGCGATTTTGGCGCTTACCGCTGGACAGTGGACACCCCGCAGGACCTGGCATTCATCCGTGCCTTAATGGCGGACCTAAAATGTGATCGGGATGCCAGCTGGCTGGTGATTCTTGATCATATTCAGAGACATCCCCAACTCGCGCTGATCAACGCAGATGTGCAGCATAAATCATTTACGGATGTTGATCATCGCGCAGGTAAAGAGACAGATGGGAATCATGGATAAAGCATTAGTCACAATCCTGACGGCGCCAAAGCCTTTTGTAGATGCGCATATTTCAACCATCCAGCGCAATGCGCTGCGGTCCTGGCTGGCACTGGGGAATGAAGTGAAAGTGATTGTGCTCGGAGATGATGAGGGGATTAGCGAGAACGCGAAGGAACTTTGCATCAAACATATATCTGGTGTGCGCTGTAATGAGAAAGGGACACCACTCATCAGCTCGATGCTGGAATTGGCACGGCAGGAGACCGACTCTCCCTATTTGGCGATCGTGAATGCAGATATTATCCTATTCGATGATTTTCTAAAAGCTATAAAACTGGTTGGAAATCAATTCGATAAATTCCTGCTGGTTGGCCAGCGTTGGGATATGGGAGTCACTGAAGAATTGGAAACCCTATCGGCATTCAAGGCGCTAAAAAAGAATATTCAATCAATGGGGCGTTTGCATCCGCCGGCAGGGAGCGATTATTTTGTGTTTCCCAGAACCTGTTATCGTTCCATTCCTGACTTTGCTATCGGCCGTGCTGGCTGGGATAACTGGTTCATCTTTAAAAGCCGTTTTGAGGGCTGGAAGGTGGTGGATGGCACCTATCAGGTCACGATCGTGCATCAGGATCATGATTACCGCCATCTGCCCGGAGGTCAACCCCATTACCGACTGCCTGAAACCAGAATGAATGTCACACTCGGGGGCGGGGAGCATACGATATTTACTTTATTTGATGTCCAATACCGTTTAATGGAAGGACATGTTTCCCATCAACCTTTCTCATTTAAAAAGATGTTGCGTGAGATTGAGATCATGCCATTGACATTTTTCCGCTCGCTCCTTCTGGGTAAGGTTTTTCATTTTTTGTTTCATCCGCGCAAAGGATATGCTGCCATTCGCGCAGCTATTTCCGGTGCTGGCCGGAAGGATGATGATCGATGAATAATAAAATTCACATACAATTTAAGTGTGTGAAAAGGAGTCTGTTTTGCCAAGAATTGGAATGAACCCCGGCAGGGGAAAAACCTCTGAATACAAACCTGCCCGCGTGACAGCGGCAGTATTGACGTTCCTCCCTAATGATGTTGGCTACTTCGCTGACCGATTTGATGTGATGCGCGTTTGCATTGAGAGCCTGCTCAATAACACGCAGGTACCTTTTGACTTGATGGTGTTTGACAATGGCAGCCAGCCCAGGGTGGTGGATTATCTGCGCCGGCTGCGGGATAGCGGTGATATTGATTTTCTGTATCTATCCGCTCAAAATGTAGGGAAGGTCAACGCTTTGCAGATGATGTTCCGTTCAGCGCCCGGTGAGGTGATCGCCTATTGTGATGATGATGTTTTCTTTCTGCCTGGATGGCTGGAACGGCATCTGGAAGTACTGGATACATATCCCGATGTGGGCGTGGTGACCGGTATGTATATCAAGCCGCACATGAAGGAGGGCATCACTTCCACCATACGTTTTGCTGAGCGCGGTGATGTAAAAATGGAAAAAGGGAACCTTATCAACCCTGAGATCGAACAGCACTATATTGAAAACATGGGCCGCACCCGGGAGAAGTATGAAAAGGAGATAGCAGGCCTGGAAGATGTGCGCATTATTTACAAGGGCATTCAAACCCTCGCATCTGCCGGCCATTATCAATTTGTGGCAAAAAAAGAGCGTATTGTGCAAGCATTACCACAGGCCTGGAGCGAAAATTTGATGGGGCAGATGCGGGATCTGGACCTTGCTATTGATGGATTAAATTTACTGCGTGTATGTACTGAACCAGCGACGATCCGCCTGCTTGGGAACCAGATCAATGAAAAAGGAGCAAGCATGATCAGGGAATATGGCATCCAGGTGGACGCTGCCCGCCAGCAACGGGCAACAGCCGGATGGAAAACTAAATTTTTCCATCACCCGCTCATTCAAAAAATTGCTTATTTTTTATATGAACGATTATTCAAGATTGTCAACGCATGAAAAAAACGGGTTTAAAATTCTTGATCGCTGGTGTAGGGTCCATTGGGCGCAGGCATTTAGATAATTTGCTCGCGCTTAATCAGTCCGCCATTATTCTCTACCGCACTGGCAAAGGCACACTGGGAGATTTGGCACAAGATTTTCCGACCTACCATGACCTTTCCGCCGCAATGGCGCAGAAACCGGATGCGGTGATCATTTCCAATCCCACCGCTTTGCACATGCCTGTGGCTGAAGCCGCCGCCAGGTCTGCTGCGGATATCTTTCTGGAGAAACCGATCTCGCATACTTTTGACAGCCTGCAGGGATTTGAGGCAGCAATGGAAGCGAGCCGAAGCCAGGTGTTCGTCGCTTACCAATTTCGTTTTAATGCTGGATTAAAGAAGATCAAGGAGATATTGGAAAATGGTTCGCTGGGTAAACCGGTTTCATTCATCAGCCGCTGGGGTGAATATTTACCGGATTGGCATCCGTGGGAGGATTATCGTAATAGCTATGCTGCCCGACCGGAGTTGGGGGGCGGGGTGGTGTTGACCCTTAGCCATCCAATCGACTACCTGCGCTGGTTTTTTGATGATGTGGCATGGTTGACCGCTGACACTGGAAACCGTTCCGCACTGGACCTGGCCTGTGAGGACTATGCTGATGCTCATTTTGTTTTCAGATCAGGGGTACAGGGTGATCTACATCTGGATTATGACACCAGACCAAAAGTACATGATCTTCAGATCCATTGCGAGTCAGGCGAGGTGTTTTGGGATTATGATACCAATATCGTGAAGGTCAGCGCTGCAAATGGAGCGGTCCAGGAAATTTTTCCCCCGACCGGATATGATCGCAATCAAATGTATCTGGATGAAATGGCGCATTTTCTTGCGGTGTGTGAACGGAAAGAAAAACCGATTTGTACTTATCATGATGGCAAACAGGCATTGAATATCGCACTGGGTATTCTCCAGAGCGGCCGTTACCATGATCAGGTGATATTTGAGGATTGAGGATATAAATGGTAAAAAATGAAGTTGTCGTGATCATTCCCGCGCGCGGGAAATCAAAATCAATACCGAAAAAAAATATTCGCGCGTTTGCAGGCCACCCACTAATTGCGTATAGCATAACTGCGGCGTTGCGCGCAAAACTGGTCAATCGGGTGATTGTTTCAACGGATGATGCGGAAATTGCTACGGTTGCACAGGAATATGGCGCGGAGGTGCCCTTTATGCGCCCGGACGCGCTGGCGCAGGATGATACCACTGATTTTCCGGTATTTGAACATGCATTGATGTGGTTAGCTGAGAATGAGGATTATCACCCGGATATGGTCGTGCACCTGCGCGCAACATCTCCAGTATACCCAAAAACACTGATAGATGACGCTATCAAGGTCATCCTGGATCATCCCGAAGCCGACTCGGTGCGTGGGGTGGTGCCGTCTTCAGAAAACCCCTATAAAATGTGGCGTATCGGTGCGGATGGCCAAATGATACCCTTATTAAAGTTGGATGGGGTAAGCGAGCCTTATAATTCTCCACGCCAGATCCTGCCGGACACTTACTGGCAAACCGGGCATATTGATGTTATCCGGAGTGAAACAATTCTGGAGAAACGCTCGATGAACGGTGAAACTATCTTCCCGGTTTACATTGATTCCGCATTTTCTGTTGATATTGATACGCTGCCGGACTTGCGGCGAGCGGAACAGAAGGTGCTGGAAAATGGGCTGGATATGGTATACCCGGGGCGAGCGCCTCGCTCACTGCCGGATGATATCCGCCTGCTGGTGCTGGACTTTGATGGCGTGATGACGGATGATCGGGTTTATGTTAACACGGAGGGGGTGGAAATGGTCGCTGCCAGCCGCTCCGATGGATTTGGTCTTGAGAGATTGCGCGCGAAAACAGAGATTGCGGTGGTCGTCATGTCCAAGGAAACCAACCCGGTTGTCAATGCGCGCTGCCAGAAGCTGGGCCTGCCGGTTTATCAGAGTGTCGAGAATAAGCGACAGGCGCTTGAACAATTGGTGCGCGAGAAGGGGCTTGAGGCGGGACAGGTCATGTTCGTTGGAAATGACCTTAATGATGTCCCCTGTTTTTCATACGTGGGATATGCAGCCGCACCCTGCGATGCATTCCCGGAAGCGCTGCGGAAAGCTGACCGGATTTTACAGAAAGCTGGTGGTCATGGCGCTGTGCGGGAAGTTTGTGAAATATTGATCGACAAATTCATCAAAAACCACTAAAAAATGCGGTGGGATATAATGTATTTCCCTTCAAGATGAGCAATCAAAAAATAACCATGGAGATGATGCATGTTTGATATCAATTTTTACATGAAAGTCCACGACCTTAAATATCAGGTCATGAATGGCGAAAATTTCTCAAAGGAATTCCTTGTTGAAAAATTGGATGATTTTCGCTCACGCGACCCGGTTGTTTACAACATTGAAACCACAAACGCATGCAACATGCGCTGTGAAATGTGTCCGCGCACGACCATGATGACACGCCCCATTGAAACGTTGGACAAAGACGATTTTGAAAAGATCATCGCCCAGCTTCGTCCGTGGAGCGCGGAAGAATGGCAGCGCTGGGAAACCTTCGTGCAGGAAAAACACGGCATTGCACCGGATGATATGTCTGAGAATCATTACTTCCTGTATGTGATCCCGCGCGTGATCGTTCTGCACGGTTATGGTGACCCGCTGCTGGATAAGAATATCCCCGGTTATGTGGAGTCGATGACGAAGCAGGGTTTGCCGAGCTACTTCAGCTGTAACCCGGCTAACATCAATATTGATCGGACAGTTGAAACTTTCGAGAATGGTTTGGATTATGTCAAATATTCGGTGGAGAGCGTTGATGACCTGCGCCATAAAGAAGTACGCGGTGAGCGGTCTAACTTTACCCAGAGTTATCGCGATATTCTCAAGTTACTGGATATTAAAGCACAGCGCAACCTTGATACCACTATTGTCATTACGATGATCAATCTCAACAAACCCTGGCAGCAGGAAGAGTTTGAGAAATTACGGGACGCTTTCAAGGATATGGATGTGTATGTTTACCTCAAAAGTCAGGACCAGATGTGGTATGAGGATAACCAGCAAACCACCCAATCTCTGCATTGGATCGAATTTTGCCAGTTCCCATGGTCATCGATGACTGTCAAGTCGAATGGAGAATGTGTGCAATGTGTTGAAGATTTTAATAACCAGATCATCCTGGGCGACGCGAAAACCGAATCACTGCATGATATCTGGAATAATGAGAAATATCGTCAATTCAGAATGGATCACTTTGACCTGAAACCGGGTATTAAATGCACAGAAGAATGTGACATGAAATTGATCGGAGAATATCTAACTGTTTAAAGGAAGGTTGTGGAGGACCTGACATGGCTAATGATTTGAAGATCTGGGAACATACCATAGGCGATGGTCACCCAGCGTATATTATCGCTGAGATCGGGATCAATCATAATGGCGATATGGATACCGCTAAACAAATGATCCTTTCCGCCAAGGAAACCGGCGCGGATGCGGTGAAATTCCAGAAACGTACCCCTGAATTATGTGTACCGCAAGACCAGCGTGACATCATGCGCGAGACCCCCTGGGGTTATATCACCTATATGGCCTATCGGGAAAAAGTGGAGTTTGACCATTCTGAATATCAAGAGATAGACCGTTACTGCCGTGAAATCGGTATTGATTGGTTTGTTTCTGTATGGGATGAAACGGCTGTAGATTTTATCGAACAATTTGATCCCATATGCTACAAACTGCCGAGCGCATCATTGACCGACCACAACCTGCTTCGTAAAGTTCGTGAAACCGGAAAACCAATGATCATTTCAACCGGTATGTCCACGGCGGAACAGATCGAAGCAGCAGTTAAAGTTGTCGGGTTAAAAGACCTGGCGATTCTGCATTCTACATCTGCGTATCCCTGTGAGCCAGATGAATTGAACCTGCGGATGATCCCCGTATTAAAAAACAAATTTGACTGCCCGATCGGGTATTCCGGCCATGAAGTTGGGTTGATCCCCTCTGTCGTAGCGGTAGGGCTTGGCGCGAATATCGTTGAACGCCACTTCACGCTTGATCGCGCAATGTGGGGCAGCGACCAGGCCGCTTCGGTTGAACCAGGCGGCTTTCGCAAGCTGGTTAAATATATCCGTGTGACTGAGATGTCACTGGGCGATGGCGTCAAGCATGTGTATGAAAGTGAGAAATCCTCGATGAAAAAATTGAGGAAATATCTCTAATTATTTATATGAAGGATCTCCTAAACCGCATCAGGCGGAGAATGGATCGTGAGATCGCGCTGCAAACCAACCGCATACGTGTTAGCAAGCTTACCCGCGCGATTGATGCTTCCATCAGACAATCTGAGCAGCGTCCGATCGTTGTATTTAATGCATCGACACGTTTATCGGGCCTGAGCCAGAATGCCGGATTTTCTCTGTTAACCAGTCTCGCCCTCAGAGCAGAAGGCATCCCTGTTGTCCACTTTGTGTGCAATCGCGGCTTGACCCCGTGCGTACTCGGAACGGATCGCGATAATCCATTAACAAAGCCGCCCTGCAGGGAATGCGTTCGCACCTCTCGTTTCGTTTACGCAGGAGCTGATGTGCACTCGTTTTCATACAACGCAAATGAGGAGATGGAACAGCAATTAGCCGGTCTTGATCTGCAAGCTTTGCTTACCTATGAATACGAACATATCCCTCTTGGCAGGTTGGTCCTGCCATCGATGCGCTGGATCTTGCGCCGGCATCATTTACAGAACGATTCAGATACGTGTTCGCTTGCTCGCGCATACATTCTTTCTGCCTGGAATGTATATACTGAATTTTCTCATCTACTTGCTTCCCGTTCCCCGCGGGCAGTTGTTGTCTTTAATGGAATGTTTTATCCTGAGGCGATTGCGCGTTTCGCGGCGCATGAAAAAGGATTGCCGGTATATTCGCATGAAGTGGGTATGTTGCCTTTCTCCGCTTTTTTTACCGAGAAAGAAGCAACAGCCTATCCGGTTAAAGTTGACAATGAATTCCAGCTTGACCATACCCAAAATGAACGGCTGGACAAGTACCTTTCTGATCGCTTCCAGGGAAATTTTCAGACTGCCGGGGTGAAATTTTGGCCGGAAATGAAGCAAATGGATGGTGGAATTTCAGAAAAGGCAGCCAGGCATCAGGCGCTGGTTCCTATTTTTACCAATGTAATTTTTGATACCAGCCAGGCGCATGCCAATACGCTGTTTGAGCATATGTTCAGTTGGCTTGACACCGTCATTGAGAGGATCAAACAGCATCCGGAGATCCTTTTCATCATCCGTGCCCACCCGGATGAAGTGCGCCCCGGAAAAGAAAGCCGTGAATCCGTCGCGGATTGGTATCATCGCAATCATTTGTCGGATATTGAAAATCTGATTTTTATCCCGCCGGATGAGTTTATCAGCTCTTATGATCTGATCCAGAAATCGAAATTTGTGATGGTTTATAACTCCACCGTGGGTCTGGAAGCTTCAATTATGGGTAAACCAGTACTTTGCGCGGGTAAGGCGCGGTATACACAGGTCCCAACCGTCTTTTTCCCAGAGACGCGCAAAGCGTATGAAAAATTGTTAGAGGACTTTCTTTCGCGTGAAGGAATCGATCAGCCACAGGAATTTATCCGCAATGCACGAAGGGTACTCTACAGCCAGCTATTTCGCGCTTCGATTCCCTTTGATCAATACCTGGAAGAGGATGGTGTGTGGCGGGGATATGTCACATTCAAGGAATTCGATTTGGCTGCATTAGAGCCAGAACGATCTGATATCATTCAAGTCGTTGTGGATGGTGTTCTAAAGGGAGAACTATTTATCCGGGATCTATGAGTAAGCGTTGCGCAATTGTCATTCGGGCATTTAATGAAGAACGCCATCTGGGCCGTCTTTTAGAAGGTATTTCCCATCAGACGACCCAGGATGTGCAGATCATCCTGGTTGATTCTGGTTCAACTGACCGGACAGTCGATATTGCCAGAGAATACCAGGCAACCATTGTGCATATCGATCCGCAGGATTTCACCTTTGGCCGTTCGTTGAATTTGGGTATTGCCGCTGCTGAAACTGAACTTGTGCTGATAGCCAGCGCGCACGTTTATCCGGTTTACCCTGATTGGATCGAAGAGATGCTAAAACCCTTTGATGACCCTGCTGTGGCCCTGGTATATGGAAAACAGCGCGGGGTAGAAGGTTCTCATTTTTCCGAACAGCAGATATTCAAACACTGGTATGGAGAGCGGTCCAACCCGACGCAAGAGCACCCTTTCTGTAACAACGCCAATTCTGCCATTCGCAAAAGTCTCTGGCAGAAAAATCAATTTAGCGAATCATTACCCGGCCTGGAGGATCTGGCCTGGGCAAAGTGGGCGCTTGAGAACCAGTTCCGCATCGCTTATGTTGCGCACGCAGAAATCAAGCATGTCCACCAGGAATCGTGGCAGGGGATAAAGAAACGCTACTTGCGTGAGGGGATGGCATTTAAGAGTATCTACCCGCATGAACAGTTCACATTTCTGGAGTTCATCAGCACCTTCTTGAAAAATGTGCTTTCAGATTTCTCTGCCGCAACGCAACAGAAAGCATTTCTAACGGAATGGCGCAATATTGTCCGATTCCGCTGGCAGCAATTTCACGGCACTTATCTGGGTTACAAGCGATCCGGGCCGTTGACCTGGCAGCTTAAACAATCTTTCTATTACCCCAACCAAAATAACCGCTCATCGGATGGATTTTACAGGCAGGTTGAACCGATCCATTACAGCAATAAATCCGATAAAATTGATTCATAACGACAACTGGAGGGTTTATGCAGTTTGAGACCATTGTTGCGCTGGTGCCGATGCGCCATCATTCACAGCGTGTCCCGCAAAAGAATTTTCGACAGATCGCGGGCAAGCCGCTCTACCACCATATTGTCACAACCCTGATGGCATGCCGAGAAATATCACAAATAGTTGTGGACACAGATAGCGAAGTCATTTTAGAAGGATTAAAAGCAGATTTTCCTGATGTCGTGCGCATCAAACGTCCCGGCGAACTAAGTGGTGATACCGTCCCGATGAATGATGTGCTGATGTATGATGCAAGCCAGGTGACAGCGGACCTTTACCTGCAGACCCACAGTACCAATCCGTTGATCAAACCTGATACGCTATCAAAAGCGATCAGTGTCTTCAGGGAAAGCAGTAATGTTCATGATTCCCTTTTCTCTGTTACGCGCCTGCAAACCCGCCTGTGGGATGCACAAAGGAAGCCGCTCAACCATGACGTGGATGTATTGCTGCAAACGCAGGATCTGCCGCCTGTGTTTGAGGAGAATTCCTGCATTTACCTCTTCACGGCTGAAAACTTAAAAAAGCGCAACAACCGCATGGGGGAGAAACCGCTGATGTTTGAGATGAATCCGTTGGAAGCGCTGGATATCGATGAGGAATGTGATTTTCAGATCGCTGAGATCCTGCTGCAAATGCGGCAGGATGGCAAGCTGGTATAATCGCTCAGGTTGATTGACTGTCACTAAATTCTATGGAACAAAAAACAATTCTCCTTTCTGCGCCTTATATGATGCCTTTCCTGGACCGGTTCATCCCGGTTTTAGAGGAATTAGGTTTTAATGTGATCGTCCCTGAGGTTAATGAACGGCTTTCTGTGGAAGAGATTCTGGAATATGCCGGGAAATTTGACGGAGCGATATGCGGTGACGATCGCTTTACCGCTGAAGTGATCGCATCCTGCGCTCCCCGATTAAAAGTGATTTCAAAGTGGGGTACGGGTATCGATTCGATCGATAAAACTGCCGCACAAGCGCATGGGGTTTCAATCCATCGCACCACCAACGCATTCACCGTCCCGGTTTCTGACAGCGTGATGGCGTATATTCTGGCGTTTGCACGCAAGCAGCCCTGGATGGATCGTCAGATAAAAAATGGTGTTTGGGAGAAAATTCCCGGGCATTCGCTGCAGGAAAGCACACTCGGTGTTATTGGTGTTGGATACATCGGCAAAGCGGTGTTGCGCAAAGCCCAGGCATTCGGGATGACCTTGCTGGCGAATGATATTGTTCCGATCCCGGAAGCTTTTATCCAGGAAGTGGGTGTCGAGATGGTTCCTTTGGAAACGCTTGTAGCTCGAGCGGATTATATTTCCGTCAATTGTGATCTAAACCCAACCAGCCACCATCTGGTGAATGCTGATCTGATCGCAAAAATGAAACCCACTGCTGTTGTCATCAATACTGCACGCGGCCCGATCATTGACCAGCCAGCGTTGATTGATGCTCTTGAGCGAATGCTGATCGCTGGCGCTGCATTAGATGTATTTGAAGATGAACCGATTCCCGCTGATTCAGCGCTATTAAGGATGGATCAAGTGATGCTTGCCCCCCACAATTCCAATTCCAGTCCGAGCGCATGGGAAGCGGTACATTGGAATACGATTAAAAATGTGATTGAAGATTTTGGTGTGCCACTCGACCGTTTTGAAAAGATCAAATCAGAGAAAATGGAAAGATTCTAATGATGGATGAACGAAAAAAAATAGTCTTAGTAACTGGCGCAGAGGGTGGAATCGGAAAAGCGGTTGTAACCCTTTTCCTGGAGCAGGGCTGGCGGGTGATTGGTGTGGATCGCCGAAAAAATGTGGTTTCTCAGAACCCTGATCTTCACTTTATCGAAGCGGATATTTCTGACCCGTCTCAGATCGAGATGATCTTCAAGGAAGCGAAAAATGTTACGGATGTGCTGGATGCGGTCATCAATAATGCCGCCATCCAGGTATCAAAATCCATTCTGGATACCACAGCCGAAGAGTGGGACATTACCATGGCATCCAACCTTCGATCGGTGTTCCTTGGCGTTAAACTGGCGCATCCCTTCCTGAAACAAGCGGGTGGAGGGGCTGTTGTAAATGTCAGCTCGGTGCATGCGATTGCGACATCCGCGAATATTTCCGCATATGCTGCCAGCAAAGGTGGATTATTGGCGCTGACCCGCGCGATGGCGATTGAATTTGCCCCTGATGCGATTCGGGTCAATGCGGTGCTGCCGGGAGCGGTTGATACACCCATGCTGCGCAGCAGTATGGAGCGCGGCCTGTTTGGCGACGCGACCATTGAAATGCGCCTGGATAACCTGGCGAACAAAACGGTGAACGGGCGCGTCGGGACACCGCGTGAGATTGCCAATGCGATCTATTTCCTTGCGAATGAGGAACAATCCTCATTTATGACCGGTCAGGCACTGGTAGTGGATGGCGGCGCAACGGCACGATTAAGCACAGAATAATAGCGATGGGACGATAAGGCAATATGGAAAAAGGAATGCAATTATTGAAAAACAGCTGGGATTTTGTCAACCGGCTGCCTGAGAGTGTGGAAGCATCGCTGCATCCCTGGCGCAGAGAGTCCAACCGCCGTTTACGTGAGTATCAAAACAGATATGCCGGAAAGCGCTGCTTCATTATTGGAAATGGGCCCAGCTTGAAGGAAACCGATATGCGTCTGTTAAAGGACGAATATACATTTGGCATGAACCGTATCTTCCTCATGTTCCCGGAATTAGGGTTCAAACCCAGCTTTCTGGTGTCGGTTAATGATCTTGTGATTGAACAATCAGTGGATGATTTCCGGCAGATCGATATTCCGCTGTTTGTGTCATGGCGGGCCAGGAAATGGCTTTCACCCGCGCCTCACCTGCATTATCTTTACACAACCTATACAGGCAGGAAATTCGCACGTGACGCATCCCGCCGACTGTGGGAAGGCGCGACTGTCACGTATACCTGCCTTCAACTCGCTTACTATATGGGATTCTCAACAGCAATTTTGATCGGTGTTGACCATAATTTTTCAACCAAAGGAGAACCCAACAAGACCATCATTTCTGAAGGTGATGACCCCAACCATTTCCACCCCAAGTATTTCGGAAAAGGTTTCAAATGGCAATTGCCAGATCTGGATACATCCGAAGTAGGATATATGATGGCTCGTAATGTATATGAGAACGCGGGCAGGGAAGTTGTAGATGCGACTATTGGCGGCAAGTTGAACATTTTTCCAAAAGCAGATTACGGGTCTTTGTTCAATGAGTGATAATAAACCGCTTGTCTCCATCATCACGCCATCATTTAACCAGGGGAAGTATATTGAGGAGACATTACGGTCCGTTCTTTTACAAGACTACCCCAATATTGAATATATCGTCATCGATGGCGCTTCCACTGATAATAGCGTGGAAGTGATTGAACGATATAAAGATCGGCTGGCTTATTTTGTGTCCGAAAAAGATGAAGGCCAATCTGACGCGATTAACAAAGGATTCAGTTTGGCCCATGGCGAGATCATCGCCTGGCTGAATTCCGATGATTTGTATACCGAACATGCGGTATCGCGCGCGGTGGAAGCGCTTAGGCATAATCCGGATGCTGGATTTGTGTACAGCAATGTACTTTCAATCGATATGCAGTCTGAGGTTTTTAATACCATGATTTTTGGCGATTGGGGATTACCTGAATTGATGCGTTTTAGTATTATCTGCCAACCCGGTGTTTTTATGCGCAAAAAAGCATTAGACGCTGTTGGATACCTCAATCCCGCCTATCATTACCTGATGGATCATCATCTATGGTTAAAGATCGCAGCAAATTTTCCGGTACAATATATTGATGAGTTTTGGGCAGCCGCCCGCTATCACTCTGAAGCCAAAAACCTGACTGGCGGCGCGCGTTATGGTGATGAAGCATTCAAATTATTGGATTGGATGAGATCACAGCCATTACTGGCAGAATTAATTAATAAAGACGATAAAAAAATTGAAGCAGGCGCCCATCATCTGCGTGCGCATTACTTACTGGACAGCGGTGAAAATTGGAATGCATTCAAGAGTTACCTGAAAGCAGCGCTAAACGATAGCCGCGTTTTTTGTGCGGATTTTCAGCGTATGAGCTTCGCGTTGGTGAACAGTATTATTCCCGTCAGCAGCCTGAGGGAATCTTTCATTGAAAGAAGGACCGAAGCAGTCCGATCGAAGAATTTTGGCGAGCTACTAGAATTTATTAAAACAAAATAAAAGGATAAGTTTTTATGAAGACCTACCATTGGATCTGGTATGCCCTGTTAGTTCTTGTTTTTATGATGGGATTTATCATTCGTGTATCTGACCTTTTTGATGCACCACTTGATTTCCACGCCACACGGCAGCTGCATTCTGCCTTGATCGCTCGCGGGATGTACTACCAGGGTCTTGATTCTGCGCCTGAATGGAAACAAGCGATGGCATACAACCAGTGGCAAGCAGAAGGATTGATCGAACCGCAGATCATGGAAACACTGACCGCGCTTGGGTACCGTGTGTTCGGTTCGGAACAATTATGGATCGCACGCCTGTGGGCAATCTTTTTTTGGATGATTGGTGGTGTTTTTCTTTTCCTGATCACCGAAGAGATCGCGGATTTCGCGTCCGGTACCTTCGCTGTGGTTTTTTACATGATATGGCCGTATGCCGCTATAGCAAGCCGCGCATTTCAACCTGAACCATTGTTAATCGCCGCTATGCTGGCGGCGCTGTGGGCATTTATGCAATGGATGAGATCGGAAAAATGGGCATGGGCGATCCTGGCGGGCCTGTTGAGCGGATTTGCCCTGTATGTTAAATCCAGTGCAATCTTTTTCCTTGCGCCAGCATTCGCGAGCGTTGTCCTTCAGCGTTTTAGTTTTAAGAAGGCAATCCGTAATAAACAGGTTTGGCTGATCATGATCCTTTCTACCTTGCCTTATCTGATCTATTTATTTTTTGGCACTGTAGTTTTGAATATTTTAGGAAGGCAATTTGATTTTCGTTTCTTCCCAGGTCGCTGGATCCAACCTTTGTTCTATATCCAATGGTTGCTTGAACTCGATAAAACCATTCAGCTGGTGATCGTCATGGCTGCCGTCATGGGTATCTCTCTGTTTACAAAGAAGAAGTATTTCATGCTGCTGGTGGGATTTTTACTTGGATATGTCATCTATGGATTCGCATTCTCGTACCACATCACGACGCATGACTATTACCATCTTCCACTGATCATCCCTGTCTCAATTGGTATCGGTATCATTCTCGGGAAAATCTTCAGAGTCTCAGAACGAAACCACACCATCACACGGGTGATCTTCGCATTGGCAGCCTTGTTGTTTATTGGATTTTATTCCTGGCAGATCCGGTCTGAACTTAGTCGTTACAACTATTCTGAGGAAGTCAATGATTGGGAACAGGCAGGAGAGTATATCGGCCGAGAAGCACGCGTGATCGGAGTATTCAAGAATTACGGCTACCGGCTTGCTTATTGGGGTTGGAATTATGTTTCTTCATGGACGACGATGGGTGACGTGACCCTACGGGAATTAGCAGGACAGGAGATCGACCTGCAGCGGCAATTTGATGACCGTATTGCGAATTATGATTTCTTTGTGGTTGGTGATCGGGATGAATTTGAACGCCAGGCTTTTCTCAAAGAATATTTTGAAACGAATTTCCTGAAAGTACATGAGATTGGTGATATTCTCATTTATGACCTGCGCGCGACCAACGTGGATTCAGGAAGTTGATCGTTGGTCGTGACGGGTAAGTGGGAGAATTAATTGGAAGCGGACACAGATCATGCCTGATCATTCCCAGGCCATTCACCACCGCTGGCAGAAACCAATCTTTCAGGTTTCTTCATTATTCTTTTTTTTGGCGAATTTTTTATATGTTTTCAATGCCTGGTTTGTACGACACAGGGCGGATGATTTTTGTTTTTCCGGAACTCTGCGCCAATTTGGTTTTTTTGGCGGGTTAAAGCATTTTTATCTCACGCTTTCGAATCGTTTTTCTGCATTTATCCTGTGGTCATTTTCTGACGCGTTTGGGGAAAAAGCGATCCGCGTTTTTCCGATGGTTGCCATCATTTTCACGTCATTTTCTCTTTATTTCGTGATTAGGGCGATTGCGGATGCGCTGGGTATTGTTAGTAAGAAATGGTTCGCGTTTTTTGTTGCGCAAACCTTAACCTTTTTTTTCCTTTATCTTTCTCCCTCGATTGATCAGAGTGTGTATTGGCGCGCGGCGATGGTGCATTATTTTCTCCCTTTCCCGGCATTAATTCTGATGCTTTTTTTTGTTCTCAAAACCAAGAACGACAGAAAGCATAAAATCCTTTCCATCACGCTTTTCACCCTGACCGCATTTTTCCTGGCTGGATTATCTGAGTCGTATGCTGCATTACAGGGGGCTGCTTACGCCATGCTCATGATTTATTATCTACTTCATCCTCAGCGGAATAGTAAGTCTCCCCTCGCAATCTATGCCCTGGCCGCAATCATTGCCACGGCTGCTGCACTTCTGGTGATGATTGTGTCTCCCGGTAACACGCTCAAGATGACACTGCTCGAACAGGCACAGGATGTGCGCTCGGTCATCTACATTTCCCTGGATTCTGCATTGAGTTTTATCTTCTTCACCATACGCGGACAATGGTTGCCATTTTTATTGTTATTTTTACTGGGATGCGCTGCAGCTGTATTCACAACCTATCAGCAACAAAAAAAAATGAATTGGAAATGTCTTTTGTTGTCCATACTCGTTATTCCACTGGTTGTTTTCATCCTGGTTGTCAGCATTTCTGCCCCAACGGCTTATGGGATGTTGGCCTATCCAGAAAAACGAGTACTGATGCTGGCGCTGATGGTCCTGGTTTTAAGTGTATTTTCAGAAGGTTTTTTATTGGGGATTTTTCTTGCGCGGATGCGATTTCTCATTCAAGCGAAACATATTCTGGCAGGATCAGCTCTAATAATCATGTCAATCTATCCTCTTCTTGCGCTCCCGGATATCAGTGCAATGATCCGCTTTTATCAGAGGCGCGCTGCCTTATGGGATCAACAGCAACAAGAAATTGTTACTCAGATTGGGCAGGGTCGACAGGACCTGATAGTCATGGCGCTGGATGCTCACGCTGAGATGGCTGAGATGCGTGAAACCAGCTCCTTCTGGGTTAATTTGTGCACCGCGCAGTATTACAATGTAGGTACGATCACAGTCATCGAGCGCTAAGAATCATGCCAAAAGTATCAATTGTCACGCCATCTTTCAACCAAGTGGATTACCTTGAATCTACTATCCAATCAGTCCTTAACCAGGCATATGCGCCTATCGAATATTTCATCATTGATGGCGGTTCAACTGATGGGAGTGTAGAAATTATTAAAGCCTACCAGGACAAGCTGGCGGGCTGGGTTTCTGAACCAGATAAGGGGCAGACTGATGCGATCAATAAGGGGTTCGCAATGGCCAGCGGGGAGATCATCGCATGGCTGAATTCAGACGATACCTATCAACCAGATGCGGTCGCGCAGGCGGTTGCGTATCTGGAAGAACATCCGCATGTAGGTTTGGTCTATGGTGACGCGCAATATATTGATAAGGATGGCGCTGTCATTGGGCGGTTCCCGGCGGCTCAGACATCGCTGCCCAGGCTTCGCCGAGGATATGTGCATATTCCACAACAGGCGGCGTTTTTCAGAAAATCACTTTGGGATCAAATCGGTCCACTGGATCCGAATTTCTTTTTCGCCATGGATTATGATCTTTGGGTTCGGCTGGCAGGCATAAGCGATATACAATATGTTACGCGAACCTGGGCAAATTTCCGCCTGCACCAAGACGCAAAAACGATTTCTGCAGATGACCGCTGCTGGCCTGAGATGCTCAAAGTTCACTATCGTGACGGTGGAAAATGGTTCTCGGTTATTCAGATGAAGTACTATCTACGAAAACTGGTTGCACCGTTGATCCGCTATAAACGTAAAAAACTATTCGATAAAAGTGAAAGGTAAAAAATGCAATCTAAAGATTTTAGAAACTGGAAAAATATGGGCGGGGGATTTCTCAATGATCTTATTCTGAAGATCCAGTTGACCATCAAGTTGGTGCAGGATGACCGTATCGATATGTTGATCCGTGCCATCCCCATCCTCTGCCTGGTGTATTTGATCGTTCCCATTGACCTGCTCTTCGGACCGATCGACGATGCGCTGATCCTGTATTTTGGCATGGACTTTTTCATCAGTTTATGTCCGCGCGATGTGGTCAACGAATACCTGGCTGAATTGCAAGGGGCTGCAAAAGTTGATCAGCCGCAAGAAACCATCATTGATGCTGAATTCAAGGATAAAGAGGAATAAAGGAAAAAAGCCCCGCGGGGCTTTTCTCTTCTCTATATCACACCCAGTTTTTTACCGGAAGCGATGAATTTTTCCAGACCTTGATCGAGATCCTGTCTGCTGTGTGCTGCCGAAATCATCACCCGAATACGCGCATTTCCTTTGGGGACCGTTGGAAATCCGATTGGTGTGGCAAAAATACCATTTTCGAACAGGTCTCGGCTCATCTCCTGCGCCAATGGCGCTTCTCCGAGCATGATGGGAGTAATTGGTGTCTGGCTGTTGCCAATATCAAATCCATTGCTTTTCATTTCGGCTTTAAAATAATCCGCGTTTTCCCACAACTGCTTGACATATTCATCTGACTCTTCCAGGATATCGATCGCAGCGATGCAAGCAGCCACATCCGGCGGGGTCATCGCTGATGAGAAGAGGAAAGGACGGCCGCGTTGTTTCAGCCAATCAACGATGGTGGCGTTGCCTGCTACCACACCGCCAATCACCCCAAACGCTTTAGAAAATGTGCCGATCTCGAGATCCACTTTTCCGTGCAGATCGAAATGGTCGACAATGCCACGCCCGCTTTTACCCAGCACCCCTTCTCCATGTGCGTCATCAACGGCAAGCAGAATATCATACCCGCTGGCGATCTCCTGCAGCCTATCCAGCGGCGCCACATCGCCATCCATGCTGAAAACGCCGTCAGTGATGATCAAAGCGTGCTCGAAGGCGTCTTCATTCTCTTTGATGACCTGCTCCAGGTGATTAGGGTCACAATGGTTATAGCGGACAATTCTCGCGCCAGACAGGCGGCAGCCATCGATGATCGAAGCGTGGTTTAGTTCATCAGAAAAAATGATGTCATTTTTTCCTACCAGTGCCTGGATTGCGCCGAGATTCGCACTGAACCCGGATTGGAAGGTAATGGCTGCTTCAACCCCTTTGAATTCCGCAATTCTTTTCTCAAGCAAGGCATGTAAGTCCATCGTACCGGCGATCGTGCGTACTGCTGCCGGTCCAACGCCATGCGAATCGATTGCGTTCTTGGCTGCTCCAACCAACCGGGGATGGTTTGCAAATCCCAGGTAGTTGTTCGAACAGAAGTTGAGCACTTTTTTCCCATCCACAGTCAACCATGCCCCCTGGGGTGAAGACAGGGTGCGGATATTTGTAAATAATCCTTTGGATTTTAGATTGATGATCTCTTTTTTCATCCAGTCAAATCGTTTCATTGCTTTCCACTCCTGTGATCATTTTCTAATCATTATACTTTGATAGGTTTTCCACCAGATAACCAGCTTCGCCTAAAAGATTTTCTAATTTACGAATATCTCTCCTGTGAATAATTGCTGTATCCGCATTTAATACCTCGATCTTGATATGCCTGTTGATGGTGTTTATCAATTTATTCGTTGATTTTGCATCCTTAAAACGGACAATGACCTGGTCTTCTAGTTGAACCAACGCCCCGGATTTCTCCCATCGATCCAGCGCAGCAAAGATATTGGCAGGGATTGGCTCCTGTCCATATTTACTGAGTATGGCTTTGATCTGCGGGATATTTATAGCTTGCTTCTCTGATCTTCTGATCGCGTCTGGAGTCAAGCGGAATTTATAATATTTTTCATTCATTCCATTCCACATGCAAAAGCGGGCAAAATGGTAGAGCATTTCACGCTCAGCGTTTTTTGGCAGATAGATTCCGCCATTTTTGTGGATGACTGCTTTGCAGGAAGCATCTTTTTTTATTTCTATGGGTCGATCGCTAACGAGCGCATGCGCAAGTGAAGTCTTTGTGAATATTGAACCATCGTTCTCACCATTCAATTCAGCAATACGGATCATTCCAAACCAGGCCAGCGGTCCTATGATCAAATAGCGGATGTAATTTCCGTCCACGTGCGGCCAGGATGCAAACCCCTGAAGGTATGAATCCTCACCTGCTTTTTTAATGAACCACTGCTCAAATTCGCCACCGGAGCGCATGAAATGTGGCGCCGCATCGTAAACGTGCTGAATAAGATCCGCCACCCGGAACCATTTTTTTTCAGGTAGTTCATTGATGATCCCGATAATTGCTTTGCGTGGTTTTATCGGATCGTTTACCCACTGACCTTCAAATGCCAACCCGGGTACCATTCGCAGTTCGTTAATTTGCGTGCTTTTATACCAGCTCTTAAATAATGAGCGCGCCAAATCCGTTTTATTATCCAGCAGAATTTTCTTTATTTTTTCAGGTGAAAAGTCACCATTGGTTGAGATCACATTGTTCTCAGCCAGCAGTGCATCTAAAAATGGAAGTGAAATCAGAGGAATAACGTCCTGGAATTCGGTTAGCGGTACGTTACCGCGCAGGATAGCCAGCCGTAATGCCAGCAAATGCACCAGATTCGTAGAATCGGTCATTGTTTGTGACTTTTTGTCTTTTGCGGCAGCGATTGGAATAATTTCGGGCTTTTTGATTGGTCGGATTTGGTTATTGATCAGTGACAGAAATTCATCTGGAATATAAAAATATTCTTTCGTATCTCCATTCATGTCAAAAAACGCCAGAGCGATCAATCCGCGGTAATACAGTTTTTCCATCTCGTTCACGGGTTCACGGTCAGGCCTTTCTTTTTCACGCAGCCCGGCACCCATTTCGCGGATATCGCCATACGCCCGTGCGAGTACTTCCCGCTCAATGCGGCCTTCATTTTCTGATATTTGCTGGAAAATAGATTGTGCTGCTTCTGAAAGGGAAGAAAGGATTTCTACAAAAAGCGCATCGTGATTGATTTTTGCAGCAATCTGTTTGGCTTGATCTGCGCGCCAGTTGATTTCGTCTTCAACCCCCCACTGCTCGGTGATTATTTCAAGCAGGTCTAATGGATAATCTCGTAAAGTTTCAAAAAGAGTGGCCATGAAAGTTAAGGGTCATTTTGGCATGGATAATGCAATATGGTTATCGACTGCGTGAATAATCTGATTATACTTGAGAGGAGTGCGATATCAAAATTGATGGAAAACGAAACGATGCGGCATGAATTTTGTCAATCAGTGTACCAGGCGGTCATTGAAATCCTCGGGCGCCAGGAAGCAAAGAAAGTGTTTCACGCTGTCCTAGGGCCGGGCTACTGTGAGCACGCTCCGCAGTTTGACCCAAAGGCTAACCTTCTTGGTGGGATCAGTGATGAATTTTTCATCCTCTATCAGCTCAATACTGCCAGAGGACTCTTGATCCGCATTGGCGAGGCAGCTTTCTCGAAAATGTGCAAAAAGATGGATGCGCTCAACGCTTTGGGAGATATCGACAATCGCCTGCGGCCATTTGATAAAAAATTTAACTCCGCTGTGATCAAGCTGGGAGATATTCTTTCTGCAGCTTCAGGTAAACCGATCACATTTGAGTCAAACAAAGATGACTGTTACTGCATGCACCTTTCCGATCGCTCCCTGCAGTCATACTTTTATGCTGGTTTTCTGCGGGCATTCGGTGTATGGATGGACAGCCGCCGTGATTACCATGCTGTTGTTAGAACGGGTGATGCCGAGAAGGGTCAGGATGATGTGTGTTTGTGCGTTCTCCCGGCACATTAAAACCAAACCAGTATTGACATCAACTTAAAAACATCATACACTTATTTTGTACTAACCGGGGAGCCACTGTGATGGCTGAGAGGAGAATCATCGTATTCTCGACCCGCACTACCTGAACCGGATAATGCCGGCGGAGGGAGCTATATGAATAAAACTCCCTCCCAAGGCAAGGGAGTTTTTTTATGCGAGCAGTATTATTTTCCAATGGGGAAGTTCCTCAACCGCTATCCGTGCGCGAACATTTACGCCAGGATGATGTGTTTGTGGCGGTGGACGGCGGGATGCGCCACCTGCATGTGCTCGATCTCTCTCCACAACTCATCATTGGTGATATGGATTCAATCCCTTCAAATATCCTTTCAGAATTTGAAAAAGCAGACACGGAAGTTCTGCGGTTTCCACCCGCAAAAGATGAAACTGACCTGGAGCTTGCCTTAGACATTCTTGCGGAGCGGGGTTTTGATGAGATCCTAATTGTCGGCGCGCTGGGCGGGCGTATTGACCAGACCGTTGCGAATATCTGGCTGCTCGCAAATCACTCATGTCCTGGGTTTTCCATTCGTTTTGATGACGGCTGCGAGCGCATGGATCTTATCCTCGATCAGCTTACGATCAACGGTGCAGCGGGCGACCAGGTGTCACTGATCCCGTTTGGTTCTGAAGTGACAGGCATCACAACGAAAGGCCTTGCATATCCACTGGACGATGAAACGCTTTTTCCCGAGAAAACACGCGGTTTAAGCAACGTTCTGAACGGGAAACAAGCACAAATTCAAATTCGATCAGGAAAGCTGTTATGCATTCACCGCAGAATCGCTATTTGTCGAAAGGAGAAAAAATGAAGATAAAAAATTATTTAATACTGCTTGGTTGTACAGCGTTATTACTCTCTTGCGCTGCGGGGCCTGATACACTGGTGGTGATGACACACGATTCATTTGCGATCAGCGAACCGGTTATCGCTGCCTTTGAAGAGGCACATAATGTGCAGGTTACTTTTCTGCCCAGCGGCGATGCGGGCAGCACGCTCAACCGCGCAATCTTATCCAAGGATGCGCCGGTGGCTGATGTGCTTTTTGGCGTCGATAACACTTTCCTGTCCCGCGCGCTGGAGGAGAAGCTGTTCCTCCCATACGCGCCTGCTGCGTTAGCGCAAATTATCGCCGAAATCCCGTTGGTCCCGGGAAAACAGATGGTACCGGTTGATTATGGCGATGTCTGCATCAATTACGACAAATCCTATTTTGCAGAACAGGATCTGGCTTTGCCTCAGACGCTGGATGATCTTCTTGATCCCTCATATAAAGGGTTGCTGGTCGTCGAGAATCCAGCAACTTCCTCCCCGGGGCTCGCTTTTCTGCTGGCGACTATTGCCGAATATGGACCAGAAGGATTTCTGAATTTCTGGAAAGCGCTAAAGGAGAATGGCCTTGTGGTTGTCAATGACTGGGAAACAGCATATTACACCAATTTCTCAGGTTCTGCAGGGCAGGGTCCGCAGCCGATGGTTGTCTCCTATGCCACCAGCCCGACAGCGGAGGTGATCTTTGCAGAAGAAGAGCTTGATGCATCTCCCACCGCTTCTCTGGTTGGGCAGAATATGTGTTTCCGCCAAATAGAATACGCGGGTATTCTTAAAGGTACTCAGAAATTGGAGCTTGCACAGGCTTTCATCGACCATATGCTCAGCCCTGTCTTTCAGAGTGATATCCCGCTCAACATGTTTGTCTATCCGGTCATTCAAGGTGCGGAGATTCCGCAGGAGTTTATCGATCACGCACAGATCCCGCAAAAACCAGCAGTTTTGGAGGCGGAATTGATCGCGCAATATCGTGAATCCTGGATCGCAGCCTGGCGGGAGCTGTTCACGAATTAATGGTAAAAAGCAAGAGAAATTGGGTCAGCATAGTTTTCTGGATTATCCCAGTTCTCTTTCTGCTGGCATTCTATTTTTACCCGCTTTTGCAGGTTGCTTTGCGCTCGATCATCCAGCCGGGGGCCTGGTCAGAATTTAACGAGTCCAATTTGCGCATAGCCTGGAGATCGATCCGCTTCTCCTTCTGGCAGGCGGGCTTATCCACACTGGTTACTGCCTGCCTGGGTATCCCTGCAGCGTATCTTTTCGGGCGCTTCAGATTCCCGGGCAGGAGTGCGCTGCGCATGGCCTCGACCCTGCCGTTTATCCTGCCCACAGTGGTGGTGGCAGCTGCGTTTAATGCGCTGCTTGGGACCAGCGGATGGATAAACCTATTATTGATGCGAATTTTCTCGCTTTCACAGCCACCTATTCAGGTGTTTGGGACTCTGGGCGTAATTGTCCTGGCGCACGTGTTTTACAACACATCCATTTTTATTCGCGTGGTGGGTACTGCCTGGGAAAGACTTGACCCGAAAATTGAAGACGCTGCCAGAATACTATCTTCCTCACCCTGGCGGACTTTCTTACGGGTTACGCTGCCGCTTCTTCTGCCCTCGATCGTATCTGCCATGCTACTGGTGTTTTTGTTTGATTTCACCAGTTTTGGTGTTATTTTACTCCTGGGGGGCGTTCAATTCGCGACAATGGAAGTCGAAATTTACATCCAAACAACGCAATTTCTCAATCTTAAATTAGCGGGTTTCCTGGCGTTAGTTCAGTTGTTATTCTCGATCATGATCACTTATTTAGGAAAATGGCTGGATGAGGCATCATTTGCGCCCATCATGCCTGTCATGTCTGAAAAGGGATTAAGAGAACCTGCAACGTTCAGAAAAAAAGCATTTGTTGTTACCATGGGTTTGTTGCTTGTTGTGATCATGGTCGTTCCATTGGCTGCGCTGATATTGCGCGCAACCATGGTGCAAACGGTTGGTGGTTCAGCAGGTGCGTTCAGATTTTCTTCTATCAATTTTCAGCGTATCTTTGCAAACGAAAGGGATGCGCTGTTTTTCGTTCCTCCTTTCATCGCCTTACGCAACTCGGCTCTGTACGCATTTGCTGCCATGCTGATCGCTCTTAGTATCGGTATTTTTATCGTGGTGGGTTCAGGCCGGTCTACCCGCATCCGTTCGATTATGGATACGATGGTCATGCTCCCGCTGGGCACTTCAGCCGTTACGCTTGGGCTTGGTTATCTGATTGCCTTTTCCGGTTCAAGGGCGATGGTGGTTTTCTATCCATTCCTGATCCCGGTTGCTCATTCTCTCATCGCCCTGCCTTTTGTCGTCCGCATTATCCAACCGGCTATCAATGCCATACCTTCTAACCAGCATGAAGCGGCGGTTGTGCTTGGCGTTTCGCAGAAAAAACTATGGTGGATGCTTGATCTTCCCATCATCCGAAAACCGCTCATCACCGCAGCAATTTATTCGTTTGCGATCTCTTTGGGTGAGTTCGGAGCAACCACCTTTTTATCTCGGCCGGAGATCCCAACGCTTCCCGTTGCCATTTTTCGATATTTCGGTCTGCCCGGCCGGGAGAATTATGGAAAAGCGCTGGCGATGTCAGTGATATTATTAGCTGCCTGTGCTGCAGGTTTTCTTATCATCGAGAACTTGCAGGAGACACAGGGATTGGATTGATAGATGCTAAAAGTGACAGGTCTCGAGAAACACTATGAAGGAAAACCGCTTTTATGCGGTGTCTCATTTACCCTGGCTGCGGATGAAACCGCTTGCCTGTTAGCCCGATCTGGCGGGGGAAAAAGCACCATCCTGCGCATCATCGCCGGCCTGGAGCAAGCTGAAAGCGGCCAGGTGATCTGGGATGGTCAGGATCTGACAGATATTCCCCCGCACCGCCGTGGTTTTGGGTTCATGTTTCAGGATTACGCGCTTTTCCCGCATCTGAACGTATTTGAAAATGTGGCGTTTGGTTTAAGGGTACAAAAATTGCCGCCTGAAGAATTACGGGAGCGGGTTTCTGAAGTGCTTGAGATGGTTGGGATGGAATCCTTTTACGAACGGTCTGTGATCGATCTTTCTGGCGGTGAAAAACAGCGCATTGCCTTCGCGCGTGCCATCGCCCCCAGTCCAAAATTACTCATGCTCGATGAGCCCATGGGCGCATTGGACCGCACGCTGCGCGACCAGCTGCTTAAGGACCTGCAGCGATTATTGGATGTTACCGATGTTCCGGTGATCTATGTCACACATGATCAGGAAGAAGCGTTTGCGGTAGCCGATCGTATCATGATCCTGCATGATGGCCACGTTGTGCAATCAGGGAAACCACAGGAAGTGTATTCCCACCCGATCAACATCTGGACCGCCTCATTTCTTGGTCTGAACAATCAGATGGATGGAAAAGTATCCTCGCTTGACCCTTTAATTGTTGATACACCCATTGGTCCTCTTCATATCAGAAACCACGCGGGCGGGCTGCTTGCCGGTGAAAGGGTTGATCTATTGGTCACGGATATCTCCGTCAATCAGGCTGGATCAGAAGCACCCAACAGTTTTTCAGCAGAAGTGACAGCGCAGCGTTTTTTAGGGCGGGATTATCAGACCAGCCTGCTGGTTGCGAACACGTGGAACGCGGTTATCACATTGGATCGCTTCCTGCCTGTCGGCGAGCAGATCCTTATTACAATTCCACCCGTTTCGATTTATACCTACACCAGAGGTGAAACACATGAAAATTGTCAAGAATGATCATACCGGCCAGCAGGTCTGGGAATATGAGGGGATTTGTGTACTTGATACACCGCAAGCCCTTCTTTTTGAGGCGCGCTTTAATCGCAGCGATCTGCACTTTCAGGGTATCCTTCTGCGCGAGGGAGATCCTTTCCTCGAGCTCTATCCGCGCGGTAAATGGTTTAATATTTTCGAGATCCATGATAAAGACAGCGGTGAGATCAAGGCCTGGTATTGCAACGTGACCCGCCCCGCGGTAGTCCTTGGCGATGTGATCGCTTACGACGATCTCGCGCTGGATCTGTTTGCCTATCCTGATGGGAGTATCCGCGTTTTGGATGTAGAGGAGTTTGAACAGCTTGATATACCCCCCGCAGATCGAGAGGCAGCATTGGCTGGCTTAAAGGAGCTGGAAACGATCTTCTCTGGTCAACGGTCTTTCTCGATGGAAAGGTTTCAGGATTTTATTTAGTTTCAGGATCCCGCAGATATAAGCGCCACACTACCAAACTGACGATCGTCACCAGGATCACCATCCCCACAATCGGCACCACGACGGAAAGAATGGACAGTGTGCCAGAGGTAACATCCTCGGTCACGCTCACCGGCACATTGCCTGCCCCCGCGGTAGCGACAGTTACCGCAGGGCGGATGGCCACTGATTTCACAGTATGCACACTTCCGGAAACGAGCAGCCCCAGCGCTAATGCCAGAATCGGGTGAATGTTGGATACAACGTTTGTGCTGGCGGCAAAAACAATCGCTCCCGCTGTCGGCCGGACGAAGGATTGCACAATGATGTCATTGATGTGATTGATGGCGGGAAATTTGTCCACCAGGAATTCGATGATCGACAGGACCACCAGCAGACCAATGATCCACCAGCTTGTCAAACCGTCCCACGGTTCGTTCAGCGTGATCAGGTTCGTGAAGCGTGCCATCAACGCCACCACCAGCAGCGGGATATAGGCGTTCAAACCTGCGCTGGCAGATAAGCCAAACGCTGAAAAAATACTTAATATGGATTCCATCGTATCTCCATCTCTCAATAAAATTTATAATACGCTATTTCTCAAGGTGACCAATAAAGTAATTTGCAGCATGCATGAGGCAAAACCCGCTAGCAAAAAAACCCACAAAGTTTTTGGCGATTGAAATGTATTTTCTTTTTTGAGCAGGATGATCCAGAAAACAGAATAAAGCAGCGTGATGATTGCCACCGCTGTGAATATCGCCAGATTGGCAGCCAGGCGGAACAAAAATTCGTTGTTGGTTGTGGTCAGCAGGTTGATCGCTGCGGCAAGAACGACATAGGTTCCCACCTGCAGCGGAGAGTGCAGGATCGGGATGTTTTCCCGTTCTTTCCATACCGTGACATTGAATAGCGTTGTCAGAGCGGTTGCCATCACCAGACCCATACCATAGCCTGTGACCGTGCGGGTCAAATTGGTCGTCTCATACAAAAATGGGCGGTTAAGGAAATCGGATATCAATGAATTGACCCCGTCACTACCCCAAATCACGAAGATCGCCAACAGAAAAATGAGATAGGGTCTTTTTGGGATGCCTGCTTTTTTCCCCGCGAAAAGGGCATATACCAATCCGATCAGTGACCCAAGGTATAAGCCGGTGCATCGCGCACACAATGGGAACTGTACCCCATTCAGAATTGGACTATGAGAGGGGATCTGGTGGCATAGTGAACTTCCGATCGCGAATGTCTTACTGTAACATCCGGATGGCGTATGTGAGAGGAAGTGCCATGTAATCCCAGCGGCTGCAAACAGGACCATCGCAGCCGATGCAGTGCGTATCCATGCTGGTTTGTTATTTTCCATATATTGCCAATTATACGCTGTGCTTGCTTTAATTCAAATTTGTGTATAATGAAGATGTACTATCTTATTCTCGCTATCCTTATGGATAAGGAGGTGATGTCAAAAATGTGTAGTAGTCACACAAGCGCTGCGGCATCCCTCCTCGTAATCCGGTAACGGGTGCCGCAGCCAAAAACCAGAAACCGCCGCAAGGCGGTTCTCTGTTTTTTAGGGCTGGCTCAACTGAATTTAATTGAAAGCTGTTGTAATTGGCGCGACCAGTAGGTTTTCATCTCAGCAGCGCTTTTTTCATCAGGCAATTTGCCATGATTGACGGTTACCTGTGTCTTATGGTTTTTGGGATAAAAAAACACATTGACGTCTGTTTTACCATCCGTCCAGGTGATGCGGATCGTTTTTGGTTCGGTCGCTGTGCGGATCGTAAACGCGGGGTCATCCAGCCAGGTCTGGCGAGTGACGCCATCGACCCAGGCATTAAAAAGTGTTTCAGCATCTGCCGCGATCGTTTTGCTCTTGCTGATCTGGAATCCGTCTGGCATTTCGTGCTTTTTTCGCAGCCCGCGCGTTTGCTCATATTCCACCGTGATCATCTGCTGCCACCACGGGTCAATATCGCCGGAACCTTTGATGATCGCCACGATCTCTTTATGGGTCATGGATTTTCCCACTTTTGTGTCAAGCAGCAAAAACCATTCGCTCCAGGTTTTGCCGGTCGCTTTTTTCACTGCTTCATCACTGATGTTTGATACGTTCTTTTCCATTTCATCGCCTTTTTCTTTAATTTTAGGAGTATTAATTTGATAGTTGGTTAACTATTTATTAGATTTCGAAAGATACATTTCCGCTTTTACGATTTGATAGGAGAGACGCATCTGAGAGGCATTAGGTGTGTGATCTTCCCTATAATAGCGTTCCAGGTGCTATATTTATAATGATTGTGGTGAAAATTGTATTGGGATGTCAACATGAAGAATAATTGGAAATTTTTGATCTTGTTTAAAGTTGTCCTGCTGCTGGCTGCGTGTGCGCAATTGCAAGAAAGAATCTTTGATCTGCCGGTCGGTTCGGACATGCTTGATGCAGTGTCCATCGAAACTAAAAGTCTTTCACTTGATCTCCCTCATCATCTCGATTCATTTTTTATTGACGATCTCGCGCAATTTGCCAATGCGCCTTTGTATACGCTCGATATTTTCCTCAACCAGGAAGATGATATTTTTCGTGTCGCTGGGTCTGAACAGGTTTTATTTACCAACCAGGAATCCGTCCCGCTTGACGCGGTCTATTTCAAACTGATTCCTAATATGGGCGGGGATTACCTGGCAATTTCCGATTTAACAGTTGATAGCCAGCCGATTGAACCGCAGCTTGAATTTGACAAGACCGTCATGCGCGTGGATCTGCCCGCACCGCTTGCGCCGGGTGAGCGGGTGGATATTGCCATGGAAATAGACCTGGTCGTTCCCAGCCAGATGGGTGGAAATTACGGCCTCTTCATCTATATGGATGACATTCTCGCGCTGGATGCATTCTTTCCCATCATCCCGGTCTATAACGACGAGGGTTGGAACGTGGAAGCGCCGCCCCGCAATGCAGATGTCATTTTCTCGGATGCCGCGTTTTTTATCGTGGCAGTAAACGCGCCGGATGATTTTGTCATCGCTGCGGGCGGTCAGCTTATTGATGAGGAAGTGATTGATGGACGCAAGGTCTCGATCTTCGAAGCAGGTCCGCAGCGTGAGTTTTACCTTGCTGCCAGCCCCGATTTTGTGAGCGAAAGTATGGATGTGGATGGTGTAACCCTCACCAGCTTTTTTCCTGAGGCCTACCGCGAGGCAGGCATCATGGTGCTTGAAACAGCAAGCCATGCGCTCAACAGCTACAATCAGCGTTTTGGCCCTTATCCATATACCGAGCTGGATCTGGTCAGCACGCCCATGCAGGCCGGCGGGATGGAATATTCCAGCATCACCGCCCTGGGGCTGTATCTGTATGATCCGGATTACAAGCTCAGCGGCGGATTGCCGGGTACGGTTTTTCTCGAGGCAGCCACCGCGCACGAGGTTGCCCATATGTGGTTCTATGCCCAAGTGATGAATGACCAGATCGACCATCCCTGGCAGGATGAGAGTCTGGTGCAGTACGCCACCTATCTCTATTACCTCGACCGATATGGGGAAAAGCAAGCAGAAAACTACAAATCTTCGTTCTATGACCGCTGGAGTCGTGTCGGGCGTGCGCCGATCTCGATCGGCCTGCCCGCACCGGCTTACCAGGGCGATGAATACAGCGCGATCATCTATGGGCGTGGCGCGCTTATGTTCGCGGATATGCAGACAGCGATGGGCGAAGATGGGTTCAACCAGTTCCTGCTTGATTATGTTGAGGCCTATCGCTGGCAGGTGGTTGCGCCGCAGGATCTGATGGATATGGCTGAAAAGACCTGTGCCTGTGACCTATCTGCCATTTATCGTGAATATGGCTTAGGGGATTGACGATCAACGAGAAAAACTGGCACGGGAGTATATAATTATTCCGGTCATTCCAATAAAAAGTAAACAAAGCAAGTGTGAGGAAGTCATGAACTATACATTTCATAAACAGGCAGTATTACCCTGGATCGATCAACATGCGGATAAATTCACCCGTATGGCAGACCAGATTTGGGCAAATCCTGAAATCTACTGGGAAGAAGAATTCGCTTCAAAATTACTCGCGGATTATATGGAAGGCGAAGGTTTTTTCGTACAGCGCGGGGTTTCGGGCATGCCGACCGCATTCGTGGCTGAATTTGGCACTGGCGAACCGGTGATTGCGTTTGTGGGTGAATATGATGCTCTTCCCGGTTTGTCCAACGTTGCGGAACCGTTCCAGAAGGCCGCCGTGGAAGGCGGTCCTGGCCATGGCTGCGGCCACCACATGCTTGGCGTGGCCAGCGCTGCGGCAGCGGCAGCGGTAAAGCACTGGATGGAAGACAATGGCATCCCGGGTACCGTACGTTACTACGGCACGCCTGCGGAAGAAGGTGGCGGCGGTAAGGTCTTTATGGCGCGCGATGGTCTCTTCAATGATATCGATGCGGCTCTCACCTACCATCCCGCTTTCGTCAACTCGGCTTCCAAGGGATCCTGCGTGGCGGTCACCTCTGCCAAGTTCCGTTTCCATGGCAAGTCATCGCATGCCGGTGGCGCACCTCATCTCGGACGCTCCGCGCTTGACGCGGTTGAACTGATGAATGTTGGCGCTAATTATATGCGCGAGCATGTTCTCGACGGCACCCGCATTCAGTACATTATCACCGATGGCGGCCAGGCCCCGAATATCGTACCTGAAACTGCCGAGGTGTATTACATTCTCCGCGCGGAGAAAGCCAGTTATGTGATGGAATTGGCAGATTGGTTGCGCGAGATCGCCCGCGGGGCTGCCCTGATGACCAAAACCACTTTCACCGAGCAATTTGAGAGCGGCTATGCCAGTATGCTCCCCAATTATCACATCGCGGATGTGATGGTCGCAGCCCTCGATGCGGTTGGCCCGATCCCGTTCTCAGACAAAGACATGGCTTTTGCGCAAAAGGTGAATGATGCCCTCGGCGCGGATAACCGCGCCTATATTGAGCAGGCCATTGAAGCATCCGGGTTTGCAAAGCCCGCTGCAGATCTGCTGCGCCAGCACGCCGACCAACCTCTCCTAGCTGCCAATTTTCCTGCGCTGGATGAAGGCATTATCTACAAGGGTGCCACCGATGTTGGCGACCTGAGTCAATGCGCTCCCACTGGTGAGCTCAATACCGCCTGTTTCCCTACATGCACCCCCGGCCATTCCTGGGTCAACACCGCAGCAGGTGGCATGTCCATTGGTCATAAGGGTATGCTGCACGCCGCCCGCGCGCTCGCGCTCAGCGCGGCTGCCATCTACACCGATCCGGATCTCGCTGTTGCCATTCGCGCGGAATTTGTGGAGGCCATGGCAGGCAAGACCTATCAAGCGCTTATTCCAGATGGGGTAAAACCGGGAAAATAAAAAAAGCCAGCCGATCGGCTGGCTTTTATCAAGATATTGGTTTAGATCACTTCAATCTTCCCGCTATCAGTCACTTCGCCGATCTTCCACAGTGGCACACCCATCTGTTTGGCCGTCAGCAGGCAATCCGCCGCGTTTCCGGCCGGGATCGACAGCAACAGTCCGCCACTGGTCTGCGGGTCGAACAGGATCATCTGCCGTTCTTCACTGATTACCTCATCAAAGTGAATATGCGGGCCATAGAATTCCTTATTATCGAACGCGCCTCCGGCAAAGCACCATTCTTTTGCCAGACGCGCGGTGCCGCTGTACAGCGGTACATGATCGAAACGGATCTTCAAGCCAACCTTTGATGCGCTTGCCATCTCCCAGCCATGCCCCAGCAGGCTGAAACCGGTGATATCCGTCGCGGCTGTGGCGGAACACTTGTTTGCGATCTGCGCCGCGTCTTTGTTGAGCCGTTTCATCCAGCCGATCGCTTCTTTCGCTTCGTCTGCGCTGGCTATGTCTTTCTTGATGCCGGTCCCGATCACCCCGCTCCCGATCGGTTTACTCAGGAATAGTGTGTCGCCTGCCTGCATTCCGCCTTTGATCAATATGTTCTTCAGCGGCACGATACCCAGCACGATCAACCCGTATTTCGGTTCTTTGTCCTGGATTGTGTGACCGCCTGCGATCACCACGCCGGCTTCCTTGGCTTTGTCCGCGCCCCCGCGCAGGATCTCTGTTGCCATTTCGTAGGGCAGGTTGGGGGGGATGGCGGCGATATTGAGCGCCAGGAATGGCGTGCCGCCCATCGCGTAAATATCCGAGATGCTGTTGGCAGCCGAAATTTGCCCGTAATCATACGGGTCATCCACGATCGGGGTGAAGAAGTCGGTCGTGATCACCAACCCGCGTTCTTCGTCCAGTTTCCACACGGCGGCATCATCCGGCGCTTCCAGCCCCGCGATCAGGTCCGGGTAATCCGCTTGGGTGAAGATGTCCTTGATGGGGCGCAGAACCTGCGCCAGCGCGTCAGCGCTGTACTTGGACGCTCAACCCGAGCAGGTAGCCAGTGATGTCAGCCGTATTTTTTGTTCGCTTGATGTCATTTTTTACCTACAAGGGATGATTATAATCCAATAAAATTAATGATCCTTTTGGCGGATTCAAATGACGTTCAGATATACTGAAGAAAAATACAAAAATCTATCAGTCATAAATATGTTTTGAAGCAGGAGATACTCGAATGAATGAATGCCTTATCAAACTGACAAAAATTCGTGAACTGCTGGATCAGCATCACATCGATGCGCTTTTGCTGCGGCGTGTATCCAGCTTCGCCTGGGCAACCTGCGGAGCGAACGCCGCCACCAATTCAGCCGAAACCTTTGGCAGCGCTTTTTTACTAATTACAAAGAATGACCACTATTTGCTGACGTTAAAAACGGAAGAATCACGTCTCGCAGAAGAGGAAGGGCTGGAAAGTCAGGGCTGGCAGTTTGTGACCCATCCCTGGTATGAAGGCGATGCGCTCGCGCATCTTACATCCGGCTTGCACATCGGCGCGGATAGTGTCTTCCCCGGGGCAATCGACCTCTCTGAACCTGTCGCACGACTGCGCGCGCAGCTTTTACCGCAAGAAATCACAAGGATGAAACAGCTCTGTACGGATTGCGCTACTGCCATGGCCGAGACCATGCACGCCATCCAGCCCGGCATGAGCGAGCATGCGATCGCTTCTCTTCTTTCCGCCGCGGTCGAAAAGCGCGCTATCCGCCCGGTCGTCAACCTGGTCGGCACCGACCAGCGCATCTTCACTTACCGCCATCCATTGCCGACTGCGAAAAAGCTGGAGAAATTTGTATTGGTTGTTCTGTGTGGGCGCCGGCAGGGTTTGGTCAGCAATCTCACACGTCTCGTCCATTTCGGTTCCATTCCTGCTGATCTGCAATCGCGCGCCCAGGCTGTTGCCGAGATTGACACCGTTTTCATGAGCAGTTCTGTCCCCGGCAGGACGCTGGGGGAGGTGTTTGCTCTCGCGCAGGATGCGTATAGCAAAAATGGTTATCCGGATGAGTGGCGGGTCCTGCACCAGGGCGGTATCGCTGGCTATGAACCGCGCGAATTCACCGCTTTGCCCGGTTCGCAGGAGGTTATTCGCCAGGGACACTTTCTTGCCTGGAACCCGACCCTGGCTGGCGTGAAATCAGAAGACACCATTTACATCGGACAGAATGGGATCGAGATCGCCACGCAAATTGAGGGTTGGCCTACGGTCTCGATTCAAGCGATGGATGGAAAGGCCTACCAGCGTCCGGTTATCCTGGAGATGTGAAGAAGTAATGGCTGCGATCGATCAGGAAATTTCCGTTATTGACATCCATACCAATATCTACCTCGAATCCGTTGGCCATGACACGCCTTGTCTTTGGTGGCATCCGGGAACAATTTCCCGCTTTGAAGATCGTCGCAACGCACGGCGGCGGTGTCCTCCCATATCTGGCTGGCCGGCTGGATGCCGCCTGGCGCTCTGACCAGGAAGTACAGCAGCGCCTGCCGCAAGCACCCAGTGTGTATCTCAAACAGCTTTACATGGATGCCCTTGTCTACTACGAACCCGCATTGCTTGTCCTGCTCGCTTTTGCGGGCGATGATCATCTGATGTTTGGGACTGACCATCCCTTTTCCATTTCTGACCCGCAGGTCAACCTGGATAATATTGCGCAGGTCGTCCAAAACCAAGCGCATCAAGAGGTGATTCTCTCGGGCGATGCCCGAAAGTTATTCAATTTGGCATGAAAAACTGGAGGAACCGATCAATTCCTCCAGTCAATTGTCATTCCCGCGAAAGCGGGAATCCTCTTTTTTTTCTTCTTTGCTTATTTTGGCGGTTGCGCCAGCATGCTTTCCTCTTTTTCTTCCCCGTACCACGGATCGGAAAGATTCCATGCCGCGTCAAATGTGCCGATCTGGTACTGCGTGCCGCGCAGGAAGTGCCATTTCATTTTTTGCTGCTCAAAGGGTGTGCTGTTCGCGCCGTATTCATTGATGCCGGCCACAGTTGCCAGCCGTTGCCGCTCTATTAGCGGGTCGATCCACTGCTCTACCCAATCACGCTGATTTTTTGACAGGTTCTTTGGCTGCTCTTTTTTATATCGCTCACCGAATGTGATCGGGAATGAATGGCATACATAAAGAGAGCAGCAAATATCCCCGAAGGTGCCTTCATATGCGGTGCGGACCCAGAAATTGACCAATCCCTCGCGTGCCGGGCGGGCCGCCCAGCGGCTTTGCGCGAATTCGCCATAATCCTCTACCAAACGCAATTCCACGCGGGATTCGGCTGTTTTTTGCTTGTACTCCTGCCTCACTTTGATGAATTCGCTGTGGGCGGGCACTTTTGGATACGCCAGTTCGGCGACCGTATTACCCAGGTAGGAAAGGTTCTGCACCATCCAATAATTGAATTGATCTTCCGAGAGTTCACCTGCAAAAAACGCCTCGATCCACGGGTGATGGATCCATCGCTCCCAGACCGGGCCGCAAAAGCTGATACATTCTTCTAAAAAAGTCATTTTGATCTCTCCATAATCATTCTATAGCACACAGGCCGAACCCATTATAGCTGTGATGTTGTTATTTGTTTTAGGTATATGGTGTGAATCTCGATTGGACAAATCAATGATTGCCATTAACTGTGATCCTCTTAACAAACGCTGTTTCTTCTTGTTTATATGGTGCGCCATCCGGTCGCAAAATGTCATGGAACCATAGCGGGGGTTCCTCTCCATTCGGATAATGATCTTCCCATGAATACATTGTTTGGGTCTTGCCGGCCACCAAACCCCAGTTGATCGCCCCGATCTTTTTTGCTTTGAACAAAGGCATGATCGTCTGGAATGTGTTGCCTTCGCTGCGGGCCAGGTATTCGGTGCATATCATCGGCCGTCCCGGTTTCTCCAGCTTTGCAACTATCTTCTCAGTCTCTGCTAAATTGAAATAGGCATGAAAACTAACGATGTCCGATAACGCCAGGCAGACCGGATTGAGTTTTGCCTGCAAGAAAGGTCTCAAATAGTATAATCCCGCGGTTAAGGGTTGTTTCGGGTTTGCTTCGCGTGCCCAAGTGAAAGCTTGCCGCAATAGCCTGCTAGTCGGTGAGCGTCCAGCCAGGTGTTTGATCAAAGACCCAATGATCTTGATATAGCGCCAAAAGACTGGAAGCTTGAGGGAAACCAGAAAATTGTTTGCCGGTTCATTGTAAATATCCCAAATCACCACTCGTTCATCGTTGCCAAACGTGCCGATGATGTCTTTGACATAATTTTCCAGCCTGCCCCATTGCGTTGTATCCTTCACCACCCGCGTTCCGGGGCCCTTCACCCAGCCGGAATTATGTACCCCGGGTTCAGGATCTGGTTGTTTGCCCATTTTCGGGTTGTCATGCCAGCAGTCGTCGAACAACACAAAAATCGTTTTGATCCCAAGAGAATCGGAAACAGACAGATACTGGGCGATGCGGTCTTTGAAACCTTGCGGATCCTGATGCCAGACCAGGTCGTGCAGGTAAACGCGCATGGCATTGAACCCCAGGCCAGCAGCCCATTCAAGTTCTCGCGTGATCGTTTCCAGATCAAATGTTTCAGCCTGCCACATTTCAAGCTGGTTGATGGCCGTGCTGGGAATGAAGTTGCACCCGCGCAGCCAGGGCTGGTCCTGATACCAATCAACCGCTCGTTCAACTGTCCATTTACTTCGTGACATGTGATCCTCCATCTAATTCATTGACCCAAACCGTCATTTCCGAAGGACCGCGGTTACCCCACAAGTGATAAGGTATCAACCGTACAGGAAGTGAATGGTCGGTTTTCCCTGTGATCACGCTTGTTCCACCAAGCGTGTCCCGGTCATACGTTTCAGATAAAAACCTCATATCGACATATGCATTAAAGAGATCGATGTCCGGATTATCCACGTTTTCCAAACAATAGACCAGAGGCCCGCGTGTGATGGCCGCTTTGTTTTTGTGTCCTTTTACCCTGGGATGTGCGTGCCTGATGGTGATCTTCATCTCGAATTCAATTTCAACTACGTCATCCGCCGCCCACTCACGCTGAATGGACAGAAATTGGCTTTTGCGCGGGTCATATCCACACGCAGTCTGCTCTAACTGTCTTTCAACCTCAGCATTGTTCGAGTTCTTCACCTCTTCGCCATTAACCTTAACGTGCCACTCGCATGCCCAGGAAGGGATTCTGAAATGAAAGGTCAATGGACGATCTTTGCGGGGTAATACTTCAAACCTCGTTTTTCCTGCCCACGGGAGCTCCGTTTCAACTTTAAGTTTGAGTTGGTCCAATTGTGTAAATACCGTCTCGTTGGAAATATATTGATGCACCCAGATATGATCATCATCAATGGTGAAAAGATATTTCCCCAGGTCAGCCCATGTGCGCGAGATGTTTGACGGACAGCATGGGATCTCATACCATGCCTGTCGTGAAATATTCCCTTTGCAGGCTAGCGGGTTATTGTAAAAATATGTGGTGCCGTTGATTCCCATACCCACGCTGGACGCATTATAAAGCTGCCACTCGAAAAGGTCACTGTACTGGGGTCTCCCAGTCAAGCGGGTCATTTCCCAGCACCAGAACATACTTCCCAGGGCTGCGCACGTTTCTGCGTACGCCATCTCAGGATCTAACTCATAATCCCTGCCAAACCCTTCCATGGCAGGAAGTGATCCGATCCCCCCTGTCACGAACATTCTGCGTGTGACCATCCGCTCCCACGCGCGCTCCAATGTGGGTAAAAATGATTGGTCTCCGCTTTCCCTTGCCAGCCTGGCGATGGCTGTCTCCAGGTACGCAAAGCGCACAGAATGCCCAACAGGAACGGTTTGATTTCGCACCGGCGCATGTTGTTGGAAATATTTTCCCTTGAGGGCGCTCAGCATCCAACGCAGGGTGGCGCTCCAGGGTTTGACAGCCGCGTTTCCTTTGGGAACCGAGAAAGGGGTGGGGGCGGGATGGGCGGCTGTGTATTCCTGCTTACGCGCTTTGACAGACTTCTCCCGTTTGCAGACTGCAGCGTTTTGCGCCAGTATCGATAGCCAGAATCTTTTTTGCCGCCCGCGCTGTTCAATCAACTGGCGGGTAAGTTCAAGATAATCACTTTTATTGGTAACTTCAAATAATCGCAGCAGGGCAATCTCAATTTCCTGGTGCCCGGGAGTGAATTTCGGCCCTTTGCCGGAGAAATCTTTCACGATGCAGTCTGCTGCTCTGATTGCTATCTCAAGCAGATCTGATCGTCCTGTCGCTTCAAAGTGCGAGACGCCTGCTTCGATCAGGTGTCCGTGGCAGTAAAGCTCGTGCTCAATCTGCAGGTTGGTCCAGCGTGAACCGGGAAAAAGGGCCTGATTGTATGTATAGATATACCCATCAGATTCCTGGGTTCGCCCGATCAGTTCAATAAAATCATCCATTAACGCAGCCAGGCGGTCATCTGCTTTGGTTGCGTGGATTCTCGCGGCAGCGTCCAGCCATTTATACGCATCTGAATCTGCAAAAAACCAGCCTTCACGAAAGCCCTCCGACTCTCCAGCAGCAATACGGAAATTCTCAAAGCAGCCTGAAGCCTGCAACTGTTCCCATTGATGGAAAACTGCTGATTCAGCGTTAACTGTCAATCGATCGGACCAATACCCGGGAAGGATCACCGTTCTATGCATGCTTGGATTTCTTCTGAATGGCTGCAAGCGGGATTAACGATAGAAGAGAGATCACCGAACCGACCTGGAAGATGATAGGAACCGGAATGAATCCAGTTTCAGTATTGAATGTGGTTGGAATGCCGTAGTTCTGAATTAAAGTTGATCCGATCCATGGGCCAATAACCATCGGGATCGCGATCCAAAAGATCATGCGAATCCCAAGGAATTTACCGCGGTTTTGCTCAGGAAGCAGATCTTTTAACCAGGCAACTGATGCAATGGCCGCGGCGGTTGCGAATGCCTGCCACAGTAAGCCGGTCAGCGCTAACAGGGGCAGGCTGCTCACCAGTGAGAGCAATATGCCGCCCAGGCTGCTGATGATTGTTGCTGCGGCGATCATCATACGCTTGTTCCAGCGGTCTGCCAATATTCCAAAGGGTATCGCGAAAATTGCGCTTCCAACCATCACCGCCCCGCCAATGATGCTGAATTCTGTTTTGGTGACCCCCACGTAATTTTCCAGATAAATGATCAAATAAGGAAATGAGACCTGCATGCCGATGCTGCTGACCATGATGAACAGCAGAAGGATGAACAGGGCGCGGTTTTCCTTGAGAACTTCAATGCTGAACAGTTCGCTGAACTCATGCCAGAAAGGTTGTGGTTCAGTTTCCTCTTTTGGCACTGTGATGTCTTTCAATAAGCTGCCTGCCACCAAACCGACCACCATCACAATCCCGCCCAGGCTGTAGAAAAACACAAAGTAACCGAATGAATCGATCAGGATGCCCGCTGCAACCATCGAAACGATCTGAGCCAGGAACATACTCATATTCAGGACGCCTTCCACCCGCCCGCGATTTTCACTGGTTGCGATATCCGCCGTCCACGCGTTGAAAGCGGCGTCATTCGCAGTTGATCCGAAAAAGGTCATAATTGAGTCCGCAATGACCACCATGATCACTGCCATGCTGGCTGCTTTGATGAATGCAACCATCGGGAACAGGATCGTTGCCAATCCCCATAGGATATAGCCGACCAGTATGTAAGGTTTTCTTCTGCCCCAGCGTGATCGGGTTCTGTCGCTGAGTGTCCCCATCACCAGCGTGGTTAACGTGGCGGTGATCGCGCTTGCTGCCACCATCCACGCTACCGGGCGTGGATCGGGCGTGATCGTGTCGAAAACGAAGGTGTTGAACCATGAGTTCTCCACAGCCCATGCGATTTGACCTGTCAAAGCTAACGCAGCCATCACTACCCATGTCTTCATTGTGATCGTTGTTGAACGTTGATTTTTCATTGCAGCCCTCCCAAAAAAGAAATTGAATAATTAATCATATATCAAAAAAACCGGGAATTGATAAAAATGCTCGCCGGGTATGGTTGAATTCAAAAGACCTTGCTGAATGGGGGAGAAGTTTATGGTGAATTTAAAAAAGATCGCTCCGGTTTGATCCTGAGCGATTTCAGTACCCCCAAGGGGAATCGAACCCCTGTTTTAGCCTTGAGAGGGCTACGTCCTGGGCCGCTAGACGATGGGGGCATGCAAGATCGAATTTTAGCATGCGGTTTACGCCCTGTCAATTCATTCCGGATCTTAATAAGAAAGCAATGATAGCGGTCATTATGATGCAAGGTGAGACTTTCAATAATGATTGAAAACCACCAGAATTTTGAACTGAATGCAGAAATCGCACAGGATTTTACGCGGATATATCCTTTATTCATTGTTCAATCTCCCTCGATGTCAATGCGCAGAATACCTTTTTCCAACCCGTAAATGCGGTTCTAACTGACCACATCATCGCGCTTCTGACTGGAAAATGCAATCTCCCCGGGATTGATTTCAATCGTTAATGATTGAAATTGCCGAAAAGGATAAATAATACCGCATGGCAAGATATTAATAATACATTTATTTGACTTATGTTTTGCGGCATGATAATATCAAAAATATCATATTGAAATTATTTTTTGAACGTTAACAGTTCGCTGAAAGGAATTATTATGAAGACGACAGTTCTTATCTTTCGTATTATTGGATTCATCGCATTCGCATTAGCAGGTTTTTTTCTTGGGGATCAGGTTGTAGCAATTATCAATAGTGATATCGCGGCATACCCGTATGCCATTGGCGCGGGGGTGATTTTAGGCGTGATTGGTTTTTTATTAACCCCGCACATCACCTTATACCCGATTATCAAAGTCCGTGCGTACCTCACAAAGGTATCCGGCCCTACTCTGGTTTCCGCGATGGCAGGCCTCATTGCCGGTTTGATCATCGCTGCTTTAGCAACCATACCGATCATGACGCTCCCCAACCCTTTTCGCAGCATTCTTCCATTTGCCGCTGCAGTTCTTTTTGGGTATCTGGGTGTGGTTATTGCGGTCAGCCGCCAGGGTGAGTTCCGAGAGGCAATTCCTTTTCTGAAGCGCAGCGGGAAATCCCCCAGAGGGTCTGGTGATGAACGATGGGGGCATGATAAATCGATCTTGATCGATACTTCAGTCATTATTGACGGTCGCATCGTCGATATCGCTAAAACAGGGTTCCTGCCCGGCAACCTTGTCATTCCGCGCTTTGTTTTGAACGAGCTGCAATATATTGCTGATTCTGCTGAAAACCTGCGCCGACAGCGCGGACGCCGCGGAATGGAGGTTTTGGCTGAATTGCAGAAGGATCGTTCAATAAAAACCACCATCGCTGATATCGATGTTGAAGGCGTACGCGAGGTTGATGAAAAGCTGGTGATGCTTGGCCGCCAGATGAACGCACCCATTCTTACCAATGATTTTAACCTCAACCGCGTCGCGGAACTGCAGGGAGTCCATGTGCTTAACATCAATGAACTCGCGAATGCGGTAAAATCGATCCTTCTTCCCGGGGAAGGCCTGCATGTGCGCGTCATCCAGGAAGGCAAGGAATCCGACCAGGGGGTGGGCTATCTTGAGGATGGCACCATGGTTGTGGTGGAAGATGGCCGTAAATATATTGGCAAAGAGATCAACGTCTCGGTCACCAAAGTGCTTCAAACCGCAGCCGGCCGCATGATATTCTCGAAACCAGAATAGGCAATTACACATAATGATTGAAGGAGGAAAAATGGGATTGCGAGTTTATAATACCCTTACCCGCAAAAAAGAAGAATTCGAAACGATTGAAGCGAATAAGGTGCGCCTCTACGTTTGCGGACCAACAGTGTATAACAACGCCCATGTCGGCCATGCCATGTCTTCCCTTGTTTTTGATATCATCCGCCGGTATTTACAATACCGGGGGTATCAAGTCCGCCATGTTATGAATTACACCGATGTGGACGATAAGATCATCCAGCGTGCGAATGAACAGCATGTGGATCCTTATGACCTGGCTCAGAAGTATATTGATCAATATGATCATCATCTCTCCGACCTCAACATTCTGCCCGCAACGGTCAACCCTCGCGCGACCACGGAGATGGAAAACATCATCAAAATGATCACAGGATTGATAGAAAAAGATTTCGCCTATCCGGTTGAAGGGGATGTATATTTTCGAGTGGAAAAACTGCGGGGTTATGGCAAGCTATCAGGACGCAAATTGGAAGATATGCAAGCCGGAGCGCGCATTGGCGTTGACCAGCGTAAAGAAAATCCGATGGATTTTGCGTTATGGAAGGCTGCCAAGGAAGGCGAGCCTGCCTGGGAAAGTCCGTGGGGAATGGGACGGCCCGGCTGGCATATTGAATGCTCTGCGATGAGCGTCAATCACCTTGGTGAACAGATCGATATTCATGGAGGCGGCAACGATCTCATTTTTCCGCATCATGAGAATGAGATCGCCCAGACTGAAGCGCTCACCGATAAGCAATTCTCCCGCTTTTGGATGCATAATGGCATGCTCCAGCTGAGCGGTGAGAAGATGTCCAAATCACTTGGCAATCTTATTACCATCGAAGAATTCCTCTCCAAACATCCAGCGGACGCATTGCGGATGATGGTCCTCAATTCCGGCTACCGCAATCCGCTCACTTTTAATGATGAGGTTATTGGCCAGGCGGAAAAAGCGCTGGAGCGGCTTGCTTCTGCCCTCAAACCAGCCCAAAGCGATGCGGCCGGTTTATCCGAAGATGACAGGCAGGCGTTCTCTGATCAGGTTAAGAAAACCAGAACCGGGTTTGAGGAATCTATGGATGATGATTTTAACTCCGCTGGTGCGCTCGGCCACCTCTTTGAGCTCGTCCGTGCCATCAATCAGGCCCGCGCCAGTGGCGCGGTTAGTGAAGACCTTTCCGCGGCGCAGGATCTCCTGCGTGAATTGACTTCTGTGTTGGGTCTCACCTTTGATGGAAAATCTTTTTCCGCGAGCCAGGCAGATGCCTTTGTTGATCTTCTGCTGGAAGTGCGCGCCAGGATACGTGAAGCAAAGATGTGGGAACTCTCTGATCTCATTCGTGACCAGCTTGCTGAATTGGGCGTCAATGTGGAGGACGCCAAGGGCGGCTCCACCTGGACCTGGAAATGAGAGAGTGGATCACCGGTCGCAATCCCGTCTATGAATGCCTGCGCGCGAACCGCAGGCATTTTTACCGGTTGCTGGTCAATAAGGGTTCTGACCAGAAAGGACGCCTGGGGGATATCATCACGCTTGCGCGAAAAGCGCACTTGCAGGTTGAGATCGCGGATAAAATCCACCTCGATGATATTCATGAGAATCATCAGGGGGTTGCCCTGCAGGTTGGTGATTATCCCTACTCTGATCTGAATGCGATCTCTGCGTTTGCACAGGAACGGCAGGAACCTCTTTTTGTTCTGATCGCCGACCAGGTACAGGACGTTCAGAATCTTGGCACCCTGATCCGGGCTGCTGAGATATTTGGCGTGCATGGTGTCCTGATCCCTGCGCGCCGCAGCGCGGATGTCACGCCGGCGGTCGTCAACGCTTCCTCAGGCGCGAGTGAACATTTGCGCATAGCCCAGATCAACCTCAGTCAGGCCATTGATCAATTGAAAGAAATTGGCGCCTGGGTGGTGGGTTTGGATATGGATCAGGATGCGCGGGAATTATCAACAATCGATCTGAGCGGCCATCTTGTCATTGTGGTCGGATCCGAGGGAAGCGGTTTGCGCCGACTCGTGCGCGATAAATGTGACCATATCGCCTACATCCCGATGGTCGGCCAGATTGACTCTCTCAATGCGGCCGTGTCCGGCTCCATCGCCCTGTACGAAGCCCTCAAAGCGCGCAAGAGATAATCCCTTGAAATTGAGGTTGAGGTGCGAACCCAACATAAATATTTGTTATTCCCGCGCAAGCGGGAATCTTCTATATCATCCTTTTTTGTCATTCCCACGCAAGCGGGAATCTTCTATGTCATCTTTTATTGTCATTCACGCGCAAGCGGGAATCTACTTTTAGAATATCTATCCAAAAATCCATGCCTGATTCTGCCACACCCACACGAACCAAATCGCGATCATCATCATCCCGATCAGCAGCCTCAATATCAGCGCGCTCACGCACCCGATTGCCATCTCCTTGGATGAATTCGCCGCTTTTTTCCAGTCCCGCAACCGGTAAAATTCAAACGCCATCAACACGATCATCCCCGCGATCAAACCCCCGAAAGGCGGGAGTAGGATCGAAAAAATGAATGCCGCCAGCATTGAAAGTCCAATGCTCAGCCAGGTCGCCCCGCTTTTGCGTGCCCGCGCGCCCATCAATAGCTGGTCCACAAAGTTACCGAACAGCATCAGTCCCGTAATTATTACTAAAGCAATAATGGCTGTTGTGTTGAATCCGCTTGCCAGCGCGTATGCCAGCGCGCTGATCCAGATCACCGTCAACCCGGGAATTACAAACGTGAGCAAGCTCACCAGCCCCGCGGCCATGATCACCAGTGTAACAATATGCAGGATTGAATCCATTTTAATATGACCCTATTCTCTTAATTTGAAGTTTTATACTAAATGCAAGTAATTGAAAAGCGGGATAATTCCTTATCCCGCTCAGAACCGATTATTCAGGTTCAATCACTTCCAGCCCGCCTATCCATGGGCGCAGCACCTGCGGTACCACAATACTCCCATCTGCCTGCTGATAGGTCTCCATCACGCCGATCAGCGTGCGTGGCATCCCCAACCCGGATCCGTTCAGCGTGTGTACGAAATCCTTCTTGCCGTTTTCGTCTTTATACTTGATGTTTGCCCGCCGCGCCTGGAAATCGGTCACATTGGATACCGAAGACACCTCCAGCCACTCTCCGCAGCCCGGCGCCCATACTTCCACGTCATACGAAACGGCGGAATTGAAACCGATGTCGCCTGTGCATAGTTGCAGGATACGATAGGTGAGCCCCAGCTGCTTGCAAGTCTCCTCCGCGTCAGCCAGCATCTTCTCCAATTCCCGCATTGATTCTTCCGGCTTGCTGTAGATATACATTTCGACCTTGTCGAACTGGTGGCCGCGCTTGATCCCGCGCACGTCCCGTCCTGCGCTCATTTTCTCCCGCCGGAAACAGGGGGTGTAGGCGGTGTAGCGCTGCGGCAGGGTTTCATAATCCATGAAATCACCCATATGGATACCCGTCAGCGGCACCTCTGCCGTCGGCACCATCCACAGGTCTTCCTCGTGGTCATGGTAGAGGTTGTTCTCGAATTTCGGTAGCTGCCCGGCTGCGTACAGCGTTTCGGCTTTGACCATGAACGGCGTGTACTTTTCCAGGTATCCCTGCCGGCGGTGCAGGTCCAGCATCCACTGGATCAGCGCGCGCTGCAGGCGTGCCCCTGCTCCGCTCAGGACATAGAAACGCGACCCGGTGATCTTTACTCCCTGTTCAAAATCGATGATCCCCAGCGCAGGCCCCAGGTCCCAGTGCGGCTGCGGCGTAAAATCGAAACTCGGGATCTCGCCTTCCTGCCGCACCACCACATTGTCATGATCGTCTTTCCCAATCGGGACGGAGTCACCGACGATGTTGGGGATGGTCGCGATCAGCCCATTCAGTTGTTCTTCCAGAACCTTTACATCTTCTTCCAGCGCGCTGATCTGCTCGCCAACCGCACGCATCTCCGCGATCTTTGCTTCCCGTTCAGTGTTGTCTTTGATCTTGCTGATCTCCTTTGAGACCTTGTTGCGATCCGCTTTGAGGACTTCTGCTTCGGTCAGCTTTGCGCGCCAGTCCACATCCAATTGGCTGAGCGTATCCACCACCGCTGCGTCCATCTGCCGTTTTTCCAGTGATTGCTTCAGCACGTCCGGGTTATTTCTCACAATATTAATGTCGATCATGATTGCTCCTCTTCTGTTTAAATAAAATGCCCCTCGCCTGAACAGGACGAGAGGGGTTCCCGTGGTGCCACCTGTATTCGCCGCTTGTGCGGCCTCCTTCACGCGGTAACGGATGCGCCGGCCTGCTTACGGCTGCTTTCGCAACCCCTCCGCAGGCAACTGCCCTGGCGGGCGCCGGGTTGGAATCCCGGGCTGGTTGTTGCTAGCTATTATATCGAGAAGTGAAAAACTATGTCAAGCGATTACACAAACCGGATAATCAGCGGCACCACGATCCCCGCCAGCGCCAAACATACGATCACGCCAGTGAAAAGCAAATAACGCTTGCCATAACTCCCCAGAAGCGATTCATCGTAATATTTGGCAACCTTGTTGTCACTGTACATCATCAGCAGTCCGCGGATGATCTTTTCGCGGTTTGCCTTTCCGAATTGCAATGCCGCTATTGAGATCCCGTTCACCAGCACGCTCATCGCTATGAAAACAACCAACACAAAATCGCTCGAAGATTTCGCATAATCGGATTGGGCATCTCCCGCTACCGCGGAGTTGACCGCCAGCACGATCAGGTTGAATACGATCGCCGTCACCACGAAGATCGTGTCGGTGCGCGTATTCTGCTGCAGCTCACTTGATAGATGGTCATGCACTTTTTCTAGCATCATCATAACCTTTCTCTTATCTCTTGATTATATCCGCCTGCCATGCCTGAAAACAATCACGGTTCCGGCTAATGCACGGGGCAATTCCAAAGCAACGCGGGCTTCAATATCAATTGATGCTTTCGCAATCAATATTTTAAGAAACATACGAATATTTAAGGTTTTTTGAATTCACCCGCCGCGGGTGGTAGAATTTGCAGCGGTTAAATTAATAAACCATGAATGGTTGCAGCCCAATTTATTTCTACTAAGGAGAAGTTCTTATGATCCAGCAATATGTCATTTCTGCATTGGTCGGCTATGCTTTTGGTAATATTCAGGCCGCGTACCTGATTGGGCGCATGGCTGCTAACATCGATATCCGCGAGCATGGCTCCCACAACGCCGGCACCTCCAATGTCACCACCATCATGGGCATCAAATATGGCGTTGTCGTTGGATTGGTGGATGTGCTTAAAGGTGTCTTCGCCGTGCTGGTCATCAATTGGCTTTATCCCGCAAACCCTAACCTGGCGCTCTTGTCTGGCATCATGGCAATCCTTGGCCATATCTTTCCTTTCTACATGGGTTTTCGCGGTGGAAAAGGCGTGGCTGCATTGGTTGGTGTCATGTTCGGGCTGGATTGGAAATTGGGTGTGCTGTTTGCCTTGCTGGTTGCAGTTCCTGCACTGCTCACCGATTATATCGTCATGGGTTCTTTCGCTACATTCCTGGCCTTACCTGTCGTTACCTATCTTTCTGGGTATCCACTCGGTTTTACATTGGTTGGTGTGGCCATGGCAGGCCTCATTTTTTACCTGCACCGCCATAACATTCGCCGCATCCTCAATAAGGAAGAGGTCAAGGTCAGCGAAGTGTTATTTAAGAAAAAGAAATAGAAAAAACCAACGCGGTTACTGGCATGCCAACATGCTTGCCCCGACCGCGCCTTCTTCAATATGCGGGCTTATTATCAGATCCATCCCAAACTGTTCTGCCAGGAGCGCGCGTAGCGTGGTGTTATGCCGCAGCGCGTTGCCCCCGCCGACCATCACTTCGGTTGTCCTCAGATTTATCGGTACCTGCAGATAGAATTCATACAGCTCATTGACGATTCCGCGCATCACACCCTGCGCCAGATGGCCCACTGAAAAATTATCGATCCCTATCAGGGTGATCGCCCCACGGATCTCTGGTTTGATGCGCGAGCCCCTGAAACGCGTATCGATTTCCAGCAGGTTTTCATCATCCTTTACCCGTCCTGCTGCTTGCTCCATCTTTTCATACAGCTTGTCCCTACCATCTAAACCATACATTTCCAAAACTTCCTGCAGTAAGCCATGCAGCAGTGCGTAGGCGCTCCCTCCGCATAACCCCGCTCCAACGAGTATATACTCTCCATTCACATACGGACGGATATCCAGTCCTTCTGCAGTCACCAGTGATTTACTGCGCACTGAGAGCTGGCTGCTGGTGCCAATATTGGCGACCACGTCATAATCATTACATGCCGCCCCCAGGAAACTGGCCTGGTTGTCACCAATCGCTGTCCATACCGGGATACCGCTAGCTGTTTCGCCGATCCCTGTCTCCCCTTGCGCCACTCCCGGCAATATTTCAGGGTCTATCCCCGCTTTGTCAACCGCTTCCTCATCAAATTGCATTTGTTCGAGATCGAACAATCCCAAACCGTGTGCGTTGCTGGCGTGTAACAGCGGCCGCTTTCGCCTAGTCAAGCGTATGCCAATATAATCCGCGATCGTACACAATGATGCGGTCCCATCTGGCAAGAGCCCATTCTGCAGGTCGTAGAAATAGGTCGTTAAGCCGAACCCCGTTGCCATGTGATGATCGCTTTTGTTGATCAGGTGATCTACATATGTATTTCCATTTTGGTAAGGTTTGTCCCCGCGCCCGTCCTGCCAGGTTGCCAGCGGGCTGATTGCCTGTCCATTTTTATCGACATACACTATGCCATGCATCTGGCCTGTCAACCCGATCCCGGCGATATCCGGATACTCTTTGAGAAATCCATCTAACAGCGATTGACATGTATCCCAGATGATGGCTGCATCCTGAAGATTCTGCCAGGATGCAGCCGTATTAATCTGTCCTTTATTGGGCAGTGTGCGTGTCTTTAACACCGATCGCGTTGCGCAATCGTACACCACTCCGCTGATGGTGGTTGTGCCTGCATCCAGGCCAACTGTGATCATGCTCTCTCCAAAAATTCGGGTAGGATCTTATACAGGTTGTTTCAGGAATTTTCCCTTGATGAAATCCAGCGCACCGCGGATATCCTTATCGAGGTCCACATCGCCTTCGACCAGGTTATGCCACAGGCGAATTGAGTCACCCACTTCACCGCCTTCCAGCACGAAGGGTTCCATCGCCACTACGCCATCATATCCAATATCCTGCAAACCCCGCGCGATATCATCCCAGGGCATATGTCCCTGGCCGGGTACTTTACGGTTGCATTCACCAATATGGAAATGTCCCAGGTGTTTGCCTGCTGTTCGGATCGCGTCTCCCAGAAAATCCTCTTCAATGTTCATATGAAATGCATCCAGCAAGAGTTTTACATTTTCATGCCCCAGTTTTTGAACGAATTCCACGCCTTCTTTAGCAGTGTTGAACATGAAATTCTCAAAACGGTTCACAACTTCCAGTGTGAGCGTAATGTCATGTTTTTTGGCTTCTTTGGCGATCAGGTCCATGCTCTGCAGGCTGATCTCGCGTGCCTTTTGCAGGTCTGTGGTGGTGGTTGAGAAGTCATACGCCGGCCAGTATGAATAAAGAATGCCACCCAATTGCTTGAATCCTGCCACATCCATCTGGTTAAACAACTCCCGCAGCTGTGCGAACCCGCGCTCGCGGATGGCGGGGTCTTCTGATGCAACATCACGGTTCTTTGCCATCCCGTGGCAGGGGTATACGGTTACGCCAGCTTTATCCGCTGCCCCAGCCAGCGCTTTCAGTTCCTCATCTGACATCACCAGCATCGCATTGCCGGATATCTCCAGCGCGTCGAAACCCAAATCCGCAGCTTTATAACAGTACTGCTTCAGGTCTGTGTCCCAATCATTTTCCCAGTAGGCGTAGTGAATCCCAAACTTCATTATGACTCCTTAATTATTGTTTGTTGTAATATGAAAATTCTACATCAGATTATTCAGATAAAAGAGACAAATCATCCTTATTTTAATATCGCTTCAATAGATATCTTAAAATGGACGCTGAATCCTCACAAACTTCAATCGGTCTCATAATTTCCTCTGGAGTCATCACAATATATCTCACCGGATGTTGCAACACTTTCCGCCAGGCGGCGGTCATTGATTCTCCTTCTAATCCGGGTGAAGTGACTGTTTCGCGCAACTTTAAATTTTCCCTTGGAATTACATGAATATGAATAAATTCATCGCATCCATATTCCCGGTTTTGAACCATTAGCCACCCCAGAAGTGTCTGCCGCATCAGTTGATAGAATGGTTCATAATACAGATCTCGGGGTTTCTGCACGCGGATAGGCGAGTCCTTCCTTACCAACAATTGGTCATAAATATTTGCCCGCGCGGGAATATAAAGATCCGTCGAATCATAATCTTCTGTATATTTCCATTCGATCATCACAAGGATATTCATTCCACTTTTCTTCCTGCCCACCATCACCGCATCGATGGATGTCGCGTTGATTCCTCTGCTGTGCGATCGTTCGCCAAGGTAGTTTTCTCTCCCGACAACTTCAAATTCAACAAAGCCCGTATCCATCATCACGGCGCTTGTGATGTCATCACGGATTGCGCGCAAGATTGCCGTCGCCATGTCTTCCCGCTGCCGCAGGGGGTAAAGGTGGTTCAGGCATGCAACTTGTGAGGATAGCAGGTGCCCGGTCACCTCGCCCTTTTCGCCACCCCACCAATTGATCGCGTTCTCCGCAAAGTATTGATAGGCATCTTCGCGTATGCCCTCCCACAAATTAAGGCGTGCATTTTTCAGGACAAAGGGATATGCTGTTCCCTTGAATACTCCCCCGCCCGCATCCCGAAAGAGCGTGTCCCGCATCGCGATCATGCGTTCTTTTTCTGCATTTCGATAGGTCATGGCCTTCCCTCCAATCCTCGCTGCTCAATTCCTTCTGCTTTTACAGTCGTGCATGTCGCCTGGCTTTCTCGCTGGGGGGTGTGGCGGCCCCCCTTCCGCCTTTCCCGCCGCGTCGTTCGCCGCCTCGCTGCTTTACCGCTTGGGTAGTGCGTTCAGCTCCTCAACGCTTATGCCAAAGGTGTCCAGAACATAATTTTGCGCCAGCTCAAGAGAATGCAGGTAAATATCTTCGATCGCGGGGTCATTGAAGGCCATGCGGAAGTATTCTTCCACGCTCATGCCTTCTCTGCTGCAAAAGCCGTCAACGTGTTCCCCCGTTTCGCTGTAAAACGTGAAGTCCGCGCCGCCCAGTTCGTTGTCGTCCACTCCCGCCACGAACTTATTCTCGTCCGCGCGGTAGGTCACAACCAGGCGGTACTCGTCGCTCAAAGATGTAAAGAAAAAGAGATCATAATCACTCTCTCTCCCTTCCGGGCGCAGGATCTCGATATTGACATCTCTCTCCTCCCGCTGCTCATAGCGCCAGATCGTGTCGCTCTCGTCCATATAAAAGCCCAGCAGCTTCAGCGTCGGTGGCCCATAGGGCAGCGCGTATAGCGCGTCGGCCGTCATGTTGAATTCGCTCTGCAGGATGTCGTCAAAAATGCGGATGGGTGCCAGCAGCGCGTCTTCGCCTTCCAGCACCTCCATCGTTGCCCGAATGGCCTGCTCGATGCTCTCCCGCGCACCGGGTTCGAACATGAATTCGTCGTTGTTCCGCTCGTCGTACACGTAATTGATTTGCGGCTGGCCTTCTTTGTCAATGCTGAACACGTAAGCGCCCAGGTCGCCGTACAAACCCACGTCCAATCTTGAACCGTCCTCCCGATTCATGCTTACCCGGATGATGTTACTGTCCCATTCCATCGGGGGTGCACCCCATGCCGCATGGTTGATGGTGACGGAAGCGTCCTCACCATGGTAGTTTGCCTGGTGGTTCTCAAAATGCATGTCGAATCCAAGCTCTTCCAGTGTGGCTGCCACATTGAAATCTCTGCTCTCCAGCTGGGGATAGATCTCCGTCAGGGCTGAATAGTCGTTCAAATCGCAACCGGCCAGATACAGGTGCCGCAGCTTGCTCAGCCCGGCCAGCGCGGAGATATCCGTGATGGTCGCATCGTCGAGCATCAGCAATTCCAGCTCGCTCAGTCCCGCCAGCGGGCTGTAGTCCTGCGCCGAACAGCCGGAAAGGATCAGCCCTTTCAAGTTTGTCATCCCCGCCAGCGCGGAAATATCGCTGATCGGGTTTCCGCCCAGTGCCAGCAGCTTCAGGTTCGTCATCCCCGCCAGCGCTGAAATGTCGCTGATCGCGTGATATGACAGGTCCAGCGATTCCAGGTTTCTAAAATTTTCCAACCCACGGATATCCGTAATGGCTGCCGCGCCGGAAATGTTGCGCGCGAATGTGTTGCTCAGGTTCAGTCTCGTCACCGCCTGCGCTTCCGCCGCGCTGATGTCGTCCTCCGCTTTGCCCATCGCCCCGCGCACCATCGCCTCCAGCACGGGATCAGTAAACTGCACGGCGGCGGATGCCGGCGTGGCCGTCAATACTGCGTTCGTTGCTGCGGATGGTGTGCTGCAGGCCGCCAGCCCCACTGCCAGAATGGCAGCTATCAAAATGCTTTGCTTCTTCTTCATTGAATGATATCTCCTCGAATGGATTGCCCCCATTTTGTAAAGCCCGCCGCCCTTTTTATCTCATAGCCGCGCTGGCAAGAAAATGAAGTGCTCTAGTTTATTATACACCTTTCAGTGTTTCACACCCCCTGCGCTGCCTGCTGAACATCCTCACGCCTGCCTGTTTCGTGGACCATTCTACCGCTCGGCTGTGCTTTTTTTCTGCGTCATCCCACATTGCATGTCCCTCATTTTCCCCGCTGCCGTTCTCCGGCGCATGCCTCATCCTGCTTTCCCTGGCTGGCTGCACCACATACCCCGCCCATCAGTTTGCCAAATTTGCTTACAGTGTTCCCGCCTGCTTTTGCTGTCCTGCTTGGGTGATGACGGCGTCCTTCGGCAGGATGATCACGCCTTCCTCCTCATCCCCGATCTGGATCGTCCTATCTTCTTCGCTGGTGCACAGGAAGGCCGTGTATGCCGCGGCGAGCGCGTTCAGTTCCCCCGCCGAGTAGATCTTATCCAATGGAAGCTGGTTCTGCAGCAGTTTATGGCGCGTGATCTCGGTGAAGAAGTTCATCGCGTCCGGTACCTGCAGCCCGGTAAGTTTCAGCACAACCTGCCGCTGGATGCATCCTTCCAGCGTGTCAGCTGTCAGCGGCACATGCCCCAGCAGCTGCCAGAAGGCGGCTTCCCCCTGGCATTCAAAGCACTGCCGTTCAGCGCTGGCATGCGGGTGGTCTGCGTAACCGAGTTTGCGCAGCTCTGTGAACAGCCGGAATCCCAGCTTCATCCAGCGCGGGCTGTGGTCAATGGAATCCGGCGTTTTGGGAATATTAACTCCACGCTCCAGCAGTTCAAATTCCACCAGCCGCAGGTTGGCCCAGTGCCCCAGGTGGGATTTTGGTGAGAGCCGCTTGCGGATCTCTTCACGTTTGATCAATCCCTTGTTGGTCGTCAGGGGTGAATTGATCGCGGCGAGTACGTTCCTTTGGCCTGCAAGGAAAGCGAACACATCTTGAATGTCGCCTTTTCCCAGTGCACGCACATTCAGTTCAGCGTCGATGGCGGAATAGGTGAATGGATAATCTTTATCCGCCCTCACCTCCACACCGATGAATCTGCTGAAAGTGATCTCCATGGTATAAGTGTAGAATTAAATCTTCAGGAATGCAAACCTGATCTCCACTTAATTTCCCTGCGATATAATCCACTTAGTTGTAATGAGAAAATGATGGAAGAATCTGAATTAATTCTCCGGGCGAAACAAGGGGATTTGGACGCATTTAACCAGCTTGTCCTTCACTACCAGACCCAGGTCTATAACCTTGCCTGCCGTATGATGAGTGACACCATGCTGGCGGACGATGTCACCCAGGATACATTTATTAGTGCCTACCGGCATATTAACTCTTTTCGTGGTGGTTCTTTTCGCGCCTGGTTACTGCGCATTGCTTCGAATAATTGCTATGATGAATTACGCCGCGTAAAACGCAAACCTGATCAACCGCTGTATCCGATTGATCCTGAAAGCGGTGAAGAGAACGAAGACCCGGTTTGGCTTAGTGATAACGGCGACCTTCCAGAAGATTTTATCCACAGCAAAGAGCTCGAAGATGCGATCCAGCGCTGTATCGACCAGCTTCAGTCACAGTTCAAAGCAGTGTTGATCATGGTTGATGTGCAGGGAATGGATTATCAGGAAGCCTCGCAGGCTGCCGCCGCCCCAATTGGCACAGTCCGCAGCCGGTTGGCACGCGCGCGTGAAAAGATCCAGCGCTGTCTGCACGGTTTTTCGGAACTTTTACCTGATAAATACCGTCTTAATGATGGGAGCATGCAGTGAATAACACTTTCAATTTAACCAGCAAACAGTGGCAGCTTCTTTCTGCATATCTGGATGGTGAATTGTCCGACAAGGAAAAGAATGAAGCGGATTTGCTGCTTAAATCCGAACCGCAGATGGTGCAAACACTTGAAAACCTGCGTAACACAAAATCCTTATTGCGATTGCTCCCAATCCGCAAGGTGCCACGCCAATATACGCTCACACGCCAGGAAGCGCTTGCTAACCGTTCCAGTTGGCTGGTCAATAGCCTGCGCATACTTTCAGGAGTCTCTGCTGCTGTGCTCATTGTGGTGTTAGCGGCCGACCTTCTTCAACCGATGCGTATGGCACCCCCGGAGGCAATGATGGAAAGCGTGGCGATGCAGGAAGCACCAGCAGCAGAATCGATGGCTGCCCCGGCAGAAGAACCACAATTAAAGCCTTTCGAATTTCAACCCGCCCCATATGGGATGGGTATGGGCGGCGGTGGGAGTGCTGAAGAGGGGATTGCCCAAATTCCCAAGCGGATCCTTCCGGATATTTCTATCCGCGTGGGCGAACCCGATCTGATTGATGCAGCATCCTCCGAAACCATGGAAGATGCAACGGCTTTGGATTCTGTTATGCTGGAGTCAACGCGCGTTCAGGATAGCGGCCCAATCCTTGGTATCGCACCATACGAACAGCAAGGTTCAATACGGGTGGATGATACAGACCGTTCTTTCGACGAAAAAGCGCAAATCAAACCGCAGCTGATGTTATCCTATCTCATCATCGAGATCATCCTGTTATCCTTAGCCCTGCTTTCTGCCCTGATCGCATTTCTTATTCGGCGCTATCGGCGTTCGGTTCACTAAATCAAGGTGCTATAATTAGAACAATTATTCGGTTTTAAGGGAAATTATGGCCAAACGATCTACATCAAAGAAACGTTCTTCTTCTCAGCGCGCAACCTCACGAAAAACGTCATCCCGGCGCAGACCCTCAACGGTGGGAAAGCAACTGGCAAAGATCTCGAAGGAACGAAAAACAGACATTATTGGCGCATTATTGCTTATCCTAGCCGTGGTCCTTCTGCTCGGGTTTTTCGGTAAATCCAGTGGAGCGGTTACTGGCTGGTTGTTGCAGATCATGTCCTGGATCGCAGGATTGGGAGCGTTCATTTTTCCGTTTGTTTTATTCATCATCGGAATCTGGCTCATTTTCCGTAACGAAAAACGCTTCCCCATGCTTTCGCTGGAACGCTTATTGGGTGTGATTTTCATTTATCTGAATATTCTTACCTGGATGCATTGGGTGGATGATGGCGGTTGGGAATTGGCGCAAGCCGGTGCAGGTGGCGGTTATCTCGGTGCTGTGTTTGAACGCTTGCTTGTCGTTGCGCTTGGTTATTGGGGTGCCTTTGTTGTCTTGCTCGCTTGGGCGCTGGTCGCGCTGGCATTTACATTTGATGTTTCAATCCCTGATCTCTTCCGAGGAGCCACGCACAGCGTATCTGAAACAGGGCGTTCTCTTAAGAAAACAACCCGCAAGGTTACCAGAGCAGCTACTTCTGCCGCAGGGAAAGATCCACAGGAAAAGATCACTTTTCCAGAAAACACCTATCAACCGGAAGGATTTCAAACCTTCGATGGAAAACAGAAAAAACCGCTTACTAGCGTTAAACCAGATGTGAAAACACCAGCCCGGCAGGAAACAGCGAAAAAAAATGGATTGCCTGATGGTGTGACGATCGAGAAGATCTATCACGCTGCCGAGAACCGTATCAATTGGCAGCTGCCAACAATCGCAGAAATCCTTGATCCGGTGACTAAAACAGCTGTTTCTGAAGGGTTGGATAAAGAACGGGCGCGAATTATTGAAGAGACGCTCGCCTCTTTTAATGCCCCCGGGCATGTGGTTGAGATTCATCGTGGCCCAACTTTCACCCAGTTTGGCATCGAACCAGATTTTGTCGAGACACGTAAAGGCCCTATGCGTGTGCGTGTGAACAAGATCACTTCACTTACTGATGATCTCGCCCTGGCCATGGCAGCCCCTCGCATCCGCGTTCAGGCGCCTGTCCCCGGACGGCGCTATATTGGCATCGAAGTGCCGAACGCTGAAGCGGAATTAGTCACACTTCGTGAGGGCATGGAAAGCAAGACTTTCCAGAAAAATCAGGCATTCCTAAAATTTGTGCTGGGCAAAGATGTCGCCGGCAAACCGGTTATCGTTGATCTGAGTGGGATGCCTCATCTGCTCATTGCCGGAACGACTGGTTCAGGTAAATCGGTCTGCATTAACGCGATTATTAATTGCATGCTGATGGACCATACTCCCAACGAACTGCGTTTTGTGATGGTAGACCCCAAACGTGTTGAATTGACCGGCTACAATGGCATCCCGCATCTGCTCACACCGGTCATTGTCGAATCAGAGAAGGTGGTAGGCACCTTGCAATGGATGTCGCGCGAGATGGACAGCCGCTATAAAAAGTTTGCTGAGGTTGGCGCGCGCAACATTGAAGATTACAACGCGCAGCATCCCAATAAATTACCGTATATTGTTGTCATCATCGATGAACTGGCGGATCTGATGATGCTCGCGCCGGAGGAAACTGAGCGCAATCTCAACCGTCTTGCCCAGCTCGCCCGCGCCACCGGCATCCATGTCATCATTGCAACCCAGCGTCCTTCGGTAGATGTCATCACTGGTATGATCAAAGCGAATTTCCCCGCGCGCATTTCGTTCAAAGTTGTTTCCTTGATGGATTCACGCGTCATCCTCGACCAACCGGGTGCAGAACGCCTGATTGGCCTTGGTGACATGCTCTTCCAGGCACCGGATGCAGCCGCTCCAAAGCGTCTGCAGGGCGTCTTCCTTGGTAATCATGAGATCCGCAAGCTGGTGCGATATTGGACCCAGCAAGATCTGGCATTAAATGGTTCGAAAGATGCCATGCCTGCCGCAGAAAGTACGATTGAAGAAAATCCACGGCAAATCGTTAATAACCACGCAACGCTTACACAGGTGCCGCTGTTTGATAAAGCACCAGATCCGGATGAGGATCCGCTCTTACCTGACGCGATCGGTATTGTTCGTGCAGAAGAACGTGCCTCAGTTTCCCTCTTACAGCGCAAGCTTAAGATTGGTTACACACGCGCTGCCCGCATGATCGACCGCCTTGAGGAAAAGGAGATCATTGGCGCCCCCACGGACGGGACGGGGGTACGCCCGGTCCTTGATTTTAGCGATGATCAGGAAATTGAATAAGAAAAGGGCTGGAATTTTCCAGCCCTGATTTTTTTATATCCCTGCCGCGGCCTTCAGCGCGTCGGCTTTGTTTGTCTTTTCCCAGCTCAAATCCAGGTCATCCCGCCCAAAATGACCATAAGCCGCTATCTTGCGGTAGATCGGTCTTCGCAGGTTCAGGTCACCAATGATCGCGCCGGGGCGCAGGTCAAAAGTTTCATTCACAAGTGCAGCGATCTTCTCATCTGCAATTTTTCCGGTATCAAACGTTTCCACATTCACGCTCACCGGGTGTGCCACGCCGATCGCATACGCAACCTGGATCTCGCATCGGTCAGCCAATCCTGCCGCGACAACATTTTTCGCCGCCCAGCGTGCGGCATACGCCGCAGAACGGTCAACCTTTGTCGGGTCTTTTCCAGAAAAAGCGCCGCCGCCATGCCGGCCCATCCCACCGTATGTGTCAACGATGATCTTGCGCCCGGTCAGTCCCGCGTCACCCATTGGTCCGCCCGTGACAAAACGCCCGGTTGGGTTGATGTGATAAACCGTGTTTGCATCCAGCATCCCTTCCGGGATAATAGGTTTGATCACATGTTCGATGACAGCGTCGCGGATGTCGGCCTGTGAGATCTCGGGTGCGTGCTGCGTGCTGATCACCACTGTATGCACGCGCACTGGTTCACCTTTGTGATATTCAATCGTCACCTGGCTCTTACCGTCCGGGCGCAGCCATTCCAACGTGCCATCCTTACGCACTGTAGCCAGCCGGCGTGTGAGGTTATGCGCCAGATAGATCGGCATCGGCATCAGAGCTGGTGTTTCCCGGCAGGCAAAACCGAACATCATCCCCTGGTCGCCAGCGCCGACTTTCTCGATCTCTGCGTCGCTCATTTGCCCGCTTTTGGCTTCTGCGGCGGTGTCCACACCCAGCGCGATGTCTGCAGATTGCTGCGACAGGGCCACCAGCACGCCGCATGTCTTATAGTCAAAACCCTTATCCGTGTCATCATATCCGATCTCTTTGATCGTATCACGCGCGATTTGGTCATAATTGACCTGCGCATTGGTGGTGATCTCACCCAGCATCATCACATAGCCGGTCTTGGTTGCTGTTTCACAGGCCACCCGGGAAAGTGGGTCCTGTGCGAAACAGGCATCCAGCACGGAATCACTGACCTGGTCGCATAATTTATCCGGGTGGCCTTCGGTCACCGACTCGGATGTGAACAGATACTTTTCCGCTTTCATCATTGTTTTCATCTAGAAAAAACCTCCGTTTAAAATAAATTGCCCCTGTGAAGAGAGGGGCAGTCGCAAAAATCGTTGCAGTACCTCTCATCTTCCAGAATCATCTGCCGGAGTTAGCACCATGGAAAAATGTTGTTACATTTTTACCGGTTGCCGAGGTTTCATAGGGCCGGTCCCTCCACCTCTCTGGATAAGAGAACCTTTTAGGGCATTCAATTGTTAATCGCTCCGTTTATAACATACGGGCTTGTTTATGTCAAACCGGATTAAATTTGTAAAAATTTGTGATTACTTCTTGATCTGGTAAGTATCCAGATCGCGGGCGACAATCGCGTTTGGAAAGACCATTTGCGCTTCTTTTTCAATATCCTTTTCGCGGTAGCGTCTGGATATATGCGTCAGGTATAGATGATTGGCTCCTGCGCGAACAGCAAACTCTGCTGCCTGCTTGGCGGTCAGATGTGCGAATTGGGCAGCCATTTCGGCTTCTTCTTCCAGGTATGTCGCTTCGCAGATGATCGCGTCTGCGCCTTCGGCATACGGCAGCAGCGATTCTGTTTCGCCGCTATCACCAACCACCACCAGCTTTGTGCCATTTTCATAGTCGCCCAGGATCTCATCCGCCTGGATTTTGCGCCCATCAGGCAGGGTGGTATCCTGTCCATTGACTAGGTCGCGCCGCCATGGCCCCTGTGGAATACCCAGGGCTTCCGCCTTCTCGGCTAAAAAAGGGCGTTTCCCTTTTTCTTCAAATATATATCCAAAACATCCAGGCCCGCGATGCTGCACCGGAAAAGCGCGAATGGTCAGATCATTTTCTTCGATTACCAGCCCGTTTTCTACCGGGATCAGATTGATCGGGAAGGGCGGGCTAACCCCGCGAATGACTACATTGAAGATCAGGTCGTGGATGCGTTCCAGCGCGCTGCGGCCGGCATAGATCTCCAAGCTGTCCATCGCCTCCCAGCGCAGGTATGTCGAAAGCAAACCGCCAATCCCGAGGATATGATCGAGATGGCCGTGCGTGATCAGCAGCCGGTTCAGTTTGCGGAATCCCATCCCCGATTTCAGGATTTGGCGCTGGGTTCCTTCTCCACAGTCCAGCAGGAAACGGTGTTCATTGTGTTTGATCACCTGCGCTGGCAGCCCGCGGTGGGCAGATGGCGCGGATGCGGATGTGCCGAGAAATACGATTTCAAACAATGGATAAGTCCTTTCAAATTGTGCTTTATTTTACCTTATAGTGATTTCCCGGTTTTTTGTATAGAATAATATCAGGAAGATGATAAAAACCAGAATTGGTATTAAACTTGCAATATAAATATCACCTTATCGAAGGTATAGTGTATTTAAGGAGTTTGAATGGAATTAAGTGCAGTAAGAATAGAGAAGCCGGAAATGGTCAATTTCATCTTTGGCCAGTCGCATTTCATCAAGACTGTTGAAGATCTGCATGAAACAATGGTAAATACAGTGCCCGGCATCAAGTTTGGCATCGCGTTTTGCGAAGCGTCTGGCAAATGCCTCGTGCGCTGGTCTGGAACAGATGACGCCATGATCAAACTGGCCCAGGATAACGCCCTGGCAGTCGGGGCTGGCCACAGCTTCTTCATCTTCTTGGCTGAGGGCTTTTTCCCGATCAATGTTCTTAATGCGGTCAAGATGGTCCCGGAAGTGTGTGCCATTTACTGCGCCACCGCCAACCCGGTTGAAGTGCTTGTCGCCGAAAGCAATCAGGGCAGGGCGGTGCTGGGTGTTGTCGATGGTGAATCTCCAAAAGGGATTGAATCACAGGATGATATTGCCTGGCGAAAAGATTTTCTGCGCCAGATTGGATACAAGTCATAACGTGTTAGAAAAGGAGAAGAAATCATGAATAAAAGAATCATTGCCTTAATGCTGGTCGGCGCCTTTCTCATTTCAGGTTGTGCGCTGGCTGAACGGTTCGAGGAAGCGAAAGATGCCTATCTCGAACAACGAGTCGGTGAATTGCTGGCAGAGGACCAGGTTGAAGAGCCGGCTGTTGAGCAGGAAGTGACTGCCGTTGTCACAGAAGAGCCTAAGGTTGTTGAAACCGAAGAACCCGAGCCCGAAGACACCCTTATCCCTGAGGAAGACCTTGAAGCAGAGGAAACACCCGAAGCGCAAGAAGAAACTGAGGCGGATGAAACGCCTGAAGCAGATGATGATGCGGATGCGGATGAGACCCCGGTGGTTGAATCCGATGATCCCGGCGTCTTTCTCGGTGAAGCTGATTGGCAGGATGATATGGAGCCTGGTGAGTACTACTGGAACCTTGCAACCGATCAGTATATGTCTGCCGCGTATGATGATGGCACCCTGCGTTTACAGGCGTTGTCTGAGGTCATGGGTTGGCGTATCGCCTCCACCCCCGTCCTTGGCGATGCCTACATCGAGACAGAGGTCAAGATGGGCGCTTGCAGCACCAGTGATGGCTATGGCCTCGTCTTCCGTGTCCCTGAACAGGTCAACTACGACCAAGGTTATTTCTTTGGTATCACCTGCGATGGCAAGTATAGTCTTCGTGTCTGGGATGGCCTCTCAGGACAAAATGGCAAAACCACCTGGCTGCGTTATCCCAAGGGAAATGAATTCATCATCAAGGGTAAGGATGCCGTCAATACGTTGGGCGTCATGCTCGTTGATGATTCCATCACGCTTTACATCAATGGTGAACTGGTCGAGCAGTTTATCGACGATACCTATATGGAAGGCTTCTTCGGTTTGTTCATCAACCGTGACCATACCGAAAACCTCACCATCAATGTTGACCGGGCCAGCTACTGGACCGACCCGATGGAATAGAATGAATTAAAGTCAGCAGAGGGCGCTAATCCCGCCCTCTCCTTAATTGTCATTCCCGCGAAAGCGGGAATCTTCTCTAAACCCTCTGTGTTAAAATTGTCACCATGCTCATGCCCACCCATTCATTCATCGCGGTTTATCTTTTCTCATTCAGCATGGCCATCGGTGCCGTCCTCACCCCCGGCCCCGTCACCACCGCCATCATCAGCCAGGCCCCGCGCCTTGGCTGGAAAACCGGTCTGCTCGTCTCCATCGGCCATGCCATTATTGAACTGCTTATGGTCGTCCTCATTACTCTCGGTCTTTCAACAATGCTCGCAGCGCCCATCGCGCAGATTATCATCGCCATCCTCGGCGGGCTGCTTTTGCTGTATATGGCGGTCAGCATGTTTACGGATGTCTTCAAGGGCAACATGGTCCTGCCCGCCAACACGGAAAACGCATCTGCCATTTCCCCTGTCCGCCTGATGGGGCTCGGCATTCTTACCTCGCTCAGCAACCCGTTCTGGTATGCCTGGTGGATGACAGCCGCCGCTGTCTTTCTCCTCCAGGCCAAAGCGGTCGGCTGGGTGATCGTTGCCGGTTTCTTCTTTGGCCATATCAGCGCCGACTTCCTCTGGAACCTCACCCTTTCCACCGTTGTCGGTGGCGGCCGCAAGTTTATCACCGATAAAGTTTATGCCGGGCTGATCAGCATCTGCGCCGCCTACCTTATCTACCTGGCTTTCACTTTCCTTTTGGCTGGTTTTCAGGGAATGGCGGGTTAGCCCATGGCTGGCACTATCTATTTTGGTGATAATCTTGAGATTTTACAGTCTCTTCCTTCTGATTCGATTCAGCTGATTTACATCGACCCGCCCTTTAATACCGGCAGAATGCAATCCCGCCAGCAGCTGCGCACAATTGAATCTGACCAGGGCGACCGCACCGGGTTTCAGGGCAAGCGCTACACAACCGAGGTGCTGGGTGAGCAGGGTTACCGCGATCAGTTTGATGATTATCTCGCCTTCCTCGAACCGCGCCTGCGCGAATCCCATCGTCTGCTCGCGCCCAACGGCAGCATCTATTTTCACATCGACTACCGTGAGGTACACTACTGTAAGATCCTTCTTGATCAAATCTTTGGCCGTGACGCCTTCCTGAATGAGATTATCTGGGCTTATGATTTTGGCGGCCGCTCCAAAAAACGCTGGCCTGCCAAGCATGACAATATTCTCTGGTACGCCAAAGATCCCGGGAATTACATATTCAATTACGATGACATCGCCCGCATCCCATATATGGCGCCCGGTCTGGTGAGTGAAGAAAAAGCCGAACGCGGCAAACTTCCCACCGATACATGGTGGCACACCATCGTTGGCACTAACAGCCATGAGAAAACCGGCTATCCCACCCAGAAACCGCTCGGCATCCTGCGCCGCATCATCCAGGCTTCATCCTTGCCCGGCGGACTTGTGCTCGATTTCTTTGCCGGTTCAGGCACTACTGGTGCTGCCTGTCTGGAATTCGGACGTGAGTTCATCCTCATTGACAATAACAAAGAAGCATTAGGTGTGATGGCGGGCCGTTTTCATGATGAAAAGAATATCCGATGGGTCGGGTTTGACCTAAAGTGAAGGAAAAAATCCAAATCAAGAGATTTTTCGATATAAAATCAGGTCTAAATCAAAATTGGATGGGTATATTATGTGAGATCTTCGCAGAGTGCCCGTGTCAACGCCATCATGTCTTGCGGTGCTATCGCGATCTGTAATCCCCATTGCCCGCCTGAGATAATGATTTCATCTAAATCTAAAGCGCTTGTGTCCAGGTAAACTTCAAATCTCTTATGCAGCAGCGCCAGCGGTGAGATGCCGCCCGCCCGCAGCCCGGTCAGTTTCTCCGCATTTTCCAGTGTCGTCACCGCCACCTTTTTCTCCCCGGCTGCTTTGGCCAGTTTCTTCAAATCCACCTCGCCGGTGGCCGGCACCAGCGCTAAGATCGCTTTGCCCTGTTTTTCCCGTTCCGCCACGATCGTTTTAAACACTGTTTCAGGCGAAACCTCGAGATAGGCCGCCACTTCCAGCGCGTTCATTTTCTTGTTGGGGATTTCCAATCCGCGATAGGGGATGCCCTTCGCCTCCAGCAAGCGTGTCACATTGGTCGCAATCACCACAAGGTCTACTCCACTTGTTGGCTGCCATAGAGGTCTTTATGTACGCTGCTCAGTGCCCGTACCTGCTCTGCTGCGTGGTATGACGACCGCACCAGCGGCTGGCTCTCAACCCACTGGAACCCGATCGAAAGGCCGAATGTCTTCAACCCTTCGAAATCATCCATCTCGTAGTACTTGGACACCGGCAGATGCTGCCGGCTTGGCTGCAGGTACTGCCCGATCGTCAGGATGTCCACATCCCATTCGCGCAACATGCGCATCACCTCCCGCACCTCGTCCAGCGTCTCGCCCAGGCCGAGCATGATGCCGGATTTGGTGAGAACATCAGCATCCATCTCTTTTGCCCCCTGCAGAACAGCTTGCGACCATTCCAGTATGTCGGATGCTTGGACTGCCGAAAAAAGACGCGGCACCGTTTCCAGATTGTGGTTCAGAATCTCCGGCCGCGCATCCATCACGATCTGCAGCGCTTCTCGTTCACCGCGGAAATCAGGGATCAGCACTTCCACCGAACAACCCGGATGCACCGCCCGGATGCGCTTGATCACCTGCGCGAAGATCTTCGCCCCGCCCAGGTTGTCATCGTCACGGTCCACGCTCGTAATCACGGCGTGCTGCAGATTCATTGCTTTCACCGCCTGCGCCACGCGTTCCGGTTCGTCCCAGTCGATTGGCAGCGGTTTGCCGTGTTTGATATCACAGAACCCGCACCGCCGTGTGCAGATGTCACCCAGGATCAGGAAGGTGGCTGTGCCGCTGCCCCAGCATTCACCCATATTCGGGCAGTTGGCTTCTTCGCACACGGTATGCAATGCTTTGCTGCGCATCATTCCCCTGATGTGTTCGTATGTCTCGCCCGCTGGCGCGCGCACCTTGATCCAGCTTGGCCGCCGGATCGGTGTCGTGTCGATCACTTCCGGGTTGACGCGGTTGCGGGTGGGTTGTTTGCTCATTTTTTACCTCGCGCTGATTATATCGCGTTGATGATCGTCTGTCTATAATCGGATAAATTATATCCAAATCGATCTTATTAATATTTTGTTAATATGAGCGACAATTCACAGGTGATACGATGATATTAGATTTTATGGAAAAACGATAGGGATTTACAGGAAATTATCTGGTTACAACCCTCAGGCAGCACCAATCCTCTTTTTCAATAACCTGGCAAAACAATAAAGCTTGCAGTGTAATCGCCTATATTATTATTTACTGAAAGGAGTAACCATGAGAATCATAAAGCTAACTGCAACCATAATGGCTGCAATTTTGGTGGTTAGTATTACCAGTATCGGTCTGGCAACAAATACAATAGCTGTCGAAAGTGGGGTTGATGATTACGCTCAACAGGTGACATTGGAGATTGACCCCGAAGACCCAAGCGTGAGTGCTGGTGTAAATTTAGGTGGTGTAGGAGCCGCCGTAGAAGTTGACCTTTCCGGCGATGGTGACTCTAATGGAGATAATGGAGGTGGTGGCAATAATGGTGGCAGTGGTGGCAGTGGTGACAATAATGGTGGCAGTGGTGTTAATAATGGCGGAAATGGCGACGGAAGTATGTCAGATGGTTTTTTTGGATTTTTTCGAACAAGTGCAGATGAAAACGAAGAGGAAACCCAAGTAGGTCCATTAGCAGCTTTAGGCGATTTTATTGAAGTAAATTGGATGATCCTTTTAGTTATATTGGCCTTGGTCGCAGTACTGTTACTGATTTCTCGCCGTTAGAACAATTGAAAGTCATTGACAAATATTCCGTTTTGGCGCCAAATTCAATGCTACCTGGAATTTGTTGCCATTTCGGAATAGTTCGATTGCGGAAAAAGGAAAAGAATAAAAATTATTTGTTGGCTCGTAACCAGGTTTTAATCGCAGAAAAATTCATTGGCCGAGCTATATAATATCCTTGAAAATAATCCACACCAATATCGTTCAATACATCTAAGACACTCTGGGTCTCGATCCCTTCAGCCACAACTTTAATATTTATGTTATTGGCGATCTGTTTTATACCTTTTAGTATCTCCACATTAATATCATTGAAATTGAGGTCTTGTATGAAGAACCTATCTAACTTAATGTTATGCAATAGGATTTTTGAAAAGGAACTAAGGCTTGTGTTACCTGTTCCAAAATCATCGAGAGAAAGATAAATGCCCAACCCCTTCAAACGAACCAAGTTTTCAATAATTTGATCGTATTCAGTAATCAACCCCCTCTCTGTTATTTCGAAGCAAAACCTATCTGCGGATATTCCTGCGTTGCGGATAATGCTTTCTACTTCATCAACAAAATTTTCCTGTTGAAGGTTGGAGGGAGAAATATTGATTGAGATCCTTAGATCGATACCCAATCCTTCAAAAAACATCATTCGGGATGCGTTTCTTTGAATACTCCAGTATGTTAATTTATTTATGAGATTTGTAGATTCTAAAAAATTGATGAATTTTAGGGGTGAGATAATCCCATATTTGGGGTGATTCCACCGTATTAATGCCTCTAAAAATGCAGTTTTCCCTGTTCTTGAATCAACGATAGGCTGATATTCAAAATCAATTTGGCCATCTTCCAATGCCTGATCAAGTTTGCTGACCAATTCCAACGGTGATATTCCAATTACTTTAGGATCAGGCGCGAGACCAATCAGCCTATTTGACGCTCGAACTTGATCTAATGTTAAAAATGCTGTTTCTATTAAGCCGGTGGCAGTTGTTCCGTTTTTTGGATAGTATACAATGCCAATAGCTATTTCACATAAAATTGGAATGCCCCTGATTGCTAATGGTTGGCTAAAATATGAAGCGATTTGTTTTGCAATGATATCAATATCATCACAAGAAATGACCACAAGCGTATCGATTTGAATAGCGTACAAACTGCAAGTAGGAGCTATCCTACGAATCTCAGCAATTACCTGATTGAGAATGTCCTGAAAGAATTGGAATCCAAGAACGGAAACAATTTTTCTTTGATTCCTAATCTCAACCATGGCAACTGAAAACGGCTCATTTATTTCTACACTTTCATTTATGTATTGAGTAAACGCATCTCGATTGGGTAGGGATGAAAATTGATCCGTTTTTAGTAACAATTCCCTTTCTTCAAAAAAATCAACAATGTTACTCTTGAATAATCCGATAATTCCGCCGGTGGAGATTAAAAAAACCATGCGAATTAACCAGTTTAATTCCTCCTGGGGTATCCCTTGCGTTGTATCCAAAGGGATTAATGGGCCTAAAATGATTCCACCTGTAATCCCAAAGAAAACACCCGCATCAACGCCATACCATAAACCAGCAATGGTCACAGTAATGGACATTAATTGCGGCAGAACGGATTGTGTCCCGCCAGATATATATATTAAATAGCCAAGAAATATTTGAAAAAAAAGCATCGTTATCGAAAAAATTGCTGATCTGACACTGAAATCAAATTTTTTCTTTCGAAATAATTGAGCGAATTTTTCCTGCATAATTATAGAATCCTATTTGGGTTCATTCCTTGCTAAGGATTAATTGCTAATATAATTATATATTGATTAAGGGGGTAATTAATTACATCGGATACACAAATAGCATGTTTCGTGCAATAAAAAACTAAGTGGTTCAAGACGTCTTCGAAAAATATTTATTTCCCAGAAAAATTGATTTTTCAATAAATTCCCCGAGGAATATCCCATGATAATCTGATTGGTTGGATGAAACTAACTTGAAGGGATTTATTGTGATCTTTAAAAATACTCTTGAATATCAAATTTTGATATATACAAAGGAAAGACAGGAAACGGAATATTTTGCTTCATCCTTTTAGGTGGAATCAACCTGATTGGCGGAGAGATAAAAACAACGAGATGGTTAGGCCAAGGTGATAGAGTGGTTAGAAATATTTTTACAAAGAAATATGATATTCTGATCTAAATATAGACATTATTATTGTTTGTATAGACTGTTGGCAATATGAAAAAACATTTCAATATGGTTCTTTGTGGTTAAATTACCTTATGCTCTATATCGTCGCCACCCCTATCGGTAACCTGGGAGACATCTCCCTGCGCGCGCTGGACACTTTGCGCGCGGTCAATTGGGTCGTCAGCGAGGATACCCGCAAGACGGGGATCATGCTCAAGCATTTTGAGATCAGCAAACCCCAGATATCCTTCTTTGAACAAAATGAGCAAAAAAACCTTCCGCGCATCCTCGGTCTCCTCAAGGAGGGCCGCGATGTCGCCCTGGTCAGCAACGCCGGCACCCCGGCCGTGTCCGATCCTGGTTTCACCCTCGTGCGTGCCGCCCTCGAGCATGGTATGGAAGTATCAGCTGTGCCCGGGCCCACCGCGCTCATCATGGCGCTCGTCCTTTCCGGTCTGCCTGTGCATGCCTTCACCTTCCGCGGTTTTCCGCCGCGCAAGTCCAGCGCCCGCCAGCGTTTCCTGGCAGTTGATGCGGATTCACCGCATACCCTCATATTTTATGAAAGCCCATATCGCCTGCATGCTTTCCTGCAGGATGCGTTGGTAGTGTATGGCGACCGCCCGGCGGCGGTGGCCAATGATCTCACTAAAAAATTCGAGCAGGTCGATCGCGGCCTTTTATCCGCGCTGATTCCGCTTTATGCGGAACAAAAACTGCGCGGTGAATTCACCGTCGTCATCGCTGGTAGAGATTCCATACAATGATGGCAGATCTGCGCTTCTTTCTTAACCATATCGACCCGTCATCAGGAAAAGTCGTCTTTCCGCCCGATATAGCGCATCAGATCGTGCATGTCCTCCGTCTGCAGCCCGGCGACCAGGTTACTGTGCTCGATGGAGAGGGCAGGGCCTACCAGGTGTGTTTAAATCCATTCGATGAATCGCTTTCTGCAGAAATATTGCGTATCGGTGAAAGTCCGGTGCGGGTTCCCTTGCAGATGGCGCTATTTTTTCCGCTCTCCAAACGCGACAGGGTCGAGTGGATCCTGCAAAAATGCACCGAGGTAGGTGTAGCCGCCTTTCATCCATTCATCAGTGAGCGCTCCCTCGTGCAGGAAATAGAATTGCCGCCAAAGAAGGCCGCACGCTGGGAATCCATCATCCGCGAGGCGGCGGAGCAGAGCGGCCGCGCTGTACTGCCTGTCCTTCATCATCCCCAGCGGCTTTCAGAAATCGTGACTGCGGGTTTAAGCGCGTATGCGCTTGACACGGCTTTGGTGGCTTTAGTGGGGCAGGGTGTCCAGCCCCTCGCTATCCGCCTTAATGAAATTCTGAAAAATGATTCTGATCCATCATTGGGGTTGTTCATCGGTACGGAAGGTGGCTTTTCGGAACAGGAGCTTGCGCAATTTAAAGCCGCATCGTTCTCGCTGGTTTCGCTGGGTGATACCGTTCTGCGAATGGAAACTGCAGCGATTGTCTTTCCCGCCCTGGTTCTGTATGGTTACAGCAACAGGCGTCTCTCAGAATAAGCGCGTCGGCAGCTGGTTTTTGATGCGGTCTTTCAGTATCTTTCCCCGCCCCAGGTTGCGCCCGGCTGTGTCCCGCATCGCCACCACGGTCCCGGTGGGGATGTGCGCGGAGCTCACGCCGCGGATATCCTCTCCCCGTTCCCATTGCGCCAGGTGGGCATCATCCAGGATGAAAATATTGCGTGTGAACTGGTCGCCAAACCGGCTCACCAGCGCGTGCGAAGGCTGCCAGCTTTCCGGCAGCGTTTTCCCCAGTGGCATGCCTAAGGAATCCAGTGCCATGTTTTCCTGCACACCCATCAGATCCTTCGCAACCAGGAAATGGTTCCCGCCAACCATCGCCACCCCCAGCCCCTGCCTGCGCATCAACCCCGGCAGGTCAAAACCATATTGCTTTTCGATCTGCTGTCCAATCCTCTCAGCATCATCATCATTGATGAAAGTGCGCTTGTTGTTTTGCTTGGTTTGCCGGTTGCCCGCCTCAGGTGTTGCAATCGGTGCTGTCTTGATAAGCTTGGCGCAGAAGAATCCCGCTGTATCAAAGATATGCGGCCACAGCCGAGCTGTCCGCTGTATCTCTTTCGCAAGCGGTTTACCGTCGATGTGATCGATGCCGTTTGCCGGTTTTGGTAACCTTTCTTGGATATCGATCATCACAATGCTCTGCGGATAGCGTTCCAGCACGGCAGAAAGCACACCTTCATTCTCCTGTGGTGAAAGGGTGCAGGTTGAATACACCACCTCACCGCCAGTCTTCACGCTTTGCAGCGCGCTCACCAGCATGTTCACCTGCCGCTCAGCCAGCGCGCTGATCTCGTTTTGACTAATCGGTCTGGAAGTGTGTGATACGCTGCTGCGCAACCCCTGCATGCTGCAAGGCGCGTCCAGCAGCACCGCGTCAAATGTGTCCGGCAGTGCGTATCCAAACCATTCTCCCTGCTGGCAGGTTACACCCTGTTTGATCGCACCCCAATTCTCCAGCACGATCCGCAGCGCTGGAATGCGCGATCGGCTGGCATCATTAGCGATCACAAGCCCCGCGTCTCCGGTTCTGTCAATCAGGTGGATTGTTTTTCCGCCCGGTGAGGCCGCCATATCTAAGATCAACGGCTCCGGGATGCTATCCAAATCAAACAACTCAGCCGGCAGCATCGAGGCCGCCTCCTGGATATAGTAATATCCCATGCGGTGTTCCAGTGTGCTGCTAGCCGCGCTTGCGCCTCCGCGCACCCAAAACCCGCTGTTGCAAAAAGGAACTGCTTCTGTTTCCCACCCATACCTGTTTGAAAGTTGTTCTATTAGGGCGGACGGATTGCTTTTCAGGCAGTTGATCCTCACTGAGGTCGGGATTTCGATTTGCAGCGAATCCAGGAGCTCGGTAAATTCCCGCGCTGATAGATACGTTTTTGCCCAGTCGTACGCATCCACAGTGTGGCTTTGCGCCTCCACCTTTTTCTTACCCATCACGCTTCCTTACCCATCACGCTTCCTTACCATAAACACCATCTCTGAGGCGAATTCCTTTGTCTCTATCAGGTCAGCGATCCCATCGATGGCAGTATCTACCAGCCGCTCCATCCGCTCCCTCAGATCAAAGCGTCCGTTCAGGTTGTGCGTCGGTAGTGAAATGAAAATGGTCTGCGCCTGCAATAATTGGATCAGGCGCCGGCTTCCGCCGCTCTCTCTTTTTTCAACGCGGTGCGCTTCTTTAAACAGAAATGCCGCGCACGCTGCATCCCTTGGCGGTTCGACCAGGATATCCTGGTTCACCGCCTGCGCGTTTAGATTTGCCTTTTGAAAGATCTGATTCAACAGCGCAACGCGTGGACCGTGGATATCGTAGGCGATAAATTCCACCCCTTTGGGTAGCTGGATCAGAGGCAGGAAAACCGGGTTTAATCCACATGCCAGATCAAGGATCTTACAATCTGGTCCAATCCCGCTGAATAAGTAAGAAAAGAATTCCAGGTGATATGAAAGACGCTCACGCGTTGAGTCATGCGCGCTCAATATCTCTCGGCACACATCATTCAATTCTGCGTCACCATCCTGCGGATTGATCCTGTCAATTGCCTTGCCGGTTTCCGCATAATCCAGTGTGTCCAGGTAGGGTGCGATGATGTTATGCAGTTTGGCTTTAACCGCTTTCACCGTTTCACTTTTCTTTTGGCCCTTGCTTAGCTCTTGTTCGAGAAGGTCCGCAACTGTTGCCTGTGGGATCTCCAGTTCACGGTATTTCTTTCCGTGCAGGATTTTCTCGATCACAGACTGGCTTTTTTTTCCGTCCATTTATTGCTTCTCGACTAAGAAGGCGATCTCGCTTGAAAATGTGAATGCCTGGTAAGGCCAACCGAGTTCCGAAATCAGCGCGTGGAAGTGGTCTGTGTAGTTCTCCTGCATCCCTTTGCTCTTTCCGGATAGACTGCTGACCGGGTATGAAATCAGGATATATTCCGCCGGAATACTTCGCAAAAGTTCTGGCACAAACCCTTTCTTCACCTGTTCAAGGCACGGCAGTGTCTTCAGCAGGAAAGCCACTTTTGCTTTTTGTGGGAACTGCAGATCGAACACATTGCAGGTCTTGAAGTCTCCCTGAATATGGAAATGATCGGCGAAATTCTGCAGGAAATTGGTCATGTCCCGGAAGATGTCGCATCCGAAATACTTAACTTCCCGTTCGATCGGCATCCAGGGCAGCGCCAGCGGGTTCAGGCCGCACGCCAGATCAAGAATGGATGGGATTGGTTGGATCGCGGCCAGTGTTTCCTGGAAGAAATTCTCCAGTATATATTGGCGCTCATGGGTGGAATGGTGGTGTGCCATCAAGCGGATGCAGTAATCGCGCGTCGTTTGCGCTTGCAGATCATCAGCAAGCGTTGAAAGCGCTCCCTCCCACATCGCATATTCTGGCGCTTGCTCAAAGTAAGCGGCGCCGATCTGATGCAGCTTTGCCAGGATCGCTTTCTGCGTTTCCTTGTGTTTCCGCCCTTTGTTCAATTCCAGACGGGTGATTTCCTCGATCAATCCCGCGTCGATTTGCTGATATTTTTTCTTTTTCAGCACAAAAGCGGTCAATTGTGCGACCTCTTGTGTTTCGGTCTTCTTCACGGCAGCACATCCGTTAGCTTTTCCATCAGGCGTGCCATGAAGTGCAGGTTATGCAGCGTTGCCAGCTGGTAAAACAATCCGTCATTCAATTTGAAAAGATGCCGCAGATAACCGAGGGAATACTTTTCACAGGTCGGACAATCGCACGCCTCCTCGATCGGTTTCGAGGTTTTGTAATGGCGTTTGTCATTCACATACACATACCCAAACCATGTGTCATCTTTCACCATTGCCTGCGGTGGCACCTGTTTCTTGAAGGTGTATAAGCGGCCATGGCGCGCGTCGCGCGTTGGCATCGCGCTGTCGAAGATGCCGTATCCCATCGCTGTGCATCGCGCGATGAATGGCGGATGACCGATCCCCAATGCATGGATCACGTAATCAGTGGGGATCAGCTCGCGCAGCAGCGCCAGCATATCGGCCACCAGGTTGCTTTCCGCGTCCAGCGGCCAGCCGCCATAGCCATACCCGTCAAATCCGATCTCCAGCAATGCTTCCGCGCAGCGTTTGCGAAGCGCATCCGATTGGCCGCCCTGCACAACGCCAAATAGCTTTGGCCGCTCTGCTTTTTGTGACTGCTTTTCATCCGTCAGCCGGTCAAATTCATCCCGGCAGCGCCTGGCCCAGTTGATGGTGCGCGCAACGGATTTCTCCTGTTCTTCCAGCGGATCATCGATATGCGTGCAGTCATCCAGGCAGAAGATCACGTTTGCGTCGAATCCCATCTGCAGCTGGATGCATTTCTCCGGAGTCAGCTGGTATTTTCGCTTGCTGTCTTCCGGAATAAAAACGATCCCGTTATCGGTCATGCTGCCGTAACGTGCGTTCTGCCGGATCAGAGAGTAGGCCTGGAAGCCGCCCGAATCAGTGAAGATCGCTTTTTTCCAGCCGCTCATCGTGTGCAGCCCACCCAGCGATTTGACGGTGCTCGCCCCCGGTTTCTGCATCAGGTGGAATGTGTTCATCACCACAGCTTCCATCCCGCTCGCTGCGGTTTGCTCCGCGCTCAGGTTGCGCACCTGCCCAAAGGTTGCGTCCGGCAGGTACTGCGGCAGCCGCAGAATGCCTGAATTGAGGTCAAGAGAATGTGGGGTGCCCATCTTGCTAGGATTGTATCATCGTGCGCCCTGGTTGGCTGCTTTCAGTACAGTCAGCGCTTGCAGTGTCACCCATCGTTCGGGTCCGTCCATACCGCTTACGAATGGATGTGTGCGGCTTTTATACGGGCTGCTGCCGCGCCAGGTGCCGTCCTCTTTGCGTTTGCTCTCAAGCCACGCGAGTGCATTTTTTACGTTCGCTTTTTCCAAACCGCCTAATTCTGCCAGCACCCGCAACGTGAATAAGATATCGGCCTGGTAGAACAGCGGATAATTCAGCCTGAACCATAACGGGTGCACCTTGCCCGGGTTGGGGTAATTCGCCTGTGTCAGTTCGAATTGGTTCAGGATGAATGCGCTGCCTTCATTAATGGCATTGTGTGTCTCCGTGGTTCGCCTTTCGTCTGGTATCAATGCCAGCCCGAACAGGCTGCGGATCACGCCCCAAGCGCACGGCAGGTGGTTGTTGTATTCGCATCTGCCATGGCGCATCACGTCCTTGCTGACGATCTTGATCACTTGCTGTACCAGCGGGTGGTCATGATTGCCTGCGTATAACTGGTAACGCAGCCAGTTGCCCCAGTAACAGCAGAAACCGCTTTGCGTGCTGTCCAGGTATGAATCGATCGAATAGTAGGTGTCTTTGCTTTCCGCCATCCGCCGCAGCATGAAATCCGCCCCTTTTTGCAGCGCATCCATCTCTGGCGCTGCGCCCAGCTCGCTCAGCAGCAGCATCGCCCAGTGCGAACTGCGGTATTTTGGTCCGTAAAAATGTTTTGGGTTGTACCAGAATCCCGCTTTGTCTTGCTCGGCGAGGATAGCTTTCGTGTAATCTGCATTCCCAATCTGCGTGCGTGTTGATTGGACCATCGCGTCATCGTCCGGACGGTTCAGCAAGTTTTTATATGTGAAATAGCGAATGGAGGGGGTTTGGCTGTCCAGCAGCCAGTCGATTGTGGTCTGAGGGATGGAAAATGGCTTAGATGTGTCTTCCATCCCTCAAGTATAAACTAGTGTTTACGGAATAGGGCGCTGAATAGCGTGATTACACCGATTCCGATCAGAAAGATTGGCCATAAGGTGTTCACGTCCAGGTTCAATCCGAACATTCCGCCGAACAGCAGGAAACCCATCGCGCTGATCGCCATCAGCACCAGTCCGCCCGAATCAAAACGCGGACCGCTGCGCGAGAGCAGGCCGGCGATGATCACGCCAAAGCCCACAAATCCCGGGATCAATGTCCAGATATAGGACCAGCTGGCCCAGTCGTTTGTCATCGCCTGGTAATAGAAGATGCCGCCTAATCCTAGCAGGATGCTGCCGGGGATGGCTAATCCGCCAGTCCGTGTCAGCAGTGCTGAAAGCAGAAAGACACCGCCGATGCCGACCAGGATGAAAGGCCAGAAAACATATCCGAAGATCTCCGGCATCAATTGGGCTGCTAGGAAGAATCCTCCCAATAGGATCAGCAGGATCCCTGCCACAAAACCTTTTCTTTGTTCCATTTGTAATACCTCCAAATAATTTGATAACTTTGTTTCTACTTATACATACGATATATTGGCAGAATGGTTGCATGAAAAAATCCGCCAAGCGGCGGATTTCTCATTTGTCATTCCCGCGAAAGCGGGAATCTTTTATAATTTTTATTGCTGGATCATAGCTTTTTGGCAAATCCTGAGGCAAAAGCGCTGGCTTTTATCTGGTCTTCTTCAGAAGGTTTTCCCATAAATTCAAACTCATCATGTAAATTCCATTTCAACTGATCGCAAGTTGTGCGCAGGTATCTCGTCGCGCCGCCGCCCCAGCCATAGCTGCCGAAATACGCGGCATCTTTATGAAAGATGCGTTTATACTCCGCCATTTGCAGCACACTTGCCATCGTTGGAAAGATCGACCCTTCATAGGTCGGCGCGCCGATCAACACACCCTGATTCTGCCATAAATCCGGCAGGATATAACTGATATGTGTGGTGGTAATATCATGCGCGCTGTAGGGCATCCCCGCCTCTACCAGCCCTGCTTCGATCGCGGGCAGCACAGCCGCTGTATTCCCGTACATCGAGCCATGCAGGATCGTCACTGCTTTCTCTGCTTTCCCTTTGCTGTATCCTGACCATTTCAGGTATAAATCAATGATCCGCTGCGGTGATTTGCGCCAGACCAGCCCATGTGATGGTGCGACGATCTGGATCGGCAGGTCTGCCAATTTTTCCGCGGCATTCAGCACCGGCTTGCTGAAAGCGGCCACGATATTGGCAAAATAGCGCAGCGCTTCGCGTTCAAACATGCTGAGATCCGTGTAGTCATCATCAAAGATGCCATCAGACAGGATGCCATATCCCCCAAAGGCATCGCATGGAAATACCACCCCGCTTGTGGTTTCAAACGTGACCATTGTTTCCGGCCAATGCACCATTGGCGCGGTGCGGAAAACGAGCTCTTTCTCGCCCAGCGACAGCCTATCCCCATCAGAAATCACCTGCACATTATCGGTAATGCCCGCGAACTCCTTCAGCATCTCAACCGCTTTCTGTGTGGCCAGGATCGTTGCCTGGGGCGCGCGTGCGTGGAATGCCTGCAATGCGCCTGAGTGGTCTGGCTCCATGTGGTTCACCACCAGGTAATCGATGCTTTTTAAGTCGACCAGCGAAGAAAGATCTTCAAGGTATTCCTCCTGAAACACTTCTTTGCATAGATCGATCAGGGCAGTCTTTTCATCTTTGACCAGGTAGGAATTATAGGAAATCCCTTCCTCTTCGATCAACCACAGCCCTTCAAATAAGCGCGTGCTGGTGTCATTCACACCGATCCAGTAAATATCAGGTTTGATTTGAATAGGTTTCATGATTAGTTTCTCCAAAATAATTATAAAGGCGCATTGAAAAAATAAAATCAGAACTGGAAAAATGATGATGCATGGACCCCTTTAAATCCGGAGCGATAAGAAACGAAAGATTATTGACCGCGGGTGGATGATGTTATATGGTCTGATATTGGTTAACCATCTTAAGCAGGGATGCTGACCTGCTTACTTGATCTGTCATTCCCGCGCAAGCGGGAATCTTCTTAATTGTTTTTAGGTTTTTTTGGATTGGCAGGATTAATCCTGCAGCGTGGCGGCGTCATCAATGATGTCTTTGCCAGCGACGACCTCGTCAATTGAATGAATTGAGCCGCCCATGTCCTGGATCACATCTCTCACAACTTCATAATTGATGTTATCGCCTTCCAGCGTGATCTTCGCGTTCTCAACCTTCAGGTCGATTTCCGCGATGCTGATGTTGACCGAGGAAACGCCATCCGCAACGCTCAGTCTCTTTGCCATTTCAACAATGGTCGGCTCCATTGGCTTCAGTGTGTCTAAAACGACGCGCCGAATATTCCCTATCTTACTCAATATTTCTCCATTTTTTTAATAGTTTGATGATGCTGTTTATACCATAATCCATGCCATAATATGCAAGTCAAGAATAAAAAAAACCGGGAGAAAAAATGATCGAAATTCCTGAAGCGTTCCACATATCACACCAGATCAGCCAGCATCTGGCGGGTAAAGAAGTTGTCGCATCCCAGGCAGCTGCCTCTCCCCATAAGTTTGCCTGGTATGAGGGTGATCCTTCCGCATACACACAGCTCCTAAACTGGAAAACGCTTCAATCTGCTCGGCCGCTGGGCGGTATGATCGAGATACAACTTGATGATATCCTGATCGTTTTATCGGAAGGCGCCTATCCACGCCTGTATGAAAAGGACGCACCGCTTCCGGCAAAACACCAGCTGCTTCTTCAGTTCGACGATGGAAGATCTCTGGTGGTAGCGGTGCGGATGTATGGCGGGATTCTTGCCTTCCCCTCGGGGTGCGGCATAAATAAATATTACCTAATGGCAGATTTAAAAACCTCGCCGTTATCAGAGATATTCGATGATAATTATTTTGAAAATCTCAGCATCGATCAGAATGCGCAGACCATGAGCGCGAAGGCATTTCTCGCGACCGAACAGCGCATTCCCGGCCTTGGCAATGGTGTCCTTCAGGATATCCTTTATTTCGCCGGCATTCATCCGAAAACCAGGATCGCTGATCTGCATCAGCAGCAGCGGACGAAATTATTCACATCCATCAAGCATACTTTGAAGCAAATGGCGCAAAGCGGCGGCCGTGACACGGAAGTGGATTTGTTCGGCCAGCCTGGCGCATATCAGACGCGCTGCAGTAAGCTCACAGTCACCAAACCGTGCCATCTGTGCGGCGATCTGATCCAAAAAGCGAGTTACATGGGGGGCAGCGTTTATTTTTGCCCAACCTGCCAACCGCTCTAAAAAACCCGCCCCGCTTCACACAAACGGCGCGGAAAGGGACCCTTAGATGTAAGCGTCCCAGCCCATGCTGTTCGCTTTTTCTGCCAGGAGCTCCAGTTTTTTCTTCGAGGTGAAACTTTTGAATAGTTTTGAATATTCCTCTTTGATCGTGACTGCATCACCAATTCCAATCCCGATGAACCATGGATCCAGCACCTTTGTCCCTTTTGGAGGGCGTTTGCTTCGCGCGAACCGTTTGGCCTTAAGGTGGACCGCTTTTTCATCCGGTCGGATATCGACAAAGACCGTATATGTCATCCAATAGTGTTGGTTGAAGTTATCCTCATCCGTTTCGGTGATGAAATATTCCCATACCGCAGCGAAGCCATCATGTACTTTATCGTTGGTTTCAAATGTCAGATATTGATTGACCTCGCCATCCTGTGGAAAAAGACCTTGCAATGCTGTACGCAGTTCTGCGGCTGCTGCCGGACTGCCTTCCGCTTCGTACTTTTTTGGACCAAAAATCTTTTTGAACATGGTGTTTTCGCTCCCTTCATCTGACTCACGTTAGTAATACTCGATAAATTCAATTATATAGGATGACCTCCGGAGACTCGATCTTTTTTGAGGGGAATAGTGCTGAAGAGGATGGTCAGCAAACTGAAACCAACCATTGAAAAGCCATACGCATAACTCACTGGCAGCGAGATCAGGTAACTTCCCACACTCGGCCCAATGATCTGCGACACGTTATCTGCGGCGGTATTTAGCCCCATCACTTCCCCCTGTTTGTCTTTGCCCACACTACCGCTCAGGCGTGCGGTCATTACCGGCAAAGTGCATGATGTTGCGAACCCCACCAGCACAAATACAGCCATGTATTCCCATAAATGGTTCAGCAGTGTCAGCCAGATATAGGACCCAATGAATACTGAGAACCCGATCATCGCTGTCTTCACGTCGCCAAATACCCCAAGCAGCGGGTTAAAAATGAACAACCGCACCAGCAGCTTGACCACCCCCATCGAGGTGATCATCCATCCGATCTGTGCCGTTGTCAGCTGGAATCGCTCCGCCGCGAAGATCGAGACCGTTGTGATAAAGATGTAGAAGGAGATATTGTTGGTCAGGATCTGCATCAGCAGCACCCGCGGATTGTGTTCCTTCAACAAGGAAAAAGAGATCGCTTTTCGCTGCTGTATATGCCTGATTTCCGCTGCGGTTGCGCTGCCATTCACCAACGGATTGGTCTCCTTAAAGACAAAGAAGGTGATCAGGATCGTCATCAGCGATAAACCCGCAGCCATCAGCCCCGGGCCCATGATCCCGAACCGTGCCAGCAGCGCGCCTATACCGGGCCCGATCATGTTACCGATCGTCCATGCCAGCCCGATGTTGGCCATTTCTTTGCTGCGGTCAACCGGTGGCACCACATCCCCCACCACCGCCTTGGCGATCGGGTAATTTCCGCCGAAGATGCCGTCGACGATGCGCGATACGAACAGCATCGTCAGGCTGTTCGAGAACGCCAGGATCAGGAATGCGGCCATCGTTCCCGCCTGGCAGATCAGCAGGATCGGTTTGCGGCCAAATTTATCCGACAAAGACCCCCAGATGATGTTCCCGAACAGGCTGAAGAACGAGTTTACTGACAGAAGCAGTCCCACCTGCAGCAACGAAGCCCCAAACTGAGAGATAAATTGCGGCAGGAACGGGATCAGGATCGAATAACCGATGATATCGATAAAGGTCGAGATATACATTGGGATGATGTCAGGGTGATTGAAGTGGATCAGCGGTCTTTTTTGGCGGTTTGTTGTCATTGTTATCTCAAATACAGGTCAGCGTTGATTTATACCCTATGCGATTTAAATACGCAAACCAGTTTGAATCTATACCTGCTACACGTTTTCTTACTGGTCAAATTCTCGCTGTTTGCTGATCAGCTCCGGTTTGAAATCTTTCACTGGCCCTTTGAATGGCGGATTTCTCTGCGCTCTCTTGTTGCTGATGCCAAAATAGTGAATGGCCAATGTCGGGCAGTAGTTGTAGCAGCGCATGCAGTAAATACACTCCCCGCCATGTACCGCGATAGTTTCTTCCATGTGGATATTGCTGACCGGACAAATGTCCGCGCAGCGTCCGCATCCGATACACGCCTCCGCGTCGACCGACCAGTATTTGCGGCCCCAGTCATGCGCCAGGCGGAAAGGCCCGCGCTGGATCCATGCGGATGCCGCGCTGAAAAGGTCGCTGTGTTCGCGCCAGCCCTCCCCGGCAGCGATCTTTTGGCATACCCGCCCGATCTTCTGCTCGCATTTTTGCAGCTGGCGCGTGAAGCGGCCATAATCTGCAGAATAAGGGAAGGGGAAGAAAGGGATGGCGATATTATTGGGCATGTTGAACTCGGCAGCCCACTTCAGGCGGTATCCTTTTTTCTCCATCATCCCGCGCAGAAAGTTGAACCCATCCCCCGACCAGCCCAGCTGGGTCACGAACCCGAACACATCTTTACCTGCAGGTTGTTCTGGCAGGGCTTTCAGGAATTGGAGGAAATTGCGAGGCGCATCGGATCCGTAGATCGGGAATCCGAAGCCGACCGCGTCTGCTTTAGAGATCAAAGCGGTGGTCTCTTCCTTCCTGACCTGCTCGATCGAGTGCGCGCTGGCTGGGATTCCCAGCGAACCAAGCGCTTCAGCCAGCCGCTCGCTTACCCACCAGGTGTTGCCGGTGCCGGAGAAATAGAAAATAACCATGTTTTTCATGTCAGTTCCAATAGATCCCATAGATTGCCATATAAGTCCTCAAACACCGCCACTGTGCCGTAATCCGCTTCTTTCGGTTCGCGCACGAATTTCACCCCCCGCGCTTTGATCGCGATGTAATCGCGCCAGAAATCATCCGATTGCAGGAACAGGAATACCCGCCCGCCGGTCTGGTTGCCGATTGCTTTCTCCTGCTCGGGCGTTGTCGCACGTGCCAACAGGATGCTGGTTCCCTGGGAGCCCGGCGGCGCAACCACCACCCAGCGCTTGTCCTGCTCCGGCTGGTATGTGTCTTCCACCAGCGTGAAATCCAGTTTCTCGGTGAACCAGGCAATCGCTTCGTCATACTCCCGCACCACCAATGCCACATGCACGATCGATCGTTTCATGCGCATATCGCCTTTATTCATAATGATGATTATATCTGTTGTATGTAATTAGGCACTGCAGGCTTTTCATTTATCAGGTTGCACCACATACGCTGTGCGCAGACGGGAAGCCATCCGAAAACCCAACTTACTATTTCACACAGAATCAGCAACAAAGCCGCTGCAAATATTTCATATACAAACTTCTAACCATCTTTATATATACACTCGATATCATTGTTTTATATCAGTACTTAATATCGAGGGAAACGATGAATTTTGAAAAATACACCAAGAAATCACAGGAAGCGGTTGTCAGCGCGCAGTATGCCGCCCAGGATAACCGCCATACTGCCATTGAACCAATCCATATCCTGCTCGGGCTCCTGCAGCAGGATGAGGGCGTCGTACCGGCGCTGGTCACCCAGGTGGCCGGATCGACTGACGCGTTGCGCGCAGAATTGCAGCGTGAGCTCGACACCCGCCCAAAAGTGAGCGGCGATACACGCGAGGTGGGGCTGTCGCAGGCCGCCTCGGATGTGTTCCGCGCGGCGGAGCGCTACGCCAAGGGCATGCAGGATGACTATGTCTCCACCGAGCACATTCTGCTCGGGCTGACCGATTCCAGCATGGCCAGCCGCCTGACCGCGCACGGGCTCACCCGTGACGCAATCCTCTCCGCGCTCAAGACCATCCGCGGCTCGCAGCGCGTCTCTTCGCAGGACCCCGAATCCACCTACCAGGCGCTGGTCAAATATGGGCGCGACCTGACAGCGGAAGCGCGCCAGGGCAAGCTTGACCCGGTCATCGGACGGGACGAGGAGATCCGGCGCACGATCCAGATCCTCTCGCGCCGCACCAAGAACAACCCGGCCCTGATCGGCGAGCCCGGCGTGGGCAAGACCGCCATCGTGGAAGGGCTCGCCCAGCGCATCATCAAGGGCGATGTGCCCGAAGGCCTGAAGAAGAAGCGCCTGGTGCAGCTCGACATGGGCGCGCTCATCGCTGGCGCAAAGTTTCGCGGTGAGTTCGAGGAACGCCTTAAGGCTGTCCTGAAAGAGATCACCGAGGCGGAAGGGGAGATCCTGCTGTTTGTGGACGAGATGCACACCGTTGTCGGCGCGGGCAAGGCCGAAGGCGCGATGGACGCCGGCAACATGCTTAAGCCGATGCTGGCGCGCGGCGAGCTGCACATGATCGGCGCCACCACCCTGGATGAATACCGCAAGCATATCGAGAAGGATCCTGCCCTGGAACGGCGCTTCCAGCCCGTTGTGATCGATGAGCCCAGTGTGGAAGACACGATCAGCATCCTGCGCGGCTTGAAAGAACGCTACGAGGTGCACCATGGTGTGCGCATCACCGACCCGGCCGTGATCGCGGCGGCCACGCTCAGCCAGCGCTACATCTCAGACCGCCAGCTGCCCGATAAGGCGATCGACCTGATCGATGAGGCCGCCGCGCGCCTGCGCACCGAGATCGATTCCAAACCGCAGGCGCTGGATGAGGTTGACCGCCAGATCATGCAGCTGGAGATCGAGCGCGAAGCGCTGAAAAAGGAGAAGGATAAGTCTTCCAAGGAAAGGCTGCAAAGCATTGAGAAGGAACTCTCTGACCTGAAAGAACATTCCGGCCATCTGCACGCGCTGTGGGAGACGGAGAAATCCGCCATTCAGGAGCTGCAGGCCACCAAGAGCGAGATCGAGCAGGCCCGCCTGGATATCGAACAGGCCGAGCGCGCCAATGATCTGGAGAAGGTGGCGCGGCTGCGTTATGGCACGCTGCGCGACCTGGAAGAGAAACTGGCGCAGGGAGAAGCGCGCATTAAGGAGATCCAGGGCGAAGAGCCGCTGTTGAAAGAAGAGGTGGACGCGGAAGAGATCGCCTGCATCGTGGCGCGCTGGACCGGCATCCCGGTTTCGCGCCTGATGGAAGGCGAGACCGAAAAACTGATCCGCATGGAGGAGCGTTTGCATGAGCGCGTGATCGGCCAGGATGAAGCGGTCAAAGTGGTCTCTAACGCGGTGCGGCGCTCGCGCGCCGGCTTGCAGGACCCCGACCGCCCGCTCGGTTCCTTCATCTTCCTCGGCCCGACCGGCGTGGGCAAGACCGAGCTGGCCCGTTCGCTGGCATATTTCCTGTTTGACGATGACCACGCCATGATCCGCATTGATATGTCTGAATACCAGGAGAAGCACACTGTCTCGCGCCTGCTGGGTGCGCCTCCTGGCTATATCGGCTATGATGAGGGCGGCCAGCTGACCGAATCGGTACGGCGCAAACCCTACAGCGTTGTCCTTTTTGATGAGATCGAGAAGGCCCACCCGGAGGTGTTCAATGTCTTGCTGCAGCTGCTGGATGACGGGCGCCTGACCGATGGCCAGGGGCGCACGGTCGACTTCCGCAACACGGTGGTGATCATGACCTCCAACCTGGGCACGGAACTGTGGCGCGGGGGCGGGGAGGTCTCGCGCGACCAGATCACGCAGGCGCTGCAAAACCACTTCCGGCCCGAGTTCCTGAACCGCATCGATGAGATCGTGGTGTTCCACATGCTGGACAGAGACGATCTGAAAGGCATCGTTGCCATCCAGCTCAAGCGCGTCGAGAAGCTGCTGGCGGACAAGGGTTTCCGGCTGGATGTGACACCGGAGGCGATGGCTTACCTGGCGGAAGCGGGTTATGACCCCGACTTCGGCGCGCGCCCGCTCAAACGCGCCATCCAGCGCGAGCTGCAGGATCCGCTGGCGCTGAAGATCCTCTCGGGCGACTTCACTGAAGGCGCTGTGATCAAGGTGGATCGCGGTGAGGAAGGGCTTCGCTTTTTATAAGGATAAAAACTGCGCTGGCAATTATTTGCCAGCGCAGTGATGTTTCAGGCCTGATCGGGCGATCGCAGCGATCACCACAAATGGTGCACCTGGTCCCTGATCAAGCGCTCGTACAGGTCGCGCACTTCCTGCATGATCTCATCCGGGATTGGCGCAAGGTCCGCGGCGGCGGCATTGCCGGCCGCCTGTGAGGGGCGTTTCGCGCCCGGAATGACGCAGGAGACCGCCTCATCCATCATGATCCAGCGCAGCGCGAACTGCGCCATTGACCAATCGCGCGGTACGAGCGGCCGCAGCGCTTCCACCGCCTCCAGGCTCAAACCATAATCCACGCCGGAGAAGGTCTCGCCTTTGTCAAACTCCTCCCCATGGCGGTTGTAGTGGCGATGGTCTTGCGCTTCGAAGGTGCTGTCCTTGCTGAACTTGCCAGCCAGCATGCCGGATGAGAGCGGCACGCGCGCTAAAATGCCGACCTGCTTCTGCTCCGCTAATCGGAAGAACAGCTCGGCCGGGCGCTGGCGGAAGATGTTATAGATGATCTGCACGGTCTGCACGCCCGGGTATTCGATCGCCTTGATGGCTTCCTCCACCTTTTCCACACTGACGCCATAATGCCGGATCTTGCCAGCCTGCGCCAGGTCATCCAGGACGCCAAACACTTCGGGCATATAGTACACCTCGGTCGGCGGGCAGTGCAGCTGCACCAGGTCGAGCGTATCCACATCCAGGTTCACGAGAGAACGTTCGATGAAGGCGGTCAGGTTCTCGCGGTTATAGCCGGCGGCGGTGTGCGGGTTCAGGCGGCGCCCGGCTTTGGTGGCAACGATGATCTCTTCTTTGCGGTCCTTGCAGACCCTGCCTACCAGGCGTTCGCTGCGCCCGTCGCCATACACGTCGGCGGTGTCGATCAGGGTCACACCCTGATCAATGGCGGTGTGCAGCGCGGCGAGCGAGACGCTGTCTTCCACTGCCCCCCAGTCGCCGCCGATGCCCCATGCCCCAAAACCGATGGCTGAAACCTGCCAGCCGGTGCGTCCCAATGCGCGGTATTCCATGGTTACCTCCTGTTATGCGTGCTGCCTGTTGGTATGTACGTTACTTCTATTATAGCGGCGAGCGGGCTGAAACGCGCATCAGAAACGCGGCGCTGGAAGGCGAAAATGCAACAAAATGTCACAAAATGAGACAGTTTTAAAAATATATAGGTGAAAGATGGGGGATGGCAGAGGGTGAGAGATGGGGGATTCGGAAAAAAATAGACAGATTGGCAGGTGGAATGATTTGCAGCGATGTGCGGACCGAGATGGCGCGATGTCACCTGGAATTAAAAAGAGATGCCGCCCGCATCGCGGGCGGCATGCTCTTTTTGGTAATTAAAAATCTGTTATTGATCGTGCCGATTTAGAGAAATTCATCGACGTTGTCGACGGTGATCAACACAAATTCGACCAGAATCTCAGATTCAACCGTTTCGCCCATGGCGAGCTTGTAGGCGACTTCCATCGCGGTGGCTCCCTGTGCGGTGGTGTTCTGGGAAATGGTCGCGGTCAGGCGGCCGTCTTTCACAGCAGCCAGCGCGTCCGGTGTGGCATCGAGGCCATAGACCTTGATGGAATCGAGCAATTGCGCATCTTCGACTGCCTTCAAGGCACCCATCGCCATGCCATCATTATTGGCAACGATCGCTTTGAGTTCGGTGCCGGTCTGCAGCCAGTTCTCGACCAGCGCGAGCGCTTCGTCAGTGGTCCAGTTGGCGGTCTGTTCAAACACGACCTCGATCTCGGGATAGTCCTTGAGGACTTCATAGTAGCCTTCTGTTCTGCCGATCTGCGCATCTGAGCCGAGCGGGCCGAGCAGGAAAGCGACATTACCGGAGCCGCCGATATCTTCGGCAGCAGTCTTCATTTCGAGGACGCCGCCATCAAAGTTCTCAACACCCACGAAGCTGTCCGCTACGGTCGCATCGTTGACACGCTGGTTGACAACAACCACCGGGATGCCGGCTTCTTTCGCCGCTGCCAGCGCGGGGGCAACACCATCGACAGATACTGGTTCGATCACGATGCCGGCCAAACCCTGGGTGACCGCAGTTTCGATCTGGCTGACCTGTTTGGCGACGTCTTTTTCGCCATCATACACATTGACTGTCACACCGAGCTCGGCCGCTTTGCCAGTTACCGCCGCGGTGAGTTCATTGGTGAAGGCGTTGGTCTGGTGGCTGATAAAGAACGCGAAGGGCAGATCGCTGCCGGCTTCTTCGGCGGGCGCTGCGGGGGCGCAGGATGCCAGCAGAAGGCCGAAGACGATGATGCTAACAGATAAAATTTTGCTTGTTTTCATTTTTCTTTTTCTCCTAAGATATGTTTATTGGAAATTGCCTGAAATCTTCATGCAAGCTCCGGTTGAAATAACAGGTTACTTAACCAATTTATTACGCTTTCTTTAGAATCACCTCCTTATGGTCTCTTTTATTTTGCCAATCCTGTCGAAGCGCGGATTATCAGCTCGACATCCAATAATTGCGAGAGTGGTTTTGTGCCGGAAGAGAGATAGCCGATCAGCTGGCGCGCGGCCAAAGCGCCTTTATGCACCGCGGGCTGGCGAATGGTCGTGAGCGCGGGGGACATGTTGCTGGAAAGCAAAATATCATCAAAGCCGATCACGGAGATATCATCCGGGACTTTCAGCCCTTGTTCCTGAATGGCGATCATCGCGCCAAAAGCCATGATATCGCAGGATGAAAAAAGCGCGCTGGGGGGTGCTTCCATCCGCAGCAGCTGGTTCATCACCTCATATCCACTTTCAACCGAGGAGGCCTCGACGCGCTGGATATAGCGCTCGTCGACCTGAATCCCATGCAGCTCCAGGGTTTGTTGATAGCCCAGCAAGCGGTCGTGGTTGCTGGTAAGCGAAGGTTTGCCGACAAAGGCGATGCGGCGATGGCCGAGGGAGATCAGGTGCTCGACCGCCATTTCCGCCCCGCGGTAGTTGTCCACTTCAACAAAGGGGATATCAGGACGGTCGAGAACTTTGGCGGTTGACACAAACGGGATACCTTCCTTTTTCAGTTCATTGATGATGGAATGATGGAGCGCACCCGGGCTGAGCAGGATGAAGCCATCAACCCGCTTTTGCTTATAGATCTCAACATAGTTTTTCTTTTGCACGTAGCAAAAAAAGAGGTAATAATCACAGCGCTCGACTTCATCGAGGATGCCCTGCAGCACATCGACATAATACTGGTTGGAGAGGATGTTGTGTGTTTTATAGGGCACGATCAGGCCGATGTGGTTGATCTTCTGGGCGGTTTTGCCGGTGGCGAACAGATTGGGCTGGAAATTGGTTTCTTTGATCAGGTCGAGCACTCTGGCGCGGGTGGAGTGGCTGACATCTGGCTTGCCATTAATGACGCGTGAAACCGTCGTTTTTGAGACCCTCGCCATTTCGGCTATTTCTTTGATGGTGATCCTTGAATTATCGTTGTCCACAGTTGTAACTGGTTCCGTAACCATTTCCAATTATATGAAAAATGCATACGATATTCAAGCAGCAAACGGAATTTTTAAGGTAAAAATCAAAGATGGGCCTCGATCGGTGGCACGAGGCCCCGGATGATGCCTACTGGTTGCGTTTACCCTTGGTGTCGAGCAATACCGCCGTGATGATGATGGCGCCTTTAATCAGCAGTTGGAAATGGGAGGAGACGTTGAGAATATCGAGCCCATTGCCGATGACGGCGATAAACAGGGCGCCGATGACTGTGCCGTACCATTTGCCAGACCCGCCCGACATGCTGACGCCGCCGATGATGACCGCGGCGATGGCATCCAGTTCATACGATTCGCCGGCGGTGGGGTTGCCGGAAACGATGCGCGAGGCGAGCAGCAAGCCCGCAATGCCGGCCATAAAGCCGGAAATGGTGTAGACGGCGATCTTGATGCGCGGGACATTGATCCCGGAGACTTTGGCAGAGACCTCATTGCCGCCGACCGCGTATACCCTGCGGCCGAATACTGTTTTGGTCAGAATGAATGCGGCAATGACAGTGATCACTGAAAAATAGACAACCAGGTGGGGGATGCTTTTCAGGAAGAACCCTCCCGCGATATTCTCGAACAGTTTGGTCACGCCAAAAATGGGCTGGCCTTTGCTGTATATCAAGGCCAGGCCGCGGATGATGATCATCGAACCGAGGGTGACGATGAAGGGTGGAATATCACCATAAGCAACGCCAACGCCATTCAAAAAACCAGCGCATATTCCAGCAACGACTGAAAGCACCACGGGCACGATCAGCGGATATTCACCCGGGTGGGCGAAGCTGGCAGCGATGACACCGGAGAGCGCGACGATCGACCCGACTGAGAGATCGATGCCGCCGGAGATGATGACATACATCATGCCCATCGCCAGAATGCCATTGATCGAGGCCTGTTTCATAATGTTAATCAGGTTGGCCGGCCGGGCAAAGGCGCGCGGCGAAAGGACCATCAGCGTCAGCAGGACGACGATGAAGGCCAGCAGGATTCCCAGCTCGCGCAGGGAATTCAGGTGCATTTTGCGTTTGTTTGCTTTGTTATTCATGTTCAACCTCGAATTTTGATGCGTAAATCATGATTTCTTCCTGAGAGAATCGGTCACGGCTGATCTCACCGGTCAGCTTTCCGCCAGCAAGGACGATGATGCGGTCGGCCAGCCCGATCAGCTCCGGGATTTCCGAAGAAATGATCAGGATTGCCTTTCCGGCCTGGGCCAGTTCTCCGATCAGCAGATAGATATCGCGCTTGGCGCCGACATCGATGCCGCGCGTGGGTTCATCCAGTATGATGATGTCGGGCTCGGTCAGCAGCCACTTGGCGAGCACGACCTTTTGCTGGTTACCGCCGCTGAGAGATTTGATCATGCTCTTGCGCGAAAGGGTCTTGATGCTGAGTTTCGTGATCTGTTTTTCCACCGCCGCAGCCTCTGAACGGTTGTTGATGATGCCGTTTTTCGCGAGACGGTTGAGCTGGACGATGGATACATTTTCCTGGACAGTCGTTTTCAGGTTCAGCCCCTGAGAACCGCGGTCTTCCGTGATCAGGGCAACCTTGCTGCGGATGGCGTGGCGCGGATGGGTGATGTTTTGGCGCAGGCCGTTGATGATGACCTCGCCGCTGTCGGGTTTGTTGATGCCAAAGATGGTTTCGACCAGCTCGCTGCGGCCGGCCCCGACCAGCCCGCCGATGCCGAGGATCTCTCCCCGTTTGAGATCGAAGCTGATATCTTTGAATTTATCCTTCCAGGAGAGGCCGCGTACCTGCATCAGCACCTCGCCGGGCCGCACCTCCTGCTTGGGATAGACTTCCTTGATCTCGCGCCCGACCATCATCTTGATGATGCGGTCTTTATCCAGATTAGCGGAATCATCCGTGCCGATCCAGCTGCCATCGCGCAGGACGGTGATACGGTCCGCGATGCGGAAGATCTCATCCAGTTTGTGGGAGATGAAGACCACGCCGATGCCGCGCGATTTGAGGATGCGGATCTGCTCGAACAGGGTCTCGACCTCACGGTAGGTGATGGCGGAGGTGGGCTCATCCATGATGATCACTTTGGATGAAAGTGAGATGGCTTTCATGATCTCAACCAGCTGGCTCTGCGAGACGCTGAGCGTGCGCATCAGGGCGCGCGGGTTGATATCGATACCCGCGCTTTCAAACAGCCGGCTGGTCTCGATGACCTGGGCCTTGTGGTCAACAATGCTCAAACCGCCCGCGCTGTTTTTGGTGATCTCGCGGCCGATGAAGATATATTCCGCGACTTCCATATCAAGGATCGGGTTGAGCTCCTGGGGGATCATGGCGATGCCGGCTTGCAAAGCATCGCGCGGGTTCTGGAAGTGGACTTCCTGCCCGTCAATGAGAATATCACCGCTGTCTTTATGATAAATGCCCATCATGATCTTCATCAGGGTGGATTTACCGGCGCCGTTCTCACCGATCAGGGCATGCACCTCGCCGGCCTGCAGATCAAAATGGACGCCATCCAGGACCTTGACGTTGAAAAAGCTCTTGTCAATATTCCGCATTTCCAAAATTGTTTTGGACATGGTTTGGAACTCCGTCTTTAAATTAATTTTTTTTGCGCGAGCGGGGGCGGCAGGTATCACCGCTGATCCGCGTCAGCGCACACAAGACCATATTATATATTAACTAAAGCGTGCTAACGGTGATTGATGACAGAACGCGGGATGGGATCGTTGATAACCGCTCAGGGCTGATGGGGGGCGTGTTTCTTTTTGCCGAAGTGCAAGGGGCGCATCACCTGCGCCAGGATCGGGCCCAGCACGGACAGGAACAGGACATAAGCGATGGCCAGCGCGCCCAGCTGCGGATCCAGGCCGGCGGCCAGGCCGAGATCGGCGATCAGGACCGAGAATTCGCCATGCGTGGAGAGGATCGAGCCAGCGCGGATGCAGCTCTGCGCGTCGGCGCCGGCGCGGCGGGCGGACCACCAGCCGGAAAGGAGCTTGGTGAAGGTGGTGACCAGGCCGAGCACGACCGCCGGCAGCAGGACGGGCGGGATGATGGCCGGGTTGATCTGCAAGCCGGAGAAAAGGAAGAAGAAGGCCGCGAACAGATCACGCATCGGGCCGAGGATCTTGCGCGTGCGTTCGGCGATGGGGCCCATCAGGGCGACGCCGACCAGGAAGGCGCCGATCGGGGCGGAGATGCCGAAATATTGCGCGGCGCCGGCCACCAGCAGCACCAGGCCGAGCACTGAGAACAGCACCACTTCATCCGAAGCGTGGGTGATGAACCTGCCGACAGTGTTGCCATAGCGCAGGGCAACGAAAAACAGCAGGCCGACGGCGGCCAGCGCGATCAGGATGTTGACGGTGGCTACGGCCGGGTTGGCATCCGCCAGCAGGACGATGGTGAGCGGCAGATAGAGCGCCATGATCAGGTCTTCGATCACGAGGATGCAGATCACACTGCGCGTCTCACTGTTGGACATCCAGCCCTTCTCGTCCAGCAGGCGCGCGATGATGCCGGAGGAGGAGATATAGGTCACGCCGCCCATGAGCCAGGCCGCGAGCGGGCCCCAGCCGAGCATGATCCCGGCCAGAAAGCCGGGCGGGAAGTTGAGCAGGAAATCGGCGATGCCGTCCGGCAGGCCGCTGCGCAGGCTGTCGCTGAGCTGTTTGCCGGTATATTCCAAACCGAGCGTGAACAGCAGCAGCAGCACCCCGATCTGTGAGCCGACATGGATGAAGGATTCGCTGAAATCGAGCGGCAGGATGCCGCCGTTGCCGAAAGCGAGCCCGACCAGCAGGTAGAGCGGGATGGCCGAGATGCCCAGACGGCGGGCAAAGCGGTCGAGCAGCGCCAGGGCGATGATGACAACCCCGAGCTCGATCAGAATGAGCGAAACACCATTTTCCATATTATTATCTGTCTTTTGTAAAACCAGCACAGAATTGTACTTGAAATTTCTATTCCAATAAGAATTGTTTTGTAAAGGATTCCTTAACAAGGATGGGCTGGGTGCGCTGAAAATCATCCCTTTGCGGTGGATGCGCGCGCAGCGCGCGATTGTCATTCCCGCGAAAGCGGGAATCTTCTTTGACCGCCAACCAAACCCGCCAAAGACTACCCGGAAACGCGCACAGCGCGCGATTTTCATTCCCGCGTAAGCGGGAATCTTCTTTGACCGCCAATCCAATCCGCCAAAGACTACCCGGAAACGCGCGCAGCGCGCGATTGTCATTCCCGCGA
>CAZTCV010000006.1:0-87078 GCA_964612815.1 uncultured Pelolinea sp. | reverse complement strand
AAATCCGCCAAAGACTACCCGGAAACGCGCGCAGCGCGCGATTGTCATTCCCGCGAAAGCGGGAATCTTCTTTGACCGCCAACCAAATCCGCCAAAGACTACCCGGAAACGCGCGCAGCGCGCGATTGTCATTCCCGCGTAAGCGGGAATCTCCTTTGACCGCCAATCCAATCCGCCAAAAAGACTGTCCGGAAAAGCGCGCCATGGCGATTATAATCAGGCGATCATGGCACATGTCTATCAGCAATTAGCCGCCTACCTGGATGACCTGCCGGCAGGCTATCCGCCCACCGCGAGCGGGGTGGAGATCGAGATCCTGCAGACGCTGTTCACACAGGACGAGGCCGCACTGGCGCTGCACCTGACGCTGCTGAAAGAGGAAGCGCGCGTGGTGGCGTTCCGCGCCCGGCGCGGGCTGGCGGAGACGGTTGAAACGCTGGAGGCGATGGCGCGCAAGGGCCTGATCAGCGCCAGCCGCCGCGCGGGCAAAGCGCCGCGTTACACCATCAGCCAGTATGTGATCGGGTTTCACGAAGGGCAGGTGGACCGGCTCAGCGCGGAATACGTGCGCCTGTTCAACCGCTACGCGCCCGACCTGTTTGAAAAAGGCCCGTGGACGAAAGTGCCGCAGCTGCGCACGATCCCGGTGGGGGTATCGATCCCGCTCACCACTGAGGTGATGCCTTATGAAAGCGCCGAAGCGATCCTGCGTTCCAAAACCCATTTCGCCGTGCGCAACTGTATCTGCCGCCAGGAGAAGCGGCTGGAGGGGCCCGGCTGTGAACGCCCGCTGGAGAGCTGCCTGACGTTTGATGAGGCCGCGCTGAATGACGCCGCTTCGGGCGTGGGGCGCGCGATCTCGCTCGAGGAAGCGCTGGAAAAGGTGGACGCAGCCCGCAAAGCCGGCCTGGTGCTGCAGCCGGCCAACTCGCAGAACCCGATCGTGATGTGCACCTGCTGCAGCTGCTGCTGCGGCGTGCTGCGCAACATCAAGAACCACCCCGAACCCGCGGCGCTGGTGGCGAATGCCTTTATTGCCCGCTTTGACCCGCAGGCCTGCATCACATGCGGCAGGTGTGTGGCGGTGTGCCCGATGGGCGCGCTCACGCTGGATGAAACGATCGCCTTCAACCCGGCACGCTGCATCGGCTGCGGGTTGTGCGCGGATGCCTGCCCGACGCACGCGCTGGAGATGGCACGCAAGACGGAAAAACAGCCCCCGATCCCCAAAACCACGCAGGCCAACTACCTGCGCATCGCGCGGGCGCGCGGCGGCGGGCGGTTGTGGAAGCTGGTGGTAATGGTGCTGCGTTCGTTGCTTGACCGCGCCCTCGCGCCAAAGTAGCTGCCGCGCAAAGGCCGTGGGGCGGGCCCTTCCTTTTTATTTTCCCTCTTTATTTCCGTTCAGATTTCCTGATTTTGGTATAATTGTTGTTTACATGGGCGCGTAGCTCAGCTGGTTAGAGCGCACGGTTCACATCCGTGAGGTCGTGGGTTCGAGTCCCTCCGTGCCCATTTTTCATTTAACCCCCATTGCCCCATCCCGCACCGTTCGATGAAAGAGAAAAAGACCTTGCAAACTGCCACAGGCAGCATGCAAGCCCGTCCTTACCCATAGTTCACTAAAAGGGGAGATGTAGATATTTGAGGACCGCTTTTTCAGGTATATACTACTTAATGTCAATCGAGGATAAAGATGAGGGTCTAATAATTGAGGATATGGGCAAATTTCTTGATGCATTTATTGGATACTAGGAATATATGAATAGGTTGAAAAATCAATTAGATGAAAAAAAGAAGAAGTTGCTAGATGAATTAAAAGAACAGGGGATTCAATTATAAAAAATCATTTTGATTTCCAAAGAATATATTAAGAGTATATTAAAAAAAGAATAGGTACAAATTGAATTATGAAACTATTTAAAATTATTTTAGGATTATTTTTTTTATTTTTGATTTTATTTATTCTTATATTTATTATTAGCATAATAATTTTCCCTGAGTGGTTAGAATTGGAAAACTGGAAAGAGATTTTAACAATATTAATTATTGCTTCAGGTTCATTAGTACTAATAACAATATTTCTCGAATTTATCCTGAATGAATTTGCAAATTTAACATTATTACCAAAAATAATTAAATACTATTTTGGTTTTAAGTATAAAAATATTGAAAATCAATTGAATAAATTTTCAAGAAGTCAAATTGAAAAAGAGAAAAAGAGTGGAAAATACATTCCTTTTGTATTTATCGAAACAGCTGATATTAAAGAAAAACTTCGGTATTTTTCAGATCCACACTTTTTTATCCAGAAGATTCTTGGATATGCAAAGAAAAAAATACAGGGAAATAGGGCATATTCACTTCTGAAAAGAATTCATTTTCCCTTAGAAGAGATTACGTTTCCTGTACCTACGCATAAAAAACAATTAAATGAATATATTGTATGTGCAAAGAATGAACTTGAAAAAGTAAGGAATCTTAACAATATTTTTGTTGAGGAGGGGTCTGGTATTTTAGATGAGTATATAGATAAAATTCCCCGTGAGAAGACACACCTATATGAATATCATCGCCCTTTTTTATATCGCTCATCATTTGAATACGCAACAAAAGATATTCATGATGAATTAAAATTACTTACTGATACTTCGGTGATAATCACTAGCCAAGCTGGCCGCGGAAAAACAAATTTATTATGCGACTTTACAGAAAACTATTTATTCCGAAAGAATAAATTATGCTTGTACTTCTCTGGTCGCGATTTCAATTTCATGGGTGGAGATGAGTCAATTGAAGATGCAATTGCTAGGATTGTATTTTCTTTAATCGATTATTCATTTGAAGATTTGTTAACCCTAATCAGATTTAATAGACATTATGACTACCTTTTTATTTTAATTGATGGGATAAATGAACATGAAAATTTACCTTTATTTGAACTAGCATTAGAACAATTCTTACAGAGAAAACACCAAGAAAAAATCAAAGTTATTCTCAGCTGTCGTTCAGAGTATTTAAGTGAACGTTTTGGAAAATTATTAGATTTGGATGGTCTAACAAAACTTCAAATTGATCATCCTTCCATGGAGATTCAACTCCCACATCAAAAATACTTATTGAAAAGATATTTCGAGCATTTTCTAATAGATCTAAAAATTGATGCCGTGGCTGAATGGATCCAAGATCTCTTTTACAAAGACAAATTGTTATTGCGTTTCTTTTGTGAGGCTCATAAAAATGAGAAGATTATTACTTCACTTCAAAACATATACCGATTCGAAATTTTTTATAAATATTTCACGAAAAAATGTCAAGAAATTAATGGGCTTAGGGATTGTCTTGCCGAGATAACCTCAAATATGATAAAAAATGCTTCATTTATTGATATTTCATTTGATCAGTTTTCAAATCAAACAAAAAGTGTATTGAAGGGATTATTTGATGAGAGTCTTTTTTTTCGAAAGGACTTAGTCGAAGATTCAAAACTTGCATTTGGTAAAAAAGAGGTAATTAATTTTGTTTATGATGAATTCCGTGAATTTTTATTAGCCTCAGATATTCTAAATTCATGGAAGGAAGATCCAGTAATTACACTTTCTCAACTAGAGGCACTAATTGGAAATTCAAATGTGGTTGCTGAAGGTCTACAAAGATACCTCTGCGCTTGGGCAATAAAAGAAGAAGATAATATATTATTAAATCACCTTAGAAAGTATGCGATGTTTAATAATGTATTTATTGAAAACATATTTGCAGTCCCAGATCAACATGTATCGGCCAATGCATTAAAAATTTTAGTGGATATTTTCTTTGAATCATCAGAATTCTCGAGAAAAATAATATATCGATTAATTTCAAGGTTTGATCCAGTTTTCCAACCAATTCTGAATATTGAATTTGTTATTGATCAAATCTCAAAGATGAATAATGAACAATATGAGGACTTAATCCATTCTAGTCTAATCAATGACTATCGAAATATAATTTCAATATGTCAATATTTAATAGATAAAGTCCGGGATGGGGATGTAACAAGAGGAAGCAAACCAAACATTCTTAGATTTCTTATGTGTCTTATTGTCTTGGAAGACACAAATTGGTTGAGTAATGATAGTGGTTTCGGAAAATTCCCAATAATTAATACGATTAATCAGATTTTTTCGTACTATTCAAGTGAAGATATTAGGCAGATTGCTAATAACATAATTACGAAAGTAAAAATAGAACGGATTCGAGAAAAGATAACTTCCCTGGTTGAAAGGTTGGTTGGATAACATGGTAATACTACCTCTTGGAAATTATCATTATGTAATTCGCTTAAAGAAGAAATATAAAAAAAGTGAGTTATTAAGAATATGCAAGGTGATCAAAGGTTCTTACGCGGAAATTTTTGCATTACAAATCTATAACACATTTATTGGTCAATCTATCGATGTATTACAAGAATATAAAATGTATTATTCTGAAGAATATCTATCAATTCAAGATTTTCTATTTTGGAAATACTATGTTCCTAACACCTATTTTGAAGATATATTCAGGGGTTACTCAGAATCAACTTTTATTGGCTTATTTGAAGATTATTCATGGTGTATTGATGAAGAAGGAGATGTAATGACAGAAACAATTTTTAATCTCTTGAAAGAATTGGATGATTAAATGAAAATTAAAACAGATTTTATAACCAATAGTTCATCTACTTCATTTTTGTTGATACTAGATAGCGAGTTTTCAAAACAAAAATTTCTTAATTTGATTGGCATAAGTGAAGGATCTCCATTAATACCAATTTTTATTAAACTCTTTGATCGTCTTGTTGAAGAAATGGAGCTGCTTGATGGAATAGACCTTGAGTCGAAGATTGAAAATTTACCCAAAAATGTGGCAGAGAAACTCATGAAAGCAAAAAAGGGGAATAAAAAAATTTTTACCGGTACCTTCAGTAGTGATAGTAGCATTTTAGACAGTTACTTTTGTACTGATAGTTTCGAAGCAGAGAATGAAGAAATTTACTTTAACTATCTAGAGAACTATTGGTGAGTAACAAAATCATAATCAACCAATACCCAAAGCAAAAGTATTCAACTTTCTTCAATCAATTGAATGGAGCATTCATACGAATAGAGGATGAAGGGGAACCTGAACCTTTCTGGAGCGAGAAAGGTCCTGAGCTTATGGATATTTCTATTACCAATTGGTGTGATAAAGGATGTTCGTTTTGTTATAGAAATTCAAATTCTGGCGGCGAACATATGAGCATGTCAGACTATGAACATATTCTAAAAGAAGCTGTTGATTGTAAAGTGTTACAAATCGCTCTTGGAGGTGGTAATCCTAATCAACACCCAAATTTTTGCGAAATAGTAGAGATTACTAGAGATCTTGGAATTGTTCCTTCATATACAACGAATGGGAGGGGATTATCCGAAAAGATACTAAAAACTACAAAAAAAAATTGTGGGGCCGTTGCTGTAAGCGCATATGAACCTTATTATGAGATGAAAGAGGCGATTCACAAACTAAAAGCAAAACGCATTAAAACAAATATTCACTTTTTACTAACTTCTAACTCAATTGACACAGTTATTTCTTGGTTTGAAGATCCTCCAAATTTTTTTAACTACATAAATGCAATAATATTTTTGAATTATAAGCCAATTGGGAAGCATCCTTCATTAAAATTAATTGCAAATAAACATAACAAAATCGATAAGTTTTTCAATTTAATAAGCAATCAAAAAAGGATTAAGGTGGGATTTGATAGCTGCTCAATATCGGGTATAGCTCAATATTTAGATATAAATCCAAGTTTCGTTGAGAGTTGTGAGGCAGCGAGATTCTCTATGTATATTTCCGAGGACTTAAAAATGTATCCTTGCTCATTTATGGCAGGAAAATATGATGGTATTGATCTATCAAAAAATAGTATACAAGATGCTTGGCGATATAGTACATTGTTTCGGGATTTTAGGAAGCATATTAAAAATAGTGAATGTAAATCTTGTAAGCATAATCAATTATGTTTTGGGGGATGTCCAATATTCCCTGAGATCAACTTTTGTGATAGGAGAGGTTAGATCAAAGCCTTTGATGTAAGGCCTCTTTCCAGAAATTCTATATTGTTTTTGTTTAATTTATATAAAAGAAGAACTTATAAAGAAGGTTTATCTTTTCTTTTGCACAAAGGCTGCAACATCAATAGAAAAACTGATAATATTTAGCCAATATGGAGTCATTTCATAATCCGTGAGGTCGCGGGTTCGAAAAAGAAAAAGACTTTCTCGCTATCCTTAATGGATAGTTAGAAACCCGTCCGCGCCCATATTTTATTTATGAAAGTTTGCCCCATCCCAGTCCGATTGATGAAGAAGAAAAAGACCTTGCAACCTGCCACAGGCAGCTTGCAAACCCGTCCGTGCCCATTTTTATTTAACAAAGTTTGCCCCATCCCAGACCTTGCAAGTGATCGATATTGCGGAAATTAGAACGGGGATTTTTTTGGTTTAAGGTGCACGCTGGATGCTTTCAGCGCCTCGCGCAGCTCCGCGCGGGCTTCGCTGTCGTCGATCTTGCACGCCACCACCCACTCACGGATGAATTGCTGCGTTAGCAATTCCAGCAGGCTCTTTTCGTTGATGTGGATATCTTTCTGCACATTGCGGGCGTGGATGTCGCGGATCAGCGCGGCCTTGACCAGCAGCGAACAGTCCTGGACCCGGGTGTGAATGTGGGCAAGCCGCTGGCGGTAATTCGCATCCATCGGCTCAGGCGCGCCCGCAACCACTTTCAGCGCCTGCGCGAATGTTGCCGCGTCGGCGATCGGCCGCACGCGTTCTGAGCTGGATTCGGTCGCGGGCAGCCAGTAGGTGAGTTCCTGCGTTTTGATCATATAGAACAGGTTCTGGTTTCCGTGCTTCTCCTTCATCTCGATACCGATGATCTGCCCCAATCCGTGGTTGTTATGCACCACCCAATCCCCTTTGGCTAATTTAAGCGTTACCCTGGTCATGGCTGGTCCTTTTCATTTACAACTCAATATGATTTTAAAAATAATAATTTTCAATCGACTGCATTGTGTGTGCTGTAAAAACCTGTCCCCCGGTTTGCCGTGCTTGCGCGCTGATTAACCTGATTATACCGTTAATGGTGGCGAAAAAGGGATTGCAAGCTGGCGCAGGCTGATTTCAGGCGTCTCTGCGCAGTTTTCCCTCGTTTTTGAATGCAGCAGCAGAGGATTCACCGATTTAGTGAACAAAACCCTTCGCATCTGGTAGACTTTTAGCTGCAAACAATTTAACAACACCTGCCCCGCCGCGGCCCGTTTCGAGCCGGATGCGGACATCACACCAAAGGAAGCACAGCGATAAAACAATGACCGCGCCATACCAGCAAGCCGAACACAGCATCCAGGCCATGCTCGCCGCCAACGGCGGTGATGCCGACCTTTTCGCCGAAGCGATCCGGCGCGAGCGCATCCCGCACCTCAGCTTCAGCCAGGTGACGACGCTGGAGTTCTGCCCCTACCGCTATTACCTGCAGTATGTGCGCTATCAGGAACTGGATCCGATCCCGGATTATTTCGTCAAAGGCAAGCGCATGCACGCCCTCATTGCCCGCACCTATGAGAATATGCGCGCCAATCCCGCCAGCGGGGTTGGCGCACAGGACGAAGCAGTTATTAATGAAGGCGCGGGGCTGGAAGAGCGCCATATCCGCAACGCCTACCAGGTGCACCGCGCGCACGTATGGACCGATTATGAGATCAGGGGCATCGAGCACCCCTTTGTGTTTTCGATCGACCCCGGCCTGCCGCCGCTGGTGGGGGTGATCGACCTTGTACTGGTCCGGGATGAGTGCTTTTTCCTGGTGGACCACAAGACCGGCCGCGATTTTTACCCGGATGACGCGCTGCAGGTGGCCATTTACGCGCGCTATATCCACACCCAGCATCATACCGAAAACGTGCGCCTGTTCTACGACCATTATCGCTGGGTTAACAACCTGGACCGCATCCGCAAACCGGCCTTTGAACGGCGCGAGGTGCGGGCGGATTTGGGCCAGTGGGAGCTGTATCTGGCGCGCATCACGCGCGCCTACCGCGCCATGGAAAGCATCGCGCGGGGCGCAAAGCCGGAGAAATGCGGGCAGTGTTTCCGCTGTCCCTACCGCGGGCAGTGCGCGTGAACGGCGGGTGTAAAACATATTTTAGATGGCGATGCTTCTTATTTTGACCAATGTTCTGTCCAGAATTTCAAATCATGTGATGAAATGGCATGGCCGCTTCCATCAATCCGCTTTAAAGCTGCAAGTGCCGCACTCCCTGTCAGGCATGACTGGTGCACCATTTCATTAAGTAGCCAGGTTACACCGCAAACATCCACCTGATATTTTCCGGCAATCTTGATGAGATACCGATCATCTGTTAATAATCTGCAATTCTCCCGTATTGCCAGTTCCAAAGCAGAGGCGTCATAAAAAGATAACCCCCGATTTTCATTCTTGATGGTCACAATATCGAAAATCTGATGCGCTGATGCTTGCATAAGAATAAGGCCCAATTTTTGTAACTTGGGCCAGTTCGTTGGGTGTATTTGCTCTTGTTGCATCACATCCGCATCAATCAATTTGAAAGGAAGGCAAAATGCTTCTTCAAGCACATTCCCATTCGCCAGATCGATCCAGACACAGGAGTCGATAACGATTGATGCTGTTGTTGTGATGGTGGCCATGCTACCCGACCGCTAAGCGAACACCTTCAAGTTTTTGCCAAATAACTCCTGCGCACGGGAGAAGGTGATCGCTTCCTCAGCATGCAATCTCCTCAGCATGTGTTCAAAGTGCTTTGGCGGTTCTTCAGGAGGATACGGATCGCCTGGTTCCTGTTTTCGCCAATCGTTGGCGCTAAACATTGCCATTAACACCTGGTAAACATGATGCGAGATGATATTAAGGTCAGCCCCTCTTCGGATCCATGCTTGAATGCTCATCCCGTATTTATGTTTCAACAGATGCAGTTCTTCAACAGAAACAAAACTTCGGCTATTTCCTAACTCCATCCTGACAACAGGTTCAGGCGCAAGGAACGCGCCCGCGAAGCGATGGGCGGCTTTTTCTTCGTCTTTTTCATCCATCCATTCTGGAATTTCCAGAATGATATGGCCTAGCTCATGTGCCATATCAAATCGCTGACGGTCCCCCGGCATGTTCTTATTGACCGCGATGACATGCGTGCCATTCGCTTCAAAGGTCAACGCATCCAGTTCATCCACGCTTTCAACAAAATAAACGATGATACCCCGGTCTTCCAGTGTCCTAACAACACTGTCGATCGGGTCCAGACCAATTTCCCATTCCGCGCGCAAGTCAATGGCAACTTGTTCAATATCCGCTATCGATTTGAAAGGTTTCTTTTGAATTTCAGGTCTGGCATCGCCGGGAAAGTATGATTGTGCTTCGATATATCGTTCGACATATTCCACCACGCGCGATTCAATCATTGCCTCATCTTTTTTGGATAATCTTGAATGGCCTCGTTTTTTTATAGGCGTTAGATCCAAAGGCATTTCCCTGAAGAAGAATTCCACGTTTATATCCAGTGCTTGTGCCAGGTTGAGAAGCATTGCAGAATCCGGGTTCATTTTATTATTTTCATATTTCGAAATTGACATGGCAGTCACACCGGTTTCCTCTGCCAATTTCTGCAAGGAAAGTTGTTTTGCTTTCCGCGCCATTTTCAATCTTCCTCCAAAGTCCACAGTTGGCTCCTTTCTCTGGTTTAATTATAGCATGAATAATTAAGAAATATAAACTAATTTTTTAAGTTTTCTATGAGTAAGTCAGAATATCAGCAACACTTTCCTTTTTGGAACGGGTTGCTGTCTAGAAATGGATGGGGGCGGGGTGGGCAGTATGTGCAACGATTGCACATGATGGCGGATGTTAAATATTGAAGTTGTTTTTTCTTCGCGTAATTGAATGTGTTTCTCGAACATTTTGGATATTCTGAATGGTTCATTCCAATTTTCAATACATGCTGCCTGGTCTTTGTCTGGTGCTAATCCATCGAATTCGATGGGATATTTTTTTATGCCTGGGGGTGTTGCGATGTTGGGCATAAGACCAATTAAGACCGACGGATAAACCACAGGGTTAGCAGCAGCCCTCAAAATGGTTGCTCAGGATTGTTCCCCTCTACCTCATATACCGCAAACCCTATTTGCGGTAACGGATCAGGCAGTCTCCAAAGTCAAACTGCAGGTTGGAATCCAGCGCGCCAAACGCGCACTGGTTGACGCACTCCATACAGTAGATACATTCTGATGAAGTCACCCGCTTGCCCTCCTTTGCGTAGGCAGACACATTGATATCCATCGGGCAGGCGCGGTCACAGGCGCCGCATTGCGTGCAGCGGGTTTGATCGGATGATATCTTCAGCAGCGCAAAGCGGCTGGTCACTTTTTGCAGCACAGGGATCGGACACACATATTTACAGAAGGCGCGGTTGTCTTTCAGGGCGAATGCCAGGGCGATGCCTGCCGCGTAATAGAGCAGATTGCCCGCGATCAGCCAGTACAGCTCAGCGCTGGATTGGTCTGCCAGGCGGTAACCGAACACGAACCACAATATCAGGATCGCGCTCAGGCTGAGAAAAAAATGCGTGTAGCGCAGGAATCCCCAGCGCGGCAGCCGTCCGACCGGGTTTTGTTTATAAGGAAGCAGGTCCAGGATCATCGCCGTCCAGCAGGCCCATCCGCACCAGCCGCGGTTGAAGATCAACGGTCCGAAGATCTTGGCGACAAGGTAATGGATCACGGATCCGGCGAACAGCCCCGACAACAGGTACAGAAAGAAGCCTTCGATCTGCATATTTTCGCGCTGCATCAGGCCAAGGAAAATGAGCATATAAGCGCCGACCAGAAACTGCGCCAACCGCCGGCCGATGGATTTCTGCTTACGCGGCAGGGATTCATACACCCCAATTCCAATGCCGAGCGCGGTGCCGATATACCCAAAATTGAAGAGGTAGAACGGCGAATCCAGACGCAGCCACAACACGATCGCGATGATCCAGAAAATGGCCATTATCAGGGCTGGCTGGATCCATTTCTTAAAATGATGCATAATCTTCTCCATTTATCTGCTTCATTGTCATCCGTATCTGCCGGGGGTCCAACGCCGGAACGGAATTTTTTTACCGCCCTTATTATAATGAGATGATCGAAGAAATGCGTGCAGCTTGCGAAATGCCCGCTGCCGCTTTAAAAGTTTTATCCCGGCAAAACGCATCATCGCTGAGCGGAGCCTGACGCATGGCGCGATAGCGCGGGTTTGTGTGGTGGACGGGCTGGTTTCATGTATAATGAAATCAATACTCTCGCACATTCTTTGCCGGCCCAACCAGCGTAAATCACCTTCCACCTCGGTTCACCCCACCCATTGACCTTCAAAATCGGTTCAAACAATCCATCTTACCTTCATCGCACCCCTTGTCATCACAGGCGGGCCTGAATAGGAGGTATTGCGCATGCATGATCTTTTCCCTATCGTTGTCTAACAAGTTAAATTGCAGAAAATGAGGAGGATATATCATGTTGAGAGGGAAATTACAGGTGTTTTGTGTACTGGTAATTTTTGGATTAGTATGTTCGGCCTGCGGATCAGTTGAACCTGGATCAGCAGCGCCGGATGCCGCGCTGCCTGAAGCGGAGGACAGTGCCGCGCAGCCGGTTAGCGCGGATGACGCGATGGCTGCGAGCGCGGAGAGCGACGTGGATGATGCGGACGATCTGATCACGCTCTGGCCGCAGGATCCGCCGGAGGCGGAGCGCACGCTGAAGGACAGCGATTCTTCGCTGCGGGCGTATGAGAAGAGAACGCTGGGCGTTGATGAATATCTGGATGGCCTTTATGAGCGCCCCTTCACCGCCAGGGAAATGGACTATCTGCCGCACGTGGATATCATCACGGTCGATTTCGCGGCGGATGATGACTTCTTCTATTTCACCATCCGTTTGTATGGCATGGACCCGCTTGATTGGGGGCTGACAGGCGCGTATGGGATCGAATTCGACCGCAAGCAGAATGGGCGCGGCGAACTGCTGGTGCTGGCGCAGGACCCGGGCGCGGAGTGGTCGCTTGAGGGAGTGCGCGTGTTTGCAGACAGCAATGGCGACGTGGGCGGGCCGAAACCGATGATCGCGGATGCCGGCTTCCAGGGCAATGGCTACGAAACGCAGCTTGAAATGGCCGAAGAACGCACCGCTTTCGCGCGCAGCGACCCGCAGCAAGCGGAATCGATCCAGCTCGCTGTCAGCCGGCAGCTGCTGGATGACCCCCAGGAGTTTCTTTGGAGCGCGTGGGCGATCGCTGATCTGGACACATTTGGCGTTGCACTGTTCGACTTCAATGACCGCATGGGCCCGAGCGCGGCCGGTTCACCGCTGCGCGATGATGCCAACTATCCGATCAAAGAACTTTTTGGGATGGATAATACCTGCCGTTTGCCCTATGGGCTGCCCCAGTCCGGCAACATTCCCGGCATGTGCAAGGTGGGAACCACGATCACCGAGGATGGAGGCGGCGGGAAATCTTGTCCCCCAGGAACGGTATATTTGTGTATTGATGGCGTTTGTTTTTGCTATGACCCAACCCAGACATAAAATGCAGGGCTAAGGCATAAATACGATATACCGGAACATGGGATCGAAAAACCACACCCCAGGGTGCGTTGGACGCTGTACCCAGCGCACCCTGCGCGGGGATGATGTGGTACAGTGTACGCGTGGTGATGTTGGTTAAAAATTGTTCGGATTTGTAGCGCAATCGCCGGGGTTGCTGCTTATGGATCATCACATCACCTTACCTGCCGATATGAAGCGCACCTGTGCCATCTTTCAGCGTTATGCTTTTGGGTGGGCAGGGCCTAACCAAGGTTCGTGATACCCGCCATCTTGCCATTTGATTTTCATTCATCTCGATTGGTTGTATTTTGTAAATTTATACTGTAATATAAATCATAAGAGCATTTCGGGAGGGAATCGGTGAATAAAAATAGACGCTGGCTGCGCATTTTGGTGCTTGGCGCCGTACTGATTCTTGCTATCGGTGCGGCTGCTTTTTTTATCCTGGAAAATGCGGGAATTTGGAGCACCAGAAAACCCTCTATCATCATCCTGCAACCCCAATCCCCGCAGACCATTCAAAATGATCAGGGTATCCATTTTATCGTTCTTGCCAGTTCCAGGCAGGGGATTGAAAGAATCGCATTTTTTGAGAACGACAATCTCCAAAATCTTAGCTATTCGCCGAATCCCGGCCAGCGCGAACTGGTCAGTCAGCTTGCCTGGCTGCCGGATGGCATCGGCACCTATACCTTGAAATGGGTGGCATATGACATGGAAAACAACGCCAGCGATCCTGTCTCAATCACCATCGGTGTGATCTCTCCCGGTTTGTCACAGGCGGATGCGGACAAAATTCGCACTGGTGTGGAGGCGAGCGAGGTTGTGCTTGCCGCAGGTTCAGATTTCGATGACCGCCAAAGCGATTCAGAGGGCCAGCATGCGCTCATCCTTGGCGGGGAACGTATCCAGCAGGCCCAGGAAATGCCAGCGGGAGATGGCGGTGATGGCCAGGGGTTGGATCAGGAGCCAGGCCAGGACGTGGGGCTTCCGATAGAGGAAGACCAGCGAGGCGATCCCATCGCTGAACAGGCGGAACACCGCCCGGATGTCAGTGATCTTCCGCCAGAAATCGTCAGTTTCGAAACAAATCTCCAGCGTGAAGGGGATGGCGTCCGCCTGACAGTGGATGTCAGTGCCAGCGATGATAATGGGTTGGAAGCCATTTTGATTGTTGATTATCAGGAAGGCGAGCCGTTTATGCCAATCCAGCTTGCGCATCCCTGCCATGCGCAAGCCAGCTGCTCAGCCAGCGCCAACGCATTGCTCAGCCCTGGCGTTCACGACATTATCGTGAGTGCAAAGGATACGCTTGGCCAGGATTCGCGCACATATCGGAAAAACATCGAAATTAGCCAAAACCTGGAAGTGGATGCGGGGCCGGCGATTGTTGAAAGCGCGGATCCAGAAGAGATCTCCTGGGATTTCCTGCGGTCCATCGCACAGCATTTCGGCGACATTTTCCAGATGCAGCCCTTCCGGAACATTGAAATCATCGATGTTCAGGATGGCATCGATTCACTGGATACAACCTGTGAGCCGCATACCATCTTTGACGCCCAATTGGGCGTGCGCCAATATTGGGATGTGCATTTACCCTTTCTTGAGATCGATTGCTTTTTTCCCTGCCAGATGCAGGCAGATTCAGATGACGCAATGGTCTGCGTGGAGGCGGCTGATATCGGCTTGCATTGCAGTTGGGAAGACCGGGATATGCTCTGCCGCATTCATATTGCGGGTCTGAAAGATCAACATTTTTCCGGCTATCACGTTCTTTTGATGTATGATCCGGACTTTCACTGGAGCAGGAATATGTGCGGCATGGGCAGCACAAAAATAACACCAGCGATCGCAGTGGAAAATGAGATCATCCAGCGCGGAGACCCTTTTGAATTTGAACCGCTACCCTGCCCGCCGATGGGCGTGAATGTGCAGGTTTTTTCTACAGAGAATTGTCCTGAAGGGTCAGCGGATGAGGATTACTGTCTGTGGGTGGGTATGGTTCCAAAGCAGCCGCGAATTGCCCGCGAGCGCCTGGATATCGACCATTTTTATATCAAGGAGACAATTTTTGTCGCGCGGGACATCATTGTGAACGAGTATATCCAGCCCGCGGATGAATACAATCTCGTGTTTAACAATCCACGCCGCGGATACCTGCATGAATACGAAGTATATGCTGTCTCCGCAGAAGGCATCCGGTCCGAAAAAACGCTGGTGAATATGCGAGTACCAGCTCTCGGCGATAATTCATATCGATCCTCAAACCACTGGCATGAGAATAGGTGATCCCATTCATCATTAGATTTGTCAGTGCGGGTGACGTACCAGCGTGATTAATGGTGCCTTGGGGCAGGCAGAATGCCGGGTGGGTGTGCTGTGATGTTGGGTGGGGGATCATAAAGACCTGCTGACAACCCACAGGGTTAGCCGCAGCCCTTCGGGGTGGCTGTGCGCTTTCCTCGTTGTGCGCAGCGCAATCAAAAAATGGCGTGAGGGGGAGTGTTTCCAGAACGGCAGAAAAACCTTCCTTTGAAAACACCACCCCGCCGATGAAATAGCAAATTTTATGGAAGAACTTTTTTACAAAAGAATTACACCTTTTCCTTTTTTTATGTGTTATGTTAATTAATTAGTAAAGAAAAGTATGTTTCCATGAATATTTTGCTGGTGTACCCTGAGTTTCCCGATACCTTCTGGAGTTTCAAATACGCCCTGCGTTTCATCCGGAAAAAAGCTTCCTCACCCCCGCTCGGTTTGCTAACCATCGCCGCGATGCTGCCACATGACTGGTCATTAAAACTGGTCGATATGAATGTGCATAAGCTAAAAGATGCGGATATCGTTCGGGCAGATTATGTCTTTATCAGCGGGATGACGATCCAGAAAGAATCTGCGCGGGACGTGATTGCCCGCTGCAACCAACTGGGCACGCGCGTGGTTTGCGGCGGGCCGCTTTTCACCATGGAATATCAGGAATTTTCAGGCGTCGATCACTTTATCCTCAATGAAGCAGAGATCACCCTGAAAGAATTTTTTTCCGATCTTCATGCCGGCGCGCCAAAAAAGGTCTATGCCACCGATAGCTATGCAGATATGCAGGAATCACCAACCCCGCGCTGGGATTTGATCGATTTCAATGATTACGCCACGATGAATATCCAGTATTCACGCGGATGCCCGTTCAATTGCGATTTCTGCAATGTCACAGCGTTGCTCGGGCACCGCATGCGGTTAAAGTCTGCCGCCCAGATCTTGGATGAGCTGGATGGATTATATGCGCGCGGCTGGCGCGCGGGCGTTTTCTTTGTTGATGATAATTTGATCGGCAACAAGAAACTGCTGAAAGAGGACCTGCTGCCTGCCCTGATCGATTGGCGCAGGGATAAAGCAGGCATCGCGTTCAACACCGAAGCGTCCATCAACCTCGCTGATGATGACCAGCTGCTGCGCCTGATGGTGGAAGCAGGATTCAACCAGGTGTTTATTGGCATTGAAACCCCCGAAAATGACAACCTGCTTGAATGCAGCAAAAAGCAGAATCTCAACCGCGATCTGGTGGAAGATATCCGCAAGATCCAGCGCGCGGGCTTACAGGTGCAGGGCGGTTTTATTGTGGGATTTGACAATGATTCACCGGGCACTTTCCGCAGGTTGATCGATTTCATCCAGCAGAGCGGTATCGCGACCGCCATGGTGGGCCTGCTCCAGGCGCCGATCGGAACAGCGCTGTATGAACGCATGGAAGCGGCGGGCAGGTTGATCAAGAATATCAGCGGGGATAACGTCAATGGCGCGACAAACATCATCCCCAGGATGAATATTGATTTGCTCACCGCGCGTTATAAAAAACTGCTGACCCACATTTACACGCCCGAAATGTACTATCAGCGCGTGATCACTTTTCTAAAAGAATATCATCTTCCAAAAATAAAAATATCATTTTCGTTCAGGAAAATCTGGCAGGATGTTTCCGCGCTGGCCAGATCGATCGTCCGCCTGGGGATCTTTGGACGGGAAAGAAAACAATATTGGAATCTTTTCTTCTGGACCCTGTTTAATCGGCCGCGGCTCTTTCCGCTGGCGATCACCATGGCGGTCTATGGTTTTCATTTCAGGATGGTGAGCGAACGCCACCTGATCTAGACTCCCGGGAAATTTCACGATCGGTTCCTCACAACGGCAAGACTGTAAAAAAGATACTTATGTGCTTTCAACTTCCATTTGGAAGGTGAGCGGATCAACCAGATCCATCACCAAAAATATCTTCATCCGGCGGCGCCGGGTCTTTTTTGATGGAAGAGATGAACACCACTGCCACCAGGCCCAGCCCTGCGAAAATGAGCAAGAACATGCCGGCGGTGATTGACGAGCGCGCGGGTTCCTGGTCGGGCTGCTCTGCGTCCAGGGCGGCTTTGGCGGTGGCGGTCAGCTCCAGGCTGCTGGGGGTGTAGGTCGGGCGTGGGGTGAGTGAGGGCGTGAGGGTAAGCAGGGCCGTGGCGGTCGGCATGGCCTGGCCCGTTCCCTGGCGGATGATCAACTCATCATTGGGCCAGATGGCGGTGAAATCCGCTGCGAATCCGTTCAACTCGCGAAGCTGCTCGACCGTGATGCCATAGGCCTGGGCGATCGTCAGCAGTGTCTGGCCATATTTGACGATGTGCGTCACGCTGCCATCCGCCTGGGGCGTGGCGGTGACGACACCGAAGACATAGTTGGAAAGATCCCGGGTGGGCACCACGCCGGAAGGGGGCAGTGTGCCGGCGGGCGGTGTGTTCCCGCTTGCCTCCTGGCCGTAGATTTTGCAGACATTCAATACCATCACGAATGAGCCGTCTCCCTTGGAAGCCACACCGCCGCCGATATCGGCGTATCGGTTGCCCCACTGGTTCAGCATCACTTCCTGGTGGACCCAGTCCGACCATGCGCCATAGACGGCGTCGTTGATGGTGCGGCCGCTGGCCCAGTTCTCATCGCACAGGATCTCAGCGCCGCCGCCATATCCTGTCCAGGAGACGCGCATGGTCTCATTGCTGCCGCCGGCGCCGATGTGCCCGCCCTGGCCGGTGTCAACGATCCATTGCGCGTGCGTTTGCGCGGCCTGATAGACGAGCGGGTGCGGGTTCATGGTGTAATAGCCGTTGGCCGCGCGGTAGGCGTTAACCGCCGCCACCAGGTCATCCGCGGTCGGGTCGGCCGCGTGGATCGGGGAGGTGATCAGCCCCGCGCTGGCCGTGATCAACAGCATCAGCAGGGTGATCATTTTCTTCATTTTCACATTTTCATTCTAATCGAAAACAGGCAGTATCGTATCAGAAAAATGTAATCAAAATTGCGTATAGGTAAATACATACGCATGCCAGACCTGGCGCAATCAGTAATGTCCGCGCTCACCTCAGCGCGGGATTTTGAATACGAAAACCTCCCGCATTGTGTGCGGGCGGCTGTCTTTGTCATTTGCGGATCGGGTCAGGGCGAGGTTGGGCCGGAGGCCGGATCCCAGGTTGGTGTAGGTCCGGTCTCTTCTCCTGGCGGCGCTTCGGCTGGCGCTTCCGCCGCATCCTTCTCCAAGCCTGTTATCACAGCCACATCGTCCGTGTCACCGCACACTGTCACCAGCGCATCCCACACCCAGCATGTGCCGCCCGCTGTGTTGTATGCGATCTGCCACCAACTGCCTGATCCGCTCACTGCCGTGATCGGGAAGGATTGCCCCGGCTGCAGGTTGGTGATCGTGTTATAAGCTGTGCCCGGCCCGGAGCGGCAGAACGGGTAGCCGGTCGCGGTCGCCATCGCGATCGGGCATTCACTCGTTTCAGCGGCCGGTTCTTCCGTCACTTCCGCGATCGGTTCTTCAGCGGGTGTTTCCTTCGTCACCTTGGCCATGCCAACATAGACATTGACCACATTGGATGCGCTCTGGCCGCCGGCTGCAGTCTCGCAGTGGATCTGCAGGGCGTAGACCCCTTCCGCCTCGGGAACCCATGGCTGGTATAGGTCACCGTTTTTGACCGCGGATGCAAATGCATCTCGCCGGTAGACCTGGTTATTCACCGTCAGCACTGCGGCGCTGAACCCATCTATGTCGCCCACCTCTGCGTGGATATCGACAAAGTCGCCCACGTAAAACTGTGCGCTTTCCTGCGGAAACACGATCGCCACCCCGTCCCGGCTGTCTGGCTGCACGGGCGCCGCCCCACGTGCGGGTGCGGCCTGATCACATCCGCTCAGCATCAGCGCAGCCAATATCAGCAGCGCACTGATCATGTTCACTTTTTTCATTTGTCTTTCCTTTAGCGTGTACATCATTCCTCCTATTTCTTTTAGAAATCAAGCACGATCCAGTAATGGATCGTAAAGCGGCCTTTACTGCTTGTCAGGGTCCGGCTTTGCCCATGGCCGAGCTTCCAGCTATCCGCGTCATCTAAATTGTAGCTATGGATCACGACCGCTTTATCCCAGTCATTGGGGGGAAATGCATCATCTTCTTCCAGGTCAACAATGATCACCAATGACTTTTCAGGTGAAACAGCAGGGGTGATATAGATTGGCCTGACCAGGCCTTTGATCTCGTGTGATCCTTTTCCCATCCTCCAAATCCAGTTCGTACTGTTGGTCGGGCGGATTTCCTGGGCGTCATTGGCTGTTACGTACAGCCGCCATTCTCCGGTGTCCGCGTCCTCATACCATTCACCATCGCTGGTATCATGGATATCGATCTTGGAAAAATGGATATAGGCAATTTGGATCGGGTTTTTATAAAAACTATTATTCGCTTCATCGATCTCATCAATGATGTTATCCGGATCAACCACCACTGAAAATGCGTATGCATAGCTATTGGGATCCACCTGCCGGAATTTTCCTTCACGTGAAGCGCCTGCCGGTATCGTATCCGGGAAGGTTTGCTCATTGAGCAGATGCTCACCCATGTGGAAGGTCGCCAGTGTGAATCCATCTGCGTCCGCACAGCCCCGATTCTCAACTGTCACGGTGATATCCCTGCCATTAATACTGCGTTGGACATTCGTGATTACCAGGTCGGGTTTGGGCTGCGGCCAGCTGATGCGCAGCTCGGCCTGTTCTGAATAGAAAGGCGCGTCCCCGACCTCCTGCATCATCTGGAGTGTCATGCTTTCGGTTGTGATCCCTTCGATCGCATTGGAAGTTGTTTCCATATCAAATTGCACCAGCCCATAGGTCTGATTTTCAATCGGCACCCAGCCTCCCGCCATCAGCTCTCCACCTATATGGGCGAACCCGCCCGCGTAAACGAAGCGCCCATTATTAGAAAAATAGCGGTAAGGGACGCCAATGCGGACAATATTCCCACCACATTGATATCCGCTGATGCGTGGCGCGCCAAAGTCATCCAGCTGATTGCGCCGCTCTTCTGCTACCGCATCCTCCACCAGTGCGATCTGGTTCGGGTCGAAATCCCGGTCCACTACCAGCGCAGGCGCCTGGCCTTGTTCACCCGGCACAACCTGGAATTCCAGTAATGCGGTTTCCGAGATTTGTCCGGCAGTATCGATCGCATATACAGCCAGTTCGCGTTCACCTGCGTCAAGCTGGTAGCGTACATTGTGTTCGCATAGCTGCAAGTTTTCACAATCAAAGATGTGTGTATCCAGCACACCATTTTCAATGAAGGAAGCGCTGATTGCCGCCAAACCGATGTCATCCTGAGCGGTCATTTTCACGAGGATAAGCAGCCCGCCGCCCTCACGCAGGCTTGCATCCAGCAACTGCAAGGTTGGGCGCTGGTCCTGCGCCAACGGGCCGCCAGCAAGTTCCGGACCGAGGTCTAAACCATCCTGCCCGCCAATTTCCTCTGCAGCGCCGATACCTGCTGGGCCATCTGGCTGCGCGGCAGCATTCTCCCCGTCCCCTGCTTCTGCATCCGCCTCACCGCCATCCGCTGATCCGCTGCTGCCTGCGTTTCCCGCAATCCCTGCCGAAGCCGCTTCAGTGATGATCACTTCCAGCGATCCAGGCGGGCTGGTGTTGCCATCTGCGTCTGTGGCTGAGAAAGTGAGCGTGTGCGTCCCGGGTACATTCGAGCGCCACGAAAAATCCGCCGGCATCAGCAGCATCGGGCCATCTTTTGCCTCCTGGTAACGATAAGGTGAGCCATCCACAGCCATGTCCACCCGCGTGATGCCCGCGCTGGCCTGCGCATGTGTCTGGATATATAAAAAATCTCCGGCAGCCGATGTTGCAGGGCTATCCGGAGATAGGATTGTGATCTGCGGCGCGACCTGCCGCGGGCGGTGCTGGTTGCGCCGTGCGAAGAAGACGCCACCCCCGGCCAGAGCCAATACAAGTAATGTAATTAAAACAATCCATAACCCTCGTCTTTTCCCCTTCATCATCCTCTCCTTTGGTAATTATAAACAGTATAGCAAAATGGATAACGCTGTACAAGTATTGGTGTTACGAATTCTGTGTTTTCAAATTTTTGGATGGGTGCGTGCTTCGATAGGTTCAGAACCGATATGATCGATTGAATTATTATCCGCGGTCCATATCCCCTATAGATCACCCTCACTATCCCCCAACCATCCCCCTTCGATCACTCAGCCATCATGCAAAACTGTCGGGTTTTGTCAGATTCTGTCGGGTTGGGCGCTTATCCGTAGCGGCCCTGGATATAGTCGATCGTCTCTTTTATCCTGGGGTTAAAGAACAGCTCTTCACCGCGGCCCTGCTCGATCAGCGCGCCCTGCAGGAAGAAGGCGGCGTGGTCGGCGACGCGCGCAGCCTGCTGCTGGTTGTGGGGCGCGAGCACGAAGGTGTATTGGCTCTTGGATTCTTCCAGGAACTGCTCGATCTTGGCGGTTGAGACCGGATCGAGGGCGGAGGTGGGCTCGTCCAGCAGGATCACCTCCGGTTCCAGCGCGAGTACGCGCGCCAGGCATAGCCGCTGCTGCTGGCCGCCGGAGAGGGAATAGGCCGAATCGTCCAGGCGGTCGTAGATCTCATCCCACAGCACCGCTTCCCGCAGCGCTTTCTCCACGCGCTCCGCGATCTGTTTCTTGTCCTTCATGCCGGCCACTTCCAGCCCGAAGCTGATGTTTTGCGTGATGGTGAGCGGCAGCGGGATCGGGACCGAAAAGACCACGCCCACCTTGCGCCGCAACGCGATCACATCGGTGTGTTTGTCGAGGATGTTCTCACCATCCAGCAGGATCTCGCCGCTCAGTTCGGCCACATCTGACATGTCGATCAGGCGGTTGAGGACGCGGATCAGGGAGGATTTACCGCCTCCGGCCGGGCCGAACACGACGTTGATCTTGTTCTCGATCACATCCAGGTCGATGCCGCGCAGGGGATACTTGCCATCCGTATAGCGCAGGTGCAGGTTGCGGATGCTGATCTTGACGTCAGCCATTACCACTGCCTCTTGGCGCGTGAACGTGAGCGGATGACTGACGCGATCAGGTTCATCGCCAGCACAAACACCAACAGCACAAGCACTGTGCCGTACTGGATGCGGATCGGCATGCCGGGGATCTGGGTGGCGATGACATAGATGTGGTAGGGCAGCGCCATGGTGGCGTCCATCGGGGAGGAAGGCAGGTGCGGCAGGAAGAAGGTGGCGCCGGTGAACAGGATCGGCGCGGTCTCGCCCACAGCCCGCTCAAGGCCGAGGATGATGCCGGTGATGATGCCCGGCAGCGCGCGCGGCAGGATCACCTTGCGGATGGTCTGCCATTGCGTCCCGCCCAGCGAGATGCCGACCACGCGGAACTTATAGGGCACGCTGCGCATGGCTTCTTCGGTGGTGCTGATAATGACCGGCAGGGTCATGATCGAGAGCGTGAGCGCGGCGGAGATGATGCTGATGCCGAAGTTGAAGAAGAGCACGAACAACCCCAACCCGAACAGCCCATAAACGACCGAAGGCACACCGGCCAGACTGATGATGGCGATGCGGATCAGGCGCGTCCACCAGTTGTCGCTGGCGTATTCCGCCAGGTAGATGCCGGCGGCGATGCCGAGCGGGATCGAGATCAGGCCGGTGCCGACCATCAGATAGACCGTGCCGATGATGGCGGGTAGGATGCCGCCCGCGCGCATGCCATCGCGCGGCATGGCGCTGAGGAATTCCCATGAGATGGCGGGAGCGCCTTTGATGGTGATATAGACCACGATCCCCAGGATGGGCAGGATGGTGATAAGTGTAATGAAGCGGATGAAATTAAAGCCAATCTGCTGCACCAGCTTGCGAGGGACTTTACTCTTGCGGGCGCGGTTGAAAGATCCCAGATTCAAGATACCACCTGGTCCTTTCCGCGTTTGGGGCGCATGCTGAGTGAGGAGGAAGTGATGTTGATGACCAATGAGAACAGGAACAGGATGATGCCGATGAAGAACAGCACGTGGTAATGGGCGCTGCCGGTCGCCACTTCGCCCATTTCCGAAGCGATGGTGGCGGTCATGGTGCGCACAGGCGCGATGAAGGATTCGAAGCCGGTGAAGATAGTGGGCGCGTTGCCGGTGACCATCATCACGGCCATCGTTTCGCCCAAAGAGCGACCGATACCGAGCATGACGGCATTGAGAATGCCGCTGCGCGCCGCGGGGATGACCACGCGCCAGATGACCTGCCACTGGGTGGCGCCGGTGGCGTAGGCTGCTTCACGGAAAGATTTGGGCACCGCGTAAAAGGCATCTTCGGTCAGCGATACGATGGTGGGGATCGAGATCAGCGCCAGCAGGACAGCGCCGGTCAGGGCGGTCAGGCCGGTGGGCAGGTTGAGGCCGATGCGCATGGCGGGCGAGAGCACGAGGATGCCAATGAACCCCAGCACAACGGACGGGATGCCGGCCAGGATCTCGACCAGCGGTTTGAGGATCTCGTTGACGCTTTGCGGGGCGATCTCGCCAATGTAAATCGCGGTGCCGATGCCAAAGGGCAGGGCGATCACCATCGCGAACAAGGTCACGATCAGCGAGCCGCTGATGAGCGGCAGGATGCCATACAGCCCTTCGATCGGGTACCAGCGGGTGGAGAATAAGCTGGAAAAGTCAACATCGTTCAGCGCTGGCAGGCCTTCGCGCATGAGGAAGATGAAGATGAGCATGACGAACAGGATGCTGGATGAACCGGCGATCCTGACTGTGTTTGTGATCCACGCCTCTGAACGTCTCATCATGGTTTACTCATTGATCACCGGAACAAAACCCAATTCCGTAACGATAGCCTGCGCCTGGGGAGAGAGGATCCAATCCAGATATTCCTGCTCCAGGCCCTGGGCCTGGTTGCGGGTATACATGAATAGATGGCGCGCGATGGGGTAGCTGCCGTCGGTGACTGTCGCGGCGGATGGAAGGATATAATCGCCATTCGCTGAGGTGGCCAGCGCGATCATTTTCACTTCTTCGGTAACATAGCCCAGCCCGTCGTATCCGATCGCGTTGGGGTTATCGCGCACCTCGGCGATGATGCCTTCCGAAGAGGGCAGCAGCAAAGTGTCGGCTGAGAAAATGCTCTTATCTTCCTTGCTGTCAAGGCGGATGACTGTTTCCAGAAAATAGACATGCGTGCCGGAGTTGGTCTCGCGCGAGAGCTTGACGATCGGCCGGTCCTCGCCGCCCAGTTCCTGCCAGTTGCTGATCTCGCCTTTGTAAATGCGGGACACCTGTTCCAGTGTTAACTGGCTGACAGGGTTGGCGGGATTGACGATCACAGCGATGGCGTCATTGGCGATGATGTGCTCGACCGGTTCAAATCCGAGTGCTCTTGCGCTGTCGATTTCTTCCTGTTTGATGCCGCGCGAGGCGTTGGCAATATCGATGGTGCCATTGATCAGCGCAGCGAATCCGGTGCCGGAGCCGCCGCCCGTGACTGAGATCTGGATCTCCGGGCGCTGCTTCTGATATTCCTCTGCCCAGGCGAGGGCGAGGTTGACGAGCGTATCTGAGCCTTTGTTCTCAATGTAAGTTTGGGGCTCTTCAACCGCCGGGCTGCCATCCGTGTTGAGATCCGTCTGCCGGCAGGCAGACAGGCACAACAGGCAAACGATGAGCACAACCCCAAGGGCCTTCCCTTCCATAGGGCAAAATTATAACTGAAAGCCATGTTTAATTTGGGAAAAAGAGGATTTTATCCGCGCTTACACTGATGCAAACCTGACCTGATATAATTGGAAAATCACCAGAAAAAGGTATAAAAATCATATATGGAAGTAAGCACAGTTAAACGCATTGATATTGACCAGGAGATGCGCACCTCCTACATTGATTACGCGATGAGCGTGATCGTTGCGCGCGCGCTGCCTGATGCGCGGGACGGGCTAAAACCCGTGCACCGCCGCATCCTGTACGCGATGATGGATATGGGCATCCGCTACAACACCGCATACAAGAAATCCGCGCGTATCGTTGGTGAAGTGCTGGGTAAATATCATCCGCATGGTGACCAGGCGGTGTATGACTCGATGGCGCGCATGGCGCAGGATTTCTCGATGCGCTACATGCTGGTTGACGGGCAGGGTAACTTTGGTTCCGTTGACGGCGACCCGCCGGCAGCGATGCGTTACACCGAAGCGCGCATGGATATCCTGGCCGAAGAGATGGTGCAGGATATTGATAAAGACACTGTCAACTTTATTGACAATTTCGATGGTTCGCTGCAGGAACCGCTGGTGCTGCCAGCGCGCCTGCCGAATATGCTGCTGAATGGATCATCCGGTATTGCGGTCGGTATGGCCACAAACATTCCATCACATAACATGCGCGAGCTGTGCCGCGCGCTGGATTACATGATCGAAAACCAGGACAACCTGGACGACGTGACGGTGGAAGACCTGATGAAATTCATCCCCGGTCCGGATTTTCCGACCGGCGGTATTATTGTCGGCACAGAGGGCATCCGCCAGGGTTACTCAACCGGAAAAGGCAAAATTACCGTGCGCGGGCGCTACCAGGTGGAAGAGATCCGCGGCAACCGCTATCAGATACGCATCACCGAGATCCCATATCAGGTCAATAAGACCACGTTGATCGAACGGATCGCGTCTCTGGTGCGGGAAGACCGCATGCCGGAGATCTCAGACCTGCGTGATGAATCTGACCGCAACGGGATGCGCATCATCATTGAACTGAAGCGCAATTCGCAGCCAAAACGTGTGCTTAACCGGCTGTTTAAATATACCCAGCTACAGACCACGTTCGGCATCAATATGCTGGCGCTGGTAGATGGTGAACCGCGCATGCTTCCGCTGAAAACAGCGCTGCAGATCTACATCGACCACCGGGTGGATGTGATCGAGCGGCGCTCAATGTTCGAGCTGGAGAAAGCAAAGAACCGGGCGCATATATTGGAAGGGCTGCTGATCGCTCTGGCTAATTTGGATGCGATCATCAAGACCATCCGTAATTCTGAGGACGCCAACGCCGCCAAAAAGAACTTGATGGAAAAATTCAAGCTGAGCGAGATCCAATCACAGGCGATCCTGGATATGCAGCTGCGGCGCTTATCGCAGCTGGAGCGGTTGAAGATCGAAACTGAGCATAAAGAGTTGCTTGAATTGATCGCATACCTGGAAGACCTGCTGGCGAACCCGAAGAAGATACTGGCATTGATCAGTGATGACCTGAACGAAGTGAGCAAGAAATATGGTGATGATCGCCGTACGATGATCGTTGAGGGAAATGTTGAAGATATCGCAGATGAGGATCTTGTATCCGATGTGGCTGCATTGGTGACGATCACGCGCAATAATTACATTAAACGCGTTTCGCCGCGCGTGTATAAAACACAAGCGCGGGGAGGCAAAGGTGTGATCGGGCAGAATATGAAGGATGCGGATGAGATCGATATCCTGATCCCATGCCGTTCCCTGCATACACTGCTGTTCTTCTCTGACCGCGGCAAGGTCTATTCCGAGCGAGTGTTCGAACTGAATGAATCCGGCCGTACCGACAAAGGGACGCCGATTGTCAATATTCTGGCGCTTGAACCAGGCGAGCGCATCACCGCGGCAGTTGCTGTGCCGGGTTTTGACGCAGCAGAATACATCACGCTGGCAACAGTAAAAGGCCGCGTCAAGCGCATGGCGCTTTCCGAGTTTGAAAGCGTGCGCATGTCCGGGTTGATCGCTATCAACCTGAATGAAGGCGATGAACTGGGATGGGCGCTGCTGACCAGCGGAAAAGACGACATCATCCTGGTCACACGCGGCGGGAAAGCACTGCGTACATCGGAAGAGGAGATCCGCCCGATGGGCCGCACGGCGGCTGGCGTAAACGGCATCAACCTTGAGAAGGGGGATGAACTGACTGCGGTGGAACTGGTTGACCCGAATGCGTATTTGCTGGTGGTGACTGAAAACGGCTATGGGAAGCGCACCTTGCTGAAGTATTACCGGACACAAGGGCGCGCGACTAAGGGTGTATCGACGATCGATATCAACGCTTTAGCATCGATCGGACAGATTACCTCCGCGCTGGTGGTGAACAAAGGCGAGCAGATCACGCTGATCTCACACAACGGCATCATGCTGCGTTTGGATGTGGATAAGATCACAGCGACAGCCAACCGGGCAACACGCGGTGTGCGGCTGATGAAGTTGGATAAAGGCGATCATGTGGCATCGGTTGGCCGCATCTCTGACGCCAAAAAATAGAAGAACGATCAAAGAATCTGGAAACGCGCTCTACGGGGCGCGTTTTTTTATGCAGGCCGCAGACTGATATCCCCGATGGGAAATGACCGCGTCTGCCCGCCTTCGTTTTCGAGGAGGATGTTGCCGGAAGGATCGATGCCTTGCAGGATCCCTTTAAAGGAAACGCCTTCAATGGTATGCAGGGCAATGGGTTCGTTGAGAAAGGCCATCCTGCTGGTGTAAAGATGCGAAAAATCTTGATCGAGCATCTGGCGGCGGACTACAGGAAGGCTGGCTAGCAATGTGTCGAGCAATGCAAGGGAATCAGGCGGACCATCTGCGTGATCCTGCAGGCTGGTGGCGGGGAAGAGCAGCCCGGCGGCTGGCGGGACGGCCGTGCGAAGAAGGTTGATGCCGATCCCGAGCACGAGCCCTTTTAATTGATCTCCTGCCCACACTGTCTCGGTGAGGATGCCCGCTGTTTTCATGCGGGCGATGAGAATATCGTTGGGCCATTTAACCTGCACGATACCGTGGCAGTGTGATTCAATCGCCATGACGGATGCCAGACCGGCGACCAGAGAGAACAAACCCAGTTGATTTTGTTCAGCGGGGGAGGGGTGTAGGATGATAGACAGCGCGATGGATGCACCGGGAGTGGTAACCCACACGCGCCCATTGCGCCCGCGGCCGCTGGTTTGCGCGTCTGCCAGCACGAGCGCATATTCAGGCGCATCAGACGATAGCCAATCCAGTGCGATATCGTTGGTAGAACCGACCTGATCGAAATAGCGGCAGGCGGGGATGTGGTGTTTATCCAGAATAGTCTGCAACCTTTGTTGATCCATGCTGGGATTTTATCCGATTTACTGATCAATTCCACCAAGTTATGTCTGCCGGCTGGCGCTTCTGGTATCATTCAATCCGAATCAAGAGGAGAGAAATGCCAAAATTCATATTTGATTGTGACCCTGGCCACGATGACGCGATCGCGATCATCCTGGCAGCTGCCCATCTGGAGATCATCGGTCTGACAACAGTTGGTGGCAACCAGACTATAAAAAAGGTGACCACCAATGCCTTGAAAGTGCTGGAAAAGATTGGTAAGTCCCATATTCCAGTATATCCCGGCGCGAGCGCACCTTGGATCCAGGAGCTGGAGATTGCGCCGATGTTCCATGGAGATTCCGGTCTGGATGGGCCGGTGTTGCCAACACCCGCGCGAGAACCGGGAAAGATCCCGGGACCGCAATTCATTGTGGAATCCGTTCACCAATATAAAAAGATTTCGTTGATCGCGACCGGGCCGCTGACGAATATCGCCACAGCGCTGCAATTGGATCCGGCTATTGTGGAGGGGATCGATGAGATCTTCATCATGGGAGGGTCTGCCACCTTTGGCAACTGGACACCGGCAGCGGAGTTTAATATCTATGTCGACCCTGAAGCTGCCTATAAAGTGTTCAATTCAGGCATACCGGTCAGAATGAGCGGCTTGAATTTGACGCGCCAATCATTCTTTACGCGCGCTGATATGGAGAAATTGCTCGCGATTGGCAACGAAACCGCGCAATTTGTATATGACCTGCTGGATTTCTTCATCGATACCTCAATGGAGGAAGCACACCTCACCGGCGGAAACCTGCATGACGTGGTTGCTGCTGCATGGGCTGTTGATCCATCGCTTGTGAAAGCGGTTGATATGCATGTGCAGATTGAGCTGAACGGCGATAATACCCGCGGAATGACCGTTTGCGACAGCCGCCATCTGCGCGGAAAGGACGCGCTGATTGACCTGGACCATGATGCGACAGCGGAAAGGAGAGGGTTTGCGCCAAACTGTACGGTTGGGATGGAACTGGATAGTGAGGCCTTTTTCAACCTGATCTTTGACACCTTACGATTATATTAGAATGGGATTTGACAAATTTTTATTTTTCAACTATTAAGTTTATGGTAATATACTTGCCTTAAGGAAGATAAAAAATGGAAGATAAAATCACAATTATCGAAGGGCCAACCCCTGAATTTGAGGATATTTCTGATGGTTGGGCATTGGGACTCAACGAAAGCCCGCTGCTGTATGATACGAATTTCACTCAGGTGCGGACTTTAAACGGTCCAGCGCTTGTTGAGCGATGCCACCGCGCCTGGAAAGAAAACGACACAATCTACCTTCATTTTAAGAATAAGATGGGGATCGAAGAGAAAGCGCCGATCACCGCTGTGCGGTCTGTGGATACTGATGAAGGACAAATCCTCCTGTTATGGGTGCGCCAGCTTCCGAGTTACAATGACCTGGTTCAAATTGCCGACGAAATGAGCGATTTTGATGATGATATCGACGATGACCTCGACGATGATTTTGATGATGACCTTGAGGACGATCTCGATGATGATCTTGAGGACGACCTTGAGGACGACCTTGATGATGACCTCGATGAAGACCTTGAAGACGATGAAGAAATCGAGTTTGAGGAAGATCTTGAGGATCCATTCGAGGAAGAATTGGAAATCGAGTTTGATGAGGAAGACGAGTTCGAGGAAGATTATTTTGATGATGATGACGAGCTCGAAGATGATTTTGATGATGACGAGCTCGATGACCTTGATGATCTTGATGACGAAGATCTTGATGAAGAGGATTTGATCTAAATATCAATTATAAGGAAAACAGCCCTGTCAAATGAACAGGGCTGTTTTTTTTTGCTGTTATGTTTATTAGTGATTTTCGGGGTTATCACGGTCAAAATGGGGAATCTCTTCTGGAAGTTCGAGGAACAGTTCGACCAAGCCGCCGAAATCCTCACCAAAGAAATAGGGAGCCTGGTAGACAAGATATTTCTTCCCATTCTTTTTGATGGAATAAATATTAAATTCGTGGTTTTCATAGAGCTTGCGCACTTTATCCTGAATATGATCCGGATGGCAAGTGATCGCGTTTCGTCCAAGGACTGCGTAGCCGCCGTCCTTTTCGAACAATTTCTCTGAACCTTCGTTCATCTCAATCACTGTTCCTTCCGCATCGGTTACCGTGATGGCACCGGGGAACACTTTGTACCAAGCGTGCTTTTCCATGTAAGCTCTCTCCTTGTTCTCTTTTTCGGAGGATTATACCTGATGAAAGATATTGAGATATTGAGGTGGTATCATATTACAAAACAAAAACGAGGTGACCTGCATGAAAAAAGAGAATCGTGAAAAACTCTCGCTTGAGAGCAAAATGGTATATTACCCCCCGGAACCCGGGTCGATGTCGATCAGCGATCCGATCTACATGGCCAGCAATTATCAGTACACCGAAGAAATCTATCAGCGGGTGCTGGATGGAGAACGAAAGACTGTAAATATCTATGCCCGCTGCGGCAACCCATCCGAGTACAAATTTGAAGAGCAGATGTCGTGGATCCATGGAGCGGATGCCTGCCTGGCGACTGCATCCGGTATGGCAGCGATCTCAACCCTATTATTCGGAATCCTCAAAGGCGGGGACCATATGATCGCGGATTGGACCACATACAGCACAACGCATGAATTTCTTGACCACCGGTTCACTGACTTTGGTGTGGAAACCTCATTCGTAGATACTGCGAACATAGAGATGGTCGAAAAAGCAATCAGGCCGAACACAAAGTTGATCTATTTTGAAACGATCGCAAACCCGACGATGAAGATCTCGGATATTGAAGGGATTGTTGCGCTGGCAAAAGAAAAGAACCTGATCGTCGTATGCGACAATACTTTCGCCAGCCCGTATGTGTTCAGGCCGTTGGACTGGGGTGTTGACCTGGTGGTTGAAAGCGCGACAAAATTCATCGGCGGCCATAACGATGCTCTCGGTGGCGCGATCATGATGAAATCTGAAACATTACCTGTGGACTTGATGGAGCAGATTCGCTGGTCGACATTGACCAAATTAGGCGGGGCAATCTCCCCCTTTAATGCGTGGTTGTTACTACGCGGTATCCAAACGCTCCACCTGCGGGCGGAACGGATGTGCCAGAATGCCGCAAAGCTGGCAACATTCCTGGATGCACATGAAAAGGTAAGCAAGGTCTGGTATCCCGGATTGGATTCGCATCCGCAACACGAAATCGCGAAGAAACTGATGCCAAAGTTTGGAGCGATGATGACATTTGAGGTGGGAGATGAAGCGCTGGCGGTGAAAGTGCTGGACCATCTGGAATTATCAACATTTGGGGCAAGCCTGGGCGGGGTGCGCACGACCACACAGGTTCCTGCCACGATGGCCTTCCTGGATGTACCTGCGGACCAAAAAGAACTGATGAACATTCGAGACGGAATGATACGTATATCCGCCGGTGTTGAAGACGGGGATGACCTGATCGCGGATTTTTCAAAGGCGTTACAGATCGTATAATATATGGAACCAATTAAGCCATTTCCTTAATTTACATGGAAATGGCTTATAAATTTGCCAAACCTTAAATTTTCAAAGATCAGATATTTCATGGTTGTCAAACTGATGAATTGTTGATATGATATGCCGATATTGCGAAACCGGACCCGACGAAATCACATGAAAAAAATGATCATTACTGACATCAGGCAAGAAAATGTCAAGAATTTTCTGACAGCCCAAACCTGTAATTATTTCATCGCTCCAGATCCGTTTCGTGTAGTTCATCTAAGTGCCTTAAGTGTTATCCATTAGGCGCTTTTTTATTAAAAGCACATTCCCATAGTTGCATATTGCATCATTGGAATTATTAAAAAAATGACAATTATTTCCTTTGGAAGCATCAATATGGACCTGGTAGCCAGGACACCGCGGTTTGCTAACCCTGGCGAAACGCTGACCGGGAGGGATTTCTATACTGCTGCCGGCGGGAAAGGCGCGAACCAGGCGGTCGCGGCAGCAAAATTGTTTGGAAAATCCATTATGATCGGCCGCGTTGGAGATGATATCTTTGGCAAAGAGCTAAAGGAAAATTTAGAGACCAACGGTGTTGACGCCCAGTTCGTTGGGGTTGAAGATATTTTGCCTACTGGCACTGCACTGATCACGGTGGATGATGCCGCAGAGAATACAATTATTATTATTCCAGGGGCGAATGGCGCAGTTGGCAAGCCCGAACTAACGGCATTGGATCAATTGCTGCCCACAGCGAAAGTGTTGCTGCTGCAATTGGAAGTTCCCCTGGAGACGAACATTGTTGCCGCGAAAAAAGCAAAGGACTTTGGCGTAAAAGTGGTGCTTGATCCAGCCCCTGCCCGTGAGTTGCCTGATGAATTGCTTAATCTGTGTGATTTTATTACTCCGAATGAGACCGAAGCCCAAATTCTGACCGGGGTAGAGATCAAAAGCACGCTGGACGCAAAGCAAGCTGCGCAATCGCTCAGGGAGCGCGGGGTGCGTGCTGTCATCATCAAGATGAGCAGCAAGGGATCCTATTATTCTGACAGCGAAAAGGAGATAGTATCCTCCGCGTTCAAAGTTGAACCTGTTGACACGGTTGCTGCGGGGGACGCATTTAATGGCGGATTCGCTGCTGCTTTTGCCGCCGAGAAACCCCTCAGTGAAGTGTTACAATGGGCGAATGGCGCTGGCGCGCTCTCGACAACAAAAGCAGGGGCACAACCATCAATGCCAACCAAAGAGGAATTATTAGATTTCATTGCTCAACAATCAAATCATCCGGATTCATCCAATTAAGCAAAACGGAGGTGAGCTATCGAATAAGACTAAAGAAACCAAAAATAACAAAAATGTCGATTAAAAATTAGAGGAGAAAAAAATGAAAAAAAGAATTACCATTCTAAGCCTGTTAGTTGTTGGCGCGATGCTGTTGGCCGCTTGTGGCAGCCCAGCAGCAGCTCCAGCAGCAGATGCTCCTGCAGCTGAAGAAGCAGCAGCAGAAGATAAAATCGTTGCCGTGTACGTTATTGGCGGCACACTGGGCGACAAGTCCTTCATTGACTCTGCACACCGTGGTTTGACCAAGGCCGCAGAAGAGCTGGGGATTGAGTATCGCTATGTTGAAGCCTCCAGCGACACCACCAAGATCATGGCAGCATTGGAAGATGCGATGAACGATCCTGAGATCGATATCATCATCCAATCACAGGGTGACTTCACCGAGCTGTTGCCTGAAGTTGCTCCGGAATATCCCGACAAATATTTCGTTGCCTTTGATAACGCAGTTGCTTATGATCAGTGTGCCGATGGCTGCCCGAATGTTTACGCTATGACCTACGCCCAGAATGAAGGCTCCTTCCTGGCTGGCTACTACGCTGGCTTGATGAGTGAGACTGGTATCATCGGCGCGGTTGGCGGTATGGACATCCCGGTGATCAACGACTTCTTTGTTGGCTACATTCAGGGTGCTGGCGAGGCCGGCATTGCTGAGGAAAACGTCCTGATCCAATTCGCTGGCGGCTGGGCTGATCCGGCAAAGGGTAAGGAACTCGCGCTGACCATGTACCAGCAAGGCGCGGACATTGTCTTCCAGGTTGCTGGCGGCACCGGTGAAGGTGTTTTCTACGCAGCAGAAGAAGCAGGCAAATGGGCACTCGGTGTTGATTCCGATCAGGCCCTGATCATTGAAGAAACCAATCCTGAGCAGGCAGCGGTGATCCTCACCTCCATGCTCAAGAACGTTGACAACTCCATGTTCCGTTTCATGGAAATGTTTGTTAATGGAACCGTCCCGTGGGGCACCACCGAAACACTTGGTATCCCTGAAGGCGGTGTTGGACTGGCATACAACAAGTACTTTGACGAATACACACCCGATGACGTCAAGGAAAAACTGTTCGCCATCCAGGAACTGGTTACCAGCGGCGAAATCGAAGTCGCCACAGTTTTCTAGAAATAGCTAAGCAAACAATCAGGAAGGGGAAATCCCTTCCTGATTGTTATTATCGGAGGTGAAGAGATGCCATTAATTGAGATGAAAAATATCTCCAAAATATACGACAATGGCGTTGTCGCGAATGACCATGTGAATTTTTCTGTGGAGAAGGGAGAGATTCACGCATTAGTGGGAGAGAACGGGGCAGGCAAATCGACTTTAATGAAGATCCTTTACGGCATTGAACAGCCAACAGAAGGACAGATCATCATTAACGGAAAAGAAGTTAGTTTCCGGTCTTCATTAGATGCGATTGATGAAAAGATCGGCATGGTTCACCAGAACTTTATGCTGATCCCCTCATTTTCTGTAGCGGACAATATTGTTTTAGGCAATGAACCATTACAGAACAATAAACTGATCGACAAAAAAAGATCGGTTGAGATTACGCAGGAATTATCAAAGACATATGGCCTGAATGTGATTCCCGAGGCCATTGTTGATTCGATCAATGTCGGCATGCGCCAACGTGTCGAGATCATCAAAATGTTATATCGTGAGGCTGAGATCCTGATCATGGATGAGCCGACTGCTGTGCTTACACCGCAGGAAACTCAAGACCTTTTTAGTGCGATCCATAAATTAGTTGACCAGGGAAAAACTGTGATCTTTATCACCCATAAATTGCGTGAGGTGAAAGAGATCTCAGATCGTGTGACTGTGATGCGCCTTGGGAAGGTGATCGGGACCGTTGATACCAAAGATGTAACCCGGGAACAAATCGCCAACATGATGGTCGGACGCGAAGTTTTCCTGGATATTAAGAAACCCGATATCAACCGGGGTGAAAAACGCATGGAGATCAAAGACCTGACGTATGTTTCTGAGACAGGTACACCTGTGTTACGCGGTGTCGATTTTAATCTTTATTCTGGTGAAATTTTAGGTATTGCTGGGGTTGAAGGCAACGGCCAAACAGAATTGGTCGAGGTTATTACCGGTCTGAAGAGAGCGACAGGCGGGGAGATCAAGGTGCATGAGAAGAATATTCTCAATCACACACCGCGCGAGATCCGCATGATGAAGGTAGCCCATATACCAGAAGATCGCCTGACTAATGGTGTTGCAGTTAACGCATCGATTGAGGAAAATCTGATCGTTGACCGCTACTTTAAAAAGCCTTTGAATAAAGGTTTGCTGATGGATTACAAAGAAGTTGATAAACACAGCAATGCGCTGATCAAGCAATTCAGCATCAAAACTCCAGATGGCAAACTGCCGGTATCTTCACTTTCAGGCGGAAATATGCAGAAAGTGGTTGTCGCTCGCGAGCTCTCATCCGACCCATACGTGCTGATCGCATCGCAACCTACACGCGGGATTGATGTTGGCGCGACGGAATATATCCGTGAGCAATTGGTACAGTATCGTACCGATGGTGTTGCCGTTCTGCTTGTTTCGGCTGACCTGGGAGAGGTCATGAGTCTTTCCGACCGCATTGTGACTCTGTACGAAGGCAAAATCACCGGTGTGTTCCCGGATGCTTCTAAAGCGACAGAAGAAGAACTGGGATTATACATGCTCGGTTTGAAGGAACAGACACCAGAAGAGATGGAGAAGGTGCTATGAAGAAATTTTTCGATTCTAACAATGTGAGAAGCGCATTACGCATTATTCTCGCACTCACGATCGGGTTGACATTTGGTTTTATCATCACCCTGCTGGTTTCTGATGATCCGATCAAAGCTTACACAGCATTTCTGACGGGGCCGCTCAGCCAACTCAACCGAATTGGCGACTGGCTGGAAGAATCCCTGACTCTGATCTTCCTGGGTCTGGCGGTAACGATTGTTTTCAACGCAAAGCAGTTTTATATTGGCCTGGAAGGTCAAATGATCCTTTCCGCACTTGCTTCCGGCACAGTGGCTCTCTACTTACCAGTTGACCCAATTATTCGTGTTCCAGCTGCCTTTCTGGCGGGGATGACCGTTTCGGTTCTATGGGCAGTTGTTCCAGCCGTTCTTAAGGCATATCTTGGGGCAAGCGAGCTGGTGACGTCTTTGATGTTCAACTCAATCGCGCTGCGTTTGTTTGAATACATATTACGAACCTATCTACAGTTACCCCATGTGAACGGTATCATGTCTGAACGGGTACCTGAAGATGCACGGTTAACCACATTCATCCCTAATCTTCCATTCCTGCAGGAGACGCGTGAAGCGTGGACCAAAGCGACAAGTGTTTCGTGGATGGTTTATGTTGCTCTGGGCGCGGTTTTACTGGCATACCTTCTTCTATATAAAACGAAATTCGGTTACGAAATCCGAGCGGTTGGCGCAAATGCCAAATTCGCGAAATACGGCGGAATCAATGTCAACCGCACGATCGTCTCTTCGATCCTTGTGAGCGGCATATTTGCTGCGCTTGCAGGAACGCACCTGGTGCTGGCGATCACGCAACGGGTTGTGCAGGGAATGGCATTTGGGTTTGGTTTTGAAGGGATCAACATCGCGATCCTCACTGGCAATAATCCGCTTGGCGTTCCTATCGCCAGTTTATTTTATGGATATCTGCGAGCAGGTTCTGATGTGATGGAACGTGTTTCAGATGTATCGCGTGAACTTGTTTTTGTTGTGCAAGCGGCTGTACTTTTGCTTCTAACCGCTGAGAGATTGTTACCTGTTGTTCAACAGGTTGTAACAACTGATGAAGAAGAAGCCGCTCACCTTAAGAAAGGAAGTGTGAAATGACAATTGACCTTGTCCTTCGTGGGATTTTCAGTACTTTTTTCCTCGCGAGTGTACTCAGAATCTGCACACCGATCATCTTCCCATCCATGGGCGGGCTGGTGGCAGCGGCTGCTGGGGTATCAAATATGGCCCTGGAAGGGATCATGTTGTGGGGCGCCTTTACAGGCGTATTTGTGTCTGCCAATACCGGGAATGTTTGGCTGGCAGTTTTGGCCGGGTGTCTTGCCGGTATTTTAGTGGCCATGCTGCTGGCGGTAGCGCACTTAAGATTTGGCTCTGATAGATTTTTGGCTGGCTTGGCGGTCAACCTCTTTTCATCAGGCGGGACTGTATTTTTAATGTTTTCCTTGATTGGTGAAAAAGGAAACACATCCACTCTGGCGAGCTTATCCGTGCCAAATGTTGTGATCCCTTTTATTCATGACATTCCAATTTTAGGGCAGATATTAAGCGGGCACCCCGTTTTTACTTATATCGCGTTTTTCAGCGTGTGGGTAATCTACATTCTGATGTATCGCACGCGATTGGGTGTGCATATGCGCGCTGTCGGTGAGAATCCTGCAGCAGCCACCACGCTTGGCATCAACGTACATCGCGTGCAGTACATCGCCCTGGCAATCAGCGGCCTGTTTGCCGCAATGGGCGGGATGAGCCTATCGATGGCTTACCTGCAGATGTTCCAGCGTGAAATGGCCGCTGGACGCGGTTGGATCGGTATTGCGGCGGTCAACCTGGGTGCTTTAAGACCAATACCAACACTGATCGCAGCGATGATCTTTGGCTTTGCAGACGCACTCGCGAACCAATTAGGATCGCTCAAAATCCCTACCCAGCTGGTTCAATCTATTCCTTTTTTGACAACGGTGATAGGTATGGCTGTATATTCCATCCAACAGCGCAGGGTGGCGATAGAGCGAAGGAAGAAATACGCCAGCGAGCACTATGATGAAATGCCTGAGGAGGCGACACAGTTATAAAAAAGGAGCAAAAATAATGATTGATCATCTGATCCGGAATTGTGATGCAATCCTTTATAAAGAGGATAAACCGGAAGTTGTCCAACAAGTCGATATTGCACTCGAAGGCAGCTTAATAAAAGAAATTGCTAAAACCGGCGCAATCCAAATCGCTGATGAAACGAAGGTGACAGAAGCGAAAGGGCAGCTAGCTGTTCCGGGTCTGATCAACACCCACGCGCATGTTCCGATGGTGTTAATGCGGAATCTGGCCGAAGATGTGACGATCGCTTCCTGGTTCAATGATTACATTTGGCCGATGGAATCCAACCTGACAGCTGAGGATGTTTATTGGGGGGCATTGCTGGGAATTACTGAAATGATCGAAAACGGTGTTACTACCGTTGCCGATCATTATTTTTATATGGATGAGGTAGCCAAAGCGGTTGACCAATCAGGCATGCGCGCAAACCTGGCATGGGCTGTGTTTGGCCACGAAGGTGAAAAAAAGTTAGATGAAACAGAAGCGTTCATTGATCATTGGCAAGGCGGGGCTAATGGCCGGATCACCACCTGGTTTGGACCGCACTCACCCTATACATGTGATCCGGATTACCTTGCCCTGACAGCAAAAAGAGCCAAAGATAAGGGCGTGGGCATTCATATCCATGTATCGGAAACAGAAAGCCAGGTTGAACTGGCATTGAAAGAATATGGAAAAACACCTGTTCAGATTTGTAAGGATGCGGGAATCATGGATGTTCCGACCATTTTTGCGCACTGTCGCGCACCGCGCGATGTTGATTACCCGCTCTTAGCAGAGGCAGGAACTGGCATTCCACAAGCTCCTAAAACGTACCTGAAGCATGCAGAAACAATCGCGCCTGTTGATAGATATTTTGAATATGGTATTCCACTGGGCCTGGCAACAGATGGCGCTGTTAGCAACAACACGATGGATATTATTGAACAGATGGGTCTGCTGGGTATGGCAGCAAAGTTTAGAATGGACGATCCAACTTTTCTGCCCGTCGAGCAACTGGTCGATATCGGTTTTCGGTCGAGCGCCAAAGTGATACAAATGCAGGACCAGATCGGTGAATTAAAAGCGGGAATGAAAGCAGATATCGCACTGTTGAATGTGGATGGCGTCCATATGACACCGCGCACCAATGTGTTGGCGGCATTCGCGTATAACGCGCGCGGTTCAGACGTTGACACTGTCTTTTGCGATGGAAAGATGTTGATGTACAAGCGGGAGTTGTTAACAATCGACAAAGATCGTGTGCGGACTGAAGTCCAAAACCGCGTTCATCGTTTGAGCAAACGCGTCCCCGCCAATCGCATTGCGATTTATCCTGCGTAAATTATTTTATACACTCGTGTTATTAATCAATAGATTTTGAATTTAAGGAGAAATATGGCACAAAAAGTCATTATGGATGTGGATACTGGCAGTGATGATGCTGTTGCAATACTGATGGCGGGACATGATCCTGCTCTCGAATTAGTTGCGGTATTACCTGTGCATGGGAACGCACCGCTCTCGCTGACACTGGAAAATACTTTAAAGGTGTTGTCCGCAGGGAAGCTGGAGAATGTGCCTGTCTACTGCGGGGTTTCTACCCCACTGATTGGTCCGATGCTGGCTGGTGAGGGAGACCAGATCGTGAGGATGCCTTTTCCAGAATCAACGATCAAGCCTAAGGAACAGCATGCAGTTTCTTTTTTGATTGAATATTATATGAACGCGGATAACGGTAACACCATCTATATGCCGATAGGGCCGTTGACGAACCTTGCCCTGGCGTTACGTATTGAACCAAAAATCGCGACGCGAATTCCACGAATCGTAACTATGGGCGGAGCATATCTTGAAGGGAATACTACCCCTTCAGCCGAGTTCAATATCCTGGCTGACCCGGAAGCAGCGCATATTGTGTATTCCGCAGGGATCCCGATCACGATGATCGGACTTGAAGTGACTGATAAAGCAATTATCACCAAAAATGATATCGAACCAATCCGCGCGATAGGAACCCCGTGGGCAGACGCTGCCGCTGAAATCATCGACATCATTGTAAATATTCATATGGAGCGTTATGGCAAGCCCGGAGGAATTGTTTATGATGCCTGCACCGTGGCAGCGCTAATAAATCCGGATGTGGTAACGCTTCAGCCGATGCATATTGATGTTGAGCTGCAGGGCCAGTATACACGCGGCAGGACTGTTGCTGATACACGCGGACGTAAAGATATGCCTGTAAATGTCGATGTGGGTGTTGATATTGACAAAGATAAATATCTTGAAGTTCTATATACTTCATTAAGGTAGAGACAAATGAAACAAGAGACCACATATTTTGAAAAGAGCGGTGAGGAGAACACGAGTGAGGTGCTGCAAATCGGCCTCACGCGGATTAAGCAGGGTGGAATTGATGCGGTTGTTATCGCATCTTCTTTAGGTAAGACCGCACAGAAAGCTGCTGATATCTTCCAGGACGTTGGGATACCATTACTCATAGTCGGTGAAGTATTGGACGGAAAGCAAAGCCCACCCGCAGAGATTTGTGAAAAATTGATGGAAGCAGGCCATCAGGTGATTTGGGGAATGCCGATGAGCCAAATGAGCCAGTTTACCCACGATGACAGTGCAAAACTGGTCGCTGATGCTTATAAACGGATCAGCGAAGGATTCAAAGTGGTTTGTGAAATCGTTTTGATCGCTACCAACGCTGGCTATCTCAATAAGGGATCAAAAGTGTTATCGATTGCCGGTACACATATTGGCGCTGACACTGCCATTGTCGCGAGTGCGTCGGGATATGATGATTTTCTGCAATTTCAGGTGCATGAAATACTATGCAAACCATATCAGCGATAGAGCGTTCAATAATTGGAAAAGAAATTTATTGTTATATTATCTGCTTTGATATAAGAAAACCAGCATTCAGAACATAAAAAATGCCAGATTCTGCTAAGGTCGCCATTGTCCGCTGTGAAACCTATAACTATGAAGATGTGGTGACTGCGGTTCGGAAAGGGCTCGACCTGCTGGGTGGGGCATCACGCTTTGTGAACAAGGGTGAGAGTATCCTTCTCAAACCAAATATCCTTTCCGGCGATACGTCCGAGAAATGCATTGGACCACATCCCGTTGTATTTCAAGCAATTGCAAAACTTTTTCAGGAAGAGGGCGCGGTTCTTTCCTTTGGGGATTCCCCTGGTTTTGGCAGTGCGCTGGGCAATGCACGCAAAGCGGGCTTCATGCCTGTCGCAGAAGCGATGGGCATTCCCTTCGCGGATTTTGAGAACGCCGTCACGCTGCCGAACCCGGATGGAAAGCTGGTTAATAAATTCGAAATCGCCAAAGGGGTTGCTGAAAGTGACGGTTTGGTCAGTATTTCAAAATTGAAAACGCACGCACTGACACGAATCACCGGCGCGATCAAAAACCAGTTTGGATGCATTCCCGGGCCCCGCAAAGCTGAATTCCACTCGGTCATGCCGAATGCTGTTCAATTTTCAAAAATGCTGGTTGATCTGAATTTACTTCTGAAACCGCGGTTATTTATCATGGACGGTGTGATGGCGATGGAAGGGAATGGGCCAAGGAATGGTAATCCCGTACCGATGAATGTTTTGTTGTTTTCCACCGATCCGGTCGCACTGGATAGTACAGTTTGCCGAATGATCGACCTTGATATGCGGCTGGTTGAAACGCTGAGAGTAGGAGAAGAGTTTGGATTGGGAACAGCGACGGATATCGAATATTTGGGCGATCCGATTGAAAGCTTTATAAACAAGGATTTCGATGCTAACCGAAGCCCAGTTCCGACCACGGAAGATACTTCTTTCCTTTCCGCCAAGTTTATGCGGAAAAATACCGCACCACGACCGACAATCCGGGCTGAACGTTGTACGCGTTGCGGAACTTGCGTTCGGGTATGCCCTGCAGAACCGAAAGCTTTAGGTTGGGTTGATGCGGCGAAAAAAGAACCACCGGAATATGATTATTTGAAATGCATCCGATGTTATTGCTGTCAGGAACTATGCCCCGAAAACGCAATTTATGTAAAGATCCCATTTTTAGGGAAACTGATTCACTTATCCCATTAAATACATTAGACTTAACAGAAAAATTTATTGGAGGTTATCTTGAAAAAGAAGGGTATTTTAAATCCAGCTCTCAGCGAGGTGGTGGCAAGTATGGGACATTTTGACCAAATAACCGTGTGCGATGCAGGCCTTCCGATCCCATTATCTGTTCAGCGGATCGATCTGGCAGTGGCAGAGAACATACCGGGTTTTATTGAAGTGGTGCGTGCAGTTTCTGAAGAGATCGAAGTGCAGCGGATCGTTCTGGCAGAAGAAGCCATCGAAAAAAATCCAAGTATTGTAGAGGCCCTTCAAACTATTTTTAGAAATGTTGAGATTACCTATGTAACGCATGAGAGCTTTAAGCTTCTGACACAGAAGTCAAGAGCGATCATCCGAACCGGGGAATGTTCACCGTACGCGAATGTGATTCTGGAATCCGGTGTGATATTCTGATCGAGGAAAGTGCATATCCCTATTTTGATGGTTCAGAAATAAAATTTACACAATTTTTGAATTTCAGTTGCCTAATTCAGCCTGCTTAGGTATTATATAAATATCAACCAACCATATTATCTAAAAGGAGAAATTATGCCAGAAAACAAAGAGGGATGTGTGACCCCATCTACCGGGCCGATCCTGACAGAAACGGAAAGTGTTAGTGAACAACCAGCACCTAAAAAGGAGGTATCAATGGTACAAGCACGAGTAGGAAAGCCAGCCCCCGATTTTGAACTGAGCGCATTTCATGAGGGCGGGTTTAAGAATGTTAGATTGTCGGCGCATAAAGGAAAATGGATCGTGATCTGTTTCTATCCGGGTGATTTCACCTTTGTCTGACCGACCGAACTAGCGGCAGTTGCCGTCAAATATGAAGAGTTTCAAAAATTGGGGGTAGAAGTTTTCGCGATCAGTGTGGATAGCCGTTTCTCACACAAGATCTGGCAGGAAGAAGAATTATCCAAAATGGTTGATGGTGGTGTCCCATTCCCGATGCTTTCTGATGCAGGTGGGAGGGTTGGCACTGTATATGGTGTCTATGATGAAGCAGCTGGAGTTGATATTCGCGGAAGATTTCTGATCGATCCTGATTTTAACATCCGCGCAATGGAAGTGATGACACCGGAAGTAGGGCGAAATGTGAATGAGTTGATCCGGCAAATCAAAGCATTCCAACATGTGACTGAGACCGGGGAAGTTGCACCAGCTGGCTGGGAACCCGGTAAACCGACCTTGACACCTTCTCCTGAATTAGCAGGCAAGGTTTGGAAGGTGTGGAAACCAGAGACGAAATAAACTTCGATAATTATCAAATTTTGGAAAAAGCTGCCAACCCAGGCAGCTTTTTGATTAAGCTGATGTGACAAAATATGATCAGAGTCATATACAACGCATAAAATAATCCGCTATAATGAGGTTAGATTTAATGGTAATGAAGGATTCAAAGATGAAAAAACTCATGATAATTGTGATTCTGGCTGCGAGCGCTATCCTGGTATCCGGATGCCAACTTTTTTTTATGGATACTGATTCGATCATTGCAACCCAGGTAGCAATGGCAATTGATGAGCGGCTTGATGAACGGTTTGATGCGCTGGAGCAATCGATCATTGCCTCATTAGAAAGTAAAGATGAACCTTCGTTGGTTCCTGCATCTCTCCCAACTTCGACTCCTAACCCGACGCCTGCCCAGCAAGACTTCACCATTTATGGAGGGGGATATTTGATCGGAACTCCTGGTGGTTGCTTAAATGCTGCATTTGTCTCCGAGACAGTGCCCGATAATACTGTATTTACACCTGGAGATGGATTCATCAAGACCTGGACCATTAAGAATACAGGATACTGTGCCTGGAACACGAATTTTCATCTTGTTTTATTGAGTGGGGATGCGATGGGTGGAGACACATTCAGGGCTCTGACAGCAGCCGTTGCCCCGGGGGAATCAGTTACCATCACGGCTAACCTTACAGCTCCTGCCAACCCCGGCACATACCGTGGTGAATGGCGGATACAATCTGACCGTGGCGTGAATTTTGCCCGGTTCTGGGTTCAGATCATAGTCAAATGATGACTTATTTTAAAGATGTGATCGATCATTCCCCTCAGAATTTTCTGAGGGGTTTTTTGATCAAAGAGCTGCTTCCAGGGCTATCTCCGCCATTGTGATATACCCTTTCTCTCTGATTTCTGATGGAGCTGCTTCATGGGTGATGAGATTGTCACTGACGGTTAAGATGGATAAAGCCCGGGCGTTGAATTTTGCAGCCATTGTGTACAAGCCTGCGGTTTCCATTTCAACCACCAACGCACCAAACCGCGCCCACTTTTTCCAGTATTCGTCATTGTCATGATAAAAGGTGTCACTTGATAGAACATTCCCGACTTTGACATCGATCGCGCGGGATCTGGCCACATTATATGCGGAAAGAAGTAATTCAAAATTCGCTGTTGGCGCATAATCCTGTCCGTTGAAACGCAATTTATTGATATGCGAATCGGTGGATGCTGACATCGCTAAAATCTGCTGCCCGATTTTTAGCTCTTCAATCATTGCACCACAGGTCCCAACCCGAATGATAGTCTGCACACCATAATCTGCGAAAAGCTCATGGGCATAGATCATCAGGGTAGGAATTCCCATCCCTGACCCCATAAAGGACACGAACTTCCCCTTATATCTTCCGGAGTATCCCAACATACCTCTGACATCATTAAAGCGTATTGGGTCCTGCAGTAATTTTTCCGCAAAAAATTTTGCCCGCAAGGGATCCCCTGGCATGAGAATAGTGCTTGCAATCTCACCATTTTTCGCTTCAATGTGAATACTCATGTGATTGCTCCTTATTACCTTTTATCGTAAACAAATCGTTGTTTAAATCATGAACCAATGTTTAATCTTTTCAACAATCCAAGGACGGCGTTGAAGAACCAACCCAATCAAGGCAAAAGCGACACAAGTGATCATTACTATCAAAGACCAATTTAAGCGGACAACCTGATATTTATAGAAGCTAATGGCACCATTGATCGAAAAGCAGAATAATCCGATCCCAAAAAAGATTGAAGCGGGAATTTGGAGTTCCCTGATCCATCTTTTCTTAATAAGCAACGCCTGGATGGATACGATGATAAATAAAGATGTCGTGATTGGCACCCCAATAGTAAAAAACCACCCGAAAGAGCGGGTGATGTTTTCGAGGACAAAGAGAAACCCGAGCAAGGAAACCCATGCTATCGGCAACCATTTAATGAATCGGTTCTTCTTGAAAAAGAAAACACTAATCGACCAGATCCAAACAAAAATCATGCCTGCTGAAACGAATAATGACCATTCGATATTTGGTTTTATTATCCAATTTAACAGGATCGAAATTATAGCTGGTGTAAGTAAGGTAATGGTTATCAATTTTATCCAAAGACCGCGATCAAAATCCTGATCAAGCATTTCTTTTTTGAGATTGGTAGGTGGGTTTGTGCTTAATGGTTGCGCAGATCGCGGAAGGAGAACTTCTGTTTGGCAAAGCGGACACTCTTTGGCCGCGTCGTTTAACTGGACACCACAATTCACACAATAAGGCATGCTAATCCTCCGGATATGATTCTACAAGTACTGGTATCCCATGTTCAATAAGAAAACGGAAAAATCTTTTTTCCACTTCGGTTTCATTAATGACACGGGAAAAAGAAATGCGAACATTGCCTTTATAACCAAGCGCAGCGGAAGAAATGCTGGTCCCTTGTGTTGGCCCGAGAATAATATTGAATGAGCGGACATGTTCTTCCATTTCCGCAGGTATTTTTACTATGCCGAGATTTGAAAAAATGGAGGTGAAGAATGCCGGGCCCATGAGCTTATAACCCAAAAAGATCAAATTATTCTTCAGCCCTAGCGGAAGCATCCGTATTATTGTGTTGTCTGCATAGCGAAGATTCGATGCGACCTGAGATTGTAAGTGTTTTTTTGTGGATTCATACCGGATGAAATGATGCACCAGTTGAACAATTTCTGAGAATTCATATTTTCCATGCGCCGGGTCGATGCTTGGGGTAACGAAAGCTGAAAAGTTCCTCAACGTTTTTGTTTTATGGAGATTTCGGAGATTGACAGGCACCTGGACTTCTATCGGCAGTCTGAGTTTGAATATTTGGCTTTGTTGATGGTCGCATAGAACTTTCATGAAAGCGGCCGTTAAAAATTCTGTAATTGTGACATTGAAAAGCTTTGCGGTTTGTTTGAGCGGGTTGATTGGTATTGTCCCGGTGATGATCTTTATATCATCATGTCCAAGACTGGTGCCCTTGACATGGTAAGCTCTTGATCTAGGCACTTTCCTGATTGGGCTATTCTGAGCGAAGAGATGGAACTGGTCAGTAAATTCTTCTTCCTTGGGAAGGTCGGAGCAATCTAAAATGCCGTGAGTTGAGGGGATAGGAAAACCAGAGAGTGTGAGATATTGTGCCAGAAGAGTTTTTAGGAATATCATCGCGCCGGCCCCATCCGTAATTGCATGAAAGGCTTCGAGCGCGATATGTTCCTGATGATACCGTACCCTTATCAGGAAGCCACCTGTGGAACGCATTGTCATATGCATGCAAGGATTAAGCACATCTTTTTGGATCAGGACCTTCTCACTAGAATGAACGAAATAGTGCCAGAATAAACCTGACCGCAATTTCACGGAAAAACCGGGAATCCGATTGAGGGTATTGTCTAGAGCAATCTGGAGGGTATTGGGGTCAACGGGTTTTGTGAGTGAGGCGGAAACGCGAAATACCCCCGGCCGTTTTTTATTACGAATGGCCGGGTATAGATTTGCCGCATTATCCAAGCGGTAAATTTTTGGCAGGTGATCGTTCACTGTCGTAACCATTTTTGTGAATCAATCATAATAGGAAATCATCGCTATGTATATGGTTGATGGGGTATCAGGAAGCCAGTTCTAAGACCTGATTGCTTGAGAGTTCTTTCCCAATAATCGCTGGAACGCAATGATAGAAAAAACCATAAGTGGTTATTGTTCCATATGTTAGTTTATTAAAGTACCCCAGGTAGGATTCGAACCCACAACCTAGGCGTTAGGAGTGCCTTGCTCTGTCCATTTGAGCCACTGGGGCAACGCATGACATTATAGCATTATGGAAAAATCATATCAAGGAAAAATTTGACCGCCGGCGGGCGCCGGCGGTCGAAGGGAGGGATTCCCACCAGTTACCCATGAAGGGATTTCACAGCGCGAGGAGGGACGCGCTGTAAACATTTCTGGCGGTAAGAACACATACTCGCGATTAAGCATTCTGTGTCTTATGGCTATACTATACCATATTAGTCCGAATTGGTATTAACAGAATGTAAAATTCATCTAAGAATCAGAACCGAAGACTTTTAGCCAATAATCAATATTGTTTTCTGATTGGTCGCTTGATTTGTTTTCTTTGTGGTGGGGAAGGCTGATTTTTTTAAAGAAAGCTTCACTAGTAATCACGCGTGCCCCTGCTTTTCGCGCATTGTTGATGATCCAATTATCTGAGCTTACTACCGTATAGTTAGGCGCATTTCCTCGTACGCTTTTCAGTTTCTCGATGATGGCCTGATCAGCTGTTTTTGGCTGGCGCACAAATATTACCTGCAGGAAAGTGTTATTCACGATTTGACCTTCAGCTGACAGATTTGCATGATCGAAATAGACAAAGGCTTTTTTACGTAAACGTTTGAAATGAGGGTCGAGAATATTAATCAGCAAGATCTCATCATTGATATCGCTAAGCGAAATATGAGGAATCTTCCCAATCAGATTATGTCCATCGATTATGAAAGGCATGATTTGCCACAATATAATTTGATCAATTTTAACACTTGCGATGAATAATTTGAGGAAGTTGCTGTTCTAATTTTCTACTGGAGATGATATCGTTTAGAATTATAAGAAAGATAAAAGGACTGATTCGATCATGTCAGAAGCATATTACAGAAAGTGGCGGCCACTGGATTGGGAAAGCCTGATAGGGCAGGGCCATATTGTGCAAACACTTAAAAATGCGATTATTCATGACCGCATTGCGCATGCTTACTTATTTTCTGGTCCTCGCGGTACCGGGAAAACGAGTACAGCCAGAATCATTGCTAAGGCGGTCAATTGCATAACTGAGGATACGAAGGATAAACCGTGCAATGTGTGTGAACATTGCCAGGCGATCAACTCCGGCAGGTTTTTGGACCTGATTGAAATTGATGCTGCATCCAACACCAGTGTAGATGATGTACGATCTTTGCGGGAAAAGATCAACTATTCGCCATCGCAGGGAGCATATAAGGTCTATATTATTGATGAAGTACATATGTTATCCAATGCGGCTTTCAATGCCTTGTTAAAAACGCTGGAAGAACCGCCGCAACATGCAATATTCGTGCTTGCCACCACTGAAGTACACAAAATCCCTGCAACGGTTTTATCGCGATGCCAGCGGCATGAATTTCGGCGCATCCCATTGAAATACATACAATCTCAATTGACCGAAATCGCAGAGAAAGAGAATATTACTATTGAGCCTTCTGCCCTGACAGAAATAGCAAGGCAAGCAACGGGAAGTATGCGGGATGCGGTTTCGTTGCTTGACCAGCTTGCATCAACAGGTGATGAAGTGACACTTCAATTTACAAAGGAAGTACTGGGCACAGCAGGTAATGAATTTATCAACAATTTGGTTGACGCGATCATTGAAAGAAACGCTGGAAATGCCATTTCTATTGTGAACGAAACGCTGGATAGCGGAAGCGATCCACGACAATTTGGGAGACAGATCGTAAATTTTTTACGAAACCTTCTATTGGTGAAGATGAATAACACTGACATAATTGAAGCAACTCAGGAGGAAATCGACCAATTAACTACGTTATCACAAAATATCAACCTGGATATGCTTTTGGGTGTTATTGAAATATTTGATCAATCAACACAATCCAACAGTATTGGCTGGCAGCCATCGCTGCAACTCGAATTAGCAGTACTGCACGCGTGTGGAAGTGATCGTGAGGAACAATCGCCTAAGATTCCGGAAAAAGCACAAAAGGAAAAAGCCAATACAATTTCTGAAGTGAAAGTTGCAATGAAATCAGACGAAGGACCACAGGTAGCCAGGGTTAGCGGTGATTTTGAAAAAAAAGAAAAAAAGGATGAGGAAGTCCCAAATGTAATTGAGCAAAAAATTGACCTGGAACAGAATGGGATTCAAGCACATTGGAAAGAAATTAAAGAAATCGCAAAGAACATATCTGGGGAGACAGGTGCACTGTTAAATTCATGCCGTTCAGTAACAATTGAAAAAGACATTGTGGTGTTAGAGTTTTCCAGCAGTATTTTGCAATCAAAAATGGAAAATGGGAATAATCTTGAAAACGCCAGGCGTGCAATCCAGCAACTTACAGGTATTTCATATAATTTTCGGTGCGAAGTTACCAAAACAGGTGAAGAACAAAGCAAAGAAGATCAAGCTATTGATAAAGACGGCATGGTTGGAGAGGCCCTCTCGCTGGGCGGAAAAATGCGGAAAGACAAATAATATAAGAATGGAATAATTCAATGAATAATCCGGGAATGATTAAACAACTGATGCAGATGCAGAAGGAGCTTAAGAAAACACAAAAAGAGTTGGAGCAGGAAATTGTTACGGGCAGCGGAGGAAATGGGGCTGTAGATATCATGCTGACAGGTACGCAGCAATTCCATGGCATAAAAATTGACCCTGATCGTATGAAAAATGCTTCAGCAGCTGATATGGAAAAGCTGGTTGGCGCAGCTTTAAAAGATGCATTGGCGAAATCGAGAAAGCTGATGGCAGATAAATTGGGGCCTTTAGGCGGCGGCTTACCCGGATTGAAGTCCTAAAAATGTCTTTACTGCCAGCACCTGTTGAGCGATTGATCATTGCGTTAGAACGGTTACCTGGGATTGGCCCAAAAACCGCATCACGTTTAGCGTTCTATTTTCTGCGCGCTCCTGATGCTTACACCTTGGATCTTTCGCAAGCTCTTGCGGAAATCAAATCAGGCACTGCTTTTTGTGAGACTTGTTTCAACATCATGGAAGCGGGCAGGAAGGAATGCCAGATCTGTACGGATGAGAAACGTGATCGAAGCACATTATGCGTTGTTGAGGACGCGCTTGACGTGCTCGCCCTTGAAAAGACAGTCGGTTATTTTGGCCTTTATCATGTTCTTCATGGCGCACTTTCTCCAATAGAAGGTGTTGGTCCGGATGACATACGGGTTCAAGAGCTGGAAGATCGCATCAGACAGGGTAATATCAAAGAGGTGATCGTGGCAACCAATCCAAGTATGGAAGGGGACGCAACCGCGCTTTATATACGCCAGCGGCTGGAGAAGTATCCTGTCAGATTGACACGACTCGCGCGCGGGTTGCCAGTCGGCGGTGATCTGGAGTATGCCGACCAAAATACCTTGTTGCGCGCTCTATCAGGCCGACAATCGCTTTAATCGCGCCAAAGCAGTCCGAATTGACTGATGCGGATATTATTCTTTGTCGGTGAGATCCTCATCTCATCAATATTCGTTACAGCATCAGCCCATTTCTGTTCGGTATCCGTTTTCTTTTCAGAAAATTCCTTTTCCAGGATTACAAGGTCTTCCTGATAACTTGCAAGGACGGTTTCAGCTTCTTTTAATCTCGCTTTAGATTCGGCAGACATGCGCATTTTTGTTGAGGAAGAGGAAACACCGCTAAGCTTGCCTTTTGCGACGAATTTAACCAGTGATTCTCCGACCTTCAAAGCGGTATCAGCGCGGCGCGAAGTTAATTGATCTTTAAATTTATCGACCTTCAATTGCTGTCTGGTGATCTTATCTTTAACCGTCTTCAGTTTGGACTGGTATTGCGCCTGGATCTTTTCGAGGTCTTCCTTTACTAGTTTTTTTACTGCCTCATTGCATATGTCTTGAAATTCAGAATCACTAATATCAGGGCCTGCGGTCAGACCGAGTTGTTTTGAAGATCTGATCGATATAGTATCCGTCTCATAGATCCAATGTTCAAAATCCTTTTGCTGATTGTTCCACCAGGTGCTATTTTCCATGAATTCAGGTGCGGGTTCAAAGCGAAAGCCCTTACCGACTGAATCGCTTATTTCGTTTGCTTCAATGAAGAACTGCGTACCGTCCTTCCAATTCTGTCCTGCCTGATCCGGTTTCCTTATAACAGACATGATCGATTTTTCAAAATCAACGGGCGGTCGCTGGCGTAGATAGCGCACTTTTGCGACTGCGATCAGAGAAGGGGATAGCGTTGCGGATTTGTCTGCCTCATTTGAGATATAAAAGTATTGTTTGACAACGCCGGGAATTTCAATATTTTTTGATGTATTTTTCTCTGACGTTTTTCGGATTGGTGTTGACGCACCATTTGATTTTTCAGAAATTGTGTCCGTTAACTGGGATGTGCCGGTAATGTCATTTAAAGCAGGGATCTGTGAGAGGGTCAGCGGACCTGCAAGATAACTCATGGCCCAACGTGTGTGAAATATTTCCGGTTTTTTCTCATGCACATTGTGATATAAGAAAACACGTTTTCCAAGAGCTGATATCAAGCGGTCATAATCGCTGCGTTTGATGCCGCCAGCTGCGCTTTCTAATCCATCTAATAACCTTTGTTTATCCTGATCAGTTTGCAGGCGACCGATCATCCAAGTGCCCGCGTTGGAAATTGCCTTGTAATCGATATCTACGGGATTTTGCGTAGTCAGGATCAGACCCACACCATATGCCCGGGCTGTTTTTAGCAAACGGATGATTAATGGCTTTGAGGGCGGATTTGCGACTGGCGGAAGATAACCATGGATCTCATCGAAATAAACCAATGCCCGCAAGTCGCCTGATCCGCGCTGTTTTCTCATCCAGGTTTCAACCGCAGAATAGATCAATGTGATGAAGAACATACGCTCTACATCATCCAAGTGCGCAAGATAGAAGATCGAGTGTCTAGGTTTGCCATTTATGGTGTAAAGCAAAGACTCGATGTCTAAAGGCGGCCCCTTGATCCAGCTCTGAAAACTGGGCGATGCCAGCACATTGTTCAATAAAATTGCCAGGTTCGTACGATCTTTTCTCGGGAAGAAATCATCTAAACTAAAAGCGCCTAATTGATCAAAAGGAGGATTTTGGATTTCCTGGATGATTATTGGTAGATCCAGAGAGATTTTATTTTGCCAATGATGTTCAATAATATTTGCCAGAAGAATATGTTCTCTAGATAGAAGCGGGTCGATATCTTTTATCCCAACCAGGGTAAGCAAAGCTGTGACGGTTGAAGAAATTTTTTCTCTAAGAGTTTCTTCATTCTCTTTCCAATCCAACTCAGGCGCATCAAATGATGCCATGATATTAACCGGAATACCTGTCGTTGATCCGGGTGTAAATATGGTTCTTTCAACAGATCTATTTAGTTTTTCAATTTCTGGTTTACCCAAACCCCAATCAGCAAGGCCTTTCTTCCAGGTTTCTGCGGTTGTTCTCGCAACCTGTTCGATGGTTTTATTCTCACGCCTGACGCTATTCTTATCGATCCAGGGTTCAAAATCCGAGGGCAACAGATCCGGGAATGATAAGGCCAGGTTTGTGAGATCTCCTTTAGGGTCTATTATCAAAGCGGGAATTCCCTGAAGGGCGGCTTCTTCCAATAAACCCACACACAGACCTGTTTTACCGGACCCAGTCATACCTGTGACAATGGCATGCGTTGTTAGGTCCGGCGGATCATAGCCAACCTGTTGATCGAGGATTTTTTTACTTTTCAGATCGAATATTTTCCCAAGATAGAACAAATTATCAGTTCCCATACAAACCGCCTTTCAAAGTCAAAATAATTATACCCACAGGTATTAGGCATGATGATAAAAAATTATAGATATAATTGATTTAATCTTAAAAAAGATAAACCATGCCGATAGATTTTACTGTTTTCAAACTGCAACGCATCACTGATATAGAACAGACATCAATTCCTGGCAGCTTAGTAGAAAGTGCAGCCAAGTTGACACATCGGCATCGGCATTCAGATCTATTTGCTATTCAAATTGTGACCAGCGGATCATCGTTGCACTCTAATGATGATCTGCGTGAGATGGTTAAAAAAGCAAGCGGAATCTTTTTCCATACTCAGGGATCAGTCACACGCGCAATCCAATCTGTTGTGGATGAATTAAACAAAGATTTTTACTCATTCAACTCTGAGGTAGCAACCGATGGGGAGCAAGAGTTAGGGTCTGTAAATATTTGCGTTTTGCACAATGGATGGCTGTTTATCGGGCAAGTGGGCGATGCTGTGGTTTACCACATCGGTGAGAATATATATGAGGTGTTTGGCGAGGGGAAGGGAGAGCAGGAGAAGCTGGGCATTTCGAGAAGGATTCAGGTTAGATACAATCAATGCGCTATCACTGCTGGCGACCTGCTGTTGATGAGCCCGTGTACTCACGGATCCTGGAAATCGTATTATTTAGCTAATAGTCATTCTATTCCTTTGGATCAATTAAAGCGGCGTCTACATAACCAGATGATCCAGGATTTTTCTGTGATCGTGATAAAAACAAGTGAAGGCGTGGGGGCGGTTCGTGAGGGGTTCTGGGATATAGTTCCCAAAGAAAGAGAAGTTGCCACTGCGGATGCTGAAGCGCTGAATGAAATTGATGCGATCCCAGCAATCCCTAAACAGGAAATTATCAAAGAAATTGAACCCCACGAACAGGTGAACGATATATCTTCAGCAGTGGATTTCCCTGAGGTTGTGGATGCACCATTTGAAGCGGCGCTCAATAATGATGATCCGGTGTTGGTGTTTGAGGGAGAGACAGAACATGAAACTGCAGTAATTCATGATGTTAATAAAAATCCAATCGTATCTTCTACCCGCTCTAAGGGATTTTCCTGGCAATTAGCCCGTTTATGGATGAAAGGAAAAACCCTACGCGCGAAGTTCCAGCTTTCGCTTGCACGCATAACCAGGAAAATCGTTCCAAATAGGCTGCCATTTTCGGACCATATTAGAGGGTGGCAACCTATTGCGCTAGTGATATTTCCGATCGTACTGATTATCAGTTCCGTTTTTCTTTTTTCGAATTTTGGAAAAGATGAACAGTATACAGCGTTAATGGCCTCAGCTTTGGAACAATCAATCAGTGCGGACCTGACAGAAAATGATTCCGAAAGAAAGCAATTGTGGAACGAAGTGATGCAATTGGTTTTAAATGCTGAGGATTATCGGGTGACAAATGAATCGCGCCAGTTGTTTTTAAAGGCGCAGTCAACTGTTGACGCGATGGACTTATCCAGCAGGCTGGCATTCCGCCCTGCAATGACGCAGCCCTTTCCGGAGAGCGCACATATCACAAAGATCAAGGATAGCAATTCGGGCATTTATTTACTTGACAGCGCTTCCGGGAATGTATTACGGGTATCAATGAATTCCAAGGGTTTTCTTGAGTTAGATAGCGAATTCAAATGCACTCCAGGTATTTATGGCCTGGTCGACATGGGAAAAATTGTTGATTTTGTGGTCCTTCCAGCAAATGACAAAGGATATAAAATACTTGCTGTGGATGAAACAGGAAATTTGTTGTACTGCCAACCAGGAAAAATGCCATATTCACAAACACTCACTATCCCTGGAAAAGATTGGGGAAAGATCACACAAATACTCTATTCCGATGGGAGATTGTTTGTGGTTGATCCTTTGAAAAATGATATTCTTGCATATGAAAGCGATCGCGTTGGAGAATTGAAGGGGATTGTTTTTGTTGATTCACCGTCTTCATTTTTTGGTAAGGATGTTCCGGATATTGGTGGTGCCATTGATGTGGTTTTTAATCAGGATGATTTTTATTTACTGCATGAAGATGGGCATATGACAGTATGCCAATATGGATACAAAGAGGTCGGACCTACAGAATGCGAAGACCCGGTTCCATTTACGGATAATCGCACAAGCAGTGAGAATAAGAAACCCTGGATTTTTATGGGAACGAATTTTATAAAGATGGATACGTACGCCTTTCCAAACCCATCCATCGTTATTCTTGATGAAATAAGCGGATCATTTTATAAATTCAGTATGCAACTTAATTTGGAAAAAACGTATAAACCGCAAATCAACCCGGATTTTCCTTTACCTGATACCAAAGCAACAGGTTTTGGCGTTCTTCTGGATCAACAGATACTACTGGCCTTCCATAACCAATTGTTTACAGCCGCATTACAATAACGTTTTTTTGTCTTTAACCAAGACAATAATCGGGTAGATGACCAGGTATTAATCACCTGGTCTTTTTCCAAACCTGCTCTTCTGGCGATGTTGATGCCAAAGATTGATTGAGCAAGCATTGATGTTGAATGTGCGTCACTATTTAAGCAAATGGGCGCACCGGCATCGATCGCCGCGCGAACTTTTTGGTCATCAAACAAGGGGTGCGCTTTGTGGGAATTAATCTCAAGGGCAGTTTGGTGGAAAGCGGCGGCATGATATATTCGATTCCAATCTAAATCAGCAATATCATGCATGGGATAAAGGCGCCCACCGGGATGTCCAATAATATCAACAAACGGGTTTTCAATTGCTCTGATCAAGCGATTGGTGATGATAGAACGGGGTTGGTCTAACTGTACATGTAATGAGGCAATGACGATATCCATCGTTTGAAGTATTTCAGGGGGGAGATCGAGTGACCCATCTGGCAGGATATCCACTTCTACCCCCTTTAAGATATTAATTTGATGACCGAATATTTCAATAATTCTGTCGATCTCACTATGTTGAGAAATAAAATAATCAGCACCTGGATAGCGCGGTTTCAACACCAATGGCGAATGGTCCGTAATTGCAATTGTTGACAAATTGCGATCAATCGCTGCTTTTACCATATCCTCAATGGAGTTCTTGCCATCACTCCAATTTGAGTGTGTGTGGAGGTCTGATCGGATATCATCGTGCGAAATCATGTTTTTGAAATACAGATTTACAATATCCTCCTGAGCGATTGCTGTTTCTCGGACTTCTGGTGGAAAATATGGCAAACTAAGAAAACGATAAATCTTTGCTTCAGTGCCCAGATTGACCAGGTTTTTATTATTCCAGCATCCTTGAAAAGAAATATGTTTGCTACTGTTGAGTGCAATTGAATTTAGCCAATCAGTATGGGAATTTGGACCAGTTGAGAAAAGCAAGGCAGTGGCAAATTCCGATGGAGTTGCTAACCAGACCAATGCAGGGATATCATTTTTTAATCTGATTTCTATTGAATAATTCGTCTTTTTGATAAAGGATAAAATACCCGGGAGTGCTGTGATCTCGGAAATTGTTTGCGGGATATCATTCGTGCAGACAACTAAATCGATATGGTTGAGAGATGATCTACCCCTTCTCAACTCACCAGTGATTTCCACATTGATCGCTGATGTCCGTTCATGTATCAAGGTTTTCCATTGATTTGAGATTGGCAGAATATCATGACTGCTGTATTGTTTGAATAACTCGAATTCATATTTATTTGGTTGTTTTGTTTTGACATTCATCGTTGAACAAATCCATTTTTCAAGTAGTATTGTATTGGAAAGTCAGCGGTGAAGATTAACCGAAGGTAAAGGATTTGTAAAGAACGACCCTAATTTTTCGGAATAGTAAAGCGTGATCAATAAGCGAGGATCAGATGCGTAATGAGATTGCAATAAAAACCCCAACAATCATCATTGATGAAGGCCGCGCAAGGCGAAATATCGCAGTTATGCAACATAAAGCCATAACGCAGGGAATCAAGTTTCGACCTCATTTCAAAACACATCAATCTGTGTTTATTGGCAAGTGGTATCAAGAAGCAGGTGTCAGGGCGATCACCGTTTCTTCAGTGAAAATGGCCAATTATTTTGCGAATAATGATTGGAAAGATATTCTGATCGCTTTTCCGGTTAACCTGCGTGAGATAGCTGAAATTAAGGCTTTAGCTTCGAGAGTTCGCCTGGGTCTGCTGATCGATCATCCTGATGTGGCAGAGGCATTGTCTCTTGAAACAGATTTGCAAGCTGATATCTGGATAAAAATTGACACGGGGATGAAGCGAGCAGGGATTCACTGGGAAGATAAAACGATGCAATTGCTATTGGCCCGCTTTGTATCAAATTGTTCTCATTTAGATCTACGCGGATTGCTGACACACGCAGGACAAACATATCATGCAGCAACGGCGAGGGAAATCATCTCGCTTTACACGGAAAGTGTCAAACGAATTAATGATTGCCGGCATAACCTGGAGATAGAACTGGGACAAACGATCGCTGTTTCAGTTGGGGACACGCCGGGTTGCTGGCTGGTTGAAGACCTGGGTGCAGTGGATGAAGTGAGACCTGGGAATTTCATCTTTTTTGATGCGATGATGCGTCAATTGGGAGTTTGCAGAGATGAAGAAATTGCTTTATGGGTCGACTGCCCGGTGATTTCGAAATATGATGACAGACAAGAAATATTGATCCACGGCGGATCCGTTCATCTTTCCAAAGAAATGATTGAGAGTCATTCTCCGAATCATTTTGGTTTTGCGGTCATTGAATCTCAGGGCGGTAACTGGCAGATACGCGAAGATAATTATGTCAGGTCACTTTCACAGGAACATGGCATTGTGAAGGTTGATTCAGAAACTTATAAGAAAATTCGTATTGGAGATGTGATAAGTATCATTCCAGTGCATTCCTGCCTTGTTGTCTCGGCCCTTGGCAGGTACCTGACAACGGATGGTAAATGGATCGAGGCGAAGATATCGCTTTAGAAACCGGCAATCGTCATTGGCACCGGGATGAAGGTGATCATGAAAATAAATATCATAAATATTCCCAATAACCGGCGCTTATTATCGAGTTTGGATACTTGGTCGAGTGGCTGGGCCTGACGTTGTCCAAAAAAGAAAAGAATGGCAGCCCATGTCCACCAGCCTGCCCAGAAAAATCCGAAGGTTACCAAAGCTGCTAAAACGATCGGATAAATGATCTGCATAGTTTTTGCACCAAAGACGGACTGGAAGATATGCCCGCCATCTAGCTGTCCAACGGGAATGAGGTTGATGGTTGTCACGAATAAACCTGCCCATCCGGCCCATGCGACCGGGTGCAGCATTACGTCCTGAGCGCCCCAGGGGAAGGGCATACCAGTAAAGAAGAATCGAAACCAGAAAATGAGAAGAGGAAGACCATCTAAACCTGGCGGCTGCGGTAAAACACGCCCGAAAGAAATATATTTAATCAGCAAGTATAGAAGGGAATTCCCCTCCATTTGTAACCCGGCGGCACTTTCCCCGTAAAGCGGTATCGTGCTCAATTCGGATAGGTTCATGCCGATAAAAAGGACGATGATCGAGACGATCAGTCCGGAAATTGGACCAGTTACGGAAAGGTCGAAGAGTTGCTTTTTATTTTTTGGGATTGATCGCATGCTGATGAAAGCACCCATGGTCCCAAATGTGCTGAAGGGAAAAGGGATAAAAAGCGGCAGGGTGACATTAACGCCGTGTTTTTTACCGGCGAAATAGTGCCCGAATTCATGTGCGCCAAGGATGGCAAGCAATGAGAGGGCGAAAGGCCAGCCTGATCTGGTTAAAGCCCATAAAGCCTGCAAAAATCCGCCTGGTAGACTGCTCTGTTGCGCATACAGGCCACCGGTGAGGAGTACACTGAGCAACGTTAGACTAAACATGAAGATATGAAGAATGGGTTTGGGATTCTTGCGATGAGGGATTTCAGGGAATATCAACAGCTCGTGCTGATCATTTAAGGGCCTAATTGCCGCAAAGTATTGGTGGCCTTCGAGGGCACTGGAAAGATCGTCAAATCCTTTTTCCGTGTTCTGATCGATCAAACGGCCAACGCAGCGAAACCGATAACCATCATCTGCCCCTGACAATTGGGTGCTTTCGATATTGAAATAAGAGGAAATTATGGATATGAGTTGGGTTTGACCGATAGTGTTTGGCATATTGGCAGTATTTATTCAGGCGGGGATGGATGGGAGTCGAACCCACCGCGGCTCGCGCAGCGACCCGCCACCGATTTTGAAGACCGAGGAACCCACCGGGACTCAACCATCCCCATCGGCATAAGGATAATCTAGATGAAACTCTTTGTAAAGGCGCAGGTTGATCTTCTACTACAGGGAAAAATGGATAGGATATAATTTATACATAGCGAATAATAAAAAGGAAAGAATTTCAATGAAAATTGCTTTTGTTACAGATGACGGAATCACAATCACCCAGCATTTTGGCCGGGCAGGAAAATATCTAGTGGTTGAAGTTGTTGATGAAAAAGAGGTGTCCAGTGAATTGCGGGAAAAGTTTGGTCATACTCATTTCCATCAGGAAGGAGCGGAACACCAGCACTCGCAGGATCATAGCAGCCCCGAAAATCACCAGAAGCATATTCAGATGATGGACGCGATCATGGACTGTGATGTGGTTATATGTGGGGGGATGGGCCGCGGCGCTTTTGTTAGTATTACAAGCATGGGAAAAAATGTGTTTATGACTAACAACCTAAACATCGATTCTGCTTTGAATGGGTATCTTGCGGGTGAATTGAAGAACATGTCTGATTTAGTGCATTAGACCGCGGCAACTCCTGGAAAGTAAAATGGGCCGCCATTTTTTTAATTGACGGCCTTTTTTTTATTAAAAAGCGATCAAGCAAGTTTTACTGTAATCGGGGTTTCTTTTATCAAGTTATCAGAAACAGGGCAGCGCCTATCGACTTCTTCAAGAAATTCTTTCTTTTCTTCATCGGATAGATCCGCATCGATTTTCACAATGGCGGTCATGGATTCAAAACCTGCACGATCGACAGTATTCTGGCCACGCAATACTTCCAGGTTAATTTCGCCGGAAACATCGACTTCTACACCCCGCAGGTCGATCTTTCTTTGCATCGCAACAATCTTGGCGATTGTGACAAGGCACCCACCGAGGGCGACAAAAATATAGTCCAGGGGGGTGGGGGCTGTATCTGTTCCTCCCATCGCTTCTGGTTGATCGATAAACACTTCGTGTTTACCCGCGATGGTTTTTACAACCCAGCCATCAGGGCCTGTTGCTTTGACTGAAACTGTTTTCATTGCTGACATTTTTTATGTTTTCTCCTTATTCCATGTAGGTGAATTTTGAATCCGAGTTTATCATGAATTTCAGCATGTATACTAAATATATCGCTGAAAGAATTCATAAAGGTTAAAATCGGTTCTAAAATACCGAGGGAAACAACCCGAAGAAGAAAGGCCTAAGCGATAGCATCAGAATGCCTAGCAGAATGCCGATCCCCCATCCCGCGATGATATCGATCAGGAAATGCACGCCAAGTGAAACACGGGCTATGCTAAGGCAAATTCCCCAAAAGAGGATTACCACCCCCAGGATTGGCATATTAAACCCAAAGGAAAGAACTGCCAGCATGAAAGCCCGGGCTGCGTGACCGGAGGGGAAGGAGTGGGGATCTGTTTTACGGTAAATATCGCCCCATGCTCCCTGCGGACGTTCCCTCTTGATCAGGAATTTGATGCCTATCACGATGAGTGCCTGGATAATCACCGAGCCTGCGAAATATGCAGAAACTGTACGAGCCAATCCATCAGACAGCAACCAGATGATGAATAGAACAATCTCGATATACCAGGAATCACCTGAATGGGCTAATAGAGAAAAAATACGTTTAAGAAATGACTGTTCTTCTCTTAATCGTAATTTGTCTGATATTCTTGTATCTAATAGTAGTAATTTTTTGATGATCATTTTCAGGCGCTAATTATACCTACTTCGATTATTGATATAAGGAATTAATATATGGGTGCAAAAGTTTTTATCGTTGATTCTTTCAGCGGGATACCATTCAGCGGAAACCCCGCCGGTGTGGTGATGTTATGTGAGCAGGCGAGTGACCAATGGATGCAGTCCATTGCGAAAGAAATCAATTTATCTGAAACGGCTTTCGTTTTAGAACAGGATGGCAAAAACCACCTGCGCTGGTTCACCCCAATCACGGAAGTTGATTTATGCGGGCACGCGACGCTTGCCGCAGCGCATGTGCTGTTTTCGCGGGGTTCAGATAAAGATCGCAGTGAAGTGTCGTTTGACACGAAAAGCGGTCCGATTCTCTGCCACCAAAAAAATGGCTGGGTATGGATGCGATTCCCAAAATTTGAGTTTGATCCTTTAGATACCTTGGATGAAATATCGCTTGCTATTGGTTCCATTCCAATTGAAGTATTTATGACCGGTGGAAATATCATGGCGATATATGATGATCCAGGAAAAGTTGTTGGATGTAGGCCTGATCTGGACCGGATAAAGCGCATTGGCGGACAGGGAGTGATCATTTCCAGCCATGCAAATGAAGAGGGATTTGATTTCATTTCCCGATATTTCGCACCCAATATTGGCATACCGGAGGATCCGGTGACAGGTTCTTCCCACTCTTCCTTAGCGCCTTACTGGTCAAAACGATTGGGAAAGAAAAAAATGACCGCTAAACAAGTATCAGCAAGAGGCGGGATCATTAAGGTCAACGTGTTGGACAAAGCAATTGAAATCGGTGGACAGGCAGCTTTCGTCCTTGCTGGAGAGATCCTTGTATAAATTTTATAGCTTGTTAATGATTTTTCAGTATTATTAGCATGATACTTGGTATTGAAAACTAGGAATCTGGATGCATCATAATCATCAACATAACAAGAACGAAGGAAATATAAAAGCAGCGTTTTTTCTGAACTTTGGGTTTGCGATCATTGAGGCGTTTGGGGGATACTTGACGAATAGTATTGCAATCATGGCGGATGCGCTGCATGATCTTGGTGACAGCATCTCGTTGTTGATGTCATGGCAATTGGAGCGGTTGTCCAACCGTTCCAGTAACACACGTTATTCGTATGGCTATAAACGCTATTCATTATTGGGAGCGCTGCTTGGCTCAATGATTTTGATCGGGGGGATTGTTGTGGTTGCTTTCGAATCCATCAAACGTCTCCAAAACCCACAACCCACCAATGCGCAGGGAATGCTGCTACTCTCTATCACGGGCATTGCAGTTAACGGATTTGCAGCTATCAAGGCGGGCAAAGGAAACAACCTTAATAGCCGTATGATCTACTGGCACATGCTGGAAGACGCCCTTGGATGGGCAGCGGTCCTTGTTGTTAGCATCGTTTTGATGTTTGTTGATATTCCTGTGTTAGATCCTATACTTTCATTGGCAATATCCGGATTCATCCTATTTAATGTGATCAGGAACCTGAAGCAAACAGCGGATTTATTTCTTCAAGGGGTACCATTGGGTATTGATATAAGAGATATTGAACAAGCAGTTCTTACTGATGATAAAGTTGTGGGGATCCACCATACCCACATCTGGTCGCTAGATGGTGAACATCATGTATTGACAAGCCATGTTGTGCTTGATGAAAGCACCAAAAAAGAAGATATTCGCCGCGTGAAAGAGATATTTCGTGGTTTGGCTGGAGATTTCCATCTGGCCCATACAACGATAGAATTTGAATATGTCGAAAGTGATTGTTCGATGAATAACAATATATTGGAGGATTTGAATGAATGATAAAAAACATGCAACGGGCCCTTTCAAGCCGCTGTCTGAAAAAGGATGGCCAAAATGGAGCGTGTATGGAGCCGCATTGATTGGTTTGATCTATTTGCTGAATCCCACATTCGGTCTACTGGAACTTATCCCGGACAATCTTCCGATTGTTGGCAACCTTGATGAAGGAGCAGCTGCCATTGCTTTCTGGTATGGACTATTGGAATTGTCCGCTTCACGCAAAAAGAAGCAGGATTAGAAACCCTGGCCTTAAAAATGCGTATATATGGTAAATGAAAAATGATCGAGGAGCAAAAAATGGCAGTCAAAAAGAGAGTATCTGATAGTGATGCAATTGAAGAGGTTGTGGTTAACGCGCAAACCACTGAAAAAGCGAAAGAAATGAAAACAAAACAAGAAAAGATCCAGATCGAGGCGGAAGTGGAGGTTGATGAACGGAAGGAAAAGTTCTCAGCTACAGTAGACCGTGATAAAGGAGCGATTCTGATTGGCGCCGGTTTGCTTGTTATGGGATTATTGCTATTAATCAGTAGCCTTTTTGATTTCTCAATCGGTAATTACTTCTGGCCATTCATCTTTATTATCCCGGGTGCATTGGTATTTTTTGCTGCGATCTCATCCCAGCGCAGCAATGGTGAAGGACTGGCAATCGTTGGCGGGTTATTCACCATGCTTGGACTGGTGTTTTTGATGCAATCAATTACTGGCTTGTGGGCTACATGGGCATATATCTGGGCTTTGATAGCGCCAACCTCAATTGGCCTGAGCCAGATGTTTTATGGCAACATCAAGAACGATGATACGATCGCACACACAGGATGGAATCTGACCAAGATTGGCCTTAGCATCCTTGCGGTGGGATTTGTATTTTTTGAGCTGATCATTGGCCTGAGCGGATTTGGTTTGGCCCGATTGGGTTTGCCTGTTTTCCCAATGATCTTAATATTTGTGGGTGGATTTCTCCTCGTTCGGTCCTTGATTCGCGCGCGGTAATCTGAAAATGGCAGTACCGAACATTGGAACGGGTACTGCCTATTCTTTTAATATCATCTTATATAATTGACATGACAGGTAAATATCAGCGGGAGTATGCATGAATTGGGTTTATATTGTAGCAGGCGGATTGCTATTGCTGTTCGGCAGAAAATTATTCTGGCTTTTTGTGGCGATAATTGGTTTTCTGGTAGGCATGATGTACATCCCTGAATTGCTTCCTGAACAGCCTGACCAGGTGATTCTCACTGTATCGTTGATTGCGGGCTTACTTGGCGCTTTGCTTTCTATTCTTCTTCAAAAATTTGCGGTGGGACTTGCCGGGTTGATCTCTGGCGGTTATGTGGCATATTACCTGCTTGAAAATATTGTGACCAACGTGGGAGATTTTCAGTGGCTGGCTATTATTGCAGGTGCACTTGCTGGCGCAGTATTAGCTGGTTCGATGTACGATTGGGCGTTGATATTGATCAGCTCAGCCAGCGGGGCTGTTATCATCACTCAATACCTGCCAATCACGATACCAGTTAACATTGTTGTCCTGCTAATTTTGTTTTTCATTGGATTGGTTGCCCAGGGGAGAATGAAAATAAAAGAATGACGACCAGATTAGAAGTTGTTTCAATTCTTATTTCTTATTAAAGGCAGAAGAACATGAAAATATTCCACATTGTTAGCCCCAAGGATTGGGAAGAAGGAACACAAGAAGGGGTATTCAGAACAACTACGCTAGAAAAGGAAGGCTTCATCCACTGCTGCAAAGAAGACCAGATCCATTTTGTTCAAAGAAACTGGTTTTTAAGTCAGAATATGCTTTTACTCATTTCCATTGATACAGACAAACTTGATAATCCTCCGGTTTTTGAAAAATCTGAAGCAAGTGAAGATGCCTTTCCTCATATTTATGGGCCAATCAACTTAGATGCTGTGGTTGATATTCAACCACTGAATGAGGAGAGCAGATGAAAAATTCAAATAAGGAAATTAGGATTGCGGATTTTTCCTCAAAAGTGTTTGATCTTTGGGATAACCAATGGCTGCTGTTATCATGTGGCAATTTTCGATCCGGTAGATTTAATTCGATGACAGTCGCGTGGGGCGGGTTCGGGATCATGTGGAACATGCCAATCGCTATGGTTGTAGTAAGGCTATCGCGATTTACCTTTCAATTTATCAATGATTACGATACATTTACTTTGTGTGGTTTTCCGGGAACATACCGTAAGGCATTAAGCTTGCTTGGAACAAAATCCGGCAGAGATAGCGATAAGATCGCCGAATCCGGGCTGACACCGATTGCATCGAAAGCTGTTGCAGCCCCGACCTTCCAAGAAGCGAGCCTGTCTGTTGCCTGCAGGAAAATTTATTATTCCGATTTTGATCCCTCCCATTTCTTAGATGATCGAATTGAAAAGCAATACGATGGACGAGACTATCATCGTATGGTGTATGGGGAGATTCTGCAAATAACGGCTAATTCTGCCGCTGGTATATAAAACGTTAATGTATTTTCACTTCAATTTTGCTTTTTTCGGAATTGATGGTGTGCTACAATAAATTTATAACCAATCTATGGAACGGAGGAAAAATAAATGGCAAGCATTATTGATATCGAAGGGATCGGACCGGTTTATCGAGAAAAAATGATCGCATATGGCATTAAAACTGTTGAAGGTTTATTGAAAGCCGGCGCATCGCCTAAAGGCCGATCGGATATAGAAAAAGGAACAGGCATCTCAGGCACACTAATTCTTGAATGGGTCAATCATGCGGACCTTTACAGAATCAAAGGTGTGAGTGAGGAGTATTCGGACCTGCTGGAAGAAGCTGGTGTTGATACAGTGGTTGAGCTGGCACAACGGAACCCAGAAAACCTTTATGACAAGATCAAAGAAGTGAATATGGAAAAGAAACTCGTCAGACGTCTTCCCAGCGCGCGACAGGTTGCGCATTGGGTTATGCAAGCGAAATCACTTCCACGCGTTGTAACCTACTAGAAAAAGAACAGAATATATCAAACAAAAAAAGCTGGCAAATCATCTGCCAGCTTTTTTTCATTTAATTCAGACCATCCAGCTGGGTTTGAATCTTTTCTGCTGCTTCAGTGAAATTAATTAATTTCAGTTTTTCTTTCTCCACCACTGCTGCTGGTGCTTTATTTGAAAAATCAGATGCAAGCAGGCTTTTTAGGCGCGATATCTGTTCATTTGTGTTCTGTAATTCTGACTTTAGTGACGCGCGCATTTCATCAGGATTTATCACATCTGAAGTTTTAAGGAAGACCATGGTTCCGGTTTGAGGGATACTCGCAGAACTGTATTTTTGATATTCATCCGCATCAGGAATTTCCGGATGTATTTCAAGATCGCTGATTGCTGCAAGTGATGATATCCAGCCGTTTTGTTTATCAATTAAATCCGCAGCAGCCCCACGCGCGATGATGGCACCGCCGCATTTTTGTTTGGCTGGAATATCTGCATCGGTCTTAAGTGATCGAAACGCACGGGTGTGTTCAATCGTTCCACTGGTAAATACAGCGATAGCATCCTTTTCCCACGCTTCTTCATCTTTTGAAAGCGGCCACTGCGCGTTGATCAATGCCAGTCCCCATCCGCCTTCTGCTGAGAACGCATCTCCTTTATTGACTGCTGCACGCTTGAGGTGACCCCATAATTCCTCGGTAACATACGGGGTGAATGGGTGCAATATTCTCAGGCATTTATCCATCACGCGCATCAATGTCCAGGAAGTGTAAAACGCGCTGTCTCCACCCTGCCTTAATTGAATTTTTGCGCTTTCGATATACCAATCCGCAAATTCATTCCAGAAGAAATCATAGATCTGGCGCCCTGCCTCACCAAACTGATAACTTTCAAAAAGGCGGTTGACATCTCTGACCGTTGAACGCATACGGGCATGGATATATTCATCAGCAGGTGACCAAACTGGTTCCTTTTCTGCCTGGGCAGGCGCGCTTTCTAAAGCACTGATAATGAATCTGCCAGCGTTCCAAATCTTATTGGCAAAATTACGGTTGGCTTCCACTTTCTTGACTGAAAGATTCATATCCTTGCCAGGGGTTGACCCGACTAATAATGTGAAGCGGAGCGCATCGGTTCCATATTCATCCATCACGATCAGAGGGTCAATAACATTCCCTTTGGTTTTGCTCATTTTCTGACCGTGTTCGTCACGAATGAGGCCATGCAGGTAAATAGTGTGAAATGGCTCTTTGCCAGTAAATGCGAGACCGCTCATAATCATGCGCGCAACCCAGAAGAATAGAATGTCATAGCCAGTTTCCATCACGGATGTTGGGTAAAAGTAATCCAGGTCTGGCGTTTTATCCGGCCAACCCAGTGTGGAAAATGGCCAGAGGCCTGAAGAGAACCAGGTATCCAGAACATCTTCATCCTGCCGGATCTTCTGGCTTCCGCAATGCTGGCAAACCTGCGGGTCTTGTTTCTGAACTGTCATTTGATTGCAATCATCACAATACCAGACGGGAATTCTATGGCCCCACCATAATTGACGGCTTATGCACCAGTCCTGAATGTTTTCCATCCAGTTGTAATATACTTTGGTGAAATGATCCGGGACGATCTTAATTCGCCCGCTGCGGACTGCTTCTAAGGCGGGCTCCGCAATAGGTTTGATCTTCACAAACCACTGCTCGCTAATCATGGGCTCGATGATCTCGCCACCGCGCTGTGACCGGGGGACATTCAAAGTGTGATCCTGCTCTTTGATGACCAGGCCAGCGGCCTGCATATCTGCCCATAGCTTTTTTCTGCACTCGAATCGATCCAAACCCTGATAAATTCCCCCATTTTCGTTGATGGTGGCATCCCGATTTAGAATATTGATCAATGGCAGGTTGTGGCGTCCGGCGATTTCGTAGTCGTGAGGGTCGTGGGCTGGGGTAACCTTGAGCGCACCGCTTCCGAAGCTGCGATCGACATATTCATCCGCAATCACATCGATTTCGCGATTGATGATCGGAACTAATGCTTTCTTGCCAATAAATTGTTGATAGCGCTCATCGTGCGGGTGCACTGCTACAGCCGTGTCACCAAGGATGGTTTCTGGTCTGGTTGTGGCAACAGGTATGTAATCCTGGGGATTTTCGGCAAGACGATATTTAAAAAAGTATAGTTTTCCGGGTTCCTGAGAATATTCAACTTCCAGGTCCGAAACTGCTGTTCGCAGATTAGGTGACCAGTTGATCAAACGCGGACCGCGGTATATCAAGCCCTGTTCATACCAGTCAACGAAAGCCTCTCTGACCGCTCGGGATAATCCCTCATCAAGGGTAAAGCGTTCGCGTGACCAGTCACAAGACGCACCAAGCCGCCGAATCTGTTCTGTGATGATACCCCCATATTTTTCACGCCATTCCCATGAGCGTTCGATGAACGCTTCCCGGCCGATATCATCCCGTTGTTTACCTTCCTGCGCGAGTGCTCTTTCAACCTGCAGCTGGGTCGCAATGCCGGCGTGGTCGCTACCCGGAACCCACAAGCTTGGCTCCTGCAGCATGCGATGATAACGGATCATGAGGTCTTCCAAGGATACAAACATCGCGTGGCCGAGATGCAATCCGCCGGTGATATTGGGCGGGGGAATTGAAATGACGAATGGCTTTTTGGTTGGATCAAAATCCGGTTTTTGTGGATCATTGGATGGTTGAAAGTAGCCGTTCTGCTCCCACCAGCGATATAGTCTTTTTTCTGTCCCTACAAAATCGTATGCTTTTGGTAATGTGTTTTCTGCCATTTGCTCCTCTTGTTAAATAAAAACGCCTTCCGCTCGTGAGGACGGAAGGCTGCGCCTACCGCGGTACCACCTCGATTCGCTGGAAAACCAGCGCTCTCATACCGTTCAGACGGTGCAGCTGTAACGGGCACACCCGTGCTGTTCTAATTTTCGTCCGAATTTCTTCAGCATTTCGGTTTTGGCGACTTCAAGTCCATCGTTTTGTGGCCCTTGCACCTATTACGAAGCCATTCTCTGCTGATAAAAAGAACTTTACTACTCCAAAACTATGTTGACCCGATTATACAAAAGTATTTTGTGGATGTCAATTTTCGGGGTTATATTTTATTAAGGCGATAGCCATCAGGAGTATCCAAAATCTCCCAACCGAGATCAACGATTTTTGTTCGCGATGCGTCCGCTGTTTTCCAATCATTTCTGCTTCTGGCGAAACGCCTAATTTCTGCGAGGCGGATTACCTCAACCGGTGGTTCGTGATTTTCTTGTGCTTTTTCGCGGTTTGCTTCAATTTTATCGACCAAAGCCTGGATCTCCTTGGTCGGTGTTTTTGGCAAAAGAAAATCAAAACCAAAAGACGATGGATCATAAACTCCCTCTGGGAGGTAATATTCTTTTTTCTCATGGAGAATGGTGAGATTACCATTGCCTGTGATTTTCCATTCAACGTTGCCCTGAAATGTGATGGTCAAAGCGGTCTGTTCATCAATACCGATGATCGGAAGGTTATTTGGGATCAAGGATTTAAGCTGATTAAAACGATCGTGACCCATGAAACAATGACTCGTATCCAGCTCATCGCCGCCCGAATTATTATTCCAATGTGGAATAAGGACGATATCAAGGCCAAATTGATGGAAAAAATTTAGCCCATTGACCCAATGCAAATTTTCGCCCACCTTATAAATTTCATAAACGGGGAGTGTCAATGCGCTCATTGCCAATACACCCGCGCTTGACAATGTGAGCGCGCATCCAGCACGATGCATTGCGTATAGGTAGGTGAGCAACAGACTGTCCTGCAGGTTCCTTACTGCGTAGGTGGGGCTGCCAGGACCAAGAAAGATCCAATTAGAGGAAAGCATCGGCTCCAGAAGATCGGCATTATTTGTACTTAATTCTCCCTCGTTTTTTCTGGCGGGGATCAGTTGGACACGAGGATGGTGGTTCTGCAGGCGTGAAGTGATGAACTGGGCGACCTTTCTCGCTACTATTTCTGAATTTGGTTGGAAGCCAGCCGGAGTTTCTACGACTGAAATGCCTGGGTTACCTTCAATCTGCTTAGCAGTGTATTCATATGCCGCCCCGCTGGCAGGAAGTGTCTCGCCTGACCCGAAAAGAGTAATAGGCCCAAAATTATTTATAGTATGCATTGTCTACTTTTAGTATTATAGATTGATTTGTTGGTAATATATATTCATGCAGTTTAAATTATGCTTCCGCCTTTTACTTTTCTTCGGATTGATCTTATTCGCTGGCTGCCAACCGACAAACAGTACCGAAATCACGCCTACAAGGCCAATTGTAAATCCACCTTTGGAAGAGACGGGAATATCGAGCACGGCAATAGCGGCTATCGAAAACCCGACCGAAGATGCCGAATCACCTCTTGCTGGGTTTGTCATGTGGCATCCTTTTTCCGGACTTGAAGCAGAAGTGATCGATGATCTTGTCGCGCAATACAACACCTCATTGACCGATGAAATGAAAGTGATCGCTGTCAGCCATGCTGATGATGAGGTTTTCATTGCGGATATGCTCCAATCGATTGGTTCAGGAGAAGAACCAGACTTGATTATTGCCCCAAGTTATTTTTTAAAATCAATGGCTTCTGATGCATTAATTGAGCCAATCCGGTTAAATCGAAAAGAAAATATTAATAATGATTTCGACGTTACCTTTTTTCCTGTATTTTGGAATTTAGATGTAGTTCGGGGAGAGCGATATGGCATTCCGTACATGCAAAAAGGACATTTTTTATTCTATAACAGCACCTGGTCTCAGGCATTGGGTTTTTTATCCACTCCTGCGACGATTGCCGACTTTAGCACTCAAACCTGCGCGGCTTATAACCAGAACAGATTCGATGATAGTTTTGATAATGATGGAACGGGAGGGTATTTTTACCCTGGTGATGCGATCGCGTTGATGGCCTGGCTGCGTGCGTTTGGGGGAGGTATCGAAGTAAATGATCGCGAAGAGGCGATACTCACCACCGATGAAAATGAAGAAGCTCTTTCATATCTTCTCAAAATGTATATTGATGATTGTGCATGGTGGTCAAATAAAGAAAGAAGGCCTTACCTTTATTTTTCAAACCGGAATACTTTAGCCTTTAGTGGCCGTTCAGATGAAATTCAACGCCAACAGGATAGCATGTCAGAGACTGAAACACTTGATTCGTGGGAATTAATCGCATATCCATCTGTTGAAGGGAAACCGACAATCTTCTTTGAGAGTTACTCTTTTGGCATCATGCGGGGTAAAGATGAGAAATCAGAGAGTATGCTTGCCTTCATCGAATGGATGCTTGACCCTGAACAGCACCTTGAAATGATTTATCTCAATGGCGCTTTTCCTTTGACGACAGAAGAGATCCAGGATGCAGACCGATCCTGGGAGTTATTCCCAGTTTGGCAAGGAGCGCTTCCATATATTCCTTTTCTGGAACCTATTCCACAAACAGAGAATTGGTATTATCTTGCGAAGGTGCTTGATGACCTGCGCTGGCAAATTATTCAATTTGGCGTAAATCAAGCCGACATTGCAGTTTATCTTGCAGAAGCTGAAGCTTTGGTTAATACGCTTTCACTGGAATCTGTGCGGGAATAAAACCTTTTAAATTGGTTGGAGATGAATAAAGAGATAAGCAATGCGCTTATCTCCTGCAGAGGCGACGACGGGATTTGAACCCGTGATCAGGGTTTTGCAGACCCTTGCCTTCCCACTTGGCCACGTCGCCACGATTTCAATGTATTATACGAGGGGCTAAACTCTTTGTCAAATTGATATCGATAAATAAAAAAAATGCCTTCCGGCATTTTGAGAGCGGGCGACGAGGCTCGAACTCGTAACCTTTTCCTTGGCAAGGAAACGTTCTACCAATTGAACTACGCCCGCAACAGAATTAGATTATATGTGATTTTTTTCCTTTGTCAACTATATGCGAGAATATTTTAATGTAATTCGCAACAGTTCATCAATCATGTGAGTGATAAATAGCAAGCACTTTGTCTGCATAAGAAAAACCCACATCCATTGGTCCATACGCGCGCAATGCGGAGCGAAGTGAGCCATGGGTGGAAATCAACCCTGCGAGAAATCTGCTACCGTAGATGATATTAAATTTTGGGTCTTTTAATTCTGAGGTGGAGGGGCGATCATGAAAGCAAGGGCCATTGATACAAACAAAAGATGCAGCCGTTCCATCTCTCGGCATGACCTGTAATAAGCCGACAGCGCCACTTGAAGATATTACCTGCGATTGACCGCCACTTTCCTGCAACATCACAGAGGCGATCAGATTTGGATCCAATCCTGTTTCCTGTGCGGCAATTTGGATTTCTGAATCCCATTGTTTTATCGACTGTGGAAAAGAAGGATGAATGGATATATCAGCTATTAATGATGAATATGGATTGTTGGCAGTGCCTCGGTAGCGGTGGGTAGAACCGTACACGGCATTTGATATCACGAGCAACAGACTGGCGGCCAGGAGGATTGCTGGAAAAATTACCTGCTTAGGGTGGGGCTTGATCATACATCGATTATAGAACAAATATGCTATATTAGCAAGTAGATTATCCAGTGGAAAGCGTTACAATCTTTTTCCATCCGTTCTTGATAATGGAATTGATCTCGCGTGCTGAAACATCATAATCTGCTTGTGATTTTCCCACCGGGTCTTCCACTTCAAAATCTTCATCGATCATTTTTGAAAGCAAGAAAACACGTTCAGATTCCTGGGGAAAGTGGCGTTTGATAAAGGAAACGTGACTGGTTTCCATACATAATATCAGCCGATAGTCTTTTAAAAGGTTGGCAGAAACTGGCTGTGATGCATGGTCGGATAAGTCAGCGTTGTATTTCGCGACAGTGATAACCGCAGATTTTGTTGCAGGTATACCTGGATAAGCCCAGCATCCGGCTGAGGCGATGGACCAGTCCTCCGGGTTGGCATCATTTATGGTCTGGATCTGTTGCCTACAAAGCGCTTCGGCCATAGGGGATCGGCATTGATTGGCAGTGCAGACGAATAAAACAGAATGTGCATGTTTTTCTAGCAACTGTCTCCTGTGTTATTTCCCCATAGAAATGACCTGGTTTTCCCAGCGGTGCCATCCATCAAATTTGGCTTCAACGATCTTTTTTCCTGCTCCTGGGGTTTCCAAACCTAAGAGCTCGAGGTCTGCATCGACCATGATCTGGACTAATTCGCTGAACTTAACTTTTGGGGTCCACTTTAAAATTTTTCTAGCTTTAGAAGGATCCGCAAGCAACAGGTCCACTTCTGTTGGCCTGAAATAGCGCGGATCAATGCGGACATATTTGTCATAGTCCAAACCCACATAACCAAAAGCTTCCTGTAAAAAATCACGGACTGAATGAGATTCACCGGTTCCGATAACAAAATCATCCGGTTTATCCTGTTGAAGCATCATCCACATCGCTTCGACAAATTCGGGTGCGTACCCCCAGTCTCTTTGTGCATCTAAATTTCCTAAGTAGAGGTGCTCTTGCTTGCCGGCGATGATGGAAGCGAGGGCGCGGGTGATCTTGCGGGTTACAAATGTCTCACCCCGGCGTGGCGATTCGTGGTTGAATAGAATCCCATTAGAGGTGAACAGGTTATATGCTTCACGATAATTTCTGGTCATCCAATATGCATACAATTTGGCTGCAGCGTAAGGACTGCGTGGATAAAACTTAGTTTCTTCATGCTGTGGGGCGTTGAAACCACCAAACATTTCTGACGTGGAAGCCTGATAAAAATGAATATCCTTGCTGCAAATGCGCATTGCTTCAAGCATGCGCGTTGTTGCCAGGCCGGTGACATTTCCAGTGTATTCTGGCAGGTCAAAACTCACCCGGACATGACTTTGCGCGCCAAGATTATAGATCTCATCCGGTTTAATGGTGCAGATCAGATTTTCCAGAGTTTCGCCAATCGAAAGGTCGCAATGATGCAAGTGAAGCTGCACTTGATCGTTATTATGCGGATCCCGATATACATGGTCAATTCTAGCGGTATTGAATGAGCTAGCCCGTCGGATCAAGCCATGTACTTCGTAACCCTTATGCAATAATAGCTCAGCTAAATATGAACCATCCTGTCCGGTAATTCCAGTTATCAGCGCTTTTTTCAACGAAATCCTCCAGTTTTGTGCTTGAAAGTATAACCAGTGATGATTTTTGTGTCAATTGGAAAATAAAGACCGACACAGAATTAATGTGCCGGTCGAGTATTTGGTTTGTTTTTGGGATTATTTTTTATTGAATACGATCTCTTTTTTCTCTTCGTCATATTCAACCAGGACTGTATCTCCTTCGCCATAATCACCAGACAACAATTTCACAGAAAGCGGGCTCTCGATGTATTTTTGCAGGGTTCTTTTGAGCGGGCGTGCACCGAAACTCGGATCATAACCTTCTTCAGCCAACCATGCACGCGCCTCCTTCGTGAGTTTGATAGTAAGACCATGTTCTGCCAGGCGTTCGTGGATCTCGACCAACTGCAGATCTACGATTCGGTGCATCTGTTTGAGTGAAAGTGGAGAGAAAATGATGATGTCATCAATTCGGTTGAGAAATTCCGGGCGGAAGGTGTCTTTGAGCGCTTTCTCGATCTTCCTATTCGATTCAATGTCTTCCGCGTCGCCGGTCTGTTGAAGGAATCCCAGGGTTCCACCGCGGCGGATAAATTCCGTCCCAAGGTTGCTTGTCATGATCAATACCGTATTTCGGAAATCGACCAGACGGCCCTGGCCATCGGTTAATCGACCATCATCAAGAATTTGCAATAATGAATTCCAAACCTCTGGATGGGCTTTTTCGATCTCATCGAACAAAATCACACGATAGGGTCGCCGACGAACAGCTTCGGTTAATTGTCCACCTTCTTCGTAACCTACGTAACCGGGAGGTGCCCCAAACAATCTCGAGGCGGTATGCTGTTCGCGATATTCGCTCATATCCATACGGAGAAGTGCATCTTCATCATCAAACATGAATTCCGCAAGCGCTTTTGCGAGTTCAGTTTTTCCCACACCTGACGGGCCGATAAAAATGAATGATCCAATCGGACGTTTGGGATCCTTTAGGCCAGAACGCGCACGCCGAATCGCATCTGCTATTGCGCTAATGGCTTCTTCCTGTCCAATGATGCGTTCATGCAATTTTTCTTCCATGCCCAGCAGCCTTTCAGCTTCTGATTGCATCATCTGGTTTACAGGGATTCCGGTTGTTTCGGATACGAGTTCGGCAATGTCGCTGGCATCAACCACTTCATCCAGCTTATGCTCAGCTTCCCATTTTTCTCTCTTTTCATTAAATTCGGATTCCAGACGAAGCCGCTCAGATTTTAATAGCGCAGCACGCTCATAGTCAGTCACCACGCCAGCCTGTTCCTCTTCCGCTAACTTCGTATCGATCTCGGATTTCATTGCTTTAAGGTCATCAGGCATCGAATATAAAGCGACGCGTAACTTGGCCGCAGCTTCATCCATAAGATCTATCGCCTTGTCTGGGAGAAAGCGGTCTGTGATATAACGCGCTGAGAGCTTAGTCGCCGCTGTAAGAGCTTCATCGCTGAACTTGACTTTGTGATGTTTTTCATATCTGTCACGCAACCCCTGCAGCATTTGGATGGTCTCTTCGATTGAAGGTTCATCGACGAAAACAGGCGCAAAGCGCCGCTCTAAAGCGGCATCTTTTTCAATGTGTTTTTGAAATTCATCCAGTGTGGTTGCTCCAATGCACTGTAATTCGCCACGAGCAAGGGCTGGCTTGAGCATGTTTGATGCGTCCATTGCACCTTGCGCTGCTCCTGCACCAACCACCGTATGCAGCTCATCAATGAAGAGAATGATCTCACCAGCTGAGCGCTGTACTTCTTCGATTGCAGATTTCAATCGTTCTTCAAACTCACCGCGGAATTTTGAGCCAGCGATCATCGCCCCGAGATCGAGGGAGATCACTTTACGCCCCATCAAAATTTCAGGCACATCATTATCCGCGATTTTTTGCGCGAGCCCTTCAACGATAGCGGTTTTTCCAACTCCGGCTTCACCGATGAGAACAGGGTTGTTCTTCGTACGGCGTGACAAAACCTGGATGACGCGGAGAATTTCAGAATCACGCCCAATGACCGGATCCAATTTTTTCTCATGAGCAAATGCGGTCAGATCACGCGAGAATTTTTCGAGAGTGCGATAACGTGTTTCTGCTTTCCTATCAGTTACACGCTGCCCTCCGCGAATGGTCATGATCGCTTCCAGTACACGTTTTCGGTCGATACCCATTTCAATGAGCAATCGCGAGACAGGTGTGTTCTTTTCACTCAGAATCGCGAGGAAGAGGTGTTCTGTAGATATGAATTCGTCTTTAAGTTTTGATGCTTCTTCATTAGCCATTTCCATCACGGTTTTAACGCGTGGTGTGATGAAAATCTGTCCGGTCCCGCCACCGAAAATATTCGCTTTGGGACTGCTACGCAAGACATCATCCAATTTTTTGGTCAAGATTGCTGGATCAACCGTGATGATATCCAGTATCTGGCTGACTACACCTTCTGGCTGCTCGATGAGCGCCATTAGCACATGTTCTGTATCAATCTGGTTGTGACCGTAGCGTTGAATGATCTCAGCTGCCCTTTGGGCGGCTTCCTGTGCACGCTCGGTAAATTTATCAAATCGCATCATAATCTACATCCATAGGTATTTTTTGTATTCTATCATCCGCGCAGGTATTATTTACATGAGCTATGTTATATTTTTATTAAATAAACCTATACTTAATCCATTGATTTAGGGGAAATCTATGTATGCAAGGATATTGGATGATGCGTCGCTAAACCACATTCTTCCATTTGGATCAAATGCTAATCCATACGGGTAACTGATTAAATCTTCGGTGGTATTGAGATCCTGGAATCCTTCGATGAGTTCGCCACCTGCATCGAATACAAGAATGCGACCTGCTTCGGGGTCTGAGATGTAGATCCTGTTTTCACTGTCTGCTGCCAGATAAGGCTTATTATCAATCCCCTGACCAAACCAACCATCAATATCGAAACTCAGAATATGCTTGTATTCAAGTCCATCCGCGCTTGATTCAAAAATTTGAACACGGCGATTCCAAGTATCCGCGATGATGACATTGTTATTTTTTGAAACTGTAATGCCGACTGGCTCATCAAATTGCCCGGGACTGAATCCGCCGCCACCAAACTGGGTGATGAAATTAAGGTCGCTGTCGAATACTACAACGCGCTTGTTACCAGTATCGGTGACCAGGACATTTCCATTCTGGTCAATGTCGATCCCGCGCGGCCCCCAGAAGCTTTCGGGATCCTGCCCCTGGGCAAAAGTACCCCACATTTTTATAAAGCGGCCATTTTTGTCAAATTTTTGGATTCGGTGATTAAACGTGTCCGCTACAAATACCGACCCATCATCGCCAACGGCAACATCCCAGGGCTCGTTAAATGTGCCACCTGGGGCATCTCCTTCCAGAACATTGGCGAAAACTCCCCAAACATTTTCAAGAGATCCATACTGGGAGAAAACCTGAATTCGATGATTGCGTGAATCTGCAACGTAGATCAATCCGTCCGAACCAACATCCAACCCTCGAGGGGTATTCAATTCGCCTGGCAGACTGCCTTCCATCGATATAAATCCGTCCGGGCTTCTGGTGATGAGTTTATCTGCATATGGGTCTGTTCCCAATGATAGTTGAAAAGATCCATCATTGATGTATTGCCACATTTGCGCGGCGATATCTTTTCGGATATAGAGACGCATTTTTTCACTCGGAAGCCAGGTTTCAAGCGTTAAATTTTGATTGCCTTTTACCTGTGCATAGAGAGCGTAATCGCGATCTAACCAAATATTTTTCAAGGCCTGGCGCATGTCCCTATTACCAAGCGTGCTTGAAATCCTTTCCCAATTAAGATTCCAATAATCCTGCATCGGCCACCATAAACGCATATATTCATAAAAATAATAATTATCGCGGATGATCGGCTCCAGCTTTGCATATTTATCCTGACCGGCAATAATTAAAGGCGCTTCTTCCAACGAGCGGGTGGGGTTTTCCAGGTAGACAATTTTGTTGGGATAATGCCGCAGGTACCACCAGAAAGGATACAAACCATGGTTGTCATAAGCAACCTTGATGTCCAGCCCATTGGTTGTGCGTCTTGATATTTCTTCTACCTGTTCGAGGACCCTTTTAGGTCCGTCAGCCGCATGGGCGTAGACGAGAAATTCCTTTGCGTTGTCATAGTTAATAAAAGCGGCCTGGAATGAAGTCCTCGCCGTTAACACTCCAAAGAAGATGATAAAATTGACAGCCAGGTAATTTTTGATCTTCACGAGAGAGAATTCCAGTTTTGATTTCACCAATAAAACAATCAATCCAATTTCTATAAAGCACAAGAAAAGGAAATGATAAGTAGATTGAAGGTCTTTTTGAGTCTGGCTAAGAAATGGTGGTTGATTTCCAAGAGCCTTACTGATCAGGAGAACCGAATTCAGAAATAAACCAAAGAATATTGCAATACCATACCAGTCATTATTTTTCGAAGCATTGTTAAGCTTCTCGAAAACGATATTGAATGACCAAGAAGCAGCAAATATGAGTGGCAAGACAATGTGCAATGACAACCACGGCATCTTCTCGCCAGCGATTGAATAGGCGATGAAACTTGTAATAAATAAATAGATATTGATCGCGGGGTCAGGAATCAGGTCCAGGTCTGTAAAAGTGAAAGGTTGTTGTGACTCTTCGTTGATCTCTTCAGGAGCATTCACGGCGATTGAATCCGCGAGAAACGGGCGCCGCCAAAAGCTTCGGTTGGAAATGCCAAAATAAAAAGCAAGTATCCCGCCAAATACTGACAGAAATTCGTAAAATGGCACGAGGAAAAAAGCGTAGTAATACCATGGCTGTCCACCGCGCTGAACCGGGTGTTGATCGAGCCAGTGACCAAGGGACCCGATCATACCAGTCATGAGCCCCACAGGATTGGTGAAGAAGGTTGAATACAGGACAACATAGATTCCATAAAAAATAACAGCCCATTTCCACCAGTTTGCCTGATCCCATTCACTTCCCAGGATGTATGAAACAAAAAATAATGCTGTTATAAAAATGTAATTTGTTATGATGACCAATGGCTCCGAATATGCGGAGGGATTCATACCCGCAAATCGGACCAGGAAAGGAGCGAGAAGCGGCAAAACGAGCGTCCCGATCAGTATTAATACTGAAAAGGCGGGAGATTGCGATAAAAGGTCCCAACGAAGATGCTTTTTGAGAATCAATATTGTCACGATTACCAATATGAGCGGGATAGTACCCGGCAGGATGAATGAGAGAACTGGCATGATCATTTCGACAAAAGCAGCCAAGCCGGCTTTGTCACTGCCGGTTGTGAGCAAAGCGGTTGCCGCTGTTTGCTGATCATTCATGTACGCTTGGCGGAACAGCAGCACTGAAGCGCTTGTCAGGATGATGATAAGTAATACCAAAAGGATATTTGCAGAAATGATCCTGGTGGTTTTTTTTCTATCGGCGATTTTGATCTTGATGACGTTCAGTGCGAAGAGAAGAAGAACAAAAAGCAATAATTGGGCAGAGAAAATGTAAGCAGTTTCTTTCGTAGTGAAATTCAGCGCAAGTGAAACAGTGAGGAATAAAATGTACTTAACATTTCTTGTCTCGAAATAACGCAGAAATGCATAAATTGAAACTACGCCAAGGAAAACACAAATCGCATCATTGCGCGCATATCTTCCGTAGAACAGCATGAATGGAGAGATTGTAAATAAGACGCCTGCGATCACGGATCCGTAACTTCCGAGGTAGCGACGAAAAGCGACCATAACGAAAGCGATCGTCAGAATGCTGAAGATTGCGTGAGGAAGGCGAGAAGTAAAATCATTATCGCCAAACATGAAGTATGACAGACCCATAAGGTGAAATTGCAGAGGACCATGTGTTATTGGATCGTGACGGTAGCCACGGCCCGCAAATAAATCATAGGCAGGAACAACGTGGTTTACCTCATCATGACTCATCACGCGATCCCCCAGGCCAATGAAGCGCGATAAAACCGCAAGCAATAGCACGAGCACGATGAAAAAATCTCTTATGGTAAAACGTTTGACTAATTGATCGAGTGGTGTGTTGAATAATTTTTGCATATAAGAATTCTACCTTTGCTTATGATGGAAAATTCAGTGATACAATCTGCATGGACAAAATATAACCTAATCTCTTGATTTTTGGGTAATCCTTCACGCATACGAACGATGGAAAAATAATTGCTTTCTTGACCAATATGGGGAGAATTGTTACAATAGGGGATTGTCAAGTATGTCTTTTTAAAATGTATATGTATTTCCAGGAGAAATAATAAATGAATTCTGCTTTGCCAGTAAAGTCTTACGCTCGCATTCAGTCGATCCTAGATATCCCAAATTTGATACAAATTCAAAAAGATTCTTTCCAACGATTAAAAGATGAAGATCTAGCTGATCTTTTTTCTGAGATATCGCCGATTGAATCCTACACTGGCGGGATCAAGCTTTATTTTCCAAGCAATTCGCCAGAGGTAGAGGGGTTCGATCTTAAGTATTGGTTTGAGGAACCCAAATACTCCATTGAGGAATGCATTGAGCGCGATCTCACCTACGCATCATCTCTCTATGTTTCCGTCCTGTTAGCCGGACCGGAGATACCAGAGCCGATCAAACAGGATATTTTCCTTGGCGATTTTCCCGAGATGACAGACAAAGGCACCTTTATTATTAATGGTACTGAGCGTGTTGTTGTTTCCCAACTGATCCGATCACCCGGTGTGTATTTTAGCGCGCCGGTTAACCGTGCCACCGGCCGAAAACAAGCGACCGCTAAATTGATCCCAGACCGTGGCGCGTGGATGGATTTTGAGACCAGAAAGAATAATTATTTGATCTTGAAATTCAACCGCAAGCGTACTGTTCCGATCACGGTATTTTTACGCGCTTTGGCTGCTGTTGATGACGGAATGGATGACGTTCCTTTTAAATTAGGGACCGATGAAGAATTGATCAATCTGTTTCAGGACATTGATAATGTTCCTGACCGGTTATTCATACCCTTATCGATCCGGCAGGAACCAGAGTGGGACGTATCTGAGAAGAGGACAATAGCGGAAGCAGCTTTATTAGAATTCTTTCGCAAAGTCCGACCTGGAGATCCTGCTACGCTTGAGAATGCGCGTGAATACCTTGAGCAGCAATTATTCGACCAGCGCCGTTATGACCTGGCTCCCGTCGGAAGATACAAGCTTAATCAGAAGCTGGGCTTAGATGACCGAATCGCAATCTCACACCGAACAATTACCAAGTGGGATATCGTTCAATTAGTTCGCCATATCATCATGATCAATAATGATCTACAGGATGAGGATGACATCGATCATTTAGGAAATAGGCGTGTAAAAACTGTTGGCGAGTTGATCCAGAACAAACTTCGGATCGGCATGCGCCGGATGGAACGCGTGATCAAGGAAAGGATGTCTATCCGCGATCAAGATCAAGTATCTCCAGTAAGCTTAGTCAATATCCGACCGCTTGTTTCATCAATGCGTGAGTTCTTTGGTTCCAGCCAATTATCGCAATTTATGGATCAGACAAACCCATTATCCGAACTGCGCCACAAGCGCACCCTATCTGCTTTAGGGCCGGGCGGTTTACGCCGTGAGCGAGCCGGTTTTGATGTTCGCGATGTGCACAACTCTCATTACGGACGTATTTGCCCGATTGAAACACCTGAAGGGCCAAATATTGGCCTGATCGGCCGTCTAGCTTCATTTGCGCGAGTGAATGAATTTGGTTTCCTGGAGACCCCATACCGAAAAGTGATCAACAAGTTGCCGCCTAAAGATAAGAATCTGATTGGCAAAGCCGTTAGGGAAGATGTGGTTGACGGAAATGGGAAAGTGGTAGTTAAGGCTGAACAACGTATTACAGAGGATGACTTGAAAGCCATTCAGAAAATCGCTGGCGACATCGAGTTTATACCTGTTAAACCATTTGTTTCTGATCACGTGGATTACCTATCGGCTGATAAAGAGGATAATTTTAATATCGCCCAGGCAAATACAGAAATTGATAAGAACCTTGAATTTGTCAGGGAGAGGGTTTCATCCCGCTACCGATCGGACTTCATTACCAGTGAACCGATCCGAATTGATTACATAGATGTAGCGCCGCACCAGATCGTTGGTATCAGCGCTTCACTGATCCCATTCCTCGAGCATGATGACGCAAACCGGGCATTGATGGGATCGAATATGATGGCACAAGCAGTGCCGCTTGTGGTGCCTGACCTGCCAATTGTATCCACGGGTTTGGAAGGGGTTGCCGCGCTTGATTCAGGCCAGGTTGTCACCGCGTCGGAAGATGGAGAGGTGATATCGGTTACCGGCCAGCAAATCACTGTGAAAACAGCCGACGGGACGAAACAATACCAATTAAAAAAATATCGTCGTTCAAATCAAAGCACCTGTATTGACCAGCGGCCGATCGTGAACAAAGGCCAGCGTATTAAAACTGGTGATGTGATTGCTGATTCCTCTTCCACTGTGAATGGCAACCTTGCTCTGGGGCAGAATATCCTGATCGCTTTCGTTTCGTGGGAGGGCGGAAACTTCGAAGACGCAATACTGATCTCTGAGAAGCTTGTTCAGGGAGATCGGTTCACTTCCGTGCATGTTGAAAAATATGAGGTGGAGGCCCGGGATACAAAGCTTGGAGAAGAGGAGATCACGCGTGATATTCCCAATGTTGGTGAGGATGCGATCAAAGACCTGGATGAGGACGGAATCGTACGTATTGGGGCTGAAGTAGGGCCCAATGACCTGCTTGTTGGAAAGATTACACCGAAAGGTGAAAAAGAACTTACGCCTGAGGAACGCTTGTTGAGAGCAATCTTTGGTGAAAAATCGCGTGATGTGAAAGACACTTCTTTGCGGATGCCACATGGCGAACGAGGAAAAGTTGTTGATGTGCAAGTTGTGACACGTGAAGACAACAGCGAACTCTCAGCAGGAATTCAGAAGATGGTACGTGTTTCAGTCGCGCAAATCCGAAAATTGACCGCCGGTGACAAGATGGCGGGCAGACATGGCAATAAAGGTGTTGTTTCTCGTGTCGTGCCAGTAGAGGATATGCCGATGCTTGACGATGGCACTGCTGTTGATATCATTCTGAATCCGTTAGGTGTTCCCGGCCGCATGAACATCGGGCAGCTGCTTGAAATACACCTTGGTTGGGCTGCTTCGCGCCTGGGATTCAGGGCAATTACACCGGTATTTGACGGCGCGTCGGAAATGGAGATCGAGGCAGAGTTAGCTCGCGCATGGATGATCGATGAAGCGCAAAAGGAAATAACAGAAACTGCCTGGGATTGGATCAAAGACCAGGAGTATAGTCCTGAAATGATCGTGGATGATGAAGAGGTAAAGCTTCTATATCTTGAGAGCTGGCTTGGTGACCGAAAATATGATGTTTACAAATTGTCTTCCGATCATGATTATGCAAGACGCGCCACGCTGATTGAGTGGCTGCGTGATAAAGGATATAACCCTGATGAGATGTTAGCGTTCAACAGCGTGAGAGAGCTCAATATGGATGTAGAGGGGCTTGACAGGAATGCGATAACTGCATGCTTACGTATTTGGATGGAATCCAATGGGAAGAACACCAGCAGAATAAAGGATGAGAATGTTCTTTCGAGTGCCCAAAAATTTATGATCGAAATCGGAAAACCAATGCCTACATTAGGGAAACAGATTCTCCGTGATGGGAAGACCGGTATGGCATTCAATCAGCCGGTCACTGTTGGATTAATGACGATTTTAAAGCTGCATCACCTTGTAGAAGATAAGGTGCATGCGCGATCGACAGGCCCATACAGTCTCGTCACGCAGCAGCCGCTCGGCGGAAAAGCCCAATTCGGCGGCCAGCGCTTTGGAGAGATGGAAGTCTGGGCTTTGGAAGCGTATGGTGCTGCATATACACTGCAAGAAATGTTGACAGTGAAATCTGATGATGTTCAGGGGCGTGTCGCGTCTTACGAATCAATCGTCAAAGATGAGCAAATTGAGGAGCCAAGTTTGCCCGCATCTTTCCGCGTGCTCGTAAAAGAATTGCAGAGTTTAGGCCTTGCCGTTGAAGCAGAGATGCAAGCCGGAGATGTGATCAAGTTTGGAAAAGACGAAACCAAGGCGAAACCTGTGAAACTTGATACTGGATTACTAGGATTGGGCAAGAATATTGATAATTTATTCAAATAATCATTGGCGAAATAAAAAGCTTATGATATACTCAATCTTCGTGTTTTAACGTATGAGCAATATATTTTTGGAGGCTAACAAGTGCCAACTATCAATCAATTAATTCGAAAAGGTCGCAAGAGTAAAAATGAGAAAAGCAAAGCGCCCGCATTGCTTTACACATTCAACTCTAATAAACAGAGACGCGTTCGCCAGCTGAAAGGCGCACCGCAAAAGCGTGGTGTTTGTACTGTTGTGAGAACGATGACCCCGAAGAAGCCAAACTCAGCGCTGCGAAAGATTGCGCGTGTGCGTCTGACAAACCAGATGGAAGTTACTGCTTACATTCCTGGCGAAGGACACCAGCTTCAGGAGCACTCTGTTGTGATGGTGCGCGGCGGTCGTGTGAAAGACCTACCTGGCGTTCGCTATCACATTGTCCGCGGCACATTGGATTCAACCGGTGTCGCTGATCGTGGACAAGGGCGATCAAAATATGGGTCGAAAAAGACCAGCTAAGTTTTACTTATTAATTTAGAAATAATCGGAGTTTTGGATGCGAAGGACTAAACCGGAAAAAAGAGAAATAGCACCTGATCTCAAGTATAACAACTTGAATGTGCAGGTTCTCATCAACCACATTTTGAAAAAAGGCAAGAAGAGCACCGCTTCCCGAATCGTATACGATATGTTGGATATTGTGCAAGAGAAAACAGGGAAGGATCCTGTTGAAGTGCTCGAGACCGCTTTTAAGAATGTTGGCCCTATCATGGAGGTAAGACCCCGCCGTGTTGGTGGTGCTACTTATCAGATCCCGATGGAAGTTGATGCAGCCCGCAGGTTGACGTTGGCTATCCGCTGGATCCTTTCGGCAACCCAAAATCGCGGCGGCCGTTCTTTTGCTGAAAAGCTTGCGGCGGAAATTTTGGATGCGGCTGAGAACCAGGGTTCTGCCATTAAAAAGCGGGAAGAATCGCATAAGATGGCTGAAGCCAACCGGGCGTTCTCGCACTTTAGATTTTAATTATTACTACCTTAATATACGTTCAGTTGAATGGTGCATGAATGACGCGAGAATACCCGCTTGAAAAAATTCGAAATCTTGGGATAATCGCTCATATCGATGCCGGTAAAACCACCACAACTGAGCGTATTCTATTTTATACGGGGAAAACCCATCGCTTGGGTTCTGTTGATGATGGCACCACTGTCACTGACTGGATGGAGCAGGAACGTGAACGCGGTATAACGATCGTTTCGGCTGCTATCACGACAACCTGGAAGAATCATCAAATCAACCTGATTGACACTCCCGGACATATTGATTTTACCGCTGAAGTACAGCGCTCATTAAGTGTGCTGGATGGCGGTATTGTGGTTTTTGATGGTGTGCAGGGGGTTGAGCCGCAAAGTGAGACAGTTTGGCGCCAGGCTGATAAATACCATGTTCCCAGAATTTGTTTCGTCAATAAACTCGATCGAGTCGGCGCTTCACTTTCCTACTCCATTAAGACGATTGCTGAGAAATTGGGAGCAAATCCTATTCAAATGCAATTACCGATTGGCAAAGAAGATCAATTTCAAGGCGTGGTTGACTTGCTTGAGATGAAGGCAATCTACTATCGAGACGATCTTGGATCTGATCCTGTGATCGAAGCTATTCCGGCAGAGCTAGAAGACAAAGCAAAGGAAAAACGAGCACAACTGGTTGAGAGCATCGCTGAGTTTGATGATGACCTGATCGTGAAGTTCCTGGATAACAAAGAAATTACCATCGATGAATTGAAAGCGACATTGCGCAAGGCAGTGCTGAATAATTTAGCTGCGCCGGTATTTTGCGGTACGTCGCTGCGAAATAAAGGTGTGCAGCTTCTGCTTGATGCAGTTATCGATTACTTACCATCTCCTCTTGATATTCCCTCAGTGAAGGGAATCGATCCTAAAACGGATAAAGAAGTTACGCGGATTACATCTGAGGATGAGCCGCTGGCAGCTTTGATCTTTAAGATCGTTTCTGATCCTTATGCCGGACGAATGGCGTATTTCCGAATCTACTCCGGAAAAATCACGCAAGGGATGATGGCTTATAACGTTTCTACCGGGCAAAAGGAACGTGTAGGGCGATTGATCCGTGTTTATGCGGATCATCGAGAAGACGTTGAAGAAATCGGCGCGGGAGATATCGGAGCGACGCTGGGGATGAAAAATGCCTCAACCGGCGATACAATTTGTTCGTCACATAACCAGATCCTTTTAGAGCGGATCTCTTTTCCCAATCCTGTTATCTCTGTCGCTATTGAACCAAAAACTTCGGCTGACCAGGATAAACTCGGAAAGGCGTTGCAAAAGCTATCAGAAGAAGATCCGACTTTTCAGGTCAGGGTGGATGAAAACACAGGCCAGACTTTGATCTCCGGGATGGGGGAGCTACATTTAGAGATACTTGTAGACCGAATGATGCGTGAGTTTAATGTTCAAGCGAACGTTGGCAAACCCCGCGTTTCGTATCGTGAAACCATATCAAGAGAGATACCAAAAATTGATTACAAATATGTTAAGCAAACTGGTGGACGGGGACAATACGGCCATGTTGTCTTTTCATTAGAACCTCTTCCGCGCGGCAGTGGTATTGAATTTCAAAATAAAATTGTCCGCGGTACTGTACCGACCGAGTATCATCGTGCAGTCGAATCTGGTGTGCGGGAAGCAGCAGAATCCGGTGTAATGGCGGGGTATCCGGTGACGGATATCAAGGTTACATTCTATGACGGCTCGTTCCATGAAGTGGATTCCAGTGAAATGGCTTTCAAAATGGCGGCGATCTTTGCTTTTCGTGAAGGTATTGAAAAGGCGAGCCCCGTTTTGCTTGAACCTATCATGAAGGTTGAGGTTGTGTTGCCAGACGAGTATTTAGGCGATGTGCTGGCGCAACTGAATGCACGTCGGGCGGAAATCGGTGGCATGGAACCAAAGCCCGGAAATGCCCGCGCGGTGGAAGCAAATCTGCCGCTGGGTGAGATGTTTGGTTATGCGACCGAGTTACGGTCAGCAACGCAGGGGCGCGGTGTTTTCTCAATGGAGTTCTCACATTACGCGCCTGTCTCTGACGAAATAATGAAGAAGTATTTATAATATAGATGAAATTGTAAGGAGATTATTATGGCAAAGGAAGTATTTGAACGAACGAAAAATCACATGAACGTGGGCACCATG
>CAZTCV010000005.1:0-260158 GCA_964612815.1 uncultured Pelolinea sp. | reverse complement strand
AACCTGATATATTCTTGATACCCGGAGTGTATAGTATGTCCTGGACACCGCACAATCCTTGCTTGACAATCCTTGTACTATCTTTATACTTATACAAAACATAAAAAGAGGAAAAATGAAAATTGATTACAAAGAAACAACTTCTGATTTGATATCACGCATCAATATCCATGATACCTACGGGAAAAATGATATTGATCAGTGGATGCTGGACACGCTTGATCTCAAAGAAGGTCTCAAGATTCTTGATATGGCCTGCGGATCAGGAAAACAATGCGCGTCTTTCTATTCCACGCTCAATGGAAATTGTGAGATTGTTGGAGGTGACGTTTCCCAGGAATTACTGGAAAAAGCCAAACAATTAAGCGCGGAAAAAGGTTATGAGATCGATTTTGTCACGTTGGATTTTAATAAGCGTTTTGATTTCGATGATAACACTTTCGATCTTATCTCTTGCTGCTTTGCGATCTACTATTCAGAAGACATACCCTTTACCATCCGCGAAATGCATCGTGTTTTAAAACCGGGTGGCAGATTATTCACAACCGGCCCAATGCCACAGAACAAGCTGGAATTTTATGAGATCATTCAAGAAGCTACCAACAAAACCATTCCCCCGATGCCGGGCAGCTCACGATATGACAGTGAGATTTTAGATGCAATCAAAGACACCTTCGACCAGGTAAAAGTCAAAATATTTGAAAACCCGCTCACCTTCCCTTCGGCCAAACCTTTCTTGGAATATACCCGTGCTTCCTTGTCTGAAGATCGGCGCCTTTGGGGAGATTTCTTTACTGAAAAAGAAAGCTTCGTAGATGTGATGGAAAAGATTACCATCGTCGCAGAAAAGCGCATTGAAAAGGACGGTAAAATTGTAATGACAAAAGTAGTGGGTGGCTTTGTCGCTACCAAGTAAGGTAAACAACAATCGATGAATCTAATCGGAAAAAAGGTATTTTTTATCGGCGCACACCCCGATGATATTGAAATTGGTGCCGGCGCATTGATTGCAAATCTAAAGGGAAAATCAGAGGTTTTTTGCGTCACACTTTCAGATAATCAGAAGAATCCATCATTGATTAACGTCGCTGCTGAACACCGAGAAAGCATGAGAATCCTTGATATTGATCAAGAACACGATTATCTGGCTGAATTTGAGACCAGGCGCTTTAAGCAAGATCGCCAGGAGATTCTAGAATACCTCTTTTCTCTAAACAAGAAACATAATCCGGATGTAGTATTCGTCCACTCAGATGCAGACTTGCACCAGGATCACAGTGTGGTGACCGAAGAATCCCTGCGAGCATTCAGGGGAACTTCTTTATTCGGGTTCGATGTCATCCGCAGCAGTCATGGCTTCTTTCCATCATTACTGATCGAAGTTGATCCGGTTGATGTGCAAAAAAAGATTGATGCGCTGGCTGCTTATAAGACCTATGCAGATAAATATTATTTTTCTGCTGAACTAACCAAAGCGATCCTCATTAGAAACGGATCATTAGCGGAAAGGCAATACGCTGAAGGATTCAATATCTTCAGGATGGTCGCTTCATTCATCAAATAGATAAGAAAGATCCTCTTCAAAATGAGAGGATCTTATTTTTTATTCGGTCAATGCGTCTGACGATTCCTTAAGCTCATAGATCGCGGCTTTTAAAACCTTCAATGATAGCAGTGCACACTTTAACCTGACCGGACTCAGTTCAATTCCCAACATGTCGAGGATATCTTGTTTACCTAAACCTTTCAGTTCTTCAATATTCTTTCCAATAACTGAATCAAGTAATAGATCAGCAGATGCAACAGATATCGCACATCCCTGACCATCAAATTTTGCGTCAATAACATTCTGTTCATCATCTACCTGCAAATCGATGTGGATATGATCTCCACACAAAGGGTTCTCGTCTTCAAAACCATAATCGCTTTTCTCAATGCGACCTTTGTGAAGTGGATTCTTATAATGTTCGATGATGATTTCACGATAAAGATCATCCATAATTAATTAAAAACCTCAATAACTTTTCTCAATCCAAGAATTAGCGCTTCGATATCCTGATTAGTATTATACAAATACATACTGGCGCGTGTTGACGCAGGAATCATAAGTTTATCGTGCAGTGGCATCGCGCAGTGATGTCCGGCGCGCACCGCGATGCCTTCCTGGTCTAATAGTTGGGCAATATCATGCGGATGAATGCCTTCTAGCGTAAAAGAAAGCACCCCGCATCGTCTGTCAGCGCCAGGCCCAAGAATTTCCAAACCATTGACTTCTGATAACGCGTTATAAGCATATGATGCCAATTGTTTCTCATGAGTATAGATCGCATCCATCCCTAAAGAGGATAAGTAATCGATCGCAGCTCCAAAACCGATCGCTTCAGCGATTGCAGGTGTGCCTGCTTCAAATTTATAAGGCAGGTCGTTGGCTTTGAATCCTTCAAAGGTCACTTTTCTGATCATGTCACCACCGCCAAGGAAAGGCGGCATGGATTCCAGCAATCCCTCTTTTCCGTACAGAATCCCAATTCCTGTTGGCCCACACATTTTATGTGCAGAAAATGCATAAAAATCCGCATCCAGCTCGGTAATGTCAACTGGCATATGCGGAACTGATTGAGCGCCATCAACCAACACGATCGCACCTGCCTCATGGGCAGATCGTACGATTTCCTTTGCGGGATTGATAGTTCCCAGCACATTGGAAACATGCATGAAAGAAACCAGCTTGGGTGCAAATTTCAACAAAGACTTGAGATGTTCAAGATCCAATTCCCCGTCTGATGTGACGCGGATAAATTCAACCCGGATATCTTTCTCCTCGCGCAGCATATACCAGGGGACGATATTAGAGTGATGCTCCATCTCTGTCAGCAAGACTACATCGCCAGGTTGCAGGTTTTGCTGTCCCCAGCTTTTGGCTATGAGATTGATAGATTCGGTTGTGTTTCGGGTAAAGATGATCTGCTTTTCATCATTTACACCAACAAAATTAGCAATCCTCTTTCTTGCTGATTCATAATCTTCAGTAGATTTTTCTGCCAATGTGTGAATCCCGCGATGGACATTCGCATTGGTCAGATGATAGTATGCATCCATCGCTTCAATAACCCGGATAGGTTTCTGGGATGTTGCCGCAGAATCAAGATAGATGAGTTTCTTATCTTGATGAAGGGTGCGAGCGAGGATTGGGAAATCGCGAATGATCGTCTCGCCAACCATAACAGTGATTATTTCTTTCGGATCTGGGTTGAATTCTCTGGATACCAAAGTATGTGATCTGGCACCATCCATCCATCCGTCAAATAAACATCCGTCCGGAACTGCACGGCGATTAATTTTCCGTCAATTTGAACAACAGTCCCTTTTAACCATCCTTTAATACGTTGATCACCTTTGTCATGATCACAATATGCTTCAACTACATCCCCAACCTGATATGCTTCGTTCAGGTTTGGTGGTCTCATAAAAGGAACATTTGCCATTAATTTGTGCTCTCCAATTTCTTTAGTTTTATTCTACAGTCAAATATCAAATAGTGTAGATATTTGATCATTAAATACACCTGTTTTGGAACGATGTAAGGGTGATTGAAGAAACCCATTGATGATGAGTTTTTCCGAAGCTTCTTTATTTATACCGCGACTTTGTAAATAAAACATATGATTCTTATCAATATTACCAATCGTTACCCCATGAGAGCATTTTACATCATCAGTTTTGATCTCTAATCCCGGTACAGATTCGACCTTTGCTGATTCGTGGATTACCAAATTGTTATTTGCCTGATATCCGTTAGTGCTTCGAGTTCCTTCATTGATCACAATATTACCTCTCCACGAAGCATATGCGGATTCTCCTATTACTCCGTTATAAAGTAAATCACTCACTGTATAAGATGCGATGTGGATCTGTTCGGTATCATAAAAATATCGACTTGATTGTTCTGGGCGGTAAATTCCAGTCACAGTTGATTCAGCGCCTTCACCTTCAAGAGAAAGAGAAATTTTGCTGGAAACACCTTTTGCACCTTCGTCAATGTTGAGAAATACTGCTTTTGAATTCCGTTCTTGTTTAATGACATCATCCATCAAGATGAGCGTGTTTTCCCCTGTTGTTTGATGGCGAAATATATTGAGTTCAGCGTTTTCTGCAAGAGAAAAATCATTCTGAAGAAGCAACACATTTGATGATTTCTTCGATCTAGCTGGTTTTATATTTATCGAAAAATTCGCTTTCGCGTTTTTGCCGATCCTGGTGATCAGGTGGAAAGGAATGATCCGACCTGTTGATGCACAAGCAAATTCAATCTTTATGACTTCGTTGATTTCAGCATGATCCGGGATAACAACAACCACCGCATTACTTGTTATCGCGTGAATCAACGAGGAAGTAATAGAATTTCGCAAAAGATTCTCGTTTAGAAATTCACTGACCAAGGTTGGATTTTTCTGCGTAAGTGAATGAAAATCATCAATCACGATACCTTGATCTTGAAAATCAGTACGCAATTCGACTGATAATCCTTCTGAAGAAACGTGCAAAAATACCGGTGGACAACCGGAATCCACAGATGAAAGACTCATTTTCCTATCATTATTCTTTAATGGGTCAATAATCTCGAAATCAAAAGGAAGCTGGAAGAATTCCTTGTGGTTGCGCTCGATTTCTTCTAATTTCCCTCTGGTAACCTCTGAATGTAGAAGGTCTTTTACGGAAATTTTGTTTTGCTGTGCGATAGGCCTTAGCTCTTCACTCGAAAAAAACTTTTCAATTTCATCTTCTATCCGTTTTGCAAACCACAACTCTATTGTGTCTGGTTTTCTATGTTGATCAGCCAACGGAACCCTCCATCTGCAATTGGATCAATCGATTCATTTCAACTGCATATTCCATCGGAAGTTCTTTAACTAATGGTTCAATGAAACCAGAAACAACCATGGTTGTCGCTTCTTCATCTGACAAACCGCGGCTCTTGAGGTAAAACAGTTGGTCCTCGCTGACTTTAGATACGGATGCCTCATGTCCAATTGAAACATCCTTTGCTGAATTTTTAATGGTTGGATAAGTGTCAGAACGTGATTGTGGATCAAGGATCAACGCATCACATACCACATTGATCTTTGAATCTTCAGCTTTCGGATTGACATATACAAGGCCACGAAATGAAGATCTTCCGCCATCCTTACTGATTGATTTTGAAGTGATCTTACTGGTCGTCCTTGGCGCGAAGTGCAGCATTTTTCCTCCGGCATCCTGTGTCTGTCCTTTCCCCGCAAAAGCCATCGAAAGTATCTCGCCATGAGCGCCAGGTTCCATCAAATAACATGAAGGATATTTCATGGTCGTTTTTGATCCGAGGTTTGAATCCACCCATTCCATCGTGCCACCCTCATAGACAAGCGCACGTTGTGTAACAAGGTTGTAAACATTCGTTGACCAGTTTTGGATGGTGGTATATCGCACGCGAGCATTTTTCTTTACAAAGATTTCAATCACACCCGAATGGAAGGAGTCACGCGAATAAGTGGGCGCGGTGCATCCCTCCACATAATGTACTTGCGATCCTTCATCAGCAATAATGATGCTGCGTTCAAATTGACCAATACTCGCCATATTCAAACGGAAATATGCCTGTAATGGTAAATCAACTTTTACACCTTTTGGAATATAAACAAAAGAGCCACCCGACCAAACAGCAGAATTCAACGCTGCGAATTTGTTATCATCAATCGGAATGGCTTTGCTGAAATGCTCTCTAAAAACATCTGGATGTTGTCGAAGGCCGTCTTCGACGCTGAGAAAGATCACTCCCTTTTCAGCAAGCTGCTCCTGAATACTGTGGTAAACCATTTCCGATTCATATTGAGCTCCTACACCGGCAAGGAATTTGCGTTCTGCCTCAGGCACGCCCAACCGATCAAAAGTGTTTTTTATATCCTCGGGAACGTCATCCCAGCTTCTTTCCATCTCATCTGCAGGACGGGCATAATAGTAAAGATCATCAAGGTCTAAATTGGAAAGATCTGGCCCCCAGGAAGGATAATGATGTTGCATGTATTGCTTGAGCGCATTTAAACGAAAATCAAGCATCCATTCCGGTTCATTTTTCCACTGGGAAATTTGCCGAACTACTCCTTCATTCAATCCTTTTTCAGTTTTAAAGATCAGATTCACCGGGTCCTTAAACCCGGCCGATTCCTGACGAATACCTGAAAATAGATTATTGGAGTTGTCTTTTGTCATTGATTCTTCAATTTTTCAAAAAAAGAATGGTGGTCTTTAAGCGGTTTCCTTCACCCACGCATACCCCTCTTCTTCGAGGCGCAGAGCCAATTCTGGCCCGCCTGTTTTGATCACTCTGCCATCCACCATGATGTGCACTACGTCCGGCGTGAGATAGTTGAGGATTCTCTGATAATGCGTGATTACCAGGATACCGAGGTCTTCATTTTTGAGGGTATTTATCCCTTCAGAGACAATGCGCAGCGCATCAATATCCAGTCCGGAATCGGTTTCATCGAGGATGGCGATTTTTGGTTCCAGCAGTGCCATCTGAAGGATCTCAAGTCGCTTTTTTTCTCCGCCGGAAAATCCGTCATTCAGATATCGTCCGGCCATGGAGTGATCCATTTTGAGCAAGTCCATCTTTGCCGTAAGTAGCTTTCGAAATTCCAGAATTGGGATACCTTTATAATCCGCATCTTTTTTCTTCCTGTGCGCGTTCAATGCAGTTCGAAGAAAGTTTGCAACAGTTACACCCGGAATAGCGACAGGATATTGAAAAGCAAGGAAAACACCCGCTTGTGACCTCGCCTCAGGAGATAATTCGAGTAATTCTGTGCCATTCAAAGAAACTGATCCCCCGTCAATCTGATAACGGGGATGACCCATAACTGCATAGGCTAGCGTTGATTTCCCGGTACCGTTCGGGCCCATGATCGCATGTACCTCTCCCTGCGGGACCTCTAAATTCAACCCATTTAATATTTGCTGCCCTTCAGCAGAAACCTCTAAATCTTTAATCTTTAAGCTGGCCATTTAGTACAAATTCTCCAAAATAATCTTTTGTTGACCCTTGTTTTTTAACGTCAGGAGTATACCATACGCGACACCTTTAGTCAATATTTATTATAAATATCATTTTTATTGACAATTTCAATGAATATGATATACTCTTGAACAAAATTTATAAATTATGAAAAGTACACGCGATAAGGTTCTTCAAACGCTCATTGCCCATCCGCGATCTACGATCAAAGTAATCGCTGATAGCGTTGGAATTAATGCAATTTCAGTACGCCACCATCTCACCAACCTGCAAGCTGAAGGACTGATATCAGCTGAAGAAGAACGGCATGGTGTTGGCCGTCCAAGACTTGTGTATTTTCTCACCGACTCCGGTCAGGAACATTTCCCTAAACGTTACTTCCAGCTGTCAAAGCACTTGATCAGCCAGCTGAAGAAATCCATGAATAATGAGTCTGTTGGTCAGCTTTTTAAGAACATGGCCATCGATATAACGAATGAACATCGCGAAGAAATCCAGAAATTGGACATGAATGAACGCCTTGCTTTATTAGAGGAAATTATGTCCAATGAAGGGTATGATCTTAAATTAGAGAAAATTGATTCTGGTTATGAGATTCTCGAAGTCGCTTGTCCCTTCTATAAGCTTGGTAAAGACCATCCTGAAATTTGCCTCTTTGATCGGACATTGATCGCGAGTGTTCTTGCGGTTCCACTAAGCAGCGTGACGCGTATAAAACACGGGGACAATCATTGCTCATTTAAGATCAATAACATATCTGAAAATAATGAATAATCAAGAATCTTTAAATTATCCCAGTTGGGATATCGACCTATCCCACCCGGAAAAAGTAGAAGAGTTCCGTAATGCTTTCCGTCAGGTTCGCGATCCGGAGATCGGTATGGACCTGATTCAATTAGGCCTCATTCGTAACGTAACAATTGACAATAACGAAGTCAACATCAATATGATCCTGACCACACCTTATTGCCCGTATGCTCCAATGTTGATGGAGTCAGCACGCAAGAAAGCGGAAAGCGTGATGAATCTCCCCACAAAAATTGCATATGGCCATGAAGTATGGAACCAGTCAATGATGGAAGATGAAACATCGTTGAACTGGGGATTGTTTTAGATCAAACCCAACTCTCTTCCAACTTTATTAAACACCTCCAGCACGCAATCAATGTGTTCATCAGTTTGGGTTGCCATATAGCTGGTCCGCAGCAGCTGTAGTCCCGGCGGAACCGCTGGAGAGATGACAGGATTCACAAATACTCCATTTGCGAATAATGATTTCCAGGCAAGGAAAGTCCTGGTATCATCTCCAATAATAACTGGCACAATAGGTGTGACGGATTCCCCCACATTAAATCCCATCATTCGAAGTTCATTTCGCATTCTTTCAGCAATTGCGTTCACCCGCTCGACACGTTCTGGCTCTTCTCGCATAATCGCTAAGGCCGCAAGCGCTGCAGCCGCATTCGAAGCAGGAATACTGGCAGAAAAGATCAGCGAGCGGGCATTATGTTTAATATAATGAATGATATCTTCATCTCCAGCGATAAAACCGCCCAAAGAAGCAAATGATTTGCTGAAGGTAGACATAATTAAATCAACTTTTTCAGAAAGTCCGAATTGCGCGGCTGTTCCGCGGCCAGCACCGGTCACTCCCATCCCATGCGCATCATCAACCATGACCCTTGCGCCAAATTTTTCTGCTAACGGCAGGATGTTGGGCAAATCTGCCAAATCCCCTCCCATACTAAACACCCCATCAACAACAATCAGCTTTCCAACATCGTTTGGCAGCGATGTTAATACTCTTTCTAAATGCTCGATGTCATTGTGGCGGAACCGCTCAATTTTGCCATATCCCAAACGCGCGCCGTCGACGATGCTCGCATGATCATCTTTATCCAAAATGATCACATCATCGCGGCCAATGAGTGCACTGATCGTACCAAGATTCACCTGCATACCCGTCGAAAAAACGAGCGCGTTTTCTTTTTCCACAAATTCAGCCAATTCTTTCTCTAATTGCTCATGTAACGCGAGTGTTCCATTCAAGAAGCGTGACCCGGTACAGGATGTACCGTACCTGTGTATAGCAGTTATGGCAGCTTCCCTGACCCTTGGATGTGTAGTTAATCCAAGATAATTGTTAGAACCGCACATTAATAGTCGATGACCCTCAAATTCAACTTCAGTTCCTTCATTCTCATCAAGCGGAATGAAATATGGATAAATCCCCTTTTCCATAGCTTGTTTTGCCTGAGTGTATTGATAACATTTTTCAAAAATATCCATATAAAACATCCTTTGTCATTATATTTATTTAAACGTAAAATCAATAATAAAGATACGAAATTATAAAGTGGAAAAGGAATTCACATCATGGTTGGTAAATATTTCGGTGCTGTTGAATTAGGTGGAACAAAGACTTTTGTCATGGTTGCAAAGAATAGAGTGAATATTATTGACAGAAAAATCTTTCCCACATCCTCACCCAAACAAACAATTATGGATATCACACGTTTTTTCCAGGATGTGTCTGCCCGCGAAGAATTCACTTTAGCCGGTATCGGTGTGGGCAGCTTTGGGCCGCTGGATCTTGACACGACCTCGTCAACATTCGGATATATCACTTCTACGCCAAAATACGCCTGGCCGTTCACCGACCTTAAAGGAGAAATCGAATCAGTCACACAAACGCGGACCTTTATTGATACAGATGTGAATGCATCCGCATATGGTGAATACAATAGTTTGGTTGACAAGAAAATAGAGAGCTTTGCATATATTACAATCGGAACAGGTATCGGCGGTGGTTTTATCATCAATGGAAAAATTCTGCACGGGCTTTTACATTCGGAATTCGGACATATCAGAATTCCGTATGATATCCGTAAAGACCCTTTTCCAGGCAGCTGCCCATATCATCAGAATTGCTTCGAAGGACTTGCCAGCGGCCCTGCGCTTGAGAAACGCTGGCATGCAGACCCGAAAACACTCCAATCAGATCATATCGCCTGGGAACTGGAAGCTGAGTACATCGGTTATGCGCTTGCCAATCTAATCTTCACAATATCGCCGCAAAAAATTATTCTTGGCGGAGGTGTAATCCATCAAAAACATCTTTTTCCAAAGATATTTCATCATGTAAAGCGAACACTTAACAAATATATTAAATGTACTCTGTTAGACGATCAAATCCATGCCCTGATTACACCACCGATGCTTGGTGATGATTCGGGCATAATAGGTGCTCTTGAATTGGCTATTGATAATATTGGATGAAGTGGTATCTATCAGAAATATTAAACCAACCGATTCAAATACTCTGATTCTATACGCTTCTTGAAGTGCACTCTGATAACCCTGCGTTCGTTTGATTCCAAAGCCAGGATGTCACCAATAGCTTGTGCTTTTTCCAATGTACTGAAATGAATGCTTTCTCCGGGAATTTCAAAATCAACTTCTGGTTCCTGTGTGAGTACAATGAAAAGACCATTATTCTTTCCGCCTTTATGAAGTTGCCCGGTTGAATGAAGAAAACGCGGTCCAAATCCAAGTGTCACAGGAATGGAAAATTTTTCCAGAAGTGTTTTTCTAAATGTTTGCAATACATTCTCGTAATGGAAAACACGCGGGAGAAAGGCATTGATCCCGAAGAAGTCACCTTCATTGGGCTCAAGTAAGGTCTGGATTATTTTCATATCTGAAATTTCTTTGACTGCTGATATTGATGAACTAAATATGGCAAAAACATCGTTTTCGTACAGCAAATCACCTCCTCTGTCTGTATCAGAGGTTCTGAATTTCTCAATAAGCTTTGTAGCCATTGATTTGCTGGCTTGTACGTTGGGCTGGTTAAATGGGTTGACGCCAATCAAACAGCAGAAACATGCTACAGCAACCTCCCATTTATACATTTCCCCGGCTACTCCATATTCATCCTGTAAATTGGAAGTTAGCACGGTAAACCCACGCTTCTGCAGCGATTTCACAATAGAGTCCTTTTGTCCATCGTGACGCAAATAATAAAAAATACGATCGCTTGAATACAGAGAAACGTCAATCAATGGTTCTTGATCAACGGGCAGAAGCCCATTTCCATTTTTTCCGCTACTTTCAGCAATCAGCTGTTCTAACCAGGAGCCAAATGATCTATACCGCTCATCAGCAATGATGGTCAATTTATCATGTTCTACAGAATAAGCTTCATATAAAATGGCGGCAAGAACAAAGGCAGGGTTTTGCCTGATGGCAATATCACTTCCGCATTTGTCTCGCATGGATGCTGCACTGTCTAACATTATGTATCCATCAATCCCGGCGAGAATCGCGGGAATCAAACCGAATGCGATTAGTGCAGAATATCGTCCGCCAACATTCGCATCCGCATTAAAGACCCTTCTGAAATTATTATTGATCGCAAAACTCTCAAGGGGTGTTTTTGGGTCAGTGATACAAATAAAATGTTTTCCGGGGTCCTTTTCACCGCCTTTTATTAATTCATCCATGAAATAAGCAACCAACGATTTCATCTCGACTGTTGTTCCGGATTTGCTGCTGGCGATGAATAGTGTCTTTCGCAAAGGTATGGAATTTAATCTTTCAAAAATTTGTTCCGGATCTGTGGTATCCAATATTGAGACTGAAAGTGCCTGTTTTTTTATTTTCAGATAGTCCTTAAACACATGGCTGAATACTTCAGGCGCAAGGGATGACCCACCCATGCCAAGAACTAATGCGTGAGAAAAATCTTCTTCAAGAAGTTCTATTAATAAATTTTCAACCTCAGCTATGAGAGATCGGCTATCATCAGGGGCATTGATCCAACCCATTCGATTTAAAACCTCGTGCTCTTCATCTGATTGCGAGGTGAATAATGAGACATCGGGTTGATAAAAACGATCAACAAACCGGTCAACATCCATTTGAGCCAAACGTTGTGAAATTGCACTTATAGGAAGTCCAAGTTGGGCAATAAAACGTTCTCGTTCATCCTCAATAGTCTTAAAAAGCGATTCTTGTGCCGAAACGAACTTTTTAACGCCTTCTATCTCAAGGTCGTCAAAAACATCCTTAAGTTTAATCCCAATTTCTTCCAATATCTTTTGTGATTGTTGAAGATCCTCAGTATACGACTTTTTCTCAATAACTTTTGTACTTCCATGATCAAGCCATGCCTGTAGCGTTTTCGGAGGAACAGTATTGACGGTATTAGGCAGAATCAAATTATCAACATATAAAACATCTGAGTACGCTTCATTTTTCGATCCAGTCGAGGCCCATAAAGGCCGCTGGAAATTTCCACCTGCTTTCGCAATATTCTGAAAGCGCGTAGTTTTTATCGATTCTTCAAAAGCTGCGTAGGCATTAAGGGCATTATAGATACCGACCTTTCCGAAGATTCTTTTTTCCAAGTCTGCTCTGACATCTTTGGATAAGTTCTTTTGCCCTACCAGATCTTCGATCATCACATCTATTCGGGAGACGAAAAAAGATGCCACCGAGTGTATGCTATTGATTGCAAGTTGCTTTGCTATTCGATCCTCTAATCCAGCGTAATAGGCGTCAATGACTTCCGAATAACGTTCGGTGGAAAATATCAGTGTAACATTTACATTGATGCCCTCAGAAATTACTGCTTTTATTGCAGAAATCCCCGCAGCCGTAGCGGGGATTTTGATCATCAGGTTATCTCTTCCAACTTTCTTCCAAAGCCGTTTTGCTTCACTTATTGTGGCACTGGTGTCGTGAGCCAGAAGAGGATCAACCTCCAAACTTACATACCCATCTTTCCCATTAGTATCGATATATAATGGATGCATCATATCGGCTGCTGCCTGAATATCTGCAACGACCAGGTTTTCATAGATCTCTTTTGTTTCCAAGCCACTCCAGGCCATCGTTTGGATATCCAGGGTATAAGAATCTCCGTTGGAAATCGCACTCTGGAAAATTGAAGGATTTGAAGTCACACCTACAAACGCTTCTCGCTTGATCTGTTCAGCAAACCATCCATTCAGGAGCAAAGAACGATCAATATTATCAAACCAAATGGATTGACCATTCTTATTTACCACAATACTTTTATTCATTTGAAGAACTCGTTCTCAATATTCTTGATTTTCTGGATTCTCTTTTGATAACGTTCCACATCCATCGGTTCGGCGTTCAGAAAACTATAGACCATTTCTTTGGCTTTAGTCGGGCCCACAATCTGGCCAGCCAGACACATGACATTCATTGCGTCATGCTCCACTCCCTGATGGGCAGAATATATATCACTGATCAATCCAGCATAGATTCCCTTCATCTTATTAATCGTGATGCAAACCCCCACACCAGATCCGCAAATCACAATTCCTCGCTCTGCATCACCATTGATAATGGCATTCCCTGCTTTCTCAGCAAAATCAGGAAAATCTACACGTTCCAGGCTGTGTGTACCCAAATCAATTGGTTCATGGCCTGCTTCTTTAATCGCTTCGATCACAGTATCTTTAATGATGAATCCTGCATGATCTGTTGCAACGACTACACGCATTTTTTTATCCTTTTTCTAATAATTTTTTTACTAATGCTTTGACATTCTCAACAGAAAAACCGAATTCTTTGAAAATTGTTGAAGCCGGTGCAGAAGCGCCATAATGATCAACCGCGAGAATATCGCCTGCATCACCAACCCATTTCTTCCATCCTTGTGAAACACCAGCTTCGATTGCCATGCGTGCACCAATTTCCGGTGGGAAGACTGCATTCTTATATTGCTCAGGTTGTTTTTCAAATAGTTCCCAGGATGGGAATGAGACGACCCTGGTGGCCACCCCTTCTTTAGATAGCGATTGACCTGCCGCTAATGCCAATGATACCTCAGATCCGCTTGCCATCAAGATCACCTGGGGTTTTCCCTCACCAAGATCAGTGAGAACATAAGCGCCTCGATGCAGATTGTCCGCACTAGCGTACTTCGTGCGGTCAACAGTAGGCAGGTTCTGTCTGCTCAAGGCTAACACAGTAGGCGTTGTGTTATTCTCAATTGCAGATACCCATGCCTCACGAGTTTCATTCGCGTCCGCAGGACGAATGACGGTCAGGTTAGGAATAGCGCGTAACGCAGCCAGATGTTCGATAGGTTGGTGTGTCGGACCATCTTCTCCCACACCAATACTATCGTGTGTGAATACCCAGATAGAGTGAAGCTTTGATAATGCAGAAAGCCTGACCGCAGGACGCATATAATCAGAAAACACCAGGAATGTGCCGCCGAACGGGATAAAACCGCCGTGATAGGTGATCCCATTCACAATCGATCCCATCGCATTTTCACGAACGCCAAAGTGAATATTTCGTCCTTGTGGAGAATCGGATTGAAACGCGTCAGCACCATCAATCCATGTCTTATTGGATGGGGCAAGGTCTGCTGATCCACCCATAAATTCTGGCAATTTTTTACTGATGGCGTTGAGAACTATGCCGCTTGAATTTCTGCTGGCATCGCCTTTATCATTTGGTTCAAAAAATGGAAGCTCGTCTTTCCATCCTGGTGGGAGTTGTCCTCTCATCCTGCGTAAGAAATCATCCGCCTGAGTAGAAAATTTCTTCTGATAATCCGCAAATAACGACAGCCACTCTTGATAGGATTGCTTTCCTTTGGATAATATTTCTCTGAAATGTGCTGCAACCTCATCGCTGACGACAAACTTCTCATCAGGATTCCAACCAGCCGCTTCTTTCGCTCGGGCAAGCTCTTCCTCACCGGGAGGTGCACCATGCGCTTCCTCCGTCCCCTGTTTCGTTGGCAAACCAAATCCGATAATCGTTTTGCAGATAATAAGTGATGGGCGGTTATCCAATTGAGCTGCTTGAATTGCTTTTTCAATCGCGTCAACATCATTACCATTCTGTACGGTTTGAACATGCCATCCATATGCTTCAAACCGAGCAGCGCAATCTTCAGTAAATGCGAGTTCGGTTGATCCTTCAATCGAGATACTATTATCATCATAGAAATAAATCAGTTTCCCCAGCCCTAAATGACCAGCTAATGAAGCCGCTTCAGATGACACTCCTTCCATTAGATCACCATCAGTAACAATAGCGTAGGTGTAATGATCAACAATTGAGTGATCAGGAGTATTGAACTCTGCTGCAAGTTTCGCCTCAGCAATCGCCATCCCAACGCCGTTTGCAAACCCCTGCCCTAACGGACCGGTGGTTGTCTCCACACCAATTGTGTGTCCAAATTCGGGGTGACCTGGAGTCTTACTGCCCCACTGCCGGAAATTCTTCAGTTCTTCAAGCGGAAAGTCGAATCCAGATAAGTGCAGTAAAGAATAAATCAACATCGATCCATGTCCGCCAGATAGAATGAAGCGGTCCCTGTCAGGCCACAGCGGCTCTTCGGGATTTATTTTTAGGTGATTCTTCCATAAAGTATAGGCAATTGCAGCTGTCCCCATTGGCAGACCCGGATGTCCGGAGTTTGCCGCCTGAACACCATCCGCCGATAGGAAACGTATCGTTTCGATTGCTTTTTCTTGAAGTGACTTCTCAGATTTCATACCCTACCTCATTTTTTATGATTTTCAGCAATTCTACCATGCAGATGTTTTTATCTTATGGGTGAGGTAAAGATTAAGATAATAGTTTCTTATTTGCCAATCTGAGGCTATTTGTAACAACAAAAACACTGCTAAATGCCATTGCTCCAGCAGCCAGCATTGGATTGAGCAGACCTATTGCCGCCACAGGAATCAATAGAATATTATAGAAAAATGCCCAGAATAGATTCTGTTTGATGGTCTTAAACGTCATCTTAGAGAGCGTAAATGATTTCATCACACTTGACAGGTCTCCTCCAAGCAGGGTTACAGGTGCAGAAGCGACCGCGACATCCGACCCGGTGCCCAGCGCAATACCAAGGTCAGACTGCGCCAAAGCAGGAGCGTCATTCACGCCATCCCCCACCATCGCAACCACTGCCCCTTGTCCCTGCAGCTCTTTGATCTTTTCCGCTTTTTCTCCAGGCAAAACTTCAGCAATCACATTCTCAATCCCGCTGAGCCTCGCAATGGCTTTTGCTGTATGTTCATTGTCACCAGTAAGCATGATAACTGACCTGCCAGATGTCTTGATGGATTCGACTGCAGCGAGAGACCCATCTTTGATCTGATCAGCGATACCAATGACACCCGCTAATATCCGGTCAACTGCGACCAAAATCGGGGTTTCAGCATTGTTCTGCAATTTTGAAATAATATCAGATGCGTTATCAGAAACCGCAATCCCGTTCTCCTGCATCAATTTATGGTTACCAGCAAGAATTCGCTTCCCATCAACTTCGCCTGCGACGCCTTTACCAGGGATGGATCTAAAATTGATGACTTCCAAAAGGTCCAAACCTCTGTTTCCGGCTTCAGCCACGATCGCTTCCCCCAAAGGATGCTCACTGGCTGATTCCAGGCTGGCTGCGAGTTGAATAAAGCTCTTTTCTTCACCTAATTCATCCAGAACCTCTGCCGTTGTTACTTCTGGATGCCCGCGCGTGATCGTACCGGTTTTATCAAGAACGACTGTATCCACTTTTTGCGATCGTTCAAGTGCTTCTGCTGTACGGAAAAGAATGCCAGAATTTGCAGATTTTCCTGTCCCTACCATCATAGCCGTTGGTGTTGCAAGACCCATCGCGCAAGGACACGCGATCACAAGCACAGAAACTGCATTGATCAGAGCCCTTGAGAAAACGCTCATTTCGCCATGTCCTCCTGGTGATCCAAAGAAATACCAGGCCAAGAATGTCATCACCGCAATGACTAAGACAATCGGCACAAAAACCGACGAAATTTTATCAGCCAGGCCCTGGATTGGTGCTTTGCTGCCCTGCGCAGATTCAACTAATTTCACAATTTGTGAAAGCGTTGTTTCTTTCCCTACCTTTGTTGCCTCGATTTCCAGCATACCGTTGCGATTTTGGGTGCTTCCAATCACACTATCCCCGACTCCTTTCGCAATGGGTTTAGATTCGCCAGTGATCATCGATTCATCCACTTGCGATTTACCATTTAGGACTATCCCATCTACAGGAATTTTATCGCCAGGCCGCACGACTAGGACATCTCCAACTACCACCTCATCAGCATTGATCTCAACCACCTCATTACCCTTCTTTATTCTGGCTTTGTCGGGTTGTAGATTTAATAATTTTCGAATGGCATCACCAGTTTTACCCTTTGCTCGGGCTTCTAGAAATTTTCCCAATCGAATCAAAGTGATGATGACCGCGGCTATTTCAAGGTACACATGGCCTGAAAACACACCAAACAATATTAATAGGGAATAAAAATACGCAACGGATGAGCCCAACGCAATCAATACATCCATATTTGCGCTACCATTGCGCAAGGCTTTGTAAGCGCTCACGTAATATTGTGCGCCAACATAAAATTGGACCGGAGTTGCCAGGACCAATAATAACCAATCAAACCATCTTTGCGATCCAATCGAATCTGGGACTATTCGGAAATCCCTGCCCATTGACAAAATAAATAATGGTGTTGTGAAGATCAACCCAATTATAAGAAGCTTTTTTTGCTCGCTAATTTCCTTTTTTCGAATCAGCTCTTCCTGGTCAACCGCTTCATCACCAAGAATCAAGGCTTCAAATCCAATTCTCTTCAACTGGGCCCGAATCTCTAATTGAGAAACAATTGTTGGGATATAACGCACCACTACTTTGTTCAATGCTAGATTAAACTTCACCTCTCTGATTCCATCAATCTTTTGTAACGATTTGGAAATTCTTTCAGAATCGAGCGCATCCGGTGAGTTCTTTAGAACAAAATCACCTTCAGCAATGACAACATCATAACCAGCTCGCTGAATCTTCTCAATAATTCGATCCAGGTCGACTTTCTGCATTTCGTAACTAACTGCTGCGCGTTCAGAGGACAGATTAACCGCAACAGAATCAATGCCCTCTAATTTTTTTAAATTGCGCTCGACAGTAGATACACAATTAGCGCATGTCATGCCCTGAATGGGGAGGATCAAGTTATTTTTCTTTGCCATGTTTATTTTTCTGGTGGGTAATTGATTTCACTTAACAAATCCCGGATCCCTATTTCTGTTGCCGGTTCATCAAACTGGACTGCAACTTTTTTCTTATCCAGATTCACATCCACCTGATTAACGCCATCCACATCAGCCAATTCCATTTTTATTGTATGGACACAATGGTTACAATGTATTGAAGGAACACTTAATATTAGATTTGCCATTTTTCACTCCTTTTGTTTTTTAACTATACTAACTCTTTTTCGGTGTATTTCTTAACATTATGTCTAAACACCTTGACTATTTCGATGTTGTTTTATTATGATGGTTGTAAAAGGAAAACAAAATGATCAAAGGGAAAAAGATACTTATCACAGGCGGCGCAAAAAGAATTGGGCGCGAATTCGCACTCGCCGCGGCTAAAGAACATGCGTATGTTATTATCCACCATGGACATTCCCCCGAACAAGCCCAGCAAACAGCAGATGAAGTCAGGGAAATGGGAGGACAGGCAGAAATCATTCAAGCTGATTTTTCAAAACCAGCCGAGGCAATTAATAAATTTGAGGAAATATTTTCCGAACCGGATCAGATTTTTGCTCTGATCAATAATGCAGCTATCTTTAAACCAGTTAAGTTCAATAGCACATCGCTTGATGATTGGGACCAGCATTTGCGCGTCAATCTCACCATGCCATTTCTGCTCAGCCAGATGTTTGCCCGCACAGTAAATGAAGGACCAGGAAAAATCATTAACATACTTGATTGGCGCGCGCTTCGTCCAGGAATTGATCACTTTCCATACACGATATCAAAATCTGCGATGGTCGGACTAACAAAATCACTGGCTTCATCATTAGCCCCTACAATTCAGGTGAATGGCATCGCCCTTGGAGCGATCCTCCCTCCCGCGGATGGAAATGAAAGCAGTGATATTATTGCGAAGGTTCCCGCCCAGAGATGGTCTACAATGAAAGAATTACAGGATACTTTTTTGTTTTTACTCAACGGACCCCAATACATTACCGGGGAGATTATTCATTTGGATGGAGGGCGCCACCTGGTTTAGAAATGAGGAGAAATTATGGATAAAATTTTTATCAAAGATCTCATGGTACGCGGGATAATTGGAATTAGTGAAAGGGAACGCGCCCAACCACAGGACATTGTCATCAATGTAATCCTATTTGCCGACATCTCAAAAGGTGGTATGACTGATGATATTGAGCATTGTGTGAATTACAGGACAGTCGCCAAGGCAATCATTAAACATATTCAAGAGGTTTCACGCTATACAGTTGAAGCGCTGGCTGAAGATATCGCTGGAATTTGTCTGCAAGGAGAAAGTGTAACTAAAGTAACAGTTAGAGTCGAGAAACCTGGCGCAGTACGGTTTTCTCAATCTGTAGGTGTGGAAATTGATAGGAATAAACCTGAATAACGCAATTATCCTGCTCGGTTCAAATATAGACCCCGAAAAGAATATCTTTTTGGCACTTGACCTGCTTGGTAGAGTAAAAACCAGATCCCGTATATGGAAAACCGAATCCTTTGGAACAAAAGGACCGGATTTCCTAAACATGGCTGTGGAAATTGAAACAGAAATGAACCGTGACCAACTAAAACAATCTATGATCACTTGCATCGAAAAGGCTCTCCATCGGATTCGAACCGAAGACAAGAATGCTCCTCGAACTATCGATCTGGACACCATTGTTTTTAACGGTGAGATAGTAGATGAGGATATATGGCATAAAGCTTTTGTGGGAATCCCTGTATCTGAACTTTCACCAGGGCTGGTCAACCCCAACACCGGTGAAACCCTGCAAGTTATCGCTGCCAAAATGAAAAGCTCAGCTAAAGCCGAGCTTTTCATACCGGATTAAAGATAGTATCTTTAAAACTCCAGTGGTTTTGCTCCACGTGAAATGTTATCGAGAAATTCATTGCGTGTGACTTCACTCTCTCGAAATGTACCCTTCATACACGAGGTCGTCATGCGCGCGTCATGTTTACGAACACCCCGGATCATCCCGCACAGATGAACAGCTTCCATCACAACTGCTACGCCAATTGGTTCTAATAAAGTATCTAGAAACTCTGCAATCTGTGCAGTCATTTTTTCCTGGATCTGCAATCGTCGTGAAAACATATCGACAATGCGGGGAATCTTAGAAAGGCCAATCACCTTCCCTTTTGGGATATAAGCAACATGCGCACGCCCTAAGAATGGCAGCATATGATGTTCACACATGCTATAGAACTCAATGTCACGTACAATGACCATGTTATCGTAATCGGCGGTAAATGTGGCATTATTAACCAGCTTGATCGGATCAATTCTATAGCCTTCCAACAACTCACCGTATGCTCTCGCAACCCGGTCAGGAGTACCTAGTAACCCTTCCCGCTGAGGGTCTTCCCCAACTGCGGTCAATATCTCACGGACTGATTTTTCGATCGCTGGATAATCAATCTCCGAATCGCAAAACAGGTCTGCTGCATTGTAAACTGGTGAATCCTGACACTCATCTAATGTTTTATCACTCATATATTACCTCCGGGACTTTTCATTATAGCCGCATATTATCTCGATCGTAATAATAATTTGTTTGCGATCGCACGTAAATGTTTTTTTTGTTCTTCCGCACAAGCCATTTTTTCAAGCGTCACAAGCGCTTCATTTGTCCATTTAGCGCAAAAAGCTTTCACTTCTTCTTCTACCCCAACATTTCGTAATTCTTCGGCCAAATCGCTTGCTAATTCAGGGTCAATAGTGCAATTTAGAAACTGTTTTCTGAAAACTTCACTTTTTTGAAGTCCCAATAGAATTGGATAGGATCGTTTTCGCTCGATCAGGTCGCTTATCGTTGATTTTCCTGTCAGATCCGCATCGCCCCAGATTCCCAACCAATCATCATAAATCTGAAAACCTAAACCCAGCTTTTTTCCAAACTCACGATATAAGGCTCGTTGGGTTTGATCCAAGCCAGCGAGAAGCGCTCCCATTTCTACCGAGCATGCCAGCAAAGCCGCTGTCTTTCCTGAAATCATCTCAAGGTAAGCATCAATAGATATAGTTGATCTTTCTTCATAGTATATGTCCAGATATTGCCCCTTAGTTAATTTATTACAGGTTTGTGAAAGAAGATTGATAGCCTGTTGTTGTGTTTCACAAGAGAAATGGTTCACCAATCTCTCAAGCGATATGAAAGCGGCGTTATACATCGCGTCGCCTGCATTTAATCCTTGCGCCAGGCCCCACTTTTTCCAAACTGCAAGCTTTCCTCTACGATATTCGCCATTATCTTCTATGTCATCGTGGATCAAAGAGAAATTATGCACTAATTCAATTGCCGCGGCAGCAGGCATTGCTTTAAATGCGGAAATTCCAGCTCCGACCGCGCTGATGAGTACTAATATCGGACGTATCCGCTTTCCCTGCTTCTCAAGAGGGTCATCTAATCCAAGATGATAACTAAAAATATCGTGTAATGCTTCATAAGGTGCTGAATAGAGTGAATCTATAAAACCCTTCAGGAATTCTTGAATATCTGATAAATACCGAATCTCAATTTCAGAAAATTGCTTCGACATTAAGTGTTTATTGTTTTCTTTCTATCCTTTTTAGATCCATATCTGCAATTGTTCTTGCGCCAATTACAAACATCGCAATTTTTACTTGCGATTTAAGAACCTCGATGAAATCATTCAATTCAGATTCGGATGTTGAAGCGGCTTGAAGGAAAGGCCGAGCTATTCCGCATATGTTCGCGCCCAATGCAACACACTTCACAATTTCAATCCCATTTTTCAACCCGCCAGATGCAAATATCAGGTTTTTTCGGTTATGTTTCCGAATGGATATTAAAGCATCAGCAGTCGGGATACCCCAGTCTTTAAATCCACTCGCAACCCTTTTCCGTAAAGGGTCAGATGATCGGTGCATTTCCACTTCCGACCAGGAAGTGCCGCCCGCGCCTGCAATATCAATTGCTGCGACACCGGCATCAAATATCTGTTTTGCCATTTTTGAATGAATGCCCCAACCGACTTCTTTAACAATCAATGGCTTTGATATTCCTTTGGCTATCTTTTCGATTTTTGTCAAAAGACCAGAAAAATTGGTGTCCCCTCCCTCCATCAACGCCTCTTGTAGTGGGTTCAAATGCAGGATTAACGCGTCTGCCTCAATCGAATCGACAGCTCTCTGGCAATCTTCAACGCCAAACCCATAATTCAATTGAACTGCACCCAGGTTTGAAAAGATAAGTGCAGCCGGGGCGAATTTTCTGATTCGGAAGGACTCCATCTTCTCCGGGTGATCAATTCCAATGCGTTGCGAGCCAACCCCAATCGCAAGGAAGTGCCGTTGTGCAGCTTCAGCAAGAATCTGATTAAGCTTAGCGGACTTGGAAGTGCCGCCAGTCATTGAAGAAATGAACAATGGAACGGATAGGCGTTTTCCAAAAATCAACACCTCAGGATTAATATCCGCAAGGTCAATTTCAGGGAGAGCAGTATGTACCAATCGGAACTTTTCCAACCCGGTGGTGTTTGATGAATTAACATCACGCTGGAGATTGATATCAATATGGTTGTTTTTTCTGTTATCCAAATCAGGAATACGATCCATAAAACAAGTATACTCTGTCCAGATTTGATTTAATAATATAATTGGCAAGAATCAAATAGGAGATAAGATGAGCGAAACTTTAGATGGTGTAAGAGAAGTGATTGTTGACGTCTTGAAAATCGATCCTGATGAGGTTACTCTTGAAACCCGCTTTATCGAGGATCTGAAAGCAGATTCAATGGATCAATTTTTCTTGATCGATGGATTATGTGAGAAATTCGACATATCGATCTCGGATGAAGATGCGAGACAGATCCAATCTGTTGGTGATGCAGTTACCTACGTCGATAGTAAGAAATAGAAGCTTATAACTTTTTCAGGCAATCTACGATTTCTAACAGGTTATTTGCCAGTGGTATTCCTGCTCTGTTATTTTCAGTGATTGTTGTATGATCAAGCAGATACGGTAAACTACCATTCAATCCCGTATAAGAATTCATCTCTTCTACGGGATTTTTATGTTCCTGAATATAGGCAACGATCGGTTTTGAGAGTTCATCCTTAATAAATGTACTCGTTTTTTCCTCAAGAAAATCCCGGGCATTTCCCAGAAGGAGGATACTATCTGTTTCAGGATCCTGGTCAAAACGTTGAAGAAGATCAATAAGCTGCACGCCCAAATTACCTTCTTTGCTCAAACCGATCGCAGTCGAAATTCCCAATCCATTTTCTGCGAGTAGTTGTGCTGTTTCGAACGCTAATGCATGCGATCGGGATATCACGCCAACCCTTCCTTTACGAAAGGATGAAAATGATTTTGATCCAAGTATCAATTTTCCCGGGGTGATGATTCCAAATGAAGCGGGACCGAGAAAATCGATATTTCTTGTTTTCAATAACGAGTTAGCCCTTGAAAGATCCAGAAGCGGAATTCCATCGGTGAAACAAATAATTGTTTTAATTCCTTCCTGGATCGATTCGGCGATCGCAGTAAATCCGAATTGGCAAGGTACACATATTACCGCTGCTTCGGGTGATACCGCTTTTGAAGCAGATTGCAGAGAATCAAAAACTGGAATTTGTCCATCGCTGCCCCAGCTTCCCCCTTCACCAGCTTCAATAGCTCCAACAATATTGATCCCTTTATTACGATTATCAAGAACAACTGACCTGGCAACCTCAGAATAAATTCCATAGACGATAATTCGTGTTTGTTGATCAATAAAAAATCTCATCAAATCTCACCTTTAGTTAGTGATTCAAAAATATCCGGAATTTCCGCAAGGGTATTTATCAAAAATAATTGATTAGATTTGTCTTGGTCTTGTTTATGAATTAATTCAAGCCCGTTAATTCTTGCGATTATAGGAATATTGCTTTGAGATGAGGAAAGGTAAGTTCTACATCCTTCAATGACAATTTTATTGTCATCAGAATCACCAACCACATGCAATAGAATGCATTCAGCTCGGTTCTCTTTTTCAACCAGCTGCAATAATTGAGTCAGACTTTCTGCTGTTAAGAATCCGCCTGAAGAAATCAATTCTGAAGCTTCCTGCCCGGCTGATATAAGAATTTCTCGGATCGCAGCACATGCTTGCATGCTTGTTGAGACAACACAGCATTTTCCATCATAGCGGGTATATCCATAATCTAATTTCCTTAGAGTATGCTCTAACTCCTCAGCCGATCCTGATTCGACAAAACGGTTTATTTCAGGATGTCGGAACAGTGCGTAGTCGTCGAAATCAATATCAATTCCCAGTACGAAGAACCGTGAATCTGCTCCGACAACCAAGGGATTCACTTCAAGGTATCTCAATTCAAGATTGATAAAAAGTCCCCATAATTTGGTTAAAATAGACTTGAAATTGTTCCAATAACCGGTTTCTAACATAAGTAAAGCGGAAATTTCTGCAATTGTTGAATCCAGAATCCCCAGGTAGGGATCTATTTTATAGAGCAATTCATTATCACTTGGATCACTTTTTACTCCATTCTCTTCCAGTGAAGGGAGTGATTCGGAAACAGAAAGAACAATCGAGAAGTCAATCTCATCGTATTTTAATGAGACAGAAAGACCAGTGTGAAATTCGATCATCTCTTCGACTAAGATCCGGTCCACTTGATGATCACCAACTTTTCGTATGAACATGGAAGATAACAATGAAACTGCCTCTCCCCACGTGCGGGCGAGGCATATCCCTCCCCGATGCGCACGTTTATGCAAAGGTACCTGTGCTTTCATTACAATTGGGAAATTCAGATCAACACATTTATTTTTAATCGCGTGAATGCTAGTCAGCAACATACTATCCGGTACTGGAATACCAAATTCTCTGCATAAATTTTTTGACTGGAACTCGAGGATTTTCATTGGGCCTGACTGCATTATAACAATAGAAAAAAGCCCGATGGAATCCATCGGGCTTGATAACTCACTTTCCCTAACCTTTTAGGAACTCTTCAAGTGAAGACTTACTGATCCGATACGCATTCCCGATCTTCTTTGCTTTCAATGATTTATCCGCAATTGCCGCGAGAACATCCTCTTCTGATACTTGAAGGACTTTCGCTACTTCTCCGGGTGTCATCACATCCGAGATACCGTTAGGGATCGCCTGATTTCCAGATGATCCACTCGTTGCACCCTTCAGCGATTCAGACAAAACATTGCCGATACCCATTCCGGCTCCAATTCCAGCAGTGAGGCCAGCTCCACCAGATGGGTTCTGAGCTGCGTCACGCAAAGCATCTGCAGCCTGCAATTGGGTGTATGTCGTCATATCCAGCATACCCATCGCACGCAATTCTTCCGCAGATTTGTCAGATGGTTTCAAGTTTCCAATGTAGAAAGACTTCAAAGTTAGGCCAACCGCTTTGAAATCATCCTGCGCTTTTGCCCTAACACCAGAACCAAGTTCTTCTGTGAGACCAATTAAATCAAGGACTGATTTTTTTCCAGTGGTTTCACCAAGCAGGTCCTGCAATTTGGATAGGAGCATCGTGCGTAAGCGGTTTTCAATTTCGCTCGTTTTATAGGTCCCCTGTGCACCAACCAATTGGGTGACGAATTGCTGTGCGTCGCTGACCTCATAACTATAAGAACCAAATCCTTGCAATAATGCGACGCCTAAACCAACCCCAGGGTTTCGCACGATAATTGGTTGCGGAGTGCCCCATTTTCTATCCGCAAATTCTTTCATCGAGACATAGTAAACCTCTGCTGTGAAAGGCGTTCGATTATTAAATGCTTTGCCAATCAAATTAACAAGCAGGGGAATGTTAGCAGTAGCAATGGTATGACGTCCAGGTCCGAAAACATCAAGCGCTTTCCCATCTCTAAAGAAAATTGCTTTTTGGCTTTCCCTTACAATTACCTGAGAACCTATTCTGAGATCGGCTATACCTTTTTCAGGAAATCGATGCACAATCTCATCGTCCATCTCGCTTGCATATTCAACAACATCAAAAATCCTTGCCATTTCTAATTCTCCTCTTCAATATCCTCATCTATTGATTCAACAACATCAGGAAGGTTATCCACTGCAGCCATGTTCAATATGACTTCTTTCCTCAAATTGAAAGCGTCAACACATGTCTGGGCTACTCCGACCAGGTGTCGGATGGCAGCCGGCAATCCATCGGTTCCGAAGGAGGTCTCAACGTTATCGACCGCGCGGTTCATTTCACCTTCCAATTCCAGAAGTACTAAATCATACTTATACATCTCATCAAGTTCTTCTGTTTCAATATTGATCACATCAAAAAAGCCGGAATACCCATATGAAGCGGTCTTTATGCGGTCAACAAACTGACGGATCTTTATCGCGGCGCTTTCAAGGTCATCAACAATCTCCAGGTCCCCATTTGAGATTGCGTCTTTTTGCAACCCTGAAATCCTTTGCCAGATGGCTTCAAATTGCAGCGCAATGGACTCCCTCAATAATTTGTCAGCATTCCTTCTTTCTTCTCTTTCAACATAACCCTTAAATCCCGGCAGTTTGCTGAGAATTTTTTTGAAGAAATTGCTTTCTCCAGCTACACGAGCAAGAATGTCATTCATTTATTCCTCCAATTTTTGCTAATATGATTATAGCTATAATTTTCTATAACACAACTATTTATTCTGGTGAATCTATTTATTAATACGATTTTTACGCAAAATAGTTGCATAACTAATAACCGATGATATATACTTTAGAAAAGAGGTGAAACGTATGGGATTTCCGAAATACGTACGAAGGCAGGGGATCATAGAGTATTTGCTTCTTATTATTATCATAATTCTTTTTATTACGATCATCATCAAATTATTCGGTCCAGCAATTAATAGTTTTATAGAAAATGTTCTCGAGAATGTTTAGCAGACGATAGGTAAATGGATAAATGCTTGACCTGTTGATAAAGCCTACAAGCAATAACAGACTTAATTCTATCGTTTGGAACATCCTTGATACTATTTATCCGCCCTTCTGCTGTAACTGCGGAATAATTGGGGCAGATATATGTCAACAATGCTTTGCCAATATCCTAATCATGCCATCGGCAAACGTGTGTGCGATTTGCGGTAATCCGCTTAACAAATATAAACAATGTCCAAGAGCTGGTAACCATAACAGCTATTACTTTCACCAAGCTAGATCATGGGGGTACTATCAAGGACCGCTGAAGAAAGCGCTTAAAAAAATTAAATACCAGCGCGGTTTTGGCTTGATTCGATATTTCGCAGGGCCAGTTGCAAACTTTATCACGCAGTGGGGGCTTGATTTCGATATTATTGTTCCTGTCGCGCTTGGGGCCAAACGCCATTTGGAGCGCGGCTATAATCAATCGGAGTATATCGCTCTGCCAATTGCCAGAATACTTAATAAGTCAGTCATCACAACTGCTCTTATCAGAACAAGGGAAACAAAATCCCAGGTAGGGTTGGATATAGACCAAAGAATCAAAAATGTCAGTGGGGCTTTTTCCGCGAGGAGGGATGAATGTGAAGGAAAAAACATTCTCTTGTTTGATGACATAACGACTACTTTTTCAACACTTAATGCATCAACAGCAGCGCTTCTTTCTGCTGGAGCAAAATCTGTGGCTTGTTTTACTGTTGCAAGGACAATATTTCAACAAGAAAAGGAGAAAATATGAGTTCAAAAACAGATATATTTATAAAAGAGATGGAGCTTACAGACGAATTAAGGGAATACATTGATAAGAAGGCAGATAAACTCGATAAGTTTCTCAATAATATAAATGAAAAAAGGGTAGATCTAGCATTTGTGAAAACAGCACGAGAACCAGATAAGAAATATGTAGCCCAGATTACTTTGCGTGGAAGAGGTTTTATTCTACGAGCCGAGGAACGCGCAATGGATATCAAAGCAGCCATTGACCAGGTTCTAGATAAAATTGAACGCCAGATCGAAAGATACAAAGGAAAGCATATTAAAAACCGTAATGGAAGTCTTTCAACTTCAGAATTGTTCGAAGTTGACTATAAACAAGAAGAAACACCGCTTATCGCCAGGAGAAAGAAATTCACGCTTCATCCTATGGATGAATTAGAAGCGATCGAACAAATGAACCTGCTTGGGCATGAAGATTTTTTCATCTTCTATAATGTTGATTCAAGCTCGATCAACGTCCTTTACAAACGCCATGACGGCACATTTGGGATAATCGAACCTGAATTAGGTTGAGGAGAGGATCATCGAAGAGCGGGGTTTTTCCCCGCTCTTTTTTGATTCCATTGGAGAATAATCATTTATAATAACTGGCTTATATTGTTTAATAAATCGAGGATTAAATATGATTGATGTGAATGAGCTTCGCAAAGGTGTTACATTCGTGATTGATGATGAATTATTCAAAGTATTAGATTATCAACACCACAAACCAGGCCGTGGGGCTGCAACAATAAAAATCAAAGCCAGAAATCTACGGACCGGTTCTACCTTAGATAAAACATTCAACTCTAGCGAACGCGTCCAGGATGTCCGGCTTGAATATCACAACGTGCAATTTCTATATCCTGATGGAGATCTTTTCTACTTCATGGATCTGGAAACGTTTGAGCAACCAGGTATTCATAAAGATGTGATTGGCGAACAGGCTATTTTTCTTAAAGAAGGAACCGAGGTCAAACTCACATTCTTTGAGAATGAACCTTTAGATGTAGAGCTACCGACCACCGTCGATCTTCTTGTAACCCAGGCAAATACGTCAGTCCGTGGTGATACGGCAACAGGTGTGACCAAAAAAGTAACTCTTGAAACAGGAGCGTCTGTCAATACCCCTAACTTCGTACAAGAGGGTGATGTGATTAGGGTTGACACACGAACGGGTGATTATGTAACACGCGTTCAGGAATAAGAAGATCAGCCTTCAACAATTGAATAATTATTTGCATTAGATAAGAAACTATCAAAGATTACATTATTAATAAATACTTAATCTTTGGTTGGTATAATTTTTTCTAACTACAAACATAAAATCAATTCCGGAGGAATTAGGTGAAATCCAGTAACCAGACAAATTTTGTTTATCTGCTAATCTTGATAGCGATTGTTGCGATGGTTTTCATGAACATCAATAATGAAAGCGGTCAGGATTACCTCACAATAAACGAAGTTGCAACGGAAATCAGAAACGGTAACGTATCGAAAATCATTCAAAACGAAGATACGCTTCAGGTCACGATTAATGGTGAGGAAAAAATAGCTGTTAAAGAATCTGGCACTTCATTAATTGAACAGCTTGTTGCTTATGGAATCTCTGGAGAAGACTTAGATCCTTCAGTTATTACTATTGAGATCAAACAACCCGGTCCGTGGTCAGATATTCTATACATATTAGGCAGTATTCTCCCATTTATTATTGTTGGTGCCGCGTTCTTTTTTATTTTCAGGCAGGCACAGGGAAACAATAATGCTGCAATGTCCTTTGGCAAATCCAGGGCGCGCATGTTTTCTGGCGACCATCCCAAAGTCACGTTTTCGGATGTCGCAGGCGTGGATGAATCAAAAGAAGAATTACAGGAGGTTGTTGAATTCCTCAAAGAACCTCAAAAGTTCATCGCCCTCGGTGCACGTATTCCCAAAGGCGTTCTTCTCGTCGGTCCTCCAGGTGGAGGGAAAACCCTCCTCGCTAAAGCCGTCTCTGGTGAAGCTGGCGTTCCTTTCTTTTCGATTTCTGGTTCTGAGTTCGTAGAAATGTTTGTCGGTGTTGGCGCAAGCCGCGTTCGAGACCTCTTCGACCAGGCCAAGAAACATTCACCCTGCATCATCTTTATCGATGAAATTGACGCTGTTGGTCGCCATAGAGGCGCCGGATTAGGGGGTAGCCATGATGAACGCGAACAGACACTCAACCAAATGCTGGTTGAAATGGATGGTTTTGATACGGATACCAACATTATCATCATGGCAGCTACCAACCGCCCCGATATACTCGACCCCGCGCTCTTACGTCCGGGAAGATTTGATCGCCGTGTTGTTTTAGACCGACCTGATTTGAAGGGACGCGAAGAAATTCTAAAAGTGCACATTAAGGGCAAACCAATTGCATCGGATGTTGACTTGAGCGTGCTTGCAAAATCAACCCCTGGTTTTGTCGGAGCGGATATTGAAAACCTTGTAAATGAAGGCGCAATTTTGGCTGCAAGGAATAACAAAAAACAAATCCATCAACACGACTTTGAAGAAGCAATCGAGCGTGTCATCGCTGGCCCAGAGCGCAAAAGCAGGCTCATAAGTGAAGATGAAAAACGTATCATTGCTTACCATGAAGCTGGTCATGCGATTGTCCTGGCTTCATTGCCAGAAGCAGATCAGGTTCAGAAGATTTCAATCATCTCACGCGGTATGGCAGCTGGCTATACCATTGCTTTACCACAAAATGACCAGACGCTTATCTCCAAGAATAAGATGATTGCTGAAATGATCGGTTTGCTCGGAGGCAGAGCCTCTGAAGAGATTGTATTCAATGATATTACTTCCGGTGCTTCCAATGACATTGAAAGAGTGACAACACTTGCCAGAAAAATGGTGACCCGTCTTGGAATGAGTCCCGACCTTGGACCAATGGTCTACGGCCAAAAAGATGAACTTGTCTTTCTTGGAAAAGAAATCGGCGAACAACGTGATTACTCTGAAGCAGTCGCTGAGAAAATCGACCACGAAGTGCAGCAGTTGGTCAATGATGCCTATACACAAGCCAAAAAGATTTTAACCAAACATCGTAAAAAATTGGATGAAGTAGCGAATAAACTACTCGAAGTCGAGACAATCTCAAAAAAGGAATTTGACAAGATATTTCCAGTCAAAGTATCAAAAAATGGAGGAGTACCGACTCTGGCATAAGAAACATCGAAATGAACGCTGGCCTCTACAATAGGCCAGCGTTTTTTGTATATTCGGAAATCAATTCCCGCCTTAGAATTTTCCCGACCCCCGTGCGTGGCAGTTTATCAACCACAATGAATTCATTCGGGACCTTATACGATGCGATAGATTCTTTACACCAATCCCTTAAGATATCTGTGTCTAGAATTGCCCCTTGATCTAACACCACCCAGCAAATAATCCGCTCACCACTTTCGAAATCTGGCACCCCACCGACCGCGCTCTCGGTAATATCCGGATGCGCATTGACCACTGACTCGATTTCATTAGGCCAAACCTGCAAACCATTCACTTTTATTAGGGATTTTTTACGGTCAACGAGGAAGAAATACCCATCCGAATCCATGGTAGCAATATCACCAGTGTAAAGCCATCCATTGCGAATTGTGTTTTCTGTCTCTTCAATATTATTGTGGTACCCCAGCATAACTTGCGGTCCGCGAATGATCAACTCCCCCGTTTGGCCAATATCCATTTCTTTCTTTCCGGTAGTGATGTCAACAATCTTCGCGTCTACATCCGGTAGCGGGAGGCCAATGGAACCTTCTTTGTTCGTCCCATATAACGGATTGCAATGCGTTGCAGTTGGCGCTTCGGATAAGCCATAACCCTCAATCAGTTTTCCACCGGTGATTCTCTCAAATTCTTGCTTAATTTTTGGATGCAGGGTGAAAGATCCTGAGATGCATGCCTTGATAGACTTCAAGTCATAAACTAGATTCTGCCCGTTCTGATGGTTGTTGATTGCGTGATACATCGTCGGAACACCAGGATAAAATGTTGCTTTATGCGCATCAATTTGCGAAAGGAGGTATTCAATGTTGGCAGGGTCATCAACAAGTATTATCTGCGCACCAATAGCGATACCCATATTGAGGGCTAATACCATTCCGTACACATGATAAAGCGGAATTGCAGCCAAAATGGTTTCCTTACCTTGCTCGAGATTACACCATTTGCTAAACTGGATCGCATTAGCAATTATATTTTTATGCATCCCGATTGCTGGTTTTGGATATCCAGTGGTTCCACCGCTAAATTGAAATATTGCTGCATCATTCGGTGAGATATCCGGTTTTTTTTCGTCACCAGTTTCGATTTCGTTCATTAATAGTTCGTTAAAACCAATGGAATTTTTGTAACTCTTTTTTAAATGTCCCTGATCACCCAGCGACTGATAGTCATCTACAGAGGTGCTAATAATTGTTTCTAGAATCCCTTCAGAATGCATTGGTATCAGGAGTTCTTGATGCGCATCCATGCAAAAGATTACACTTACATCAGATTCATTGATAAGCTGCCAAAATTCTTTGCTGGTATAACGCGGATTCATCGCCACCACAACCCCGCCGGCTGACAAGATGCCATAATAAGCGATCACGAATTGCGGGATATTTGGCATGGCCAGTCCGATACGATCTCCTTTTTGGATACCGTTTCCGAATAAGAATTTCCTTATTTGCGCAACATATTCACCTATTTGTCGATATGAAAAAACTGTTTCTTTGTATCTGATGAATACTGAATCTTTATATGAGTTAATTGCCGATTCAAAAAGTTGATCCAGCGTGATATCAGCATATTCCAAAAATTCAGGGACATGGGCGTCATAGGCATCCAACCACGGTTTTTGTACATTTTTCTGATTATCCATCTTTCCAATCCTTTGATGAACCTATATAGTCAATAACAGAAGATTCTACATCATCATTTATTTCAAACCATTTTATTCTGGGATCATCTGGTTTAAACCAATTCGCCTGACGTCTGACATAGGATCGTGTTCTCCGCTTCATAAGTAGAATCACTTCATCCATATTCATTTTTCCTTGTAAGTAAGCGATCACTTCTTTATAACCGATTGCAGAGAGCGACGGTAAAGATGGATCGTATCCTTGACCAATTAAAGAACGCACCTCATCAACAAAACCTTCAGCAAACATCTGATGTATTCGCTCATCAATACGTTGGTAGAGCGTTTTCCTATCCCGATTCAGACCTATGACTTTATATTTAATGCCATAAAACTGTCTCTGCCGTTGGGATGAGAATAAAGCGCCACTTGAAAAAATGACTTCAAAGGCTCTCACTGTTCTGCGTAAGTTCCCCGATTCGATCTTTTCTGCAGCGGCTGGATCAATCATCTGTAGTTTTTCATGCAAATCTTCTGCCCCGACTTCAGCGCCCCACTCAAGTATTTTCTGGCGCAACGCTGTATCAGGTGCATACGGAGGAATTACCCAACCCTCCATGATCGCCTTGATGAATTGCCCGGTTCCCCCAACCACAAACGGGGTTTTTTCATTTTCCCATAGTTGCCTCGTGATCCGATAAACAGCCTGCTGAAAAACAGCCAGACTAAGCGTCTCATCCGGATTAGCAATGTCAATTAAATGGTGTTTTACTCTCATCCTTTCTTCGAGAGTTGGTTTTGCAGTGCCGATATCCAACCCGCGGTAAAAAAGGCGAGAGTCAGCAGAGATAATTTCCCCATCAAATTGATGAACAAGGTTGAGCGATAGCTGCGTTTTCCCTACTGCTGTAGGGCCGGTAATAAGGACAACAGGATTCTTAACCGTTAATTGCATTCTTGAACCATTCTATTTTTGGCGGTTTTGATCGAAACAAGTTTACAGCAATCACATCGATCCGCCAGGACCGATCCAATTCGTCTTTTTCCTGTAGATATGCAATCGCAGCTTGGACAATATGTTCCTGTTTTACAAGGTTTACACTATTTTCAGGAAACCCAAACTGATTGTTACGGCGTGTTTTCACTTCGCAGAAAACCAGGCAATCGCCCTCTTGACCAAGAACATCAATTTCTCCATAAGGTGTTCTTAAGTTATTCCCGATAATTGTGATCCCATTTCGCTTTAGAAATTCAACAGCAATTTCTTCCCCTAAGCGTCCCGTAGCGATATTTGAGTGGCCTTTTTTATGCATCATTTCCTTAATTTTAAATAATTTTATATCATCCCTAACCTAAAGATAGTTTCTCAAACTTTAGACAATTATTGATAAACTTACTCAGCCATGAATAACAAAATTATTTCTGCAGAAATCATTACAGTCGGTACTGAATTGCTTTTGGGTGATATCGTTGATATCAACACTCCTTTTATTTCAAAAGAAATGAATAAAATAGGGATAGATATTTTCCGCACGATCACTGTAGGGGACAACATCAACAGAATATCCAATCAGATCAACCAATCAATGGCTAACGCAAACATTGTCATCACAACCGGAGGACTGGGACCTACTGTCGATGATCCGACCCGTGAGGCGGTTGCCCTTGCTTTTAATGTTGACTTATCATTTCATGAGAAACTATGGCAGCAGATCATAGAACGATTCAAATTATTCCACAGTGAACCGACTGAGAACAATCGCAAACAAGCATTTTTACCGGGTGGCGCTATCGCTATCAACAATTCCGTCGGAACTGCTCCTGCGTTTTATATGAAGCGCCAGGAGAGTATCCTGATCTGTCTGCCTGGCGTGCCTGCTGAGGTACGGCACATTTTTGAAACAGACATCATCCCACTGCTGAAAGACTTCTATGATACCGGATCAACAACAATTACAAAAATTATCCGAACCGCAGGTATTGGAGAGTCATCTGTTGATAATCTCATCGGTAAATATGAGATATTGAGCAATCCAACAGTTGGCGTCACCGCACATCCCGGTCAGGTAGATATCCGTATCACAGCAAAAGCTAAAAATGATTCCGAGGCAGAAGCAATGATTAGGCCAATTGAAGACAAAATCCGCGAAATCCTTGCCGAATATATTTATGGGTACAACGAGGAAACGCTTGAGGATGTTGTTATCGGGCTTACTGAAACTTCGAAATATAACCTGATTCTGTTTTACCCTCCTGAACTCAGAACAGAACTTTTTCAGTCTGGGCTAATGGACTTATTCGATTCCGTCAAAGAGCTCGAACACCAAGCATTGCAGAAATCCGTTGCTGATGGTTCGTTGTACAATATCCTTACACCGCATGATATCGGGATCACAATTGATTGGGTCTCGCTTGAATCCATGAATTTATTGCTGACTATCAAAATTGGCGATAAGTGCATATCATATAGGTATTTCTTCGGTGGCCACGAAAGTTTATTTCATGAATGGCTAAAAAACCAGACATTGAATTCAATTAGAAAAATATTAATAGAACAGGTGAAATAATGGCAATAAATGTAGATCTTATTCTAACGAATGCGACCGTTCTGACGATGGACGAATCGCTTCACAAATTTGAACCAGGCGCAGTTGCGGTTACCGGTTCAGAAATTGTTGATGTTGGCTTTTCAAATACCATCGAAGAAAAATATAATGCGGTGACAACCATCGAATGCGGTGGAAATGTCCTCATGCCCGGACTAATAAATGCCCATACACATATTCCAATGACGTTATTAAGGGGCCTGGCTGATGACCTCAGGCTGGAAGTCTGGCTTCTGGGGTATATGATGCCAGTAGAACGAGAATTTGTCTCTGAAGACTTCGTGCGGCTGGGCACAATGATCGGTTGTGTTGAACTCATACGCACCGGTGTAACCACTTTTAATGATATGTATTATTATGAAAAAATTGTTGCGGAAACAACAGCCAAAATTGGATTACGCGCCATTTGCGGCCAGTCCATTCTCAAATTCCCCACACCAGATGCGCGCTCATCAGATGAAGCGCTGATGTTAGTCAACGAGATGGCAGAAAAATTCAAAGACCATCCGCTTATCATCCCATCAATCGCACCGCATGCTGCGTATACTTGCCCGCCCGAATTGCTGAAGCAAGCTACTGAATTAGCTTTAGAGTATGATATCCCGCTGCATATTCACATCTCCGAAACTGCTGAAGAGGTTAAAACAATGCGTGAACAGGAAGGTATGCCTGTTGTCCCGCATATAAAAAAGCAGGATGTATTCCGCGCCAAAACGATCGCCGCGCACTGCGTTCACATCGACGAAGGAGAAATCCATACGCTCGAGCATGCAAACGTGGGTGTTGCCCATAATCCTTCTTCCAACATGAAACTGGCTTCCGGATTTGCGCCTGTAGCGCGTATGTTGGAGATTGGGTTGAACGTCGGTATCGGCACAGACGGAACTGCGTCAAACAATGACCTCGACTTTTTTGAAGAAATGCGCCTGGCGAATTTCATAGCCAAAGGAAAATCAGGAGACCCAACGGCACTCCCTGCAGCAAAAACGTTGGAAATGGCAACCAGGCTGGGTGCCAAAGCCCTCCATATTGATCACCTAACCGGTTCAATCGAGCCCGGTAAACGCGCTGATATGATCATCTTGGACCTTAAAACAATTCACAATAGCCCACGATTCCGTCATGATGAAAATGGCATCTATTCGCAGATTATTTATGCTGCAAAAGCGACCGATGTGCGAGATGTGATGGTAAATGGAAAATGGATAATGCGCGAGCAGACTATTGAAGGTATAGATGAACAAGAATTGATCAATCAAGCCCAGAAATACGCTGTAAAGATCGATGCTTTTATCCAGAAACGTGAAAAATCTGTCATCTCCAAACTCATTGCCATCGGTGGCACAACAGAGCAGGAAAGTTTTGAAGTGCAGGTGAAAGCATCCATCAAGAACCCGATCCCATTTATCGAGAAAATCGAATCTGGGGAAATCGAGCTGATTCGCACCAGGCATTATCATGAATATGATACCTACTTCAGCTTCGCCGATTCTTCAGAGGGCCATTTGCGGTACAGAGAAGACCATTTTATAGAAAAGGATGGCACGATTTCAAAAGTGCGCTCCAGATTAACACTCGTGGGCGAATCAGATGAACATGAATACTCAAATAAAGATGTTCTCTTATCTCGCAGCAGATACATCGCGCCAGCCACCCAGAGTCTTCGCTTCTATCGGGAATACTTCAAACCGCAATCCGAAATCGAGATCGAAAAAGACCGCCTGCGATATCTCGTTAATTTTCAGGGTGAGGAATTCTTCATCAACCTGGATGAGATGATCAAACCAAAATTAGGATATTACCTGGAAATTAAAGCAAGAACCTGGAGCCAAAATGATGCGGAAGAGAAATCACGTCTTATCGAAGGGTTATTAGATTTCCTTGGTGCATCAGACCTCGAAAGAATTACTGAAGACTATCTTGATATTGTCTTAGGGTAATCCGGATATGAACGATCAGCGACCGATCAAAGTTCTTTTTACGTCTGCAGAAGCAGAGCCTTTTTACAAGGTTGGTGGTCTGGGAGATTATGCTGGATCGCTCCCAATAGCACTCAAGAATTTTTTTTCTGGATTAAATCTAGACCTTGACATCCGTGTGGTTCTACCGCTGCATGAAAAAAAATCGATCAAGCAATTTAACCTTGAGCAATCCTTTTCACTGGTGATCCAGGGCAAAGGGCAGACAAACGAATGCAAAGTCTTTGAGAAAAATATTGACGGCATTACCCATTACTTCATCAGACAAGTGCAACCGGCGTTAGCTTCAGAAGCAATCTATGGAGAAGATCAGTACCTAACCGCGTATAAATTTGCACTGTTTTCTGTCACAGTGCTTCAAATGATTAAAAAACTTGATTGGGTTCCAGACATCATTCACACCAACGATTGGCATACAGCGTTGATTAATCACCTCGTGCGCTCAAAAAGGACTGAACCTGTTCAAAAACCCGCCACAATCCTGACAATCCACAATATGCCTTTTATGGGTTATGGAAGTGAACCTGTCTTGAGTGAATTTGGGGTCGTACCCTGTGCCGAAGATGCGTTTCCTGCCTGGGCTCAAAATCTACCCTTGCCAATGGGAATTGCTGCCGCAGATCAAATCGTTGCTGTTTCACCATCCTATGCTGATGAACTTAAAACCAGCTATTTTGCTTATGGTCTTGAAAATTATTTTCTAGCGCATCCGGAAAAACTGACCGGTATTATAAACGGCATTGACTATGATCGATGGGATCCACGCACAGATACTGACATTACATGTCAATTTTCTGAAGAAAATCTAAACGCCAGAATCGAAAATAAAAAAGCATTGTTTGATGAGATCGGCTTTGAATTTGACCTGGATTCACCGCTTCTGGTTGTAATTTCACGGCTTGAAAGCCAAAAAGGGATCGACCTGATCCTGGATGCATTGTCAGAAACAGCAGATCTAAATTGGAAAGCGGTTATTCTTGGCTCTGGACACCATGGCTATGAGTATGCTTTTCGAGCACTGGAACGCATCCTTCCAAACAAATTGCATGCAATGATGGAATATAACCCATTGCTTGCAAAGAAACTATACGCGTCCGGTGATATGATCCTGATGCCATCCCTTTATGAACCATGCGGGCTGTCGCAAATGATTGCCATGCGGTATGGTTGTATTCCCATCGCACACGCAGTCGGCGGTCTTAAAGATTCTATTACCACCATGCCAGAAATTAATCGTACAGGATTTCTTTTTAAACCCGCTACAAAAACATCTTTCATTCGCTGCTTGAAGAAATCGATTAAAACATTCAATGACCAGAAAAAGTGGCGCAGAATTCAAATAAATGCCATGCAAAAAGATTTCTCGTGGCGTCAGTCTGCAGCCAGTTATGCCGAAATATATAAATCACTCGCGCGTCTCGTTCTCAAGTGAATTTATTTATTTCACGTATCGATTAACCGATATTGCGAAACTGATTCCAACAAGGATAATAACTCCTCCGATCAATTCCCATATGCCTGGAATTTCCTGCAAGAAAAAGAAAGCCAAAATCACTGCGCCGACCGGTTCACCCAGAAGAAACAGTGACACATGATGAGCTGGCATTGCCCCTAAGAATCGATTAATCAGAGTATGGCCAATTAGCTGCGGAATTAGAGCCAGAAGCACCAGCCACTTTACATCTGTCAAACTGATCATGAGCGATTGTCCTGGCATGAGAATTGTCACCAGCAACAACACTATCGCAGCGATCATGTAAACACTGAATGTATATACTTTGTTTGATAGTTTGCTCCGCATAACCCGGCCAATAATCACGTAAAAAGCAGCGCACAATGCGCCTAACAGCGCCAGACTATTTCCAACAATCCTTTTGTTAAAAACGGTCTGATCAAAATAATTCGTATATGATCGTTGGCCAGCACTGATAACAACAATCCCGATCATTGCGATGGTTAATCCTATCCAGAAAATCCATGATGGTTTGTCTCTGGTGAGGATTGGTGAAAGAATTGCGACCCAAATTGGAGTGGTGGTAACCAGCACGACTGAAGCAATGATTGTTGTGTATTCCAAAGAAATGATCCAGGCCGCGAAGTGAATCGCGAGGAATATTCCTGAGACAAAAAGAAGGACGATTTCTTTTCCAGATTTTCCTCTTAAAGCATGCGCAGTTGGAACTAGTGAGAACGGTAGAAGAAGAAGGCTTGCAAAAGCCAACCGATATGTTGCAACCACAATTGAAGATAATGAATGTTGAGCAAACCGAATAAAAATCGAGGCTGTGGAAATCGCAAGAATCGCAAAAGGCAATAGGTAATACTCTTTATTAATGGTTCTAATAATCTTCATATGCAATTTGTGGACAATAAACGGTTTAATAAATATACAAATAAATAAAAAAATAAATTAGGAGAAATCATGGCTTTTGAATTACCAAAATTACCGTACGATTATAACGCTTTAGAACCATACATGGATACAAAGACCATGGAGGTTCATCATGACAAACATCATGCAGGTTATACAAGCAAACTAAATGCCGCCCTGGAGAATAACCCGGAATTCTTCAAGAAAAGCATCGTTGAAATCCTCAGCGATCTCAATGCGTTGCCGGAAGCGATCCGGACGGCTGTTCGCAATAATGGAGGCGGCTATTATCACCATAATATTTGGTGGGAGCAATTCGGCCCCGGAAAAGGCGGAAAACCAACTGGTGTGTTAGCAGACGCTATCAACAAGAAATTTGGGAGTTTCGAGGAATTTCAAGCTGAGTTCAAAAAAGCCGCATTGGGAGTTTTTGGAAGCGGATGGGCCTGGCTAGTAAAAGATAAAAACGGGGATCTATCTCTAGTTGGTACCCCCAACCAGGATTCTCCAGCCACATTGGGTTTAGAACCTATTCTTGGAATCGATGTGTGGGAACATTCATATTATTTAAAATACCAGAATAGGCGAGATGAGTATATTGATAATTTCTGGCAAGTGATCGATTGGGAAGTAGTCAGCAGCCGGTTCTAATCAGACCATAACAACAATAACCGCTTGAGGCTCCCTCGGGCGGTTTTTTTTAATTACAACCAGCCGCAAGATGCTGCTCGTATGTTTCTGAAAACACATGTCTGCCAGAATTATCGCAGGCTGCTCTAAAATAGAAGTAGTCATGAACTTCCGGATTTGCAATTGCCATCAATGCTGTCATCCCTGGATTACAGATTGGTGAAGGTGGAAGACCATCAATCCGGTAAGTATTGTAGGGTGAATCGATCTGCAGATCCTCCCGTGTGATTTTAATATTCCACCAATCAGGTCCGCCACTCTTGGATGCAACCGCGTATTGAACAGTTGGGTCACTTTGCAGCGGCATGCCAACTGATAAACGATTGAGAAAAATACCCGCGATCCTTGCAGCTTCGCTTTTATCAACCATCTCTTTTTCAACAATAGACGCAAGCGTGACAGCTTCAAATAAATCCAGTCCCTGGCCTGCGATCATTGTTAAATAATCTTCCGGAAGCGAAGAAAAGAAAGCATCAATAAATAAACAGTAAACAGCCTCGCCCGTGGTTGAATCAGGAATTTGGTAGCTCCCCGGGTATAAGAATCCTTCAATGCCAATGTTCCCATCACTAATCTCAGTTCGGCAATAATCCAAACTCAAATCAAGGTCTGTCGCTGATTCAACCAAGCCGGATTGAGAAAGCAGTACATCAACCTCTTCTTTTCGCCAGCCAGCTAAAAATGCGAAGGTTGTGTAGCCTGTTTCTCCGTTAGTTAATCGGTCACCAAGTTGCTGGATGGTCAAATTTGGCTCAATCAGGTAAACACCATCCCGAACAAATCGGTCTAAACCCTTATATTCCCAATACAGCATAATATCTTCAGCATCAGAGATAAAGCCCTCGTTTTCAAGATCGAAAGCAATTTCAGCAGCAGTTCTCCCCGATTTGGCAATGAATGTCTCAACCTGCGAATTGATCGTCAGCGCTTCTTGATGCAAACGTGATCTGAAAAATAGTTTTGCGCTAATTAAAATATATCTCGAAAAAGCAACATCCTCTCCGGGATCTGCGTAACTGGTCTTAACCGATAATGGAATATAGTAAAAAAATATCACTATTGAAATGATGAAGAAGATGGTCACAAGAAAAATAGTGATTGACAGCCAGATCTTCATTTTTCGAATATTATCCATTTTTACGACCTCTATCTAAGTATTGCTGAAGAAAAACAGCCGCTGCGTCTGAATCCAAATGTCCCCGCCTGCTTTTTCTGGTCGTTCCAATTATTATTTTGTTTTCTTTTGCGATTTGTGTCGATCTCACCTCATCAACAGTTTTGATGCTGATATCAGTGACACAGCGCAGAGCGTCTGCCAATCTGTTTGCGCGCCGACCGGATGGGGTTAGTTCGCCTTCAGCATCATACGTCACACCCATAATGATCTCAACCGGGTCCCATTCTTCTGTGATGGCTGCGATCTGTTCCGCATTTAGTTTTCGAGAACCGGATTTCAGCACATCGAGCGGTCTTGCAAGTGTTTGTGTTTCATCGCTGATTGCGATGCCAATATGTTTCTCGCCCCAATCAATTGCCAATATGCGCCCATATGATTCACTGCTTTCCATACTCCCGCATTATACATGAATCCCTTTAAGCGCATAGCACACCATTTTCTACAATATAATTATGATTAACTATTAATGAGGTTTGTTATGCGTAAGGCATTTGTTCTCGTTCTTCTCCTTATAACAGCATTAGCCTGTGTCCCATTCTCCCAGCAAGAATCGTTTGAAGACAAAGCCGCCACCCAGGTCGCGATTGCTTTCACAGCTACTGCTCTGGATGCGACTGTTTCAACTTTAGAAAACCCTGTCGAACCGACGGTTACTGATCAGCCAGACACACGACCCACAGAGAGCCCCCTGTTTGATCCAACAGAGGACCTGGGCAACCCCGTTTATACCGATAACAGTTCGTCATGGAATACATGGAGTGTTAACCCGGGAGATCAGATAATTGAATCGATCACAACTGTATCGGTGGCAGATGGCAAACTGTCAATGCAATCATCACAGGTTGGGAAGTTCCACTGGTGGCTCAATTACCGGTTGATCGATAATGCCTATCTTGAAGCCATTTATGAAACCGGGAATTGCTCTGGTAATGATGAATATGGTCTAGTCTTTCGAGCGCCTGATTATTTCAACGGAGTCGGCTATTATTTCACCTTGACCTGCGATGGAAAATTTGACCTGCGTGAAAAAGCAGACCCGAATTCACTCATACAGGATAACCAGCTTAGATTCGGTATGCAATCAAGCGACCTGATCAATAGCGGTCCAAATCAACAAAATTCGCTCGGCGTGTGGATGAATGGAGAATCCATTCGCTTATATATTAATAAACAATTCCTTGGCGAGATCACAGATGCTGAATTAACCGCTTCCGGCCATTTTGGTCCCTTTATCTACGCCAGAAAAACTCCAGGATTTAAAATTTCCCTGAAAGAAATCAGTTATTGGGCAATTGATAATTAGATAAAAGGAATAACGTCTTGACAAAAATAATTCCAACTTCTCAGATCACTCCTGAAGCCATTTACTTATCGCGCAGAAGGTTCTTAAAGCAGGCGCTCCTCACCACACCTGCTTCCTTATTGGTTGCATCCTGCGCAAACCGCGATAGCGCATCACCCACCCCAAACCCGGTATTCGCAGCATTCGCATCCCGCACAGATGACCAGAATAATCCACTAACAGATTTTGAAGATATTACTGGTTATACCAATTTTTACGAATTCTCAACCAGCAAAACCGAGCCAACAAATCTATCGAAAAATTTTCAAACTGAACCCTGGAAAGTAAAAATTGACGGATTTGTAAACAATCCCATCACATTAGATATTGATGATTTTCGGTCAATGTTTGACCAGGAAGAGCGGATCTATCGCATGCGTTGTGTGGAAGCATGGTCAATGGTCATCCCCTGGATTGGTTTTCCACTTAAAAAAATCCTCGACATCGTTGAGCCAACTTCGGACGCAAAATATATCCGCTTTGAAACCTTGTATGACCCCAACCAAATGCCCGGACAGAATAACCCGTCCTTCCCGTGGCCATATGTGGAAGGACTGCGGTTGGATGAGGCAATGCATGACCTGACCATACTATCGACAGGCCTTTACGGAAAAAACCTGACCCCTCAAAATGGAGCGCCTATCCGGCTCGTTGTTCCCTGGAAGTATGGCTTTAAATCAATTAAATCAATCGTTCATATTGAGCTGGTCCGCGAAATGCCGACATCCCTCTGGATGGCCGCAGGGCCGACAGAATACGGCTTCTATGCCAATGTTAATCCCAATGTTGATCATCCGCGCTGGTCACAAGCTACTGAAAGGCGGATCGGCGAAACAGGCAGGATAGATACACAAATGTTTAATGGATATACAGAAGAGGTTGCCCATCTTTACGAAGGTATGGACTTGACCAAAAATTATTAAATGAAAATCACAAAGATCCAAATTCTCGGAAATTTGATTGGGGTGATTCCGGCAATCTACCTCATGTATCAATCGATTTCAGGTAAATTATCCGCCAACCCGATCCAAACTGCCACCGTTATTACTGGCAGAACTTCCATCTATGCCATCCTTTTTTCACTATACTGCACACCGCTTGCGCAAATTTTTAAATTGAGTGTCTTTCACCGAATTCGGAAGATTTCCGGGTTATTCGGATTCTATTATGCCTTTGCGCATTTTCTAATGTTTACGCTTTTCGATTACCAGCTAAATCTCTCGTGGATTCTGCCAGAAATTCAACAAAAACCTTTTCTCCAGATCGGTCTGATCGCCCTGGTTGCGCTTATTCCGCTTGCCATTTCTTCAATAGATATTTTTAAGCGTAAAATGGGAAAGTCATGGAAGAAGTTGCATTATGCAGTTTATCTAATTACCGCCTTAACGCTGTTACATGTTGCACTTGCATCTAAAGGAGACTTGATAGACCCGGCTATTCTCATCACCCTGTATCTCATCGCGATGCTTTTCCGCTTTCCAAAACTTAGATCTTTACGCATCAATAAACTCCCCGAGTGGTTAGCACGAATCAATACGTACCTGCTTTCATAAATCAGATGCATTTCGATCAAAACAACGCCAACAAAGCAAAAATCCTGAAATATCCAATTGAGGGATCGCTGTTTATCGAAGGTCCTGCCAGAACCGGCAAAACCAGCGCTTGCTTGGCTCGGCTCGACAAAATTTTTGAACAGATTCCCGGTTACCAGATTCTCATTATCACACCCCAGCAGAGTTTGGCAGATCCTTACAGATCGCATTTGTTGGAGAAAAGCACTGCGTATGGGGGCTTTCCGCGGGTTACAACGATTAGTGGTCTTGCCCGTGATTTAGTAAGCATCTTTTGGCCAGTGATCAAAACAACTTTCGGTTTCAAAGGTGAGTCATCCGAACCAATTTTCCTTTCCCTCGAAACGGCGCAATATTGCATGGCACGTATCGTCGATCCTTTATTAGAGCAAGGATACTTCCAATCGGTAAAAATCGACTCTCATCGCCTATATAGCCAGATCATTGACAATCTAAATAAAGCAGCGATTCATGGGCTGGCATTAGATATGATTTCTTCCCGTTTGGTATCAGGCGCATTGGATCCGTCCATCCTGGGTAATGCTTTCATTCAAATTGAGGAATCCGCAAAATCATTCAGATTGTTTTGTCTCAACAATAACCTGATTGATTTTTCATTATTAATGCATATCGCAAGTGAATTTCTGTTTACCGAGACAATGTCGCTTGATTATATGCATTCACGTTTTCAAGCCCTCATTGCGGATAATATCGAAGAAGATACCCCCCTTGCGCATGATTTTTATCGCCAAGGGATCAAGTCATTTTCATCAGTCACACTAATTTATGACCACAACGGTGGTTTTCGCACATTTCTTGGCGCAGATCCCGAAAGTGCCTATAGATTGAAATCTGATTGTGATCATGCAATGCAGTTATTGGAACCAATTGCAACGCATCAGTCAATCGATCAGTTCCGAATGGGATTGCTCTCATGTATCGATCGACAGCGAGAGGAGCCAGCTCCCAGCAAAATCCCGCCGGGTATTGATCTATCCATTTATCAATTTCTTCCAGAAATGATCGATGGTATAGTTGAAAAAATTGACCAGCTGGTACGAGCTGGAACTCCTTTAAACAAAATCGCAGTATTATCTCCATATTTATCCGATGTGCTTAAATTCGCGATAACGGAAAAACTCGCAAAAAAAGACATCATTCCGCATACTTCCCGCCCTTCACGAAAGTATCTCAGTTCCTCGGCAATTAAGGCGATTTTCACATTAGCAAAAATTGCTCATCCAGCTTGGGATCTTACTGTTTCACACTTTGAATTTCGGGAATGTCTCATGCGCTTGATCAAGAACCTAGATGTCATTCGTGCTGAACAGACTGCTAAAGCATTGCTTGGTAAAAATGAACCTGGGCAATTTTTCCGCTCCTTCGACGCATTGACAAATCTCGAGTTGCAGGAAACCATCACTTTTTCAATCGGGCAAGATCTGGTGCAAATATCAACCTGGTTGGCTAATTATGCCGCAGCAGGATTTTCTCCGCTGGATATTTTTACCCAACGTCTTTTTGGAGAGGTGCTTTCCCAGCCCCAATTCGCTTTGCATTCAGATTTTGATGCTGCCAATGATATCGCCCGGGTCATTCGGTCGATCCGAACATTTAGAGCATTCTCGGCGTCAATTTTTGCATTTGATGAACAGGCCTTAGGAAAGGCATATATTGAAAGCGTCGAAAAAGGATTGCTGCCATCTTCCTTTGCCAGTATCCATAATGATGGGAATGGGGTTCTCATATCGCCTGCACATACATTTCTCATGCAAAATCGCGCGGTCGATTACCAGTTCTGGCTGGATATCGGCAGCCTGGGATGGTGGGAACGTTTGTATCAACCCCTCACTAACCCCTATGTGTATCAGAAAAATTGGGAGGTGGGTTCTGGCTGGAACGAGAATCGGGAGTTCGCGATCAATCAGAAGATGATGGCAAAATTAGTCAATGGATTATTATTGCGCTGCCAACGCGGTGTATTTGCCTCGATTGTCCAAACCAATGAATTCGGGGCACAAAACAGCGGGCCTTTGCTGAAAGCTTTCCAAAAGTTAGCCCGAAAAAGCAGACTCGCCGAATTTGAAGGGGACCATGTTCAATCCGCGTGAGGGCCAACAAGATATCATTCGCTATCACGCAGGCATGCTGGGTATCACTGCTGTTCCAGGAAGCGGCAAGACCCACACCCTCTCATACCTTGCAGCAAAATTAATTGCTGATGACCGCATACAGGAAGACCAGGAAATATTGATAGTCACACTTGTTAATTCAGCTGTCAACAATTTCGCCTCCCGAATCTCAGAATTTCTCAAATCATTTGGGCTTGTCCCAGGAATCGGTTATCGGGTAAGAACATTGCACGGTCTGGCTTATGACATTGTTCGCGAACAACCCCAATTAGCCGGCATGGACAATCAGTTTTCAATTGCAGATGAAAGAACAAGTAATGATATTATTTCGATTGCTTCCATCAACTGGATACGTACCTACCCAGAAGCAATCCTCGAACTTTCAGCAGATAACGTCGACCCTGATCGGCAAAAAAATAATTGGGCGAATTTAGTTCAATCCATCGCTAATAACTCCATCAATTTCTGCAAAGACATGTTGATCAGCCCTGACGACCTTCTTCAACAAACCCAATTAATGAAGGATCCTCTATTCGCAATGGTCCAGAAAATTTATACAGATTATGAGCGTGCTCTCTATGATCGCGGCTCGGTTGATTTCTCAGACCTTATTCGCCTCGCATTTACAATTTTAAAAAACAACCCTGGATATCTTTCGATACTCCAGGATCGTTGGCCTTACATCCTCGAAGATGAAGCACAGGATAGCAGCAAGATCCAGGAAGAGCTTCTCACACTCTTATCATCTCGCTCAAACAACTGGGTGCGGGTTGGTGATCCAAATCAGGCAATTTTTGAAACATTCACAACCGCGGATCCCCGCTTACTCCGCCAATTTGTCAGCCGCAGTGATGTAGCCGGCGTTGATCTTCCACGCTCTGGCCGCTCAACCAGGAGCATCATTTCACTTGCCAACCATCTGATCAATTGGACTAGACAAGAACATCCGGAAAAAGAACTCCGATATGCTTTGGACATTCCATTAATAAAACCAACTGCAGCGAATGACCCACAACCCAACCCTATGGATGCGCCGGAAATGGTTCATATCTATAATCAAGAATTGACCCCGGAAAAAGAGATCGAAGTGGTCGCGACATCTGCATGTAAATGGTTGCAGGAGAATCCAGATAAAACACTGGCGATATTAATTCCCCGCAACGCACGCGGCGCTGAAATGGTCGAGGCGCTTTCTAAGCGTCATGTTTCAGTTTTTGAATTGCTGAGCACATCCAGGACTACGAGAGAAACGGCGAGCGTCCTGGCTGAAATATTTACATTTTTCGCAAAACCTCTCATCCGCAGGCACCTTACGAATGCATTCGCTTCCGTTGCGATGGAGATTAGCGATGTTGAACAAACTACAAAAATGATCGAAGCTATAGTTCGCAAATTGAAAACAATTAAAAATCCTGAGATCCTCTTTTCGTTACCGAATGGGCTTGAGGAATTTGCGTCGCAAAACCAAATTAATGGTCAGGAAAAAACATTACTCTCCGATGTCTTTTCAAAGCTTCAATATTGGCAATCAGCATTATTGCTGCCGATTGATGAATGTACTATTACAATAGGATCAGACCTTTTCAGAGATGCAGCCGATCTTGCGCTCACGCATAAAATCGCTTTGATTCTTCAAAAAGCAAAAGAATATTATCCGGATTGGACTATTGAAAATTTTGCTGAGGAGCTACACGCAATCGCCAGCAATCGGTACAAACTGCATGGTTTTTCAGATGACAATTTCGGTTTCGATCCCGATCAGCATAAAGGAAAAGCAGTCGTGTCCACGATGCATAAAGCCAAAGGGCTTGAGTGGGATCGGGTATATTTGATGTCTGTTAATAATTACAATTTTCCATCTCTTGCTGAAAATGATGAGTATGTGTCTGAAAAATGGTTTGTAAAAGATCGCCGTAACCTTGAAGCGGAAGTGGTTCAAAAAATTCGAACGATCCAACCTGACGGTCAGATCGTTAAAAACGATCTGATACGCAAGGCGTCCCATCAAGCGCGTGTTGAATTTTGCGCAGAACGATTACGTCTGTTATATGTAGGCATCACACGAGCACGCCAGGAATTGATCATCACCTGGAATAATGGAAAACGAAACAACTGTGTTGAGGCGCTGCCACTTAAAGCACTAAGAGAATTTTTGGAGACTAAACGTGCAGAATGATCAGTTGATTTTCAGTGCGTCAATGCTGCAGGATTATGTGGATTGCCAGCGGCGTTTTGAGTTGAAATACATCCAAAAACAATCCTGGCCGTCGATTCCGATCGAACCTGTGTTGGCCTTAGAAGAATTGATCTCGCGTGGACGTCAATTCCATTTTCTTGTCCACCAATTATTTACTGGTATACCTCTTGCGTCAATAAAAAATGCGATCAACGACACAACGCTGCGTGAGTGGTTTGACCGCTTGATCCTGTTTTATAACGGACAAGCATGGAAGAAAAATCTATCAGAATTGCATATAGACTCACAGTTAAACCAATACCGATTAATAGCAGTGTATGATCTGATTGTTCAAACCAGCGATGGAAAAGTAGCGATTTATGACTGGAAAACAACCTTGCATCCCCCAAAAAAGGCATTTCTTAAAATGAAAATGCAATCAGTGATCTATCCTTTTATTTTGTTTGAGAATCTGAATAGTCTATTTCCTTCAGAAGCCATTGGCGATCATTCTGTAATATCTATGAACTATTGGTTTCCTGCATTTCCAGAGAATTTGATCTCTTATGAATACAACAAAATAATACATCAAGAAAACCGTGAGTTATTACTAAATTTATTGGAAGAGATTCATAAAAAAATTAAAAACGGACAATTCAAAAAAACTGACAACGTTAGATTGTGCAAATATTGCCAATATCGGTCTCTTTGTGATCGGGGAGTCTGCGCGGGCATGGGCGATGAATTATCTTTTGATAGCGCATCAGATGAGATTATCATCGACTTTGATGCATTGCCGGATATGGATGCGGACGTCTAATTATCGATGATTTGGAACACTAGTGAACAAGTTGGGTTATCCAATGAACTATTATCCGAATATGCTGACTCACTAATCCTTGCCCAGCAACTGGCAAATCGCGGTCTAGTACGGCAAGAACAATTCAGCGCGTTTCTCGATCCGAATGAATATCATCAATCATCACCATTTGATTTTAAAGACATGCAAAACTGTGTTAAAAGAATCCAACATGCGATTGAGAAAGATGAATTAATTGGCATCTGGGGTGATTTTGATGTAGATGGCCAAACGTCCACAGCAATTCTGGTGGATGGACTCCAGATGTTTGGTGCAAGAACATGCTTTCATATCCCCATTCGTGCGATAGAATCACATGGTTTGGACCTTGTAGCGTTCAAATCATTTCTTTCTTGCACCAAACCCGGTCTCATCATCACATGCGATACAGGTATTTCCGACCATGAATCGATCGAATATGCAAAACAAATGAGGATTGATGCAATCATCACTGATCATCATCAACTTCCGCCACACCTCCCCCCCGCCTATGGGATCATTAATCCGCACCTCTTGCCAGAAAGTCACCCTCTTTCTTTTTTAGCTGGAGTTGGCGTCGCCTTTCAATTATTACGCGCGTTGGACATGACCTTTCCCCGCCAGGTCGATATCTGTTCATATTATGATCTGGTCGCACTGGGTACGGTTGCTGACCTGGCAGAACAGAAATCGGAAAACCGTTTCTATACGCAGATGGGGTTGAAACAAATGAATCAAAACTTGCGCCCAGCTCTGCGTTCAATTCTTGAGGTTTCTTCTTCACGTGATAAAAAAGTCACTGAAACTACCATTGGTTTCACAATAGCGCCGCGCCTTAATGCCGCTGGCAGGTTAAGTGATGCAAACCCGAATGTGGAATTTCTTCTCTCAACCGATCAAGTAGGTTGCCAGGAAATAGCAAAAACGCTTGAACAACTGAACGCGGAGAGGAAATTATCAGTTCAGAACGTTCTTTATTCAGCCAATCAAATGATTGAAAAGTCTTCAGAGATCGCGCGACAATCTGTGATCCTGTTAAAGCATCCGCGCTGGCAAACAGGAGTGATGGGCATAGCCGCAGGTAAATTAGCGGAAACCTTTAATCGGCCTGTAATCCTTCTGCGTGAGGATGATGACGTTCTTTCCGGATCAGCTCGATCTATACCGGGCATTGATATTACTTCTGCGATTGCAAATCATAAAGAATTGTTGATGAATTTCGGTGGGCATGCCATGGCAGGCGGGCTGAGAATGTCAGAAAAAAATTTCTTAGGTTTTTCAAGCGGCCTCTGCGCCACTGTAAGCAGCATGACAGGAAAAATGGAACAGCCTGTCCTGAATATCGATCATTTCATCCCCTTCGCGCTCATTCAAGAGGAATTATTGAAAGAATTAGCCCAACTTGCCCCCTTTGGCCCTGGCAACCCACAACCTATTTTTGCATCCAGAAACCTCAAAGTTCAGCAATTTAGAAAATTTGGCAGCAATGATCAATATGCGAAACTGGACCTACAGGACATCAATGGGGATATCCAGCAAGTAACCTGCTGGAATACGGTAAAGGAATGGAATCAAGGTGACCAGATCGACCTCGCTTATAAAATCGTACCAAATGATTTTCGGGTGAATCGCGAGTTTGAACTGGAATATGTTGATGCCCGACCAGCACTTTATTCCGCAGACGCCCAACCAGACCTCATTAAAACCCGGCTAAATCTGACCGATCTCAGGGCGATCTATAATCCTTTACAGCGATTGTCGGAGGTCAAAATCCAACTCCCAGGTATTCAAATCTGGTTCGAAGGAATTAAAAAACCTCCGGGTATTAATGGGCTGCGGTCACGCTGTGATTTATCGCGAGCATCATCGCTGGCAATCCTGACCGCACCGGCCGATATCCGTCTACTGGCAGAATTGATCAACAAAACCGCACCTAAAGACTTGCTGCTTTTTGACCTTGATCAACCAATGCTGGATCTCCAATCGTTACTGCGTGAAATAGGCAAGCGTATCAGGCGCCACCTCAATCAAGAAACACACCTCATATCGATAGATCATATCGCATCACAATTGAATATGCCCACAAAAGCGATAAATCTGGGTATAGGGTGGTTTCAAGCTCATGGCGATATTCTCATCAGCGATTCTTCGGGCGGTTTCGTACATATTGACCGAAACAATATGCTATCTGACCCATCAAAACTTACTGCTATTCAACAAAATCTTAATATAATTCTAAAAGAACAGGCGGCATTTAAGCATTATTATCGTAGAGTAGATCCTCATTTATTGTTACGAAAGATTCTGCCATGAATACGAACTTCCCTTATGGGTCAGGTATAATCGCAAAAAAATGATGAACAGGCGTGATTTCTTAAAAAATATTGCTCTTGGCGTTTCCGCCAGCCTGTTGCCTGGTGGCGGCCGTTCGTTTAAGGAACTGGGCGCTTTAACCCAATTAGGGCGTGTGACTATTGGTTCATTAAGTGTCTATTCTCAACCATCAGAGTTCAGCAGGATCAAATTCCAAAGATTTTTCAATGACCTGCTGCATATTTATGAAGCGGTTGAATCACCGGACGGACCTGGATATAATCCCATCTGGTACCGTGTATGGGGCGGATATGTGCATAGCGGTTATGTTCAGCAAGTGAAAAACCATTTGAATCCTATCATTCGGGAATTTCCATCAATCGGCTCGCTGATGGAGGTCACCGTTCCCTTCTCAACTTCATATCGCATTCGCAGCGGCGGAAACTGGGAACCTTTTTACACATTATTTTATGGATCTACACATAGAGTGCATGAAATTGTAGAAGGACCGCTCGGAAGACTATATTATCGTATCAATGATTCCTTGCTGACCACATCATATTATGTCCTGGCTGAACACTTGCGCATGGTTGACGATGATGAATTGACACCAATCCATTTGGATGTCCTTCCAAGAGATAAAAGCATCGAAATCTCTATTGATCATCAATCATTGCGCGCGCTGGAATATGGGCGGGTCGTGAAAGATTTTTATGTATCAACTGGCAGGATAAGCACCAGTTTGAATCCAGATATAATCCCCACAGATACACCAAAAGGGAACCATATTGTCCGATCAAAAAAACCATCGGTTCATATGGGTGATGGTTCATTGCGATCAGATGCATCTGAAGAGTATAAAACTTTACCCGGTGTCCCTTGGGTATCATATTTCGAGCCGCAAACTGGCGTAGCGATTCACGGCACTTATTGGCATAATAATTATGGTACTGTCATGAGCGCTGGCTGCATCAATATGCTGCCTGAAGAGGCTAAATGGATCTATCGATGGTCAACTCCTTACCCTGATGCCTCAATCACGGATTTTCATACACCAGTTTTTGTTTATTGATCAATCTAAATGAATTCCATGAACACATGGTTACCAAGCATACGCCCTTTATCTGTAAGCCGTAAATGCATCTCCCCCTCGATCTCCAGCATCTCGACCAATGATATTTGTAATAATTTCTTTATCTCTCGTGAATAGGTCTCTTGTATATCAACGTTGAACCGCATATTGAGTGAGTTAATATTTACCCCTTCCTTTGTGAGGCGCAAACACATCATCATTGATTCTTTAACCATATCCTCATTAAGCAATTTTTGTTTTTCTTGAACAGACGGATGAAAGAAGGCACCTTCTTCTGTTTCCTTCACTCCTTGAATATAGGATTGAATTCCTAACACGTTATTCCACCTGTATCCCATTAAATGGCTATGCGCACCTGCCCCGATTCCTATGTAATCCAGGTTATGCCAATATTGCAAATTATGCCTGCTGTGGTATTCTTCAGCAATTGACCAATTGGAAATCTCATATTGTCCAAACCCTTTCGTTGGTAAATATTCCATCAGCCACGCGTACATATCCCCTGACAGGTCCTCATCCACCATATCGTAAATACCTGACTTGATTCTTTTTAACAATACAGTTTCTTCGTGAAGAATTAACCCATAGATAGACAGATGGGTGGGGGCAAGAAGGATGGCGCTATTGACCGATTTTTTCAGCGATTGCAATGTCTGAGACGGGATAGAGTAGATCAGATCAAGATTGAGGTTGGTCATACCGCTCGCTCGTGCCTGCATCACCACATTCTGAATGTCTTCCAGGGTATGCTTGCGCTCCAGGATTTCCAGCTCTTCTTGAACCGCAGATTGCATGCCTATGCTCAACCGATTTATTCCCATGTCATTTATCGCCTTCAAATAGTCTTCCGACAGTCCATTAGGATTCGCTTCTAACGTTATCTCCGGTTGATCGGATATTTCAAAATGACTTCTCACAACACTTAATACTTCGCGAAAATAATCCGGGGAAATTATTGATGGTGTTCCTCCTCCAAAATAGATGGTGCCGATAGAAAATTCTTCACACACTCTCGTAGAAAAGTGAATAATCTCTTGCAACAAAGCCTTCATATATTCTGGGATCCAATGGTCTTTTCCCGCATAGGTATTAAAATCACAGTATCCGCAGCGTGTTCTGCAAAATGGTATATGGATATAAAGGCTTAATAGTTTTTTATCGTGCATTGTAACTTTTCAAATTCTCTATGCCCTTAAATGGTATAATTCGTCGAATTTTGACACCGAAATACGGTTAGAATATCATAATATGAGTCCAGAAAATAATCATTCCAAAACTTGCCCCACCTGCGGTACTCGGTTAAGTGAAAATGCCACCAGATGTCTTGTTTGTGGTAGGACATTTTCCATTTCAAGCGAGACCAAGAAAGCTAAAACTGTACGCTCACAGAGGTTGCCTGAATTTACGCTCAGTTTACCATTGGCCATTGGCCTGTTAGTCATTCTCTTAGCCATCGGCGGCGGGATTATCTTTCTCGTCCTGCGCGGCACCGGACAAATGGCTGCACCAGAGGCGACACCAACAGTGAGCCCTACCCCCACTTTCGAGCAAAGCCCGACGCCAACCGTCACACTGACACCTGAACCAACCTTTACGCCACTACCCCCGCTTGAATACACAATTCGAGCTGGAGACACCTGCAGTCTGGTAGCCGTGCTTTATGAAGTTTCGGTTCGCAGTATTGCTGACCTCAATAATCTGCCTCCCGATTGCGGTGTTCTGAGCGAGGGACAAACAATTCTTGTCCCCCAGCCAACCCCGACACCCACTCCCCTCCCAACCAGCACACCAAGTGATGTGCAATCGGTAGGGTCTGCCTGTGATGTCGCACCCGTTCGGGTTGGTGAGAATGATACCCTCAGCGGTATCGCAGCAAATTATGGGGTTTCGGTGGAATCCATCAAAACCTATAACGGACTCACTTCAAATAACATCTTCAGTGGACAATTGATCGAAGTCCCGTTGTGTGAACGCCTGCCAACCGCCGGCCCGACCCCAACCGCAACTTTTCCGCCACCATATCCGCCAACAAATCTTCTGCTTCCGGCCGATGGTGAAGTGTTTTCAGGAACAAATGATACCGTTACCTTGCAATGGGCAGCAATTGGCGGATTGTTACAAAATGAATTATATGCAGTAACGATTGAAGACCTGACTGAAGGCCAGGGAAAAAAGCTGGTCGATTATACAGAGGACACAAAATACATCATACCAACTAGTTTCAGGCCCGCCGGCAATTCGCCGCATATAATCCGCTGGTGGATTCAACCAGTGAGACCTTCTGGAACAACAATCACTGGAGATACTATCTGGGTTCCCGCTGGCTCACAGAGCACGCCACGTGTATTTGCCTGGACTGGGATCGGAACTACACCATAAGCAAAAAAAATCCGGGGTTTCCAACTCCGGATTTTTTATATATCCAACCAATATCATCCTTCATTCTCAAGAAAATGCGTCGCTTCAATCGCAGCGGCGGCGCCCATGCCAGCAGATGTGATCACCTGGCGGAAATGCGGGTCAGCAATTTCTCCGGCTGCATACACACCATCGACACTGGTATGCATGCGTTTATCGACAATCAGATATCCTGCATCATCCATCTCCAGCTGTCCTTTGAACATTTTCGAGTTTGGAGTATGTCCAATAAAAACAAAGAACCCATCCGTTGCAACCTCTGAAATTTCTCCGGTTTCCACATTTTCGGTTATGACCTTCTCGACACCTTCATCCCCTTTGATTTCTTTGACCACCGTATCCCAAATAAAAGAGATCTTTGGATTATTGAAAGCACGCTCCTTCAAGATCGCCCCTGCCCGTAATTCATCCCGCCTGTGAATGATCGTAACAGATGTAGCGTATCGCGTCAGAAAGATCCCTTCTTCCAGCGCGCTGTCGCCGCCACCTACAACAACAACTTTCTTTTCCTTAAAAAACCAGCCATCGCATGTGCCACAATACGAAACACCCCTGCCGCGGAATTCTTGTTCACCAGGAATTCCCAATTCATTTGGGCTAGCTCCTGTTGTAACGATCAAGGAGTTAGTTTTATACGTATTTCCGTATGTGTTCACTGTGAAAGGCCGCTCAGTTAGATCAACACTGGTGGCATTGTCAAATTCAAGTACTGCACCAAATCTTTCTGCATTTTTCTGGAAAAGATCAGATAGCTCCACCCCACCCACACCATCTGGAAATCCCGGATAATTTTCGATTTGGTGAGTTAATGCAGCCTGTCCTCCAATCTGCGTCCCTGTTAACACCAGCGGGTTGAGATCAGCCCGAGCAGCATACAATGCTGCTGCCAATCCAGCCGGGCCTGCACCTAAGATGATGATATCGTGAATTTCGGTTTTTCTTTCTTGATTCATACCAGCTCCATTAAATAAATTTTCCTAATGTCCATTATTGTAATTTACATATAATACTTATCATTCTTTCATATACAGATTTTATACGCGTTTTGGAGGTCCTCATGTTATTCGAAGGTAAAACAGTGCTGGTAACCGGATCTGGTAGGGGAATAGGCAGGGAGATTGCGCTCACGTTTGCAAGGGAGGGTGCGGATATCGTCATCAATTATGTGCATAACCAGGATCCTGCCAACGAGGTGGCGCAAGAAATCACACAGTTGGGACGGAGGGCGATCATCGTTCGCGCGAATGTGGGCAATCAGGAAGCTATAGAAAAACTTTTTTCGGTTATCCAATCTGAATTTGGGAAGTTGGATATCTTCATCAGCAATGCGGCGTCCGGATTTAACCGTCCAGGATTGCAGCAAAAGATTAGCGGGTGGGAGCACACTATCAATGTAAATGCGCGCGCTTTCCTGCAGGGAACCCAGCTGGCAGTGCCTTTGATGCTGAAAACCGGGCGTGGAAAAATCATCGCTATCACCAGCCCTGGTGCAGACCGCGTCTTGCCAGATTATATTTCTGTTGGCGCAAGCAAAGCTGCCCTTAATGCGCTGGTTCGCTATTTTGCTGTCGAGCTTGCGCCAATCGGCATCTCTGTTAACGCCATTTCACCTGGCATTGTAGAAACAGACGCGCTAAAGCATTTTGCATTCATGGAAAACCAGCAGGTTATTGAAAACGCCATTAATCAGACGCCTGCTGGACGTCTGGTTCTGCCTGAAGATGTGGCGAATACCGCAGTCTTCCTTTGCAGTGAAAAAGCAGAAATGATCCGCGGACAGGTGATCGTAGTTGACGGAGGTTATACCTTACCAGTGTCTGGATATTGACCAGAAATCAAAACAGCGCGCACAGGCGCTCCATCGGTTCCAATAACTTTCAGGGGGAAGCAGTAAAACTGGTATACACCAGCGCTGACTGCCCTGAGATCAAGGTTTTCAATCACAACGACACCTTTCTCTAGCAGGATTTTGTGTGGATTTATCAAATCGTGATAATCGGAAATTGAAAAGAAGTCAATTCCCACCATCTCGATACCCAGAGATACTAAATATTCCGCGCCGCTGGTATTGAGGGCAATATAATTACGGGTGAATTGGGCTAGATTATCATTCCAATAATTTGAATTCTCCGTCTTAAAAAGGATTCTTTTGATAGACTCATCAATTTCCATCCCCGCTAAAGTCGTATGATCGATCACTACCGCGGATTTAGGGATCTCGACAATCTGTACGGGACCTATCAACTTTTCTATTGGGATCATATCGACTGTTTTACCGGCTTTATGAACATGGAAAGGCGCGTCAAGATGCGTTCCTGTGTGTAATCCCAATGTAATATAAGATACGTTGTAATCACTTTGTTCGCCAATCTCAGCTGATCGTTGAATAACAACCCCTTTCTCCCCTTCCCAGACAGGGGTTGCTTCAGATACGGGAATGGTCACATCAAATATTTTCATGGCACCTTCTTAATTATTCTTATAAATCTGATAGGACATGATAGTGATTGTACCTATAATTATTGATAGGTATTGGAGATTTTATGCGAAAAGTGGCTGTTATTGGAATTGGACAAACCAAGATTGCAGAAAATTGGGATAAATCAATGCGTGAACTTGCAGGTGACGCAATTTTAGCAGCTTTGCAGGACGCAAATCTATCAACGGCGGATGCGTTTTTCACCGGCAATATGATGTCAGCAGCAGCCAATAATCAACAAAATCTAGGAGCGTATATCACTGATTGGGTTGGATCACGCGGCGCAGAAAGTATCCGCATTGAATCCGCATGTAGTTCGGGTTCCGCCGCATTCCGGGCAGCAGTATTGGCTGTTGCATCGGGCGAAGTTAATATTGCCGTGGCTGCCGCCGCAGAAAAGATGACAGACTCACCGGGTGCAGAAACCACTGCCTATCTTGCCACTGCCGCTGATGCAGATTGGGAGGTGGATCATGGAGTATCATTTGTCGGATTGAACGCCCTTATCATGCAGCGTTACATGCACGAATATGGATGGAATCATTCTGATTTCGCAAATTTTTCGATAAATGCGCATAATAACGGTATCCATAATCCATCCGCGATGTTTCATATGTCTATATCTCAGGAAGGATTTGATCGGTCTCCTACCATTTGCGAACCGATTACGTTACTCGATGCTTCCCCAATCGGTGATGGCGCTGCAGCGGCGATCATCGTCCCGCTTGACAACGCCTTCATATCCGCAGATCATAACCCCATCATCGTTGCCGGATCGGCGGCTGCCAGCGACACAATTGCAGTCCATGCGCGTAAAGATCCTTTGTGGCTATATGCTGCCGAACAATCAGCCAAACAGGTGTATGCACAGGCAGGAATATCCCCCCGCGAAATTGACCTTTTTGAATATCACGATGCCTTTACGATTATGGCTTCACTTTCTTTAGAAGCCTGTGGATTTGCTGAGCGCGGGCAAGCACCGCGAATGGCAATTGAAAATGAGATATCGCTTCAAGGGCGGTTGCCAGTTGCAACTATGGGTGGATTAAAAGCACGCGGTCATCCTGTGGGGGCAACCGGTTTATTCCAAATTGTTGAAGTGGTACAGCAGCTGCGCGGGCAAGCAGGCGCAAACCAGATAAGCAATGCGAGATTTGGCATGGCTCAAAATATCGGTGGGAGCGGGTCTAACATCATCACACATATAATGACCAATGTCATCTAACCCATCCTTATCGCAAGAAAAAATAAAAAAGTATCGAGAGAGGACCTATCGCTTCCTGCCAGAATTGCGAATCCATTCTGAATCCCAGGCAGTAAATTTCCTTAATGAACGTAAATTCATCTTTTTCTGGCCGATCCAGGGAATTCCGCTGCCTTCCTTATGGGGGGCAACCGCCGGAGACCGTCCTGTCCCAAATAATCATGACGATCCCGGTCATATCACCTGGCGCTGGAAAGACAACCTTCTCAATCAGAAAAAATGGTATTATGCCAAAATTCTGCGCAGGAAGAGCACCATTATTTCACTCGATATGGTGGAATATTTTATTACGATTTGCGAAAACGCATTTCATACCATCGAGGACTTCGAATATCTTCACCGTATTGGGAATCTTTCCCGAATTGAATTAGAGATATATTCGCTCCTTCTTTCTTCTGGACCTCTGGATTCAATCTCTCTGCGCGAAAGAATAAGAACACTACTTACATTTTCATCCGGTGAATTCGATCGGTCACTCGAGAATCTTCAAAAAAACTTGCAGATATTGCCAATCGGTATCTCTGAAAAAGGCCGCTGGCGCTATGCGTACCTCTACGATACAGTGGAGCATTATTTTCCGAAAAAAATAATAAACGCGAGTAATATTTCAATGGATCTGGCACGAGAGATGATTCTGTCTGCTTATTTCCTATCCAATGGCATTGCAACAATAAATGATGTAAAGAAACTACTCGGATGGGAAATTTGTGATATCCAACAAACTCTGGATTCCCTTCTAACAACGGGCATCATCCATCTAATCAATTCTGAGGGCTCTCAACAGTTTTTCCATAAGGAACTACTGAAATAAGTGGATTGTTGTCAGTAAAATAAATTACACTTATAGGTACGATGCCACATGCTGATTCAATATATCAATGGAAAAGGAACCTGGTTCTAATAGCCAAAAACACCTATGTTTGGTTACACCAGCTTTCTCAAAAATATGGCCATCCAATAACTGTACTTGACCAGATTCCAATTGAAGAGTTGGAATCACTCAAAAATTTTGGCATTAATGGGATCTGGTTGATCGGCATCTGGGAACGCAGTCAGGCATCAAGAAAAATAAAATCCCTTTATGGGTTTGAAAACGCAGCAGCTTCCGCCTATTCAATCATTTCTTACACGATCGCTGAATCGCTCGGTGGAAGAAAAAGTTTCCTTAAATTTCGTGATAACGCACATGCTGCTGGGTTGAAGATCGGATGTGACATAGTGCCAAACCATACAGGGCTCGACTCCCCCTGGTTGGCCCGCCATCCAGATTGGTACATTCAAGCCGAAAATAATCCTTCGCAGGATTTTGTTTTTAACTCACCAAACCTATCCCCGCAAGACAGTGTCCAGATACGAATTGAGGAAGGTTATTATGATCAAACCGGAGCGGCTGAAGTTTTCTATTACAAGAATAATGAGACGGGAATAGAGAGCTACATTTATCATGGCAATGACGGTACCAGCATGCCATGGAATGACACTGCGCAATTGAATTACCTTGTACCTGAAGTGCGCGAAGCAGTACGGAAAACTATTCTGAATGTGGCAGAGGATTTTGACATCATTCGGCTGGATGCAGCCATGACGCTCACCCGGCAACACTATAAGAGATTATGGTTCCCAGGTGATGATGGTCAGCGCTGTATTCCCACCCGCGAAAAATATGGCATGAGCAATGCTCAATTCGACAAAAAAATGCCGCAGGAATTCTGGGCGAATGTCATGCAGGACATTCAGCAACATCAGCCAAACACACTATTGATGGCTGAGGCCTTCTGGCTGATGGAAAGCTATTTTATTCAGCAAATTGGAATGGATCGGGTCTATAACAGTGCGTTTATGAACATGATGAAGGAGGAAGAGAATAAACAATTCAAGACCTTCCTTCGCACGATGAAAAATTCCCAATCCGATGCGCTTGAACACCTTGTGAATTATCAAACCACGCCCGATGAAGACCCTGCGATTGGTCTTTTTGGCAAAGGAGAAAAATATTTCGGTGTATGCACACTGCTTTGCACATTGCCCGGGTTGCCGATGTTTGGCCACGGGCAAATTGAGGGGTTCACCGAAAAATATGGAATGGATTTCCTGATGCCTTATATGGATGAAATCATAGATGGCGATTTATTGAGAGAACATCAGCGCGTGATCACACCGCTCTTAAAACATAGAGATCTTTTCGCGTCAAGTGAAAATTTTATGCTGCATGAATTGTTGGATTTCAATGGCAATGATATCAACGATGTGATCATTTTTTCAAACAAACATCATCATCAATCCGCCCTGTTCGTCTTTAATAACTCCGCAAGCCCGGTGCAAGGCACATTGAAATTATCAACAGATATTGCTTTCGATGAAATCAATCTGAAAAGTCTTTCTGGCTGCCCCAATCAGATGATTAATTTTGAAATCGACCTGAACGCTCAGCTGATCACCTTTGATTTTGGGCCCTACGCGTCAGACGTTTTCTTAATCGAGAATACCCGGGCTTTCTAAATAATGTTTAAAACGCCCTGGCAGGATATTGAATGCCTTTGGCAAAGAATCGAGCCCGCATGTTCTATTGATTGCCAGCAAATCCAGCCACTTATTCGATAATGGAAAACCGGCGCGAGATTGGCGGAACCACAGGTTATATAAACGCAAATACGCCGGCGCAATCGGCATCATCAATCGCCGCTTTTCGCTTGTATGCATGATCATGCTTAGGATCGAACGTAAATCAAAATATTCTCCGCCGCCTACAGATATCACTTTATTCTCAAAATTTGGCTTGTTGATCAAGATGAATATCGCTGAGATAAGATCTTCAATCCAAAGTGGTTGCAGAATAGACTCACCGCGCTCGTATAGCGGGAGCAATCCAGGGGACGATCGGATAAAGCGGGAGAATGCATCAACAAAATGATCGCCGTCGCCAAAAACATCCGTCAATCTTAAGATTTGAAAATTTAATTCAGAAGTACGGATGATCTTTTCTGCTAATCCTTTTGCGCGGAAAATTGGATACACTGAATTGATGTCCGACCCGACCCGGCTCAAATACAGGATCTTTTTTACTCTTGCGTCTTTTGCTGCTTTTGATAATACATCGGTGCCATCCACCTCAACCGCCTCAAAATCCGGATTGGGCATCTCATTTTCAGCGCTTGCAAAGTGAAGGATTGTTGTCACCCCGCTCAGAACAGAGCGCAAACTACGCCGATCGGTTAAACCGCTCACAACCACCTGCATGGGCAAATCCAGCGGTAAACGTGTCATTTCTTTTTTTGGGCGCAGTAAAACTTTAAACGGAATATTGCCCTGGATAAGCCGCAAAATAACCCGTGACCCAATAAAACCTGTCCCACCAGTAATGAGAATCATTTTAGCGATTATAGCAGAATGATAATGTTTTTTTGGCACTTATCTTGCAAGGATACTTCCATAACCAATTTATATTGATTTAATACATGGAACATTTTTCCCGGGAAGTCGAATCTAATTTACAAAGGATAGGGTTTCATTATCACCCTCAAGATGAGGGCTATTCTATTCCCAATGCAAGAAGGTTGGCCAAAGAGATCAAAGGCAAAGGTGCGAATTGGCTGCTATTAAAAAACCCCTCAAAGCGTGCGATCCCCGAGGAATTCATTCGCTATTTGGTTAAACAGGATATCAACCTCATCGTAAATTTTGCAAAAAACATGCATGAATTTGAAGGTTTATCAGAGGTTGAAATTCTCGTTCAAGTTTATGCGAAGTGGGGTGTCAAATACGCTTGTCTATTCGAGCAACCAAACATGAGGTCTTTTTGGGGGGATATCAAGTGGATGAAAGAGGATGTTGTCGAAACGCATTCACAGTTCTTTCTCGATTTTGCACAACTATGTGTCGGGAATGGGATTTGCCCTGTTCTCTCTCCTCTTTTTCCCGGTGGCGATTATTGGGATCTCGCATTCTTGGAAAACACCCTCAAATATATTCAACGAAAAGCAGATTCAGCACTCCTTTCAAATCTGGTCATCGCGGCTTACGGTTGGCATCATCATCATCCCCTCGATTGGGGTGCCGGCGGAAAAGAGAAATGGCCAAATTACTCGCCCTTCGCGTCCAGCCCTGAAACCCAAAACCATCAAGGTTTCCGTTTATTTGAATGGTACTCAGAAATCGCGAATAAGATTTTTAGTACCAGGATTCCCATCATCATCTTCTCAGCGGGTGCACCCGGCCCTGACGAGGAAATTGATTCACGGATAATAGATGATCGGGCCCTCTCATGCGATCAGGCAATGCGCTTGCTATCAGGTGAAAACGTGTATGACTTAGATAATCCTGACCGTCTATTATCACCAATCGGTCCGGATGTGATTGCATGCTGTTTCTCCACAACCCTTGGGTCTGACCATCAAGGTTCTTCCACATTCACAACCCCCACTTCCCCGTCTTTAGAATTCAAGAACATTGAGGCGAGTAGCCCTCCATTTTCAGAAAAGATGATCAAAGGTATTGATGACTTTCCCTACAGACGATATATTTTTATCGACCACCCTCTTCAAAACCAGACACCTGCCATTTTGGCATCCCTCGATCGTTATATCAAAATGCATAAACCGTACGTGGGGTACTCACTGGTAGAAGGATGCAAATCGGCTTATTTGGTTGTGATCACAGATGATAAAGACACATTTAGTAATGAATATCGGGCAATCCTTAGCGATGCCAATATCGTCAAGGTGCTTTCTTTATCAGAATTGAATACATTGAATATCTAAAGAAATGGGAATGATGATGGAAAAAACAGGCTCGCCGCTGATAAAAGTAATCGGTTTTGGGGGATGTGGATGTAATTCTATTACCTGCCTTTCAGATCTCAAAAATCCTACCCTGGAACTTGTTGCAGCCAACACAGATTCCTTTAATCTTTCGCAGTGCAAATCTTCAAATAAGATCCTGCTCGGCGAGAGAGTCTGCAATGGATTGGGAACAGGTGGTAATGTTGAATTGGGCCAAAGGGCGGCTGAAGAGTCGTATAAAAGTTTGATTGATACGATCAAAGACGTTTCCCTGCTGGTCCTCACAGCCGGAATGGGTGGCGGCACAGGGTCAGGCGCAATAGAAATCGCAGCCAGGATTTCCAAGTCGCTAAATGTGCCAACTATTTCGTTTGTGTCATTGCCTTTTTCGTTTGAATCAGATATCCGAAAATCAAATGCGTACGATGCAACTACCGCTTTACAAAAATTCACAGATACACTCATCACCATCCCCAACGACAGATTGCTGTCACAGGCAGAAGCCGACACCAGCCTTTCTCATGCATTCCAGATGGCTAACACGCCATTGAAAAGATTTCTTTCTGGTTTATTTGACCTGATTGACCATTCTTCATCAATGCATATTGATCTTTCATATGTGATCCATGCCTTGCAATCCCATCAGGGAATAGCTATCATCACGGGCGAAGGCGTTGGGCACAATCGCATTCCAGACGCCGTCACCAATGCATTCCATCTTCCATTGGTCGATAGCGATCAGTTATTTTCTGCAGACCAAATTTTATTAAAGATGACCGGCGATCTGAGCATCGAAGAAGTATATTCTGCTGTCAGTTTATTAGAAGAGAAATTTCCCGCAAAACCTTCCATCACACCCATCCTTGCCGCAAAAGAAATGGGACCAATAATAAACACATCCCTTTTGCTGACAGGCATTGGTGCAACTGCTATCTCTTATCCTTTTTCATGGTCGAAAAATCATCTTTCGGAATCCAATCAAATTTCTTCACATGATCAATCCATTGACTCAAATCCAAATTCGCTAACAGATGAATATCACGATATACTGGAGATACCGGCTTTCATTCGCAAAGACAATAAAAGCAGGAAAGCCACCGGTAGATAAATGGATGAGAATACACTGTTTCTAACGAATCAGGAGATATATCGGAAATTTCCTTACTTAAAGGATATTCAACCGATGCAGAAAACACTGCCGGATGGCAATTTTCAGCTAACCTATTCCGCGAATGCTGAAACAGAGAATGGCATCAGTCTTCCCATCACGATAAAAGTAAAGACCTCTCCTGCGGGAAAGATACTGGCCATTACTACTTCAAAGTAAAAATTTCCATGGCGCAAAAGAAATCAACTGCTATCGCACATCCCAATATCGCCTTTATCAAATACTGGGGGAACGCAGACCCAAACTTGCGCCTACCGTCGAATGCTTCCATTTCAATGAACCTCGACGGTTTGGAGACAATAACCACAATTGAATATGCCGACAATCAAATTAAGCACTCATTGACGATCAATGGATTGTTACAGGAACCACAAAAAGTAAATCGCCTGTCTGCGTTTCTGGAAATGGCCCGAAAATTATATGGGTTCCAGGGCTTTCTTCGCATTGAAAGTCAAAATAACTTTCCCATGGGAGCAGGCATCGCATCATCAGCTTCTGCTTTTGCAGCGTTGGCACTTGCGCTGAATGATTTTTTCCAGTTAAATCTTAATCAACATCAGATATCAGCGCTTGCCCGATTGGGTTCCGGGTCTGCCTGCCGTTCCATTCCAGCTGGCTTTACAGAGTGGAAAAAAGGGACTTCCCATCAACAATCCTTCGCCACCTCAATCGCGCTGGAAGATCATTGGGATCTTCATGACTGCATTATTGTCGTTACCGCAGAAGAAAAAGCGATCAGTTCTACCGATGGGCATCAGCGGGCAGCCACCAGCCCATTCCAATCAGCACGCATTCTGGACGCTCAACGCCGCCTGGAAATCTGCCGCAGTGCTATCCTCAAGCAGGATTTTGAAAGATTAGCTGCGATCATTGAACTGGATAGTGATATGATGCACGCGGTGATGATGACCTCGGACCCGCCCATCAACTACTGGCAGCCAACATCGCTCTCAATCATGAGAGAGGTGCGGGACCTTAGAAAAAAAGGGGTTGCATGCGCTTATACGCTGGACGCGGGACCCAATGTACATGTGATCTGCACAGCAGCTAGCGTCCCAGCCATTGAAAAGTCATTCCGTGATTATCCCGGTGTTGAAAAAATTCTCGTCGCCAAAACTGGCAAAGGCGCACGGGTGATCTGAATTCCTCTCTCCAAAGATTTATATTATTTATATATGGCATTAACTACCTGACAGTATAATCAGGGTCATGAACAATATTTCGCTCATTCTTGAATTTGTCATTTCCCTCAGTCTATTACTGTTTGTTCACGAATTAGGCCACTTTGCCATCGGGCGTTTGATGGGGATCAAGGCTGATGAGTTCGGTTTTGGATACCCTCCGCAGATTCTAAAATTGTTTACCTGGAAAGGGACTGATTTCACCATCAACCTGATTCCTTTTGGCGCTTTTGTTCGCTTTTCCGGTGAAGAAGACCCAACCATCGAGGGTGGTTTTTACGCAGCAAATAAATGGAAACGCTTGGCCGTGTTGTTTGCCGGCCCTGTTATGAATATCATCACCGGAGTATTGCTCTTCAGCTTGGTTGTGTCAAATACTGGAATGCCAAAAATTGATACGGTTGAGATCGTACAGATCGCACCAGATTCTCCTGCAGCCCAGATCGGTCTCCTGCCAGCAGACGTCATTACAAGCATAGGGGGTATCGAAGTCACAGGAATAGCAGATGTCGGACAATTAGTACAGGAACGATTGGGTACATTGATAGAATTCGCAGTCCTCAGGGACGGGAAGGAGCTCATCTTCCAGGTCACGCCTCGAGTTAATCCTCCGCAGGGTGAAGGGTCAATAGGAATTGTGATGCAGAATCCAACACAGAAAGTCTCTATCCTCAGATCGATACCAGTCGGTGCAGAAATAGCTGTGGAACAGGTGCGGCAATTATTATCAGTTCCAGCGATGCTCATTCGCGGTGAAGTTGCGTCACAAGATGCGCGCATGCTCTCACCTGTTGGTATCTATGATATCTATTCACAAGTTCGCCAGGAGGAACAGGCAACTGCACAGCCAGATTATGCCCCCTGGCTGGATACTGCTTGGTTTTTTGGTGTAATATCCGTCTCGCTCGGTTTCTCCAACCTTCTCCCGATTCCTGCACTCGATGGGGGAAGAATCCTCTTTATATTGCCAGAGATATTCCTCAAGAAACGGGTTCCGGCAAAGTATGAGAATTTTGTCCATTTTGTTGGTTATATCAGCTTGTTGGCGTTGATGGGGTATGTATTTTTACAGGATATCATTAATCCAATTGTGTTACCATAATAATTACAATGGCAGAGTTTATTGAATTCTCATCACAAGAGATCGAGAAAAACCTTCTCGACGATACAGAATCCTTTGCTTTGCAATTTCTGCAATCCTTCTCTGACATCACACAGGATGATCTGGCAAAGGTAAAAAAAGTTTGGCCCAAAGTCTCCCAACAGCGTAAGGTAAATCTAATTCAGGAACTTGAAAACCTGATGCAAATCGACACCTTGATATCCTGTGATGATTTTGGTTTTTTCGCGCTTGAAGATGATGATCCCGTCATAAAAAGTGAGGCGATTGGACTTTTATGGGAATGCACGGATCTGAATCTTGCTTCCCGTTTCACTAATATTTTGCAGGAAGACAAAGACCCCGTTTTATCTTCAGCCGCTGCCGCCGGGTTGGGAAAATTTGTTTTACTGGGAGAACTGGAAGAGATCCCTCAGAAACACTTTAAAAAAGTGCTGGATACGCTTATCCAGAAATACCTTTCAACACAAAAAGCCATGTTAAAACAAAGTATCCTGGAATCTCTTGGGTATGTTAGCAGTACACAGGTGAACAGCTTTATCATCGAAGCGCTTAATCAACCTGAGAAGGAGTGGGTCATTTCTGCGTTATTTGCCATCAGCCGCTCGGCAAACGAGGATTGGGGTAAAGTGGTCCTTGACAAGTTGAACGACCTGGACCCGGATGTCCAATTGGAAGCCATCAAAGCCGCTGGCGAGTTAGAAATTGCGGATGCGAAAGAGACGATCATCGAGATCCTGGAACTTTCTTTACCGGAAGATGAGATCCATCTTCAGGCAATTTGGTCACTTTCCATGATAGGTGGAACCGATATTCGGAACCTATTAGAAAAAATGCTGGATTCAAGCGACAGCGAAAAAGAATCCGCGATGATTGAGATGGCGCTCGAAAACCTGGAACTCGCCAACAGTTTCGGCGACATTGATTTCTTTGATGAGGATTAATTTTCCTGCATATGAAAGGGAAAAGGCTTCATCTGATCGTTAGTGGCAGGGTTCAGGGCGTTGGGTTTCGCTATTTCACCTACATCACCGGCTCAAACCTCAACCTGCATGGCTGGGTGAGGAACCGCTCCAATGGGAATGTCGAAATCCTTGCGGAAGGTCCAGGTAACATTCTCGAAGCATTCATTCAAGTGATCAAGAAAGGGCCTGAGATGGCCCATGTGACCGATGTTGAACTGGAATGGAGTGAAGCGCACCAAGATCTGCCGCCATTCACCATTCGCAGCACCCGGTAAGGATTTTAATCCTCACCGGAGATGATTGATATTCTTTTCCATGGCGGCACATCCGTTGCGTCAGCCAGCATTTTGCGTAATTCATAAACTTGATCACGCAGCACTGCGGCTCGCTCAAATTCCATCGAATCAGCCGCGTTTTTCATGCGCGCCTCCGTTTCAGAGATCAATTTCCGCAACTCATCATTAGGTAGTATGCTAAGCTGCCCCTCCGCAGAATATTCGGATTGTTCATCAGCAACATACGACGACGCTGACAGCCGCGCGGTGATATCGTAGATCTCTTTCACAATCGTAAAGGGTTCAAGGTGATGTTCTTTGTTATAGGATTCTTGCTTGACGCGGCGGCGGTCCGTTTCTTCAATTGCCTGCCGCATTGCATCAGTGATCGAATCCGCGTACATGATCACCTTCCCTTCAACATTGCGTGCCGCACGTCCAATCGTCTGAATCAAGGCAGTGGCGGATCGAAGGAAGCCTTGCTTATCAGCATCGAGAATGGCAACCAGAGATACTTCGGGTAAGTCCAAACCTTCCCGCAGCAGATTGATTCCAACAATCACATCATATACACCCATCCGCAAATCGCGCAGAATGCCGACCCGGTCCAGCGTCTCCACTTCGGAATGCAAATAATGCACACTGATATCCAGCTCCTTAAGGTACTCAGCAAGATCTTCACTCATTCTTTTTGTAAGTGTTGTGACAAGCACTCGTTCTTTCTTAATTATCCGCTTGCGGATCTCATCAATCAGGTCATCCACCTGCCCTCTCACCGGACGCACGATGATCTCGGGATCCACAAGGCCGGTTGGTCGGATGATCTGCTCAACTACCTGGTCGGCCTTATTCATTTCATAAGGTCCTGGTGTAGCTGATGTGTAGATGGTATATCCCATCTTTTTTTCAAACTCATCAAACATCAAGGGGCGGTTATCCAAAGCGGATGGCAAACGAAATCCATATTCAACTAGCGTGCTTTTCCTGGAAAGATCGCCATTATACATACCGCGAATTTGCGGCACGGTCATGTGTGATTCATCCAGGATCAGTAGATAATCAGACGGTAGGAAATCCATCAGAGTCCAAGGTGAAGAACCGGCAGGTCGTTGATCCAGATGACGGGAGTAATTCTCAATGCCGGAACAATATCCGATTTCTCTCAACATTTCCAGGTCGAAACGGGTGCGCTGTTCAAGACGCTGCGCTTCGATGAGCTTTTGATCATTTTTAAGTCGGATCAGATTTTTTTCCAGCTCCATTTCAATATCTTTGATGGCCTGCTTAAGTCTTTCTTCCTCGGTAATGAAATGTTTGGCCGGATAGATCTCGACATTCTCTAATTCAGCCAAAATCTCGCCTGTGACCGGATGGATCGCAAGGATCTGCTCTATTTCATCACCAAAGAATGTGATCCGATATGATAGGTCTTTCTCATATGCCGGATAGATATCCAGGGTGTCACCTCTTAGCCGGAACACGCCCGGCCGAAGTTCAATATCATTGCGTGAGTAATGCTCCTCGATCAGCTGCCGCAGCAGCACATTGCGTCGGTATAATTCTCCCTGTTGCAGCCGGATAACAACACTACTATACGCTTCCGGGTTACCTAACCCGTAAATCGCAGAAACAGATGCCACGATGATGACGTCACTGCGCGAAACAAGCGCGGTAGTTGCTGCCAGGCGCAGTCGCTCAATCTCTTCGTTGATATCAGTCTCTTTTTCAATATACAGGTCTTGCCTGGGAACGTATGCTTCAGGTTGGTAGTAATCATAGTACGACACAAAGTATTCAACCGCATTTTCCGGGAAGAATTCCTTAAATTCCGCATATAGCTGTGCAGCCAGTGTTTTATTATGCGCCATGACCAGTGCAGGCATTTGTAATTCATTGATGATATTTGCGATCGTAAATGTCTTCCCGGTGCCTGTCGCGCCAAGAAGAACCTGGTCACGCATGCCTTTTTTAACACCCTGAATCAAGGATTCGATCGCCTCTGGCTGGTCTCCCATCGGTTGATACGGTGCATTTAAATTGAATTTCATTATGATACCTTGGCCTTTTCGATCAAACTATCCAGTGTTTTAAGCAGTCGCAACTCCCAATCATCAACACCTTCAGCCTGCATCCAGTAAGCGCTTTTTCCTTTTCGAATATGCGCGCCTAGATCCGGCATTTCCAGACTTGTATTTTTATCATCTGGGATCGGAAAACGTAAAACAATATTACTATTCTCTTTGGTGATCGACTGTAGTCCCGCTTCTTCTGCTTTTAATTTTATCCGCATTTGCAATAACAAATTATTGACATAATCCGGCACATCACCAAACCGGTCTTCCATTTCCGCTTTGATCTCGCGTATTCCATCTTCGGTCTCAAGCTCAGCAATGCGCCGGTAAAGCTGCAAGCGCAGGAATTCGTCAGAAATATATGACGATGGAATCAATGTATTGATCGGCAATTCGATATTAACCAATGGTTTTACCACGCGGGCTCCCATGATTCTCCCCATCGTATCGCTCACCTCCTGCCCAGTTTTTAGATCATGCACCGCCTCAGTCAACAATCGGGTATACAGGTGAAATCCTACAGAAGCAATGTATCCATGCTGTTCGGAACCCAGCAGGTCACCTGCCCCACGCATCTCCAGGTCTCGCATTGCAATGGAATACCCGGCCCCAAGCTGAGTGTTCTCAGCGATCACTTCAAGTCTTTCCAGCCCATCCGGCGTTGGCAGCTTATTATTGTGATGAAAGAAATATGCATACGCCCGTGAAGACCCTCGTCCAACGCGCCCGCGCAGTTGATATAACTGAGCCAAACCGAACGTGTCTGCACGGTCCAATATCAGTGTATTGGCATTCGGAATATCCAGCCCTGATTCAATGATTGAAGTCGATAGCAGAACATCAATCTCACCGGCCGTGAACTTTTGCATCACATCCGCAAGCAGCTTTTCCTTCATTTGCCCGTGGGCGATGCCGATCTTCGCTTCAGGCACCAATTTGCCAAGCTGATGGGCCACCGAACGGATTGATTGAACCCGGTTATGGACAAAGAACACCTGTCCGCCCCGGTCAATCTCACGGATGATTGCGCGTCGAATTATTTTCTCATCATAAGGTCCGGTCAGTGTCTGGATCGGAAGCCGCTCAGCAGGCGGTGAGTTGATCACAGAAATATCACGAATTCCCGCCAATGCCATATACAAAGTTCGCGGGATCGGTGTCGCGGTTAAAGTCAGCACATCGATCTCCTGCCGTAATTGCTTGAAATATTCCTTATGGGTTACACCAAATCGCTGTTCTTCATCGATAATCAACAAACCCAGTTTATTAAACTGCACATCTGCTTGAAGCATTCTGTGCGTCCCTACCACAATATCCAACTCACCCGAATTCAAATCTTTCAGGATCTTTGCCTGCTCGGCAGGTGTGCGGAAACGGGAAAGCATTTCAATTTTTACTGGAAAAGGAGAAAGTCGGCTCTTAAATGTTTCAAAATGCTGTTGCGCAAGCACCGTGGTAGGAACGAGCATCGCGGCTTGTTTATTATCCATCACAGCTTTGAACGCTGCCCTGATCGCTACTTCAGTTTTTCCATAACCGACATCGCCGCATAACAGGCGGTCCATCGGCCGCGCTTTTTCCATGTCCGCTTTTACTTCCATGATCGCCTGCATTTGATCTTCCGTCTCACGATAAGGAAAACTGGATTCCAATGCATGCTGCCACTCTGTATCTTCCCCAAAAGCATATCCATCTACAGTTTGACGGGTGGCATATAGCGCGAGCAAGTCATAGGCGATTTCTTTTACTGCTTTTCGCACCCGCGAACGGTTATTCTTCCAGGTCTCTGATCCGAGTTTTGAAAGTTTCGGTTTACGGCTGTCTGGGCCAATATAGAAAGTGATCCTGTCAGCCTGGTGGATGGGAACAAACAATTCATCATTATCTGCAAACTGAAGGTGCAAATAATCTTTTTCCACACCTTCAATTGCGCGGTGAACCAATCCATTAAAAATGGCAACGCCGTAATCCACATGCACAACATAATCACCTGGGTTGAAATCGAAAAAGATCGTTTCAGGGGTAGAGATCGCGCGTTGTTTCCTAAATCGCGGCTGCGGTAAATCCCAACCGAATAATTCACTATCAGTGAATAATAAGCCAATTGATCCGTCCTGACGGGTAACCTTCCAACCTGAATTAAGACTTCCATCAATATATGTGATTGATTCGGCCAGCGTGTCTGCGACAATGGATTCTTTCTGAACTTCCCTGACTCTCTCGCACTGCTTTGATACGATAGAAACCTGATGGATTATTTCTCTTTCCTGGTTTAAATACTTGAATAGGTCACCAATACGGCTGCCAAAGCGCGGGCTTGGAGTGAATGATTGCGAAATTACATGGCCGCTTTCATCAAGCGGGAAACCTAAATCAATGGAATAGCGATAGGACAATTCGTCCAGTAATTCAGGCCACGAGAAGAAAGGGCTCCCCGAATCGGCTGGTATCAAACCCGCCGTGATATTCTCATCGCGAATCCTTAAGGATTGTGACTCGATCTCTTCGGCGGTCGCCTGCAATGAAGCAGCATTGTCGAAAATTACAATCGCATCTTTTGGAAGATAGTTGATGATCGAGCCGGCATCTGGATAATATGATGGGATATCAAACTCCGTTAGTCTGGGTGGGCGCTCTTCCGCATCAATAGAACGCAGGATCTCCATAGCGGGAGGAATATCAATGCGTTCCATACTGCCCGTTGATCGCTGGCTGGCAGGATCGAAAGTGCGCATCGTATCAATTTCGTCGCCAAAGAATTCAACCCGCACTGGCTGTACCGCGTTCACCGGCCAGACATCGAGGATACCTCCCCGTCGCGAAAACTGCCCTCCCATCGTCACAATTTCGACTGGTTCATAACTCAACTTAACCAGCTTGCGGATGACTGCATTCAGATCATGTCTTCCCCGGATCGTGAGTGAAATCAAGTTACGAATAAATTCCCTGCGAGGGATTGTTTTTGTCATAACCGATTTGACAGAGCTGAAGATGACCGCTGCAGGTTTTGTGTTTTTTAGATAAGGGATATGTTGGTTGGCAAGGAAGAATAAGGTGTCAATTCGGTCAGCTCGCGTTCCCATGTCCCATGCGGCGCGCTCATAAAAAAGCGGTGCTGGCTCAGAAAAAATGAGTGGATTTGTTGCCTGATTCCAAAATCCAAACTCGTCATGCATGGATTGCAGTCTGTCGGATTTGGAGGTGATAAACAGTATTGTTTTCTGCAGGTCATTCTGAAGCGATGCAAGAAATGGCAGCCGAACAGAACGCGGTAAGCTGATGAGCGTTTGACCTGGTTTATCAAATAGTGCATTGGCTAACGCTTCATATCCCGGTATCTGATTGAAATCAATAAGGGCAGGACTATTCATCTTCAAGAACAGAATGGTTATAAAGTGTCATCGCTTTTTCTACGCCATCTTGGATCAGTGTTTCAACAGCGCTGACAATCGCTTCTAAAACAAAATCAAGGTCTTTCTGGTCTTTTTCTGAAAATTTCTGTAATACATAATCCGCCGCATCCATCCGGCCTGGCGGCCGTCCAATACCAATCCGCAGCCGGGCAAACTCATTGGTGCCGATCCTGGTGATGATCGACTGCATCCCCCGCTGGCCTGCCGAACCGCCGCTGCTGCGAATTCGCAAACTGCCGAACGGCAAGTCTAGATCATCATGAATTACAAGCACTCGGTCTGGTGTGATCTTATAAAAATTGATAAAGGACTGCACAGCATTTCCAGAACGATTCATGAAGGTCAATGGTTTAACCAGAATCACTTTGGTTTGGTTAAACCTCCCCTCGCCGTTGATGGATTTGTAGCGCACACGGGAAAGATCGATCTTCCATGCAATCGATAATTTATCAATGGCAATAAAGCCAATATTATGCCGGGTTCGCTCATACTCACGACCGGGATTACCCAATCCAAAAATAATAAAAGGTTCCATCTGATCTGTTTTCACCAAATAAACAACATGTTAGTTTAACATGCTCGCCGATTTTTCGCAAAACACTACTCGCCTCTAATACATTTATAATATTAACCATCATTCCATGTGCTATAATCGAAGTTATCAGAAAAACTGTAAATTATATGGAAACTTCAAAGCAGGACCAAAACAAGAAAACGATCTTTATTATCATTGCGGTGGTTATGCTTGTAATTTTGACCGGAATGGTATTTGGAATCATTGCGCTGTCCCGCTCTGGTGCAGAGAATATTGAAACAGTAAGGGATATTTTTATTATTATCCTCGCTTTTGAATCGTTGCTGATTGGCGGCGCATTGATCATTCTGATCATCCAACTGGCATTATTATCCAATTTGATCCAGAATGAGCTCACGCCAATACTAACCTCAACCAAAGAAACAGTCAAAACAGTAAAGGGCACCAGTAAATTTATTGCAGAGAAAGCGATCGCACCGATTGTTTCAGCGGCGGGCATCCTGGCTGGTGGTAAAAAACTATTTGAATTAGTCGGTTTTATTAGAGAAAAGAAAAAGGAGTGAATATGTCTGACAGAGATGATTTTGGAGCATTTGTTTTTGGTTTTTTGGTTGGGGGTTTAACCGGAGCTATCACCGCGCTGCTCTTCGCCCCCCAATCAGGTACCGAGACACGCACGATGATCCATGATAAAGCGATTGAGTTGAAAGACCAGACAACTGAAACGGTTGAACAAACATTAGAAAAAGCAGAAAAGGCAGCAAAAGACGCGGTCGAGAAAGCAGAAGTCTTCCTGAACGAAGCCAAGAAGAAAGCCGCTGAGATTTCCGAAAAAGGACAGGTCTTCCTGGAGGAAAGTAAAGAGAAAGTTGCTAAGACTGCATCACAAGCAAAGAAAGCAGTCGAACCTAAAAAAGCATCTTAAGTTTGTAACAGCATTCGATTAGATCGATAACGGCACAATAAATTCATTGTGCCGTTGTGTTTTTTACGACTTTCGGGATTTGAGTAATAATGTCCCGCGCGAGGACCGATGCGGTTTGTCCATGAAGTCTTTCAGCATATAATCCGGCCACCCCGTGCAACCATGCAGCCACAATCGCCGCGTCATAAGCGGCTAATCCCTGAACCAAATATCCGGCGATCATTCCGGCCAAAACATCACCCGTTCCGGCGGTAGCCAGCGCCGAGGTTGCAATCGGAATAAGCACACATTCTTGATCCGGACCGGCAACAACAGTTAATGCGCCTTTTAGCACCACCACATGCCCCCATTTCTGTGCAAATTGTTGAGCGATTTCCACCCTTTCTCGCTGCACCTCTTCGATCGTCAAACCTGTTAATGCCGCCATCTCACCGGGGTGTGGGGTCAACACCCCCACCCGCTCAATCTTCTTATACCAACCATCGATTTTTGCCAGATTACGAAGCCCATCCGCGTCAAACACCATTACAGGCTGTGAAACATTGTCCATGGCTTCCCTATTACCATCCGCGAGGAACCCGATCGATCGCGTGTTTTTAATTTGTTGACCATTTCTCAGAAATGTTTGCACAAAGTCCCGTGTAGATCGTTCAGACCCCATTCCAGGCCCGATCAAAAGGCCGTCATATTTCGCGCTATGGCTGAGGATCACCCTTGCGGCCTCTTCATTCAGCATGCCCATCTCATGGGGTAATAACAACCAGGTGGACTCAGGCATCCTGCTTACCAATGCTTCGTAAATAGATGCGGGGATTGCTGAGCATACCAGCCCTGCGCCGACGCGATAAGCAGCTTCTGCCGATAACGAAGGCGCACCTGGGTATGGAATCGATCCTCCAATAACCATGCATCGCCCAAAAGTGCCTTTGTGTCCGTCCGCTGGTCTCTGTGGCAATAACAATTTGACGTAATCACAATCTGCGGCAGTTAATTTGATCTCGCTCAAATCAAAGGCATTTTCGGGTAGACCGATATCAGCCCCAATTATCTCTCCCATCATGCCGATCGCAGGATGTGCAAGCATACCTTTTTTAACTGCGGCCATACAAACCGTCAGATCCGCATGGAGCGTCTCTGGCGCACAAGCGCCACTCTCACAATCCACCCCTGATGGACAGTCAACTGCAACAATTACTTGATTCTTTGAATACGCTCCGATCAATGACAGTATTTTTGGAAGCACGCCTCGCAATGGCAACGTAAACCCTGTGCCCAGAATCCCATCCAGGATCACGCTACCAGACTGCACAGCCCCGATCAAGGCTCCCTGATCAGTAACTTCAGAATATGGGATTACATCTCCCCCTATCGTTTGCAATTCACGCACCAGAGCATCATCCGCAGGCCGATCTTTGACCAGGTAAGCGCTCGATTTCCAGCCCGCACGCTGCATCATCGTTAATGCCACCAGCGTGTCGCCGCCGTTGTTGCCTGACCCCACCAACCCCAGCACATGCCGCTTGTCCAAACCGCCATAACGCTTCATCACAATCTGCGCCAGCGATTCGCCCGCATTTTGCATCATCTGTGCGTATGACAGTCCCGCCACATCCGCTCTATTCTCAATTGCGATCATCTCGGAAACAGAGACAATTCTCATCAGGTTTTCCTTTTTTTAAGTCAATCATACAACAATTATGCAGACATTCCCATCGGTTATAATTCGCGCATGCGTCGCTACCTCTATATCGGTGTTTTTACCGCTGGCCTCGCCGTCATGGCGGTTGAACTATCCGCTTCACGCTTGTTGGGGAACTACTTTGGCTCCAGCAATCTGGTTTGGGCGGCGATCATCGGGCTCATGCTCATTTATCTCTCTGTCGGATATTCACTCGGTGGAAAATGGGCCGACCGCTCACCAGAACACACGACTTTCTTCAGCATCCTCCTTTGGGCGGGTTTCTTCATTGGCCTCATTCCTGTTATCTCACGTCCCATTCTGCGCTTTGCCAGCCAGGCTTTTGACCAACTTCAAAGCGCTTCTATGATCGGTTCGTTTGCAGCTGTCCTCATTCTTTTTTCCATTCCCATCACACTCCTCGGTACTGCCTCCCCTTTCGCCGTGCGATTGGCGATCAAAGATGAAAAGGAAGCAGGTAGTGTGGCCGGAAAGATCTACACCGTCTCCACCATTGGTTCGTTTCTTGGCACATTTTTACCGGTCTTGCTCCTTATCCCTCTCATTGGCACCTACCGCACTTTCATTACCATCAGTCTCTTCGTTCTGATAATTGGCCTGATCGGGTTAGGCTTCTATGGTGAGAAAAAACGTCTGTTAGTCTACCTCATCATGCCGCTGCTCATCATCCTCCTGGCGCTGATCGGGTTTAGAGGATATGATAAGCAGGCAGAAGGCATCGTTTACGAAGGGGAATCAGTCTATAACTACATTCAAGTCCAACATATCAACGATTACCATCTGTTGCGATTGAACGAAGGCCAGGGTATCCATTCTATCGCCCATCCCACGCAGGTTGATTTCCACGGGCCCTGGGAGCAAGTGTTATCAGCAATATTCTTCAATCCCGCGCCAGTATTCACAGATAGCATCGATCGTATTGCCATTCTTGGTTTGGCTGCGGGCACCAGCGCCAATCAGATCAATTACGCCTTCCCCGATACCGTTGTCGATGGATATGAGATCGATCCGGAAATTATCACTGCGGGCATCAAATTTTTCGGTCTTTCCGCAGACCATGTCAATATTTTCATCGAAGACGCTCGCTGGGGCATCACCCATAATGATCATCTTTACGAGGTCATCAGTATCGACGCCTACACCCCCCCTTACATCCCATGGCATCTGACCACGCGTGAATTCTTTACCACAGTCGCTAACAGGCTAACCCCTGATGGCGTTATGGTCATCAATGTTGCCCGGATTTTTGAAGATCGTGAGCTGCTCAACACGCTCTACGCGACGATTGATACGGTCTTTGAGAACGCATATATTGTTGACCTGCCCGGTACACTCAATTCCATGATCTTCGCCACCAAAGCCCCAACCCATCCGGACAACCTGGTTGCAAATTATATTCACCTCTCTGCGCAGGATGAAACACCGCCAATTCTGCTCTCAACTATCGAAACAACCTTCTTGAATATCCAGCCCGCCCCCGTCAGTGGAATGGTTCTCACGGATGATAAAGCACCCATTGAATGGATTACCAACGCGATGATTATCAATTTATTCTTCTCTGAAGAAATGCAAAACCTGCAATGAAGACACAAAAGATTATTTTTATTATCCTGTTAGCCCTCACCCCCCTGCTGATCATCACTTCTGGTATGCGCATCTCCCTATCGCCACTGTTTTACACCTTCGAATACCGCCTGCCAAATTTTCCACCAGATCCCTATGGATTCACCCTTGCAGACCGTCTCAGGTGGGCAAAATTCTCGATCGATTTTATTTCAGGGAAAATTAATACTTCTACCTTTGCGGGTGCGCAGCAGCCCGATGGCAACCCTCTCTTCAATCAAAGGGAAATAGCCCACATGGTTGATGTCCGCAATCTCACCATTGCCATGCTCTGGGTTTGGCGATTCCTCATCCTCACATTTTTACTTTCATTTCTGTTCTTCAAATCAAAGAATGATGAAGTTCAATTTATGCGCGCCCTCGCGCATGGTGCCAGGCTCACTCTGTTTTTCATTGCGGCTGTTCTGATCTTTCTCACAATCAATTTCAATCAGCTCTTCACAGCTTTTCATCGCATCTTTTTCGAAGGGGATACCTGGCTCTTTTACCTTAGTGATTCTCTCATCCGCCTCTTCCCTCTTAAATTCTGGCAGGATCTCTTCATCTTCATCGGCGCGCTGAGCATTCTTTTCTCACTTGCATTGATCTACGCCAACAGAAAATATCAGAAATCTGCAGAGCAGGCCTGAGATGCTCTTTTCTTCTACCTAATCGATCATCTTGCTGTACATGCAGTGCGATTTGTAGAAATCAATCCCAAATGCGCTCAGTTCACGCCGCATTTTTTCATTCTCAACCCCGATCTGCACCAGATCCGCGTGCCGGTAGCGCCCGGTCTTCACGCTCTTTCCCATTTCATTGAACAATACCGCTGTTCCTCCCAGTCCACGGTATTCATCGATGATTCCCGCGCCATTGATGTTGATCCATGTCGTCCGCTTCAATTCCCACAGGATTCGAATCCACCCGAATGGGAAAATTTTTCCGCCCGTTTTCTGCAGCGCAGCGGAAATATCCGGGTATGCCAACAAAAAACCTACCGCATTTTCCCCTTTCATCAGCACTTTAATGATATTGGGATCAGCCACCATCAGGATCGTTCGTGCCATCGCCCGCACATCTTCATCCGTCAGGGGAGCATTTCCGGACGTGCCCACCAGTGACCCGTTGTACAGGTCTTTGATATGCGGCAGCATCCGTTCCAGGTCTTTACGCGTTCGGTAATTATCAACCCGCAGTCCAAACCTGTTTTGCACTTTTTCCGCAATGATGCCAATCTTCTCGGGCATTTCCAGGTCTCGGTGCAGATGCCCCGAAAGCACCTCGCGGTCTTTAACGAATCCCAGCTTTTCGAGCAATTCTGGATAATATGCATAATTGTATGGAATTCCAAACGCTGGCCGGTGCTCAAATCCTCTGGACAACATCCCCATTCCGTTCAGCGCAGCGAATCCTTTCGGGCCGTATAACTCGTTCAGCCCGCGCGTTTGTGCCCACGCTTTTCCCCGATCAAATAGCGCTTTTGCAACTTCAGGATCGTTGACGGTATCAAACAGGTAAAAAAATGCGCGTTGTTTTCCGCTGCGCGTGTTATATGGTTTGTTCTCAATGATCGCCATCCTCCCGATCATCTCCCCTGCCGCATTCCGTGCAGCCAGAAACACAGCGTCTGATGTAGTATAGAAAGGATGTTTCTTGCGGTCCATCATCGTCCGTGCGTCCATTTCGAGCATCGGCACCCATTGCGGGCAACCCGCGTATAATTTGTTTGGAAAGTTGATGAATTCCTGTACTTCCTTCCGCTTCTCGGTGTTGATTTCAGTGATCTTCATTCTTGCCTCGTTGTCCTGGTCCTCATCGTATTGTATCAATACTACGCTTTTGTAATTGAATACGATATAATCATGTCTCGCAATTATTTTTACAAAGGAAGAGAATTGAAACTATCGCAGCGATCCGACCTGGATCTGGACCTTAAACGAATTCTGACGACCAAGCGCCTGCAGGGTTTATGGCGTTTATTATCTGGCTACCAGCACCTCTTTCTCATCGCGGTAACTGCCCAGGGTTTCTCAGCATATTCAAAAACTCTCACATATCTCCTTCTCAGTTATTTCGTCGATAATTACATCTCCCAGCAGATCGGAACATATCCTATCTGGATGATAGCGTTCGGCTTCGTCCTCTTCGCCGGATTGCAGGGATCTTTTACCTACCTCAGCGGCCGTTTTGCAGCCAAAACTGCTGAAAAGACCGTCCAGCGTTTGCGCAATTTTCTCTTCGATCACATTCAGCACTTACCCTTTTCCTATCATGCTGAAACTGATACCGGTGATCTGATTTCGCGCTGTACCTCTGATATCGACGCCATCCGGCAATTTTATAGCGACCAGGCCATCGGTATCGGCCGTATCAGTCTGCTATTCATTATTAACTTCATCGCCCTTCTCAGGATCAACACCCGCCTCGGCTTGCTTTCGGTCATCGTTGTTCCTTTTATCCTGATAACCTCGATCTACTTCTTCAAGAAGGTATCCAAGGCTTATGAGTCTTACCAGGAGCAGGACGCGATTCTCTCAACAACTCTGCAGGAGAACCTCAGTGGCGTGCGCGTCGTCAAAGCCTTTGCCCGCCAGCCTTATGAGATCGAGAAATTCGAGCGCAACAACTGGGAAAAATTCCTGCGTGGCAAAAAGCTGCTCAGCATCCATTCCACCTTCTGGCCCATCTCCGATATACTTTGCGGTATCCAGATGCTCGGCGGCTACCTCGCCGGCGCACTGATGGCGATCAATGGCACCATCACGATTGGCCAGTACCTCGCTTACGCCGGCCTTGTCATCTATATCATTTATCCTCTGCGCGGTCTTGGCCGCTTCATCGTCCAGATGTCCAACGGTCTCGTATCCTATGACCGCCTCTTCAAGATCATTAAGGAAGACCGTGAGCCAATCGATGTGGGCAGCCACACCCCAAAAAATGGCATCTCGGGCAATATTATTTTCAAGGATGTATCTTTTGGATATGAAGACAACGACCAGGTCCTGGATAGTATCAACTTCCGCGTCGATGCCGGCCAGGTGGTCGCCCTGCTCGGTGCTACCGGATCCGGCAAGACCACTCTCGTCAATCTGCTTCCGCGTTTCTATGAATACACCTCTGGCGAGATTATCCTTGACGGTGTCCCTCTCAGCGACTATCCGCGCCGTATCCTGCGTGATGCCATCGGCATCGTCGAGCAGGAACCTTTCCTGTTCTCACGCTCCATCAAAGACAACATCACCTATGGAGTAAAAAGAGAAGTAACCCGCGCAGAGATCGAAGACGCTGCCAAAATGGCAGCAGTACACGATGTCATTCTCACTTTCCCTGAGGGTTACAATACCCTTGTCGGCGAGAAAGGTGTCACCCTCTCCGGCGGCCAGAAGCAACGCCTCGCCATTGCCCGCACGCTCCTGCGCGATCCGCGCATCCTCATTCTTGATGATTCCACCTCCTCCGTCGATACCGAGACCGAAAGCCACATCCGGGCAGCCCTGCAGGTGCTGATGCGAAACCGCACAACCTTCATTATCGCCCATCGTATTCAAAGCATCATGACTGCAGACCTCATTCTGGTCATGAAGGATGGACGCATCCTCCAGCGTGGGAATCATGCTGACCTGGTCCAGCAGGATGGTATTTACCGCGAGATCTACGACATGCAGACCCGCATTGAAACTGAACTGAACGAGGAACTCTCCCATGCCAGTTAATCAATTTGACGAACAGGAATTCTCCGGCAAACTGAGTGGCAGGATCACCAGCCGCCTCGCTGCTCTTCTCAAACCCTACTGGCATTGGGTGGTTGGTTTCCTCATCTCGATCATTGCTGTTTCCGTCCTCGACGCTTATTTCACTTATCTCAGCAAACAGATCGTTGATGAGGGCATCATCGCGCGCGACATCCCGCGCCTGTATGCCATCCTCACTCGCTATGGCCTGCTGATCCTTGTTCAGTCTGTCTCCATTTTCGCTTTCGTTTATCTCGTGGGTGTGCTCGGTGAACGCGTTCGCTACGACCTGCGCCAGTCACTCTTCGTCCACCTGCAAAAACTCTCGCTCTCCTATTACAGCCAGACCCCGGTCGGTTGGATCATTTCGCGCGTCACCAACGACACCGAGCGTGTCGCCGAATTGATGACCTGGGGCCTGCTGGACGCCGTCTGGGGCGCAGTCAACATCATGACATCGCTCGCTTTCATGTTTGCCATCAATTGGCAGCTGGCATTGATCGTGTTTGCCATCATGCCATTCCTGATCATCATTGCCATTCAATTCCAGAAACGCATCCTCAAGCAGTTCCGCGCGGTGCGTAAGGTCAATTCCAAGATCACCGCCTCCTACAACGAAAACATCACTGGTGTGCGCGTGGTCAAAGCCCTTGGCCGTGAGAATCAGAACATCGCCGAATTCAGCGAGCTCACCAAAAGCATGTATCGTTCCGGCTTCCGCGCTGCCTGGCTCAGCGCTCTTTTCCTGCCCATGGTCGAGATCATCTCTGCTTTCGCCATCGGTGGCATCATCTGGTACAGCGGCGCGCAAATCCAATTCCAGGGTATCACCATTGGCGGCATTCAGGCATTCCTCTCCTACATGGTCTTCATGATGTGGCCCATCCAGGACCTGGCCCGCGTCTTTGCCGAGCTTCAGCGCGCAGTCGCCTCAGCCGAGCGCATCTTTTCCCTCGTCGATACTACGCCCGACATCCAGAATAAACCTGAAGCTATTGATCCAGGCACCATGCGCGGTGACATCCAATTTGAACACGTCTCCTTCTGGTACGAGGATGAACTGCCCGTCATCAAGGATCTCAACCTCACCATCCATCGCGGTGAAACCATCGCCCTGGTCGGTTCAACCGGCGGCGGCAAGACCACCATCGTCAACCTGCTCTGCCGCTTCTATGAACCCAAACGCGGTCGCATTCTTATCGGAGGCCACGATTACACCGATCTCTCGCTCGAGGCTATCCAGTCCCGCATCGGCATCGTCCTCCAGACCCCTCATCTTTTTTCTGGCAACATCAAGGAGAATATCGCCTACGGCCGGTTAAACGCCTCTCAGGAAGAGATTGAACACGCGGCCAGGCTCACCCGCGCCCATGAATTTATCACCCGATTTGAAAAAGGCTACGAAGAGCCCGTCGGTGAAGGTGGCGTGCTCCTCTCCGTTGGGCAAAAACAGCTCATCAGTCTCGCCCGCGCTGTCCTCTCCGATCCTGAGATCTTCATCATGGATGAAGCCACCAGTTCGGTCGACACGCTCACCGAAGCCCTGATCCAATCCGGCATGGAAGCTGTCATGCGCGGCCGCACATCCTTTGTCATCGCCCACCGTTTGTCCACTATCAAACGTGCCGATCGTATCCTCGTTATTGAAAGCGGCCACATCGCCGAGATGGGCACCCACCGTGAACTACTCCAGAAAAAAGGGAAATACTACGATCTCTACACCCGCCAGTTCCGTTCTGAACGCGAGTTGGCGTATGATGTATTTAGATCAACAGAAACTAAAATCAACAAGCGATAAGATTATCTTGGCTTAGCTGAACGGATCTTCCCAAATCCGTCATACGTCAGTTCCCATTCACTGCCGTTCCTCGCAGACTGATACAACCCGTAATCCGTGGTCTTAAATTCTGCGCTCCCATTCTCTGTATCGAACCAGATCGTGTACACCTCTTTACGCTCCCCCGCCCGCTGGTCTGAATACGCCGCCACCACCGGCCAGGACGCGCTCAGCCCGTACCCGTCGCTCTCCACGTACTCCACGACCGCCCATTCGCTCACTTCATACTCACAGTACGTGTCATATACCTTATATTCGCAATCCATCACAACTTCCCCCATCCCCGTGCCGGTGTCTACTGTGTAAGGCGTACCGCATACCTCGATCGCATCTTCTTTCGCTTCATCGCTGCTATAACGATACCGTTCCTCGCACCCGGTCACATACGCTTCCGCCGGAATCTCATCCCACCAATTCTCGTATGTCACAGACACAAACTGTTCCACCGCTACCGTTCGCGTCCATGCAGTTCGCGACACGACACCCACATCTGTCGAACGGCTGCATCCCTTGAAGATCAGAAACCCCACGATCACCACCACCAGCCCGATCACCAGCCACAGCGATCCCCCATCCCCCTTTGTTGATTTTGCTGTTGATTTTGGTTCGTCCTTTTTCAGAGAACTGCCACACTGTGCGCAGCGCGGCGCGTTTGGAGCATTTTCATGCTTGCATGATGGGCAAGTAACCCCTTTTGCCTGATCGCCTTTGAAAGCGCCTACGATCCGGCCGCCCTGGCGCTTCGTTCCTCCTGCCAGCTTTCCACCGCATTGGGAACAGATTTGCGCGCTTGCGGAATTGCGCGTGCCACAGTAAGGACAATGGATATCTGCTGATTTTTTGGCAGCATCCTGCAGTTGTAATAATTCCTCTCTATCCCCCTGAATGAAATGCACATCCTCGGGTTGTGGTTTCCCGCAGGTAGTACATATTTTCTGTGTGCCTAAATTCCGTGTTTCACATTGCTGGCACACCCATAAGAGATGGGTTAGCCCAAGTGTTTTTCTTGCCATAGGTCACCATTCCACATGATCGATTTTCTGCATTATAGCGCAAATTACCATTTTCCAACCAGAACTTGCTGCGGAATTTCTTCAGTTATAATATGGTCAAGTCCCAAAATGGAGATATGAATGAATATACAAAACAAGAATATGAAAATAGTTTCAGCCGTGATGCTCGCTGCATTATTATTATCGGCCTGCGGTGCTGCTGCACCAGCTGAACCGACCCAGGATCCGAACGCGATTTTCACCCAGGTCGCTGAAACAGTGATGGTCAGTATGACCCAAACTGCTGAGGCAATGCCCCCCACACCAACACCCGAACCGACCGCGACAGCTGCGCCAACCTTGCCGCCTGTACCGACAGTTGATCCACTGGCAACGCAGGAAGTGATTCCGACCATGCCAATCGGGCCAACCGCTACAATACAGAAATACGGTGATTCCGCCCGTTACAATACCCAGACTCCCGGCGACGGAAAGGTATTCAAAAAAGGAGAAGAATTCCAGTTCATTGTTTGCTTCTCGAACGATGGCGCTACCACCTGGGATGATAAATACTACCTGGAATGGATTAGCGGATTCCTGCTCTGGAGCGATCAGAAAAAGTTCTATGTCGGTGAAGAAGTCAAACCAGGCGGCAAGTGGTGCTTCTATTCACCTGCTGTGGCCCCGTGGAATTCCGGTACATACACCACGCGCTGGTACATGAAAAATAGCGAGGGATTATTTATGGCTGAAGTTTATTTCAACTATAGCGTACAGTAAAAATATTAACTAACCTTCCCGCAAATCAGAAGCGCCCCACCGGGCGCTTTTTCTATCTATGCCTTTTCGATCATTTTTGCAACGCTCTGGCTCAGGGCTTCTTCCATTTTTGATCGTGCTTCAGTTTTTTCAAGATCCGCGGATATTGCCCACTCACTCACAAACTGGTCTTTCAATTTGTCCATGGTGCGGTGTTCATTCACATGTAAGTTCTTCTCCGCGTTGCGCCCATGCAAATCGCGTATTAGCCGTGCCGAAGCGGATACAGAGCTCTTGTCCATCTCTTCTTTTATATATCGCAAGCGCTTGCGAAAATTATTGCTTAATGGTTCCGGTGCATGCCGCATCTCACTTAGAGCGCTCTTAAATGTCGATGGTGCGCACACCTGTCGGATGCGGTTGGATTGTGAATTCACCACCGGTAACCAGTAAGTCAGCTTATTCGTTTTTACGACATAAAATACGCGCTTTTCATCATCCAGGTGTTTGCTTTCAATACCTGTGATCCTGCCAACACCATGCGTTGCATGAACGATATAATCCCCTTCTTTATGTTCTAATAGCACTTTATTCATATTTACACTTTCCCTGTCCCGCCCCTCTTTTGACTAAGCTAGTATCAAACCAGTTTAGTAGCATAAAACGTGTATAAATCCTTTGTTGATTATATAACAATAATCACCCTCCGCAGAATAAATCTTCGATGTTATTTGTCTATACGCATTATAACGCGCCTTTTATGATGAAACCTCCCCCGCCAATTATTGAATGATAGAATAATTATCAAAATCAATACGACCCCCAGGCATTGCAGGCGCATCCGTTGACATATAAAACTACAACCAGACCCCATCACCCTGAAGCAGGGCATAAAATTCATCCAGGCGCTGTTTGCCTGCACCAACCAGAATGCCGATGCCGCCCAACAGGAGCAAGTCATCGGCTCGATCGGGCAGACAAGTTAGCCAAGCTGGTCGTTTATCCTTCCAGCCCTTCCGCCGAGACCCTCCAGTAATTCCAGCCCCCGCTCCGCCGAAAAGATCTTTTTGCCCGGCCACCTCGTCCACCAAACTGACAAATATTCTATAATACAAACCCGAAAAGCAAAAAACCATCTCATCCATGCGCCTGCAATCCTCTCTTTGATGTGCGCAGGGAAATTTCATCTTTCATATTAATACACAGCGGCAGGATCTTTGAACCTCGGTATATCCATTGATTTTCCCCAGAAATAGTATAGAATAAAATCACTATATTCTTAAGAATGGAGGTATTTAGTTATGGCTAGTGTCACGTTCGACAAAGTCGTCAAACGATTTGGTGACGTCACAGCGGTAAATTCCCTGGACTTCCACATCGACGACAAAGAATTCCTGGTTTTCGTCGGCCCATCCGGCTGCGGAAAAACCACCGCCCTGCGTTGCCTGGCGGGACTGGAAGAAATTACTGAAGGCCGCATCCTGATTGGCGACAGAGTGGTGAATGACGTCCAATCCAAGGACCGCGATATCGCCATGGTATTCCAATCCTATGCGCTTTATCCACATCTCTCCGTCTATGACAATATGGCTTTTGGCTTGCGCCTGCGCAAAATGTCCAAACAGGAAATCGACCGCCGCGTCAATGAGGCAGCTAAGATCCTCGACATCGGTAAGCTCCTCAACCGTAAACCACGCGAACTCTCTGGCGGTCAGCGCCAGCGCGTTGCCCTCGGACGCGCCATTGTCCGTGAACCTAAGGTCTTCCTTTTTGATGAACCACTTTCCAATCTCGATGCCAAGCTGCGTGTGCAGACCCGCAAGGAGATTTCCAAACTTCACAAACGTCTTAACACGACCTTTATCTATGTGACCCACGATCAGGTGGAAGCCATGACAATGGGTACCCGCATTGCCGTCATTAATTTCGGTATCCTGCAGCAAATAGATACCCCCCAGAAGTTATACGAAGAGCCCGCCAACCATTTCGTTGCCGGTTTTATAGGTTCCCCTTCTATGAACTTCTTTGATGGCAAGTTAGTTAAATCTGGAGCGAAATTGATGGTCGATACCGGCGAATTCCAGGTTGAAATTCCAAAAGACAAGGTCAAAACTTACGAACCTTATACTGGCAAAAATATCATCTTTGGTATCCGGCCGGAGGACGTTTATAACCCTAAATTCCCGGCTTCTGACATCCAGGCAGCGCTCGTCGATTGTAAGGTGGACCTGCTAGAGCTTATGGGTGACGAGATCTACGCCTATCTCATAGCCGGTAAAAAAGATTTTGTAGCCCGCGTTGACGCCCGTACTGAGTATAAGGTCGGAGACAAAGTCCAGGTCGCCTTCAATATGAAGAAATTCCACATCTTCGACCCATCGCAGGACAAAGATAATCCAGTCGCTGTACGCTAAGTACATCAACCTTTTTCAAATCATCTACCAGCCTCTTTTACGAGGCTGGTAGAAGAGATTACATTCTAAAGATAGAAAGGTATCATGAATGAATTTCAGCGCTCAAGCGGAGTTCTGTTACATGTCAGCAGTCTTCCCTCGAAGCATGGTATCGGTGATTTCGGCAAAGATGCTTACCGCTGGGTCGATTTTCTCGATGCTGCGGGTGTAGAGTTTTGGCAGATCCTCCCGCTAAATCCCACCGGCTACGGAAACTCGCCCTATCAGGGTTTATCCGCTTTTGCTGGCAACCCGCTCTTTATTGACCTGGATGAATTGGTCACACTTGGCTTGTTAGCAGAATCTGATTTTCTGCATCGCCCCCGCTTCCGTGTTAGCCAGGTCGACTTTGAAAAAGTCATCGTTTGGAAACGCGAACTCTTAGAAAAAGCATATATAAATTATTTATCCAATAAATCAACTGCGCTAAAAAATGAACACGATCAATTCGGGCTGGAAAATCAGGAATGGCTGCATGATTATTCCGTTTTCATGGCATTGCGCGAACGCCACGGCCTTAAATCCTGGAAAGAATGGCCCCGTCCTCTACGTATGCGCCATAAACAAGCCCTGATGGATTTTGAGCGAGACCATCAACATGATATCGGCTTCCACGGTTTTCTCCAGTTTCTCTTCGCCCGCCAGATTGCCGCGCTCAAAGCATATGCCAATGAAAAAGGGATTCGCATTATCGGCGATATTCCCATTTTTATGGGATACGATTGCGCTGATGTCTGGGCCTATCCGCAGCTTTTCGACCTCGATAAAGACCGTCTCCCTACTGCAGTTGCTGGTGTTCCACCAGATTTCTTCTCCTCCACCGGTCAGCTTTGGGGCAATCCGCTTTACAAGTGGTCAACCCACAAAAGCGAAGGCTACTCATGGTGGACCCGACGAGTTACGGAAACACTCAAGACCGTTGATCTCATCCGTCTTGACCACTTTCGCGGTTTTGCAGGTTATTATCGCATCCCAGCTGGCGAAACGACCGCAGAAAATGGCAAATGGGTTAAAGGCCCCGGCTTCTCCCTCTTCGATGCCCTTCAGGAAAATATCGGTTCCCTGCCTTTCATTGCGGAAGATCTGGGGGTCATCACCCCCGATGTCATCGCATTACGCGAACAATATCACTTTCCAGGCATGCGCCTTCTTCAATTTTCATTCTGGGATAACGCCGATCACGAGTTCCTGCCCCATAACTACCCAATAAATTGCGTCGTCTATACCGGCACCCACGATAATGATACAACCGTCCATTGGTATAAATGCCTCCCAAGGCATGAAAAACGCTTTTGCCGAAGTTACTTAGGGAACCACATCAATGATATCGCCCATGAGATGATTCGCACAATCTGGCGCTCAAACGCCCTTGTTGCTATCGCTCCGATGCAGGACTTTCTCCGTCTGGATGGTTGGGCGCGTATGAATCTGCCCGCCTCCACGCAAGGAAACTGGCTCTGGCGAATGCGTCCAGGTGCCACCAGTCACAGCCTCGCAGCATGGATTAAGAAAATAAACATCACATACAACCGCACCATGCCTGCTAAGGATTGGCCGGCAGAGAATTATTTCGCGGATTAGGTGTTGTTTAGTTTTTGATCAACCATACATAGCCAAAGGGCTGCAGTGTCATCGTCCCTTGCGGTATAACTTTATCAGCTAAGTCACCCGTTGAACCATGTAAATATTGGTATTCACCTTCGATTGTGACGGTTTGTTCACTCTCGCTCAGGTTGTGGAAGCAGGTCATTGTCTCCGTCCCATCGCTTCGTTCGATCGCAAATACAGCTGCCTGCTCATCTTGTACGATTATGTAATCCTGCCCGCTGAATACCGCGTGAGCTTTCCGCACCGCCACCAGTTTCCGCAGTCGGTTCAGTAGCGAGTCTGTCTTTTGCGCGGCTTTTTCCACATTCACCTGCTCATAGCTGAATTCGCCATCATCAATAATCGGGTGGTATAGCGCTTCTTCCTCAGCAGTGGAAAATCCTGCATTCTTTCCATCAGTCCACTGCATCGGCGTCCGAACTCCGTCACGGTCATTTAACCAAATGTGATCGCCCATACCGATCTCGTCACCATAATAAATGATCGGTGCTCCTGGTAATGAGAATAGTATCGCATATAACAGCTCTACTTTTCGTTTATCCCCACCCATTAAAGGTGCCAGCCGACGCCGAATGCCCTGGTTCAGCCGCATCCGCGCTTCCGGTGCATAGAAATCCCACATAAATTGCCGGTCTTCCTCCGTCACCATCTCCAGCGTCAGTTCGTCATGGTTGCGCAAAAAAATACACCATTGACATTCCTCAGGGATCTTCGGTATCTCCCTCATTATTTCAAGCATTGGAGCGTTAGATCCAATTGCTACCGATTTATAGATGCGCGGCATCACCGGGAACTGGAAGGCCATGTGGAACTCATCCCCATCCGCCAGATAGGGCATCAGATCTTTAGGCCACTGGTTCGCTTCTGCCAGCAGGATCCGTCCCGGGAATTCTGCATCCATCATCGCCCGCATCTCCTTCAGGTATGCATGTGTCTCAGGCAAATTTTCGCAATTCGTTCCTTCCCGCTCGAACAGATACGGTACTGCATCCGCCCGAAACCCGTCAATTCCCATATCCAGCCAGTAGCGCATGATATTCTTCATCTCTTCGCGCACTGCTGGATTATCATAGTTCAGGTCTGGTTGCGAGGAGTAGAATCGGTGCCAGTAATACTGCTGGGCTTTATCGCTCCACGTCCAATTTGAATCCTCGCTATCAATAAATATGATCCGCGCATCTGCGTATTTCTCATCCGTATCGCTCCATACGTAATAATCGCGGTATGGTGAATTGCGGTCTGCCTCAGCTTCTTTGAACCACTCACATTGGTCAGAAGTATGGTTCACCACCAGGTCCAGGATTAGCCGCATCTCTTTCGCATGCACCGCTTCTATCAGCGCTTTCAAGTCATCCAGGGTACCTAGTTGCGGATGAATGTTGTAATAATCCTCAATGTCATACCCCCCATCCAGCAGAGGTGACGGGAAAATTGGCAGCAGCCAGATGCAATCCACTCCCAGACTCTTCACATGGTCCAGCTTATGAATTATCCCCTGCAAATCTCCGATCCCGTCTCCATTCGAATCATAGAACGTGCGCGGGATGATCTCATAAAATACTGCTTCCTTGTACCATTTTTCCATGCTTTTTTCCTTCATGTTTTATAAGTTAACAATCCTCACCTGGTAAGGTTGCAATGTAATCGACTCATCCAGTAAAACCACATCACCACCTAGAATATCTTTGCCGCTCTTAGCGTGCATCTCAGCCAGCTTGAAAGATTGCATAGAATCTGCAAAGTTTGCCATAACAATACAGGTATCTTTTCCTTCTTTTCTTTGATAAGCAAATATGTGATCATTGTCAGAAAATACCACTTTCGGGTTGCTCCCGGAGAATACACTGTGTGATTTTCGGATACGGATGATCTCCTTGAATCGCGTAAAAATCCGCCCTTCAACCGTCTCATCATCTGTTCGCCGCTCGAGTTTTTCAGCATCGGAATTGGGGCGATGCACCCACCGTGAATCATCTCGCTTCGCCCGGTCTTTCCGGTATGAGTAATCATTCATTACCCCGACCTCATCCCCCAGGTAGACCAACGGCAATCCCCCAATCGTGAAGACGATCGTATACAACATCAGGATCCGGTCGATTGCCATTTCAACCGCTGCATCATCATTCTCTGCTAGCGCTTTTTCCAGCCCAGCTAGTGATGCGGCCTGTCCAGAAATACGAGCATCACCTGTCTTCAAGTTTTCCTGGAATAGAAGCCCGCGTGCAAAACTCCCCGGGAATTCTCCGCTATAAAATTCGTTAAGCCATTTTCGGTGATAAAACCCGTGAATTTGAAGTTTTTCCGCGTCCTCATCCGAAAACGTCCAGCCAATATCATCATGGCAGCGAACATAGTTCACCCAGCTTGTCCCTTCAGGTATCGCATAACGGTTACCAACCGAAATCCGCAATAAACGAACTTCTTTCGATGCCAGGCAGTTCCACAGTAGTGCCATCAGAAGTGGATTATACGAAAGCTGGCATTCTCCCGGATCAATATATTTGATGACTTCATCTGGGTGCACAATCGCCTCAGATTTAAAATACATCGATGGTGCCGCAATCCGGCATGCCAGATTGAACGCCTGTATGATCATGTGTGCTTGCGGTAGGTTCTCGCAGGTTGTACCCATTTCCTTCCAGATAAACGCCACTGCGTCCAATCTCAATACATCCACGCCCTGATTCGCCAGGAACAGCATCTCGCTTACCATCGCATTAAAAACTGCCGGATTGGAATAATTCAGATCCCATTGGAACGAGTGGAACGTAGTCCACACCCATTGCTCTATCTCTTCATAAAATGTGAATGATCCCGGTCGTTCGGTCGGGAAGATCTCTCGCAACGTTTTCTCATACGCGTCAGGAATCTTCCGGTCATCAAACATATAGTAAAACTGCTTGAAAGTCATATCTCCCGCCGTGGCTTTCCGTGCCCAGAGATGTTCATCGCTGGTATGGTTAAACACAAAATCAGCTACCAAGCGAATCCCGTTCTCATGAAGCGCTTTTGCCAGCGCTCGCAGGTCTTCCATCGTCCCTAGCCTGGGGTCCACCTCCCGGTAACTTGATACCGCGTAACCCCCATCATTCTCACCATCCGGCGCCAGGAAAAATGGCATCAAATGCAAATAAGTCAATCCCAGCTCTTTAAAATAGGGGATTTTTTCCTTTATACCCTTCAAATTTCCAGCAAATAAGTCCACATAACACACCCCCCCAACTTCCCGTTGATCTTTAAACCAGTCTGAATTTGCCTCGTTCTCTACATCCAATCTGATCAGGTCTGCGCTTCGCTCCAACCATGATGCAGTAATTCCTTGCACCAGATCGATAAATTGCATTTCAAACTCCTTCGAAGATTCATAAAGGTTGCGATATCGATCAAGCAAACTGGGCAGGTATTCCTGCAACCGCATCATAAAGCGATTGCTATCTTTTGCGTTAGCTACGGTTGGGTCGTTTTCTATCGATGCGATCACCCTGGCTATTAGTTTTTTATTCTTCGTTGATGGCATAAATATTTTTTAGATCAGGTTTCCTTTTCTCAAAGCTCTTTTTTCGTTAATTACGCATGAACACTGTTTTCAGCAATCACGTTCTTGTACCAGTAAAAACTCTTCTTCGGGATCCGCTTCTGGCTCGCATAGTCGATCCGGATCAACCCAAAACGCGGCCGGTAGCCATGATGCCATTCAAAATTATCCATCAGGCTCCACACAAAATAACCGCCCAATTTTACCCCATGGTTGATCGCCCTCTGCGCGGCGATAAAATGCCACCGAAGAAAATCGATACGGTCATTATCTTCCACATACCCCTTCTCATCGGGTTTGTCCGCTGTCGCGCATCCGCTCTCAGAGATGAAGATATTCGGATGGCCATATTGCTCTGAAACACGCTCCAGAACGATCTGCAGCCCTTCAGGGTACACCCCCCATCCGATATCAGTCGTACCCCACATCGACCGGGTGTTCCCCGTTGCCGTCGCCTTCAATAATCCGCCATCCTGGTCAAATCGAATTTGCACACTGCGGTAGTAGTTGATCCCCAGAAAATCTATTGGCGATTGGATCAGATCCATATCGCTTGCTGCGACAACTGGCGCACTCACCCCCAGCCATTCTATCAATGCCGTAGGGTACTCTCCCTTAAAAATCGCCTCTGTAAAGAAACCGGAATCCATCTCAAGATAACGTTGAGCTGCGCGTTGGTCCTGGGGGCAATCGGTTGCTGCCTCGACATGTTCGATATCCAGAAAAATACCAATTTTTCCTTGATATCCCCCCTCACGATAGACTTTCACAGCTTTACCATGTCCCACCAGCAGGTTATGTGCCACCTGGAACGCGGCTGGAAAGCTCGCGATTCCTGGTGCCATCACACCATATCCATATCCAATGAATGCGCTGACACGCGGCTCATTATGTGTGCCCCAATAATGGACTCGGTCACCTAACCGATCATACATCACCTGCGCATAATCGGCAAACCAATCTGAGCAATCTTTGTTCTCCCACCCCCATAATGCCTGCAATGCCTGCGGTAAATCCCAATGGTAAAGCGTCACCACCGGCTCAATCCCTGATGCAATTAGTTCGTCTACGTAACGATCATAATAATCCAGGCCCGCCTTGTTTACTTCTCCTTTCCCCTTTGGTAATACACGTGACCATGAGATCGAAAACCGGTGCGCCTTTATCCCCATTTCGGCGGCAAGGGCAAGATCCTCCTTGTAACGGTGATAATGGTCACATGCAATGTCACCAGTATCCCCGTTTAACACCTTATCCGGGCTGTGAGAGAACCTGTCCCAGATATTCTCGCCCTTCCCATCCTCGTCCCATGCGCCCTCGACCTGGTATGCGGAAGCTGCTGTTCCCCATAAAAATCCGTCTGGAAATAAATAGGAATTCATCTTCCTCCTTCTTAGATTAAAAGATCATTAATAATTTCAATAGCCGAATTATATAAAATCTTGCTTTATCCAAAGGGTTAATGAAATGCATAACCCTTTCCAGCCCGCAAAAATGTTGAGTATTATCCTTTGACAGAACCCGCCATCATCCCGCGCACGAAATACCGCTGCAAGAGAAAGAACACCATCATCGGCAGGATCATGCTCACGAAAGCACCGGCTGTCAGCAAATGCCAATCCTGACCCTTCTCACCAACAATAGATGCAAGTGCGTATGTCACAACCCGTGTCTTCTCACCCAGGAACACCAATGAAACCAGGTAATCATTCCACACCCACAAAAACTGGAAGATCGCGAATGATGCCAGAGCGGGTACCGATAACGGGATGATCAATTTTGTCAGGATCGTGAAGTTCGACGCACCGTCAATATAAGCTGCCTCCAGCAGCTCCTTAGGTAGTGAACTGATGTAGTTGAACAGAAGGTATGTTGCCAGTGGAAGTCCAAAACCGGTATGCGCCAACCAGATGCCTAAGAAAGTGCCATTTAGTTGCATCTTGGTATAGTCTTGCAGAATAGGCACCAGCGAGATCTGCAGTGGGACTACCAGCACTGCCACGATCAGTGTGAACAGGATATCCCGACCCGGAAACTTAAGCCATGAGAACCCGAACGCTGCAAATGCAGCAATCAGAATCGGTATCACAGTGGCCGGAATGGTTACTGCGATTGAGTTTAAGAATGCACCGCCCAGGTTATTTCCGCGCCGAACGATTTCATTTCCGCCCCCATCCGTGAATTTGATATCTTTTCCGGTAAGGACATCTTTATAATTGCTGATCGTCAGATTCGTCGAAAACCCTACCCATTTCCGCTCAGTGATGACAATCTCCCTGGTGCGCTTATTGCCAAACCAGGTCAGTTTTCGTCCATCTTCCAATTCAAGGCCTTCTTGTAGCTCTTTAAATGTAGTCTCTATCCCTTCCACCTCGAATGCCTCATCTACATTGATTGACTCATCTAATTTGAACCGTTCCGTCTCGACATCCTCCCGATGAGGAAAAATCGCCCACCAGCCTGAATTAAAGATATCCTGGCTCTCACGAAAAGAGGTTACAAGAACTCCCATTGTAGGAATCAGCCAAATCAAACAAATCAATACCAATACACCATTGATCAGGAAAGCGGACGATCTCTTCTGTTTCTTAGTTCCTGCAGCCATCAGAATCTCCTCCTATCCTTGTTTAATTCGCGCACATTACTAACTACCACAGGTATCACTGCAATTAATAAAATAATCGCAATAGCAGATGCACGGCCTGTATTGCCGTATGTGAATCTCTGTAAATAAAACTCATTTGCTATCACATTCGTACCGTTATTGCCGCCAGTCATCACGCGTACAATATCAAATAATTTCAGGCTAAAAATCACAATTGTTGTTGCTACTGTTATTAGCGTGCCTTTGATATACGGGATTGTAATTCGGAAAAACACCTGGATTTCATTCGCCCCATCAATTCTCGCTGCTTCCAGTAATTCCTCCGGGATGCCTTTAATCGCTGATGAAAACACCACCATCGCGTAACCGGTCTGCAGCCAGATCATGATGATAATCAAAAAGAAGTTGTTCCATGGCGGAATATTCAACCATGGCTGTGATTGTCCGCCAAACGCCAGCACGATCGCGTTCAAAAGGCCAATTTCTTGAATACCAACACCTGACCCCCGATACGTATACATGAATTTCCATATCACGCCTGCGCCGACAAATGAGATCGCCATTGGCATGAAGATGATCGCTTTATATATTTTTTCAAATTTACTTCTATCAGCCAGCACCGCAATTAATAAACCGAATAAAACACTAAATGTTGTACCAAATACCATCCACAGGAGGTTGTTGCGAAATACCTCGAGCATGATCCGGTCCGTGAATACAAACCGATAATTCTCAAAAATCCCCAGTCCCTCGCCAGCCCAGTCCATACCAAGCGGACCTTTTAAGCTGAGGATAAAAGTACGAAACACTGGAATAATGAGGTACCAGCCGATCAAAGCGATAGCCGGTCCAATAAATATGAATGGTTGTAATTTTCGCCCAACTTCTCCCGGTAATTGCTCAATAATCCAGTTTGTGATATAGAAAAGACCCGCAATGCCTCCAACGCCCCACACTACTGCAACCAGGACAATAATCAGTTGAGGTGCTTTGCTGTCACGGAGAAATAAAAATCCCTGCTGTAATAAAAAATATGTTAGCAGTAATACTAACGTTGATAACATGATTTTTCCTGGGAGTGATGAAATCAGACGTGTATACCAGGATTGATTGGATAAGTTCTCATTTGAAGCATTCATAATTGATTTGCCTCCTGTGTCAACAAATTAGGTCGTTATGTTTAGCATAAGGAGCAGGAATTTTTCTTATTTCCTGCTCCTTTATTCTACCTGTTCTTACCTTAAAAAGATAAGTGGGTTGAGAGACAGGACCTATTCAGCGGGCCAGGAATCATCAATCTGTTGCAAAGCAGTTTCCAAATCGACAGATCCGCTAACATAATCGGTCATATTTTTCCAGAATGTACCAGCGCCAACAGCACCGGGCATCAGGTCAGAACCGTCAAAGCGGAAGGAGTCTGCATTCAGAATGATCTCAGCGACTTTTCGCGTTACGATGTCACCGTACCAATCAAGTGAGGAGTCGTTGTGCGGGGAAATTGCACCGCCTGCTTCAACCCAGCCCTTGACGGAATCTGCGGTGGAGAAGTACTGAATGACCGCACGCACTTCAGGACGGTCATTAAACATTGAGTAGATGTCGCCTGCGCCCAATACGGGTTTGCCATATTGGTCATCGATCGGGGGCAAATAGAAGAAGTCATAATCTTCGCCTGCAACCTTTCCCTCGGGGAAGAATGAGGTGATGAAGTTACCCTGGCGGTGTAGCCAGCAACCTGGAGGTGAATCGAACATCGGTGCAGGAGCATCTCCAAAGAATGTCGTTGGAATAGATGCACGTCCGCCATTGACATAATCATCATTGAACCAGATCTCGGTAATATAACCCATCGCGTTCTGTACTTCAGGTGAGTTGAAGGGCAATTCACCTGCCACCCATTTGTCATAGTTTTCCAATGAAGTGGTGCGCAGCATTACATCTTCGACCCAGTCGGTCAGTGCCCAACCAGTCGCCGCGCCGGATTCGATCCCAATGCACCAGGCGGTGTCGCCATCGGAAGCGATTGTTTCAGTCAGTGTCATCAACTCATCCCACGTCTCAGGAACTGTGTACCCGGCAGCGTCAAATTCCGCTTTCGGGTAGAACACGAGTGACTTTCCGTTTGCGCGGCCCCACACACCAGCCATGATTGGTCCATCAGGGCCTTCCATCGTGCCCATATCCAGCCATGATTGAATGTAATTTTGCTCTAGCCATTCGGTCGGGATAACATCGTTCAGATCCACAACCTGTCCTTTGGCAACCATGGTCGCCAGCAAACCGGGCTGCGGGAAGTCAACGATATCGGGGGCATCGCCGCCATCCACGCGGATGGTGATAGCAGCTTCGAATTCCTTTGATCCTTCATATTGAATATCAATGCCGGTCGCCTCTTCAAAAGCAACAATCGATTCATCGAACTTCACCGCATCCGCATCTGTAAATGGCCCTGCCATCGAAACAACGGTGCCTGCATACATACCGGCATAGGCATTAGCCAATTCCTGACCCTGCGGAAGAGGATCAACCGTCGCTTCTTCTTCAACCACGGGTGCTTCTTCTGCAGGCGCTTGTTCAGCGGGTGCTTCTTCTGCGGGTGCTGCTGGCGCACAGGCCATCAATGCCATGCTCAACACCACCAACAGAGCAAATAACTTTGTAAAGCGTTTCATTTTTTCCTCCAACTAATTAATATACTTTTATTATCCTATTTCCACATTTCAATTAATATCTATTCCCTTGTGCCTCCTTTTGTATAAAAATATTCTTAAATTGACAATCAAGCTGATAAATCACTTGTTGTATTCCTAACGACTAATTCCGTGGGTAGTGTTATAGTCACGGATCCATTTTGTTGACCATTGATCGCATTGATCAAAAGCTCAACCCCCCTGCTTCCAGACTCATACAGAAGCTGACGAATTGTTGTCAGCTGCATAAACTCCGCAGCCTGGATATCATCAAATCCAATCACAGACAGTTTCTCTGGAATTGGGATATCTAATTGTCGCGCGGCCTGGATCACTCCGAATGCCTGTGTATCACTTGCTGCGAAGATTGCTGTCGGCTGGTCTGGCAGCTGTAACATCTTCAAAGCAAGATTCCTCGCTTGAACATGCCCATGCTCATCCTCACCATAATAACGATTGTCGATCGTAATATTGGCCTCTGCCATCGCCTTTTGATACCCCTGGTACCGATCTCGGCTGGATGTAAAACGAAATGGATTTGCATCCATTTCGTTAAGTGGGTTGGTTCTTAATTCTGTGTTATCTCCGATAAACCCGATCTTCTTATGCCCGAGGTCGATCAGGTGCCGTGTTGCTTGATATCCCCCTTCAACATCATCGATGATTATCGAATTAAATTCTGATAAGCTCGGATCTTTACGGTCAACAAAAACGATCGGAATGGGTGATTCACGAAAGAACTGCACGTCCTCATCAACAATTGGCATTGAGATGATCAGCGCTCCATCGATTCTGCGTTCGTGCAGCATATTCTGGAAACCAATTGTGCGTTGGTGCGGATTCTCAATATCATGGATGACAAGATCATAATTGCTGTTAGACAAAACGCTCACCACACCATCCAACCTTTCACTTACCGAAGGTCGTGTGAAGAAAGGAACGATCACTCCAATCGCAAAGGTTTTGCCGATCGAAAGACGTCGGGCAACTAAATTCGGGGAGTAATTGACCTCTTTTGCAATCCCTAAGATACGAGTTTTGGTTTTTTCATTTACAAGGGGGCTGTCATTGAGCGCACGGGATACCGTTCCAGGTGTTACACCTGCAATTTGCGCGATATCACGAATGGTTGGGTTCTTATGATTAACCATATTTCAACCGGTTGAATTACAACCGTTTGTATTATAGCATTTTTTCAAAGCCGATGTCAACTACCTGTGGGGATTTTTAAGGTTAGATCGTCTTAAGTGATCGTGAGGAAAATACATAAAAAAGCGAGCATGATTGTGTATCTCTTACTTTTTAAGATATTCTTGCGATGTTTTAAGAATAAATTATAATTTTTTAAGATAATTCTTTATATATCCTCCGCACAGGATTAAATCAGGAAGGGAACAAAATGGATTTCATCAATAGATTTCTACTTCAAGGGCCAGACCTCACTAACGCAGTCATCTCAATTCTGCTTGCCGCAATTGTAGGATTGTTGATATCACAGCTTTACCGTTACACACACCGCGGCCTGAGCTATGAGCACACTTTTATGGCAGCCCTGGTACTGCTTGCCCCAATCGTCTCGGTTGTGATGCTTTACATCCGTGGAGACCTTGTCTTATCATTGGGCTTGATCGGTTCTCTCTCGATCGTCCGTTTCCGAACCGCCATCAAAGACACGCGTGATATGGTCTTTTTATTCTGGGTGATTGCTGTCGGCCTTGGCTCTGGGACCTATAACTGGGGCATCGTCGTCATCTCATCTCTCATTATCGTCATCCTTGTAGCAATTCTCTTTTTTTTACGCTATGGATTCACACTCAATAAGGACTATGTTTTGGTCATCACAGGCAAAGATTCTTTTGATAGCGAAGAGGCAACGATGATCGTCCAGCACTATTGCACGGACCCGCGCTTGCGATCGTTCAACGCCCTGGAATCAGGCCGTGAGCTCGTGTTTGAGCTCCAATTAATAGATCCACGAGTCAATTCCGCTGAAAAGCTTATTAGTGAATTAAAAGTTCTGCCGGGTGTTGAAGATGTATCACTTTTGGCGCCGCAGCTTACCTTACCACTCTAAGAGAAAGCAACTAATTAAATATGAACAGACCAAACAATGATGATTGGCGTTTTGAATATAAATATCGGTTATCAGCCCAACAGTATTATCAGGTAAGATCCGCCTTTTCCCCGTATGTGCGGCGCGATGAGTATACATTGCGGCGTGAAAATAAACGCTACACCGTCCGCAGCATCTACTTCGATACGCCCGACCTGCGAGCGCTTCAAGAGAAGATCAATGGGGATTGCGATCGCACCAAATTACGCATCAGAACTTATGCCTCCACAGAAGAAGCCGGTAGTGATATTCGTGTCGAGCTGAAAGCCCGCAAAGGCATAACCGTTGAAAAGAGGAATACCTTTATCACCATCGATATGTATCATGCTTTTATGCAGACGCGACATTGGCCTGAGACCGCTGACCCTGTATTGATCGAATTTGAAAGATATATCCACCTGAAAAACCTCAAACCAATTATTCTTATTGAATATTTACGTGAAGGGTATGTTGCCTCAACCCAAAAAGATTTACGCATTACCTTCGATCATAATGTAAGAAGTGCAGCTTCGTCTGCGTTGTTCCCCTGTGATCCTTTCTTTCGATCAATCCACCGAAATATGGTTACCTTCGAGATCAAATGTAATAAGTCACAACCTGCATGGCTTCTGGACATGGTCAAACAACAAGGGTTGCGAATAGTCGCCAACAGCAAGTTTGCCCAGGGTGTGCAGATTTCACGCCCCGAGATTGTTGTACCATCCTGGAGCTATTAATACCCGCCATGCAAGTTGCAGCTAAAGTAAAACAAGCTTTATTGAATTGGATAAAAGTCCACCTTATCGCTATTGGTTTTTCATTATCAGCGTCTTATTCATTAATTACGCATTTTACCGATTTTTTCTTAGCGCCACGCGATGAGAAGGTCCAACTCTTCATTGTCGTATTATCCTTGGCTGCCCTCTTGTTTTTCCTCTTACCTAAAAAAATGTTTAAACCGGCCCTGTTTAGATCGCACATCAAAGTTGGATTCTTTGCGATACTATCTGCCATATCCATCCTGATATTTTTAGTACCGCCTCCTCGTACGCCTACGCTTCACGAGCTGATTATCAAACCGGATTTCGAAGCAGGATCCCGCCAACTGACAATCGAATCGATTGATATGATAGGTATTCCCGATGGGGGCTTCACACCAGTCTTTGCATTACAGGTTGAATTTGTCGGCAATGGTTGGCAATCCAGTGAAGATCAAAGGACGATCAACTGGACCGGAACATCTCCCTCATATCTCGAATTTTCCCGCGTCATGGCATCGGGCGTGAAGATCCGATTGATGACCGGACCCCAGCAGGGTAGCGTGAAAATCCTGTGGGATGGAACAGAACAGACTGTCGATCTGAATGAACCCGTTCTTGGAAGCCATGTTATCGAACTCAAACCATTATTTGACTTCGCACGGCTAAGCAACCCACAAAAATTAATTGTTGGCTTAGCATTTTTTGCTGATTTATTCAGCCTAAGTCTTTTGGTATTCTTCTCATTATTAACACCAAGAATCATCAGAACGAAATATTCTAAATTAGTCTTTTTATCGTTTCTTGTCTTGTTAATTCTCATTCCAATCATTGCATTCTTTGATCCGGTCGTTTCTTTCGGTGATAAAAACGTTGAAGAAAAAATTCGCGACACGATCGGATTAGCGGACGGAGAAATCCGCAGGCATCATTTGATGACCATCGTCAAACTCGACCTTTCAGAAAGCAGTATTAAAGACCTTACTGGAATTGAAAACCTGCGCCACATCAAGCATCTTGATTTACGTGATAACAATATCACTTCTATTGAAATTCTTGGCGAGCTCAGAAGGCTTCAAAAATTGAATCTGCGAGGGAATCAGGTTACGGACATTGCGCCCTTGCGTGATATGGTAATGTTGGAGTATCTCAATCTCAGAGATAATCCCGTCACAGATCTATCGCCAATAGCTGGCTTAACCGAATTGCGCGACCTTAATATTAGCGGGATTCCTCTCACCTCTGGATTGGGAATCCTCAAAGACATGAAATATCTGGAAAACCTGAATATTCGCAATTGCGACATCACAGATCTTTCTCCTTTAGTGACATTAATGGAAAATGGTGCTCTGCAGGATGATCCAATTTCAGGAAAAACAACAGAGATCGATATCCGCTATAACCCCATCCCTCTTTCACCAATGGATGGGTACGCTGCCTTGCGCCCTTTTTGGGATAACATTTCGCTTCGCGCTCCATTTCTCCTTCCGGTGGGTGATATAAAACAATCACCTCATTTTTCACATTCGGGCGGTTTTTACCCGCAGGAATTTTTCCTTGAACTGTCAGTCACAGATCCTGAAGCAATCATTTATTACACCACAGATGGATCGCAGCCATCGATAAGCACACAAAGATATGTCCAGCCGGTCCGAATACAAATCCCAGATCCAGGATCGATCCAAACACAAATCACACAGGCAAATGCTCGCTTTCAGCATGATCCGATCAAGCAAATGCTCCGGGCCGCAATTGTTCGCGCCGCAGCTTTTTATCCCGATGGAACCTATAGCCAAACCATCACGCACACTTTTTTTATTGATCATGATTCGTTAAACAAGTACACGCTGCCAGTCGTATCAATCAGTATTGACCCTGTTTACCTGTTTGATGAGGTGGTAGGCATCTACACCACCGGTGTCCGCGGGGAAGAGTTTGGAGACTTACATGCGAATTTCAGACAGCGGGGAGCAGAATGGGAACGACCTATCCATATCGAATTTTTCGACACCGAAAGGGATGTATTCCTCTCACAGAACGCCGGCATTCGCATCCATGGTGCTGCCACACGTGGGTATCCGCAAAAATCATTACGATTGTATGCTGATAGCACCAATAGGAATATTACCTTTTCCAGCCCATATCTCTTTCCGGATTTACGTAACGCGGTTATTGCAGATCCAATGGCCGACTTCTACACCTTGCTACTAAGAAATTCAGGCAATATCTGGAACTACTTTTTCTTTAGAGACACTCTGATGCAATCGCTTGTCGATCCAAATGTTCTGGATATACAAGCCAGCCGCCCGGTCATCGTTTTCCTCAACGGTGATTATTGGGGTATCTATGATCTGCGAGAGCGCATTGACGCCGAATACCTTGCCACACACTACAACATAACTCCGGAAGAAATCGTTATCCTTGAAAGAAATGCCCAGATCAACCATGGCCAGCATGGAGATCAATTCGCGTATCAAGAGATGCTGGATTATATTCGTAATCACTTCATAAGCGAAGACAATCATTTTGAATATATTTCTAGCTTAATGGATATTCAAAATTTTATCGATTACCAGATTGCAGAGATCTATTCCCGTAACAATAATTGGCCGCATGACAACATCAAATATTGGCGTTATAAACCAGACACCTACGAGCCTTATGCGCCTGCCGGACGCGATGGGAAATGGCGCTGGTTATTATTTGACATCGACACAGGATTTGGGCTGATCGGTGGTGAACAGGCGTATAAAGACAACACGCTACGAGAGGCGGAAGGTGAGTTTCTTTTCCGTTCGCTTCTCGAGAACCAGTCTTTCCGCACCCAATTTATTAATCGTTTCGCCGATCAACTCAACACCTTCTATTCATCACAACGGGTTTTGGGAATCTTGCAAAACATGCAATCCGAGCTTGAGCCCGAAATGCAGGATCATCTCGATAAATGGAATATCCTCAACTCTTCCCTGGCAGAATGGAAAGAAAGCTTAGGGGTCTTATACACCTTTGCTGCTGAACGGCCAACGTATGTCAGGCAACATATTGCCGACCGTTTTGATATTAATGGTACGCACCAATTAACGGTTACCAATGATTTCGAAAAAGGTTATGTAAGAATAAACACCATCGACATTCTTCCAACCACACCTGGAATTGATGATTCTCTTGAATGGACAGGCATCTACTTTGACGGAATCCCAATCTCAATCACTGCCATCCCTCGGCAGGGCTATGTTTTTACTGGGTGGGAAGGTATTAATGCTGATGATGAACGTGTCATACTGTCATTGGAAAGTGATCTGGTTATCACAGCCAAATTCGAAAAAGCTGAATGATCGGGTTTCTATGATATTCATCCCTTTTCCAAACTAAAGAAAAGGAAATAACGATTTACATTTCTTGACCAACGACCAGAACCTTATTAATCATATTCCATAAAAAATGACATTGTGAATAAGGCACATATAATTTATAAACTCAGATTGTTTCTTGGATTCTTGTTTTTGATTTACATCACATGCTTTCGCCTCGCGTTTCTGTCACCCAGTATTGACTTCCTCATTTATCTCCCGATTCCTGCCAAATCCATTAGGAATCCATCTTCTGAAATTATCAATTCAATAACAAATGAAATCGCGCAGTAATATAATGCAATGAACCTATATATTCTAAATATTCTATATTTTCTTTTTCACGCTTGTGTTACAATCCCAAAAAAGAAATTTTCATACAAGGCAAGTGGGGTCCACCGATGACCAAACTCATCATCCAGATTCCGTGTTACAACGAAGCGGATTCATTACCAGTCACACTTCAGCAACTCCCTCGTGAGCTTGACGGTATCGACAAAATCGAATGGCTCATCATCGATGACGGCAGCACAGATAACACCATCCAGGTCGCCAAGCAGCATGGCGTTGACCATGTTGTTCGCCTGATTTCTCATCAAGGCCTCGCCAGGGGCTTCATGGCTGGTATCCACGCCTGCATTGACCTCGGGGCGGATATCATCGTCAACACGGATGCCGACAACCAATACCATGCCGGAGACATTCCCAAACTAATCCAGCCCATCCTGGATGGTAAAGCTGAGTTTGTCGTGGGTGAGCGTCCAATCAGCGAGATCAAGCACTTCTCACCACTCAAGAAACTTTTTCAAAAGTGGGGATCCTGGTTTGTCCGCGAGGTCAGCAGGACCACTATCCCCGATGCACCATCCGGGTTTCGTGCGTTCAGCCGTGAAGCAGCTATGCGCATGCATGTCTTCTCAAATTTCACCTATACTATCGAGACTATCATCCAGGCAGGTCTGCGCGGCATGGCCGTCACCTCCGTACCCATCCGCACCAACGATTTTCTGCGTAAATCGCGTCTTATTAGCAATGTCCCTGCTTACTTGTACCGCTCAACCTCTACTATTATTCGCATTTTCATGACCTACCGTCCACTTGTGTTTTTCGTCGTTCCAGGCAGTGTCGCCTTCCTGCTTGGCACCCTGCTGGGAATGCGTTTTCTTTATTTTTTCTTTATCACCAGAACGAGCAGCGGCCATATCCAATCTCTTATACTCACCGCGGTACTCCTTATTCTCGGCGGTTTGCTGATCATCTTTGGCCTAATAGCAGATCTGGTCTCCTCCAACCGTAAATTGATCGAGGATGTAGAATATCGGTTATATAAGGTACAAGAACAGATCAACGAATTGAAAAAGGAATCCTGAAAAAGTCCTCATAACCTATGAAAACGCATCCGATCATCGCTATCATCGGCGGCACGATCTGGGGCAACCGTGGTGCAGAAGCCATGCTTGTCTCCACCATCGGACGCATTCGCCAGGATTTTCCTGATGCTGAATTCAACGTCTTCAGCTACTATCCCGATCAAGACCGCAATCTTATTTCCGATCCAAACATCCACATCCACAACGCCACCCCTCTCTCGCTTGTTTTCAACCATTTCCTCGGAGCCCTGATTCGCAGACTTTATACTTTCTTGCGGATCGAGGCGTGTGCTTTACGTTGCCTCACAATTGCCAACACTATCGAGGAATCCGATCTATTATTGGATATCGGCGGTATCACCTTTTCCGACGGACGAGAGAAGTTCTTGCCTTTTAACATCCTCACCATCTGGCCGGCAATGATTCTTGGTACACCTGTCGTCAAACTTGCCCAGGCGGTTGGCCCATTTGAACACACCATTAACCGTGCGCTTGCCCGCTATTTTCTTACCCGATGTAAACAAGTCTTTGTGCGCGGTGAAAGTTCTGCCTGCCACATCACCCGTCTCAATCTGCCTCCAAATATAACCAGCCCCGCGGTAGATATCGCTTTCCTTTATCAACCGGCTTTCTCTCTTTCCGCCGAAAATACATCGCGCGTCTCAACTGTCCTTGAACGCATTCGTCAGGAAAAAGGTAATGGAAAGAAGATCGTTATCATCTCACCCAGCATCCTCATCGATCGTAAGCTGGCTAAAGATAGCATTGATTATACGGGCATGCTCCTATCAACAGTATCACAATTAGACACCAACCGCTGCTTCTTTGTTTTCATGCCTAATGCTACGCGTGAAGGATCATTAAAGCATCATAACAATGACATTCTCATCATTGATCGAATCCGGCAACGCTTTGAAAATTCGTTAGATCTCTCACTCCAAAGTGCGGCTGTATTTATTAATTTTGATATCAACACCAGTACGATCCGTAGCCTGATTGATCAAGCTGACCTTCTTATAACCTCACGTTATCACGCTATGATCTCTGGACTTGCCCTCGCCATCCCCACCATCGTCATCGGTTGGGGCCATAAATATCAAGAGACGATGATGGCATTTGGTCAATCACAGTATGTTCTGAACACATCACAGACTGAATTTGACCTTGCAGGCTTAGCAATACATGCACTCGATCATTCAGCGCAAATCCGCAAAGAACTTCAACGCCACTTACCAGACATTACACAGTTAGCTGAAAAACAATTTTCGAACATCAGGCAGTACCTAAAATGAAAAAGGCTGTTTGGCTCAATATCCTCAAGTGGGTCTGGCTTGCAGTGGTTATCGCAGCGGCTGGGTGGTTTTTCTCGGTCAATTTCAGGGATATACGCACGTATATCACGAACATCAGCATCACTCGTCTCATTCTCAGTTTGCTTCTTCTCATCGTCGCCAAGTTTTTAACCGCAGACCTAACTTATTATTCTCTAACCCTCACTGGGCAAACAGTCTCTTTCAAAGAAGCGTTCTCCATCACATCCATCACCCAGCTTGGCAAATACCTCCCGGGTGGAATCTGGCATTTCGCTGGTAAGTTTGGAGTTTATCAAGCGCGCGGCATGTCCGCCAAACAAGCGGCCAGGCCAATCATCATCGAGAATCTATGGCTGATCGCGTCAGCATTGATGACCGGCCTCGCGGCCTTGCTTTTCTCCCACAGCCCTCTGCCTTGCCGCTATATACCTGTTTTCTGCAATCGTACGTCTGGGCTTATCTTAATTTTTTCAAGTGGGATGATTTGGATCTTTTCGACCTATCTTATCCTTCGCTATTTAATAAAAACCACCATTTCCCCCCTGCTCCATTTTCGCCTATGTTTGGAACAACTGCTGATTTGGTTCCTATTCGGCTGTAGCTTTTGGCTCGTCTACCCGCAAAATCCATCGCTAGACTTTCTTCTTCAGGCAATCGGCGCATTCGCGCTCAGTTGGGCACTCGGCTATGTGGTATTTTTCGCTCCAGGAGGCATAGGCATCCGCGAAGCGTCCATGACCCTGCTCTTTTCTTCATTCTTTCTACCACAAACCACCGCCATTTTCGCAGCAGTCCATCGTATGCTTTGGGTTTTAACAGAAATATTTCTTGCACTTCTTTGCATGGCAGTTTTTGGGTTGCCTCTTGGGTTGGATCAGCCTGACAAACCTTCACAAAATATGGATAATAAATAATTATGATGAAGAGTCTTTTCCGTTACTTTTTCCCTCGCACGAAGGATTTCTGGCCGGCATTACTGGTTGGTTTTTCGACCGCCGTTTTTATATATCTCGCCTTCCTCCAGCGCCATTTCTTCTCTTTCCGCTATCTTGCTTATGCCTTAGTCATCACCGGAACTGTCACCTTTATCACTGGCTGGTTAAATAATCACGTCATTGCCCCCGCTTGGGTAAATATACCAAAAGGCATCCGGATTTTTACGATCTCCATCACGCTATTTCTCACCCTAATTTTGCTGATCAACATCGACATACAACCTCTCTACTACATCCTGCCAGATACCACCCTTGAAATTTCCTTCTCAATTGATGCGCTTCCTCAGGGGCAAGAAGGTGTACGCCTCTTGTCGATTGAAACAGGCTAGGGGTATGTACCCTATACCTATCTGGACTATTCTGGCCAATGGGAACGAATATTTGGGAATACAATATTTTCACCTGATCAATCAGTTACTTTGAATTGGACAGGTAAGGTTGGTCCAGAAGCCGAAATTGCTTTCCGAAAAACCGCGTTTGACCAGCCCATCACCATCACCTGGAATGGTGTCAGCCGATATTTTAATTTACGTGGATTCCCAAACCAGGATGCCCTCTTTCATCAGAAGTTTGACACACCCTGGTTTTACTTCTTGCCATTTATTGTCTCCTTTGCGATAACCAGTTTCTACCTTCTCTTCTCTGCACTTGTTATTCTCGGTAATTGGCAAATAACTTCCTCCAAGCGTCCACACCCACACTCCCAACCATGGCTCTGGTTCATGCTGCCAATGCTGCTTATCTGGATTTTCGTTCTCCTTATCCTCTGGCCGGGTATCCTCACCAATGATTCCCTCACAATGTGGCGTATGGCAGATACTGGGCGCATCGATGATTGGCAGTCAGCTTTCTACACCTATTTGCTTTCGCTCTTGATGTGTATAATTCCTTCACCTGGCTTTGTTTTGCTATTGCAGATCACGCTTTTCGCTTTCGTTACTGCCTGGGGTCTTTCAGTTTTGCAAAGGTTTGGTGTATCGCAAATCATTCTCTGGCTGCTTAGCATCCTTATGGCAGTCTTTCCTCCCTCAATTCTGTATGTAGTCACCCTATGGAAGGATATCCCCTACGCCATCGCATTACTCGCCTTTACAATTGCCCTTTTTTCCATTGCTGTAAGTGAGGGCCAATGGGGAGCCAAAAATTACCGCTGGATATTATTAGGATTTCTCGCATTTTTCGTCGCCATTTTCCGCCACAATGGCAGCCCAGTCGCTTTAATATCTCTGATTTTTTTGCTATTTATCTTTCGCAAGCAGAGCAAGTTTTACCTGGGGAGCATCATTGTTGCCCTTGCCATTTATGTACTGGTGCGTGGACCTTTGTATGATCACATCACCATCGAAAACAAAAGCACCGGTCAATCTAATCTGATCTACTTGCATCACATCGCTGCCCACATCGACGCTGGCACCCAGCTTACCAATGATGAAGAATTTTATATTGATAGTTTTTTACCGCTTAATAAATGGGATTATGACTGCTGCTATGTGGGGAATATCTCTTACAATCCGGATTTTGCCCGGGGAGCATTCCTGGCAAATACTTCTCAGAACAGATCTGTCACTTTTGCACTTTTTCAACGTGCGCCTTTAGTAGATATCAACCATTTCTTCTGTGCAGGTGAGATGGCGTACCAGTTCATGGATAATCAGCAATGCTGGCACACAAAATCCCTCAATGGCTTCATCAGCGCCCATCCAGGGAGAGAGAATTGGATTGGATATAATAATCGCGCTGGTATCAGCGAAGCGCCTATCTTCCCCCGTTTAATTGAACCATTGGTCCTTGCCCTGCGGCCTTTTGGCATTTTCGATGCAAGTCTGGTTTTTTATCTGCGTCCTGCTTTCTGGTTATTTGTCAGTGTTTTTTCAGTTTCCGTTCTCATCATCCGCTGGCAATCCCCTCGCCTGCTTCTCACCCTCTTGCCTGTCTTCGGGCAATCCCTCCTTCTTTTCCTCATCTCCTTCGCGCCTGCCTTCCGTTATTATTATGCAAATTGTCTTATTGGGATATTCCTCCTTGGCTGTCTTTTTATACCAGTCAAAACGAAAGAAAATCACCAATTGCTAGAAAAATAATCTAAATTACGTCAAGGAACCTATTGATGTCAGGAGAATTGATTTGTTAAACCATACTAACTATAATCGCGATTTGCTTGCATTCGCCCAGGAATTGGTGCGCGTGGAAAGTATTTCAGGACAGGAAAAACAAATCGCGCATCTGATTGCTGCGAAAATGAAATCGCTTTCTTTTGACGATGTGATCATCGACCCATTGGGGAGCGTGCTCGGCCGCATCGGTTCCGGAGATCACTCACTCCTTTTCGAGTCTCATTCCGATACTGTTCGCGTCAATGATTCCGCCAGGTGGCAATATCCTCCTTTCAGCGGGACGATCAGTGAGGGCTGCCTGTGGGGGCGTGGTTCTGTTGACATGAAATCTGCGATCGCCGCCTCTATCTTTGCTGCTGTTTCTGCCAGAGATGCCGGCTATCTCGAGGACAAAACCGTTTATGTTTCCTGTTCCGTGTTTGAAGAAGATTGCGATGGTGAGGGCATCAACGCCATGCTGGAGGATGGCTTACTCAAACCCGAGTTTGCGGTCATCTGTGAACCGTCTTCAAATCGAATTGTCTCAGGCCATAAAGGCAAAGCGCAGATCATCCTCCGCACGCATGGCCGTTCTGCCCATGGTTCAGCGCCAGAAAAAGGCCTCAACGCAGTCTATGAAATGGCAGAGATCATTCAGCGTGTCGAGCAAACGAACAATGGTCTTGAACCGATTTCCGGCCGCAAAGGCTCGCTCGTACTTTCGCGTATATCCAGCCAGGCTGTTTCGCTAAACGCTGTACCGGATATGTGCGAGATCTATCTCGATCGCCGCACCGTCCCGGGCGAAACAATTGACAAAATTGAAGCAGAAATGCAGGCCATGATCGCAGGAAAAAATGCGCAATGGGAGGTTGATACCGTCAAACGCACCGCTTGGACTGGCGCGCCGATCACCTACCGTCCGCTCCATCAGGCGTGGCAAACAAGCATCGATCATCCCCTCACCCAATCCTGCCTCCGTGCTTTTAACGCAGTTTTCACACAGGATCCGCTTCCATTGAGTTTTTGGGACTTCAGCACCAATGCGGTTGGTTTGATCAAACATGGTATTCCCTGCATCGGGTTTGGTCCGGGCGATCCCAAACAGGCGCACATGCGCGATGAACGCTGTCCGATCGATCAAATCGAAGGCGCGTTTTTGTTCTACAGGGAATTGATTAGAGAATTCTAAATCCAGTGTTCTAGTCTATCCACAACCGCACGCAAAAAATTATCCGCGCCTTCCCCATCCAGCACGCGGTGATCAAACACAAATGAAAGATATATCATCGGTCGGATCGCGATCATGTCATTCCCCTCATCATCGCTGATAACAACAGCCCGCTTTTGCACCATTCCCGTCCCCAAAATTCCTACCTGGGGTTGCGTGATGATTGGTGTCGCGAACAATGAGCCGCTCATGCCATGATTAGTAAGTGAAAATGTCCCATCACGCACTTCATCCGGCTGCAGCTTCTTAGTGCGTGCGCGCTCAGCCAGATCACTCACCTTCTGCGCGATACCCAACAATGAGAGAGTATCAGCGTTTTTAACCACCGGGACGATCAACCCTTCCTCGCCCAGCGAAACAGCCATGCCAATATTGATCGCCGGATACATCATCAGGCCGTCATCCGTCCAGGATGAATTGACCTTGGGATTCGCCTTCAATCCAGCCACAATGGCGGCGATGAAATACGCAGTCAGTGTCAACCGCACGCCATCTTCCGCAAACAGCGCTTTGTTCAAAGACCTGTGTGCCATCACCCGGCTCAGGTCTGCTTCCATCACGGTCAAAACGTGCGCGGATGTCGATAGCGAATCGATCATTCGCTCCGCGATCGTCCGCCGGATTGTCGATATCGGGATGATGCCGGTCTTCTTTTTGTCATCTGCTGTCGTCTTGCTCTGATTCGTTTGATGGTCAGGTTCGCTGGCGGCTTTTCGGTTTTCAAGATAAGCGAGGACGTCATTTTTCGTGATGCGCCCCTCTTTCCCGCTGCCAGTGATTTTCGCGCTGTCAAGATTATGTTCTGCAATCATCTTTCGCACCAGGGGAGAAAGAAATCTATCCTGTTCTTTTACAGCGGTTTCGCTGCGCTTCTTCTCTTTTTTATCTTCTTTTGCATTTTTCTTAACTTTCGGCTCAGCATTGGTCTGTTCCGGAATTTTTTCCCCCGGCTCTCCGATCCACGCCAGCACATCCCCTACCTTTACCGTGTCCCCTTCATCAACGATCATTTTCAAAATGACCCCGCTCGCCGGACTCGGAAGTTCGGTGACAACTTTATCCGTTTCAACTTCAACCACCGCTTCCAGTTCTTCGACTGCATCACCGGTCTGTTTCAGCCACTTCATCAATTTCAGCTCTTCCACCCCTTCCCCCATACGCGGTGCTGTCAGTTTAATTGCCATTTTCCCTCCGCTCTCTAAAACAATTCCGGATATTTTTCAGGATCAGATTCTCGCATCACATCATATACTGCGCGGTAGATCGTCTCTGCATTCGGTTTCGAATAATAGTCTCCATCAGAACCATATGCCGGCCGATGTTCACTGCCGGTCAGTGTGATCGGTGCCGCGTCCAGCCATCGATATCCGCCCTGCTCTTCCAACACTTTCTGAAGCATATATGCGGTCGTCCCGCCCGGCACATCCTCATCCACGAACAGCACTCGGGATGTCTTCTTGATCGATTCTACAATATCGCCATTTACATCAAATGGCAACAGCGATTGCACATCGATCACTTCTGCGGAAATGCCAGAAAGGCTGAGCGCTTCAGCTGCCTCCAGCGCGATCCGCACGCACGCGCCATACGTAACGATCGTAATGTCATCTCCTTCTCGTACGGTTTCCGGGACACCGATCGGTACAGTGAATTCTCCAATATTATCCGGCATCTTCTCCTTCAAACGGTAACCATTCAGCACCTCAACAACGATCGCCGGATCATCCGATTGAAGCAGAGTATTATAAAATCCCGCGGCGCGCGTCATATCCCGTGGAACAAGCACGTGCACCCCGCGCACCAGGTTGATGATGCCAGCCATTAATGAACCGGAATGCCACATCCCTTCCAATCGGTGCCCGCGCGTGCGGATGATCACCGGTGCTTTCTGTCCGCCTGCTGTGCGCCAGTGCAGCGTCGCTAAATCATCGGCGCAGGTTTGTAACGCGTAAAGGAAATAATCAAGATATTGGATCTCGCAGATCGGACGCAGACCGCGCAGCGCCAGCCCGATCGCCTGCCCCAGGATCGTGTTCTCGCGGATGCCCGTATCCGCTACGCGCAATGTGCCATATTTTTCCTGTAGTCCGCGGAACCCCTGGTTGACATCACCCAGCTTGCCCACATCCTCGCCAAACGCGATCAGGCGCGGTTCCCGCGCCAGCGCGTGGTCAAACGCCGCGTTGAGCACCTCAAACCCCATCATCATCGCAGCATCCTTGCTGTAAACCGGAGGAATTGCCTGTATCTTCAATGGCGAATAGGGGCTGTCAGAGTACACATAGGATTGGTAATAAGTGCGGTTTTCCTCCTCAAGTTTTTTCGCGAATGCGGATACCATTTCCCGCGCTTCGCTTTCCTCGCCGATAGTCGCTGCCAGGCTCGCTTGTAAAGCAGAAGCGATATCCCGTTTCAAGGGTGTACTCTCCGCTTTGAGATCATCAGCGATCCGTTCGATCTTTTCATGCGCTGCAGAATCTGATGCCAATCGCGTCATCAATTCTAGCGCTTCCCGGCGTGTTTGCGTGATCGGTGATTGGTAAGCTGAATATGCGTCTTTGGCGGCCTGCTCCACGATCCGCAGGTCTTCCTTTTCCCATCCGGCCAATTCGTCATTGCTGGCAATCTTTTCGCTGATCAGCAAATCCCGGTAACGTGCGATGCAATCGTGATCTTGCTCCCAGGCCAGGCGTTCTTCAGTTTTGTAACGCTCATGGGAGCCGGAGGTAGAATGCCCCAGCGGCTGCGTGACTTCCGTCACATGCACCAGCGCTGGAATATGATACTTGCGGGCATTAAAGCTCGCGGCTTCATATACATCCAGCAACGCTTGATAGTCCCATCCATTCACCGAATAAAGATCATAGCCGCGGTCACATTTATCCGCCGGACATGGCACGCGTTGGAATCCTTTCAGAATAGTGTAAATATTCTCTTTCACCATCTGAAATTGGTTCGGCACAGAGATCCCATAACCGTCATCCATGATCGAAATGATCGCCGGCGCATGCAGCACCCCGATCGCGTTAACAGATTCCCAGAATGCGCCCTGCGCGGTGGATGCGTTCCCGATCGTCGACCAGGTTACTTCATCGCCATGATCTGAGAAATCTTTCATTTCCTTAAGCTCCGGCAGTGACCGGTAAAGAACAGAAGCGTAGGCCAGCCCCACCGTGCGCGGCATTTGCGCCGCTGTTGGCGCAAGATCTGCCGAGGAATTTTTCCGGCCCGTCTGCTGCAGCCAATCACCATCCGCATCGATCAGGCGTGTCGAAAAATGGCCGTTCATGTTTCGCCCGCCGGTGTTCGGTTCGAATGTCGGGTCTGCGTGGGCGTAAAGCTGGGCGAAGAACTGATCCAGCGTCAGCAGTCCCATCGCCATCATCCAGGTCTGGTCTCGGTAATACCCCGAGCGCCAATCACCTTCCTGAAAGAAATGCGCCATGGCAAGCTGCGGTAATTCCTTGCCATCACCAAATATGCCAAATTTTGCTTTTCCGGTCAGCACTTCTCGCCGGCCGATCACCGCTGCCTGCCGCGACCGGTAAGCCAGTCGGTAATCTTCGATCATTTCTTCTTGACTAATAAGTGGGGAATTTTTTGATTTATTATTCATCTTTTCGCGATTATTTTTAAATTGATTATATGCGCGAACATCGTTGCGATAGTATTAATCCTTTCTTAATCACTCCCCACAAAAACTAGTTGAAATTTATTTAACGATCGGAATGGATTTTTCTCACGCCTTCTCACGCGCTCTTTCTGCGCCGCCCTGATATCTATTTGTTTTAAAAGGCACAACTTTTCGGCTGACTTTCATCATCCACTTCCAATGAATGACCAGGTGTAGAAACACACCGGCTAGCATGCCAACCCCGGACCAGATATGAATGAGTTTCCAGTTTTCCCGCGTCACCCACAAGATCACAATCGTCGCTGTCCCGCGGCCGCCCGGCACGATCAACAGCACCAGGCCGGAAAACAAACAAATTATAAAAAACACCGCGGACAATCCATCATCCAGTACATTGATTATCCGCAGCAGCTTCCCTTCACGCACGCTTTGCTTCCATAGTTGCAAATACTGGATAAAAACAGTCCTGATCCACTTTGTATGCAGAAAAATATGCAGCCAAAGGATCACCGAAAGCATCATGCTCGTCCAGATATGAATATCTCCCCAGGTATCCCGCTCAAAAATGATGCGCATATTGTAGCGGGGATTGCGTCCCCCCTGGTAACCGCCCGGGACATAAAGAAAATATGCGCTGGATATAGCCACACCGATCAACAACACGAACATGCTCATGGTGATCAGATAACGTTTTCGCGTTTCAGTCGATATTTTCTTTAAATTCATCAATATTTCTCCGTCTTTTCTCTGGATTATCTCGGAATCCGATGAAGAAATTGTGAAGAAATGATGTGATTGGTTTGATTATTAATAGCAAAAACATGCAGGACAAATCAAGATGCTCCCGTTGGGAGTGTTACTGGAAAGCGATCATTCGCACAGATATAATTTTGCGAAAATGCGTGCCGTCCTGCTTTGTCCCCAGGATTTAACCAATTTGTTTCTGGTAAGGGTGCTGATAGCTCAGCACATCTTCAATGATCGGCATCCATTCGCTGATCGGAATGTTTTGCGGACATTTCGGCACGCACTCATCACACTGGATGCAATGCGCTGCCTTCTGCTCTTCCTCGAAGAATTGCTGATAGGCATCTCGCGTTCCTTCCAGGTCATCATACACGGCGATGCGGTTGTAATAATCAAATACACGCGGGATATTCACCCCCTGCGGACATGGCAGGCAGTATTCACATTGCGTGCAGTCGATCGGGCTGAGGCCGTCAAGCGTCTCGCGCACTCTGTCCACAAGTGCCATTTCTCCCTCATCAAGCAGCGCAACACGTGATTGGGCGGCTGAGGCCAAATTCTCTTTCACCTGCTCCAGCGTGCTCATCCCGCTTAACACCAGCGTCACTTCCGGCTGGCTCCATAACCACTGCAGAGCCCATTCCGCTGGTGTTCGCTTCTTTTCCGCTTGATCCCAAAGCGGTTTCGCCGCGGGTATATCGGCAGCCAGCTTCCCGCCCCGCAATGGTTCCATGATCACAACCGCCAGCCCTTTTTCTGCAGCGTACCGTAATCCAGCTTTCCCTGCCTGGTAGTCAATATCCATATAGTTATATTGGATCTGGCAGAAATCCCACTGATCGTAACCATCCACGATCTGTTTAAAAACGGTCAGTGAATCGTGGAAGGAGAATCCAATGTGTTTGATTCTCCCATCAGCGATGGCTTTCTCCGCTTTCTTTAATAGTCCCAGCTTTTGCACTTTCTCCCAGCTTCCCGCGTCCAACGCGTGCATCAGATAGAAATCGATCACGTCTGTTTGCAGGCGTCCCAGTTCCTCATCTACCATCCGGTCAAAATCATCCGCTTCGTTCACCAGCCAGATCGGCAGCTTGGTGGCGATCCGAACCTTGTGCCGATATCCATTTGCCAGGGCAATTCCCAGCGCGACTTCGCTTTGTTGCTGATGATAAACATATGCCGTGTCAAAATAATTCACGCCCCCATCAATCGCGCGCCAGATCATCGCATTTGTTTTCTCCTGGTCGATCTTGCCGCTGTCTTCCCCGATCGTGGGAAACCGCATACAGCCAAAGCCAAGCACTGATGCTTCCCAATCAATTTGTCCAAATTTTCTATATTGCATTCTCTATTCCTTACCTGATATGAATTTTTCGATTACCACATTGAATGATGATTGTACTACGCGTGCGCATTCAGAAATGCTTTCACACGATGAAGGAAATCGATGGCACCTTCCTCGATCTGGTCACCAAGCATTTCGCTATCCAAAAAATCAGGTTCTTTCACCAGGATTTTTCTGATGATATGATCTTCCTTTGTCGGGTCATCGCATAATGCAAATTCTTCCCAATTCTTTTCCTTGATCAACTTCCAATATTTCTTCTGTACCCCCCGATTCACACCCGATAACCACACCTCGAATGAGAATGAATCATATTTAAAGACTATGGCAATTTTTAATTAGCGCGCCTTGAGAAATTCACTGACCACGGCAAAATAGGTCATATCTAAATAACCATAATACATACTGCTGATTAAATATTCTGGATAATGGGTCTGGAACCGTTTCCGCAGATCGCTGAAAAAATCCATCAGTCCCCGGTAAGCATGCTGTAAATATCCGGCTTGAAGCGCAAACTGAAAGGCTTTCATACTCTCTCTCAAATTTTCCATCGCAACCTCACTATTCATCAATTTTAATTGTACAATTTTGTCACCAAAAAGGAATTTCGATGAAACGCATCGCGAAAAGATTTAAATGGATTTTTATCATTAGCTTGCTTCTCACCAGTTGCACCGGCGCTGGAGATTTTCAGGTTAACTGGATCAAACCGGATCATGCTGAGGCAGTTCAGTCGATTACGTTGGCTGACGCACAAAGTTTGCTGGAAAGTTACCTGTCCGAATTGGATGATTACAACCAGGCCTTCACCATCTACCAGCTGCCTGAAATCGACTTCTTTCAATTCGGTATGGGCAATCGTGAAAAAATGATCTACAGGGATGGAAAACTCATCGACAGCTTTAGCGGAACCATATTAAGAGAATGGGATATCAGCAATGATGTCATCATACCCTCAGAATACCTTGTGGTGTTGGAAACGAAAAACAGTAATCTGGTCCGCATTACGGAAAACCATCAGGGTGTCTGGATCGAAGAAAATGGACGGTTTCTGCGCCTTTCCAGAGGCACACTCAACTTACCGCAATTTTCGGATAGCGCCTATCCACGCATCCTGCGTGTGCTCCATCACGAAGTCCTCATCAACATCATTGATGGCTTCCCCACTCCCAATTACCTCGTGTATCCCAAACCGTGGTATCGCGACGCCGCGTTGGCTGCAATGGTTCTGGAAAAAACGGACAACTTGCACCTGATCAAAAAATGGATCGAAGGTATTCGCGAACCATTTGATCTGAACAACGCGGGTATCGAGGAACCGGATAATCTCGGCCAGGTATTATTCTTGGTATCACTGGTGTCTGATAAGAATCACCCTGTCGTCTCTACGATTCAAGAGTTATTGCCTCGATTTGAAAAAAACAACCACATCGAAGGCCTCACCGATTTCAGCACCCACAGCGTCTATCAGACCCTCTGGCTCAAATATGGTTTGTCATCCCTGGGGTTGGCGGATAAATATGAAATCCCCCGGGTCAAAGATAGCTATGCCAGTCTCTTTTGGATGGATTATAAAGACCAGATCATGGTCGACCACAGCGTCTTCGATTCCCCATCTTACCCCTATCTGATGACGGCCCAGGATCATTTCTTCGGCACAAAAAATGGATACGTCAGCAGCCGCCCCTACCCGCTCACATGGGAGGCCAACGCCAGCGCGGCCCAATACGAAGGCATGGCTGTCATCTCGGATGATTATTTAGACGCCCAACTTGCCGCGCCGCATGGCTGGCACGCCGCGGAATTATTCCTCTTACTATATCAGGATTGAAATTCGCCGGTGAAAGGCGCTATTTCGCCATTGCCTGCGCCCGAAGCGCTTCTGGCATCTTCTCGATCGCGTAGCGCAATGCCGTTCGCGGCATGAAATCCTTGCGTGCCATCACATAATCAAATACCGCCTGCTGGTGTGCCTGGCTTGCAGCCTTTAGCATCCATCCATACCCCTTTTGCACCAGGTCATCCTGATCCATCAGCAGGCTGTCCGCGATCGCGAAAATATCATATAAAAATTTCCCGTGTCGGGCGGGAACGATCAGCGTCACCGCCGCTGCCCGTCGCATCCAGCGGTTCTCAGACCTAGCCCATAATCTGAGATTTTGCAGGAGATCTGGAAACATTTCCACCAGCGTTCCGATGGTGTGATTACACAGCGTGTCACACGAAGCCCAGTTGCTCACGTATTGCGCGACCCAGCGCTCAAATACAGCAAAATCGTCAGCGCTGAATTGCTTGTGCAACGCGTAAGACCAGTGGCATGCGATAAAGGATTCTTCCAGCATGCCCGACTGCCACAGCGTGTCGCACATTGCCCAAATATCACTTTTTGCCATCATCCTGATCTGGCGTAAATGCGCGTTCGCGATTGTCCGCACAACGCCCGTTTTCACGCCATAAGATTTGATTTCTTCTTTGAAGAATCGCTGCCCGCTTTCTGCGGTATGCGCGTCGATCTGATCATGTAATGCCTGCCTGACCGTCTTGATGATTGTCTCCACGCCGCCTCTCCCTGTTGATCGATAATATTTCAAGTGATTCTCAATATGGTTTGCATTTCACCCCTATGGCTGTCTGCCCGCATGCAATAATTCACGATACCGAAAACAGGACACCACATGGTCATTCACCATCCCCACTGCCTGCATATGGGCATACATGATCGTTGGCCCCGCAAATGTAAAACCCCTCTGCTTAAGATCCTTGCTGAGCGCTTCAGACTCTTTCGATGTGGCCGGAATCTGCGCCATGCTTTCCCATGCATTCACGATCGGAGCATTCCCAACGAACCGCCAGATATAATCATCAAAACTGCCAAATTCTTTCTTCACTTCCAGAAACTGCGTTGCGTTATTGATCGCTGAGCGGATCTTCAATCGATTTCGGATGATCGCGGGATTGTGGATTAAACGGTCGAAGTCATCTTCTGAGAATTCAGCCACAATGCACGCGTCAAAATTGGCGAACGCCCTGCGATACCCCTCACGCCGCTTCAGGATCGTTGTCCAGCTTAACCCGGCTTGCGCTCCTTCTAAAATCAGGAATTCAAAATGCACGTGGTCATCATGGACCGGTGTTCCCCATTCCTTGTCGTGATATGCATGAAACAGCGGATCATCTGCCCATTCGCAACGTTGCATCATATGTTAATTATAGCCATCAAACCAAAATTATTATTTCAAAAATTGAAACAAAAAATAAAGAGAAGGTATTTTTAATAAAGATATTAACTATTTGTTTGGCGAGGGCTTGCCTTCAAGAGAAGTAAAAGCTTACCTTTTTAGAAGCAAAGTTGCTTTATTGTAAGGATTACTAGACCTTGCAAGGAAAGATGTTTCAGTAGTACTGGAAAAAGCCTTAAATGAACAAGATATTTCTGATGCTCTACAAATTCAGAAAATAAATCGACGAAAGAATTGAAAAATAAAATGATTGCCCAATCTGCTCTTCCAAAAGGGGCGGTGGGTCATCGAACCGAATGCCCAGTGTATTTATAAATCCCAAGTAGATTCTTTTATAGCAACCTTAATATCTGTATAAATACTATTTAAATCGACACTAGATGATAAGATGATATGTCTCGCAGCAAGCTCAGCTGCTTCGGAATTGCTAAGAGTCATCTTGCTGTCATTCAAAAAAGATCCCCATCCCGAAGGGATTGTAAATTGATCGTATCGAGCGATTAATTTGGCATAATATTCGGAATCTGAGTTACATATTGGCTCAATCGCAAGTAAAACCTTTTGCAATATCTGAACCAAATTCGCTATACGCCACACACGCAGTTCAAGCCAAGGTTCGGAAATTGATGAAGGATCATTGCGATCTTGGAAATAATGCTCCAAGGTCGATTTTATTGAATAAGCTAAAGTAGGTATTATTGAATAAGGTGAAGATTTAATTTTATCCTCGTATGGAATGGGTATTCACACAAGACTGTTGGATATTTCGTGGAGCTTTTCATAGTGTACATCAATAATTCTGATCATCCTGATTAAACGTTCTGAGCTGATAGACATAATTCCCTTTCTAGTGAAATGCAAAATAATTTCGTAGAGATTTTCAGATATATGGTTCAGTGGCTTGGATTGTCCTTTTCATATTGAGAAATACATTCTTCAATTTCCTCAATCAAATCTGGAATGTAGGGCGAATCCAAAACAAATTTATGGGTTCGGACATATCCGCCCTCCAATGAGCCTGTACCCAATTTTTCCCACTCAACCTCATCCTCAAGCCTGCACCAACAGATCTTCGTCCATTTCGCCATATCCCAACCCATGCGGTCAATAAAATCCTCTGCGATGCAGACCTTATCAACTATGAACGTCGAATGATCACGAAACGAAACATACCAAAGTTCTCTTTCGGGCGACTTTGAAGATTGAGTTCTACAATAACCATACTTTATTCCGGAGTCATTTTTATGAATGTATACCGGAACATCCTTCCATAACAACTCGTATCGCGGACACCAATCCCCAAGTAGCATCTGTTTTGCCACCGACTTCCATTTTATTGGATCAGTCCGCAATTCGTTAATCAGAGATTTCGATGCGTATTTTTCTTCCACCAAGAAAGTATAGTCCGCCATCGGAAACGGCATTTTCCAATCCCCATTCCAGGACTGTTCCCAAAGGTCATTACTGATATGTACGAACCATAGTCTCAATTCCTTGAATGGGGATTCTTCACACTTTCCGTAAAGTATGGGAAATTTATCTTCACAACTTGTTTGTGGATTTTGAAGATAGACCTCATAAATATTTGAAGACATAAATAACTCCTTTTGGCTTGATGATGAATCAAATGGGTATTATTGCCTGCTGAATCGCTATACCAATATCTCTGTCAACTCCTTGGCACGATTGTCCGGTTGCCAATTCCACTGCGCCGTCTCTGTATATTTTAATACTGGAAAAAATTCACTATGTGATGAAAATAATGCAATGATATGATCTTTTTCTCTCGCTTTTCCTTAATTCAAGTTATATTCTTCTCCGATTGAAACAATAACCCCGCCAACCTGCCTGCTCTTTGTAAAAAATCATACTCACCACATTTCCCAGTGTTCCAGCACGATGAATGGCCAAATAATCATGAATATTACGGTATTAAGGTTTCGGAATCCAGGAATCAAAGAAAACATGTCCTTTCTAAGAATTCTTTACTTTGCATTAGAGATAATTTCTTTTATATTGAAGTATCCGTAGTAATCCTTTCCCAATAGATAACCGGGTTTTGGATAAAGATAATAGTCCCAATCAAAATATCCATTAAGATCTTCTGTACTAAAGGAATGTTCTTCAACAATTTTCTCTGCCAGCAAATCATATACGATTAATTCATCATTACATTTTAACGATACCCATCCCTCTGGGTAATCAATTTCCGTGGTAATGTCGCTTGCTTGGCAGCTTTCCAACTGATCGTTTTGGAATTTGTTAACTTCTCGGCTCGCGATATCAATAAAAGTAATTTCATAATAATCTTTGAAAGGCTGCCAATCTTTTCTTCCGAACTGGAAAGGATTAATACTAACAATAATGATCTGGTTATTATCTAAAAAGTGAATGCTCCTTACATCGTAGGGGTGGAATTCTATCGATTTCGATAAAGACGGATCAACAAGGTTGAAAATCTGTACCAGGCCACCCTTTTCCAGAACAGCCACCTGTGTGCCATCTCGGGAAATATTAATATCCAGGATCTCCCGAAGTGTTTTCTTGCGATCAACAACTGTCAAGAAGACAGGGTCGTTAGATTCAGTGAGTAAAAGTTCAAAATTGTTGCTATTCACAGCAATATATTGATCCAGCGCTTTGCTGAAAAGGACGCCATATTTAAAATTCACCTCTGTGTTCTCCGGGTTGGCGTTGATCACATCCCATGATTGTGTATCAATTTCAAGAATCGCTGCGGCTTCTTTGCCGTCCGTTTCGGCACCGATCAAAATATTGCCATTCTGCAAAGCCAAAGGTTGCGGCCGAAAATGATAATCACCGGGAAAATCGAAATCGAGTGTCTTGGTCAGAATCCTGGAGGCAGAATTTAGGTCCCAAATGCCTATTTCCGCTGAACCATTGCCGAGCCGAAATACAGAAACCATCTTATCTTCAATGATCAGCTCATTTGATCGGAAAGGGCCAAAATCGTAATTCAATTCCTGATAGGTTCGGCTATCCAACATGTACTTGAATATCCCGTTATTTGTACAATAGATAATAGTTTGGCTATCCAAAGCAAAAAAGGAGATAGGTGTGTCAATGCCTAACGAATGGACTTGTTTTTCCTCAGTATTGATGTCCCAAATTATGAGATTTCCGCTGCTGGTGGCGACGGCGATGTGCTCATTGTCAAGGAATCCCACATCTCTGACAAGGTAATAACTGCCATCATCAACAAGATCCTCTTCCGTCATATAAAACACCTTTTGGATGTTGTCTTTTGCCCAATAAACCAACACTTGCCCTTCTTCGTCAACTGAGGTTATTTTCTTAGAGTCTGGTGAAAACTCTATCCCGCGGTAAACAACATCGCTATGTTTGAATATTCTTTTAGGTGTGGATAATCCTTCTTCTGTGATATCCGCCAGAAAAACAATGAAGTCTCCCACTGATGTGCCGGTCCCACCGACCTCTCCTATAAAAGCCAGTTGAGATTCGTCCGGGGAAAATCCAATGTTTCTAGTCCGAACATCATACTTTTGACCATTAAGAAAATTGGTTGGAATGGTTTTGAAATTTTTCCAAAAGCCGTAGTTCATATCTTTATTAATCCCAACCCAGTTGTTTTCATCATCACGAAAATCTTCTCTTCCAAAGACATACGAACTCTTAGGAGATATTGCGGCTTGCAGCAGCACCAGATTACTGCCATCCCAATCTTTTAAATTGATCTTTCGATCGAAAAAAAATTCATCATCCCAATAGAAATGGGTTAAGTCAGGGTTATCAATTTCATAATTTCTAGCAAATCCCCAGCCAGTAGGAGAATGAAAATGCGTTAACAAATAGCCATCATATCCATTAAAACTCAACACTTCCAGATCGGTTTGTTTATATCCCAGGCGTTCCATACTCTGAAGATCAAAGAGAAAGATACCCAGTCGTGTTTGTACCAGTATGTTTTGATGCTCTTTGGAAACAAACATTTTTTCGATTGCACCATTCCCAAAAATTACCGTTTTGCCCGATTGGATACCTTCATCGATAATAAAAGGATTCGCGGTGGGAGTGGGTGGAATGGCTGTGGCTGTGGGGGTTGCTGGTAGTGATGTTTCCGTGGCCTCAATTGTTTCAACTACCAGTTCGGTCGGAGCACACGCTGAAATACAAATAATGATAAAAAGTATGATCAAAATGGAATGTCGGTATCGCATTTATCTCTCCCTTGAGGTCAGATTAATCAAAAGTGTTTTATCCCCTCATTGTTTTTATTGTTTGGGTGTACATAATTATATAATAATTGAAATCAATTGATTGATATTTAGTTCATGCAATTTACACTGAAATGAGAAGTGATCGTGTGGTGAGACCTGTATTACTAAAAGAGGATAGTTGTCAGTGGAGCCCCCAAAATATCAAACCCGATCACCAATAAATCACCCATGAAACCCGAAAAACCGTCTCGATTCGTCGCGCCCTGTCAAGTAAAAAAGAAAAGACCTCAATATTTTGAGACCTTCGTGGTCGAGTGGAGAGGTATTGCCAGTCCCTGGAGGAGATACCCCCCGGCCTTCGTAGGAATCTGCTAGCTAAGAGAAAGCTTACTCTTATATAAAAGACAAACATTCATATTGCAGATAAACTTCTTTATTAAACTATTCAGTAGTAATTTTTTCAATTGAGGGAGCGTGAATTCCATCAAATGGCAATTTGTGATAAGACAAATTGGCATTGATTGAATGAAATCTTTCATTTTCAAAGTAGATTCGTAGATATCTTTCAATAGTAATAGCATTATCAGCGAACACTTTTATTTTTAACTTGGTATAAGAAGTAGCAGGACTTTCATCATTGAAAATGAAAAATTATTGACCCTCTCCTCTTTTTACGTAAGCAATCAAAACTCTTCTTTGTTCTCCGGGGCTAATATCGATAGTTGTTTTATTCAATATATCTACACACTTTGGATAATAGCTACCTTCAGTTTCAACAAAAGGGTTCCATTTAACAGTTGGTCCTGGGCTGAAGAATTGGATGTTTGAAATACAAATCGTAACATTTTTCGCCATTGACTTTCCTGAATTACGAATTCCTATAAATAATCTTTCTTTAGCGGAAACATCTTGAATAAAATCCGGGACTTCACCTTCAGAGAAGTAGTCTTCGAGTATCCCCTCCCTTGTTCTATCGCTTGGGTTAGTACTATCAAATAATAATTCAAGCTTAGGACCAAATAATTTTGATTGAATTGTTGGCCAAAAAAGAGCTACTAAGGTAGCCCCAACTGTGCCAATTGCTTCCATTGCAGACCAAAATAAAGATCATTTCATATTTTTCATTTCAGGAATCCATATATTTAAGAAATAATCTTCCGAGTTCATTATCTGTGCAGCCAGCTTTCGTTCCCTTTGGTGCCAAGAAACTTCTGTGGGATGTAACCACACCAGTACTAATCAGCTCTTGCATCGCATAGCTGTCAAAATAATTCATGTTTGAGATTTTTTTATCATCAATAATGTTATCAGTTGAATAAAATAATTCTAAGGTGTGGATTGATGAAATAGAAATTTGCCTTAGAGCTTTTTCTAATTTCCTAAAAACAATATAAGTTATCTCATTTTCAAGGTAGGCTTTAAAAAAGTTACCGAGAATTTTCGGTTTCTGAATATCATCTAGCATGTCTATTACGAGAATTAGGTTATCGCCAATTGTTTGACGAAAATTCTCATCGTTTTTTATATTAGAAATAAGATTTGATCTACCTTCTTCTGATAAGTTTTCTAATGATTCAAGAAATAATAAGAGTTTTTTTCGCAATAAATAATCTTGGGCATTGCGATAGGTTTCCAAAATTCCTTTAAATACTTTAACTGCAGGTATTAAATCAATGATTTCTCGAGTGGTTCCATCTAATAATTCCTTCGATAATACATTTTTTGTAAGTTGGGCTAAAACATTAGTAAAATCTTCAGAAGCTATTAAATTAAGCGTTGATTCGCCAAGATTATCATTACTCATTTCGCCTCCTATATGACCAGCAAAAATTTTTGCATATATATATTCCATTATATTTATCATGACTCTTGATCATAAACAAATGGTTCTCACAATAAGCCACTTATCGCAAGATTCATTGCAGCGGTCAAATGCTTGCGATAAGTCGGGGGCTGTTGTTGACATGTAGGCAACAGTCAATTGGACTTTCGCAGTGGATTCTGAACCGATTCGTTCTGATTATCTTACGAGTCTTTGGGTAGTATGTGCTCACGAGTATTTCATTCTGATTTCGTCATTAACTTCAGGCAGCACATTCTCCAATGCCGCGATCATCGCATCTTTTTCACTCATTTCGTCATTGTGGGTTATCTTTGCGTACCCCTGCAGTCCGCTCATTTTTAACAATTGCAGCGCCACGCGCAATTTCGTTGGTGCGTCACCGTTTCTCATACTATCTTTGACCACCATCAGTGCTTCAGCCAGCAGATCATTCAGTTCCTCCGTGTGCCGGGCAACGAGGTTCTCGCGCCTTTTTCTCGCTGCTTCCATAAAGTCTGTGTTCTCGTTGCGCCAGCGCCACACGCATTCTCGGCTCACCCCCACCGCCTCCCCGATCTCGGTATCGCTCTTTCCCATCATCATTAATGAGATCGCCTGCTCTTGTTTCATGCTAAGATGATTTTCAAACATTAGGTCTGTTCCTTTGCATCATTCCCCGCTGTCATCCTACCAAAATCCATCGCCAATTTCAATTACACCTGGGCCAAATCCCCCTTTTTTCCCCCGCGCGTTTATCCCCCACAAATCACCAGGTTATCCTCACAAAATCCCCCTAGCTGATCTGAAAAAATAAACCTGTTGCAAAATATGACATTTTGTGATCTGAAGAGATGAAAGATGCTGCTTTGCCTTGCTGGTAAACCCCCGACCAGGGGCTTCTGGGCTTTCAAGCTGCCTGTGGCAGGTTGAAAGGTCTTTGCTCTTTGCCGTCAGGGTTGACCTCTATCACAAGGAAACCAAGTAGGTTAAACAAAAAGTGGCGAGAGCTTGCAACGCTCCGGTGGAGCATTGTAAGTTATTTGCCTGTACCCGGAGGGTAAACTCTCGACCAGGCTTATGGGCTTTCAAGCTGCCTGTGGCAGGTTGAAAGGTCTTTGCTCTTTGCCGTCAGGGTTGACCTCTATCACAAGGAAACCAAGTAGGTTAAACAAAAAGTGGCGAGGGAGAGATTTGCCTGTACCCGGAGGGTAAACTCTCGACCAGGCTTATGGGCTTTCAAGCCACCTGTGGCAGGTTGAAAGGTCTTTGCTCTTTGCCATCAGGGTTGACCTCAACCACCATTCATGTATGATATTAAATAAATTGTGGCGAGGGCTTGCAATGCTCCTGTGGAGCGTTGCAAGGTCTTTATCGGATTTGCCTGTACCCAGAGGGTAAACTCTCGACCAAGGGCTTATGGGTTCAAGCCGCCTGTGGCAGGTTGAAAGGTCTTTGCTAGTAGCCGCCAGGGTTGAACTCTACCACCATTCATGTATGATATTAAATAACTAGTGGCGAGGGCTTGCAATGCTCCTGTGGAGCGTTGCAAGGTCTTTATCGGATTTGCCTGTACCCGGAGGGTAAACTCTCGACCAGGCTTATGGGCTTTCAAGCCGCCTGTGGCAGGTTGAAAGGTCTTTGCTCTTTGCCGTCAGGATCGAACTCTGCCACACAGAATTGGGATTTGTTAAATAAATGGTGGCGAGGGCTTGCAATGCTCCGGTGGAGCGTTGCAAGGTATTTATCAGATTTGCCTGTACCCGGAGGGTAAACTCTCGACCAAGGGCTTATGGGCTTTCAAGCTGCCTGTGGCAGGTTGAAAGGTCTTTGCGCTTTACCGTCAGGGTTGACCTCTATCACAAGGAAACCAAGTAGGTTAAACAAATAGTGGCGAGGGAGAGATTTGAACTCTCGACCAAGGGCTTATGAGTCCCCTGCTCTTCCACTGAGCTACCTCGCCATAACAGCGAAGCAATTTTATTACACCCCCGAACTCCTGTCAATCTGATTGCATAACCAACTTGGAATCTTATTTCACCCGTGTGGCGTCTTTATAATATTCCAAAAAATCCTTGATGATATCCTCTTTCTTTACCGAGCCGATCAGCAAGGAATTATCTGCGTTGTGAATCTTCCCTTCAACGCCCAGCTTCAACTTTCCCTTCTTATTCGGTGTGTAAACGCTTTTGCTGGCCATCAACTTGCCATCATCCGCGCTGATTTTAACCTCATACACAAATTCTTTATGCTTTCCCTTCTTCACCAACCCTGCGGCCCAGCCTTTTTTTGCGTCAATTTCAAATTCGCGCTTATGCTTGCTAAATTCATTTTGCAGTGCTTCAAAAGCAGGGATCACTTCACCCTTCATAAATTTCTTGATGATCTTTTTGGATTCCTCTTCCTTGATCTTGATTTCTTTTTTCGTCACTTTTTGCTCGCCAAAATACACTTCCAGATCATTCTTCCAGTCATCCATCTTCAACTCCTATCTCATATTACAATTTTAAGCCTAATTAATGATTATCAAATACTTAAGGCCATATTATTAATTGATTAATTCCATGTCTTTCCAATAGAGGATTCAAAATGCACCTTACCCTCCCGCCGCAGCGAGCTGAACCCTTTTCGGGAAATGATGATATGGTCCAGCACGGCAATATCCATTAACTTGCCGGCTTTGATCAGGGCTTCTGTAAATCGGATATCCTCAGGGCTTGGCGTGTGTTCACCCGAGGGGTGATTATGCACAAGGATAATGGCGGCGGCATGCGTTCTGATCGGAATTTCCATGATCTCTGCCATGCGCACCATCGAATGGTTGACAGTACCGCGATACAAGAGCTGCTGGCGGATCAGAGCATTGCGTGTATTAAGCGCCAGCACCCATAATTCCTCCTGCGAGATCTCACCTAATTTGTGTTGCAGTACCTCGACCACTTTTTCCGGGCTGGTAAAACGCGGTTTTTCATCTTCAGTTTCCAGTTGCATGCGATACCCCAGCTCGATTGCCGCTTTGATCTGCGCGGTTTTTGCGGGACCCATCCCATTCACAGCGCACAGCTCATCAAAACTGGCAGCGTGCAGCCCCCGTAAACCAGAGAATCGATGCAACAAGTTCTGCCCTAATTGCACAGCGCTCGTCCCCTCCACCCCCACCCGCAGCAATATCGCCAGCAGTTCAGCTTTGCTCAATGAAGCTTCCCCTAATTCAGCCAGGCGCTCGCGCGGCCGTTCACTTTCCGGCAGATCCCGAATGCCAATTCCTATTCTTCTGTCACTATCCATAACGATCCCTTTAACCTACCTATAAATATACATCAAGCTTTCTCATCTTTACCAGAATTGGTGCGCGTCATGCTATACTTTTGCGTTTGTTATCATCAAAATTCAGGAGCATCGTCCGTTATGAAATTTAAGCGCACAGCTATCCTTTCATTATCATTCCTCACCATCATGGCCACCGATACCGTCGCGCCGCTCATCGGCCAGATGAGCGTATCATTCCCCGAAGTCAGTCCGGCGCTGCTCAAACAAACCATCACCCTGCCCGCGTTGCTGGCAATCTTTTTTGGATTATTAGCCGGTCAACTGGTGAAGATCATCTCAAAAAAAGCAGTGCTTGCGATCGCCCTCACACTCTATACGGTCGGTGGGATTGCTGGGGGATGGACCACATCATTCACCGCGCATCTTCTCATGCGCTCTCTTCTCGGGGCCGGCACCGGGTTGATTTCCCCTATTATCACTTCGCTCATCGCAGATTTTTATTATGGGAAGCAACGTGCGGAAATGGTCGGATATTCTTTTGCCATCTCCCACCTTGGCGGAGTCGTCACCCCGCCATTGGCCGCTTTCATTGGCGCTAATGATTGGCGCATCGCTTTTCTCATTTACGCAATCGCGCCCTTGATCCTTGCCGCGGCCATGCTCTTCATCCCCCCCTCCCCGCGATCCGAAATGAGAGAAGCGGGAAAAATAACAACACCTATTTCCAGGTCTGTCATCTGGTTATCGATCATCAGCTTCATCGTCATACTATTCTTTTTTATCATCATCACAGATATCCCGTTCCTTATCGCTTCCAAACCGCAGCTTGCAGAGTATGTCATCGCGTTCGGCTTGTCTGTTTCAACCCTCGGTTCAGCAATCACAGGACTTGCCTTTTCCTGGCTCTACGCAAAAATGAAAATTTGGATTGTGCCATCTGGTTTTCTGGTGTGTGCGTTCGGCTTTATCCTGACTGTGTACACCACCAATAATATATTGGCATTAATAGGCCTGCTGGCAACCGGGCTTGGTCTGGGAGTGCTGATCTCTCTCGTTCTTCTTCTGACAGCCAATTCAACCGGAGACGCGGATAGCACCGCAGCATTAGCGGTTGTCAATAGCGCCTTCTCAGTAGGCATGTTCACCTCCCCATTTTTTTATGCGCTGCTGCCCAGGCTTTTTTCTCCTGCGATCCCGATCATTTTCAACTTCAAAGTCGCCAGTATGTTCTTCTTGCTCGTCGGGATACTCACTATTCCCATGGTGATATTGATCAATTCAAAATCCTTAACAAAGGTACAATCCATCCATGGATCTTAAAAAGCCGGCAATCTTATCAGTCTCTCTGCTAAATATCATGACCAACTCGGCGATAGCGCCAATGCTCGAATTGATCAGCAGATCCTTCCCAGAATCAGGCCCAACCTTGATCCGCCAGATTGTCACCATCCCTTCGTTGGTGATCATCCTGTTCAGCATCATTTCCGGTCAGTTAGAAAAAATGATATCGAAAAAGGCCATCTTAGCCATTGGCCTATCCATTTATCTTGGTAGCGCATTCTTCTCTATATATTCCAGCTCAATCATGGAGCTCATCATCTTTCGGGCTCTTACAGGGGCTGGCGCAGGCCTTTTTATACCATTGTCAAACTCACTCATCACGGATTTTTATAAAGGCAAAGAACGCGCAGAGATGGTGGGCTATTCTACCTTTGCATCTTATAGCGGTGCTGCGCTAGCTCCCCTGCTTGCGAGTTGGATAGCGCGCGACAGATGGCAAAATGCTTTTTACATATATCTCATCGCCATTATCGTCTTCATCGTCACCATGCTCTATATCCCGAACCAATCCAGGAGGAAGGATTTTTCAAAACCCTCAGGGTCCAAAAATATCACTGCTTCCGTCCTGCTGATGGCGTTTACAGGATGTATTGCGTACATCATCATCTACCTTATTCCGATCGATGTTTCCTTTCTCATAAGCAAACTCGAAGGATCAAATCCAACCCATGCATCAGTTTTGCACGCGATTGAGATTATCGCAGCCGCTTTAGCGGGTGTGGTTTTTTCTCATTTCTCCCGAAAGATTGCCAACAAGGCGTTTCCCCTTGGTTTTGGTTTGATGGCATTGGGATTCTTCATTTTGTTTGTCGGGACAACTTTCTTGTCCTTACTGATCGGAATGATCATTGTCGGGCTTGGCATCGGCACCCTTCGTCCATTGATCCTCAACATAACTTCCCAGGTCAGCCCTCCTGAATCAACAACGACTTCTTTTGCCCTGGTAAACAGCAGTTTTTCCCTCGGCCAATTTATTTCTCCTTTTTTCTTTTTCAATATTGCAAGCCTATTTTCATTTTGCCTAATCTCCAATAACTATCTTATTGCGGCATTATTCTCTCTTATCATTGGACTTCTGACATTATTCATCGTATTTACACGGTCAACACGACCCAATCTCCCGGTTGTTTAAGCCCTTAATGCTATAATTTTTTTGCTCTTTCATAATACCTATCTCTTTCATTAATTATGGACATAAAAACAGAAAAACTTGATTATCTTGTCATTGGGACCATCACCCGTGATATCGTGGGTGACCATTTCGTGTATGGAGGAACTGTTACTTATTCCGCTCTGTGCGCGCAAAACCTTGGTTATAAAACCGGCATTTTAACAGCTGGTGAATCCGATCTAAAACTACCCGATGATCTGCAAGGTATTCCCTTCTTAGTGAAAGAGTCTCCTGTTACGACTACCTATGAAAATATCGAAACCGAACATGGGCGCGTTCAACGCTTGCATGATATTGCTCTGCCAATTACCAAAAAGGATATTCCAACATTTTCCTATCCGCCATCAATCGTTCATCTCGGTCCTTTAGCGGATGATTTGGATCTTAGTGTCCTCGATGTTTTTCCCGATTCTTTCATCGGCCTAACGCCGCAGGGTTGGATGCGCCAGAGAGATGCAAACCACGTTGTGCAATACAAAGAATGGGAAAATGCGGAATCATACCTAATAAATGCGGACGCTGTCGTTCTCAGCATTGAAGACGTCAGAGGAAACCGGCAACTCATTGAAGATTACGCATCAAAAACAAAGATCCTCGCCCTCACCGAGGGATACAATGGCGCATCGGTGTATTGGCATGGTGATACCCGTAACTTTTCAGCCCCAAAAGTGCCAGTGATCGACCCAACTGGTGCTGGTGATATTTTCGCTGCGGCATTCTTTACCAGTTTATTTCAATCAAAAGACCCCTGGGAAGCGGCAAAAAAAGCGGTCGCGATCGCATCTGCCTCTGTGTCTCGAGTTGGCATAAAAGGTGTACCTACCCCTGAAGAAATGCGGTTGCTTCAAATCGAAATTGTCGAAGGAAGAAAATCAAATGGCTAAAATCTATACATTGGTCAATCAAAAAGGGGGCGTCGGAAAAACCACTTCCGCAATCAATATCGGAGCATATTTGGGGTACTTCGGTCAAAAGGTTTTGATTGTTGATCTTGACCCTCAGGCAAACGCCACATCCTGTCTGGGTATAGATAAGAACACTATCAAGAATGGGACGTATGAAGTAGTGATTGGCACTTCACCAATCACACCTGCAATATTACACAATCCGCGTTTGAAACTTTCGATCCTTCCCTCTTCGCCCGCTTTGTCAGGTGCAGAAGTTGAGTTGCTGGACATTGAGGCACGGGAATTTCGCCTAAAAAACGCGCTGGCACCGATCATTGATCGGTATGATTATATTCTAATTGATTGCCCGCCCTCCCTGAGTATCGTCACGATCAATGGATTGATTGCGGCCGCTGATGGCGTTCTCATCCCGGTTCAATGTGAATACTTAGCCCTTGAAGGCGTTGGGCAGCTAACCCAAACCTTAAAACGTATCCAACATTCACTCTTCCCAGAATTGCAAGTAAAAGGCGTGATCATGACCATGTATGACGGCAGGACCCGCCTCGCTGCAGATGTAGTCAGTGAAATCACAAAATTCTTTCCCGACCAGGTTTTTCAAACCATCATCCCCCGCAGCATTCGTCTGGCCGAAGCCCCTTCGTATGGTTTGCCCATCGCAATTTATGCGCCCAGTTCGTCTGCCGCTGCAGCGTACAAAGATCTTGCAAGAGAGATTCTTGAAAAAGACGGGATCAGAATTCCAAAATTAGATATTGAGGTGAATTAGGATGGCAAAAAGAGGGTTAGGTAAAGGATTAGACGCACTTATTCCCGGAGGAGATTTTCAGTCAGATTCACCGCAAGGTACACAGCAAATCGCTATCCAATCCATCAGCCCCAATCCTTCTCAGCCAAGAAATCAATTTAATGAAGATGGCCTTTCAGATCTTGCGAGATCGATCATAGAGCACGGGATTCTCCAACCGCTTATTTTGACACAAAACCCGGCAGACAATTCATATTCGCTGATTGCGGGTGAACGCAGATTGCGCGCAGCGGAAATGGCAGGGTTGGAATTTGTTCCAGCAATTGTTCGCGATGCAACAGAACTCGAACGGCTGGAATTCGCTCTCATTGAAAACATTCAGCGCGAAGATTTATCGCCAGTTGAAGCAGCGCTTGCTTACCAGAGGCTGAATGATGAGTTTGGGATGTCACACGAAGAAATTTCAGTGAGTGTAGGCAAGAGCAGAACAGCGATTACAAACACCATCCGCCTGTTGAACCTTCCCGAAGAGGTGCTTTTAGCAATCCAAAATGGACAGATATCAGAAGGGCATGCACGTGCATTACTTGGCTTGACAACAAAAAAACCACAGCTTGCTGTACTGGAAATGATCATCAAAAATGGATTAAATGTCCGACAAACAGAGGACCTGGTACGCAAATATTCCGGATCCAAATCAAAGGAAACAACAAACAAACCTCAAACCTCACCGGAGGTAAAAGGGCTCGAAAATGAATTGCGGATGATTCTGGGTACAAAAGTAACCCTTAATCATGGGGAAAAGGGTGGGACAGTAACGATCCACTATTATTCGCAGGAAGAACTGGAAACACTGATCGACCGCTTGCGGGATGAGGGATGACAGCAACAATCCTCACCAACGGATTTTTTTACTTCTCTAATTCGGGACCGCAAATCACTGATACGATCGAAATTGATCGGGGGATAATTTCAAAAATTGGCCGTGCTGAAGATATTCTTGCGAAAAACACAAAAGAAAAAAACATTATTGATCTTCAACATTCAGTAGTCATTCCCGGATTAACAGACTCGCATATCCATCTGCTCGCGTATGGTCTGAGTTTGCAGCATTTGGATGTTTCACACACACCGAAAAAAGAATGTATTTCTCGCGTAGCAGAAAAAGCATCTGCAACGCCCCCAGGAACCTGGATCATAGGACATGGATGGGATCATAATCATTGGCCTGAAGGATTTGGAAATTGGCAAGACCTTGACGCAGCTTCCGCGCGGCATCCCATCTACCTTACCCACAAATCACTCCACTGCGCATGGGCAAACTCTTTAGCACTGCAAATTGCAGGAATCACAAGGGATCGCATTCATCCGCCAGGCGGAATCATTCTCAGGGATGAACAAGAAGAACCAACGGGAATTCTGCTGGAAAACGCGATGGAACTGGTGCGAAATGCGATTCCAGAACCTGATCAAGAGAGCATACTGTCAGCGATAGATCTAGCCCAGAAATCTCTGAATGAAATGGGAATAACTTCAGTCCATGATTTCGATCCCTGGCCGGTCTATACAGCCCTAAAGAATAACCAGCTTGACAATAAATCGACCCTGCGCGTTACAAAGAGCATCCCTGAGAGCCACCTCGATCTGGCGATCGCAGAGGGACTGAAAAGCGGGGCTGGTGACGCATGGGTCCGAATTGGATGGCTCAAATTGTTTGCCGATGGCGCGCTGGGTTCTCAAACAGCGGCAATGCTTTCTTCTTATGAAGAATCCGATCATAATGGCATGTTATTACTAGATCATGATGCGCTCGTTGACTACGGTCGAAAAGCGCTTCCGGCAGGAATCGCAATGGCAGTCCATGCTATCGGTGATAGAGCAAATCAGACAGTTCTCTCAGCATATGAGACTCTAAGAAGAAAAAAACTGCTTACCATTCCATTGCTACCTCCGCGCATAGAACATGCGCAAATCCTGGCACAAGAGGATATCGCCCGATTTAGCAACATCGGGGTGACCGCGAGCATGCAACCGGTTCATGCGATTTCAGATATGGAAATGGCACAGAAGTATTGGGGAAACCGTTGCCAGATAGCATATGCCTGGAAATCGTTGCTGGATCAGAAAGCGGATCTCATTTTCGGATCTGATGCACCGGTTGAATCACCAAATCCTTTTTATGGTATGGCCGCATCCCTCTCACGGCGGCGGATACTTTCCTCGGAAAGAAAATTGAATGACACCGGTTGGTATTCGCACCAATGCCTTTCCATCAATGATACGCTTAATGCATATTGCCTAACCCCGCCTCAGATTGGTGGATTTTCTGGCTTAACCGGATCCATTGATAAAGGAAGATTTGCGGACCTTGTGATACTCCCATCAAATTTTTTCGAACTGGCGCCGGATGAGCTGATATTCATAAAACCCAACGCCACTATGGTTAATGGAAATTGGGTTTTTATAAATGATAAGATTGACTTAGAATTATCAAATTGAAATGAGGACAGGAACAGATATGGATATCAACCCGACTTCAATTGATGTGAAATTGCTTTCCTCCAACCTGATTAAAGCGAGAGAGGCAAGTGGAAAAACGATCAAAGAAATCAGCACATTGCTCAACATACCTGCGAGCCGCTTAAAAAATTACGAAAAAGGAAAATATGTTCCCTCTTTGCCTGAACTGGAAAGCATTTCATATATTTACCGCATTCCACTTTTTGCCCTTCTGGGAAATGGGAATATCGATCATTTCATCCACGAGCCTGATCAAGATCAGTTCCAGCAACTAATTGAGATACGACAGGAAATCATAAGCACCCGCCTATTACTTGCAAGAGAAAAATTGGCGATGTCATATAAGGAACTCACAGAAAAAACCGGGATCTCTAATGGAACGATTAAACGGTATGAAGCAGGTAATCTATCGCCTCCTGTGGATGAATTGATCAGACTATGTGAAGCATTAAATATCAGCATTAATAATCTAGTTGATAACGAAAGTCCTATCGGAACCTGGCAGGAACTACAGTTGATGAATAGTAACCTGAGGAAAATGCCAACAGAATTAGTTGCATTCTTTATTCAGGAAAATAATAGTGCATATCTCACCCTTGCAAAACAATTATCAAGTATTGGATTCGAGAAACTCAATAACCTTTCACAATCTCTACATAATCTTCTGGATGCAATTGCTGCTGGAGATGACACTCAACGGCCTTAATGGATGATTACTTCGAGATTAGAGCAGCAAAGCTATCAGATAGGTTCGCGATCCAACGCTATTTATCCGAGAATGTGCTGATCCACAGACATTTAGATTGGCGTCAGCCGATTGATTGGCTTCAAAGTCATAGTTTACTCCTTTATATCAACAGCCGTGACGTTATTGATGGTCTATTTTGCAGCACACCAGAAATCAACTCTCGCGCTTGGATCCGGATTTTTTCCAGCAGAAGCAAAGAAATCCTCTTTTCTGTTTGGTATCGGCTATTTAATGCATTCCGAATGTCAACAGGAAAAAACACAGCCAAACTCCAATTCCTTTCTTTGGCATACCAATCATGGATGATCAACCTCTTAGAGCTGGAGGGATGGGAAATAATTGACACCATTGTCCAATTTGAATGGATGGGGGCAGTAGAAGACATCGATTTCCATAATTACCGCTCGGAAAAGAACATCAGGAGAATGCGAAAGCGCGACCTGGAGCAAGTATATCAAATCGACTATTCCAGCTTTAACGCAACCTGGCAGCAATCATATGAGACCTTTATACGTTCTTACAATGAATCTGGATATGCAACGGTTTATGAACAGGATGGGAAAATTATTGCCTTCCAATTAAGCACAATCGCTAATCAACGAGCCCATCTCGCCCGGATAGCAGTGAATAAGGAGTATTTACGCAAAGGAATAGGTAAAGCGCTTGTAAATAATTTTTTATCCGAATGTAGAAATCGAAACATTCAAAAGATTTCTGTCAACACACAAAAGACTAATTCCCGATCAAATGCCATGTATAGAAAAATGGGATTTGAGGAAGTTGATAACGCCTTTCCAATTTTTCAATTGGACGAACCGGTAGCCAAATCAGTGAAGATCTAATTACGGGTTTTACTTTTTGCTTCGGGATTTTCTTTTCTCAATATTCAGCAAATCTAAAAAAGCCTCAACAACAACTGGGTCAAAGTGGGTGCCTTTACACCGCTTGATTTCTTCTATTGCTTTCTCATCACTCCACGCAGGCCGATACGGCCTTTCAGATCTTAAGGCATCCCAGACATCAACGATTGCGAAAATCCTTGCTGGTAAAGGGATCTCCTCCCCTTTTATCCCCTGTGGATATCCACTACCATCCCACTTTTCATGATGGCAATATGGAATATCAGTCGCTGGTTTAAGGAAAGGGATGGATAAGAGCATCTCTTTGGCAAAAATTGGATGCATTTTCATCACCTTCCATTCCTCATCATTCAATGCACCCGGTTTTAATAAAATACTGTCAGGAACACCCATCTTCCCAATATCGTGTAATAGTGCCCCGCGTCTGACATGTTCAAGGTCATCATCTGAAACACCCAGCTTTTTGCACAAACGCATGGTTAGGTCAACAACCCGCTGGCTGTGGCCTTCGGTTTCACGATCTTTCAATTCAAGCGTTCTTGCCCAACCTTCAAGGGTTGTCTCATATGCGACAGAAAGATCCATATTTGATTTTTCCAAATCGCGGAACAGCTGGGCATTATCAACCGCAATGGCAGTTTCAGAGGTCAGTGTACCAAGGAAATCCATCCAATCCGCATTTGGGTCTAGTGGAGACCGGTGAAAGAGTTCCAGGACACCTTTAACTAATCCTTTTGAGATCAACGGCACTCCAAAATATGAGACAAAACCTTCTTCTTCAAACCTGGGTGATTGTTCTAAAGAAGTATTCTCCTGGTTGAGGTTTTTGACACGAACCATTTCTGCGGTTTCCGCTGCCCTCCCTGCCAACCCTGCTCCAATATCTAATTTTGTGTACTTTAAAGCTTCAGTTCTAAAACCCTGCCCCGCGACAAATACAAGCTGCTGCGTTTCCTCGTCCAGCAATAGGACATCAGCAGCGTCAACTTTCAATTCATCGGTAACCTGTTCAAGCAACAGGTAAAGGGGAATTTGCAAATCGATGTTTGTTGTGATTGCAATGTTGATATCTTGCAGAGCAGAAAGTCGCCGTAACTGCAATTGCAACCGCTTTTCGGTCTCTCGTCTTTGAAGCAATTCTCTTTGCGCAAGTGAATATAATTGGGCATTATTCACGGCTACAGCCGTCTGCTGCGCAAGAGTAAATAGAATATTTCGATCCTGGTTTGAATAACCCTGGTCAGATAGCTTCCTGCCCAGCATGATCAACCCCAATAGCTCTCCAGCAGATTTTAATGGAATGATTAGTTCGATCGCCATCTCGTCCAGAATTTTTCTTTCATCACGCCACATCGATTTAAAGAATGGGTCTGTTTCCAGCGACTGTCTGGTGATCACATCATCTTTTTCGGTTAATCGTTTGATAATCGGATTATCATCGGAAATTTTTGTGCGAGGAGATAGAGTGATTCCTGTTAAAGCATTCAGATAGTAACTTTTATGGTTTTCACTGCGCAAAAACAGTGCCGTTTCTTTGATGTGTATGGTTTCAGAGACCTCATTTAATATCATTGACGAAAGCAGATCGATATCGATCAATGAAGCTGCCGCTTCGGTAATACGCTGAAGCATTTGAATCTCGCTATAACGCTCCCGGAAAAAGAACCGGTCAACCCATCTTTGCAGTAAGTCTCTCAACGGCTGAATCACAATTCCCGCAATGATGGAAACAATTAGGGATATTGTGAATAGCTCAGCTTGGGTATCCGCATCGATCAGGAATAGTGTCAAGGAAATCAGTAAGAAATAGGCCGCGCCGATAATGATAGTCGGAATGAAATATAGCAAACCTCTCCGAAGCACAACCTGTATATCAAGCAGTTGGTGGCGAAGGATTGCGTATGAAATGAGCAATGCGGCAACAACGTTGGCCGCTATATCCAATGGGTATTTTCCCAAATCCGTAAAATTGAAAACTGCACCAAGCAAAACGATGATTATGGCTATGATCAGTAGTACATAGCGAGATATGTTTGTTTCATCCTCGGACGCTTTTGCGCTATAGAAGAGCTGAATGATGCTAAGGATAACTACCAGATACCCAGGGGTAGCCAGCAATATAATCCATGGCCTCAACTCATAGGTTAACTCACCATCGATGATTGCTGCATAGGGTGTAACTACATTGGTTAACAAATTTATCCAGAAAGCAATAAAGCCAAAAACATAGATCACATTCGCCCAGGATTTCAATGGATGTGAAACGACACTTTGCGTGAAAAAGAAAAGTGCAACCATTGATAAGATCGCGCCTGAACTCATCAATCGAAACCAAAAAGTTGTATTTCCAATATTCAACAGAACAATCAGAGCTCCCAGCGACCATATGACCATAGATAGGAGATACCAGCGAAATCGCTTTCTTGTTTTGTTCTGTGGGTGGCTAAGAGAGACCAGTATATACAGTGCTGTATAAAGCACGATAGCCATGGCAGGAATGATCGAAAAGAAATTTATGCTGGTCAAATCCACAATTGCTCCATAATGTTATTACTGTGTTCTTAACTTCTCCAGAACATCATCATCTGGTTCCATATGCGGCGGTTTAATGTGTGCGAGATCCGCCCCAGCCTTACGCTGTGCTTCAATATAATTGTCAAATGCCCCATTCGGCAATATGGTAATCCTTACATGACCGTCACCCATAATCTCTTCCATGCTGCCAAATTCTGGATTTACAACGTTAAGACCTTCAATAATCGATATTTTCAGATCTTCAGGATTCACTTTCCCATTATCCTTGAGTTCAAGGTAGAGATGTAAAAAGGGTTTGTTATCAGCAATCTCCTTACGGGCTGCCCAATCGACATACTGAACACCAGATTCTTCCAAAGCCATCCAGATCGTTTTTTCAGTGAACCGCACCATATTACCCAGATCCATGTAATCATCACAGCGCGAGAAGAATCTAAATTGCGGGAGTTTGGTTCCAATTTCCTCATCGCCAATTGAAACAACTTCATAAAGATCTCCAATCCGATAGCGGAACATGGCTCCACCATAAAAATTCGTCATCACAATTTCATAAATTCCCGGAGTGAGTTCATCCATTAATACCGTTTTTGGCGTATAACTTGGATCTTGTTTTACTTTTTCATGCTCTGAAAACGGAATAAATTCGTAGAAATTGATATCAGGTGCAAAAGTCATCCCTTTCCGATTCCATGCCTGACAGGTCATATTCCCACCCTCTGTGCAGCCAACCCCTTCCAATGGAGTCATCCCCCAATAATAAGCAACTTTGTCTTTGTAAATATCTGTATCCATCCCGCCGGTCATAATTCCCTTCAGTTTCCATAGGTCTTTCGGCAGAACATTACGTTTGTTCAGTTTTGCTTTTATCATTCCTTTGATATAACGCGCCAAAATCTTAGGTTTTAACATCTTCAACGAGAATTTCCCGCTCGATCCCCCACCCTCGAACCGCTCTCCCATTTTTGTCAGAATGCTTGCCAGGCCATAGAAATAATCGATTCCCGTCTCCATTCCGAGAGAAAAACCTGCAGCAAGGCGCTGACCAAATTCCATTGTTTCTGCTTCCTCCAATGTTGGAATAAAACGGACATCTAAGAGATCATCAGTCGCAAGGCTGACATAGCTTGAAAAATACGGTCGCGGTGCGGTAGCAAGAAGGATGATATCTCCAGTCTCGATGCTTACTTCGCCTTTTTGCGAGCATGACGCAAAGATCATCGCCGTCAGGACAACTTCACCAATCTTCCTGTACATCTCATCAGTATAAGGAACCCACTTGCAAGGATATTCACCTGATTTTCCGGATGTGCGCGCCCAACGATAATTTGCTTTTGGTAAATCATCCTCCTTGCAATCCATCAAAAAATCAACATATGCGCCATATTTTGTTAGCGGTACAACCTTGCGAAATTCTTCCATTGATTTCGGAGGGTGTTTTCCAAGAAAATGGTTGCCCAGGTTAGACCCGGCTAATGTATTAATTTGCTCGATCAATAAGCGCTCTTGAATTTGCATATAATCAGGCAATGAAAGATCAAGAAATCCACAATACTTTTCCCAAATTTGCCTCTTATCCCCGTTTCGAATTAATTCTGAAGTGTATGTCATGCTTTATTCCTCCAATTTTTTTGTTGCTTCAATAATGACTGGGTTTGGTGTCCAAAACCTTGATGATTTCACTTCGCGGATTGAGATATTCTCAAATCCTTTCGCGCTTATCCGGTCATGCCACTCTTGTGTGGTCATTACGTTTGCGACGGCTTCCGATTCAGAACGCGCCCTGGAATAATTTTCCGTGAATAGGAAATAAATAAAAGCGAAAAGTTTGATGATGAGTCGGATAATACCGATCCTCCACCTGGATGATCCTCCAACATCTCCAATATAGAATTTTCCACCAGGTGCCAAAGCGATTTGGATCTCAGCTAGTAATTGATCCACCGACATATGATGCGTAGCCAAACAACATACTGCAATTTCAAAACAATTATTCTTAAAAGGCATCTCATGGGCGGAAGCGCACACAAAATCAACGAATTTCGCTCGCGGCAGGTCTGCTGATAAACGCCTCGCATTTTTCAACATTTCCAGCGTGATATCGAGCCCAGTTATCCTCGAGAAATCAACGCCATCTTTGAGAAAACTTCGCGGGATAAATGCTGTTCCTGTGGCAATATCCAATATTTTTACTGATGCATCCGTTGCTATATCGCCCAAAACTTCCTGGATAAAGCTGTAGTAGTCGATACCCCAAAAACGGGTCAATTCGCTATTCATTAAATCTTCATAGCGCGTTGCCATTTCACTAAATGTCTTAATGATGTGTTCTTGTTCGGTCAATGTACAATGCCTTAAACTTAAAAAAATGTCCGCCCTCCGAACATAGCTATTATATCCGATTTATTATTCTAGAGATTTTTTCGGGAAAAATTATTCATACAAAAGGCGCAATATATAAAAGTAGGAAGATAATCGATTAAGAACCATTAGAATTTGATCATCAAAGTTTTCTTTTTGATTAGATACATCAACTGCAATCCGCTCAGTACGCCTGCTGACGGTTCTGCAAATATCAAAAATCGCACCAATCTCATTGTCGCCAGGAAAAGTGAATTCTTTTGGATTAAATATTTCCTTACTATAAAGCAGAATTTTCGCCTCAAGCCAATCTAATAAATTCGTGGTGTTAAAGTCAAAAAGAGATTGGCTCGATGCACCAGCTATCATTCCCATCAATTTTGAAAGAGAGGTCTGAAGAAAATAAAGGTCACTATGCAAGTTATCTTCATCGATTTTACTTCTTACCAGGCCAATAAATGAATTAAGTTCATCTATGCTTCCAAGCAGATCAAGAATGGGGTCATTTTTTTTGACCCTGGATCCATCGAATAAAGATGTTTCGCCTGAGTCCCCTTTTCCGGTAAAATACCACATTTATTCACTACCTGCTTCACTACCGGTTTGCGCAATAATAAACCATTCCGTGACATTCCAAAACCGGTCACCGGTATCATACATAGCGCCCAACCTGATTCCTTGAATACTGCTATCAACAGCAAATGAATAAACAGGGAAGAATAGTGGGAGAGCGGGCATTTCGTCAGAAAAAATGACCTGGAAATTTCGATATAGTTTCGCCCGCTCCTCAACATCTCGAATAACACGTGCTTCTTCTAAATATTGACTGGCGACCCGATTTTCCCATTGGGAATAATTTTGCCCACCGGTTTGTTGGGATTGATCCCAAAACGGATATGGGTCTGGATCAGGTGATCGATAATAATTGATATCTACTAAAGCGGCTTCGTAAGTTAAAGGCTGAAGGTGGTCCAATAACAACTCTTGATAGGTAACAGGGATTAGCGTCACCTCTACACCGATTTTTTTCCAATCAGATTGAATAGCTGTCGCTAATGCAGAATGATATGAATCTTCCGGATGAACCATCGAAAAGGAAAGCCTGACGCCATCTCGCACACGAGCCGCCTCACCACCCTCTTGATCGCTCACAAAACCAATTTCTCGCAGTAACGCAACTGCTCTCTGATTATCCTGATCGATACGTTGGTTGCCTTCAAAATTTGCCCAGGAATTTCTTAATATTGGCACATCCGCGATAACGCCTTGTCCTTTATAGACATTTTTCAAGATCCCTTTACGATCGATGGCATAAAGCAAGGATTTTCTTAGTTCTTTTTCTTGAAAAAAACGAACATTGTTATTGTTCAGATTAAATAAAATCATCGATATTTCAGGTTCAATTATTGAGTACACAGACAGGTCGTCATTGTTTAGTGCATCAGTTAGAACGACACCGGATACATTACTAACACCCTGAACTCCACCATTCAGGTAAGCGTTATAACCCGCTTCCTGCGTCGGATAATACCTGAAAACGATTTCTTCCAAAAATGCAGGTCCTTCGTAGAAGTTTTCATTAACTCTAAGAACAACACCCTTTATTTCACCCGCTTCAGTGATAGCTCCATCAAATTGATATGGTCCGCTTCCGATTGGGTTCAAATTAAACTCAGAGGTGACCATCTCATCATAAGTCATTCCTGAAAGAATGTGCTTTGGTAGTATGCCGAAATTAAGAAAATCAATAAACGGGGTGAATGGTTCCTGCAATCTGAACTGCAATTGCTTTTCTTCCAGAGCTATCACATCCACCTGTTGCCAAAAATCTTTGAGATCTTCGGGATAAACAGATGAAGGATCACGCATAAGGTCAATGGTAAAAACAATATCCTCAGCAATCACAGGCGCACCATCATGCCAGAATGCGTTTTCTTTTAATGCAAAATTGTATGTGAGGCCATCAAATGAGATACCCCATTCTGCAGCAAGGTCTGCTTTGGGAAGCCCCTTCTCATCATATTTAATCAGACTGGAATAAATCAAACGGTTGACGTCTCTGTCAGCCGGGTTGTAATAATCCAATACCGGATTCAAACGCTGAAAATTACCGATCAATGCTTCTGCATATGAACCACCGCGGGCAGGAACAGGAGATACAAGCCTGAAACCTGTCTGCTCACTTAATAAAAGTAAACCAACAATCAGACCAGTTATAAAAATAATGATGATCTGCCAGCGAAATTGCTTCATAGTGAGAAATATTTTACATTAAAAAGGGCTTAATTCTGAAAATGAACAAGCCCTGCACTTCGGTAAACAAATAGGTTATCGGCTGAAAATGATCGTGGCTAAAACCAGTCCGACAAATACAATAGAGAGAATGATGGTGGCCTTGAAAAGAAGCTTTTCAACCCCACGGCGAGCACTATAAACTCCACCGGCATCCTGTCCTGTTAAACCACCTAAACCAACGCCTTTGCTTTGTAATACAACACTAATGATTAAGGCGATGGAAGTTATAATCAATGCGATTTGAAAATATGTAACCAAATTTCTGCCTCCGACTTGTAGTAAGGAAGATTATACCTTAGATACCTAATAGGTCAAACAAATGGAAGAAATAAAAACTAACATACATATACATACACGGTATTCTGATGGCAGCAAAAACCACACCGAAATCATGCGCGATGCAGTCCAGTCCGGATTAGATGCGATTATTTTTACTGATCACAACGTGTACCTAGAGGGAATCGAAGGATACCATCAATTTGAAGGAAGGAAAATTATGGTGATCATGGGCCAAGAAATTCATGATCCAAATGCGACTCCTCAAAAAAATCATCTGCTCTCCCTGGGTGGGGAGAAAGATCTTTCACATTTTGCAGATAATCGCAATAAATTGATTAGAGAAATACACACCCAACAAGGTGCTGCCTTTCTGGCACATCCTTATGATCCTGCCCTTCCTGGTTTTAATGAGCCTGACATTTCATGGGAAGACTGGACCGTAAAGGATTTTGATGGGATTGAATTATGGAATGGGTTCAGTGAATTAAAAGTCCGTGTGCGAACAAAAATTGCCCCTTACTTTTATGCATTCTTTCCAAAATATTTGCCAGTATCGCCTCCTGAACAGACGGTTAATATTTGGGATGATATGCATAGGAAAGGGAAACATGTATCAGCGATTGCAGGTTCTGATGCTCACGCAATCACATTCTCTGCCGGTCCGCTAAAACGCGTGATTTTTCCTTATCAATATCATTTTTCAGCCATCAATAACCACCTCAAGATAAAAGGAGGATTGAATGGTGATTTTGAAGAAGATAAAAAACGATTGATTTCCGCTCTTATAAAAGGTCGCAATTTCCTGGCAAATGGCCTCATCGCTGACGCGGCTGGTTTTCAGTTTGAAATAAGAGTCAATTCCAGGAAGCAACTTGAAATGGGAGATGCTGAAAATTTTTCGGAAGATTTACTTGCACATGTTCAACTGCCAAAAAAAGCAATGGTCAGGTTAATGAAAGATGGTCAGAGCATCAAATTGGCAAATGGAGTAAAAACATTAGATTTTCCGATTTCCTCTCGCGGCGTCTATCGCGTCGAAGTTTATCGGAAATCGAGAGGAATAATGAGAGCATGGATTTTTAGTAATCCGATCTATATCGAGTAAACCGCTACCCTTTCACAACAGCGATGGGGGACAGCTTGGCAACTTTTTTTGCAATGCCGACGCTGTCAATAATATCAACCACATCACTCACCTCTTTATATGCCTGCGGAGCCTCCTCAGAAAGCAATTGCTTTGATCCAGATAAAACAAGAATTCCCTTTTCCCTCATCTGATCAAGAACCTGTTCAGAATCAATCTTTTTCCTCGCCTTCGATCGGCTGAGGACGCGACCAGCGCCATGACAACAAGAGTTGAGAGATTTTTCTGCGGCAAGATTTGTCCCGGATAGAATCCAGGAACTCGTTCCCATACTCCCTGGCACAAGAACTGGCTGACCGGTGTCTTTATAGGCATCCGGCAAACTTGCATTTCCAGGCCCAAGTGACCGCGTTGCTCCTTTTCTGTGAATGAATACTTCCTGCGCCTTTCCCTCTACAATAAATGACTCAATTTTCCCTATATTATGTGCAAGATCGTAAACCGTAATCAGTTCTGAAGGTATAACATGTTTATCTAGATTAGAATAAAAAGATTCTCGAACTGCAAATGCAAGAAGCTGGCGATTCACAAATGCAAAATTGGCAGCGGCTTGCATTGATGAAAGATATTTCTTTCCTAGATTCGAATCGAGAGGTGCGTATGCTAATTCACGGTCGGGTAGGCAATATTTGTTCGTATTTGCGTTGTCATTGAACATTCGGACAAAGTCAGTGCAAACTTGATGACCAAATCCTCTTGATCCGGAATGGATTTGAATCGCGATATTGCCTTCATTAAGCCCAAACGTACGAGCAGCTTCCTTATCAACTACGCTTTCAATGATATCGATCTCGATAAAATGGTTTCCGGCTCCCAGTGAACCCAGCTGGGGTTTTCCACGATCAAACGCCTTTTTACTGATACCCTCTAAACCTTCGGGGCTTATCATTCCTTGATCTTCAATTGCGAAATGCTCATTGTCCCCCATTAAAGCGTTCTTTCTGGCCCATTTCACACCTTTTAAGCATACCTCTTCCAAATCCTTTTTAGATATATTAAATCGCCCGCCCTTTCCAACTCCGCTAGGACAGGCTGCATTTATTTCTATCAAAATTTTTTCTAAAAAAGGCGCTATTGCATCATAATTAATTTCCGATGATAGCAACCGAACACCACAATTGATGTCGTAACCGATCGCGCCCGGCACAATCACACCATTTTCAACGGATGTCGCCGCCACTCCCCCAATCGGAAAGCCATAACCTTGATGCATATCTGGCATTACACAAACCTTTTCAACAACGCCTGGCAAGCATGCAGCATGTATAGCTTGTTCAATCGACCGGTCTTGGAGACAATCTTTCAACATCTTTTCATTGGCAAACAGAATAACAGGTACATTCATTTTCGGATAGAAATGCTTATCTATCTTCCATTCAAATTGTCCTATTTGTGCAAAATCTGAAAATGAAATATGCATCCTTATCCTTTCTATACATCAAATACGATCATAGTCGAATACATGCCTTGATGTTCAATAATATCCATCATGTTATACGTCACAGCTTTCACTTCACTCCCGTATTTACTACATCGAAAAAGATCATAGGTTAGCTCTAGCTGCCCTTTGCCAATCTTTAGTTGATCACACACCAACCAGGTTTCTTTTTCTAGTAATACAAGAGTTTCATTGAGAAAAGCAACCAATAATGATTCATAAGAATTTGCATAAATCGCCATTTTCGATTGGCGTTTAATGACTTCATGTCGTTGCACACAAATGATATGTTCTAACCCTTTTAATGATTGAATAAAAAGCGACTCGATACACTCCCCTGTGACAGCGATAGCAACATCTGCTGTATGATTGACTTCATAAAAGCCAGTTGTCTCCGGAAATAAATTCATCCTCTATAATTATAAGGTCATGAGATACACGCTGGTCAATATCGAAAAAAAAATTAGCGATTTCTTTGAAGATCATATTCAGTTATCAAACCGTAAAAGTGTAATAACTGATCTGATAACGTTGCTGTTTACGGCAATCGATGAGGGAATACTTGATATCAATGAAAAAAGAATCGCCCCAAATATCTTTACCATCATAATTGACGAACAACTTAAGGCTGATTTTTCTGCATTTGGGAATTGGTTAAAAGATCTTCAAGGTTTACTTGAAGAAGTGATCAGTGAGAACGATTTTGTTAGGCAAGGACCACTTACTATCCAAATTAAATGGGTAGAAAATCAACTAAAACCGATCTCAGTTGTTGCAAATCACACAAATGCTGTTTCTGGACATACAATACAACTAAACAGAAAAGTAGAAGTTAGCGATAATATGGGGACGGACTTAAAAGCAATGTTACTTTTTACTGATGGTGAAAAGTATCAATTGAATGAAGGGCTCACTACTATCGGAAGAGGAATAGAAAATCATCTCACAATCGATAATTTGCTTTTATCAAGGCATCACGCACGCATCACAATTCAAAACAATCAAACAATCATCACTGACCTAAACTCAATCAATGGCACCTTTGTAAATGGGAATAAAATTGAGAAGCATATATTGTTATCAGGCGACGTGCTTACACTGGGTGATATATCCATGATATACATCACCGATGATGAGAGTGAAAATAATTCGCCAACAACAAGAAAAATCGAATTAGAGTAAATACAATGAGTGCAGAAATTGTTCTGGTTATCAGGTTACTGATTACAATCTTCATTTATATCTTTTTGACCTTGACTTTAAGGTCACTTTGGCAAACCACTTTTCCAGATCAAAAAAGAAACAAGGAAATACCCTCGGAATTAACTTTGACCAATATTGAAAATAATGAATCACACTCATTTTCTTCCCCCGAGATATACATCGGACGTGATGAGAATGCTAATTTCAAGATTGTTGATGAGGCAGCATCAAATTTACATGCCCGCATTTTTTTCAAAGAAAATCAGTGGTGGATAGAAGATCTTAATTCAACAAATGGTACTCTTCTTAACCAGGAAAAATTAGTTGCGCCAGAAATCATTGCGTCAGATGATTATATTCAATGTGGCGAAACAAGGATCAGGATTAAATTTCGATCAGCTTCATTAGATAATATCAACAGTGCTACCAAGATATGGAGATAAGCATGAAAGATCGATTGCTTTTAGGAATTATCGGCGGGTCAGGCTTGTATGATTTTCCCGGTTTAGAAAATAGAAATTCGTTCGAAATAGATACCCCTTTCGGCAAGCCAAGTTCACCAATTATCACTGGTGCATTGAACGGTAAAAGAATTGCTTTCCTTGCCAGGCATGGAATCGGGCACATCCTTTCCCCATCAGAAGTCAATTACCGGGCCAACATTTATGCGCTGAAATCTTTGGGAGTTTCACGCCTTCTTAGTGTATCTGCATGCGGCTCTTTGCATGAAGATTTCGCACCCGGTGAGATTATTATTCCAGACCAAATATTTGACCATACCCACAAACGAGCCAGGACCTTTTTTGAGGATGGCGTGGTCGCTCATATCGGTGTCCCAAACCCGTTTTGCCCAAAATTGTCTCAAAAGGTTTTTTCTTCTCTAAAAAAAGTAAAAGCAGCTACCCATCTAGGCGGCACCTTTATTACAATCGAGGGACCAAGATTCTCAACAATAGCCGAATCCAACGTATTTCGGTCCTGGGGGATGTCTATCATCGGAATGACCGCGTGCCCTGAAATATTCCTAGCGCGAGAAGCAGAGATGTGCTATGTAACCATGGCACATGTAACGGATTATGACGTGTGGCACTCATCAGAAGAGCCGGTATCAGTCGAGATGGTTATTAAAACTCTGCAAAACAATACGACTACTGCTCAAAATGCGATCAGAATATTGCTGCAGGATCTGGAGGATGAAGAAATTTGTGAGTGCCATACTTGCCTAAAAGACGCAATAATGACCCGGGCTGATTTGATTCCCGAGAAAGAAAAATCACGCCTTGATCCACTAATAAAAAAATATCTCTAAATGTTTAATCGACTTTTTAATTCCATAGGTCAGCGAGAAAGAAAAATTCTCGCCCTTCCAATTATCATCATATTACTTCTATCCATAACTCTCACGCTCTCCCCTGCAATCCGCTTCCGAAGCTGGGCGGTAAGCTTGAGATGGGTTCATTGGATTGGTTTTATTGTTTGGATAACTGCATACTGTTTTATAGCATCTATCATCATTAAAAAAAGATTAAATACGGATTTCATTATTTATGCATCCATTCAACTAATCACTGGAATTGGATTGATCATTATTTGGCGTTTGAATACCTTCTTCGGATTTCGGCAATCGCTTTGGCTTCTATTTTGTTCAGCCCTATCCGGTGTATTAATCAAAAATGAGCAAATCCTTGAGACATTCAAAAAATTTAAGTATCTATTATTTATTTCTGGATTAGGGCTGATTGTATTGACTTTCTTTTTTGGAACATATCCTGGCGGAAATGGGCCAAACTTATGGTTAGAACTGCGAGGAATCTTTTTTCAGCCATCAGAATTATTAAAAATCATCCTCATCATTTACCTTGCTGCTTATTTTTCCGATAAACCGATTATTCGTTCAAATTATCTTCAATTCGTCTTGCCTACTGCGCTTCTTGCCTGTGCGTCAATCGCGCTACTGGTTTTCCAACGTGATTTCGGAACCGCATTGATTTTTATCTCAATTTACGTATTGATTCTTTTTTCGGTATACGGTAAACGCCGAATACTTTTATTTAGTTTTTGTCTATTATTAATCATTACAGTCACAGGTTATTTCGCGATTGATCTGATCAGAATCCGGTTTAACGCGTGGGTTTTTCCATGGGGTGATCCACAGGCAGGATCGTATCAAATCATTCAATCTATCATCGCCATCGCCGCTGGTGGACTGCTTGGGACAGGTGTTGGATTAGGATATCCGAATCTTGTTCCCCTTTCTCATTCGGATTTTGTGTTCTCCGCAATTTCTGAAGAACTGGGTCTTACTGGTGCATTGGGATTTCTTTTACTAATGGCTGTGATTCTATTTAAGGGGATATCCATCTCGCTGAAAGCAAAAAACCGTTTTCATCGCTTTTTAGCGATCGGAATAATCAGTTATTTGATCACACAATCGATTTTGATCATTGGCGGTAATATCAGAATGCTACCCATTACTGGGGTCACTTTACCTTTCGTCTCCTATGGAGGTTCTTCTCTTCTGGTTTCATACCTTGGTTTCGCTATCCTCTTGATCATTGATGTAAACCAGATCCCCGGAACACCAAAAGACAGAAATCAATATAAGACAGTCGCTGGATTTTTTACAATTTGCATTTTCGCTATCGCTTTGACACTCGGTTGGTGGAGCATCATTCACGCAAATGATCTCCAGCTTCGCGTCGATAATACAAGAAACATCATTGCCAATTTATACGTGAAACGGGGAGAAATCCTCGATCGAAATAATGTGATTCTCGCTCAATCAATTGGTCAACCTGGTGAAATCCAGAGACAGTACACATATCCCCCGCTTAGTAATACAATCGGATTTTCCCATCAGAAGTTTGGTTTGTCAGGTATCGAAAGCCGCTATGGTCCATACTTAAGAGGGCATAAAGGATATCCATCACAGGACATTTGGCTTTCATATCTTCTTTACGATCAACCACCAGAGGGGCGTTCAGTCCGGTTAACCATCGATGCGGTTTTACAGCAGAAGAGTGACCAACTGTTACACGGATTGACAGGTGGAATGGTCCTTCTGGATGCCAATAGCGGCGAAATACTATCTATTTCTACATCACCTTTTTTCAATGCGAATGAACTTGATGAACATTTACAGGAGTGGAGAGATGACCCATCTTCGCCATTGCTAAACAGAGTAACACAGAGCGCTTATCCGGTAGGTGGATTATTAACTCCTATGTTATTAACTTATGAAGAAACCACGGATCACCTTCAGGTGCTACAATATTTAAACAACAGCTATGATCGCTTTGACCCAAATTGCGCAAACAATGCAGCAGCGATCAATGAAACCCTCAATAAAGGGTGCATCAGTTCCGCCCTTAACCTTGCGGGTGATACTTCTCCATCTTCATTTCTAATTTCCCCTCCTCTTTCTTTGCTATTAACACAGCCAGATATTGGTTTGTCCACCAACCCCGGGATAAAAGTAAATATTGATCAGGATTGGTTAGATTTGTTTTTCGGTAAAGAAATGCTTCGTAGCAATCCACTACAAATTGCATCTCTATTTATGCCATTGAGCAACCGCGGGCTTTATATCAGTCCATCGATTGTTTCAGCGATCAACACCTCCACTGCTGGCTGGGTGTTTATTTCTGACCCCACCTTAACCCAGGTGTTTTCAATTGATATCGCAGATAAAATTTCATCCATGCTTGATCAGGGCGAAGAGGATTTTTGGGAAATATCAGCAATTACCCGAGATCGAAATAATACATATGCCTGGTACGTTGGCGGGACATTAAATTCACAAAACAAAAACAAAAATTATTTACTTACACTTGCCTTGGAAGGTGAATCACGTGATAAGGTGATTGAAGTCGGTCGTCAACTCTTGCAATATTTGGAAGATAATTAAAAGCTAACTAAATTAATTTTCTGAATTTTCGTTTCCCGACCTGCAACACGCCTGGTGTCAATTCCATACTCCAATCCGTGATCGTTTTCCCATCCAGTTTGACTGCATTTTGTTTAATCATCCGGCGTGCCTCAGAATTACTGTCGACCAGACCAGATTCAACCAGAACATCCAGACATTGTGCGTTCACTGGGAGTTTGAATTCTGTAAGACTTTCAGGGATCTCTTTTTTCTGAAATTTCAAAATGAAATCATCTTTCGCTTCTTGCGCGTTTTCATCCCCGTAAAACGCACTCGTCACCTCAAACGCTAATGCCATCTTTGCGTCTCGAGGATGCATTTCTCCATTTTTTAATTGGTACTCTATTGTTTCAATTTTTTCTGGTGACCAACGTGTAACAAGCCGCATGTAAATAGACATACCTTCATCCGGAATGCTCATTATCTTTCCAAATAAATCATTTGGTGTCGTCGTGATCGGCACATGATTACCCATTGATTTGCTCATTTTTTCTGACCCGTCAGTGCCCGGCAGGATGCCAAGACATATTGCAATGTTGGGTTGTGAACCCAATGCTGTCATAATCTTCCTGGAAGCTGTGACGATATTGAAGAATTGGTCAGTACCGCCGACCTGAACATCGGCTTTCAAACTAAAAGCATCATAACCCTGCATAACAGCATAGAGTGTTTCATGCAGATAGATTGGTTCATTCTTATCCCAGCGCAGTCGAAATTTTTCTCTACTAAGGAACTGCTGGACAGTAAAATTTTGAGCCAACCTGATAATTTCTGCAAAATTCAGTTTGGATAACCACTCAGAATTATAGCGAATGATCGTTTTCTCCCTATCAAGGATCCTGAAGGCCTGTTCTGCATAGGTTTGCGCATTCTCCTCGATCTCCTTTGTTGTGAGAATCGGTCTCGTCACATCTTTATCGGAAGGATCGCCAATCAAAGCTGTATAATCCCCTATTAAAAAAGTGACTTCATGGCCAAAATCTTGGAATTGGCTTAGTTTCCGCATAGTGACAGTATGGCCAAGATGCAGGTCTGCTTTAGTTGGGTCATAACCACAATAAATTTTGAGGGGTCTTCTTTCCTTACCCGCTTGCTCAAGCCTTTCAATCAGCTCGGCATGCATTGTTTCTTTGATTTTTTCGTCCCCGTATTCTGTTCCTTGCATGAGAACAGCAGCCTGATCATGAAAATTCACACTTCCTCCAAACATTTTGTTGGCTGATTATACCAATTAATTATTCACAAATTCTCACATGCTATAATCAGCGGATGGTTGTTATGGAACCAGTTTTAGTCCTCAATGCCAATTTTGAACCGCTCAACACCTGCGATATTAGGCGTGCGATTGGTCTAATCATTCTTAGTAAAGCATCTCTGGTTGAAAATGGCCGCGGTGTGATTCAGACAGTAGATTGCGAATATCCCCGGCCCTCTATCATCCGTCTTGAAAAAATGGTGAGACGCCCCAGACCGCAGGTCAAACTGACCCGCCGAGAAGTATTTCGCCGAGATCAATTTACCTGCCAATATTGTGGAAGAGAAAACCATCATTTGACCATTGATCATATCCTTCCGCGCCATTTAGGCGGGAATCAATCATGGGAAAACATAGTCACCGCTTGTGCGGCATGTAATCACAAAAAAGGGGGGAGAACTCTCCAAGAGAGTGGGATGCAATTACGAAAACAGCCAATATCTCCACCGGATTCAGCCATTTATCTTTACCAAAACTTTTTAAGTGATAATAAGGAGTGGAGAAAATTCCTTGAGGGTTGGTAAAAAATAAGCCCGGATTTTGTATAAGTCCGGGCCTATTTCTTTTTTTAAATACTAATCTTCGCTTCGCTCCGCAAGGTGGCGGTCAATCATTAATAAGGAATTTCCTTGCGCTCCGCCGATTTTCAACATCTCCAAAATTGCGATAGCGTTCGCTTCCTCTTCAACCTGTTCGTTCACAAACCATTGCAGAAACATTTGTGTGGGGTAATCGTTTACTTCAACAGCCATTTTATACAGCAAATGAATGCGGCTTGTCACATATTTCTCGTGTTCAAGAACTTGCTCAAACACCTTGATCGGATCACCGAATGTCGTATCTGGTTTCTCGATAGTTTCGAGCTCTACGCGCTCACCAATTTCATTGAGAAATCCAAAAAATTTCATCCCATGTTCCAATTCTTCCTCCGCCTGCATTGTCATCCAATGAGCGAAACCAGGCAGATTTGCTGTTTCAAAATGTGCTGCCATCGCTAAATATAAATAGCCGGAAAACATTTCTTTATTGATTTGAACATTCATTTCACCTAACAATTTTTTATCCATTTTAACCTCCATTTTTTTCTCAATCTTAGTATATTGTTGATAGTTTGTATATCAATCTTTTGTTAGATCTTCGCCCGTTCATCATCGTCTTGCTTCTTTCTCCTAATAATAACCAACACAAAGCTGACAATCGCTACAAAAGCCATTGTTATCTGATTTGCATTAAAGTTTGAAATAAAAGATGCATCCAAACGGATAAATTCCAGCAGAAATCTACCGACGGCATAGATGATCAAATAGATCAAAAATAATTCTCCCTTTCGTTCTCTCTGATTTTCATTTTTAGAAAGGGTTGCCAAAATAAAGAAATTAAGAAGATTCCAAATCGATTCATATAGAAACATGGGGTGAAAATGCGTGAAACTTTCATACCCTTGTAGCCGATGGGAAGGTTCAATGAATATCCCCCAGGGAAGATCCGTCGGCGGACCATATAATTCTTGATTTACAAAATTTCCCCACCTGCCTATGGCTTGCGCAATCGCCAAACCCGGCGCGATGATATCTGCCCAAACAAAAAAGTCAAACTTTTTCTTTTTACTATAAATCCACAACCCAAATGCGCCGCCAATAACAGCGCCAGGAATTCCCAAACCGCCATTACGAATATTGAAAATCTCTATTGGATGATTGAAGTAATAAGATGCATCTACCCCGAGAGATTTCGATGGCGTGAGCACATGCCAAATCCTAGCTCCAATAATACCAGCGATCAATAACCAGGGAAGCATATCCCATATAAGTTCTCTCTCTTGCCCATAAGTGCTCGCTCTGCGGGCGGAAATGAAAACTGCGACTAGCACCCCAAGCATGATAATGATGCCATAAAAATAAACCTTAAAAGTTCCAATAAAAAAACCGTCAATCATTTCTCTTCATTTACCTTTCTGCTTAATAAACTCCTGGCAATCAAAAACCTTTGAACTGCCGTGATGTTTGCAAATATCGCAATTGCAATCAAACCATATATTGGCTTCTTTATCAACAAACTAACGATAAGGACCAATAACCTTTCAACCCGAGTAAATAATCCGTCCTTAATATTAATCCCAAGACTGTCGCCTTTGGCGCGAATATATGAAACTAATATACTCCCGCCAAATGCAATGAATGTGACCAAAACTGAAAAGTTATCATTCTTTTCTAAAAAGTAAAAAACTAATCCAAAAAACAAAACATATTCTGAATATCGATCAAGCGTAGAATCGAGAAAAGAACCAAATTTGGAAGCGCCCGCACCTTCCTTTGCAACCGTGCCATCAAATGCATCCAAAAGACAACTTAGGCCAGCGATAATTCCTGCTGCCAATAAGCTCCCCTTTAAAATGAATACTGTTGCGATGATATTCCCAATAAATCCAATCACCGTGACGGAATTAGCTGTTAAGCCAAGTTGTATGAGAAACCTGGCAATACTCTTGATCAAAATAGCAAATAGTTTTCTTAATACGTCCGTGAATGTCATGTTTCCAAGCTATCCTGATCTTATAAGTAATTATTCTAAATCTAAGTCACCTTCATCGTTGTCCCCATCAAATAAGACATCACGAACCCTGCCGCCGGTTTCCTGTGGCCCGACAACGCCAGCATCTTCCAGCTCATCCATTAATCGCGCAGCCCTGGGAAACCCGATTCGCAACTTGCGCTGCAACCGCGATGTTGAAGCATATCCATCTTCACGGACCAGCTTAACAGCATCCAAAAAAAGATCATCTTCATCGGAAGATTGCGCATCAACCATACTCTCCCAAGGTGCCAATTGATCTAATATACTTACTTCTCCCGTTTCCTGCGATTGCCAATAATTAATGATATTCTCAATTTCCTTGTCATCAACAATCACACATTGTGCGCGACGCAATCCGGCACTTTCAGGATCAAGGAACAACATATCCCCTTTACCCATCAATGATTCAGCACCATTCGTATCCAGAATCACCCGTGAATCGACAGACGACGCCATCATGAAAGAAATCCGTGCCGGGAAGTTCGCTTTGATCAACCCCGTAACAATATCTGTGCTCGGGCGCTGGGTGGCAACGATCAGATGAATGCCAACCGCTCTTGCCATCTGAGCCAGGCGAACTAGGTAAGATTCCGTCTTTTCAGATTCATTAAGCATAAGGTCAGCCAATTCATCAATTACTATGACCACCTTCGGTAAACGTCTCTCACCTCTTCTCAGCATTTTCAAGTTATACACATCCAAATCCCGTGCATTGACTTGTTCCAACTTCTTATATCGCTCTTCCATTTCTTTGATCGCCCATGCAAGCACCGCCAGCATTCGGTCAATTTGTGTTTCAACCCTTCCCATTAAATGTGGAAGCCCGTTAAAACGAATCAATTCCACCATTTTTGGATCAAGAATGGCGAGATTGAGTTCATCAGGTGAATTATTCATTGCCAGGCAAGCAATCAAGGAGGTAATACAAACAGATTTTCCGGAACCAGTGGTGCCAGCCACTAATAAGTGTGGCATTTTAACCAGATCTGCTGTTACCGGTGTTCCTGAAACATCTAAACCCAATGCCAGACTTAACCTCGATTGAAGTTTTCTGAACGCTTCGGATTTCAATATCTGTTTCAATCGCACGAGAACACTATTGGTATTTGGAATTTCGATTCCAACAAATGCGTGGCCTGGAATCGGCGCCTCAATTCGTAGCCGGTCAACAGAAAGAGCAAGAGTAATGTCCTTCTTCAACCCAACAATTTGTGATACCCTGACCTTTTTCTTAACAATACTTCCAGTTTCATCTACTTTCTCAATAAGTCCGGGTTCAATCGCATATTGGATTACTGTCGGGCCAACGCGGTAACCAGCAACACGCGCTGGAACACCAAATTCCTCCAGTGTCTTTTCAATTTGGATAGCTTTGGCATGGATATACGGCTCGTCATTGATGGTTGATGAACTATCCAACAATATATCGAGGGCCGGTAATTTTCCAGTAGATTTATTTGCTCTAATATTAGGCAAGAGACGATCCTCTTCGATTGGATCAGCCCTTTCATCTAATGAAATGCAGCTGCTTTCGCTAGAGTCGAGTTTTTGTGAAGAGCTACTGTCTGATATCATTTCAGTGAAAAATTTGTCCAGACTTGAACGCAACTTTTTGCGCAAATTGGATATCGAAAGAACGGCGGCTATGTTGATCCCATACAATAAGATATAAGATGGTATTTCGCCAATAAGGTTCGTAAAGGCCTTAGAAAAACCCCATCCAATAATGCCACCATCCAGGCCTCTGTTTGCCCGATCCACAGAATAACCCCCAATAGCAGAAAGAAGGGCACAAAACAAGAATAATTCCAACTCCAGCAACAATATCTTCCCATAATTAATCTTCGGGAATCTTTCAAAATGGCGCAAGATAATCATCAGCCCAATGTAAATAATAAAACAAGATAACAAGTAAATCCCCCACCCAAATCCTTTGCGTAACAATTCGACCCCACTGTCAACTAGTTTGCCAGAGGTTATTCCAAAAACACCTAACAAAATGATTACTCCAGCTGCTAATAACACGACTCCTGACAGGTCCTGTCCAAATCTTTTTATGACCTGTGATAATCGCTGCGTAAATGTTAATTGTATTGGCTGGCTATCGTGGTTATTCATAGAATTATGGCCACATCAGTAGAATTTATAATTTTTCAATTCCCTATTCTAATTGTAACCTCTGATGAATAACACATAAAATAATTCCCTCTTACATATTCTATTTCCACTCGGATTACGCTTCTTGTTCCATCAAAGATATCTGGTCCCCAACCGCTTTTATTGCGATTCGCTGCTTCCGATAAAAATCCGCTTCAGATACAGCTAATTTTCGACACAGATCGCGGACCTTCCACCCTTGAATAAACTTTAAATCGAGGATATTAAACAACAACCATTCATTGGTGTATTGCCTATCGCCATTTGGTTTCAATCGATCAATGGCATCATGCATGACCGCTCTTAACGCACTAATCGCCGGTTCACCATTCTTGCTGATTCTCTGCTGCACAACCCTGAGTTGCACTAATGGGTTCTGCGATAATTGTGGACCACCGAAAAAATGGCTTAAGGCATCTTTAATATATTTCTCAAATTTTTCTGATTCTGGAATTAAATCACTATCAATAATCTTAGTTTGATTAAACCGGGATGCGGCCAGTAAACTTTGAATGGCAGTCAACTGCGGGGTAAACACATCCAGTGAATCAAGGATTGCTTCTTGTTGTTGTCGGTCATAAAGTGCGGTGGCTGCCCTGTTGATGAGTGTCTTAATTCTATCTAGCGTTTCCTCATCAAAATCATCGTTTTTGAAGGATGAAAAGTAGATAAAACCTACAGTTTCTTGATGATCCCCGACTTGCTGAACGATCGGGAACACCTGGTCACCTTGGGTTGAATAGTAATCCGGGATCGGTTTTTTATCAGGGATGGAATCAATCAGTTCGTGAATATCGAAGTTGGGTTCATTTGAACCAAAACCGATCTTTACAAGCGGGGATTCATCATTTTGGTTTAAGCTAAAAAGGGCAGCATTTTTTACCTGAAGAAGGTCACAAAAAGAAGCAACGATTAATTCGAGAAATTGCTGAAGATCATTTTTTGTTAAAAGACGGTTCTCAAGCTGTCGGATCTTTTCTAATTCAGCTTTTTCCACCCCTGAAAATAATAAACGCTCCCAATAAGGCGCAAAGATGGTAATTGAGAATTCAAACACGACAATCGTCGCAACCATCCCTAATATTTGAATGGATGAAATATTTACATTTAACTGTGCACCGAGACGGGAGATGAGTGTAGTCACTCCTAACGTTAGAATTGCAGTGATAGGACCGCGCATTAACCATTTAAACAACCTGCTTTTTATCACCCGGTCTGGCCATGGTAAACCAAAAAAGGATACAGTATACGTCATCACAACTACAGAAATGGATATTACAAAATACGCGATAATCGAAATCATCCAAAATATGCTGGGAAAGGTCCAGATAATTTGCGACCCATATAGCAGATAAGGGAAAGAGCCTAACGCGGGACCGAACGCAGCGATTACAAGGTAGAACATCCTTCTTTTACTTCTATGGCTGGCGGTGCGATTGAGAGCGCGGATAAAGTTATACCAAACTGCTCCCATCACAAACACGAAGTAAATGCTGAACACATCAAACATTCGCGTTCTCTCAATATTCGGAACCGGAGAGTTATTGATGGCAATACTCAGAAATAATTTTCCGGTGAAATTTAAGTAAATAAACAATGCACTAATAATCAACGTGGCAACACCGAAAATTGTTCTCTTTCCCGCACTCGGTTTTCCGGTGATAGTTAATAGGGCGTTCGAGAAATAAAAATACGCAGAAGGAAGCAAGATTAATCCAATATACTGCATGCGCAATAAAAATATCAGGTCGATCGGCTGTGTCGTAGTTGTAAAGAAAGCATCTGTGCCAAGGATTAGAACAATACAAGCGAGAAGATAGGTATATGATCTTGTGACAATATCTTTTAACTTAAAAGTGATCACATAGATCAACAACGAAAATGCAGTGATTGCGCCACCAGCAGTTAATACATCACTGATCGTTTTTAACAAGAATACGGAATTATCCACGTGGCCTATTCCCCACATCACGCGTGAAATATAATGCAATATCACGGTTAATGAAGTAATTATCATTAAAACCAGAAAATTCAAAATTTAGTTTCTTTGCCAGCGAAATCGCCGGAAAATTCTTTGATGACATTTCTAAAACGAGCCGATTTATTTTACGTTCCTTAGCCCATGTGATCAACGCTTCAATCAGCTGTGATGCAATTCCCTTTCTTCTCCAGATTTCATCAACAACCAAATCTTTAACCCAAATAAGGTCCGGAGAAAAATATGAATTACTGGTGATGTATCCAACAGGCACCTGGTCAACACAACCAACAAAAATCGCAGAAAAATCACCCCATTTTTTTTCTAGCATTTCTGGTGAATGTGGGTAAATTACACGCATCTCACGTGGAAGCTGTGTCTGAATAAATCGCGTGACAATCTCTCCGTTATTTTCGCTATGTTGCATTTGCCATACATGAGATGTCTTCATTGAATGATCAAAATTGTTTATCACCTCGATATCAGGCCGTACCGCTTTACGAATCTGTAAACCTATCATTCTACGGCTCCCTCACGGTGATAACACTTTTACTTGAATTTCGCACGGTTGTAATAAATTATTCGCGTTATCTGAAATCACCAACCGCAAGTAATAATTTCCCGGTGTGATCTCTTCTGTGTTCCACACACCACCAAGAGGCCCTTCAATCACCGGTTTGTTGCCAGCCGAGATTGGTGTCCAAATTGAATCCGGCTGGTAACGATATTCATATTTATAAAAGCCCATATTTGGTACATTAACCGTCCCAATCAATTCTACTGATCCGGAAACCTCAGCATCATTTATTGGGTTTTTCCATTCCAGCACTTCTGGTATACAACCCGTGACCGCAATAGCTGTTTGTGTTGCAGATAAACCTTCTTCTTCACCGTCTTCTGGTATTAAACCCTCTATGACAGGCTCATTCGTAGTTAACATATCAACCGTTGGGGTTGGAAGTTGTACTATACCGGGATATTGGATGGAAGCAACTGAAACAAGAATAAAATTGGAAATTCCAAATAACGCAACTAGCGATAGCAGGGTTATTGAGGATCGCAGATTTTTTTGTGCGATTTCCTTTTCTAGACCAAAAGTGGCTTTACGCTTATTGATCAGTGCTCTGAACATTTTTTGCAAGTTAATCGCAAAAACCACCCCTAAAATGAGATAAATTCCCATTTCGTAATTAACTACGAATCGGATCAGATCTTCCACGATATTCTACTTTGACAGGTTGACCTATAAACGCTTGATAACACCGCGAATGATCGTGTCCATTTTTGGCACAAGTATCTTTCCCGCTTCTAACACTTCTTCATGTGTTGTTACGGTAGACCCATCAAGATTTGCCTTATTGCTTATGCCGGACATTCCTAATACTTTAATGCCGCCGTGATGGGCTGTGATGACTTCTGGAACAGTAGACATGCCAACGGCATCCACACCTATTCCTCGCAGGAATCGAAGATCAGCAGGAGATTCAAATGAAGGGCCAGCTAGGCAAATATAGACTCCTTCCTGTACATCAATTTTCTCTTCCTTTGCCACTGCTTTCGCAGCCTTCAGCAACTCGAGGTTATATTGCTGGCTCATATCGGGGAATCGCTCGCCAAACTCATCGATGTTAGGTCCACGCAATGGATTCAAGCCAGCCATGGCAATCAAGCTCACATGGTCGTTGATCAACATCACATCACCAGGTTCGTACGCAGGATTAACAGCGCCGGCAGCATTGGTAACCACCAGCATCTCTATTCCAAGCCGGATCATAACCCGAACCGGAAATGCTACGTGCGTCATTGGATATCCTTCATAATAATGGGCTCGTCCTTGCATGATCAAAACAGACTGGCCTTCTAAATCACCAATGACCAGGCGACCTTTATGACCAACAATTGTAGACTGTGGCCAATTTGGTATTTTGCTGTAATGAACATGGTCTGCCGGAGAAACGGATTCAGCCAATTCCCCCAAACCAGACCCAAGGATTAGTCCAATCTTCGGTTCGTGGTCGGTGAGTGATTTTATTGCATTTACTGCTTCATCGATCATTTCCATCGTAATAAACTCTGTCATTCTTCCTCCGGATTTTTCTAATCAATATAATAATTTTCATTATAACAAAAGGACATGATTGCAAGATTTAATTGCGTTGCTAAACCATTGCCTTTTTGATGATTGAAATCGATCTTTCCACATCATCATCACTAATCCAATAATGTAATACAAAACGAAAATGCCGCGGGCCGGATTGACCGATCAGCAAGTTTTCTTCTTTGCATTGTTGGATCAGTTTTTCAGGTGTCATCGAGTGGCCTTCAGCAATCTTCGTGTAAACCATATTCGACTGTGGTCGTCCCTTATCCAGAGTGAGCCCCCCTATGCTTTCCAGTCCTTTTGCCAGATTTATTGCTCTTCGATGATCATCAGCCAATCGTTGGGGCATCTTTTCGAGCGCGATGATCCCCGCTGCAGCAAGAATTCCTGCTTGCCGCATACCTCCACCCAATTGTTTTCGTATCTTTCTTGCGCGGGAAATGAAATCTTTCGAACCGCACAACATCGATCCGACGGGCGCGCATAAACCTTTGCTTAGGCAGAACATGACCGAATCTGCAGGCGCAACAAGTTCCTGAGCCGAATCATTCAGCGCTACAGCGGCATTAAATAACCGTGCACCATCAATATGTAATCTGATGTCGTGGGGTTGGATCATCGACACAACAGATTGGATGTATTCAGCGGGAATAGGAACACCGCCGCAAGCATTTTGTGTGTTTTCAAGAATAAATAATTTTGTTTTCGGATGGTGTATATCATCTTCGCGAATTGCATCGCGCAGGTCATCAATATCCATTGTGCCATCCGCTTTGCTTGGGACCAATTGAGGGAATACCCCTCCTAAGGCAGAAATACCCCCCACTTCATGCAAGAATGTGTGCCCTTGAGAACCCATGACCGCTTCATCTCCGCGTCCACAATGCGCCAATACAGCAATCAGATTACCCATCGTGCCTGAAACTGTGAATAGGGCTGCTTCTTTGCCAAGAATTTGGGCGGATATCTCCTCCAACTTATTGACAGTAGGATCCTCACCGTAAACATCATCGCCAACAACAGCTGATGCCATTGCTTCTCGCATCTCAGGTGTAGGAAGGGTAACTGTGTCTGATCGAAAATCAATGATTCCGTTCTCAAATGCCATGCACGACTCCTTATGATTCAAGAATTTTTAGAATTTGCTTTAATTCATCAGGCAATTCTGCTGTGAAAACTGTTTTTTCCGTATCTCCTGGAAGGTAAATCGCAAGAGTTTTTGCATGAAGAAATTGACGATTGATCGCAAGTGTTGGAGAAGCGAATCCATACATTGTATCTCCTGTTACGGGAGATCCGATCGATGCAAGATGGACTCTGATCTGGTGTGTTCGGCCAGTCAGGATGTTTACCTTAAGGAGACTATATCGTCCTAACTGCTTCATGGTGTGAAAAATGGTGATAGCCATTTTACCTTTATCTTCAGGGGCAATAGCCATTTTTTTCCTATTCTTCGGATCGCGATAAATTGGTGCTTCAATCTTTCCCGCCAGTGTAGGTGGATGCTTGTCAACCAGAGCTATATACTCTTTATCTGTTGCTCGATCTTTGAACTGTTTTTGGAACCAATGATGGGCAAGATCATTCTTCGCCACCAAAACCACACCAGATGTGTCCTTATCTAATCGATGAACAATACCGGGGCGCATCTTTCCTCCGATGCCAGCAATAAATGCATCATATCCTAAAGCAGCGTTGACAAGCGTACCAAAACGATGCCCGGCTGAAGGATGCATAACCATCCCGGCGGGTTTATTTATCACGATCACATCATCGTTTTCAAAAAGAATATCAAGTAAGATCGTCTCGGGTTCAATGGCAATTGGCTCCGCTTGAGGGATCTGAATATCAATCACCTGGCCTTTGTCAGTAAGCAAAAAACTGTTTTTATTAACTACTTCATTTCCGACCGTGATTCTCCCGGTTTCAATCAGATTTTGCACCCACGATCGAGAAAAATCGGAAACACTTTGAGTGATAAATACATCTAATCGGGTTGCTTCATCTCTATCAAAAACCAATTGCATCACATTAACCATTGAAAGCATCCAATGATTGTGAATTAACTATCAATTTCATCTGACACAATTACAGATTCAACAGTCTTCTTATGTTTTCGTTCCTGCAGCCACATTCCCAAAATCATTACACCCACACCGATTGTTACTGATGAATCTGCAATATTAAACACTGCGAAATTTCCAACAGAAATGAAATCGGTCACATGCCCAATCGTCAGCCGATCAATTAAATTTCCGATGGCTCCTCCCAATTGTAGGCTCAGAGCAATTCGCAAAAACCAATCGTCTTCAGTTAACGAGGGATAATAAATAATGATGATCACCGCTATAATGCTAACGAGGATTGCGAGTAACACATTATTATTCTGAAACATACCAAAAGCAACCCCGGTGTTATACCAGTGGACAAATCGAGCATAAGGTGTCAACCAATTCCAGGGTGCCCACATTTCACCCATCGCTAAATTGGATCGGACGATTGCTTTCGTCCATTGGTCCAATCCAATCACCATTAGTGATACGGGAAAAAGAAATAAATAACTTTGAATTCGTTTTCTCAAATGAGTATTCTCCATAATATATTTCAATTCTATCTTATTATCAGTTCTGACTTGTCCAATACTGATTTACTCTCGGTAGCCCATCTGAGAGCTGATCGAATACTTGATCTATATTGGTTGATGAGTTTGCAAACAGCAGATGGGATCTGCAATGATGAGAACAGTCGCTAGCGCCAAAACCCACCATGGCATAATCAATATTACTATTGTCACACAGCGCATTAACAAGACCACATTCTGATTCATTTTTAGTAAATACAAACCAGACCCGCAGCGGTTCGAGATGGGTTTTCAGATAATCAATATGCCAGAATTTCGTTGAATCTTTTCTTAAATGACGTTGAATTCTTCCATTCAAGCCACTATGTCCTTTAGCGCTTCCGCAATAAAAATAAAAGCCGGGCGCGAAATCTCCAACGCCCAACTTTCCAATATTTTGAATTACCGGCTTTGCTAAATTAAAAACTACGCAATACACTCCCTCATTTTCTGGTAAACACATTCCTTATTACCAATGCCTTTTCTCAGACCTGTGTCAATTAATCCTTTTCGAGCCAGATTGCCAACGTCTCTCCGTCAAAATCTTCACTCGCGTTTGGTAAAGTCTCAGGATTTTGATGCTTCTCCATTTTCACTGACAAGGTTTCCATCATAATATACTCTCGATGCGCCTCGATAGCTTTTTCTAGACCTTTAGACGCTGTATAAAAGATGTTAATGCGGTCTGCGATATCAAAACCGGAATGCTTGCGGGAATCCTGAATTCTTCTAACCAATTCCCTAGCCAATCCTTCATCTCGCAATTCAGGGGTTATATCCGTCACAAGCGCTGCCAGATATCCGCCTTCGGATGCCACAACAAAACCTTCCTTTGCTTGCATTCTCACTTCCACCTCATCTGGTAGGATTTCTAATAAATTCCCTTCGAGCTGCACATTGATTGGCTTTCCTTCAAGCAGCTTAATTGCATGCAGATCAGGGTCAAGATCAAGTATTGCTTTTCTAACCTTTGGAAATTCACTTTGGTATTTTTGGCCCAATTGCTTCGGAAGCGGGACCAACTCATATGCAGTCGCTTCACTGGCGGCACTTAATACACGCACGCTCTTCACATTCAGCTCATCACATAATAGATCTGCATAATCATTAACTACTTCTCTCTCCGTCGGATTGCTGGTTGTAAAAGCAACTTCCTGTAATGGTTGCCTGACCTTGATGCCAGACTGGTTTCGCGCAGCGTGACCTAACGAAACAAGCTTCATTACAAGATTCATCTCTTCAATCAACCCCTGATTGATCAACTCGTTATCAAACAAAGGCCAATCTGATAAATGAACAGAGATCGGCGCAGAAGATTCTAAGCTTCGCACCAGATTTGAATATATTTCTTCAGCCAGGAAAGGCATGGTTGGTGCCAATAGTTTGCTCACAGTAATCAGCGCTTCACAAAGCGTTGCGTACGCGGCGTATTTATCATCATCCGATTCGCTCTTCCAGAATCGTCTGCGTGAGCGTCGCAAATACCAATTGGAAAGATTATCAATAAATTTTTCAATTGGACGTGTTGCCCCAAGCACATCATATGTCTCAAGAGCTTGTGTCACATCACGCACCAAAGAATGCAATTCAGCCAATAGCCACAGGTCGAGCTTGGAATATTGTGGAATTTTTTCCTGGTCCGAAATCCAGCGGTCAAGGTTTGCGTACGTAACAAAAAATGAATATGTATTCCATAGAGTCAGAGTGAAATTTCTTAATACCTCAGATACGAGATCCCTTGAGAAACGACGTTCCTGTCCGGGTGGGCTGGCTGTATATAAATACCAGCGCATTGCGTCCGCACCTTGAGAATCAAGAACCTCCCATGGGTCAACAACATTTCCCTTGGATTTTGACATTTTTTGTCCATCACCATCCAGTATGAGTCCTAAACAAATCACATTTTTAAATGATGGTTTCCCAAAAAGCAGAGTGGAGATAGCATGCAGCGAGTAGAACCATCCTCGCGTCTGATCAACAGCTTCACAAATATAATCAGCAGGGAATTGTTCTTTAAACTTTTCTTCATTTTCGTAAGGGTAATGCCACTGCGCAACAGGCATGGAACCCGAATCAAACCAAACATCGATCAATTCAGGAACGCGTTTCATTAATTGACCGCACTTTTCACATTGAAATTCAACTTCATCGACATGCGGACGGTGAAGATCAAGTCCTGTCAAATCTCTTCCGGTTTTTTCTGCCAACTCAGCAACTGACCCGATGCAGGTTTGCTCACCACATTCCTTGCATTGCCAAACAGGGAGTGGTGTTCCCCAATACCGCTCCCGACCTAGTGCCCAATCAATATTATTTTCCAGCCAATTCCCAAACCGTCCGTCCTTAATATGTTCAGGATACCAGTTGATCTCCTGATTGAGATTAACCAGATCTTCCTTCAATTTGCTCGTACGGATATACCAGGTCGGTCGGGCGTAATACAACAAGGGCGTTGTGCATCGCCAGCAAAATGGATAGGTATGAGTATAAAGTTCAGATTTAAACAACAACCCGCGATTCCTCAAGTCCTCAATAATGAAAGGATCTGCATCTTTAACAAACCTCCCTGCCCACAAACGGACTTCCGAAATGAACGAACCGTCAGGAGCCACCGTCATAATTACTGGCAGATCTTCTGCTAATCCAATGTTCATATCATCTTCTCCAAATGCGGGAGCGATATGAACAAGGCCAGTGCCATCATCGACAGTGACAAAATTTGCGAGAACAACGCGATAAGCCGGCCGATCAGGTGGAAGGAAAGTATAAAGCGGTTTGTATCTTTTTCCTTTCAGCTGTTTCCCTTTGATAACCTTGACGATTTCAACCGTTTCTTCACCAAATACTTTTCCAATCAATGATTTAGCAAGAATTAGTTTCTCTTTCCCTTCGACCACACCATTCTTCACCTCTCGTTCGACAACTGCGTAATCAGTATCTGGATGAACAGCTACTGCTACATTTCCCGGAAGTGTCCACGGCGTAGTTGTCCATACCAACAATGAAGTCCCTGGGTCATCCTCTAAGGGCATCCTTACAAAAATCGACGGATCTTTGGTTTCTTTATAACCTAACGAAACTTCATGATCAGAGAGAGGAGTACCACAGCGCGGGCAATAAGGAACGACTTTGAATCCTTGAAAAAGTAAATCTTTTTCCCAAAAATTCTTGAGGATCCACCATACAGATTCGATGTAAGAATTCTTATATGTGATGTAAGCGGAATCAAAATCTACCCAATAGCCGATCCGTTCTGTCATCTTTTCCCATTCTTGAATATAAGTAAAAGCAGATTCTTTACAGAGATAATTGAATTCTGCAATACCATATTCTTCGATCTGCTGTTTATTGGTAAAGCCCAGTTTCTTCTCTACTTCAATCTCAACAGGGAGGCCATGTGTGTCCCATCCTCCACGCCGTGACACATGAAACCCTTGCATTGTCTTGTATCGAGGAAAAATATCTTTAAAAGCTCGCGCGAGCACGTGGTGAACACCTGGCTTTCCATTCGCTGTTGGCGGACCTTCATAGAAAACATACTCTGGTTTGCCCAAACGGTTCATTAAGGATTTTTGGAAAATTTCTTCTTTCTTCCAGAAATCAAGAATAGATAATTCCATTTCATTGACATTCAACTTCGATTTGACTGGTTTAAACATGCTGCCTCCAAATAAATATTAAAAAAAACCGCCCCAACAGGGACGAGATTTACCCGCGGTACCACCCCGATTTCCGAAATTCGGACACTTTGATCAGGTATAACTGCCTTATCCAGTATAACGGTTGGAATGGCCGGCTTCCTTATTTACCAGTATGGTGTTCGGGTTGCTGCTCTGGAGTGATCTTCAAATGCTCTTACTGCGCTCCCACCATCCGCAGCTCGCTTGGGTTGCATTTTTTTACTATCTCCGTCATTGCATCTCAAAAAAAATTATCCCATACAACAATCAAAAAATCAACAATCAGGAGATTACACCATAAAAAAGGGGTGTGGGTTCCTGAGCATTATTACTTATTTTTACCGAGCTCAGTAATCTTTTTTGTGCTGGACCAACCCTGTCCTTATCATTCGCAAGAACCGTAAACAATGCTTCACCCTTTTCTACCAAATCACCAACTTTTTTATGCACCAAAATGCCAACTGATGGATCAATTTGGTCCGTCTTTTTTGCACGCCCCGCACCAAGGTCAACGGCTGTTTCGCCAACAGTCCTTGCATGCACCTTGTTAATATAACCTGACGTATCCGCACAAATTTCCAAGGCAATTTTCGCTTTTGGTAATTTCTCAGGTGAATCAACATAAGAGACATCACCGCTCTGGGCGTTTACCAACGTCCGGAATTTTTCTAGCGCTTCGCCGTTTGTCACCGTCTTCTCCGCGAGTATTCTGGCCTCATCAAAACTCTTTGCTTTTTCCCCTAGCTCCAGCATATGGCTCGCAATCACCAGACAGTGCTCTCGAAAATCATCCGGTCCATGGCTATTCAATGTATCAATCGCTTCTTTTAACTCGATCGCATTTCCAACAGCTTCTCCCAGGGGCTGATTCATGTCAGAAAGGATCGCCCGGACATTTCGCCCGCTAAGTTTTCCGATAGCAACCATCATGTTTGCTAATTGCTCGGCATCATCAAGATTGGTCATAAATGCGCCATTGCCAACTTTTACATCAAGCACAATGGCATGTGCACCAGCTGCTATCTTTTTACTCATCACTGAAGATGCGATCAGCGGTAAAGAAGGTACCGTTCCAGTCACATCCCGTAATCCATAAAGTTTTCCATCTGCAGGAGCCAGGTCAGCAGATTGCCCAGTTAACACAATATTGAGTTTCTTCAACTGAGCCATAAACTCATCCTGAGAAAGATCGACACGATATCCAGGGATGGATTCCATCTTGTCTAAAGTGCCACCACTAAAACCTAATCCACGACCAGACATTTTCCCCACCGGCAAGCCGCATGCTGCGACAATCGGAGCAACCACCAGTGTAGTCTTGTCGCCAACACCGCCAGTTGAGTGTTTATCCACGACAATGGGCGCAATTGCCGAAAGATCAAGTGTTTCACCAGACGCAGCCATAGCAAGTGTGAGGTCGGTTGTTTCCTGCTCCGTCATTCCATTAAGCAATACGGCCATTGCCCACGATGAGACTTGATAATCGGGAATATCTCCTGAAGAAAGGCCTTTTATAAAAAAATTTATCTCTTCTTTCGTTAATTCCATTCCATCGCGTTTCTTGATAATGATATCTACAGCGCGCATCTTTCACCTCACATATCGCTCTAATTAAATCCCTCTGACGAGGGATTTAATGATCTATTCTTTTGGTTTAAGAATGATGGTGGTTTTGCGGTGTGGTTCTTCACCAACACTCTCGGTGGTTACAAACGGATGATACCGTAATTCAAGGTGGATAAGTCGGCGTTCATTAGCGGGCATCGGTTCAAGGACTTGTTTTCTCCCAGTCTGCACAACCTGGTCAGCCAGGCGGCGCGCTAATTGGCGTAATTGACGCTCACGACGAAAGCGGTAACCTTGAACATCGATCATCAAAGGCATCCATGAGCCCATATCCTGGTTTAGCATGAGACTGGTGATGTATTGCAAAGCATCAAGCGTTTCAGCACGCCTTCCGATTAGAATACTAAGATCCTTTCCAGTTATTTCGATCAAAACCATCGATCTATCGTTCTCATCCTCAGGATCCAAAATCCGTGAATTCACATCTGCTTTCACCTTCATTTTGCCTAAAAGGTTTTTTACAATACGCTCAGATTTTATTTTTGCTTCCTCAAGATCATCATCAAATTCTTCATTTTCATGAGTTAATGGCAGTATCTGAACAGATTCAAGTTTTACTTCATTTTCACTGGATCCATCGTTAATCGTGAGACGAACACGAACCTGCCGGCTTCCAACACCTAAGAATCCGCTTTTTCCCTCATCAATGACATCTACTGAAACCGCGTCTCGTGGTAATCCGAGTTGATCAAGACCTTGCTCGATTGCATCCTCTACGGATGGGGCAATAATTTCTAATGTGGTTTTTTGGTTATTCATTTTTCTCTCCCTTCTTAACCACTTCGATTTTCTTTTTCGGAAGAAGATTTTTTATGTCAAATCTACCTAATGCAGCATATTGAACAATGCTGAATAGGTTGGATGCAAGAAAATATAAAGCCAGACCTGAAGCTAATGAGTATGCAAACCATCCCATAAGCAGAGGCATGTAGATATTCATCATGCCTGTCATTTGATTCGCCTGTGCATCACTCGTTGGTGATGAAATTAGTTTTGTCTGAATAAAGGATGTAAGGGCAACAATGATTGCCAATAAAGGAATTCCAAAAGAAATACCAGGAATGAAAATTCGTTCCGGGCGCCCAATATCCATCCATAAGAACTGGCTATTCAATGGAATAAGTGACAGTGGGTCTTTCAATCCGGGAATAAAAGAAAAAACATCTGTCAGCCATGGAGATATCTTTGGGATTAGATTAAGCATTTGCATCGGTGCGTTTCCCATGGTTTGGATAATTCCTTGATAAAGCCCGATGATGACTGGAAATTGGATCAGAGTTGGCAAACACGATGCAAAAGGACTGATTCCTTTTTCCTTATAAAAGCGCATTTGCTCCTGCGCCAATTTATCTTTATCATTTTTGTACTTCTTCTGGATTGCGATCCAATCCGGATCTGATTGCATATCTTGAATCGCTCTACTGCTATTGATTTGCTTTGACATCAGTGGCCATGTTACTAATTTAATGACAACAGTAAACAAGATGATCGCCAGGCCAAAATTCTCTCCAATCAAATCATAGATAAACAGAAGCGCATTGATAAATGGTTCAATAATTAGTGATTCCCACATAATAAAATCCTATTCCTTTTATAAACTATTTACTTAGATGGCACAAATGACCAAACTTCAAATCCTTCGAGGTCAAAGGCTGTTAACAAACCATCTTCGCTTGCTGGCGCTATTAATATCTTTCTTTCTTCATTAATAACCGGGGCGTAGATAGCACTCTCAAGACTTATGATAGTTTTGGCTTCCTTTTCCTGGTTAATCAGAAATATTTTTCCTCCATCAGTAGCGAAAACAACACCATCTGGAGTAAGAGCGCCGCCACCAACAATTTTTCCGCCTGCATTAAAAGGCGATGGCCAAATTTGTTTGCCAGTATCTTTATCAACCGTATAAACATCACCTTCGGTATCCGCAATGAAAATAATCGATCCATCAATGACTGGAGATCCCCAGACCGCGCCAAGTTCACCATTGTTATCAAAAGACCACAGAATTTCCCCGGTCTCGATTTCAATGGCAAACAATTTCCCTTCGATCGTTGCTGAATAAAGCACACCATTTTGAAGTATTGGATCTGCAACAATTGCCATCCCGAGATCAGTTTTCCAAGCGTAATCCCCACGCAAGGTTCTGCTGCCATCCTTGGCTAGTTCTAATGAAGATACATTGTATGTTTGGCTGATCGCATACATGTTGTGGTCCATTGAGGCAAAATAAATGAATTCCTCATCAGCAATGGGTTTTGTCCAATTCGGCCCTTCAGTGCGGAATTTCCACTCCATTGCACCATCAGAATTTAATGCATAGATGTATCCATCAGTATTTGGTGCAAAAACAAAACTCTCGGTCAGTTCAACAGATGCAATGTAACGGTCCTGCGCCCCGGAGAACTTCCATTTTTCAGTTCCATTTGCAGCGTTGACGGCAACGAGTTTATTTGCATAATCACCAAATACAACTAAACCATCCAACACCTGCGGGGCACCGTATGCCTGACGTGTACGATCCGATTCTGCTGGATACTGCCATTGTAAACTGCCATTACTAATATCGATGGCATAAGTCTGAGCACCAAATGATAGATACCCAACCCCGTCATCAACCGTGTATCCGGGCCAGCTTGAGGCAGCCCCTACATTCGTACAACTACTTATCAACAAAGCTGTCATTAAAACGATGAGAAGAGTGATTACCTTTTTTGAATATTTCATATCCTTTTTCCTATCTTTTCTATGGAACCGGATCGTATCCACCGGGATTAAATGGGTTACATCGTAAAACCCGATAGATCGCTAAATAAGTTCCTTTAATTGCGCCATATTTTCTCACCGCTTCAAAGCCATACCGGGAACATGATGGATAAAACCGACAGGTATTAGCAGGTAAAGCTGGTGAAATAAACCTTTGATAAAAACGGATGAAAACAAGAATGATGAATTGAGGAATATTAAAGAAGGTTAATTCAAAATCCTTAAGAGACGGTTCTTCTGAATAGTTGAGTTCTGTTGCCATTTAATTTGACATTATATTATCAGGTTCGCTTTATTTAGCAAGTCTTCGATTGCTCCACACAATTCTTCAAAACTCACCTTTGAACCTAAAATTCTCGCATAAAATATGAGATCCCACCCGGAATGCAAATCATCCCGATAGTGATCTATACAAGCCCTCATCACGCGCTTTACTCGATTGCGTTGTACTGCATTTCCGATTTTCTTGCTTGCGACCACTGCCACGCGAGATTTTTCGAGCTCATTTTTTCGATAAAGTAGTACCGCACATTGATTTTTTTGTGTTTGTCCTTCAGACCGAACCTTTAAAAAATCCTTTCGGTGTGTTAAACGAAAATTACGTTTCATCAATGATCCGTAATTTATGGTTTCCTGATAATTAGTAAAAGTCTCGTTATAAACTACCAGCGAGTGTTTTTGGTATGGTTATTCTTCTTAACGGTCAGACGATAGCGTCCCTTTAATCGACGATTCTTCAACACTTTGCGTCCATCCGCAGTTTTCATACGCTGCCTGAAACCATGCACACGGGCACGATGTTTTACACGTGGTTGATATGTCCTTTTTGGCATAGATCCTATTTCCTCTTATCAATTTGATATAACTTGCGAATTATACCATAGCGAATTCATCGCTTGGGAAGCCTAACTAATTTTATTAATAATTTGTCCGGCGATCTTGCCCCCCTCAACGGTCAATAATTTTACATCAGATATTTCGTTATTTCGGTCAATTTTCGATTTGGCAAACACAGGGGAATAATTTCCAGTTATTCCATTTAATGTAAATTCATCATCACCAACTTTATCAGCTCTTTCCCAAAGTACATTAACCTCTTTACCAAGTTGTGCCTCAAAAAACTCCGCTTGAGATTTACGAATGACTTCACTAATCAAACGGCTGCGATCCTTTTTAACACATTCATTTATCTGGTTTACAAATGAATTCGCAGGTGTTCCAGGCCGAGGTGAATACCTGAAAACATGTCCGCCAGAAAAATGAATGGTCTCCAAATAGGCTAAGCTTTTTTCAAATTCCTTTTCAGTCTCTCCTGGAAACCCAACGATGATATCAGTTGTAATAGCTGTTTCGTGATTGATCGCCCGAATATTGTCGACCAATTTCCGGTATTGTTCTGTGGTTATCTTGCGCCCCATCCGCTTCAAGGTTTCATCACATCCTGATTGCAAGGGTAGGTGAAAATGATGGCAAAAGGATGGGTGCTTTAATAAATCCAGAAGTGCTGCATTAATATCCCAGGGTTCTATGGAACTCAAGCGAAGGCGTGGAATTGTATATTTCTCAAAAATATCTTTTATGAGATCTGATAAACTGTCCTTATCGCTCAGATCGTGCCCCCATGACCCCAGGTTCACACCTGTGAGAACAATTTCCTTCACACCCCCATCAAGCGCGAATTCAACATCCTTATAAATATTTGTTCTGGAAATTGAACGGCTCTTTCCACGAGCGACACGGGTAATGCAATATGCGCAATGATTATCACAGCCATCCTGAACCTTGATAAAAGCACGGGTTCTTTTATTTTTTCCCGGAAGTGGTTTGCGAAAGCGAACCTCGCCACCCACGTGCTGGTTGTCTGGAATATATCGATCGACTAATTCTTCCTTTTCTCGATTCGGAACCAAATCGGTCACAGAAGGTAATTTCTGGATTTGTTCGGGATCAACGGTCGATAGGCATCCGGTCGCAATAATTCGCTGGCACCCTGCTCGGTCGATCCTCCGTATCATTTTTCGTGAATCAGCGGCTGCAGACGCTGTAACCGTACAGGTATTCACAATGGCGATCTCTGCGTTTTCAGGCTTAGAAACAATGTGATGCCCGGCTGCTCGTAGATTGAACGCGAGTTTTTCTATCTCGCTCTGATTGAGCCGGCATCCTACCATACCCAAAAATACCTTCATTATTTTGCCAGTAGAGTGAATTCATCAAATGATACAACCAGGTCATTCGGCTCAGAAAATGAACCAATCACAAATCCATTACCGCCATAAGTAAGGTCATTATCCGTAATTCGTGCTAACTCTACGTCATTCACAAAAAAATTCAGAACTTCACCATCACAAACTGCTGATAAATGATTTTGCGCATTCCCCTTATAAATAATTTCCGAATATTGCATCATATCAGAATTGAGAAGGTCCACTTTCCCATTGGTTTTCTTGACAATTCCAAAATAACCATCTGAAGAGATTAAAAAACCATAGTAATTGTCGTCATTTTGATAACGGCACACCAATCCGATCAGGTTATCACTCGAGCCATGTTCTTTTTGGACAAATACTGATAGTTCAACATTTGATTGGTTTACATGGTTGGTTGTGACAATATCAGTATTTGGCTGCTGCAGGATCATTGTAAGTTTTCCGTCAACTAAACCAACGGCCGATATACCATCTTTTGACCAGATTTCCCAAGAAGTTCCACTTTGAGAAAAATCGTCCTTTAGTAACAACAACCCGCTTTGAGCAGGTTTTGGGCTGATGTAACAAGCCATTGAGGTGAGAAAAAGAACGCAACAGAGTCCAATTGATATCGCTATTTTGTGAATTTTCATTTCAGTGTTCATCCAACCGCATTTCACGCATCATTAACGATCTATTCCCAAAAAATACGCTCCAAGTTTGGCATATTCAAGCACGGTAAACTTCCAGCCATCCTTTGAAAGGAACCAGGTCCGTGAGTTATACCAGGATGGTGTTACTGGTTGGAAAAACAACTTGATCTCTTCATCAGCAAAAACATCATTAAATATGATCGAAGTCCTCTTTGTGTGATAGGGATCTGTGACAATGATCGCTGAATTCATCTGCCAAGTTTGAAGCACCTTTAATACTGCTCTGGCTTCTTCCAACGTGCTGGAGACTTCGGATTCGGTAATCAAAATATTTCCGGCAGGAATACCATTATTCATTAATTGAATTCTTATATCAAAACTCTGAAGATAATCATACTCTTCAACATACTCACCAGTCTCTGTAAGAATAATTACCCGCGCGAGTTTGTCCCTGTATAATTCAAGCGCTTCACGCATTCGCGGTTCACCCCCCCCACCCATAATAACAATCGCGCTGGCTGGTTCTAATTCATCAGCAATGATCAGGAACGCCCCTGCTCCTCTCAAAGCCAAATACCCGAAAACCACAGCAGCCGCAAGAAGGATCACCACACCAATCACCCCACCCAGGATGCCAATACATCCCTTAAAGCACCCATTGTTTTGTTTATTATTGTTCGTCATTTCCTACCATCATACTCTAATGCATGAACCATATCATCCAATGCCTGGCTCAAGATCGATCGCGGACATCCAAAGTTTAATCGGACAAATTGATCAGCTCCACCTCCGAATCTCCTTCCCTCATTTAAAGCTACCTTTGCGCGCTCTAAGAAAAAAGTGTATGGTGATAGTCTTAGATTAAGTGCTTCACAATCCATCCATGCCAGATATGTTCCTTCCGGCTTGGTGAATTTTATTTCAGGAATATTTGTTGTTAGATAGGAGGATAAATAATCCCGATTTCTTTGCAGATAATCCAGAAGAGCACTCAACCATTGGTCTCCACCGCGATAAGCAGCTCTGGCAGCGGTTGTGGCGAGAATATTAGGATGTTCCACTATTCCTTTACGTGCGTTTTTTAACTTTGTTCGCAATTGCTCATTCTGGCAAATCGCATAAGAGAAATTGAGACCTGGAATGTTAAATGTTTTACTGGGTGCCATCAAAGTGACTGTTCGCGCTGCAATTTCTGGGGCAATGGAAGCGATTGGAAAGTGGGTATGGCCTTGGTAGATCAGGTCGCTGTGGATTTCGTCTGAGCATATTGCAACATCATGCTTGATACATATCTCTGCAATTTGTATCAACTCTTCTTTTTTAAATACTCTTCCAACCGGATTGTGTGGATTGCATAGAAGAAACACGCCTGTATCATTGCATATTTGTTCTTCAAACAGGTCAAAATCGATCGTATATCCATCCTCTGAATATATTAGTGGAATCTCTTTCTGGGCAATTTGCTGATTTTTTGCTATCTCAAAAAATGGGAAATAGACCGGTGTTTGAAAAGCAATACCCTTTGTGTGGTCTGTAAATGCGCTGGCAACCCAATTGAATCCACTCACCACACCAGTTAACAAAAGAATATCGTTTGGTGAAATGGTCCAGTGATGGTGCCGGGAAACCCAATCACATATTATTTCCAATATCTGTGGATCTGTTTTCTGATATCCGTAAAATGGATGATCAATTCGCTCTCGTAATGCTGCTTGAATGCCTTCATATACAGGAAAATCCATATCAGCTACCCAAAGAGGCAGGATATCGTCTCCAAACAAACCCCATTTTATCGATTCGGAATTTCGCCGGTCATTTATTGTGTCAAAATCATACATATCATTTCAGAATTAAACTTTGAAGATTATACCGTGTGAGGTCATTCTATTAACGCGAGGTTGGTATACTGAAAGAATCATGGAGTCAGGAAATAATTGTGCATAAATTGATTCACAAGCCAATCGAGACAAATGGTTGGCCGGATTATGAACTATTGGATAGTGGAAATAAACGAAAACTTGAACGTTTTGGCAGTCGAACCCTTGACCGGTTTGAACCTGATGCAACCTGGACGCCTTCGTTAGATGCAAGCGTTTGGCAATTTGCACATAGCAAATATATCCCAGATCGGTCCCAAAATGCAGGCCTGTGGCAGACTAAAATGAACATCGAGGAAGAGTGGGATATAGACCTCGATAGTTTGCGTGTTGCTTTGAGCCTTTCCCGATCAAGGCATATTGGGATCTTTCCTGAACAAATTGAGAACTGGCGCTGGCTGCAAACAAGAATAAGGAATTTCGCCACACCTGTTCGTATTTTGAATTTATTCGCGTATACCGGTATTTCCTCATTATATTGTGCGCATGCTGGCGCTGAGGTAACGCATGTCGACGCATCGCGATCCGCAATTGAAGTCGCGAAGAAATCCCAGGCATTATCCAACCTTGGATCAAAACCGATCAGATGGATTATTGATGACGCGATCAAGTTCACCGAAAGAGAGGTTAGGCGGGGAAACTATTATGATGGAGTCATCCTCGATCCCCCTCTTTTCGGACGCGGTCCAAAAGGTGAAATTTGGAAATTTGAGGATGGGATCATAAGATTAATGGCGTTGCTCAAAGAGCTCCTTTCAAATACGTTCAAACTTTTCCTTCTCACTGCCTACAATATCAATATGCAGAATAGGGAAATTGCAGAAATGGCAGCTACGATATTGCCTGAGGAAGAGACGAAAATCGAATCCGGCCCGCTGATCCAAGTCGAAAAATCTGCGGGAAGGAAATTGGAACAGGCTATTTACGTCAGGTGGTCATCAGAAAGAGAAACATAAATATGAAGATTAACCACACTTACTCAATCATCGCCCTTAGCGATGATCACTCCGAGATCGGTGTTGCTGTGCAGTCACATTGGTTCGCTGTTGGGGCGATTTGTCCATGGATAACTCCAGGTGTCGGAGCGATCGCAACCCAATCGATGGTAAAAGTATCTTATGGCCCAAAAGGGCTGGAATTGCTTAGAAAAGGAAATAACGCAAAACAGACTCTTCAATTATTACTTGCACCGGATACCGAACGAGAGCTCCGCCAGGTTGCGATCATCGATGTGAAGGGTATGATTGCCACTCATACAGGCAAGAGATGTATAGCAGAAGCAGGCCACCGAACAGGCATAAACTACTCTGTCCAGGCGAATATGATGTTGAATAACACTGTTTGGCAGGCAATGGCATCTGCTTTTGAGCAAACAAGTGGCAAATTAGCCCATAGATTATTCGCTGCGCTTGAAGCAGCACAGCGCGAAGGTGGGGATATACGCGGGAAACAAAGCGCTGCCATAATTGTCGCGAATAATATTCGAGATGACCAGCCGTGGTCTCACTTCACTACCAACCTTCGCGTTGACGATCATCCCCAGCCCATAAATGAATTGCAGAGGTTATTAGATCTAGAACAAGCATACGAGTTGATGAACCTGGGAGATGCGTTAATAGCAAAAGGTGATTTTGTGGCTGCCAAAGATCAATATGCCAAAGCAGCAGTTCTTGCACCTGATAATGAAGAATTACCTTTCTGGGAAGCCGTCACACTGACAGAAATGGGTAAGATCGAGCAGGCTCTGCCTATTTTTAAGAACGTCTTTTCAATCAATCGGAATTGGATTCTTCTGGTTCAGCGATTACCCGCGTCTGGCTTGCTGCCGCAGGAACCAGAAATCATGGAAAAAATATTATCAGTTATGTAGGAAAGGGAAAAATGGAAAAATATAAAATCTCAGACACAAGTATTTTTAAATTAGCCAACTTCGATCCGGATGAAACAGATCTCTGGTCAAATGGTAAAAAAGAAGCTAAGAAAGAAATCGGTAAAATGCGTGAAGATCTGATCAACTTACAGCGCACCCTTTATGCGGAGAATAAACATAAACTGCTGATTGTGCTGCAAGCGATGGATGCTGGAGGAAAAGATGGGACTATACGGTCGATCTTTAAAGGGGTCAACCCGCAGGGTGTAAAAGTCGCAGGATTTAAAGTACCCACGGAAGAAGAGATTAGTCACGATTATCTCTGGCGTATCCATAAACACACACCACGAAATGGCGAGATTGTCATCTTCAACCGTTCGCATTATGAAGATGTTTTAGTGGTCAGAGTGCATCAGTTAGTGCCGGAAAAACGCTGGCAGAAACGATATCACCACATCCGCGAGTTTGAAAAGCTCCTATCAGATGAAGGTACTACCATCTTAAAATTCTTTCTGCATATTTCACTCGAAGAGCAAAAGGAAAGATTTTTAGAACGCATTGAGATGAAGGAAAAACAATGGAAATTTAATCCGGGAGATTTGGAGGAAAGGAAACTATGGGGACAGTATATGGATGCATTTCAGCAGACTATCAAAGAAACGTCAACAGCCCATGCACCCTGGTATGTCATTCCAGCTAATCGCAACTGGTATCGGGATTTTCTGGTCACATCGATCATCGTTGAAACGCTCAAGAAATTGAAAATGAAATATCCAAATCCGGTCGAAGATATAGAGAAATACAAACCTATTCTTCTTCAAGAAAAATAAAAATGAATCCCGCTGGTTAGAGCGGGATTCTTTCTACTTAATTATTTTGAGCCCCCTGGGCAATCCAATCAAAAATAGTTTGGATCATCTCATCGGGAAGCGGATTGCCAGGTGGCATAAGAGGAGCCCCATCGCCGATCAAAACCTTATACAACATGCTGCTCTCTGGGTCACCGGGTACCACCTGCAAAAGGATATCATCATAATTCTCAAGAAAAACACCGCCCTTTCCGCCGTGGGCGTTCAAAGCATATTTTTCAATGATTGGCCACACGTCAGCAGAAAAACTGACTTCTGCAGCTTTTTCTTCCATCGCAGGACCTGATTCTTGTTGAGAACCCTCTTCAGCTGCCGCATCTGTCATCGGTTCTTCAACCATACCATCTGATTGTTGTTCCATCACTGCGGATTCTGCAAGATCTGAAGCAGGTTGCGCTGGTGCACAAGCAGCTAAGATCATAGTTAGTAGGACACTAAAAATAAACACCTTTTTATTCATATTTACTCCTTTTTACTGAATAATAGATGAATAAATCTTTCACCAATATTGGATATTTATTAATATAAGGAAGAAGAATCAATTGATTATTCTAGTGATGTCCTCAATCGCAAATAGAATATCATCACCAGTCGTATTACGACCTGTGGAAAATCGGATCGTTCCCATCGCATATACTTCAGGAACCTGCATTGCCGATAGCACGTGGGATATCGAAACAAACTCAGCATGACATGCGGCCCCAGCAGAAACAGCCAAACCTTGCATAGAATCGATCATCTCATTCGCCTTCACCCCTTTGAAGCTGATACTGCTCGTGTTTGGTAAGCGGTTGTTCAGGTCGCCATTTAATTTAAGATCAATTACTCCATCAATTAGTCTTTCTTCCAGCATATTCCGCATTTCCATGTAATGAATCGAATAATCTGCGAGATTTTTGTGGATAAGTCTGCAGGCCTCCCCCAATCCAACAATACCGATCACATTTTCAGTACCGGGTCTCAAATTTCGCTCGTGGTTCGCTCCTTGCATCTGTTTTAGGAGAAGCGTATTTCGCCGAACATATAATGCGCCAACACCTTTAGGCCCATACAGCTTATGTCCAGCAACTGACAGGAGATCAACATCCAAATCTTTCACATTTACACCAATTTTTCCAATGGATTGCGCAGCATCGGTATGCATTACAATATTATGGCTATGCGCAAGATTGGCAATCTCACGAATCGATTGCACTGTCCCTACTTCGTTATTCGCATGCATAATTGAAATCAGAATCGTATCTTCACGGATACATGAACGCACATCCTCGATCTGCGCCCGTCCATCCTTATCCACTGGCACAATCGATAGTTCGAAGCCGGATAATGCTAACTCATTGCAAACTTCCAACACCGCAGGATGTTCAACTGCGGATGTAATGATGTGGTTGCCGCGATGGAGGTTTGCTTGTAGGTATCCTTTTATCGCCAGGTTGTTAGATTCCGTGCCACCGCTGGTGAAAAAGACCTCATCAGGATGGCAAGCCAGCATTTCAGCCACCTTTTCCCGCGCTATTTCAACAGCTGTTTTTGCCTCTTTTCCATATACATGGCTTGATGATGGATTTCCAAAATGAGAGTATATGTAAGGAAGCATGGCGTCTGCGACTTGCGGATCTATCGGGGTGGTTGCATTGTAATCGAGATAAATGACTTTATTCACAGTTTGATTATAAACAAAATCGAAACGCTTCCCGATAAATATTTTATTATTTTATTTCCGATTAATTCAGTCAATGATTTTATTCCAAATAGGTGTAAATCCTTTTCATGATATCAAGTTTTTCGTTGACAACTATCCCTTCCTACTCTACACTAAATAGCATGTTAGCTCGCGTTTATTCCTGCGCAGTAATCGGATTGGATGGTGAGATCGTCGAAGTAGAAGTCGACACCAGCCAGGGTTTGCCCGGTATGGATATTGTCGGATTACCGGATGCTGCTGTGAAAGAATCTAAGCAGCGCGTCATGGCTGCAGTAAAAAACGCCGGATATGCTTTTCCACGCAAGCGGCTGACTGTCAATCTCGCGCCTGGCTCCGTTAGGAAGGAAGGACCTGTTTACGACCTGCCAATCGCCCTGGGTGTGATCGCGTGTATGGGTATCATCTCCCCTGATCAATTAATAGATGCGCTTGTAATTGGGGAATTATCACTGGATAATTCCTCACGCCATGTCAAAGGTATTCTTCCCATGGCTGCAATTGCCAAAGAACGCGGTTTCAAACAGATCATCGTGCCTCACGTAGATGGTCCCGAAGCAGCACTTATTCCCGGCATCGACGTCATTCCCATCAGATCCCTCGCAGACCTGATTGCGCATCTGCAAGGCAAAGAGATCATCCAACCGCAACAAGTGACAGAAATTGAAAGCGCCGATCCCTGGGTACTCACAGATTTTCGAGAAATCAAAGGGCAGGAGCATGTGAAACGCGCTTTTGAAGTAGCTGCGGCTGGTGGGCATAATGTGCTGATGATCGGTCCTCCCGGCGCTGGAAAAACCCTGCTTGCCCGCGCACTTCCTGCTATCTTGCCAAAATTATCAGTGGATGAAGCGCTGGATGTGACCCGCATCTATTCAATCAGCGATCTGCTGCCTTCCGATACACCCCTGATACGCATCCGTCCGTTCCGCTCCCCACACCATACCATCTCGCATGCCGGCCTGGTAGGCGGCGGAAACTGGCCGCATCCCGGCGAAGTTTCATTAGCGCACCGTGGTGTACTATTTCTTGATGAATTACCGGAATTCGGTAAACAAGTTTTAGAAGTTCTCAGGCAGCCGCTAGAAGATAAAGTGGTCACCATCAGCCGCGCCCGTGGATCTCTCTCTTTTCCCGCAAATTTTCAAATGATCGCTGCGATGAATCCCTGCCCATGCGGCTATTACGGAGATGAGAAAAAAGCGTGTACATGTTCACAGGGCGCGATTCTAAATTACCAGAAACGCATCTCTGGCCCGCTTCTCGACCGGATCGATATCCATGTCAATGTGCCTAGAGTAGAATATGAAAAGCTAAGCGACGAACGTTTTGGCGAATCTTCCGCGGATGTTCGCAAACGTGTTGAAGCAGCCAGAGAAATCCAACAAAAACGGTTTCTTGATGAAAACGACAACCCAAATGCATCCCCTATTTACAATAATGCAGATATGGGGAATGCACAGATCAGAAAATATTGCAAGTTGGACGAGGCATGCAACACATTAATGCGCGCAGCCATGAAGCAGTTCCACCTTTCAGCCCGTGCTTACCATCGTGTCTTAAAATTGGCCAGGACCATTGCAGATTTAGGCTATGAAGAACATTTATCAACAGCGCATATTGCAGAAGCATTGCAATATCGGCCACAAATGCAATAGCCATTATCTGTTCAATTATAGGTTCAGTGTTATAAATAATCAAAAATGAAAAATGAGGTGCATATGCGGAAAATTTGGGTAGACACTGACCCGGGAGTTGACGATACTGTTGCAATAGCCATGCTTTTTGGAGCTGAAGATGTAGACATCATTGGTCTGTCATCTATCTTCGGCAACGTAACGGTTGACCTCACCACAAAAAATGCGAAACTTCTTTTGGAAGCACAGGGAAGAACTGATATTCCAGTTGCGCGAGGCGCATTCTATCCATTGTATATTCCTCTTGATACCTCTCCTTTTGTTCATGGCGATAATGGGCTTGGAAACATGCCGCTAACAGAACCGACGATGCCTGAAAGTCCACTTTCAGCGCCGCAGGCAATCATCAATGCGATCATGGAAAACCCAAACGAGATCATTCTCATGCCGATCGGGCCACTGACCAATATTGCCCTGGCTTACTTGATGGAGCCGAGGATTGCAGATCTTGTAAAAGAAGTTGTCATTATGGGCGGTGCGGTGCATGTACCGGGTAACATCACGCCGGTTGCTGAAGCGAACTTCTTCCATGACCCGCACGCAGCCCAGATTGTCATCAAAGCAGGCTGGCCAATAACACTCGCGGGGCTTGACGTATGTGGCCCTTCCAGTATGATTCCTAACCCATTGATGGAAAAAATCATTGGTGCTGATAAACCACTGAGCCCATATATTAAAGGCGCTTTGCCTTTCTATCAGGATTTCATCAGAACTTTCGGTATTCAGGACAAAGTGGATTTTCCGGATGCTTTGGCTGCCGCCTACCTGCTCGATCCGGGTATATTTACCATTGAAAAAACGCCGATTTTTGTTGAAACAGAAGGAAGCTGCATGGGGCAATCAGTTCCTGTCTTAAACGGGAAATGGTATGAAGACATGAACGATACCCGCCATTTCAAAGCGGATGAATCCATCACCAAGATTGATGTTCTTGTGAAAGAGAATTCGCAGCAATTTTTTGATCTGGTTGAGTCCTTGCTCACATAAACATGTTGTCATTAAAGACAAGATAGTAACCCTGTGAATTTTGGCATTAATATTGCATCTGTATCCTTGATTGGATAGTATTAAAAAGGTATAAAATAGGATATGAGATCGAAGGAGGTTGCAAATGATTAACCGGAAAATGACCGCAGTGGTCATAATGTTGCTGATAGCGACGACACTTGCATGCACGATACCTGTAAATTTTGCTCCAGTACCTGAGGTGGAAGAAAAGATTGTTTACATCGAGATCACTTCTACCCCGGCGCAAGAAGCGGAAGTGCAAGTCGAAGATGAAAAAGAAGAACAAATCTCCGATGTCGTTACAATTAACATCGATGGCCCGTGGACAATTTGGCAGGGATCGGCAGAACAAAAATTGTCAATCGATTTCCTGCAGAAGGGCAGCGAAATCGTCGGTAATACTGCAACAGGCAATGGACACAGCTTGCTCTTTAATGGAACGATCAGCGCGGATGGTAAGACGGTAAGCGGCACATGGGAATCAACCAGCGGCACATCCGGAAATTTCCAAATGGAATTTAACGACGCCTTGAATAGCTTTTCCGGCAACCTGGGCGGAGGTGTTCCTTTCTGTGGAACACGTATGGGTAGTTCAAAACCATATCCCTGCTTGAATTAGCACCTCTCATAGAAGTTTGAACGCTCCATAACGGAGCGTTCTTTTTATTTCGCATCTTCAGTTCACAAAAAATACATATTTTCCATCTATGTCCTTTCAGCTTCTATTTCACTTTATAGAAAGTGAGGCAGCCTGAAAGACACTAAATCTACCCCAAAATCAATACATAGATCTTTTCTCATCCAATTCGAAATCGCGAAAACCGCCGAATAATTACGACCTTTTCTAACCTTAAAAAGACTTGAAAATGGTGCATTGTTCATATATAATGGTAGAAAATGGTATGAAGTGGGAGAAAATGGGACGCCGGTCGTATCCGGCGTTTCGGTTTATATCCCAAAGTAGGACAAATGTTCGTTGGACAGTATGAGCATAACTTAGATGAAAAAGGAAGATTGACGATTCCCTCGGGGTATCGTGATCTGCTCTCATCTGGCGCATATGTCTCTTTAGGCTTTGAAGATAATCTCATGATCTGGAGGGCGGAAACATTTACTTCACTTTACCACAAAGTAGAAGAAAAACCATATTCTGATGAAACAGCTAGAAATTTTGGGCGCTTTATGTTTGCCAACGCTATCTTTGTGGAAATGGATAAAGCAGGGCGCATACTTATCCCTCAGTATCTGCGTGATGCCGCCGGGTTAGACGGGCAGGTCAAGTTATCAGGGAGCGGGCGGTATATCGAAGTTTGGACACCAGAGAAATTTGAAAAGAATCAAGAAATATTCAAAGACGGGAAAAAACGGGCTGAATATTTCCAAAACCTGGGTGTTTAAAATGTTCGATTTATCAGGTGAGGAGAATATCACCTCTCACCAACCAGTACTTTACCATGAAAGTCTCACATACCTCCAGATTCAATCCGGAGTACGGTTTGTCGATGGTACTTTAGGTGCGGGCGGCCATGCCGCAGGTATCTTGAAAGGATCTAAATCCCACGCATTACTACTTGGATTTGATCTTGATCCTCAGGCAATCACACTGGCGAAGAAAAAGCTGGCTGAGTTTGGTAACAGAGCCACTATCCAGCAAAGATCATACGCGGAAATACGCGAAGCAATTAATGAGCTTGGTTGGCACTGTGTTGATGGGATCATTTTTGATCTCGGGATCTCTTCAATGCAAATCGATATTGCTGATAAAGGGTTTTCGTTTACTAAACCTGCCCCGCTAGACATGCGATTCGATCAAACCTCTGGCAACACTGCTGCTCAATTACTCAATTCTCTTGATGAAAAAGAAATTGCTGATATCATCTGGAAATTTGGCGAAGAGCCAAAAGCACGCAGAATCGCCAGCCTGATTGTGGAAAACCGCCCTGTTACCACCACAACGCAACTGGCGCAGATCGTCAATCGTGCTTACAGCGGCAGTGATAAAAAAAGAAATCCGGCAACCAGGACTTTCCAGGCTATCCGAATTGTTGTTAATCGCGAATTGGAGGTATTAGAAAAAGGGTTAGAAAACGCACTGGCATCTCTTTGCACAGGCGGGCGTCTGGCTGTTATTACCTTCCAATCACTGGAGGATCGGATTGTAAAACAGTTGTTTCGCCAGGAAAGCAAAGATTGTATTTGTCCGCCAGAGCAGATTATCTGCAATTGCGGACACAAGGCGACCATAAAAATGGTAACGAAAAAGCCGGTAAAACCAACGGAGGAAGAAGTGAGAAATAACCCGCGAGCGCGGAGCGCAAAATTACGGGTTGTGGAGAAAACGTGAAAGAAAAGAGTTGATCATTAATCGCTAATGGCAGAGTAATTAATGGCAAAAATTAAACAGGCATATAAAAAAGCACCATGGAGAAGGCAAATGCAGGCAATTGGTTTGTCTCTGATCCCTGTGGTTCTGGTTGTTGCAGGAATCTCAGTCTATTTGATCATCAGTGCGCAAGCAGCAGAAGCCGGCCTGGAGATTATGGACCTCCACTTCAAGGAAGAGGATATTCTGAGACAGATTGCAAATCAGCGCTCTCAACTTGCTTATGCTACCTCCTATGCCCAAATGCAAAAGAAAGCCCAGAAAATCGGATTCGTTTCGCCTCCAGATGATTCTTTGCATCACATGGTCATCAACGGTTACCATGGGCAACAACCGATTTTGATCGCGCCGCCACCCGGTGAGAAAAACGCCTTCCACGGCCTTGTCAATACTGCTTATCAGGAATCTTTATCAGCATGGCTCTTTGATACTTTCTTCTCGCCAGCTTTACCAAGAGGCCAAATCTATGAATAAAATCCAAAATTCAAGGCTTACCTTGGTTAGCATTCTGTTATCCATGGCGAGTGTTCTGATTCTGTTAATGATGGTCCGAATTCAAAATAGTGCATCATATCAGGAATTAAGCCTTAAAACTGAAGCGGATTATTCATACCTCATTGAAAGCTATTACCCTGAACGTGGGAATATCTATGATCGCTGGGGGCGGTTATTTGCTGGCAATGAAGATGTCTATGAAGTCGGCGTTATGCTCGAAGATGTAATGAACCCGAAAACAATCGCGCAGACATTGAATGGTATTAATGATCTGGACTACTTTGAAATTCTTCAAAAAGCTTCCCAGCCATACCACCCAATAAACAGCGTGTACTCCGTACTAACAAATTTTCTTCCATCCGGTGTCATTGATGCGCTTAGTCAGATTTATCAGGATTATGAATTGGAAAACCCATATGGAAAAAAGCAAAATCTGCCTTCACTGCGCGGCGTAGTTTGGTCTCCTCACTTAAAACGAAATTACCCGGAAAACAGCCTGGCTTCAAATGTTATTGGCTTCTACTCTTTTCAAGACAGGACTGCTGGTAAAGGGTATTTTGGCGTGGAAGAGTATTATGACAATTTACTGGCGGGAAGGCCAATGGAAACCTTTATGCATAGGAATCCCTACTTGCTTGAAGATCTGCCGGAAGTGCCTGCTGGGGCAAGTCTGGTACTGACAATCGATCGCGAAATTCAAGCCATGGTGGAAAAACAGCTGGACGAAGCTGTTAAAGAGCATGAGGCGGAATCGGGGACTGTGATCATTCTTGACCCAAGAAACGGTGAGATCCTTGCCATGGCTTCTCAACCCAGGATCAACCTTAACCAATATTGGCAATTCCAGGATGAATTTTCTGATGAAAAACCATTCAACCGCGCTGTTGGAGCGGTTTATGAGCCAGGGTCAGTATTTAAAGTGCTTACCATGGCTGCAGCTTTTGATAATGGCACTGTCGACAGTGATACATCATATTACGATTCAGGCAGATTTGAGTATTTTGGAGCCACGATCTATAACTGGAATCGCCGCGGGAATGGTGATCAAACAATGCAGGAATGTATGCAGCGGTCAATCAATGTTTGTCTCGCCTGGGTAGCAACTGAAATGAAAGCAGATGCTTTTTATGAGTACATGCAATCATTTGGCATCGGTCGGCGGACTAATATTGATTTAGGTGGAGAGCTAATCTATCCTCTCAGCAAGCCGGGAGATGAGGGTTGGTATCCGGTTCAGCTTGTCACTAATTCCTTCGGTCAAGGTGTCGCTGTTAACCCTGTTCAAATGGCTACAGCAATTTCTGCGGTTGCGAATGACGGTATGATGATGAAACCTCACCTGCTTAAGGCAGTGATTCAAAACGGGAAACAATATGATACTGCTCCGCAGATCTTAGGAGTACCTATCAAAGCAGAGACAGCTCGTCTGATGACGGATATGCTCGTGAAATCCCTCGAACAGGAATCTTCCATCGCGCTTGTTCCGGGTTATAGCATTGCTGGCAAGACCGGAACTGGGGAGATTCCAACAGATGGAAAATATGGGACCGAGCTGACCAATGCATCCTTTGTCGGCTGGGGGCCTGCCAACGATCCGCAGTTTTTGGTGTACGTGTGGATCGAGAAACCTAAATCATCACCATGGGGATCTGTTGTAGCTGCACCTGTTTTTAGCTCGATTGTAAAAGAATTAGTTGTCTATCTTGACCTGCCGCCGGAGCAGGCTTTTGACAATCAGATTGCGATGGGAAATTAACATGATCACATTAGCAGAAATAATCGGTGGTCTTGGAGCATCCCGGGTGGTAGGTGGCGAATTTCCGTTGCCAGATACTGTGATCGACTCGCGCAACGTCACCCCTGGTGCCCTATTTATCGCCCTTGAAGGCGAGAACACCGATGGGCATTTATACCTAGCGCAAGCATTTAAAAACGGCGCTGCTGCGGCGATCATTTCAAAGGAATTACCACAGTTCATTGACCAAACCATCGATCTGCGAACTACCGCTATCGATGCGATTGACCTTTCAAATTATCGCCAACCCTATTGTCTGCTTGTCAAGGATGCATTGGATTCTTTACAAAAATTAGCTGCTTATTGGCGAAATAAACTTGATATTCACGTGGTCGGCATCACCGGCAGCGTGGGTAAATCTTCAACAAAAGAATTGATCACAGAAGTGTTGTCCTATCAATTCAGCACCTTCAAAAACCCGGGTAATTACAATAATGAGATTGGATTGCCATTAACCATTCTAAATGTTGGCCGAGGCTATCAGAAACTGATACTTGAGATGGGTTTCTACTATCCGGGTGAGATTGCTTTTTTATGCGAAATCAGCAAACCCTCAATTGGCGTCATCACAAACATTGGCACGGTCCATGCGGAACGAGCTGGCTCTAAGGAAGCAATAGCGAAAGGCAAGTCTGAGCTCGTCAAAGCATTGCCAGGGGATCCTATAGGCACAGCAATCCTTAATTATGATGACCCTTATGTTCGTGCAATGGCTAAAGATACACGGGCAAATATTGTCTACTATGGGATCAATCCGGAAGCGGATTTATGGGCCGACGAGATCAGTGGATTGGGATTAAAAGGAATAAAATTTCGTCTTCACTGGCATAATGAATCAATCATCTTGCAGGCCCCTATCCTCGGCCGGCATTCAGTTCAGACCATTCTGCGTGCTGCGGCTGTGGCAATCACTGAAGGGCTGACACTCTCCGATATTAAAAAAGCTTTAGCAGTCAGCAACACCCAGCTTCGGTTGGTTGCTGTCCGTACTGATAACGGTGCTTTGATACTCGATGACACATACAACGCGACACCTGAATCCACGATCGCTGCTTTAGATCTTCTTGACGAACTGGATGGCCAGAAGATCGCAGTATTAGGAGACATGCTTGAACTCGGTAAATACGAAGAATTAGGACACATCCAGGTTGGCGAAAAAGCTGCGCGTGTCGTCAACCATTTAATAGCTGTAGGCGAAAAGGGGAAAATCATCGCTGAAACTGCCCGTCGTGAGGGACTTCCTCCTTCTTCGGTCACCTGCGTGAAAGATGCATTGGAAGCAGCTGAATTGCTAAAGTACAACCTGACAAATCGCGATGTTGTGCTTGTAAAAGGATCGCACGGATTGAGAATGGATCGTATATCAACGATCCTGGAGGCAGCCAAATGAGAGAGACAGCAGTCGCATTATCACTAAGCTTTTTTGCATTCATAATGACTGTTATCTGGGGCAGCCCGCTCATCCATCTGTTGAAATTCTTTAAGGTTGGTAAAATCATCCGTGAAGAAGGGCCTAACACACACTACGAAAAATTAGGAACACCTACCATGGGCGGCTTGATGATCATTGCGCCTATCCTGCTCATCACCATCCTGCTCAATGCAGCAACGCTGCTCGGGTTCGATATTCTTGGTCAATCTGTGATCGTGCCGCTTCTTGTGCTGATCTCGTTTGGGTTATTGGGGATGGTGGATGACTGGGAAGGCATTCGCGGTAACCGCAAGGGGTTGGGGATGCGTGCACGCACAAAATTCCTGATCCAGATGGCGTTTGGGATTGGCACCGCTTTTGCCCTGAAGTACATTATCGACGTTCCAGAACTTTTCTGGCCCGGGTTATCCGAACCATTTAACCTTGGTGCCTGGTATATCCCGATTGCAACTGTCATTATCGTGGGCTTCTCAAATGCGGTTAATTTCACAGATGGATTGGATGGATTAGCCGGGTTGATCTCGGCAACCGCCTTTGCCGCGTATGGTTGCATCGCATTGTTACAAAACCAGTTCTTCCTCGCACGCTTTAGTTTTACTATTGTTGGTGCATTATTCGGTTTTCTCTGGTTCAATGTGCACCCAGCGGAATTATTCATGGGTGATACCGGCTCACTCGCGATAGGTGCTTCCTTGGCAACAATCGCCTTGATGACAGGCCAATGGCTCGTTTTGCCCATCATCGCGATTATACCGGTCAGTGAGATCATCAGTGTGGTCTTACAGATTCTTTATTTCAAGGCCACCAAAGGAAAGCGGCTCTTTAAGATGTCCCCCATTCACCACCATTTTGAATTGCTTGGCTGGAGTGAAACCCAGGTGGTGCAACGTTTTTGGCTTGTAAGTCTGATGGCAGCAATGATCGGTATTGCGATCATATTCATGGAGTGAAATGAATTACTGGACAGGAAAAAACATATTAGTGATTGGCGCAGCCCGGCAGGGTCTCGCTGCCACGCGTTTCCTATCCAGAAATGGTGCAAAAGTGACTTTAAACGATGGGAAAAAATCCAGTCAATTGGATGAGGTAATTAATTCATTGGATGATCCCTCAATTAAATTCCATTTTGGCAGCCATCCTCTCAGCTTGCTAAACGAAAAAGACGCCATCTGCGTTTCCGGAGGGGTTCCCCTCGACATACCTCTAATCAAGGAAGCCAGGACAAAGGGAATCCCAATAACGAATGATGCACAGATCTTTCTCGATCAGATCACAGCAAATGTGATTGGTATAACCGGATCTGCAGGCAAAACAACAACAACAACATTGATCGGGGAAATAGCCAAATCGGCTACCCAGCCCCCAGAAAATGTCTGGGTTGGCGGAAATATTGGCAACCCATTGATCGATCAAGTAGATCAAATGAGCGACAATGATTGGGTTGTAATGGAACTTTCAAGTTTCCAACTTGAACTGATTAAAAAATCTCCCAATATTGCCTTGGTGACCAACATCACCCCAAACCATCTCGATCGGCATAAAACGATGGAAAAATATGTGGATGCTAAGGCGAATATTCTTGCGTTTCAAGGACCGTCAGATATCGCGATATTAAACCGCGACGATCCGAATGCGTACGCCTTGCGTGGCAGGGTTAAAGGCCGTTTATTGACTTTTGGGTCATCCAAACCGGATGCTAATCACTGCAACACCTTCATCGAGAATGGAATGATCAAATATTTTGATGGAAAATTTTCGCATGCAATCATGTCATTAGATGAGATCAAACTGAAAGGAAAACATTACCATTTAAATATCCTGGCAGCATGTGCCGTGGGCATGGCAGCAGATTTCCCGGTCGAAAGCATCGCTGAAGGTATCCGAAATGTGAAAAGTATTGCGCACCGGCTCGAATTGGTCTTAACGCGGAATGGAATAAGCTGGGTAAACGATTCCATTGCAACCGCACCCGAACGTGTTATCGCCGCGCTTGATGCGATCGATGGCCCTCTGGTCTTATTGCTGGGCGGTCGGGATAAGAATCTGCCATGGGAAAACCTTGCAGAGAAAATCGCAATCCGCCAGCCAAAATTGATTCTCTTCGGTGAAGCTGGTGAAATGATTGAAAACATTCTTCGTAAAGAAATATACTGCGGCAGATCCTGCCAAATTGATCGATTTAATAATTTCAACGATGCGGTTAGGCACGCATCAAAAATTGCTATTCCGGGCGAATCGGTTTTGCTCTCGCCTGGCGGCACCAGCTACGATGCGTTCGTCGATTTTGAAGAACGCGGTAATTTATTTAGAGAGATTGTGGAGAATTTCGCATGAGTGTAAAGTCGATCAAAGTCACAAAAGATAAAAGACACCCGCTACGTCTTGGGCTTGACACAGTCATGTTCTGGATCGTGATCGCGCTGCTGGCATTTGGTTTGCTGATGCTTTATTCCGCCAGCTGGCAGTATTCAGTTACCATCATGGGCAAAGAGCCGTCCTATCTCTTTAAACGGCAATTGGTATTCTTATCTCTCGGTAGTGCCGCAGCGATTTTTGTCTTCTTCTTTGGTTACCGTAAGATCAGCAAATTTGTTGTTCTCGGAATGATATTTATGATCATCATGCTGATTCTGGTGATTTTTTATGTAAACGAGGTCCGCCTTGGTGCCAGGCGCGGCTTATTTGACGGCTCGATCCAACCATCCGAATTAGCCAAATTGATGGTGATCGTTTATCTCTCATATTGGTTGAATAACAATCAAAAGTATTTGCACAAATTCAGCTTTGGTATTTTGCCTGTGGGTGTGATCCTTGGCATTTCCTGTGGCCTTATTTTCCTTCAGCCTGACATTTCTGCTGCGATTACTATCTTGATGATTGGCGGATTAATGTTCTTTTTTGCTGGCGGTCAAATGCAACATATCATCATTGCCTTGGTCGCCGCGCTTCTAGTGGTTGCATTTGCCGTGTTTGTTATCAAAACCGGTGAGGAGCGCATCAGCGCGTATTTACTTGGCCTTCAAGACCCTTCTACTGCGTCTTACCACCTTACACGCTCTTTTGAAGCAATCGTCAAAGGTGGTGTTTTTGGTGCAGGAATTGGTCGTGGAAACACGAAGTTTACTGGCCTTCCTGTAGCCCCAACTGATTCAATTTTCGCAGTGATTGTCGAGGAAACCGGGCTGGTCGGAGCGAGCATCATCCTCATATTGTTCGTTTTGTTCCTATGGCGTGGCTTTTATATTGCGAAACGCGCGCCGGATACCTTCGGCCAGCTGCTAGCTTCAGGCATTACAGTGTGGATTTTTCTAGAAGCATTTATTAATATGAGCGTTCTGGTAAATTTACTACCTTTTGCGGGCAACGCACTGCCATTCATCAGTTATGGCGGTTCGAATCTTACAATGGTCTTATCTGGTGTTGGCATCATCTTGAGCGTTGCGCGACAGACTGCGATAGAACAAAATGAAGAAGAAGGGAGGCGCCTGAATGCGGTTGTTAATTTGCGCAGGGATGACGGGCGGCGGAATCTATCCCGCACTCGCCGTTCATCAAGTATTGGAAAATAAATCAGAAGCCATCCTCTGGATTGGCAGCGAAAAAGGGCTGGAACAGAACCTTCTTTCTCCATTTAATATTTCCTTTAAACCAATCCCTGGTGGTGGTGTCCATGGAATGAAAATTAAAAAATTACCGGGCAATATATATGATTTGATCCGTGGTTATCTGAAAGCGAAAACGATCATTATGGATTTCAAGCCTGATGTTGTTTTTTACACAGGCGGTTATATTGGTGTGCCGGTGGCCTTTGCAGCGAGAAAAATCCGCTCAGTTGTCTTCATTCCCGATATAGAACCCGGCCTAGCATTAAAAACCATTATGCGCTTTGCCTATCGCATTCTCGTTAGCACAGACCTCTCGATCCGTTACATAAAACATGCAGATAGGGTAAAAGTCACTGGTTACCCCCTCCGCAAAGAGATCAAAGCATGGAACCGAAAGACCGGGCGAGCGCACTTTGGAATAGGCAGTATTGAAAAAGTCGTTCTTGTATTTGGTGGTAGTAAAGGCGCAAAATCGATCAATGATGCGTTGATTCCCCACATTAACACATTGATTGAGAATATGCACATCATCCACATCACCGGGTCAGAAAATTGGGAGCATTGTGAAATGCTGCGCGATAATCTTACAATCACGCATCCGGAAAAATACCATGCTTATCCATTTCTACATAATGAAATGGGGGCGGCTTTTGCTGCCGCTGACCTTGTGGTTTGTCGGGCTGGCGCCTCAATTATTGGAGAGCTTCCCTATTTTGGATTACCTGCAATCCTAACCCCATATCCGCACGCATGGCGCTATCAATATCAAAATGCGGATTATCTCATATCAAATCATGCCGCTGTTTTATTGGAAGATGAGTCTCTTCAAACGAATTTACACGTTCGTATCACGGAACTGATGTTAAATAAGAACAAACTAAGCGCTATGAAGAATAACATGCAACGCCTGGCAGTAAAAGATGCTGCCGAAACAATCGCGCAAATAATTCAGGAAGTTGGGCGGAAAATCAAGGAAGGAAAAAAATCATGATTAGTCTGGATATTCTATTTTATATTTTCATTTTTATTTTCGCGCTGATCGGAGCGATTCGCGGATGGGCAAAAGAAGTCATTGCAACCTTCGGCACAATTCTTGGATTGTTTATTCTCACAGTACTTGAAGCTTTCGTTCCCGCTGTTGGGGCGTACCTCACAAGTAGTCCGGTTCAATCCCAGATTGGATTCAAATCAATAGTTTTTGGATTTATCGTATTTTGTGCATACCAGACTCCAAATCTGCCAATGTTTGGACAAAATCAGCGCTTTAAGAATGATCGACTGCAGGATGTCATTCTTGGTTTTCTGATTGGCGGCGCGAATGGTTTTATGATTTTTGGAACTATCTGGTTTTTTGTCCATCAAGGTAATTATCCATTTTCTTTCATAATCGAACCCATAGCGAACACTACAACCGGTAACGCTGCCTTGCAGCTGATCGAGTTACTTCCTCCTGCGTGGTTGGTTTCTCCATTCATCTACTTCGCAATTGCGATTGCCTTTATGTTCGTATTGGTGGTATTCATCTAATGACGCATTATCACTTTATCGGCATTGGTGGAACCGGTTTATCCGCGATCGCTCGCGTTTTATTCGAACGTGGCGAGATAGTATCAGGATCAGATATCTCCATGACCCCGGTCACGCATGAGTTGCATCAGCTTGGTGTTCCAATTTTTATCGGCCACGATCGCAGTAATATTCAAGGGGCGGATATTGTGATCCGTTCATCAGCTGTACAGGATATCAATCCGGAAGTTGTAGCTTCTATCGCGAATGGCATCCCCGTCCTCAAACGCCGTGACTTTTTGAAGCATCTCACAAAAGGTTATAAAGTAATTGCCGTTGCAGGCACACATGGTAAAACAACCACAACCGCTATGGCGGCATGGTGCCTTTCACAATCTGGATTCAATCCTTCATACGTGATTGGTAGTGTTTCAAAAAATCTGGGTAAAAACGCTGCCGCGGGCTCGGGTGAATACTTCGTGATCGAAGCAGATGAATATGACAACATGTTTCTCGGTCTATCACCACAAATCTTGATCATCACAAATATCGAGCATGATCATCCTGATTGTTTTCCGACAGAGACTATTTACAGGCAGGCATTTCGCGATTTAACAGGCCAATTGCTACCCGGTGGTTACCTGATCGCCTGCATAGATAATGAAGGTGTGAGAGCGCTCATCCAGGACCTGTCTGATTCGGTCAATGTCATTACATACGGTAAAAATCAGGCAGCAGATCTGCAGATCCAAAAAACCGAATACCAGGCAGGGGGCAAAATGAGTTTTATTTTAATAAACAATACCAACCTGTCTTCTCTGCCAGTAACAACTGAATACACATTGGGTATCCCCGGATATCATAATGCGCTCAACGCGGCTGCTGTTATAGCCACAACTATGCTGATCGGCGTAAATGCGGGAAATGTACCCCTGTCACTTGCTTCATTTTCCGGGTCTGAAAGGCGATTTGATATTTTAGGAGAAGTGAATGGGATTACGGTCATTGATGATTATGGCCACCACCCCACCGAGATTAAGGCAACTCTCTCTGCTGCGCGAGAAAGATATAAAGACAATAATATTTGGGCAGTGTGGCAGCCACATACATATAGCCGCACACAGGAATTAGCCGAAGATTTTATACATTCCTTTTCAGATTGTGATCATGTGATCATCACAGAAATATATAGATCGCGTGAACCACAACAGGAATACTCCTCCCAGATCCTCGTAAATGCGATGGAGCACCCAGATAAATATTACAGGGCAACATTGGATGAAACTGAAGCATTATTGAGAGAGAAATTATGCGCTGGCGACCTCCTGATAGTCTTTTCCGCGGGTGATGCCAATCAAATCACTCAAAACATCATCGAATACCTGCGGTTTCAAGAGGAGAAAAATGATTAAATCCGACGATCTGAACCGATTGCAGGAGTTGTTTGGCCATAAGTTGCAAGAAAATGTAAAGTTGTCAAACTTTACGACGATGAACGTAGGCGGCCCTGCCGATGCACTTATGATCGCACAAAGCGCAGAAGAATTAGCCCAAATGGTAGGAGCTGTTTGGGCATTACATCTCCCGGTTCATGTGCTTGGTGGTGGTTCAAACTTATTGGTTAGCGATTCGGGTTTAGAAGGTGTGACAATTATTAACCATGCGCATAACATCAAGATCAACACAAAAGCGCCTCCTTATACAGTATGGGCAGAATCTGGCGCACTAATGGTCAACCTCGGTAGAAAGTTAATCCTGCGTGGCCTAAAGGGCATGGAATGGGCTGCAACGATACCGGGTAGTGTGGGCGGAGCGGTTTATGGGAACGCTGGTGCGTTTGGTAAAGATACCTGTTGTGATTTGATCAGTGCTGATATATTGCATCGTGATTTTGGGCGGGAAATTTGGCCATGCGAAAGGTTGGATTATACCTATCGCGCAAGCAAACTGAAGCGTGATGATGAATCGGCAGTAGTTCTTTCCGCATTATTCCGTGTTGAGAAGGGCGACTCGGAAGAGATCAGAAATGAAATCGATGGATACCGTAAACGCCGCGCAAATATCCAACCTCCCGGACCAAGCGTGGGGTCTGTGTTTCGTAACCCTGAAGGTTATTCTGCAGGGAAATTGATCGAGCAGGTAGGTCTAAAAGGGAAAATGATTGGCGGCGCGATCATCAGCCCAAAACATGCTAACTTCATCATCAATGAGAATAATGCTTCGGCGAGAGATATTCTTGACCTGATCCTACTAGCACGCGAAAAAGTATATAAAGAGTTTGAAGTCAATCTGATTCCCGAAATTGAATTAATTGGTGAATGGGAAAACCTGCCCGAATTCTTACAACACACCCAAAGGAAAGCAAAATGATGAAAGAAAAAATCAATTTAGGCATAATTTTTGGTGGTAGATCAGGAGAGCATGAAGTCTCACTGATGTCAGCCGCTTCGGTACTCTCTGTTTTGGATCGGGAAAAATACAATATTACCTGCATCGGGATCGATAAATCCGGTGTCTGGTGGTCAGGAGAGAATGTATTGGAAGCCTTGCAAAAAAGGATGACCAATTCTCTCGACCGTGTTTTCCTTCTGCCTGAACCAGGAAGAAATGTTTTATATAAGCGAACACTAACCGATTCAAATGAGCAGATTGACCCCTTGGTAGAACTTGATGTCGTCTTTCCCATTTTGCATGGCACTTTTGGGGAGGATGGAACTATGCAGGGATTTTTTGAGATGGCGGATATCGCTTATGTGGGTGCTGGCGTTCTGGGGTCATCCGTTGGTATGGACAAAGGTGTTTTCAAAGATGTGATGCGCTCGCATGACATACCTGTTGTGGATTGGCTTACCTTTACAAGAAAAGATATCATCGAAGATATCGACCTTGTGATTAATAAGTGTGAAGCGCTTGCTTCATATCCGTTATTTGTTAAGCCTGCAAATCTCGGCTCATCTGTTGGAATTTCAAAAGTGAAAAATCATTCGGATCTGGTGGAAGGATTAATAGAAGCGGCGTTGTATGACCGCAGGATACTCGTCGAAAAAGGACTTGATGCGCGTGAAATAGAAGTAAGTGTATTAGGGAATGAAACTTGTAAGGCATCAGTCGCCGGCGAGATCAAGCCGGCAGAAGAATTTTACAGCTACAATGCGAAATATATCAACGATAATTCCGAACTTTGTATCCCGGCAGATATCCCTGATGATATTGCGAGAAAAATTCATGATATTTCAATCCGGGCATATAAAGCAATTGATTGTGCCGGATTGACGCGCGTTGATTTTCTTTTAGAACGAAACACAAATCGTATCTTTCTTAATGAAGTGAATACTATTCCGGGATTTACTTCGATCAGCATGTATCCAAAATTGTGGGAACACAGCGGTTTACCATATCCGGATCTTATTGATCAGTTAATTGATCTTGCATTCGAAAGAAAGCAGGAAAGGAATAAGAGTAAAAGGACATTTGGAGAGAATTAGGTTAGATGGAAAATAGGGATTCAAGGCGTTCTGAAAAAGTCCGCCAGCGGCTGAAAAGAGAAAGCAATACCTGGATCAACCAGGCGTCTCGCCGTTTAACGGATCCTAACATATCCTTAAAAAACAATAATGCGCAATCTTTCTCAACATCTGTTCCTATTGGGTCACAGGCAGAAAAGCGCAATCATTTCTTCCGAATAGGTTGGCGGCTCATCAGCTTTTTATTGACCGCGGCTTTTTCGTTCGGATTGTATCAAATGTGGACCAGGCCGGAATTTCGGATCTCAGATATAAAAATCAATGGACTTCAACGAATCCCTGAAGATGAAGTACTTTCAAAGTTGGATTTAAACGGTAAACAGATCTTTACCGTTGATACGGGTGCTATCAAGCAATCACTTGAACGTGCCTTCCCAGAACTATGGGACATTAGAGTTCACCTAGTGATGCCAAATCAGGTCTCGATTCAATTAATTGAAAGACAACCTATGATCGCCTGGAAGTTTGCAGAACTCGTCATGTGGGTTGATGCGGAAGGATTCCTGATTCCCGATCGGAATTCCGAACAGGATTTACTCACGATTAAAGCGGATACACTGCCTGTCTATCAGTTAGCCATAGAACATGCAATTGATGATGAAACGCTTGAAATAGATCGTATTTCAAACATTTTCAGGGATAAACCGCAGATAAAAAACGATTTTCAACAATCAATATTCTTTGCTTTTCCAAAAAAGATTACACAAAACCTGCTTACAGCAATATTGCAATTGAATGCATGGATGCCAGATGAGAAAGAACTGCTCTATGAATCAGTCCGTGGTGTGGGATGGCAGGATGTGCGCGGGTGGGACGTTTTCATCGGTAGTAAGTTAGAGAACATTAATGACAAGATGCTGATGTATGAAACGATCATCAGGGAATTAGATAAACAGGGAATTCAACCATCATTAGTAAGTGTCGAATTCCTTCACGCACCTTATTATAGGCTGGGAAATTAACTATGGATAATAAAACGATCGTCGGAATTGATATCGGAACAACAAAGATCTGCACCATTGTCGGTCGGGTTGAGGAAGATAATTCGATCCGGATCATGGGTGTCGGAATTGAACCATCTCGTGGAATGAAACGTGGTGTGATGGTGAATCTTGAAGAAGCCACTGTTGCCATTGCGCGATCGGTTGAGAAAGCACAGCGCTCATCTGGATACGAGATACGTTCAGCGCTAGTCAGTTTGGCGGGCTCTCATGTATCTTCCATTAATAGCAAAGGTACCGCGGGAATTAACGGCGGTATTGTGCGAGAATCTGATGTCCATCGTGCGCTGGAAGCAGCCCAATCTGTCGCAATTCCGCATAATCGTGAGGTCATTCATGTCATTCAACGCGGATTCTGCATTGATGAACAAAGCGGCATCAGCCAACCAGTTGGTATGCATGGCTATCGTTTAGAGGTTGAAGCGCATATCATCACCGTTGCACAAACTACCGTTGAAAATATTCGAAAAGCAACCGAGGCGGCCGGAGTGCAAGTTCTACAGTTCGTCCTCAATCCCCTTGCATCCGGTGAGGTAGTGTTAACCGAAACTGAAAAACAACTGGGTGTGCTGGTTTGCGATATCGGTGGTGGAACAACCGATCTTGCAATTTACATCAACAGCGATATTTGGCACACAATGGTCATTTCCGTAGGTGGAAGTTTGGTGACCTCTGATGTTGCACATGGGTTGCGTCTTTCACTGAATCAAGCCGAAGAAGTGAAAAAGAAATATGGCCATGCCGTTGCAAATGAAGTTGGCATCGAAGAGTTATTTAGCGTCCGTGCCTATGGTGAGGATAACCCCATTCAGATCAACCGCAGAGACCTCGCCTATATCATTGAAGCGCGGATGGAGGAAATATTCCGCTTCGTTTTGCAGGAAATCAAACGATCAGGTTATGACGGCCTTATGCCCGCCGGTGTAGTGCTCACAGGTGGAACGAGCATGCTGCCTGGTATCAGGAAATTGGGAAATGAAGTGCTTGGCTTGCCTGTTCGTGTTGCCCAACCAGAGAATTTGTTGGGACTCGTGGACCAACTATACTCTCCTGCCTTTTCAACAAGTGTCGGATTATTACAATGGGCACTGCTCTGGGACGAGGCAGTAGAACCAAAATCAGCCAAAACACCACCGCTTCCCAATGATCTTTGGCTCAAGTTAAGGGATTTTGCCAGACGGCTGCTGCCGTAGGGCTTAATTATTATTTTTAGTAGGCAGTATTAATTGAACGGAGGAGAAAATGGATTACAACAAACAACCACAAGCAGAAACATTTGCCCGGATCAAGGTCGTTGGGGTTGGCGGCGGTGGCTGCAACGCAGTCAACAGGATGATCAATGAGGGCATCCAGGGAATCGAGTTTATCGCTGTCAACACGGATGCACAGGCTTTGACCCAATCCCTGGCGCAAAAACGTGTCCGAATTGGCGACAAGAGCACGCGCGGATTAGGCGCGGGCGGCCAGCCCGAGATTGGACAGAAAGCCGCTGAAGAATCATCTGAAGAGCTGTATGAAGTACTTAAGGGTAGCGATATGGTCTTTATCACAGCAGGCATGGGTGGCGGCACTGGAACTGGCGCAGCACCGGTTATCACGCGTATCGCCAACGAAATGCATGCGCTCTCCATTGGTGTGGTGACAAAACCGTTCACATTTGAAGGCGCTCACCGCATGCGTTCAGCCGAAGGTGGAATCCAGCAATTAAAACAGCATGCTGACACCTTGATCGTAATCCCTAATGATCGGCTTCTGCAGATCGTCGATAAAAAATCATCTCTGCAAAATGCGTTTGGTGTTGCGGATGATGTTTTACGCCAGGGTATCCAGGGCATTTCAGAATTGATCACCGTCCCCGGTCTCATCAACCTCGATTTTGCGGATGTGCGCACGATCATGTCTGAAGGCGGTGCTGCCCTGATGGCTGTTGGCCGTGCATCCGGTGAAGATCGGGCCCGCAAAGCTGCGGAAATGGCAATCTCCAGTGAATTGCTGGATATCACCATCGATGGCGCTCGTGGTATTCTCTTTAATGTATCCGGCGGCAGCGATCTATCACTTCTCGAGGTCAATGAAGCAGCAGCAATCATCAAAGAAACAGCACATCCCGATGTGAACCTGATTTTTGGTGCGGTTGTTGATCCAGAACTTGGTGATGAATTCCGGATTACAGTCATTGCCACCGGCTTTGATTCGAACAACATGCGCAATGGCTTGCGCCATTCGCGATTTGCTCAAACCATGGAACAAGCTGCTGGCTCAATCAAGAACAAAAAGGAAAACGAAAGTTCTTCAGCACATGATTATTCCGACACTGGGTCTAATGTATATGCGAGTGATGAGATTGAGGTGCCTGCGTATTTGCGTAATCGAACAAAAAAATAACTGAAAACCTCCAGTTTTCTCCTTAAGTGCGGGGTATGGGTATCTCTGCCTGCTCATACCCCGCCAAATCCCTCTGCCTAATATTAAAAAAGACCTTTCTTTAAGAAAAGGCCTGCTCTCTCCTCTTGAACTATATTTTTCACTATGCTATACTGATGCACACATAAGGTAAGTATCAACCAACATCCCCCCATATATGGGGGTTTTCATTCAAGTTTCATCGCATTAATTTAACAACCAGGGAATAAAGTTCGCACACCTGCAGGAGGCATCATGCGCTGTCCGCATTGTGAAAGTGAAAATACAAAGGTAATCGATACAACCCACGATTCAAAAGGGGGAATACGGCGCCGAAGAGAATGTGAGAATTGCCAGCGGCGCTTTTCCACCTACGAAAGAGCCATCATGTCTACCCCGTTGATCGTTAAGCGCGATAATATGCGTGAAGAATTTGATCGGGAAAAATTGATCCGTGGCATCCGAATCGCCTGCGCTAAGCGCCCGGTGCCTGCCGCTGAAATCGAAAGGTTGGCAGGAGAGATCGAGTCAAATCTGCAAAAAATGAATAAATTGGAAGTGCCTTCGCGTGTTATCGGTGACCTCGTCATCAATGGATTGCGGGATTTGGATCAGATCGCCTACATTCGATATGCAATAGTTTATCTCCCGCTGACAAATATGAATGACATACTGGATGAGATCAATCATCTATTAAATTCTGAAGGAGGGGATGCATGACGTCTCAATCAACCAAGAATCTTTTACCAACCCCGCCAGTGCCAGCTGATCTTCCAGAAATCGATCTCAGCGAGAATTCACATCAAGTATTGTGTATGCGTTATGTGCGTAAAGGGGCACATGGTGAACTGATTGAAACACCAAAAGAACTTTTCTGGCGGGTCGCCTATCACATTGCCAAAGTGGAAGAACAATGGGGTCAGGATATTATTGAGGTTGCGAAAGAATTTTATATAATGCTCGCCAATCGGCGATTTTTCCCCAATTCCCCAACGTTCACGGGTGCAGGCACCCCGCTCGGACAACTAGCCGCCTGCTTTGTTTTACCCATCTCTGACGATATGGGGCGCAGGCCGGATGGCATTTTTCAGACCTTGCGCGACTCTGCCCTGATCCAGCAAACCGGCGGAGGCAATGGCTTCTCATTCTCCTCTCTTCGGCCTGCCGGATCGATCGTTAAAGCGTCTGCGGGTAAGGCAACCGGGCCTATCGGGTTCCTGCGCGTGTATGATAATGCGTTTGGTGAAGTGGCCCAGGGCGGAACACGGCGCGGTGCAAATATGGCAGTGCTGCGCGTCGACCACCCGGATATTGAACAATTTATCAACTGTAAAACCAATGAAGGAGCCATAAGTAATTTCAATATCTCAGTAGGTATCACTGATGCTTTTATGCAGGCAGTTGAGAATGATCTCGATTGGGATTTGCGCTTTCCAGATGTGAACCACGAGAGCTACCGCGACTTTTCGGGTACGTTAGAAGAAGCCTGCGAGGCAGGAATTCCAATCATTACGTACAAAACTCTTAAAGCACGTGACCTTTTTAACACGATTGTGCAACAAGCCCATCATAATGGCGAACCGGGTTTGCTCTTCCTTGACGCGGCAAATCGCAGCAACCCGCTCCCCCATCTATATACTTTACAGTCCACAAACCCCTGCGGCGAGCAATGGTTAGGCCCTTATGAGAATTGCTGTCTCGGATCAATTAATCTTTCACAATTCCTCATAGAAGAAAAGAAGATCGATTGGGAATCGCTCGCAGAATACGTCCATATCGCCACCCGTTATCTGGATGATGTGGTGGATGCAAATGCCTATGTCCCGGCTGTACCCCAATTGAAAAAACACGCATTACGCGCCAGACGTCTTGGGCTCGGTATTATGGGGTTGGCAGATCTCATGTTCCACGTTGGGGTCCGTTACGGATCACCGCAAGGGCAGGCGCTTGCAGGTGAGATCATGGAATTCGTTCGCTTTCATGCTATGGCTGAGAGTATTAATCTGGCAAAAACACGCAGCGCTTTTCCGGAGATTACCGCAAGCATCTACGACCCCAAGAACCTCAAATGGTCTCCGCCCGTCACCCAAAATACCATCGACCTTCAAATCGACCGGCCGCAATTGGATTGGGACCTGATCGTTTCAGGCATAAAAGAACACGGGATCCGCAACGCTGCCCAAACCACGATCGCCCCCACAGGCACCATCGGGACAGTCGCTGGTTGTGAGGGTTATGGTTGTGAACCAGTATTTGCTCTAGCCTACACTCGCCACGTAAATAATGATGGTGATGATGTTGAACTAACATACACGTCTCCTTTATTTGAAAAGGCCTTGATCGAGGCAGGCATACCAGAACAAAAACGCGAAGAGATCATCACGCAAGTGAAGAAAAATGGTTCCTGCCAAAGTGTGCAAGACATTCCAGAGAAAATTCGCGATACATTTGTCGTGTCAATGGATATCAGCGCTGCAGACCATGTCAGGATGCAAGCAGCAATGCAATTATTTGTTGATAATTCCATTTCGAAAACAATCAATTTTTCTAAAACTGCACAGCCAGACGATATCGCCACCGCATACTTACAAGCCTGGCGCCTTGGCTGCAAAGGGATTACCGTCTATGTCACCGGATCGCGTGAAACTGAAGTTTTACACACCCACAATGGTGACGAGACAGAGCATGCTGATGTCCCAAAAATGCCTGGAACAGATATCCCCATCTGGATTCAAGAATCCGATGCGATGCAGCCACTATATATCAATCGCACCAAGAAACCGCGTCCGCGCTTCTTGCCCGGGTTCACTTTTGGTGTAGAAACCCCCGTCGGAAAGACTTTTGTAACAGTCAATGAAAATGGCAACTCCCAACCATTTGAAGTATTCATTAACACCGCCAAAGCTGGATCAGATGTCGCTGCGGATGGCGAAGCGATTGGGCGGCTGATATCCTATATTTTGCGCCTTTCATCACCGGTTGAACCAATTCAGCGCATGCAGGATATCTGGCGACAGTTATCCGGTTTAGGCGGCGGTCGGCCAATGGGATTTGGTCCAAACCGGGTCCGTTCGCTTCCCGATGGGTTGGCGCAGGTTATTGCAGAATATATTGAAAGCCGCGCTGACCGTATTTCGCAAGATGGATCGCCAAAGATCAGCCAATTAATGGAAGGAGAAAAACCGATTCCAGCTGATTTTAATGAAGTTAGTGAATGGACCAGAGAAAAAGAATTGTTCGCAATGCAGATTGGAGACCTGTGCCCAGAATGCGGTCATGCAGCCCTGGTCAATGAGGAAGGCTGCCGAAAATGTTACGCTTGCGGTTATAGTGAATGCTAAAATTCGTGAATGATTGAATTAAAGAATTAATCACTTACAGGATCTTGCGATGCCTAAACATCTCATTCTGGTTGCTGGGAATATCGGTTCAGGAAAAACATCTCTCACTGAGCGGATTGGTGAACGCCTCGGCTGGCGAACCGCATATGAATCAGTTGCGGATAATCCCTACCTGCCCAATTTTTATAAAGATATGAAAAAGTGGTCGTTTCACCTGCAGGTTTTTTTCCTTGGACATCGCGCAAAACAGCATCAGGAAATGGCCGCCGATCCGCGTTCAGCGATCATCGATCGCAGTATTTATGAGGATGCATATATTTTTTGCCGTGCGCTAAATCACATGGGGAATCTATCAGAGTTGGACTATCTCACCTATCAGAGTGTATTTAATCTGTTGATCCCCACCCTCACCAAACCATCCATGCTGATCTATCTTCGCTGCCCTGTCGACGTGCTTGTGCAGCGCATTCACATGCGGGGACGTGATATTGAATCCAGCATTTCCGCCGATTACCTTTCCTTGCTTGAATCATATTATGATGATTGGATCACTTCATTTGATGACTGCCCGGTTTTAACTATACGCACAGATGATCTGGATTTTGTTCATAAATCCAAGCATCTCGATATCGTCATCAAACGGATCAAGGACAAATTAGCCGGGAAGGAAGAAGTGGTTTTCACCTGATCAATTTCAGCCCAGAAACGCCTTCAACACTCGACAAATCGCCAAAGTCACCCATTCATCCGCATGACGGTTTTTTCCACCATAGCTGGCATTCCAGGTACCATTGGGATTCTGGTTATCAACGATCCAGCTTATGCTTTTTTGAATATCCTTATCTTCTTCCTTGATACCAATCTTTGCAAGGCTATCCAACACACTAACAAGGTCTGTCCACCAGAAAGGAAACTGAAACTTATACCAGTAGAAAATTGCCTGGCGAAATGTGAAAGTATCTTTTTCATGAAGCCGCTGCTTCATGAGGGTCCCGGTTTGCAATGCAACATCCGAATGGCTATATTTTGGGTGAGCAGCATAAGCCCGCAGTACCATACCAGTAGTCATATGTGAGAAAGGAAGTGTTCTATCAGGAGGAATAGGGCTCTTTTGGCACAACGTTCAATAATCCGACATCTTTAACATATTCATCGGAATGATCCATCCTCCATCTATCTGCCGCATAGAATCCAGCCAGAAAAATCCATTTTGGACACGCGCATCATCTGAGAATCCAGCCTTTACAATAATTTCTAACATCGCACCCATATAATAAGGAGTATATTGCCTTGATAATATTCCCCGGATATCTCCTTCATCAGTTTGGTAGGAAAATAAATAATCGACAGCATTTTTGACTGCTGCATGCCGGTGATCAAATCCGAATTTCTCGACCAAAATTCGTAAATTTTTCCAGGTTGCTAACAACTCGTATTTTTCTCCATACGCATCCCCTGGCCGGTTTCCCTTATATCGCCAGCTCCCATCATCCGCTTGGCTTCTTACTAGCTTGGTAGGTTCAGGCAATTTCCATACTCTATCACTCGCATCCCCTGCAGAAATATCTAATAATTGATTTGTAAAAAAGGTGATTGCAGGATCTGCTGTCGATAAGAGAGCCTGTATAGGGTCATAACTCAGTATTGCAGTCCATTTTCCAAAATTGTTCATTTTGATAATAACTATACAATGTTTTTACTCTTAGGTATTATTAATTAGGAATTATGCAAAACCTTTCCCTTGTTATTCCGTATATAAACAAAGAAAAACAATGACAAAGCCATCTGCAATATTCGCTGAAGCTGAAAGTATATCAAAAGCAAAAGCCGGAGATCAGGATGCCTTCACTGACATCGTAGAAGCGTATCAGAATCCGGTGTATAACCTTTGTTTTCGCATGCTTGGTACACCGCAGGAAGCTGAAGATGCAGCACAGGAATCATTCTGGCGGGCATATAAGAACCTTAATCGCTATGACCAGAGCCGTCCCTTTGCTACCTGGTTGCTCTCGATCGCAGCGCATTACTGTATCGACCAGCAGCGGCGCAAACGACTTCCAACAATGGATCTGGATGAGATCATCGAGTTTGCCGCGAATGATCCAGCTCCTAGTCCGGAGAGATCAATGGTTAATATGGAATTTTCAGATGAGGTACAGAGGCAACTATCAGAATTAAACGAAAATGATCGTGCCGTGCTTATTCTCCGCTACTGGTATGAATGTTCCGAAATTGAGATTTGCGAAGCTCTAAATATTACTAAAAGCGCTGTTAAAAGCCGCCTCCACCGAGCCAGAAAACATATGGCAGAGCAATGGTCGCAGGCAAATGGTGACTTAATAATGGAAGGAAGAAACCATGAAGCACAAACAATATGAAATATTGATCCTGGGAGATAAACCACTCAGCATACAGGAAAGCAACGAACTTGAAACACATCTGCAATCCTGCAAGAGTTGCCGTGCGCTTCAAACCGGATGGAATGCTAGCAACCAGCTCATTCGCCATGCAGCCCCCCATCAGCCAGCGCCTGGCTTTGCAGCGCGATGGCAGCAGACCATCATTAAAAAACGTCAAATAGAAAAGGTCAGACGATACAGACTATCGATGTTCTTTCTATTGGTTCTCGCATTCACTGGAGCCGTTGCATACCTGGTGGTCTCGGGTTCAGTTATGCAATCACTCGCTAATGGGTTTGCAATTCTCTCTAATCTGACAGTCAAAGTCACAAATGGATTATCCACTTTGGGTTACTGGATCCAAAGCGTACCAATTATTATTCCTCTCTTAGTGGGGTTTCTCTTGTTTGGTTTTTTCTCCGCTTTTATGATGTCTGGTATTTTCTTCATTTGGAATCTCAACCGAAGGGACCTCGTACTGAATGAAATCAAAGCTGATTAGTTTATCTGTATTTTTTGTATTCTCGATACTGCTAAGCGCATGCAGCGCTAATACAATCGGTGGCCAGGATGAATTTGGCAGCACATATCCCAGTCAAATCCTTTCTGGAGATGTGTATGTGTTAAGAACCTTTGAGAAAATTGATGGGAACATCGTTGGATTTAATACGACCTTAGTGATTGAAGAAGGTGCATCAGTGCTTGGCGACATCAACCTGTTCGCAAGTGATCTGGAAATCGCGGGTAGAGTCTCCGGCGACATTAACTTATTCGGGGGAGAATCAACCATACGCAGATCTGGGATTGTTACTGGCTCAATTAACAAAATCGCGAACGCGCAAACGATCGAACCAGGTGCCATGATCAACGGGGAAATTAATACTTTTAGCTTTCATGAGAATGACCATACCAATAATATCCAAATTCCAGAAGGTACCGAAAATCTCCTCAGGCCTCGCACCTTGATCATTTTCCAGATCATCCGAAATGTATTCCTTCTTTTTTCGAATATTCTCATCATTTTCCTTTTCAAAGACCAGACCATCCGCGGAGCAAAAAGGGTGCAGAAAGAACCCTTGGTTTCCTGGCTGGTCGGATTGCTCACTCTCTTCGCAGTGCCTTTTGTTTCAATTATCCTAATCATCACTATCTGTCTCAGTCCAATCGGGCTCATTCTGCTGATTCTGTTAGCGATCATCAATATTTGGGGTTGGACTGTCATCAGCTTCTTTATCGGATCTCAGCTTGCTTCCTGGTTCAAGTTGGAGCCAGGCCATATCGGTATTGTAGCCATGGGCTCAATCTTTTTTGGGATCATCTTCACTATCATGGCGTTCATACCAATCATAAGCATCATTTTCAGTTGGGTCATTTCATCCGCTGGAATCGGCTCGATCATCCTTTCTTTAATTTCCAGCAAAAAACGGTCATAAGTGCGCTGTTATATTCCAATAATTTGATTTTTTCCTCATTAAGAGTAGGTATAATCATTGAAATACCTAGATTACATGATCAATGAGGATGCATGAAACAAATTGTTCAGAATATGAAGGATGGTCAGACCGAAATCATTGACGTTCCGATCCCGGCAATTCAGCCGGGATATATACTTGTAAGAACTGGTGCATCCCTTGTTTCTGCGGGAACTGAACGGATGCTGGTTGAATTCGCGGAAAAAAACTATGTCGGAAAAGCGAGATCACGGCCAGACCTGGTCAGGCAGGTCATCCAAAAAGCGCAGCGGGATGGCATCCTGACCACTCTCGAATCCGCATTTAACCGTCTGGATCAGCCAATCGTGCTGGGTTATTCATCCGCTGGCACGGTTGTTGAAGTGGGTGCGCGAGCGGACCAATTCAAAGTTGGTGATCGTGTTGCCTGTGCTGGCGGCGGATACGCTGTCCACGCGGAGTACGCGTTGATTCCTAAGAACCTGGCGGCTAGGCTCCCGGATTCCGTATCTTTCGAAGAAGGTGCTTTCGCAACAATCGGGGCGATAGCGCTCAACGGCATCCGTCTCGCCCAACCCCAGATTGGTGAAAACACAGCAGTCGTAGGACTGGGCCTTTTAGGGTTGCTTTCCGCCCAGATATTGACAGCAAACGGATGCAATGTGGTTGGGATGGACCTCGACTCTAGCCGGATCGAATTCGCACAAAAAATGGGGGTTGCTTCTTTTACAAACGATCAACTCATTAGCAGCTATCTTCAATTGACTGAGGGGCATGGTTTTGACCACGTGTTTATTTGTGCTGACACCAGGTCAAGCCAGCCAGTAGAAATTGCCGGAGAGATTGCACGAGATCGCGGCACGATCATCGCCATTGGCGCGGTGGGAATGGAAATCCCCCGTAAGCCATACTATGAAAAAGAATTGACATTTAAGGTTTCGCGGTCGTATGGCCCGGGCCGTTATGATTCCACCTATGAAGAACAGGGGCAGGACTATCCCGCGGGTTATGTGCGCTGGACAGAAGGCCGCAACATCGCAAGTATTGTTGAATTGATTGCTGAGCAAAAAATCGATGTGAGGTCACTGATCACCCATCGCTTCTCAATAGACCGGGCAATCGAAGCATATCAGCTTTTATCTGGCAAAAAAGATGAAAAATATTTGGGTTTGATAATCAATTACCCTGTTGACCATTCATTTTCTGTCCATCCAAGATTGATCGAGCTCCCATTCTCTTATTCGCAATCCGGTCAGACACCGTTGAAAACAGGCGTGATCGGCGCTGGCAATTATGCCACTGTGGTATTTCTGCCAATCATCCACAAGCATCCTTTATCGCTGCCCTATGCGATTGCGTCAGCCCGAGGGTTGCATGCCAAACAATCTGCAAGAAAATACGATTTTAAAATTGCAACCTCTGATGAAAAGGATGTTGTCAATAATAAGGACGTCGATATTGCAGTAATCCTCACCCGTCATGACACGCATGCCGATCTGGCGTGCGCCGCACTGGAAACCGGAAAGCATGTGTATTGCGAAAAGCCGCTTGCTATCAGCAGAGAAGGTATGGAAAATGTTATCGCCCATTTGAAAAGGGAAAACCACCCCTACCTGACCGTTGGATTTAATCGGCGCTTTGCCCCATTTATCAAAGAAATTAAAAATACCCTCAAAGATAATCAGGAACCAATTTTTGCGCACTACCGCGTCAATGCCGGCTATTTGCCCAAAGACCATTGGCTGCATGATCTGCAATCAGGCGGGGGACGTCTGATTGGCGAAGGATGCCATTTTATCGATCTTATGCTTTTCCTGATTGGATCACCGCCAACACAGGTGAATACGCAAGTCTTGCCCAACAGCGGCAAGTATTGTAATGATAATATTCTGATCACGATCAATTTCTCTGATGGGTCAATTGCTTCGATTAGTTACCTGGCAAATGGCAGCAAAGCAGCCGGAAAAGAATATCTTGAATTATTTTCAGGCGGGCTTTCTATCTTTATGGATGACTTTAAAAAGCTGCAAATCTTCAACCATTCAAAGAAAACAAAACGATCTTTTCTTAAACAGGACAAAGGTCACGCAGCAGCATGGGATGCATTTATCAGGGCGATAATTGATCAGTTACCCCCGCCAATTTTATATCAAGATTTGCTTCTTTCAAGCTATGCTACTCTTGCCTGCGCACAATCCATGCAGGAAGGGGCGCCAGTCATCATCCAGGACTTCATCAGCAGGTAGTGCATTCTGATGGAAAAACCGCTTGCAGCAATCTATAAATCGATAACCCAATTACCACTGTCTGAGACCATCAATTATTTAATCTATCAGTTTCAATTAAGGAGCGGGCTCTTACGCATCTCAAACCCCGTTAACTCCATCAACCTTAAGCTGGAACCATCACTTTTATCCCCAAACTGGTTTGATTTTCTCCAATCAAGGGATCCTGATCTCTTGAGCCGGATCAATCACAAAAGTATCATCACCAGAGCTGATCGAATCAATCAGGGGAAAATATTATTTTTTGGGGAGATCGAAGGCGATCTGGATTTGGACCCAGGGCAGCCACTCACCCATTGGAGCAACGACCACAAATATTACCGAAAGGTAAATGATATCAAGTTCGTATGGGAACCTGCAAGATTTGGATGGTGTATTCAACTGGCGCAGGCATTTGACCTTACGCACGATGAAAAATATGCCCAATTTTTCTGGATGCAATACCGTGATTTTATACAAAAAAATCCATTAAATATGGGGCCAAATTGGTCATCAGCGCAGGAAGTCGCGCTGCGCTTGATAGCCTGGGTAATGTCGCTTCACCTCATCAGGTCTTCCAGTCATTCAAATGCCCAGGCGGTCGCAGATATATCAATCTCAATTGCTGACCATGCAGACCGTATCATGACGACCTTATCCTACGCAAAAGCCCAAAACAACAATCATATTCTCTCTGAAGCAGCCGGTTTATACACTGCCGGCACCTTTCTTATAAACCATCCTCGGGCAACGAAATGGCGTGAAAAGGGGTTATCCTTGTTCGAAAAATCAATCCAGCGCCAGATTGATCACGAGGGGGAATACATTCAACATTCCGCCAATTACCATCGCATGATGCTCATGCTCTCACTCTGGATGGCTAAACTTCTCGAAGTAAACAGAGATAAATTTACACAGGAAACAAGGGAAAAGATCAAAAGCGCTGTTTTCTGGTTATATAATCTTCTGGACATCCAATCCGGGCAGGTTGCAAACCTCGGGCATAATGACGGATCACTCATATTTCCCCTTTCCTCAGCGCCATACTATGATTACCGGCCCATCATCCAGGCAGCTGCAAATGAGTTCCTTGAACAGAGCTTGCTCTCATCCGCCCTCTATGATGATCTTGCTATTTGGTTAGGCATCGTCATTCGGACAAATGAAAACCATATCCCGGCTGCGCATCCCCACAGCCCAAGAATTGGCGATGAAAACTCCTGGGCAATGATTCGCGCAAAGCGCTACCGCTCCCGCCCCGCCCATGCTGACCAGCTGCATCTTGATCTGTGGTTTCAAGGAACAAATATCTTGTTAGACGCGGGAACTTTTCAATACAATGCCCCAAAACCATGGGACAATGGTCTATCGACGACCAGAGTGCACAACACAATAACCATTGGACAAGCAGATCAAATGACCCGTGCGGGTCGGTTTCTTTGGTTGGACTGGGCCCAGGCGCATATTTCGGAATATAACTATGAACACAAGATCGTCGCAGCCCATGATGGGTATTTGAATCTCGGCGCTGTCCATGAGAGAACATTGATCAAAAAATCCCAAACCCAATGGCAGATATTCGATTATGTCTATAGAATGAAAGCTGCCAAGAATCAGATGTCTCTTGATCTGCATTGGTTAGTCCCGGACTTTGATTGTGAAGTTGTGGATGAAGGAGTATGCTTGACAGCTCCTTTCGGGAAAATAACCATTCACACCCATAATGGTGACGGGCAAGTTTCACCAGTGCTAACGATCTTCAGAGCAGGGAGGTCAATCACACAACCACTTATTGAAAAACCTTTGCTTGGATGGTATTCTCATACTTATGGAGTGAAACAACCTGCATTATCCATTCTTTATTCATTCAAACAAAAACTACCCGCAACGATAAGGACAGACATCGTTTTCGAATAAACTAAATATTTTTATGCATATTCTTCTCATTCACCAGGCGTTTGCTGCAATTGATGAACCGGGTGGTACCCGCCACCACGAATTTGCCCGGCTGCTCGCCAGCCAGGGCCATCAGGTCAGCATCATCGCCAGCCGCGTAAGCTATCTGACGGGATCGAAACAAAAAGTGGATAAGGTTATTAATGAAATGGATGGGAAAATCATCATCCACCGTGCCTATACGTATTCTGCTCTTCATAAAAGTTTTTTTCATCGCTTATTGAGCTTTTTTACTTTTATGGTTTCTTCATTTTTTACTGCCATGCGCATAAAAAATGTTGATATCGTTTGGGGCACTTCCCCTCCAATCTTTCAAAGCTTGACGGCATATCTGATTGCGCGCATCAAAGGTGCAAGATATCTGCTGGAAATACGCGATCTTTGGCCAGATTTTGCTGTTGCCGTAGGGGTCCTTAAAAATAAATTTCTGATTTTATTATCCCAATGGCTTGAAAAATTCCTATATCGGCATGCAGATCAGGTCATCGTCAACTCACCCGGATATATCCAGCATGTAGAAGACCGTGGTGCCCGGAGAGTTTTATTGATTCCCAATAGCGCTGATGAATCCTTCTTTACTTCGGAAGGTGTATTAGAAATGAGAAAATCACTTGCATGGCAAGAAAAATTCGTCATTCTGTACGCAGGCGCTCACGGTATGTCAAACGATTTGAGGACTGTATTGGGGGCAGCTAAGCTGCTTGAATCACAAGATAACATCTTGTTCGTATTTTTAGGTGACGGAAAAGAAAAACAACACCTGATTGATGAATCATTCGCGCTTGATCTGCACAACGTGCAATTCCTTAACCCGGTCCCCAAAACTGAGATCGCAGCATATTTTCAGGCGGCAACTGTGTGTTTGGCGATTCTAAAACCGATCGAAATGTATAAGACCACCTACCCCAACAAAGTATTTGATTACATGGCAGCAGGAAAACCCATCGTTTTGGCAATCGATGGTGTCATTCGCGAAGTGGTTGAAAAAGCGCAATGTGGTCTATTCTGCCAGCCGGGGAATCCAGAAGCCATCGCGAATGCTGTTACACAATTAAACGCTATGACCGAATCCAAACGAGAAGCCATGGGGGCGAGGGGAAGGCATTACCTACAAAAACACTTCGACCGGAAAAAAACGGTAAAACTTTTTTCTGATATGATAGAAAAAATGGTGGATGAAAATGTCTGAAAAAATACTGATTGTGGAAGATGAACTAACGCTGCAGGAAACCCTCGCCTATAACCTCGAACATCAGGGTTATCAGGTGATAACCGCTTCAGATGGAATTACCGCCATCACACTGGCAAAAGAATCAGAACCGGACTTGATCTTATTGGACATTATGCTTCCGGGCATGGATGGGTTTGAAGTATGCCGAATCCTCAGAAAAGATATGACCGTCCCGATCTTGATGTTAACTGCACGGGATGACGAAATAGACCGCGTGGTAGGTCTTGAAGTGGGCGCTGATGATTATCTGACCAAACCATTTAGCATGCGTGAATTGATCGCCCGAGTGAAAGCGTTATTGCGGCGTGTTCGTATCATGCAATCAAAGAACGAAGAACAAGAAGAACACAAAACATACGATTTTTCAAATCTTCGCATCGACGAATCAAGGCACGAAGTCCTTATTGACAAAACCCCATTGAACCTAAAACCAAAAGAATATGATCTGCTTCTCTATCTTGCCCGCCATCGGGGTCTGATTCTTTCCAGGGAGCAAATTCTTGAAGAAGTTTGGGGTTGGGATTACTTCGGTGACAGCCGTACGGTTGATGTCCATATCCGCTGGCTGCGGGAAAAGATAGAAGAAGATCCTGCAAATCCTAAACGGATTATCACCATTCGCAGCGCAGGGTATCGGTTTGAGGGGTAAGAAAATTGCGCAACTCGCTCTTTTTTCAGATTATTCTTTTTCTGACCATTATTCTGTTGCTCACCTTGATTGTTCTCTATCCAAATATCTCAAACCAGGTCGGCCTTTTTAGAACAACAGACTTCATCATTTTTCCATTAATCCTGGTTTCAATTGCAATCCTATCAGCAGCGTTTATTGCATCAAGATACATCAATCCAATAAAAAAGATTACAGATAACATATCCCATTCTGTTGCATTAACTGATTTTTTTTATAACGACCGGCAATTACCATCAGAGATCCAAAGATTGTTGCTTGCGATTATTCGCCATCAGACAAATTCCAATGAATCGGAAACGGATTATCTGGCAGAAAGAAAGATGTTCAATTCACTGCTCGTAAATATGAATGACGGAATATTGATTGCTGATGAATCCGGGATTGTTACCCTGATCAATCCCTGTACAAAAGAGCTTTTTGAAATTGAAAATAAGAAAGTGATCGGGTTATCACTGGCAGAAACGCTCCGAAATCACCACGTCAATGAATTATGGCAAAAATGTGTCTTTTCTCAGCAACAGGAAATGGTATCGTTCGAAGTCCCACCTACGAAATCGTTTATTCAGTGCATCGCTTCCCCGTTAGACCCGGAATTACCGGGAAGCATACTTTTCCTTTTTCAGGATCTCACGCGTATGCGCCAGTTAGAGATCATCCGCCGGGATTTCGTGAGCAATGTGTCACACGAATTGCGAACACCACTTGCTTCATTAAAGTTGATCACCGAAACCTTACAAAGCGGTGCGCTAAATGACCCGCCCGCAGCAAACCGCTTTTTAATCAAGATGGATCAAGAAGTGGACAACCTCACGCAAATGGTTGAGGAATTATTAGAACTCTCACGGATCGAGTCTGGACAGGTGCCGCTGGAACGCCAATGGATAAAGCCGCAGGAATTGCTTCATATCGCGGGCGAGAGGATGGAAATGCAGGCTGACCGTGCTGGACTTGAATTCGAATACGGCTGCGACCCGACATTACCTTCAATATTCGTTGATGCCTCCCGTCTTAGCCAGGTGTTGATTAACCTCATCCACAACGCCATCAAATTCACACCGCCCGGTGGAAAAATTGAAACATCCGCGTACAGCGAAGGAAATAGGATTATTTTCTGTGTCAAAGATTCAGGGATCGGAATCCCTGAAAAAGACCTGGAACGCGTTTTTGAACGTTTTTACAAATCCGACCGTTCGCGCACACAAAGAGGTACTGGGTTGGGATTATCCATTTCAAAACATTTGGTTGAAAAACATGGGGGAAAGATCTGGGTGGAAAGCACCCATAAGGCTGGCAGCACATTCAAATTTTCAATAGCTACAAACAGAAACTTTTAAACCCCCTTAATCTATTCTTAACATTCCTTGCATTGAGCGTTAAGCATCACTCGATATGATTGTGAGCGTATTAATAACCCAATAAAAGGAGAAAATAGTATGTCGAAAAAAGTGTTTGCAGTAATGGCTGTTTTCGCAATCGCCGCAATGTTCATTGCAGCGTGCGCACCGGCAGCCCCCGCAGCTGAAGAAGCAGCTCCCGCGGAAGAAGTAGTTGTAGAAGAAGTAGAAGTAATGGAAGCAGAACCCGTAGAAGGTGACGTTCTCGCAGATGGCTCCAGCACAGTGTATCCGATTACGGTTGCTGTTGCTGAAGAATTTGCTCCTGTCTTCCCCAATGTACGCGTGTCCGTTGGCCTTTCCGGCACCGGCGGCGGATTCAAGAAGTTCTGCATCGGCGAAACCGACATCAGCGATGCTTCCCGCCCGATCAAAGACGAGGAAGCGCAGCTTTGCCAGGAAAACAATATTGAATTCACCGAGTTTCTGGTTGCCATGGATGGCCTCACCGTCATGGTCAATCCCGAGAACGACTGGCTCACCGCTTTGACCGCCGAACAAATTGGCCAGATTCTGGGCGCCAGCAGCACCATCACCAAGTGGTCGGATATCGATCCTTCCTACCCAAATGAGACTATCACTTTCTTTATCCCAGATCCTGATTCCGGCACCCGCGATTATATGATCGAAGTAGTCGAAAAGGCAGTTGGTGATGAAGACCTCCGCCAGGATGAGAATACCACTTTCAGCAGTGATGACAACGTTCTTCTGGATGGCATCGCAAATGAACTGTACAGTTTCGGTTTCTTTGGATACGCCTACTATGTCAATAATACCGACAAGGTAAGAGCGGTTGCAGTGGTCAACAAGAATGGTGACGCCGTTCTCCCAAGTGATGAAACAGTCCAGAACGGTACCTACAATCCGCTTTCTCGCCCGCTCTTCATCTATGTGAATAATGCCAGCCTGGCATCAAAACCGCAAGTCGTAGAGTTTGTGCGCTTCTTCCTCAGTGAAGCAGGTGCGCCTTCAATCATGGCCGATGTAGGTTACAGCATGCCTCCAGATGGCACCTACGAAACCCTGAACGCAAATCTTACGGCAACATTAGGGAACTAACAAACAATGTACTGTACACAAGGTGAGCTGAGCTCACCTTGTGTCATTTCAACCCACTGAGGCATTATGAATAAAAACTTTAAGAATAGAAACCTTCGCGAGAAGTTGATCGCAAGATTCTTGTTTTTTTGTGCTGTTTTTTCAATTTTGGTTACGGTCGGAATCATTTTTTCATTATTTTCAGAGGCTATCGGTTTCTTTCTCAGGCCTGAAGTTAGTCTTTTTAAATTCTTTACTGGAACCAATTGGCGGCCTTTGTCATCGAAAGTGTCACCTGATAATTTTGGTGTTTTGCCTTTGATTACAGGCACTTTCCTGGTAGCCAGTATCTCAACGCTGATCGCTGTACCGCTTGGGCTCGGAACCGCGATATTCCTGTCAGAATATGCCACCGATAAAATCAGGGATGTTCTTAAACCACTAATTGAAATATTAGCCGGCATTCCTTCTGTAGTATATGGCTATTTCGCGATTAGTTTTATCAACCCCATCATCCGGACAATTTTCTCCGAGTGGTTACAAATGGAAGTTAATTTTTTCAATGCACTTAGCGCTGCGGTCGTCCTTGCGGTGATGATTATCCCCACCGTTGCTTCGATCAGCGAAGATGCCATTCGCTCCGTCCCAAAATCTCTTCGGGAAGGATCACTTTCTTTGGGCGCAACTAAAATGGAAACAGTAGTAAAAGTGGTTTTACCAGCTGCATTAAGCGGTATCATCGCGGCTTTCATCCTTGCAATGTCTCGCGCTGTAGGCGAAACTATGGCTGTGACTATTGCTGCTGGAGCAACTCCAAGGATGACCTTAAATCCATTACATAGCGTGCAAACCATGACAGCGTTCATCGTCCAGGTCAGCTTCGGTGATGCACCAGCTGGTTCGATTAATGGGCAATCAATTTTTGCTGTTGGTGCCACCCTATTTATGATCACCTTTATTATGAATATCATCAGTGATCTGATCTTGGAAAGATATAGAGAGGTTTACGAATAAGATGAGAATAATAAATACAAAATTAAAAGGCAATCTAAATTATCGCCACAAGATAGGGAAATTTTTTCTCGGTTTGATAATATTTAGCACACTAGTAGGATTATTGATGCTTACCGTATTGCTTGTGGATATAGCGGTTGAAGGGGCTGATTGGCTGCGCCCCGAGTTATTTCTCAACTACCATTCTAGGAAACCTGAAAAAGCCGGAATGAAATCCGCCATCGTCGGCAGCATCATCGTCATGGGCCTAACTGGTCTTTTCAGCTTTCCAATCGGAGTTGGTGCCGCCCTCTACCTGGAAGAATATGCTGAAAAAAATCGGCTCACCCGTTTCATCAATATTAACATCAACAATCTGGCTGGTGTTCCTTCAATCGTATATGGTATCCTTGCTCTTGTTGTTTTTGGAAGGATGTTTGGTGTTCTTTCTCCAAACAGCTGGTTGGTAACAACCTTCAACCTTCCAGTTGGAAATAGTGCATTAGGCGGTCTGGATTTCAACCTCTTCGGTTTGGAGTGGTTGCGAATCAAGATGCCCTTCGGGCGTTCATTGCTTTCTGGGGCATTGACTATGACTTTATTAATATTGCCGGTCGTGATCATCTCTTCAAGAGAAGCCATTCGCGCAGTTCCAAATTCGATCAGGTTAGCCGCATATGGTTTGGGTGCGACAAAATGGCAAACAATTTCAAGGCAAGTCTTGCCAATTGCGATGCCAGGAATTCTGACAGGCATCATCCTCGCATTAAGCAGAGCAATTGGCGAAGCGGCCCCTTTAATCATCATGGGTGCTTTCACTTATGTGCCATTCTTACCGGAATCTCTTTGGGATCAATTCACCGTGATGCCAATTCAAATTTATAATTGGATCACATTACCACAAGAGGAATTTCGCCTTCACTTAGCAGCTGCAGGTATCATTGTTCTTCTCGCCGTCCTGCTCTCTTTTAATGCGATTGCGGTATTTCTAAGAAAGAAAATGGAAACAAAATGGTAGATATAATATCAACACCTTCAACAATAATGGAAGAAATTAAAATGAATAACAATTTAAATACAAAGTTGAATATCGAAAATTTCAATTTATTTTACGGGAATTTCCAGGCGCTGCGTGATGTAACCATAGGAATTCCTGAGAAGCAGATTACCTCCATCATCGGCCCCTCCGGCTGCGGAAAGAGCACCTTTCTAAGATCGTTCAATCGCATGAATGAGCTGATTCCAACAGTAACAACGTCTGGCTCAATCAAACTGGACGATGTCGACATTCATCAGAATGATCCTGTTGAATTGAGGAAAAAGGTCGGAATGGTTTTCCAGCGCCCAAATCCTTTCCCTAAATCCATCTTTGATAACATCGCATTCGGCCCCCGCGTCCATGGGATCACAACCAAACAAGTTCTCGTCGAGATCGTTGAAAAAAGCCTGCGCCAGGCAGCCCTCTGGGATGAAGTAAAAGATGATCTGAACAAATCTGGCCTCGCTCTTTCCGGCGGACAGCAGCAGCGCTTATGTATTGCCCGTGCCCTCGCTGTCGAACCAGAAGTGATCCTGATGGACGAACCAGCCAGTGCCCTTGACCCAATTGCCACTTTAAAGATCGAGGATTTAATTCAAGAATTAAAAGAAAAATATACTATAGTTATAGTAACGCATAATATGCAGCAGGCTGCGCGTGCTTCGGATTACACAATGTTTTTCAACATGGCAGAAGATCGGGCTGGTTATTTGGTTGAGTCTGGAAAAACAGTAGATATCTTTACCAATCCGAAAAAAGAACTAACCGAACAATATATTTCAGGTCGATTTGGATAAAGAGGATACGCAACATGGCGAGAGAAATATTCAGTCAAAAAATTCAACAGATCAAAGATGAGATCTTATTACTCGGATCGATGGTCGAACAGGCAACATTAGATGCTGTAAAAGCATTTAAACATCGGGATTTGGAAGCAGCAAGAAATATTATGGAAGAGGATCAAACCATTAATGACAAACGCTTTGCGATTGAGAATGCAATTATGATCCTGTTTGCCACGCAACAGCCGCTTGCGCATGACCTGCGTCTCCTTTCGGCCATGCTGCTGATCTCCAACGAACTGGAAAGAATGGGAGATTATGCAAAAGGCATCGCACATAATGCGCTTCGATTAGGTATCTCGGATATCCCAATTCCGATCAGAGATATTGAAAAAATGGCAGAATTGGGTGTGAGTATGCTGCATCGTTCACTTTCCGCCTTTGTCAACGAAAATTCAGAATTGGCAGCACAGATCCCAAATGAGGACGATCAGGTAGATGATCTGTTCAATAAATCTTATCGCTCTATCGTCAATGTGATGGTGTCCAATCCATCCATGATTGATGACGCGAGTTTCTTGCTGTGGGTCGTACACAATCTTGAACGCTTTGCGGATAGAACGGTTAATATTTGCGAAAGAACACTCTTCATCGTCTCCGGAGAAATGATGGAAATGGATATTACAGACGATGAAATAGATGATGAGGATAAAGAGTAAAAAAGAGCGGAATACCGAAATAGAAAAAGGGCTTGTATAATTCTTTTATGCGAGCCCTTTATTTATATCAGGAGATATGATGCTAAAACCAAATTCTAGCTTGGGTAAATTGATCGTTGTTGAGGGGATCGATGGAAGCGGAAAATCTACACAGATCGATCTCATTTATAAATGGCTGTCAGAAAAAGGAAAATCTGTCTATTTCAGCGAATGGAACTCATCTCCGTTGGTAAAAAACACGACCAAAGAAGGGAAAAAATCCAAAGCGTTCACCCCAACCACATTCAGTCTGATCCAGGCAGCAGATTTTGCCGATAGGTGGGAAAACGAGATTCTTCCCATGCTAAAAGCTGGCGTAATCGTCCTGGCAGACCGATATGCCTTTACGGGGTTCGCCCGCGATGTTGCCCGTGGCGTAGATCCAGATTGGGTTCGCAACCTCTATTCATTCGCCTATCAGCCAGATCTTGTTCTCTACTTTAAAGTTCCTTTGGAGGTGGCAGTCGAACGGATTACATCTGGAAGAACTAAACTGAAGTATTACGAAGCCGGGATGGATTTGAAACTCTCAGATAAAAGAACAACTAGTTTTGAATTGTTTCAGGAGAAAATACTCAAAGAATACAAAAACATGTCCGATGAGTACAATTTCAGTGTCATCGATGCCACCAGGCCTGTGCATAAACAACAGAAGGAAGTAAGGAAGCTCGTTGAAAGTGCTTTGAAAAATTGGCGCGGTTTACCCAGCCCTGATTATTCAGCAAGGAACTATGCCCGCAGGCAATCAAACAAGAAGGAAAACAAATCCAAGGAGAAATAAAAATGGCAGAGAATAATTATTATGGATCTGGCTTTCCATATCGCAAAGACAAAAAACTGCCTGGGAAATTGATCGTTGTGGAAGGCACAGATGGAGTGGGCCGTTCCACACAAATAGATCTGTTGAAGAAATCTCTTGAAAAAAATGGGTTTGCAGTCTCAGACACCGGCTTGCGAAGATCAAAGCTGACACAATCAGGGCTCGAACAAGCCAAACGCGGGAATACACTCTCCCCCCTTACCAATAGTTTGTTTTATGCAACCGATTTTGCCGATAGGCTGGAGAATCAGATCATTCCAGCTTTAAGAGCGGGATTTATCGTGCTTTCAGATCGTTACTTTTATTCCATCATAGCCCGTGATGTCGTCCGTGGCATTGACCCGGCTTGGGCCAGAAAGGTGTACGGATTCGCACTTATCCCAGACATCATTCTGTACTTAAAAGCGGATATCGATACGTTGATAACCAGGATTGTCCATGGAAGAGGATTTGACTATTGGGAAGCTGGCATGGATATCCTCAAAGAGGATAACATGTATGATAGCTTTAAGAAATATCAGGAATACATGATCGATCAATTTAGCTTAATGACGAAAGAATTCAATTTTGAGGTCATCGATGCAAACTTATCAATCATGCGAACACACCAGGAGATCATGCAGCGCATTCAACCTATTCTGGATGAATATATAAAGTAAAACTGAAAAAGGAGGAAAGGTGGCAAATAAAAAAGAGGATCTGAGCATTTTGCGCTATTGTGCCAATACACTTGACCCTCACATTGACGATCTGAAAAAAGCAGCAAAAAATATACTCAAACGCAATGATATTGAAGATGTCCATGATTTGCGTGTTGCATCGCGCCGCATCAGATCAACCTTGAATGCCTTCGCTGACCACCTGCCAAAAAAACAATTAAACAGTTGGATGAAAGACACGCGAGCGATAACAAAAGCCTACGGGAAAGTTCGCGATTTGGATGTCCAGCTTGACCTGATCAATCGACTATATTCCGAAACACAAGATTCTAAATTGCGTACTGGATTAAGGCGTATCCAGCTGCGCCTGGAACAAAAACGGAAATCACTGCAGGAAAAGACCGCCCAGAGCACACAGTCTTTACTGGAAAGCACGGCCATTGATGATCTCTCAAATTGGGTCAGCCAGATGATGGAAAATTCAGTTGATGAGGAATTCTATTCTCCAGCGCTCTATCAATTGGGCTACAAACAGATTCAGAACCGCCTGGATGAATTCCTCTTCTACGAAGTATTCATCTTTGACATCCAGCGCGTTGAAGAATTGCATTCCATGCGGATCAGCGCAAAAAAATTGCGCTATTCTCTGGAAATTTTCGCGGATTTGTATCGAAATGAAACTGACTTCGCACAAAAAATAACCAGGCAGGCGCAAGATTTTCTGGGTGAGATTCATGATTGTGATGTTTGGATTGATTTTCTTCCGCTCTTCATGCAAAAGGAATACGAACGGATCAAATCATTTTATGGCTATACCCGTCCATATCGCCGAATCCGTCCAGGAATTGAATATCTTATTGCAAACCGAAAACAGGAACGCGAGAAGTTATATCAAACATTCCTGAAAGACTGGAAAGACTGGAAATTGAAAGAGACCTGGCTTAATCTGAGAAAAGTCATTTTCCTCACCAGCCTCGAAATTCAATCACAATCAATACCGCCTGAAACTACACAGGAGAATTCAGATAATCTGATTGAAAATAGTCAGGATGCGACCGGTGACGTCCCACCGCTTGAATGAGGGGCTAAATTCCCTCAAATAGATCCGTGAGCGGCTCTTTCTTTTCGTAGATCGGATACGCTTGCATAAAAGTCTCGACCGACTGAAAAATCCTTAATAACCAGGTTACGATAAAACCGCTTTGTTTATCACCGCCCTGGCTGGCATGGCACGCAGACGCCTGATCCCGTAATCGCGCAAACCGCCGATAATTTACTTTTGCGTGAACAGGGAAATCCTTCTCTACTATGGCCAAAAGATCGATATCTTTATTGTTCCCAAAGTGGCTTGGATCCACTCCAAAAAATGGCATCAGCCGCACGACGATTTTGAAAAACCCGCGCGGAATGATATGGAAATAGAGTTTCTTTGGAGCGTAAGGGGGCAATTTTTCGATCTCATAAGTAGGATCCGAAGATAATCCAAACGCCATTACCGTTGCTTTGTGCGCCGCAATATGGTCCGGGTGCATGTATCCACCGATCGGGTCAAATGTCAATACAATATCCGGTTTGATGCTACGTATAAGTTCAACCAATTCTCTGGCAACATGACTAACTGGTGCGTTAATGAAAGCGTCGGGATGGTCATTTTCAATGCTGCCAGCCATGCCAGAATCGCGATAATCCAAAAAATGGACTTTTCGGATGTTAAGCACATCCGCTGCGCAACATAATTCATTTTCGCGTAACTCCGCAATGGTATTGAAGCCAATCATTTTCTCATCAGGGACTTCACCCACCTCACCCCGTGTAGCACACACCAGATGTACCTCTGCGCCTAAATGCCCATAATAAGCAAGCGTCCCACCCATACCAAATGTTTCATCGTCTGGATGCGCAAGGACTACTAATATTTTTCTTCCAGAATAAGGTAATGCGTCCATGTTAGATTTCAAAGCATACCGGACATTTACCACTTTTTTTGATAGAGATTTCTTTGAATTCCATCTGCAACCCATCAAATATCAATAATCGGCCTGTCATCGGCTGCCCAATGCCAGCAATAAGCTTAATCGCCTCTATTGCCTGAAGAGAACCGATTACTCCGGGAAGCGCACCCACAACACCTACTCCGCGATTTGCATTCTTATATTCTTCCGAAGGTGGTTTTTGGAACACACATTGAAAACACGGTCCGCCCTTATGATTAAACACACTCATTTGCCCTGAGAATTGATAGATTGCCCCATAAATGAAAGGAATGCTGTTTTCCACACAGGCAGCATTGATAATATAACGTGAATCAAAATTATCAGTTGCATCAATCACAATTGCATAACCTGCCAGGATTTCACGAGCATTATTTTCATCAATGCGTTCATGCAAGGTAATAATGTCAACATTCGGGTTAAGTGACTTAATTCGCTTCTTGGCGGAAGTAATTTTGGCAATACCGATCATTTCAGTGGAATGGATGACCTGGCGCTGCAAATTACTTAATTCAACATTGTCCGAATCAACAAGGCCCATTCTTCCAACACCAGCAGCAGCCAGATACAGCGCTGAAGCAGATCCCAGGCCGCCGCAGCCCACAACTAAAACGGATGAATCTTTCAGCTTTATTTGCCCGGTTTCACCCAGGTCAGGGATATTCAAATGCCGTGCATATCGGATGCGCTCTTGTTCACTTAATACTGTTTTCATCATTTTTATTATAAACAATCAATACCCAAAATCGAATGGCTCGTATCAGGTAGAATTAGGGTATGAATGTGATTATCACGCACGAGCAAGCGGATTTTGATGCGATTGCATCGCTTTTGGGGGCTTATCTCACGCTAAGTGATACATCTCCTGTGCTCCCTAATAAATTAAACCGGAATGTTAAGGATTTTCTCGAACAATATGCATCATCATTTCCTTTTCAGTCAGTCTCTGCCCTGCCAAAGGAGCCTATCAATAAGGTGACATTGGTTGATACCCAATCATTGGTCACTCTAAAAGGCATTTCCAATGAAACAGCTATCAGTGTGATCGACCATCATGAGAAAAAAAATACGCTTCCCGCTCATTGGGATATGAAATACGTTCCTTATGGCGCAAACACAACCTATTTTGTCAAATTACTTGAAAAGAATAGCCAGCATGAACTCGATCCATTGGAAGCAACCCTGCTGTTATTGGGTATATATGAAGATACCGGATTACTTACCTATACGAATACTACAGCACATGATGCCAGCGCGGTGGCATACCTGCTTTCACAAAACGCAAATTTAGAGATTGCTGCCGACTACCTCAACCCCCCGCTTTCATCAGCCCAGCAATCTGTGTTTCAATCGTTGCTTGAAAACAGCAGGCACATTAACATGTATGGCCTTAATATCCTGATTGCTACCGCCTCAGCGATGGATCTGGATGAAGAAGTGTCTTCAATTGCGCACAAGATCAATGATCTATTTGAACCGGATGCACTCTTTATTTTTGTCGCATTAGCGGAAGGGATCCGCCTTGTCGCGCGATCAACAACAAATCGGGTTGATACCGCAAAAATTGCCAGAATCTATGGGGGTGGTGGCCATCGCCGCGCTTCCGCTGCGTTGATTGATTATGACACTATTAACGAGATTGATCTATCATCTATCCTGCAAGAATTTGAAGCAACGCTTCAAGATAATATAATGCCAGCCATCCGCGTTCGCAACATTATGTCAAAAAAACCACTCACGCTCAACCCGGAGACTTCTGTGGAAGAAGCGCATGCGTTGATGGAACAATATGGTTATGAAGGGTTCCCTGTTCTGAAAAACAACGAAATTATCGGTCTGCTAAACCGCCGGGCGGTTGATAAAGCGTTTAAGCACAATCTACATAAGACTGCTTCCAGTTTGATGGAAGCAGGAGATTATTCTGTAAATAAAAATGACACCATTGAGCACTTACAAAAAGTAATGGCGCAAAGCGGTTGGGGCCAAATCCCTGTCATTTCACGGAACAGCAAAGAAATAATCGGCATTGTCACACGGACAGATGTGCTGAAGGCAATTACTGGGGATCAACTAAATAACAACCATCAAAATCTGGCTAAAGCCTTAAAGAAAAACACATCGAGTGGCGAATTCTCATTGTTAGAACTTGTAAGCCAAACCGCAACAGAAATGAACGTACCGATTTACGTTGTTGGCGGTTTTGTGCGTGATATTATATTGGAAAGGCCGTCACCAGATTTTGATATTGTCGTGGAAGGCGATGCAATCCTACTAGCGGATATGCTCGCAAACAAATACGGTGGGAAAATCACCAGCCATAAAAAATTCGGCACTGCAAAATGGTGGCCTCTGGAACAGAAATCCAACATTCGCAAGACAAAATTACCTTTCAGCGAAAATCAATTAAAAGAAATCCCAACCGCATTAGATCTGATCAGTGCCAGGACAGAATTTTATGAGAGGCCAACCGCCCTTCCCACCATCAAACAGAGCAGTATCAAGCTTGATCTACACCGGCGCGATTTCACCATCAATACCATGGCAATCCGTCTCGATGGAGATCATTTTGGCGAGCTTAATGATTATTGGGGTGGATTGAATGACCTGGAAAATGGATTGGTTCGGGTGCTGCATTCACTATCCTTTGTCGATGATCCTACCCGGATGTTGCGTGCAATTCGTTTTGAAAAGAGGTTTAATTTTGAGATCGAGCCAAGAACTCTTGAATTATTGAGGGAGGCTGTGCCTCTATTGGATGAAGTCTCAGGTGACCGAATTCGGCATGAATTGGACCAAATGTTTTTAGAGAAATCTTCACCTGATATGCTGGAAAGATTGCAGGATTTGGGGATTCTCCGGCAGATCCATCCAGCACTGAATTGGAACAGTGAGTTCAGCACTGAGCTCAAGTCGATCATGAATTCCAGCAGCGAAAAGCATGCAGCAAACGAGAATTTCAACGATGAAAACAGTACCGTGATAACAACTTATATCATTTTGGTATGCAAGATCCTTCCAACGCACCTGAATGAAGTGGTGAATAGGCTCCGGTTCCGAAGTGATACTCAAAACATCCTTCAAGGGGCAAATTCACTCTGGCACCATCAGGAACAACTATCAAAATTATCACCCGGAGAGTTTACTGAAAGAATTGAAAAGTATTCGCTCCACACATTAGATATCCTGTTATCTGTTTCCAATAATCAGGAGTTTATTGCAAAAGCACAACAATATCTGGCTGAGTGGAAGAAGATCACAATTTTTACCAGTGGGGATGATTTGAAAAAAATGGCAATACCGCCCGGGCCAATTTATCAGAAACTATTAAAGCAACTACGTAGCGCAAAAGTCAATGGCGAGATTACAGATCGATCTTCTGAAAAAAAATACCTGGACCAGCTTATCGCAAAAATGTCTTAATTAATAACTGTCTCCTTTCCGAAACTCCAAAAACATTGCTGAACGGCCTTTCTCATCAGTACTTTCCAGTTGATATATTTTCTGCATAAACTCAGAAAACAAATTTACCTCGTATGCATTCAATCCATATACCATCGTTGGGGATTGATAAAAAGCGTACAACAAATAATATCCATTTTGGCGTATTAAGCGCTTTACGTTCGTACGGTAACTGGCTTTCTCTTTTTTATCAAGTGCGTGGTAACAACCAATATCATAGATCAGGTCATACTTCCCACTTAAGAAGTCTAAATCAACAACACTCCCAAAATATACATTGGCTGCTTTTCCAAATGGCCGAATCTTTCTCCTTGCTCGATTTACGGCCAACATTGCAAAGTCAACCCCATCAACATTCCAGCCAGCGTTCAGCAAAGCAACCATGTTGGTGCCCGTGCCGCAACCCAGATCCAGCGCTTTTCCAGGTTTGTGTTTTGAAATAAAATCTACCAATTCTGGTACAGGAATACCGGTATCCCAGGGTGGTTTGCTGATGTATCGATAATTAAAACTAAACCTCCTAAGGAATTTTTCTATTTTCCATTTCACCAATTCATTATAAACGGCTCAAACGAAGAGAAGATGAATTATTCACAATATAGTAAAATTGATAGGTTGAGACTTTAATGAAGGAAGGAATCATCTAAGAATGAAAGAATACAGCACAAAAAACATCAGGAATATAGCTCTTGTATCACACTCTAGCGCGGGGAAAACCATACTGACCGAAGCGTTTCTCCATTTCACCGGCGTTACCACTCGTATGGGAGAAATCAATGAGGGAAACACGGTTTCCGATTTTGATGATGAGGAAATTCGGCGCAGTATTTCCTTATATACATCCGTCATTCCAATTGAATACAAAAACACAAAATTCAATTTTCTTGACACTCCCGGATACACAGATTTTGTTGGCGAGATGATTTCTGCTGTGGCAGTGGCAGATTCAGCCATCGTTGTTGTTGACGCTGTATCGGGTTTTGAAGTAGGCACAGAGATTGCCTGGAATTATTGTGATCAATTTGACCTTCCACGCATTCTTTTGATCAACAAAATGGATCGTGAAAACGCAGATTATCAAAAAGCGTTTAATTCCGTGCAAGACTTTTCGGAGAAACGCTTGATTGCTGTGCAATTGCCATGGGGAGAGAAAGCGGATTTTAAAGGCGTTATTGATCTTCTCACAATGAAAGCATACCCGGGCGACGGGAAAACTGCTGAAGAGATCCCGGCAGACATGAAAGACGCTGCCGAATCCGCCCGCATGGAATTGGTGGAAGCTGCCGCCGAAGGTAATGACACATTACTGGAAAAATATCTCGAAGGGGGCGAGCTATCTCCGGAAGAGATTATGAGCGGTTTATCAGCTGTGATCATCAATGGTTCTTTTGTGCCTGTCTTTGTGTCAGCAGCCGGAGCGGAGATTGGTATCGCGCCTCTCTTAAATGCATTAGAAAAATTATCCCCCTCACCTGATCAGGGGCGCTCTGTCGTCGCCAAAGGTAAAGGCGGTGATGAAGAATTAAAAGCAGAAGATAGCGGACCACTGGCTGTCTACGTTTGGAAAACGACCGCTGATCCTTTCGTCGGAAAGCAGACTTTCTTCCGTATTTATTCAGGCAGCATGGGCTCTGATAATCGCATTTGGAATCAATCACTCGGTATTGAAGAACGTCTCGGCGGGATTTACATCCCGAAAGGAAAAGAAACCATTGCCGTTCCTGCAATGCATGCAGGAGATATCGGTGTCGTTCCCAAACTTTCTGAGACAGCAACAAGCAATACGCTTTGCGATAAAGCGCATCCATTAGTGATTCCTGTTCCCGATTATCCCAATTCACTATACCAGGTAGCGATCGAGCCAAAAACACAGGCTGATTCAACCAAAATCTCGCCAGCGCTCACCCGCTTATGCGAAGAAGACATGACTTTATCCTGGCATCAGGAAAAGTCAACCAGACAAACTATCCTTCAGGGTATGGGTGACCAGCATATTGATGTAGCCATCCGCCGTGCCGAATCAAAGATGCAGGTCGGTCTAAACACAGCTTTGCCGCGTGTTCCCTACCGTGAAACAATTACAAATAAAGCTGAAGCGATGCACCGGCATAAAAAACAATCCGGTGGATCAGGCCAATTTGGTGAAGTTTGGCTTCGTATCGCGCCTAACAAAGAACAGGACTTCGAATTTGTCAACGCGATTTTCGGCGGATCAATCTCCTCTAGCTATATGCCTGCAATTGAAAAAGGAATAAAGAAAGTGATGGAGGAAGGCGTCATTGCCGGATATACCGTCACAGGCATTACAGTAGAGGTGTTTGATGGAAAAGAACACCCGGTAGACTCAAAACCGATTGCTTTCGAAATGGCTGGTAGAGAAGCGTTCAAGAAAGCCATAAAAGAAGCAGCGCCTGTTCTTCTAGAGCCAATCATGACAGTAAAAATCGTCGTACCGGAAGAGAACATGGGTGACATTTTAGGTGATATGAACACCCGCCGAGCGCGTGTTCAGGGTATGAATACGGAAAAAGGACACTCAACAGTCACAGCCAACGTACCGCTGGCTGAAATGCAGCGTTATACAACTGACCTGCGCTCAATCACCGGTGGCCGCGGCGTTTTTGAAATGGAACACTCGCATTATGAAGTTGTCCCCACACATGTCGCCCAAAGCGTCATCGACGCCAGGAATAAAGAACTAGCCAGTAAAGAGGACTAGAAAAAATAAAAGCTGGCAATTAGTTTGCCAGCTTTTTTCTATAAATTCCACCAGAAATGATTAATAGCAACGAAGATATTTGGAGTGCGATCTTATCGCGCGATGACCAGAAGATCATCGAAGTGATTAATTCGCTTTCTGAAGAAGAGATGAGTTATGTGACTACCCATCTACATCAAATGATTTCTGAGGATGGCTGGCATCCTTCACAGATAGAATCTGCAAACCACGCATTACAAGTGATAAAAAAATAATATTAATTCCATAAAGGATATTGAAAAAATGAACAAAGAAAAACTGCCAAAACAAGAAGAGAATTTTTCAGATTGGTACAACCAGGTAATTCAGCGGGCTGAATTGGCGGACTATGCGCCAGTCCGTGGCTGCATGGTGGTGCGCCCTTATGGTTGGGCGATCTGGGAAAATATTCAGGCAGCATTGGATGAGAGGTTTAAAAAGACCGGACATGTCAACGCGGCCTTTCCCATGTTCATCCCCATGTCCTTCCTGGAAAAAGAAAAAGAACATGTTGAGGGTTTTTCTCCTGAGCTGGCGGTGGTCACCATCGGTGGCGGGCAGGAATTAGAAGAACCCCTCGTCGTCAGGCCAACATCCGAAACCATCATCGGCCATATGTATGCAAAATGGATTAAATCTTATCGTGATCTACCAATCCTTATTAACCAGTGGGCAAACGTTGTTCGCTGGGAGATGCGCACCCGCCTATTCCTCCGCACCCTCGAATTCTATTGGCAGGAAGGGCACACTGCCCACGAAACAGCAGAAGAAGCGGAAATCGAGACTCGCAAAATGCTGGATGTATACACTGATTTTGCTGTCAATGTTGCAGCGGTTCCGGTGATTCCAGGATTGAAAAGCGATTCGGAAAAATTTGCTGGCGCAGTAAGATCTTATACAATTGAAGCCATGATGGGAGATACAAAAGCATTACAATCAGGCACCTCCCACAATCTTGGTCAAAATTTTGCGAAAGCATTTGAGATCCAATATCTCGATCGCAATAACGAACTCCAATTTTGCTGGACCACATCCTGGGGGCTTTCAACCCGTTTTGTTGGGGCTGTGATTATGACCCATGGTGACGATCAGGGCCTCGTGCTTCCACCCCGCCTTGCGCCAATTCAGGTTGTTATTGTTCCTATATTTCGAACTGATGAGGAAATGGAAAAAGTCATGCCGGCAGTACAGAAAGTTGCTAAAGAATTATCTGGCTTGCGAATTAAAGTGGATGACCGTACCGAAATGACACCCGGATTCAAATTTAATGACTGGGAACTAAGGGGTGTGCCATTACGCCTCGAGATCGGCCCAAAAGACGTTGATAATGAAAGTGTCGTTGCTGCGCGAAGGGATATTCCCGGGCGAGATGGGAAAATCCAAATCCACCTCAATGAGATCGCTGAAATAATTCCGTCCTTGCTGGATCAAATTCACGATAACATGCTCGCGAAAGCAACAAAATTCAGAGACGACCACATCATCCAACCATCTGATTTTGAAGATTTTAAATCTCATATTGATAGCAAATGGGCGCTGAGTTATTGGTGCGGCAGTGCAGACTGTGAAGCCAAAGTTAAAGAAGACACCAAAGCAACAATTCGCTGCCTCCCTCTTGACCAGGATGATCAGCAGGGTTCATGCATCTACTGTGGAAATCCAGCGCACAAAAAAGCATATTTTGCCAAAGCATATTAATATAAAATAATGGCACCTGCACAGTTATCTCGGTTGAGACCGCAAATCTCGGCCCTATCATCGCTATTCGAGCATCCGAAAAGATATATCAGCTCGCTCACTGCGCTGCTTGAACAATATCGTAGTGAGCTAGAGATATCAGCGGATGGAATCTCACCGCATTCTCTGGTCAAAAGAATGAATGTACCAGAGATCGTTATCTCGCAGTTGATCCTTTCTTTTAACCACCTTGTTAAAATATTCCCGCTGCAGACAATTGAAATCGCTAAAGAAATTTGGAAAAGGGAATTTTTTGAATATAAACAACTTGCCATTCATCTCCTATCAAAACTTCCGGGAGAAGAACTTCCCACTTATCTTGACCACCTTACCCATTGCGTAAACAATGAAACAGAAGGGCCCATCCTCTCAGTCATACTTGAGACGGCAAGAGAAAACCCGGAATTACGGCGAGATATTGGTTGGCAGGAATTGATCTCCGCCTGGGTTGTATCCGATGATATCCGTCTGAAAAAAATTGGCCTGCGATCAATTACTGATCTTATAAAAATGGAAAATCAATTTCCAAATCCCACACTCATCAAGAAGATCAGGCCTGCTTTTTCAAACCCCGGCATTTCAATCAACTTGGAGTTGATGGAAATAATAAAAATAATGGCTTCTCTATCGCTAAATGAAACAGCCGCTTTCTTGATATCTCTTGGGGTGCAAAATCCTCATCCTGAAACAAAGAAATTTTTACGTAGATGCGCACAATTCTTCCCATCCGAGCTGGCTGACCGGATTAAATCAGCTGCGCAGGTTTGATCTTTCATTTCTGGTATAATTGTAAATCTGACTTGTCCCTCCTGTGGCGAAAGCTCTAGGTGAGGAGACTTGCTAAATAAATGAAAGGAGAAAGCAACGTCATGGCTTTAACAAAAGAAGAAAAAGAAAAGCTGATCAGTGATTACAGTTTACACGAGACAGATACCGGGTCAACAGAAGTGCAGATTGCGATGCTGACGACCAGGATCACACAGCTCACTGAACATCTAAAAATCCATAAGCACGATGAATCCTCACGACGAGGACTGCTAAAGCTTGTCGGGCAGCGCAGACGATTCCTTGCCTACCTGAGAAAAAAGAACTACGCAAGCTACCAGGCAATAACAAAAAAGTTGAACTTACGAAGCAAATAAAGAAAGAAAACAAGCCGATGGATTTCAAAAAATCCATCAGCTTGTTTAATATCAAAATTAGAAAAGCCCTGAGTTGGGAATTGAGAATAGGGTAAGAACTCCTCTTATATTATTCTCAGTCCCTAACAAGAAGGGAAGAAAAGAGTAGAAATGCAACCCAATGGAAGAAAATTTACAACAAAAGTAGGTAACCACGAAATAACATTCGAGACAGGAAAATTAGCTGGTCAGGCTAACGGTGCCGTTACCGCACGTGTTGCTGATTCAGTGATCTTTTCAGCAGCTACGATGTCTAAAAACATCAGGGAAGGGATTGACTTCTTCCCCCTTAGCGTGGAATACGAAGAAAAAATGTACGCTGGTGGCCGGATTCCCGGTTCATTCTTCCGGCGTGAAGGTCGGCCGGATGATGACGCTGTCCTCGTTGCAAGATTAGCGGATCGGCCGCTTCGCCCATTATTCAACGATGATATGAGAAACGAAGTACAGATCGTTTTGTATTCTCTCTCAGCAGATTTCATCCATCCGCTGGATATTCTAGCAATCAACGCCGCATCAGCATCGCTCGCAATTTCAGATATCCCCTGGGGTGGCCCGGTAGGTGCAGTCCGAATTGGTAAGATAGATGGGCAATTCATTATCAATCCTACCTATGAAGAGATGGAATATTCAAGTATGGATCTGCGCGTAGCAGCCACAAGAGATGCGATTTTGATGGTCGAATCCGGTTCCGACGAAACGACTGAAGATGTGATGGTGGAAGCGATCACATTGGCCCATGAAGCAATTCAACCTCTGATCGATATTCAGGAAGAAATGGTCAAAGAAGTAGGTAAAGAAAAAGTTTCTGTAGACCTAAAATCCATTCCGGACCAGATCGTAGAGAAGGTGTACGCGGATACGAATCAGCAGATTAACGATCTTCTTGACAAACCACTGACCAAAGCTGAGCTGGATGATGGAATTAATGTACTGCGTGATGAGCTTCGCAATGCGATTGATCCCGATGACAAAGATCTGGCATTCCAAACAAATGAGGCTTTTGAAAAAACCTACAAAAAAGTCGTTCGAAACCGCATTTTATATGATGGGAAGCGTCCAGACGGCCGCTCTACGACCGAAGTACGCAACATTTGGTGCGAAGTGGGTAACAGCCCGCGCGCACATGGTACAGGCCTCTTCACAAGAGGTGAAACTCAGGTCATGACTTTGACCACTCTGGGGACACCGAAAGAAGCTAAGGAATTGGATAATCTCACACCCGAGACCAGCAAGCGATATATGCATCATTATGTTTTCCCACACTTTTCCGTTGGCGAAACCGGCTTCCCGCGTCGCTCACGCCGAGAAGTTGGCCATGGCGCTCTTGCCGAGCGGGCCTTAGTCGCAGTGCTCCCGGACGTAAAAATATTCCCATATACCATGCGCCTTGTATCTGAGGTGCTATCCTCAAATGGCTCCACCTCCATGGCGTCGGTTTGCGGGTCAACACTCTCACTGATGGATACAGGTGTTCCCATCAAAGCTCCTGTCGCAGGCATTGCAATGGGCTTGATTAAAGAAGGAGAGAAATATTCAGTTTTAACCGATATTCAGGGTCTCGAAGACCATCTTGGTGACATGGATTTCAAGGTCGCTGGTACTGCAGATGGGATTACAGCCCTGCAAATGGATATCAAGATCAAAGGGATTACACCCCAGATCATGTCAGAAGCGCTTTCGCAAGCCAAGGAAGCGAGGCTCTTCATCCTGGGGAAGATGGCGGAAGTCATCGCGGAACCCCGCACAGAACTAAAGGAATTCGTCCCGCGCATCACAACAGTTCAAATACCGGTAGATAAGATTGGCGCGATCATTGGCCCAGGAGGCAAAACCATCCGTGCCATTCAAGAAGAGACCCATACCCAGTTGGATGTGGCAGAAGACGGTACAGTGTACATTGCCGCAGCAGTAAAAGCGGATGAATTAGCTGCGAGAGAACGCATCGCCGGTCTGACAGAAACGCCGGTAGTCGGCCGAATTTACACCGGCAAAGTTGTTAGAATCACCAATTTTGGCGCTTTCGTCGAAATCCTCCCCGGCACAGATGGAATGGTTCACATTTCTCAGCTTGATAGTGAACGGGTTGAAAAAGTGGAAGACATCGCGAATGTTGGCGATGAGCTCACAGTGATGATCACAGCTATTGATCCCGCTGGTAAGGTCCGCTTATCCCGCCAGGCAGTCCTGGAAGGCTGGACCGTGGAAGAAGCGCAGGCTAAGGATTCAGCGGCAAGCCAGCGTCGGCCTGGTAAAGGCAGACCCAGCAGCGGAAATCGCAGCCGCAGAAACTAATAAAACATGATGGGAACAAAAGATCTCGAAAAAATCGAGATCTTTTATTATTAATCCTGTGTAGGCAAATATGGCATCTTTGGTCCATCAACTTGCATCAAAGCTGCAAGTGCCGCCCGAAATGCAATTCTGTCATCCCAGGGAAATTCAGTTTCCCCAAAACACATGGATTGCTCATGCCCTTTTCCGCAGGCAACCACCAGGTCACCTTCCAAAGCCATGTCAACTGCAAACTGGATTGCATTACCGCGATCCGGAATGATGAATAAATTATCCCCTTCCACACCCCCATATCTGACCGCTTCATCCTTCATTTCCAACAGGATATCATCCAAGTCTTCCGTACGGGGATCTTCAGCAGTGATGATGGTAATATCCGCATTTAGAATCGATGTAGCTGCCATCATCCGTCGCTTTTCTCTATCGCGTAAACCTGCAGAACCAAACACAGCAATCACCCGGTTTTTCGTGCGATTCCGGCTTGTTTCTAACGCAACTTTCAATGCGTTCGGGGTATGAGCGAAATCAACAATCGCGCTAAATGGCTGACCCATGTCTATCTCTTCCATTCTACCAGGCACCCCGCTAAAAGATCGAATGGCATTGATAATTTTTGGGATTTCAATTCCGCAGGCGAAATGAGCAGCGCTTATAGCTGCAAGTATGTTAAAAACATTGTATTCCCCGATCATTTTGGATTCCACAGTGTAGTTGTGATGATCAATGACTAAATCAAATACGATGCCTTCTGGGATATTTCGAATATTCTGGGCATGAAGATCGGAATCACCCGTCAATCCATAAGAAATAGTCGTCAATTTATCGATAGGGTGATCTCCTATAACCTTCATCAAAGGTTGATATGATATGTCATCATGATTGATAATTGCAGTGGGTTGAGAAAACTGCGATTTCCGCATTCCATGGTCAAGCCAGGTGATCAATCGGGATTTTGATTGAAAATAGTGAGCATAATCACCATGATAATCCAGATGTTCGTGAGTGATGTTTGTGACCACTGCAACATCAAAATAGCATTCGGCAACACGATATTGTTCAAGGCCATGTGAAGTTGCTTCCAGGACAACATGCGTTAATCCATAATCAACCATTTTCTTTAAAATGGATTGGATCTCTTGCGCTTCCGGGGTAGTTACATGAAAACCTGTGTCAACTGTCTCATTTCCGATGCGCGCATTGACAGTTGATACCATTCCGGTTTTTATGCCTGATTCCGTCAGGATATGATGAATAAGGCTGACCGTCGTGGTTTTCCCATCTGTACCAGTTACGCCGATTACGTTCAATTTCTTAGCAGGATAATGATTAAATGCAGCTGCTAACTGGGCAAGGGCGTATCGTGCATTCTTAACTCTGAAATATGGTTTTGGAAATTCAAAGGAAATCTCTTTTTCTCCAATAATCGCAATTGCGCCATTGCTGATCGCATCATTGATATATGCATGGCCATCAAAACTTCCGCCGCTGAATGCAACAAATATTTCTCCGTGTTTGATATTTCGGGAATCATGAGAAACGCCAAGTACCGGCAGATCATCTTCAATTTTGATCAAAGGGGCAGAAATTGCATTAATTTCGGCAATTATCGTTGAAAGGATCATAAATAATCACTCTTTTTTTCTATTTGGAAAATAATAGGGGTGATTATATCATTTCGATCGGTCTTGATATATGAATGCATAAAACACGAGAACTAAGAGCAATCCTATCAAACCGATTGTTCGGACAAACTGAGGCTTTAAACCAAATAAGGACAATAGTTCAATTTTAAAGGGTATGGCAAATAGCGGAATCTGTGTATCCAGGTCGCGATCTTCTCCTGGAAAAGCATAAACCCATAATTTTCCATTAATTTTTTGGGAATTTTCTAACACACGCCAGGTGATTTGAGTTGATTGCTGCCGCTCAAATGCAGTAAAAATGATTTCGCCAGGTTCTAGCACAGCTCCAGGGATTTCCAGGTACGCGGCAATTGATATCTGAGAACACTCCTCTAACACTTCACCTTCCTCAGTTACGGGGGGAATCACACGCAGTGTTATGATTGATTCGCTATTCAATTCAACCTGTCGTGGATACGCCAGTTCCCATGTTGCCGAAAGGATCCCACTCGTTCTGACACACACACCAAATAGATTCGGGCTGTTTCCTTCATCATAGCGAAATGTATGTACACTCATTGCCTTTGGCCACAATTCCCATGCAATAATGGCGACAATCAACACCACCAAAATTATCCACCAATTTCGATTTTTCATTTAATAAATGATAAACTATTCTACATCTTACATTACAGGAGAGGAATTATGTCAACACATCCCGCAGAACCTTTTCGTATCAAAATGGTAGAACCGATCCAACTTATCCCCAAAATAGCACGCCAGGAAGCGATGATAAAAGCTGGTTATAACCTGTTTGCTGTTCCAGCTAAAGATGTTTACATCGACCTTCTCACAGATTCAGGAACTGGCGCGATGAGCCAGGAGCAATGGGCATCGATCATGCTGGGTGATGAATCCTATGCAGGAGCCAGATCTTTCTTTAAATTAAAGGCTGTGATGGAAGAGATTTTTGGCTTCCAGTACTTTGTTCCTACACATCAGGGAAGGGCTGCGGAAAATATCCTTGCGTCTTTACTTGTTAAACCCGGCTCTTTTATCCCCTCTAACATGCATTTTGATACCACCGAAGGAAATCTTCGTGCAGTGGGAGGCCGCCCGGTCAATCTGGTCAATGAGGACGCTTTCGATATCAGCATAAAAGCGCCTTTCAAGGGCAATATGGATGTGAACAAGCTCGAAGCTTTCATTATTGAAAAGAAGCCCGAAAATATTCCATTTGGATGTATCACGATCACAAACAATGCTGGCGGTGGGCAACCGGTTTCATTTGCCAACATCAAAGAAGTGGCAGATATTTATAAGAAATATAATATACCATTCTTTATTGACAGTTGCCGATTTGCGGAGAATTGTTATTTTATTAAACAGCGGGAACCGGGTTTTGAAAACCATTCTCCCCTGCAGATCGCAAAAATGATCTTTGCTTTGGCCGATGGCGCTTGGATGAGCGCGAAAAAAGACGCCATTGTCAATATTGGAGGTTTTCTTGCAGTCAACGATGCCAGTCTCTTTCAAGAGATCAGTAATGCGCTGATTCTCCGGGAAGGTTTCCCAACGTATGGAGGTTTGGCAGGCCGTGATTTAGAAGCGCTGGCAACTGGTCTGATGGAAGGATTGGAGGAAAGTTATCTCGCCTATCGGACTGGGCAAACAGCGTATCTTGCTGAGAAGATCATGGAGAAAGGCGCGGCGATCATCGAACCGCCAGGCGGCCATGCGGTGTACCTTGATGCAGGGTCTATACTTCCCCACATTCCGCAATCAGAATTTCCAGGCCAGGCACTCACTGCAGCCCTTTATCTTGAAGGCGGTATCCGTGGGGTTGAGATTGGATCTGTCATGTTCGCTTATCCCGATTCCGATACAGGTGTAATGATTCATCCCCAATTAGAATTGGTACGCTTAGCCCTTCCCCGCCGGGTTTACACGCAGACCCATCTGGATTATGTGGCAGATACCATCGGTACGATAATTAATAATCGCGACACGATCCGTGGTTATAAGATCACTTATCAACCGGCTCTTATGCGTCACTTCACATGTAAGTTTGAACCAGTCTAGTTATTTCTCTTCTAATTTAGCCTGGTCCCATAACCCATCCATCTCCGATAATGACAGATCCGTTAGTGATTGGCCATTATCGGAGACTTTTCTCTCAATATATTGAAAACGTTGGCGAAATTTTGTATTGGCTAATCTTAAAGCTGTCTCAGCTTCAAAACCGCTCCAACGCACTAAATTGACAACCGCGAACAATAAATCCCCTAATTCCGATTCCAACCAATCTGAGCCCTGTGCTTCCTTAACCTCTTGCATTTCTTCCATGACCTTATCAAAAACAGGCTTGATATCTTCCCAATCGAATCCAACACGTGCCGCACGTTCCTGATATTTTTGCGCAATCGAAAGCGCTGGTAATTCTTTAGGAATTGATCCAAGAATACCCTGCCCTGAGTTATCCATATTCACTAACCGTTCTTTCGCTTTTATTTTTTCCCAATTCGTCATCACATCGCTGACATCATTCACTTTGGTATCTTTAAAAACATGCGGGTGGCGATTGCGGATTTTCCAGTACACGTCATGCACCACATTACCATAATCAAATACCCCTTCATCTTTTGCTATTTGTGCATGCAATACTATCTGCAATAGCAAATCTCCAAGTTCTTCCTGGAGGTGAATATTATCATTCTGATCAATTGCCTCCAGAACTTCGTATGTTTCCTCAAGTAGATTAGTTCGGAGTGTTTGATGTGTCTGCTTTTTATCCCATGGGCACCCATCTGCAGAACGAAGATGGGCAATTAACTCGATGAATAAAGAAGTATCAAACTTTAATTGCTGCGGTGGGATATATACATAAAAGAGGTCTTGACCTTTGATCATGTCTTCAATTTCTTCATAAGTCTCGGCTCTTTTCCATGACTTCTTTTCTTTGACCAGATAAGTGATTCCTTTGATCGCGCTGATATTCTTTATCATGGATACGCACATAGAAGGGATTACGCTTTCATTTACCGAAAGAGATAGGATGGTGTGTGAGTTTGGAGAAGGGTAAAAACTATTAGCATGGAAATGTTGATTAATAGTGATAACCGATAAGTTATCAATTTGATTTATTCCCAAAAATGCAACAAGTTCGTTCAAATCACAAAATTCCATAATACCTCGGTTCGGTGAATCATATAGTTCTAAAAACAATTCTACCCACTTTTACAGTGGGTAGAAAGAGATTTTAAATACTTGAAATAAAGAATGTTTAACGCTTGGTGTAGGTAGGTGCTTTGCGTGCGCGTTTGAGACCTGGTTTTTTGCGTTCTTTCACGCGTGGGTCTCGTGTAAGTAAACCACTCTTCCGTAACGTAGATACATAATCAGGGTTCATCTTTACAAATGCTCGCGCCAGTCCAAGTTGAACCGCGTCAGTTTGACCGGTAACGCCCCCACCCTCCACCTTGACAGTAACATCATATTGGGTCTGGTTCTCGCCAGTGCTGATGAAAGGCGCAAGAATTGCTTCCGCATCACCCGTTCGCGTGAAATAATTTTTTAATTCTTTATTATTGACCAAAAAATTGCCTTCACCGTTGGTTATGCGAACCCGTGCGGTGCTTGCTTTCCGTCGGCCAATTCCTTCATAATATTGTTCTGACATAAATGCTCTCCTGGCTTGCCTTATAATTCAACTGTTTCGGGGTTTTGACCAGCGTGTGGATGGTCATTTCCACTATATATCTTCAAACGTTTCATCAATCTTCTGCCGTGTTTGTTATGCGGTAACATTCCCCACACAGCAGCTTTAATGATCCGATCAGGGTGTGTCTCCAGCATTCGCGGATAAGTAACAGCGCGTAATCCGCCCGGATAACCGGAATGGCGGTAGTACACTCTTTCTTTCTCCCGAGTGGGATTCACAGAGATTCCACTTGCATTTACCACAATAACCGAATCTCCCATCAATACACCTGGTGTAAACTCTGGCTTATGTTTGCCCAGCAACAAATGCGCGATCTTTGTTGCCAATCGCCCTAATCGCTGATCCTGAGCGTCAACAAGCCACCACTTTGATTCTGCACTTCCTTTAATCACATAGGTTTTTTTCACAATGACCTACTCCATCTATTCTTCTAATATATTATTTTTTCTAAAAACAATCCTTTTGCCGGTGCGATCCCGGGCGGTAGATTGTTATTACCTTCAAAAGCATCAGTCACGTCGGATATTTTTACTTTGCCAAGCCCAACCTGGACGAGAACAAACACCAATCTGCGCACCATATGATAAAGAAAAGAATTTCCATGGATCAAAAAATTCATCCTTAGCGCGGCATCCTTTGCATAATCCCAGTTTGCTTCTTTAATGATCCGTTCGGTCCTTCCGCCTCGTTCGTAAGGCCTGCCGGTCCACCAAAAATCATGAGTTCCGGTGAGTAATTCAGCTCCAGAATTCATCAGAGTGATATCCGGTTCAGGCCATACTCTCCAGCAATACCTTTCGAGCAAAGGCGAGCGTTCCTGATTGACATAAATCTGATACCGGTAAATCCTTGACTTGGCATCAAAACGAGGATGAAAATTTTGTTCAGTCTTTTTTTGAATCTTCCTGATCACAATATCATCAGGCAAATTCACATTCAACGCTTTCTGCAATTCTGTATCAGAATGCGGCCAGTCCATAATAAATGTGGCAACCTGTTCCTCCGCATGCACACCAGTATCGGTTCTTCCCGATGAAACAATGCTCTCACCGTTCCATCCGATCTTTTTTAAGGCCTTTTCAATTTCGCCTTGTATAGTCCTCAGGTCAGTCTGGCGCTGATATCCATGATATCCAGTTCCGTCGTAACTAATATTTACTTGGTAAAGTGCCATTCCCTAACCGCCCATGCGGTCCGGATTCTTATTCTACAAGTTCTAATATTACCATTTCCGAGGCATCACCCGTTCGTGGCCCTAACTTCAACATGCGTGTATATCCGCCATTACGTGCTTCAAATCTCGGACCGATCTCATCAAATAATTTCTTGACAACGTCAGGATCAGCCAGGCGAGATGCGGCAAGTCGTCTTGCATTGACTTTTTCAATTTCGGTAGCGTTGATGCTGTTCTTCGCTAAAGTGATCAGCTTTTCCGCATCAGATCGGATCGCTTTGGCTTTAGTTTTTGTTGTCTTGATCCGGTCATTTTCAAACAATTGCTTGACGAGAATTTTTCGTAAAGCTTTTCGTTGATCTTTGTTTCTATTTAATTTATACCCAGCAATTTTATGGCGCATCGCTTCTACTCTGCCTCACTTTCTTCAATTTCACCTTCCATATATCCTTTTTCCACCATTTTCTCGCGAAGCTCGTCTAAACTTTTCTCGCCAAAATTGCGGATGGACATCACAGAATCTTCACCCTTATCAAGCAGCTCGATAACATCACCAACGGTAACAACTCCGGTTCGTTTAAGTGAATTGAACACTCGAACGGAAAGATCAAGACTTTCAATGGGAAGGTCGGCTGATTCATTTGTGATCTTCTGTGGTTCTTCTTCAACCGTTGGCTCTTCCACTTCAAACATCTCTTCTTCAACGCCAGCGATTAGCCGGAATTGATCAATCAAGATCTTTCCCGCTTCTGCGAGGGCAATTTCAGGTTTGAGAGTACCGTCAGTCCATATCTCAAGCAATAAGCGATCATAATTTGTGCTCTGGCCAACACGGGCACTGCCTACGTTGAAATTAACCCGTTTGACCGGGCAGAAAATCGCATCGATCGGCAGTTCTCCAATCGGCAAATTCCCTCCGCGTTCATTGGATGGCAAATAACCTCGGCCGCGTTCAACCGTAAAATCAATAGTTAACTTCGCTTTTGGATCATCAACGGTGAAGAGATACAGTTCCGGGTTTACAATTTCAATCTCAGAAGTAACCTGGATATCAGCTGCTGTTACCACGCCTTCGCCGCTCACCTCCAGATGCATATGAGAAACATCACCTTCATGCATGATTACCCGCAACAATTTCACCTGCAGTATCACCTGCAGAACATCTTCTCGTACACCAGGAATATCGCTAAATTCGTGTAATGTATCAGAGATTCTGATCGATGTAACCGCTGCCCCGGGAAGAGATGACAGCAACACCCGGCGTAATGAATTGCCCAGCGTTACACCATATCCCTGTTCTAATGGGCCTATGTTAAATTTCGCATAATTCTGCGATTCTTTATCACGCTCTAAAACTGGCGTTACCATTTTATTTTGAGCCACAGTTACCCTCACTTTTTTCTAAACTAAATACCATTTTCATTCACCAATTACTTACCGTGAATAGTATTCAACAATGAGCTGCTCATTCAGGTTGCCGTCGATCTCTCCACGCTCAGGTACACGCAAGACCCTCCCGCTAAGGTTTTTCACATCACGGTCGATCCATAATGCACACGTAGTCTTCTCTGCGGATTCAGCTAAATCTTTGAATAATACATTTTTCTTTGATTCTTCCCGAATTGAAAGCACATCGCCTTCCCCTAAGATCATTGAAGGTACATTGGTCTTTCTTCCATTTACGATAACATGCCCATGGCTGACGATCTGCCTTGCCTGGGCGCGATTTGCAGCAAAACCCATACGATACACGACATTATCAAGTCTTGACTCGAGAATTTGCAAAAGATTCAAACCGGTTAGTCCGCGCCGTTTTAGAGCAAGTGTGAAATAACGTCGGAATTGTTTTTCAAGAACTCCATAGATTCTTTTGGTTTTCTGTTTCGCTCGCAACTGGCGGCTGTAATCTGAATCCCTTCGGCGGCGATTCAGTGAGAACTTTCCGTGCTGCCCGGGAGCATAAGCACGTCGTTCAAAAGCGCATTTAGGTGTGAAGCATCGCTCACCTTTCAGGAACAACTTTTCGCCCTCGCGCCGGCATAACTTGCATACTGATTCTGTATATCTTGCCATCTAATATTCTCCTAAACCCTTAAACACGGCGCTTCTTTGGTGGCCGGCATCCATTATGCGGAACCGGGGTGATGTCAGAAATTGAAGTGACTTTCATTCCCTGCGCTTGAATAGCTCGTAACGCTGATTCGCGGCCAGGGCCAGGTCCTTTTATAAAAATATCAACTTCTTGAATGCCCATGCTTCCAGCATTTTTCATCGCCTCTTCAGCTGCTAAACGTGCAGCAAAAGGTGTGCTTTTCCGCGATCCTTTGAACCCTATTGATCCCGCACTGGTCCAGGAGACAGTGTTCCCCTGCATATCTGTAACGGTAATGATCGTATTATTAAAAGATGCAAAAATGTGCACTTGCGCAGAAGACAATGATCGACGCGTCTTCTTCGTTGTCGTTTTTCGACGTGCTTGTTTTTTCGTTCCTTGTGCCATAGATATTACTTCCTTATATTAATCATTCAGACTGGTAAAGAATAAACACACACTATTTCTTTGTTGCGCCACGGCGGCGGCCGCGTCCTGCAACAGTCTTTTTCGGACCTTTTCGGGTCCGTGCGTTCGTTTTGGTGCGTTGTCCATGGACCGGTAGTCCTCTGCGGTGGCGAATACCGCGGTAGCATCCAATTTCAACTAACCGTTTGATGTTCATCTGAACATCCCGACGCAGGTCTCCTTCTACTTCATAACTTTTAGTGATATATTCACGCATCGCGCTTACTTCTGTTTCAGTAAGATCTTGAACGCGGGTATCCGGGTTTACATTAGTTGCAGCGATTATTTCTTTCGCCCGTGTTGGACCAATACCAAATATATATGTGAGTCCAACTTCGATCCGCTTTGATCGCGGTAAGTCAACGCCTTCGATTCTTGCCATTTTCTCTTATCCCTGTCTCTGTTTATGTTTCGGATTTTCACAAATCACATACAAAACGCCTTTGCGTTTTACAATTTTACATTTCGCACATCTTTTACCTATTGATGATGTAACTTTCATTATCCTTACTCCTATTAATCTTTAAAGCAGCCGCAAATTTATAATTATAACTGTTTCTTCTGATACCGTCTATATCTACGAACATTTAACCACATCCAGAAGCTCCTTCGATACATCTTCTATCGATTGAGATCCGTCAATTTCCACCAGAATCCCCTTTTCACGATAATAGTTGATCAAAGGTGCAGTCTGATTAAAATATACACTGATTCTTTGTTCAACGGTTTCACGCTTGTCATCTTCGCGTTGATAAAGTTCCGAACCGTCATGATCGCACACTCCCGCTTCTTTCGGGGGCTTGTATTCTGTGTGAAATACATGCCCTTCTGCCCGGCAAGTCCAACGGTTGCTCAAACGCTCGACCAGCTCCTTTTCATCAACATGGATAAAAGGGACCTTTTCAATTCTCGATCCCATTGTATCTAAAAATAAATCCAATGCTTCGGCCTGTGTGGGCGTTCGCGGAAAACCGTCTAACAATGCACCACTTGCACAATCTTCCTGAGCCAAACGATCTTCAACCATTCTAATCGTGATGTCATCAGGCACCAGCTCACCTTTATCCATGAATAATTTCGCTTTTCGCCCAAGTTCAGTCTCGTTCTGCAGATTCTCACGAAAAATATTCCCGGACGAGATATGAGGTATTCCGCAATGCGCACAAATAATTTGTGCTTGCGTTCCCTTTCCTGCGCCTGGAGGGCCTAATAACACATAAAATTTTGCCATTTGATCTGTGTGCCTATCCTTTGATCAGTGCATCATCGAAGCCATGCAACTTAAGCTCTGTTTCAATAATATTGAAAGTGTCTCTTACGGTACCGACAACAATGATCAATCCGGAAGCGGATATCAGGAATAGACCATTCCCAATCGCTGGCGGAAGCGTGATCTGTAGAGCGTAAGGCAAGGTTGCAACAATCGCCAGAAATAAAGCGCCTACCAGTGTGATTCTTCGTTGCACTTTGCTAAGATACCTTTGCGTTGGGACTCCACGCACAACACCGGGAATCTGTGCGCCTTGCTTTTTCAGGCTGTCACCATAATTCTGTTGTTCAAATAAAACTTCCGTATAAAAGAATGTCAATAGTAGAACAAAAAGGAAATAAATGATCACATACCAGACACTGGTTGGATTAAATGTCCGCTGCATCCAGCCAGAAAAATTTGCCAGCCATGCAGTCTTTGAATTGATAAAAAATTGGGCCAAAATTCCCGGCAGCGATAAGATCGTCTGCGCGAAAATCAACGGGATCATACCAGCCAGGTTGACACGCAATGGCAAGTTTGAACGTACGGGCATCGACATGCGGTTGCCAATTCTGCGTCCAGGAAAAAGGACAGGCACATTTCGCCTTCCCTCTTGAATGTAAATGATCACAAAAATGGTCAGCACCAAAATGATCGCCATCAAAATGAGGAGAATAGCAACATTCTCGCCAGTAATGATCAAGTTATAGAGATTAATGGGAATTCGCGTGATAATGCCAGCGAAGATGATCAAAGACAACCCTTGATTGGGAATCCCATATTCCGAGATTAATTCACCAAGCCAGATCGCGAGCATCGTACCACCTAGCATACTGATTAAAGTGGTGATGGTCGGCAAGAGATTTGCACCACCCAGTCCAAATTGATAATTCAGGATTGAACCGCCAGTAGTCAACTGGTTAAAAAGTTGGATCTGTCCGAGTGCGGATAATGCTCCCATCGGAATGGTCAACAACACTGTCCATTTTTCCATCAACTTTCGTCCCTCTTTCGGATTTTCCTGCATCCTTTTTTCTAATGCAGGGATGATTGGAACCAGGAGTTGAATGATGATCTGGGCGGTAATGTATGGATAAACACCCATCGCCAAGATCGAGAAATTGGATAGCGTTCCTCCGGACAACAGGTCGAATACACTCAATAAACTTGCGGCTGTGGTCTGTTGTTGGAAAATACTAGAAATGACTGCCCGGTTTATGCCGGGGACAGGAATATTCGCAGCAAATCGATACAATACCAGAATCCCAAGAGAGATCAGGATTTTATTTCTGATGTCTGCTGAAGTCCAAAGGTATCGCCATGCAGATCGCTTCATTTTAGGGTCTCCTATTTATCTTCGTCAAATCCTACTGGATCAGTTCAGCTGTTCCGCCCGCTGACTCGATTTTTTCTTTTGCGCTTTTAGTGAATCGATGCGCTTTGACAACCAGCGCTTTTTCAATTTCACCCCGCCCAAGTATCACAACAGGATTGCTGTTTTTGTGCAGCATATTATTCTCTTTTAATAATTCAGGTGTAATTTCAGTTCCAGCCTTGAATTTTCCCAGGTCCTCAATATTGACCTCATTGTATTCAACGCGATTGATCGGAGAAAATCCTTCACCGCGCATAAAAGGTAATTTGCGATAGAATGGCAGATTTCCGCCTTGTCGGTAGAGAGCTCCACCCCAACCGCTTCTGGACTTCTGGCCTTTCATGCCACGTCCAGCAGTCTTACCCTGTCCGGCAGCAGGTCCGCGTCCTACACGGCGTCGATTTTTTTTCGACCCTTCATTTGGTTTTAAGTCATGCAATTTCATAATTTCTATTCCAGTGATTCTATTTCAACTAAATGATTGACTTTTGAAAGCATTCCGCGAATAGCTAATGTATCTTCCTTTTCGACGATCGACCCAACTTTTCGCAGGCCTAAAGCCCGAATAGTCGCCTTATGCCGTTCAGTATTGCCGATTGGGCTGCGGACAAGTGTGATCTTTATCATTTTCTTACTTTTGGCCATTTTTCTTCCTTTCCCAAAACGGCATCAGTTGATCAACAGGCTTCCCGCGCATCGCTGCCAGCTCTTGAGGAGATTTCAGTTGATCTAAGGCAGCCATCGTTGCCTTGACGACATTCAACACATTTGCGCTGCCCATGGACTTCGTTAAAATATCCCGAACACCTGCGGCTTCAACAACTGCGCGCACACCACCACCCGCAACAACACCAGTACCAGGTGATGCAGGTTTCAAAAGCACAATCGCTCCTGCTACCTTCCCGATGACTTCATGGGGGATCGTGGTTCCAGATAAAGAAACCTTGCGCATATTATTGTGCGCTTTTTTGGTCGCCTTACCCATCGCGTCAGGTACTGCACCTGCTTTGCCTGTGCCAACGCCAACACGGCCGTTATTATCACCGGTCACAATTGTCACTCGGAAATGGAATTTCCGTCCACCTTTAACAACCTTTGCGACACGTGCGATATCAACTACGCGCTCATCATATTCTTGTTCAACTGGTTTGTACGATCGATTATTATCCATAATTTACCTTTTTTTGTTGTTCTTCACTTAGAAGACCAACCCATCCTCTCGTGCTGCATCAGCCAAAGCCTTCACGCGGCCTGTAAAACGATAACCGCCACGGTCAAAAACAACTTCTTTAATCTTCTTTTCTTTTGCGCGTTCAGCCAGCAATTTGCCAACAGCTTTAGCCTGTTCGGTCTTTGTCAGCTTTTGAATATCCTTGCGTAAATCATGATCAATAGATGATGAAGATACTATCGTAATCCCTTTATCATCGTCAATAATTTGTGCAGATATCTGCGACAGACTGCGAAACACATTCAGGCGAGGCCTGGCGGCAGTACCATATATTTTTTTTCGTACTCTTTGATGACGATGTAACCTTGCTTCGTTTCTTGTTTTATTACCCATTTCTTTTCAAACTCCTTAGGCCGCTGCAGTCTTTCCAGCTTTTCTGCGAACACGTTCATTCTGATAACGAATCCCCTTACCCTTATATGGTTCGGGCGGACGCAAACCTCTGATGTCCGCGGCAACCTGCCCTACCACTTCTTTATTGACACCTTTAACCAGAATAACGCGGTTCTTCTCCGTGACATCAAACGAAACGCCATCTGGTGCTTTTACATCGACAGGATGTGAAAAGCCAACATTGATCACCAAATCGTTGCCATTCATCTCGGCTTTGTAACCGACACCCACAATTTCTAGCACTTTTGTGAATCCGGTTGTTGTACCGGTAACCATATTTTGAATGACTGCTCTGGTTGTCCCATGCAGTGCACGCACATTTTTCTCATCGGTATCGCGGGTTACTTTTATCTGGTTCTCTTCCTTTGAAATAGTCACCAGAGGCGAAAATGTTCGTTCCAATGTTCCGTTCGGACCTTTTACAATAACATGACTGCCATTTAGTTGTACATCAACCCCATTCGGGATCTCAATTGGCAATTTACCTATTCTTGACACTACATACCTCCACGATTACCGGTTCTTACCATACTTTGCACAGCAATTCGCCGCCGACACCATATTTGCGAGCCGATTGGCCAGTCATGACACCCTTTGGTGTAGAGAGAATCGAAATTCCCATGCCGGATAATACCCAGGGAATGTCTTTCTTCTGTGTGTACACACGACAGCCTGGTTTGCTTACCCGTCTAATTTCAGTGATGACAGGTCTTTTATCTCTTCGTTCACCGACATATTTCAAGTTAATTCGCAGAACTTGATGCGATGGCTTTTTCCCTTCAGCCACTTCATAGTCTTCGATATAACCTTCTTCTTTCAATATGCGGGCTATTTCTACTTTTAGCTTTGAGCTGGGCATTGCAACCACGGTATGGTTACTCATAACACCATTCCGGATGCGAGTCAGCATATCAGCAATTGGATCATTTACACTCATTCATTTACCTCCGGATCGGTTATCTACCAAGATGATTTCGTTACACCAGGAATCTTGCCGCTGAGGGCTAACTCACGAAAGCAGATTCTGCATAACCCAAAACGACGAATAAATCCGCGCGGACGTCCGCAAACCTCACAGCGGTTGCGCACCTGATTCGGATACTTCCTTCGTTCTTCACGATATTCCATGCATTTTTTTGCCATAACTACACCTTCCTGAAGGGCATGCCTAGTTTGGATAATAAGGCTGCACCTTGCTCATCATTTTCTGCTGAGGTCACAAATGTAATTTCCATTCCGCGGATTTTGTCGATCTTATCGTACTCAATCTCCGGGAAGATCAACTGTTCGCGTAAGCCTAGCGTATAATTTCCGCGCCCATCAAAAGATTTCGCTGAAACACCGCGAAAGTCACGAACACGGGGTAATGCGATATTCACCAGGCGATCCATCATAGACCACATCCGATCACCACGTAATGTGACCTTCGCGCCGATCTGCCGCCCTTCACGTAACTTAAAGTTAGCAATACTTTTCTTTGCGATCGTGATGATCGGTTTTTGGCCAGTGATCGCTTCAAGATCTCTCACAGCAGCATCCAATGCTTTCGCATCATCCAGCGCTTCGCCCACGCCAATATTCACTACAATTTTCTTTAGATTCGGTACCTGCATGACATTATCCAGTTCCAACTCTTTCTTTAGAGCAGGAATAATGTCTTTCCGGTATCTTTCTTTCAATGCATTCATTCAATAACTCCCGAAACCATTTACTAATCCAATTTCGCGCCGCACTTTTTACAAACACGGCTCACTTTATTATCTTCACGCAGAATACCAACCCTTGTAGGTTTATTGCATTTCTTGCAAACAAGCATGACATTAGAAACGTCAATTGGACCTTCTAACTTCACGATACCCGGATTAATGGTTTTCCCTTCAGTTTGGACCTGGCGCTGATGTTTGGTCCGCATATTGAGTCCCTGGACCACGACTCTGCCTTCTTTTGGAAAAACTCGAATAACCTCTCCGCGTTTACCCTTGTTATCTTCTTTTCCAGTGATCACTTCAACCTGATCACCTTTTCTAATTTTCATCTTCATCATTTATTTCCTTCTAAAGCACTTCAGGCGCAAGAGAAACAATTTTCATATACCCTTTTTCTCGCAATTCCCTCGCGACAGGGCCGAAAATTCTGGTTCCTTTTGGATTATTTTCATCCGTATCCAGAATAACTGCTGCGTTATCGTCAAATTTGATCGTGGATCCGTCTTTTCTGCGCCAGGGAGACGCGGTGCGGACTATCACAGCTTTGACAATTTCACTTTTTTTAACAGAGCTCTGTGGAGATGCGGATTTTACAGTGGCTACAACAACATCACCAATGCCACCGTATTTGCGTCTGGATCCACCAAGAACATGAATCACCAAAATCTCTTTCGCACCAGTGTTGTCAGCTACATTCAACCGGGATTCGTGTTGTATCATTGCTGAACCTCTTCTGTCACTTCGATATCTGTCAGTATCTCAGATTCATCATCTTTTTTAATGATTTTCTCAACGGCAAAACGTTTGGTCTTTGAGATTGGTTTTGTTTCGATGATTTGGACTTTATCGCCAACCTGGCATCCTAATTCATCATGCACCTTGAATCGCTTCGCGGTGTGGACAACCTTCTGATAGAGAGGATGTCGAAAAGATCGAGAAATCTCAACAACCACAGTCTTCTCCATTTTGTTGCCGGTTACAACACCGGTCAATCTTCTTCGATTATTCATGCTTACCTTCTTCTTTTACATCCATCTGCTTTTCTCTCAAGATTGTCGCAATACGTGCTACTTCGCGTTTTGTTTTCGTCAACTTGCTTGTGTCCGTAAGTTGGCCGCTAACTGCCTGGAATCTGAGCAGCATCAATTCTTTGCGTGTCTCTTCCAGCATCTTTTCTATTTCAGTTTCACTCATTTTTCTAAGATCTGCAGTTTTCATCCCTGCCCTCCAATGAAATCTTCTCGTGAAACGATTCTTGTCTTAATCGAGAATTTGTACGTTGCTAATCGCAGGGCTTTTTTCGCGGTAACTTCATCAGTACCGCCAACCTCGATCATGATTCGGCCCGGTTTCACAACTGCCGCCCAAAATTCAACCGCGCCTTTACCCTTACCCATTCGGGATTCTGCCGCCCGTTTTGTGATAGGTTTGTCAGGAAAAATTCGAATAAACACTTTTCCACGCCGTTTCATTTCACGCACAATAGCGCGCCGCGCAGCTTCAATTTGCCGTGCAGGCACCCAGCCAGGCTCAAGCGCTTGCAGCGCATAATCACCATTCGAGATTTCGGCACCGCGATAAGCTTTTCCACGCATTCTGCCGCGCATCTGCTTGCGGTATTTAACTCTTTTTGGCATCAACATAATCTATTTCCTCTTTGCTAATGTGTTTTCGTAAAAACGATTTATTCGCTAACGTAAACACCCTCGGTCTTTTCCATCTCTTCGGCAGCGCCAGGCAACACTTCACCTTTGTACACCCATACTTTGATGCCGATCTTTCCAGCGGTTGTGTCAGCTTCCGCGCGGGCAAATTCAATGTCTGCGCGTAAGGTTTGCAACGGAACACGTCCTTCACGAAGCCACATAGTCCGGCACATTTCTGCGCCATTCAATCGGCCTGCAACCTGGATCTTTACCCCTTCAGCGCCTTGACGAATACCATTTTGAATGGCCCGGCTCATTGCGCGGCGATAACTGATGCGGCGTTCGATCTGTGAAGCAATATTCTCCGCGATCAATAATGCATCTGTATCAGGATTTTTGATTTCCATGATCTCGAGATCGATCTTCTTCCCGGTGGCTTTCTCAAGATCGGCCCGAAGGATTTTTACTGTTTCTCCCTTACGGCCGATCAAAATCCCGGGTTTAGCTGTATGCGCAATAATTTTGACTTTGCTTGGAAAACGCTCGATCTCAATTCGCGATACACCAGCGCGATCGCCGATTTTTTTGATCATGTCCTGGATTTCAATATCCTGATGAAATTGATCGATGTAATTCTGCCCTTCAGCATACCATCTGCCATCCCAGGTGCGGATCACACCTAAACGCATTCCAATCGGATGTACTTTTCGACCCATAATATCTCCTGGTTACTTTCTTTTATTAAACTTTCTCTCGCAAAATAACTTTGACATGAGTAGAACGCCGTAAGATCGGTTTGAATCGTCCCCGCGCTCCATATCGACGCCATTTTCGAGTCGGCGCTTCATTTGCGACTATTTCATGAATATATAAATTCTCTGCGGGAACACCAAAATTGTGCTCGCCATTCGCCATTGCAGACGCTATTAACTTGCGGACAGGTTCAGCGCTTTTTTTATTGACAAACCGTAAAGTCGTCAATGCCTCCTCAGCTTTCTTTCCGCGCACCAGGTCAATGACCAGACGCATCTTCTGAGAGCTGACTGGAAAATAATTTAATTCAGCCTTGATATCAATAGCCATAATATTTATTTTTCACCTCCAAGGCGGGAAGATTTCCCAGCCAGATGGCCGCGAAATTGTCGCGTGGGGGCAAATTCACCGAGTTTATGCCCAACCATATTTTCAGTAATATAGATCGGTACATGCCTTCTGCCATCATGCACTGCAATCGTATGCCCAACCATTTGCGGGAAAATCGTGCTTGCCCGGCTCCAAGTTCGGATAACTTTCTTTTCATTCTTTTCATTCATAGCTTCCACTCGTTTTAACAACTTTGGTTCTATGAATGGCCCTTTTTTAAGTGATCGTGACATAACTTAGCTCCTAAACTACTTCTTCTTTTTCCGCTTAGCAGCATGCCGGCTGCGTACGATATATTTATCCGTGCTTTTATTGGTTCTGGTTTTATAACCCAGCGTGGGTTTGCCCCATGGTGATTTCGGACCTGGCATACCAATTGGGCTGCGGCCTTCACCGCCTCCATGCGGGTGGTCATTCGGGTTCATTGCGCTGCCGCGTACCGCCGGCCGCCAACCCATGTTCCGCTTTCTACCCGCTTTTCCAAGCTTGATCTGGCTGTGTTCCACATTACCCACCTGCCCGATGACAGCAAAACATTTTTTATTGATTCTCCGTACCTCACCTGAAGGCAGACGGACTTGCGCATATTGCCCTTCTTTCGCAAGAAGCTGCGCAGATGTACCAGCCGAGCGAACCATCTGACCGCCCTTTCCCGGTTCCATTTCAATATTGTGGATCATAGTGCCAACTGGAATATTTTCGATTGGCAGACAATTTCCTGGCTTTATATCGACATCAGTTCCAGAAACGATCTTATCGCCTACTTTGATGCCTAATGGCGCAACAATATAAGCTTTCTCACCATCAGCGTAAACCAGTAATGCTAGCCGAGAAGATCGGATTGGATCGTATTCGATAGCGCTGACAGTCGCGGGAATATTCAGTTTCTGTCGTTTGAAATCAACAACGCGAACCTTTTGCTTGCTCCCGCCGCCGCGATGACGAACGGTGATTCGGCCATGGTTATTTCGGCCAGACGCTTTTATTTTCGGAATCGTTAGGTTCTTCTCTGGCTTCGTCTTTGTAATATCGCCAGAAGATAATCCGGTCCTTCCTCGTTGTCCGGGTGATGTTGGTTTGAATATTTTTACACTCATTACTCTACTCCCTCAAAGATCGGAATGCGGTCTTCAGGACTGATTTTCACGATCGCTTTCTTGTAGGCTGATTTTTTGATGGCCAACCGTCGGCTTTTCCCTTTTCTTCCGACTTTTGGCGCGACATTAATCGTATTCACACTGACTACAGTCACATCAAATGCCTTCTCAACTGCGTCACTCACATCTTTGCGCGTCGCGCTCGTCGGGACTTCAAAAACATACTGATTGAGTCCGGATGACAGATAAGATGATTTTTCAGTAATAATTGGTCGGATAAGAATATCAAATGGTGATTTCATTTTGCACTTTTACCTTTTCCAAGAAATGATTCCATAACCTCGATCGCGCGCAGATCAAATACAACCTGATCATATGTAAACAGATCTCGAATATTCAAATAATTAGCTGGTAAAACTTTGATGCTGTCCAGGTTCTCAGCCGAACGGAAAACCTTTTCATTAGAGCTCTTATCAGCCAATACCAGCAAAGTAGATTGCCCGCCAGTGATCTGGCCCACCGTTTGGAGCAAAGCTTTTGTCTTCACTTCCTCCATTTCAAAATTATCAACAAGAATCACTGCATTTTCAGACGCTTTAACCGATAATGCCGAACAAATTGCCGCCCGACGCATTTTTCGCGGCATTTTCAGATTGTATGCATGCATATGGGGTGTGTGGATCTTTCCACCGCCAACCCATTGCGCTGATCGGGTGGAACCCTGGCGTGCGCGCCCGGTGCCCTTCTGGCGCCATGGCTTCCGTCCACCGCCAGAAACGTCACTGCGCACCTTGGTTTCCACTGTACCTAATCGCGCATTGGTTGCCTGGCGTATATAAGCCTGATGCATCAGATCAATGTTGATAGGCGCTTCAAATAATGAAGCAGGAAGCTCCATCTCTTTGATCTTCTTTCCTTTTATGTCAACAACATTTGCTTTCGTCATGATTTACTCCAAAAGCGCGGGGTTATCCGCAGCTTATGATCTCCTTTATTGCTTCCTCGCGTCTTTGATCATCACAATACCACCGCGCGGTCCAGGAACAGAACCGTTCACGCCGATGATATTCTTCTCAGCATCAATGAAGACTACCTTCACGTTTTGCGAAGAAACACGTTCATTACCCATCCGCCCAGGCATCTTCTTTCCTTTGAATACACGCCCTGGCGTGGTTCCAGCAGCGATAGAACCGGGAGAACGCTGGCGGTCAGATTGGCCATGGGTAATAGGGCCACCGCTGAAATTCCAGCGTTTCATCACCCCAGCAAAACCCTTACCCTTGCTGGTTCCCACAACATCCACACGCTTGCCAACTTCGAACTGGGTCACATCAACAACATCCCCAGCTTTAACATCGATAGATTTGACACGAAATTCCCGCAGGATCTTGAGCGGAGGAATTTCACTCTTTACAAGATGTCCTAATTGACCTTTTGTCAATTTTCGTTCGGGTACCGCGCCATAACCTAATTGAACAGCGGAATACCCGTCTTTTTCAGTATTCCGCACTTGCGTAACATAACAAGGCCCAGCTTCGATTAAGGTGGCCGGTAAAGCCGAGCCGTCCTCATCAAAGACCTGGGTCATGCCAAGTTTTTTTCCAATTAGCCCTTTAAACATTTCTATTTTCTCCTAGTCAAATAATTATTTTATGGAGACTGTCAGCATGGGCTCAGCCGCATCATCTCCCTCCTTATAGTCAATTATTGGGCAAAAGATCATTATCCGAATCTTCTGCGACCAACAACTCTTATAAAGAGCTTATTCAGTTGTTAACCAAACCGTGCAAGTATATCACAAATCTAAAACTATTGGTACCAAAATATCGATTTTTTATATTTTTATTTCAATATCCACGCCAGCTGGTAAGTTCAAGCGCATCAGCATATCGATTGTTTTGGAATCTGGGTCCATCACATCGATCAAGCGATTATGCGTTCTAATCTCAAAATGCTCATGTGAATCTTTGTCAATAAATGTTGACCGCCGAACAGTGAATTTCTCTAATTTGGTCGGTAAAGGAACCGGTCCAACTACTTTTGCGCCACTGCGCTCTGCGGTTTCAACGATTCGCTGCGCAGATTGGTCCAGAACACGATGGTCGTAAGCTTTTAAACGGATGCGTATTTTTTGTTTTGCCATATTATTGTGTTTTCCTATTCAATGATCTGTGTGATTCTACCAGCACCAACGGTGAGGCCGCCTTCGCGGATAGCGAATTCAGAGC
>CAZTCV010000004.1:0-328472 GCA_964612815.1 uncultured Pelolinea sp. | reverse complement strand
ACCTGATATATTCTTGATACCCGGAGTGTATAGTATGTCCTGGACACCGCACATTCTTACATTGACGTGAGAATATTAAACCGTTATGATGAAATTGCCGGGTTGGCCGGATAGCCGCAGTTCACCAGGTGAATTGAGGAAAGTCCGTACTCCAGAGAGCACGAAACCGGGGAAACCCCGGGACGGGGCAACCTGTCGGACAGGGCAACAGAAATATACCGCCTGCAAAGGTAAGGGTGAAATCGCGGTGTAAGAGACCACGGGCGGGTGCAGCAATGCACCCGTAAGGCAACCCCTTTCGGGAGCAAGGTCAAACAGGGATGGTACCACGGGCTGCTCGCCCGACCAGCGCACGCTGACCGTTCCAGGTAGACCGCATAGACAGATGGCTATCCAGGTATGGAAATACCGGACAGAATACGGCTTACAGGCTGACCCGGCAACTGATTTAGATAATAGGAGAATACCATGTCCGTCGTGCATCATTTCAAAAAGGAAGGCAGCGCTTACCGTTGGGAGGGAGTTGAGGCATCAGCGCTGCAAATAGATGGGATTGAAGGAGCGGTCAAGAATGTCCTGATCGGAGACCGTGAAGGCGCTCCCACTTTCATCATGCGCTATTTTGAGCTGCAACCGGGCGGCCACAGCAAGCTGGAGCAACATCCGCACGAGCATGAAGTGATCGTTTTGCGCGGTGAGGGCGAGGTGCAGCTGGGCGAAAAGACCACCGCGCTCAAACCATACGATACGGTGTTTGTGGAAGGCAACGGCCTGCACCAGTTCCGGAATACAAGCGAAGAGCCATTTGGGTTCATTTGCATTATCCCGCGGACGGCCACCTCATAGCCGAGAAAACCCGACATAATCCGACAAAACCCGACACTTTTACACTTTTACACTTTTATCCCATTCGTTCCGGAGAATCGACTCGGATCGCAAGCGAATAATAGATTCATAAGAATCTGAGCATAGCAAACGAGGAGTAGAGCATGCCGTATACATCAGACCCAAAAGCACCACCCACACGCACAGGGGATATCATCGCCAACAGCATCACCCATGGTATCGGGGTTGGCCTGAGTATCGCCGGGCTGGTGATATTGATCATCCGGGCAGTACGTCTGGGCAGCGGGTGGCATCTGGCGGGCTTTCTGGTATTTGGCATCTCACTGATCCTGCTGTACCTCTCATCCACCCTTTATCACTGCTTCGCGCGCCTTTCGGTGAAAGCGTTCTTTCAGCGGCTGGACCATTCCGCGATCTATTTCCTGATCGCCGGCACCTATACACCCTTCCTGCTCACTACCCTCCGTAATGGATGGGGCTGGAGCATTTTTGGCATTATCTGGGGTCTGGCGCTGGTGGGGTTGATCCTTAAATTGGGGTTCAAGACACGCTTTGAAAAGCCATCCGTTTGGCTTTATCTGGCCATGGGTTGGGCGGGCGTGATCGTGTTCTGGCAGGGAATCAACAACATGCGTACGATCTCGATCGTATTCCTGCTGCTGGGCGGGCTGGCTTACAGCCTGGGTGTGATCTTCTACCGCTGGCGCTCACTGCGCTTCAGCCATGCCATTTGGCACCTATTTGTTCTGGCTGGAAGCACTTTCCATTTCTTCTCAGTGCTCAACCTGGCACCATAATGGATTCGTTGATCAATTCGCAGGATCAAAATACTTGGTTTGATAAATTAAGAACGCGGCTGCCGCCCAGCCGCGTCTTTGATCATCTGCGCACCCTGCCGCACCATGATTAGTGGTTCGGGGGCTGGCGCAAAAGATTTCTCATTATTTACTTGCCAGTACGAACAGGGCACCTTCCGCCACGATGGTGGAGATGACACCATCAGCAATGACAACTTGCTGCTCGACCCACTGCCCGCCCTGCCAAACAAGGATGACGAGATTGGCAGTGTCTTGCCCAGCTTCAAGGTAGAAACCAACTTCCAGTTCCGCGCTATTAGCTGCGTACGCGTCAAAGGTGGCGCCATCAACAATGGTGAGGGTGGAGGCATTCAGGAAAGTATAACCCTCGGGTAGAGCAAAGGGGATCGTACCCAGTGCTTCGAGGACAAGGGACGCTTCCTGCCCGCACAGGGCTGGGAGGATAGCGAAAGCTTCGTTTTTGATATCGAGCATGGTTTGGGCATAGCAGCTCAAGGGATTTAATTCGGAGCCAGTGACAGGGATGATGGTGAGGGTATCACCGGTCACAACCGCAGTGACGGGCATAGAGACCGTTTTCTTCGCTTTTTCATCGGAAATGGGTTCTTCGACTTCATCAATGGGGTTGTCAATCACTTCTTCATCCTCGATCTGCTGAATGATATCGTTGATCACCGCTTTATCGATGATCAGGTTGCGGATCTCGTGGTTGTTGGTGTAGCTGCCGGAGGAAGCGGTGAAACCAAATTTGACAGTGGCGGGAGTGATGCCTGGGATGAGCAAGTCTTTGAAAAGTAGCTCGGGTTCCGTATCCGCGCCAAACTGCAAGGATAGCGTGAGCGAGAACTGCTGCTCTACAGGCATGAACATGATGGATACATTGCGATAATCTATACCGCTCTGGTCAGGACGAACTTTCATTTTTGCAATATCAATCCCTGCAGCGAATGTATCTGTTCCTGCAATGAACTCATACCCTTTGCCTTCATCACTCGCACCGCGCACGGCTACAGAATCCTGCTCCCGTCCATCTCCGCCATTGCGGCCTTCGCCCGAGGCAGAGAAGTTGCCAAACGCGTCGAATCCGATGCCGACAACCGCGTTGCTGAGGCCTTTACCAGGATAATCACTACTAACACGAGGAGCATAGCCAAGCGAACCACCGACACCGCCGGGGTTGAATTCTTCCATGGTTGTCTCACCATCCATGAGGAAGAATGTGATGCCGTCCGCTCCACGCCCACCCCAGGAAGTGTAATCAAAGTTGAAAGCAAGCCCATTCGCTGTGTCGAGAGCTTTGTCATAAACCGCATAACCAAGCGCAAAGGGGTCCGTACCAGTCAGGCGCAGCCAGCCATCGCCTTCGGAATCGGTTTTGCCATCGCCGGTCATTTCCGCATCGCCGCCGAGAACCCAACCTTCAGGCGCTTGCGCACCGCTGAAATCAAACTTATCGGTGTTATCATTTTCCTGGAAGAGCTCGACTTCTTCTTGTGCAAGAGCTTCAGAAGATTTGGTGTTTTGTGCTGCTGGTTGAGCATCCTTCAGTTCAGGTGTTTCACCTGAACCATTGTCTGCAAAAACCGCGGACAGGTTTGAAACTAATAATGCCAGGGTGATGATGAGGGTAAAAATCGTGTTCTTTTTCATTTTTTCGAATTTCCTTTTTGTTTATTTATTTTTTCTCTGTTATCTTATGAAATGAGCGTTAATTCATCGTTAAAAAGAAACAACAAATCCAGGGAAGATATTCAGGGAATTCGATTAAATGGGGTGGTTTTTGATTTTTTAAAGAATTTGGTCAATTAAATGCGGCGAGCTACGAGGATACAATGACCAAAATGAAAAGGTTGGAATGGGAATTCCAACCTTTGAAAATCATACCTATTTCCCGCTCTTGCGGGTGACAACGTCAAAGACAACTGCCAGTGCAAGCACAGCACCGCGCACAATGTACTGTGAGGAAATATCGACGCCCATCAAGTTCATTCCCGAAGTGAGGGAAGTCATCACCAGCGCACCTATGATCGAACCGGTCACCTTACCAATCCCGCCAGCAGAAGAGACACCGCCGACATATGCCGCGGCGATAGCGTCCAATTCAAACAGCTGACCGGCAGTGGTTGTGGCTGACTGCAAACGCGAGGCGAACAGGATGCCTGACAGAGCGGAAAGCATACCCATCGAACCAAACACGAGAAAGATGATCTTATTGACATTGATACCGCTCAGTTCAGCCGCCTCCGGATTACCCCCGACCGCGTAGATATAACGCCCCAGCACAGTCTCATTGGTGATGTAGTGGTATATAAGAACCACAACCAAAATTACGACAACCGTCCAGGAGATGCCATTATAGCCAGCTAAAATCCAGGTAACCCCAAAAATGAGCGCTGCAATGAACACTTCCTTGAGAATGAAAATATTAAGGGGAAGGACTTCAAATTCATATGAGATCTTTTTCTTGCGGGTTTGAAAATCATTGACCACAAACAGGGTGATCCCAATCAGTCCCAACAGCAGGGTCAATTTATGCATATCCGGCAGGACGTTCAGGCCGGGAATATCGGGAATATAGCCGTTGCCAATCGCGTTGAAAGTTGCATTGGGGATGATGATGGTACCGGTTTTGATGGTGACAAGCAAGATCGCGCCGCGATATGCCAGCCATCCCGCCAGGGAGGCAACAAATGAGGGAATGCCCACTTTCGCGACCAGGAATGCAGTCAGCATTCCCGCCAAAATGCCCAAACCCATCACCAACGGGATCACCACAAAAACCGGCAGATTCCATGTGGTGAGCGCAATCGCAGCGATTGCCCCCATGAATCCCGCCAGAAAACCAACCGAAAGATCAATCTGCTGAATAATAATGACAAGCGTCATGCCGACAGCAAGCACAGCAATATATCCTGTCTGATTAAAGAGATTGCTGATGTTGCGCGAAGAGATGAATAATCCATCCGTTGCAACGGTGAATATCCCCCCAATGACAAAGAGGGCGATGAACATCCCATACTCGCGAATATTCTCACGTAAAACTGATTTAATATTTTTTAAGAAGGACATGTCTTCTCTCCTTAGTTTGTTGCTAATTCCATGATTCTTTCCTGGGTTGCTTCCGAAGCTGGCATCTCACCGGCAATGCGCCCTGAGGCGACGATATAGACACGGTCGCTCATCCCTAGCACCTCTGGCAGTTCAGAGGATAACATCAGGATGCTCATCCCTTGTTCAACCAGTTTATTCATGATGGTATAGATTTCAAATTTTGCGCCAACATCAATACCGCGCGTGGGCTCATCGAGAATCATAATATCCGGGTTTACAAACAGCCATTTGGCAACTGATACCTTTTGCTGGTTGCCGCCGCTGAGATAAAGGACTTTCTTTTCTATGGTCGGTGTCTTAATATCGAGTGATTCTTTATAACCCTGGGCAACCACAATTTCTTTATTCTTATCCACTATGCCATTCCTGGAGATATGGTTGAGATTGGCTAAAGAAATATTTTGTTTAACATCATGAATAAGAATGAGACCATTGCCTTTACGGTCTTCCGTCACATAGGCAAGTCCATCTTTGAGCGCTTTTTCAGGATGGTTGAAATGGACAAGTTTGCCATCTATTTTCATTTCACCGCTGATGCGGTAATGCAACGGGTTTCCGAATAAGCTCAAAGCTAATTCCGTTCGTCCCGACCCCATCAAACCGGAAAATGCTACGATCTCCCCTTTCCGGACAAAGAAATTGACTTCTTTAAGTACATGGCGCCCGAGGTTGGGATCATACGCAGACCAATCTTTGACCTCCAGAACAGTTTCACCAAACCCCTTGGGTTTCCGTTGCGGATAGATATTGGTAATCTCACGCCCAACCATCTGCTTAATCAGATACTGTTCGTTCATATCATTGCTGGAACGGTCAATCGTGCAGACCGTTTTCCCATCCCGCAGCACAGTGATCGTATCGGCTATTTCAAGCACTTCGGACAATTTATGCGAGATCAAGACACAGGTAACACCCTGTTGTTTAAGGTCGCGTAAAAGGTTGAGCAAATTGGCACTGTCATCCTCATTCAAAGAGGAAGTCGGTTCATCCAATAACAGGATTTTGACATCCATACTGAGGGCTTTGGCAATCTCTACCAGCTGCTGTTGCCCGACGCCAAGATCTTTGACTTTCAAGTTGGGATTTGCATCGAGCTGAACTTTTTTAAGCATTTGGGTTGCCTGCTTGATAGTTTCGTTCCAATCGATCCCAATGCCTTTGTTGATCTCGTGCCCGAGAAAAACATTTTCATACACCGTCATTTCCGGGACCAATGCCAATTCCTGGTAAATAATCGCAATTCCCGCTTTTTTACTATCATCAATCTTTGAAAAATGCTGTGAAATGCCATTGATCAGGATCTCTCCCTGATAGGTTCCATTTGGATGGACACCACTAAGTACTTTCATCAATGTGGATTTTCCAGCCCCATTTTCACCAACCAGGCAGTGGATTTCACCTTCCCTGACTTTGAAGCTGACATTGTCCAGCGCTTTGACTCCAGGAAATTCCTTGGTGATATCCTTCATTTCCAGGATGGTGTTTGCCATAATTTCTCCTGAGAAAAAAAATAAAATAATTCCAAAAAAAAATTATACATGAACAGCAGCGGGAGACCCGCTACTGTTCATGGATTTAGTTATGGTAAGCGATTAATCCAAGCCGGTAAATTCACTCGCCTCGTAGTAACCACCTTCGATCAAAGTTGTTTTAACATTGTCAGCATCGACTGTTGTAACGGCCGATTGGATGGCAGGAACTTCTTTGACGCCATTGTCATATGCGCCGGATGCATCCGGTGTGCCACCCTCGAGCAGCGAAACAGCCGCAGCGATGGCATCCTTGACAAGCGTGCGAACGTCCTTCCAGACGGTCATCGACTGCTTGCCATCAATGATATATTGCACAGATGCTTTTTCCGCATCCTGGCCGGTGACGAAGTAACTGGTCACGTCCGGATCCACGCCAAAAGCGTCCGCTATAGCGCGGGCGGTGCCGTCATTGGGGGCGAGGATGAATACATCACCCTTGTCAGCGGCGGTGGTCGCGGTCAGGTTCGCTTCTGCCAGGCTCTTAGCATCGTCAAAGTCCCAGTTGGTTGTGATCTGGCCGATAATCTGGCTCTGCTCTTCGCGGGTCAGTTGTGCCTTATCCTGCAAGGCGACTGCCTGGCTGGAGTTCTTGATGACAAATGTGCCATCGGAAATCTTGGGTTGAAGAACGCTCCATGCACCTTCGAAGAAAATGAAAGCATTGTTATCAGATGCTGCGCCTGCATACAGGTAAAGTGGGTTGCCAGTGCCGGTAGCATTATCCACCAGGTATTGTGCCTGCGCTACGCCTACCGCAATGCTATCGAATGTCACATAGTAATCGACAGCTTCAGTTTCGCGAATCAAGCGGTCATAGGAGATGACATTCACGCCAGCCGCCTGGGCCTGATCTGCTGCGGCTGCGGCTGCAGTGCCGTCATGCGGGCAGATGATCAGGACCTGTACACCCTTTGATATTAGCGACTGCACGTTGGTCAACTCAACAGCAGAATCACCCTGGCTGAAGAGGATCTCAACATCATAACCAGCTGCATCAAGTGCGTCTTTAAAGCGTGTTTCGTCCTGAATCCAGCGCGGTTCATCTTTGGTGGGAAGCACGATTCCAACTGCCAACTTCTCTTCCATCACTTCTTCCGCTGCGGGTGCTTCCTCCACGGCTTTCTCTTCCATTGGCGCTGCTTCTTCAACAGGCGCTGCTGGCGCACAGGCGGAGAGGACGATCAATGATAGAACTAACATACTACCAATTTTTAACCAAATGTTCTTTTTCATTCTTACTCCTTTTGCATTTAATAAAATTTTTATCCACACAAAACCCCAGACAATTCGATAGACGCTCCTCCTTTCAAAATCTTTCAATAAAACGAGATATGCAATAATGACATTTGTATTGAAAAGGATAGCAAATTTGAATAGATATACCTATCATGAAAACCCCCGAGCGGTGATCAGGGTTAACCCTGATCGGGGTTTGCGGCAACGCGGCCATCGAACGCTAAATCGTTCACGCGGGGGTGGGGGATCTCAACCACGAGATGAAACCCTTTCTCCTGAGTGCGGTCGAGATGGATACGACCATTCAGGTTTGCCACTCGCTCGCTGATCCCTAGCAGACCATAATGGCCTTCTGCAGCCAGGCTGGCCAGATCAAGGTCCTTATCCACACCGCAGCCATTATCCGCTATAGAAATGCGCAACATGCGCGGAGAAGTATGCAGCAGGTCGATCTTCACCTCAGTGGCTTTTGCGTGTTTCCAGACATTGTTAAGCCCCTCCTGCACAATACGAAAAACAGGCAGCTCAATCTCCTCCGGCAAGCGTGCCACCTGAGAATCCATTTCCAGCTTGAGAACTATCCCGGTGCGCTGACACCATTCCTGTGTGAAGGATTGCAGCGCGGCCCGCAGCCCAAGACTATCGATGGTTGGCGGACGCAGGTCGCCACAAATGCGGCGCAGATCATCTACCAATTCACGGATACCGCCGCGCACCTCGACCAGGTAATTGGCGATCTGAGATGATATCTCGCGTTGTGTGCCCATATCTTCCAACTGGTAATTGATACCGAGCAAGTCCTGAATGATCTGGTCATGCAATTCACGCGCGAGGAATTTGCGTTCTGATTCCCGTTCAGAAAAAAGACGTTTTTGCGCAGCACGCAGTTCACGGTTGGTCTGATCAAGCACCTTAAATTGCTCCACTAGCTGCTCGGTCAATTGGCGATTAAGTGTCCCTTCTGAAGCCAGTTCCTTTTCCAGCAGCATACGATGATAACTGAGTTTTTCAAAATTTTCGCGAATGTAATCAAAACTATCAAAATCCCATGTGATGAGATCGTTACCGGCTGAATCCGTTGCACCGAGCAGATGTTTGAAGACTGTTTCGCGCGAGATGAGGTCGGTGCGTTCATCGACCACTTTACGGCCCTGGTTGAGTATGATAAGCCGATCTGTGATGGAGAAAAGATGGTCAAGATCATTGCTGCTAAAGATGACCGCAATATTCTGTTCGCGCCAGTGCTGTATCAGCTCTAACAGCTTGCGCTGGAACGGATAACGCAGCGAGAGCGTGGTGACATCGATGATGACAAGATCAACGGGATATGTCATCACACGCGCGATGGCGATCATCTGGCGCTGCTCGCCAGAGAGATTGGCGACTTTCTCACGCAGTGAAATGAAATCGACGCCAAGGTATTCTAGGATGACGCGCGCCTTTCGGTCCATCTCCTCACGGTCAAGACGGCTGAAGAGACCGAACAACCTGGAATACTTGATCTCATTGCCGAGAAAGATATTGGAAGTGATATCAAAGCCTTCTTCCAGCGTAGGGCGCTGATGGATGACACCAATGCCGTGTTTATTCGCGTCGTAAGGCCAGGATAGATTTTTTCCTTTGAAAACGATCTGCCCTTCATCTGGCGCATACAGGCCTGCCAGGAGCATCACCAGCACCGATTTTCCGGAACCGGTACTACCGGATAAACCAATCACCTCTCCGCGCTGGATGGTGAAATTCAATCCGCGCACAACCTTCAATTCGCCGAATGATTTCCAAAGGTTTTTCACATTCAGCAGGCTAGAAGGTCGGGCATATTCAAATGCTGCAGTTTGATCCCGCATAGCATGTGCCGATCGATTGAAAGAAACGTTTTGTGTGTATAGCGATTATACCTGATGCGAAATGCATCGCAGCCGCATAAACCGCACGTTTCGACACTGCTATGATATAAATTCTATATGGATAAAAAACGGATCCTGATTGCCGATGACCATGCCATTGTGCGGGCAGGGTTCCGGCGCTTGATTGACCAGATGGATGGCATTGCTATCTGCGGTGAGATCGCAAACGGGGAAGAACTGAGCGCATTCCTGGAAGAAAATGCGACCGATCTGCTGCTGGTGGATTTGACCATGCCGCATTTTGATCCAATCAGCGCGATTGAACATATCCGTGATCGTTATCCGAACCTGAAGATCCTGGTAGTGAGCGCGTATGATGATCAGCTGTATGTCAAACGCCTGTTCGAGATCGGGGTGCACGGCTATCACTTGAAAGATGAACCGCTGCGCACACTGGAAACCGCGATCCGGCGCGTGCTGGATGGCGAGCAGTGGATTGCTGAGCCCCTGTTCAAAAAAATGATCACCAACAATCAAGCCGAGAGTGATTTACCGCATCTGACCGAACGCCAAAAAGCAATCCTGCGCTGCCTGCACCGCGGTTGTGACAACAAGCATATTGCGGCGGAGTTGGATTTGAGCATTAAAACAGTGGAAAGCCATCTGACGAATATCTACCGCACGCTTAATGTGCAGAGCCGGTTGGAAACCCTCAACTACATTCACCGTTATCCACAGGTTCTCGGCGTGGATGGGCAAAAAATCTTACAGCCGGAACTACCAACCATTTCGAATCCACTAGAGCAGACGGGCATTCTCGTGCTGGATGACAGCACACGTTTCAGGAAGCAACTGCTGCACATGATCGGCAAAGCAGACCAGAAAGCGAAAATATATGAGGCAGAAACGATTGCAGAGGCAATTGACCTGGTGCGGCTGGTGCCGATCCGCCTGGCATTTTTGGATGTGATCCTCAAGGATGAGGACGGCATCAACGCGGCCAAGCGGATACACAAAGGGAGCCCGAAAACGCGCATCATTCTGATCAGCGCCTACCCCGACCGCGAGTTCCACCGCCAGGGTTTGGAAGCGGGGGCAGCGGCGTTTCTCGATAAGAAGAACCTTGACCTGGATACTATCCGCGCAATAGTTGTTGATTTGATGTAATAAGAAATGGTCCCCCTTTTTTTTCATCAATCATATATAGCCGGGAGATTCTAAGGGACTTTTTTGTTAACTTTATATTCTTATCGCTTGATAATACAACTGTATCTAATTCTATGAAATTGGGGATTCCTGATATAAGAATAGAGATGGACAGAAAATCGAAAAACTTGACAGGGGGTTTGAGACCGGCTTTGAAATAATATTCGCATGACTTTACCTGGTATCATCATGGAATGGTGTGATTGTGTTCTGTCAGGGAATCAACATCATGCGCACAATCTCTATCATGTTCCTGCTGCTGGGCTGGCTGGATTACAGTCTGGGTGTGATCTTCTACCGCAAGCACTCACTGCGCTTCAGCCATGCCATCCGGCACCTATTTTTTCTAACGGAAAGTACTTTCAACTATTTCTTGATCCTTGATTTGATTCCAGCGAATAAACGCCAGTCCTTGCATCATATTTAGATCTCGCGTACTTTCTCACCAAAGCGTCGGGTGATAACTCGCATCACACGGTCCGCGCTGGTCTCAATTGGAGCGTCGGTCACATCAATACTTATGACACTCAGTCGAGCAATCAGTTCCTGCATCAATTCGACCTCTTCTCGCACATGGTCCGCCTGTGCATATCTGGACGTACCAGATAAACCCATCCGCTCGATACGCAAACGACGATGGGTCAGCAGCTGGCCTGGATGCATAACCAGCGCGATGACGCGCCGCGTATCCAGTTCAAACACCGCGGGATGAATATCCAGATCCATCACTATCGGGATATTGGCCACCTTCCATCCCAAAACGGACAAATACAAACTCAACGGTGTTTTGCCCACACGCGATAAGCCAATTAATATGATCTCCGCATCACCCCACCCGGCAGGGTCCTTGCCATCATCATGGGCAAGCGTGTATTCGATTGCCGCCACTCGCTCAAAATAATCTCTGTGCAATTTGCGGTACAGGCCCGGATGACCCGCTGGCTGGACACCCAAGATTGCGCTGACATGATCGAGCAATTCACGCATGAGGTCGATACAGACGACACCGTGTTCACGTGCGCGAGCGACCAGGTACAGATTCAGCGCGACTTCTACCAGTGTAACGACCACAACGGCTTGTTTTTCAACCGCTTCACTTATGACAGCATCAATCCTTTCGCGTGTGCGCAAATTGGAGACAGTGATCACATGAAAGTTACTTTGCTGGAATTGGGCGAGAACCGTGTTCACAACCTGCTCACCGCTGGCGCCGCTTCCCCCGGAAACAATATAGATACAAGGCCGTTCTTTAGCGATCATCCTGCCCTTTATCTCATGAATAGCTCAATTTCACTATACCATGCCCACACATCAAATCCAACTAAGCAACCTGCAGCATATCATCCGATAGCGCGATGCCTAAAATTCATTTTTATCTTTTCCATCGGTAAATTTGTTATACTAAAGCAGCGATGAAGGAAAACACAGGCATTCTGGTCAAGGTGATGGGCGTTGTAGTGGACGCATCCTTCCCGGAAGGCAACCTGCCGGGTATCAATAATGCCCTTACGATCGCAGTGAATGAAAAACGCACAGAAGTTTTTGAGGTGCGCGAGCATATCAACGCTTCCACGGTTCGCGCGATCGCCATGGGCACCGCCAGCGGTTTACGGCGTGGATTGCGCGTCACCGATACCGGCGCACCGATCCAGGTGCCGGTTGGCCCGGCCACGCTCGGGCGCCTATTCAATGTACTGGGCGAACCGATCGATGGCAAACCATTGACAGAGGATGTGGAAAAACGCCCGATCCACATCAGCTCACCTTCGCTTTCTGACCAGGAAAACAAGTCACTGCCATTCATCACCGGCATCAAGGTGATCGATCTGCTGATGCCCTTTCCGATGGGCGGCAAGATCGGCCTGATCGGTGGAGCAGGTGTTGGCAAGACGGTGCTGATGATCGAATTGATGCGCAACACGATCCGCGAGCAATCCGGGCTGGCGCTGTTTGCCGGCGTGGGCGAACGCAGCCGTGAGGGCAATGACCTGTGGCTCGATCTGCAAGACAGCGGTGTGCTCGACAATACGATCCTGGTGTTCGGGCAGATGAACGAGCCACCCGGCGCGCGCCTGCGCGTGCCGCTGACCGCGTTGACGATGGCAGAATATTTCCGCGATTTTGAGAACCGTTCGGTGCTGGTGTTTATTGATAATATTTTCCGCTACATCCAGGCAGGCGCGGAGGTATCGGCCCTGCTGGGGCACCTGCCCTCAGCGGTGGGCTATCAGCCGACTCTGGAAAGCGAAATGGGTGAGCTTCAGGAACGCATCACCACCACCAGCTCGGGCAGTGTAACTTCTGTGCAGGCGGTGTACGTGCCTGCGGATGACCTGACAGATCCGGCGGTGGTGGCAACTTTCTCGCACCTGGACGCGTCCTGCGTGCTTTCGCGGCGCCTGGCGGGGCTGGGTTTCTACCCTTCGATCGATCCGCTGCAATCGAGCTCCTCGTTATTGACCGAAGAACAAATGGGCGAACGGCACTATCAGATCACCAACCGGGTACGATCGTTTCTGGCGCGCTATGAAGAGCTGCAGGATGTGATCGCTATTCTGGGCATCGAGGAATTGAACGCGCAGGACCAGATCGTGGTCAGGCGGGCGCGCCGGATGCAGCGATTTCTGACACAGCCCTTCTTTGTTTCAGAACAATTTACCGGCCTGGAAGGAAAATTTGTGGAGCTTGATGATACTTTGCGCGGTTTCGAGGCGATCGCCAATGGAGAATGTGACCACCTGCCTGAGCAGGCCTTTTATATGTGCGGAGCGATCGAGGAAGCACATGAGAAGGCAGCTGCGATGGAGAACGAACCGGAAAGTGAGCTGGTGGAATGAAATTCCTGATCCACTCACCCGCCGGTATTCAGGCAGAAATGGATGAGGTTGAGGCAGTGCGTACCATTCTGGCAGACGGCAAACCACTCACGATCCTACCTCGGCATGCACCGCTGATGGCAGAAATTGGTAAAGAACCGATCACTGCTTCCCGGTTCGGTGTTGAAGAATCATTTCGTGTGCAGAATGGTGTTGTGATCGTCGCGGACGATACCATCCGCGTGCTGACGGAGAGCATGGCAGAGGAGGAACCAAGTGATGTCTGATATTCTCATTGACATTCTGTGGGGTATCGCCGGAGCGGCGGTTGGCGTGCTGCTGGGCTGGTGGCAATCACGGGCGATCAGAAAAATGGGGAATAAGACGCCTGATCATATGATGGGGCGCGCTTATTTGAGCTCTGTCCCGCGCGTGCTGCTCATCTCAGCTCTGCTCTTTCTAGCGTTACGGCATGATATCTGGGCAGGCATCAGCTTTACGATCGGTTTCAGCGTCAGCCGCTGGATCTGGACCTGGATCGCTCTGCGCCAGTTGAAAAGGGAAGACAAATAATGGAATCGATCGTTCCCCGGGTATTATTTACACTATTTGGATTACCGATCACCAGCACAGTTGTGGCAACCTGGTGCGCGATGGCGCTGATCACGGTCACCATTCTGCTGATCTCCAAATTGATGCCATCAGCGCTGGAAATGATCGTGGATTTTTTGATTGGATTGGTATCCGGGATTATGTCGGAGGATAACGCCGAACAATATCTGCCGCTGCTGGGGTCGCTGGCGATCTTTATTGTCGTCGCAAATTCACTGGGCATTCTCCCGATCATGACCGCACCCACCAGTGACATCAACACCACCATCGCTCTGTCACTGACGGTTTTTGTTGGCGTGCACATTTACGGCATTAAGAAAAAAGGCGTACTGGCATATTTCAAAGGCCTGGCCACACCGGGCATCATGCTGCCTTTTGAGGTTATAGGACAAATCAGCCGCACCTTTTCGCTGGCGCTGCGCCTGTTTGGCAATGTCATCAGCGGTGAGCTGATCGCCGCAATCGTGTTCAGCATCGTCCCGCTGATTGCGCCGCTGCCATTCGTCGCGCTTGGGCTGTTCTTCGGCATATTGCAATCATATATTTTCACCGCGCTTTCCGCTCTATATATAGAACTGGCAGTCGCGGTGCAAGCAAATTAAAACAAAAGAAAAAGAGGAAATTTACTATGGACATCAATAACCCTGAATTCGTGATCACATTCACAACGATTTTGGTTTGTGGCATTGGCATTGTGCTTGGCACTGCTATCCCTACCACCATGCAGGGCAAAGCGGTACTAAAAGCGCTGGATGGCATCACCCGCCAGCCGGAATCCGCGAACGATATCCGCACGACATTATTGATCGCGATGGCCCTATTGGAATCGGCATCGATCTATGTGCTGCTGGTGATCCTGATCCTGTTATTTGCAAACCCGCTACTGGCTCAATTCTTTGGATAAGAGATGTTAGACATCAATCTCACCACGATCCTGTTCCAGATGGCCAATTTCGCCATCATGGCAGCGCTGCTGTACTTTCTGTTGTTCAAGCGGGTATCAACACAGGTGCGGAAGCGCAAACAGCAATTGGCCCAGATCGAGGCAGAAACAAAGGCGAATCTTGCGGTATCAGAGCAGGCGAAGGCAGAAGCGGAAAAACAGTTGGCGAACGCCCAATCGCTGATCGATGAAAAAATCTCGCGCGCAAAATCTGAACTGGAAGTGAATCGCTTTCAGATCATCGACAAAACCCGTAAAGAAGCCGAGCGTATCATCAAGGAGGCTGTCGCGACAGCGGAAATTGAACAGATGCGCTCGCTGGAAAAATACAATGACGAGCTCACTACCACGATCATCGCGATCGTCAAGAATCTGTTGCATCAATATTCACCAGAAGTGATCCACAATAGTCTGGTGCAGCAGACAAGCGAAAGGATCTGGGAACTTGGCAAAAAAGAAATGGATCGGGTGGAAGCGATCCGCCATTCATTACATGATAGAGAGCCCACGCTTGCCCTGGAAAGCGCCTTTCCGCTCTCCAAGGAACAGCAGGCGAACCTGATCCGCACATTCTCCGCGCTGGCAGATAAGAATCTTCATTTGAATATGTCGATCAGCAAGGAACTTGGTTCAGGGATCCGCGTGCGCCTGGGTGATTTCATCATCAATAATTCTCTTGACGCGCTGCTGCACGACATCGAACAGCAGGCCAAACAAGAAGTGGCTGATTTTATTGCGGGCCAGAAGGAATGATGCTTAAAAAGGTCAAGATCGAATTGGATCAGATCAAAACCGATCTGGGTTTTGATGATTTTGCGAAAACTGTATCTTCGCATATCAATTCGGTTAAGAAGGGGTTAGAAGGTAAGAAAGCGCCACTCGCTCTGACCGGGGCGATCATTGAAACATTGCGTGAGAAAAGCGCGGACATGCATAGCAAGGTGTGGTTTGAAGAAGTTGGCACCGTCCAGCATATTGGCAATGGGGTGGCAAACATTTCCGGTTTATCACAGGCATCGATCGACGGATTGGTCAAATTCCAGAATGGCAGCGAAGGGATGATCCTTAATCTTGAAAGGAATGCCATGGATGTGATCCTGCTTGGCAGCGATGAAGACATTCAGGGCGGCAGCCTGGTGACACATGGCAGAAGCCGCTTGAAAATTCCCGTCAGCCAGCTGATGCATGGGCGCGTATTCAACGCGCTGGGCGAACCGATTGATGGGGGTGGTGAGATCGAAGGGCAGGAAGAACGTTTTATTGAACGCCCTGCGCCTGGCGTTCTGCAGCGCACCCCCGTTAATCAGCCGTTACAAACCGGCATCAAGATCATTGACGCGCTGTTCCCGATCGGCAAAGGGCAGCGGGAACTGATTGCCGGCGACCGCCAAACAGGAAAGACAACACTGGCGCTGGATACGATCATCAACCAGCGCGGAAAGAATGTCACCTGTGTTTATGTTGCGATCGGGCAAAAAAAATCTTCGCTGTTGGCAGCGATCGATACCTTGAAAAAATTTAAGGCGATGGAACACACCATTATCGTCAACGCATCACCGGATGATCCACCTGCTTTAAAATACCTAGCGCCATTCAGTGGGATGACCATCGCGGAATATTATCTTGATACCGGCCGGGATGTATTGATCATCTTTGATGACCTGACCAAGCACGCAGACGCGTACCGTGAATTAAGTTTGCTGCTGCGGCGCCCGCCAGGCCGTGAAGCGTATCCGGGGGATATATTCTATCTGCATGCGCGCCTGCTGGAACGCGCGTGCAATCTGCACGCGGATGCCGGAGGCGGATCGATCACTGCCATCCCGATCATCGCCACACAACAAGGAAACATATCTGCATACATTCCCACCAACCTGATTTCGATCTGTGATGGGCAGATCGTGTTGAGCAAGGAACGCTTCAACAAAGGATATAAGCCGGCAGTTAATATCGGCATCTCTGTTTCACGCGTGGGTGGTTCCGCGCAGACCGATCTGGTGCGCTCACTGGCGAACCGGCTGAAATTGGATTTGAGCCAGTTTGAAGAAGTGGAGAAGTTCACCCAATTTGGCACCGAGCTGGATGAAGCCACCCAGCGTATGATCCAGCGCGGGCAGCGACTGCAGAGCATTCTCACGCAGGGCATCCACCGCCCGCTGCACGTGAGCGAGCAAGCATTGATCCTCTTTGCCGCAGTCAACGGTTATATCGACAGCGTGCCTGTGCGGGAGATCCGTGAGTATGAGAGGAAACTGATCGAGTGGGCGCATACCCATCAAGAAGATCTGATGGCACAGATGCAGGAAGAACAAGAACTAACGGATGACATCAAGCAGGAATTAGCAGCTATGCTGGATGCCTATTCCCAATTCCGGGAAGGAAAGGATAACGCTGATGAGTAAGATGTTGATGGCTGTCATTCCGCGCGATGAGGCAGAACTCGTGTTGGACGCTTTGATCAACGCGGGATTTTCTGCCACATTCATGGAAACCAAGGGCGGCATGCTACGCCAGTCGCAATACACCATATTCACCGCCTGTCCGGCAAAAAAGCTGGCTGAGGTGCGCGCGATCATCAAAGAGAATTGCACCCGTGATATTGAATTGGATGAAGACGATCTGACCAAACAGGAGATTCTCACCAATGCTGGCGTGCAAAAGATCGGCGGCGCGGTGGTATTCAGCTGGGATCTGGACCTGCTTGAAACGTACTAATGAGCCAGAATTTCCAGAGCATTTCCCGCCGAAAAGAGAACATCTCCGCGATCGAGCCGCTGATCTCAGCGATGCGCACAATCTCCCTTTCGCAATGGCGCATGGCACTCAACCGCCAATCCGGGCTGGATGCTTATCTGCGTGAGCTGGAAAGCGCGAATGCAACACTGCAGAATATTGAATATTATGGCTATGCGCAAAATAAGGATGACGAGGAAATCCTGATCGTTCTGGGCAGCAACCGCGGGCTATGCGGCAATTTCAATAAACATTTAGCGCAACTCGCCAGAAAAGAGATGCTGCACGAGAAGCATTTTTCTCAGGTGTTTCTGGCCGGCAAGCAACTGCCCGCCCTGTTTAAAGGGTTTCTAAATTGGCCTATTTCTGCAATCTCCTTTCCCGATATCGCGGATGTACAGCATGCGCCAACCACCTTCGCATTAAACTCGCTTGAAAAACTGGACGGGAAGACTGTGACAGTCTTGTATAACCGTTATCAGGGCGCAGGGCGGTTTGAGACGATCATCCAACAGATATACCCTATTCATCCCCAGAAACGCTTAGAGAGCCCCTCAGAGCAGATTGACGTCATTCTGGATACAGATGCTCGGTCACTGATGCGCACGCTGCAGTATCTAACTTTAAGCGCGCACCTGCAAGCCTGCCTGTATGCCTCGCTGGCGAGCGAACATTCGGCGCGCTTCGCACTGATGGAGAACGCAGACCAGAACATTGAAAACCTGATCACCGAACTCGAGATCCTGCTGCAGGATTACCGCAAGGGCAAGATCACCGCAGAAACCCAGGAGTTGGCGGTCTCCTCCGGCCTGTTAAGCCGCAAATAGATCGATCCCAGCTTTAACCGATTCTTAACAGAAAAAACTCCCGTAATTTATCCCGCGTATATATAATCTAGATGTTTTTAAATTACACAAAGGGTAATCATTGTTATGAGTCAAAGAAAATCGATCATTATTATTGGCGGGGGTATCGCCGGCCTGGCAGCAGGATGCTACGCGCAGATGAATGGCTATGACAGCCAGATCTTTGAAATGCACACCCTGCCGGGCGGCCTGTGCACCACCTGGCAACGCAAGGGATATACCTATGATGGCTGCATCCACTACCTGTTCGGCTCAGGGGAAGGGCAGCCGTTTTATTCGATGTGGCGTGAGCTAGGCGCGGTGCAGAAGCGGGCGTTTATCAACCACAGCCAATACCAGGTGGTAACGGATGGTGAAAAAAGGCTGACCGTATACGCTGACCCGGATAAGCTGGAAGCGCATCTGTGCGCCCTCAGCCCGGATGACGCGCGCTTGATCCGCGCTTTTTGCAGCGGCGTTCGCGATTTCACCCGCTTTGATATGGCCGCGATGTATGCGGTGCCGAAAGCGCTGATGGGACCAAAGGATTGGGCTTACTTAGGTAAGAAAATGCTGCCGTTCGTCCCGGCGCTTGCGCGCTGGGCAACGCAATCAACGCGCGAATTCGCACAGCGCTTTAAAGATCCCTTCCTGCGAAAAGCGGTGGCGCAGATGTTCTCGTGGGAGGAAGCGCCGGTGATGATGGGGATGATGCTGCTGGCTTACATGCACAGCGGAAATGCCGGTTATCCGCTTGGCGCTTCATTGCCTTTCGCGCAGGCGATCGCGCGACGCTACACCGACCTGGGGGGTGTCATCCATTATGATGCCCAGGTGGAAAAGATACTAACCGAAAACGGGCGCGCAAAAGCAGTACGCCTGTATCGCGATGATGTGATTGAAGCGGATATGATCATCTCCTGCGCGGACGGGCACGCGACCATCTTTGATATGCTCGACCGTGATTACAGCAACCGCCGCATCCGGCGCATGTATGATGGACATTTGCCCACCCATCAGATGTGCCAGATCTCTCTTGGCGTCAAACGCGACCTGACGGGCCATCCGCATTGGACGACCTACCTGCTAGATGAGCCGATCCTGCTGGCGGGTGAAGAACGCTTTGAGCTGGGCATCAAACATTATTGTTATGACCCTTCACTCGCGCCGAACGGAAAATCGGTGATGGGATTGATCGTGCGCAGCAATTATGCCTACTGGCAGCGCATTTATGGCCGCCGTATCTATGACAGCGAGCAGACACAGGTATCTGACCTGATCATCAGCCAGATGGAAAAATGGTATCCCGGCATTCGCGCGGATATCGAATTTGTGGATGAGGCCACACCGCTCAGTTATGAGCGTTACACCGGCAACTGGATGGGCGCGACCACTGGCTGGCTGCTGACCAAACAGACCACGCCGATGATGATCCTGGGGGTGCCGAAGACGCTGCCCGGGTTGCGTGATTTTTATATGGCCGGGCACTGGGTAGAGCCGGGCGGCACGGTCACGCTGGCAGCGGCATCCGGCAAGAACGCCATCCAGCAGATATGTAAAGAAGATAAAAGAGAATTTACAAAATTTTGGTAGGATTATTCAATGAAATATTTAATTTACCAATTGAATTCGAAATCCTCATCAGAGAAATTAATCAATGAAACCGATTATCACGAGATATTAATATCTCGTTCATGTCTTCTCGAAATATCGCTTTTCGAAGAGAAATATAATTTTATTATTGAAAATTATATTGAGTTTGAAAAGGAATTATTAAACATATCAACCCAGATGATGGTTCTTCAAATAATCGACCCTGTTGAAATGCGGGAATGCAAAAATAATTTGAGCCGGCGTATAGCAAACTTATTGACTACTTGTACGATGTATCTGGATTCATGTCAACATCACATGAAGACGATATTATGTAATCAAAAAGAAATAGATGAGAAAATTGATCAACTAAAAAATACTCAGTATGACAATATTCTTGGTTATCGGGTCATTGAAGCTTTAAGAAATCACACACAACATCGAGGGTTTCCAATTCACAACGCTTTATTCAGTTACTCATTAACCGCTGATGAACCTCACCTTCACAGACATTCTGTCATACCCGTGTTAGATTTATCTGAATTAGAAAAGAATAAAAAATTCAAGACAGCCATTCTACATGAGTTAAAAAGTCTATCTAAAAAATTTATATTCGATATGAGAATTTTTATTCGGGACTACATCGAAGCGATTTCTAATATACATAAAATCCTTAGAGAGATGTATGAAGAGAAATTTATCGAATCAGAAAACAAACTGAAAAATATTGTAATTAATAATGTTTCAGATTCAGGATTTAATTATTATTTGTCCGGGGTATCTTTGTTATCAATTGATGAAAATGGTGAGATGATCAATAGGCAGACCTTATATAGTGGTTTTCTTGAGAATTTGTATAACTATCGAAAACAAAACACAAGTTTAATAAATTTACGAAAAAGATATAGTTCAAATGAAATTCAAGATGAAGATCTTGATTAATCATCAATTTTGATATATAGACAAGACGCTGCCCGGGTTACGTGATTTCACCATGGCCGGACACTGGGTCGAGCCGGGCGGCACGGTCACGCTGGCAGCGGCATCCGGAAAGAACGCCATTCAGCAGATCTGCGCTGAGGATGGAAAGACTTTCATCAGCGCTGTCTGAACCCACAAATAACAATAGTCATCCTCCCCTCATCCACTAAACAGAAAATCTCATTTTCGCAGGATTTATGTTTCCTGTTGTATAGTATTAATAGAGAATGTGAAGGAAAGGATGGTCATGATGGAAGACAAGGTCAAGATCGGGATCATCATCTGCGACCGCTATCGGCGCTGCGCGGGCGGAAAGTGTTTGCGGGCAATGCGCGAGAAGGCGGGCGCATTCAGTATCTATCAAGATCAGAAGCTGGAATTGGTTGGGTACACATCCTGCGATGGATGCCCGGGCGGGAACGTCGAATATGCCGGTGAAGAGATGGTCAAGAACGGCGCGGAGGTGATCCATCTGGCGACCGGGCTGGTGGTCGGTTACCCGCCCTGCCCCTATATTGAGACCTTCCAGTCATTTCTTGAGAACCGTTTTGCGGTACGCGTTATCGTCGGAACGCACCCGATCCCTGCCAAATACCTGGCGATGCATAAAAAGCTCGGCACGTGGCAGGAGGCAAAGTGGAATCCTTTGATTGCGCCAACTATTTCGGATGCCGCAACACGCGCGGCGTATGATTAACGCGTAAGGCAAATTGGGAGAATTGCGCGCAGCAACTTCATTGATCGTACATTTCTAAAAAATCTATCTCCGAAACGCACCTTCGTTTGGAATTATTGCCACATCCAGGAGAGGTCCGGATCATTTTCAACCGCGCGTTTGATGAGCGCGCGTCCTTTTGTCTCGGCCAATTCGATCAACTCGTCCTCATCCGCGGTCAGCAGCTTACCCTCGCGCACGACCACATCCCCATTCACGACCACCATCTCCACATCGCGTCCGGTGCAGGTGTAGATGATATTGTCCACAATCGAATAATTGGGGACGGCGTGCAGCCCGTGCATGTTGACTACCGCCAGATCAGCCAGATAGCCGGGGATGAGCGCGCCGAGTTGTCCGTCCATGCCGATTGCCGCAGCCGCATCGACCGTCACCATCTCCAGGATCTTCATGCTGGGCATGGCGGTGCGATCACCTGTTAATTGGCGTTGGCCCGCACCGGCGATACGCAATTCGCCCAGCAGGTCCATGACATTATTATTGCAGACGCAATCGGTGGCGATCAACGCTCCAGCACCGGTTTGCAGCATTTCCCAGGCGCGCATGGGCTTGCCGGAGAGCGAATGGGCCATGGGACAGTAGAGCGGATGCGCGCCAGTTTGCGAGAATAGCGCCAGCTCATGATCTTCGATATACAGGCAGTGGGCGGCCAGCACATCGGGCTTGAGAAAACCCATTTCCGCCAGGTATTCCACACAGCCTTTGCCGAATTGGTCGTTGATGTAAGCCTGCTCTCGCGCGGATTGAGCCAGGTGCAGATGCAAGCCTACCTGCTGGCGGTCCGCTTCCTGCCGCAGCTCGCGCAGCCATTCGCTGGCGACAGTATCACTGGCGTGCGGCGCGAGCATGGGCGTCACCAGCGGATGCTTGCCCTTCCAGCGGGAGACGAAATCGATGCCTTCGCGCAGCTCATTCTCACCCGTGAACGGGCCGAGGCGGCTCATGATGGTATGGCCCAAAAAACCGCGCAGCCCGAGCTGAATGGTGGCTTTGGTGATCTGCTCTATCTGGAAATAATGATCGACCACAGTCGTGCAGCCATTCAGCAGCGCCTCCGCGCCGCCGATCAGCGCGCCGTCATAGATATCCTCTGAAGTGAGCGCTTTTTCCACCGGCCACATGACGCGGTACAAGCCCTCCGGTACGGCCTGGGTAACGCCTTTCTGCAGCGACATGGCGATGTGCGTGTGGGAATTGATCAACCCCGGCAAAACCACCTTGCCGCGGCCATCGATCACGTCGATATCCGGATAGTCCATCAATACCTGCCCGGCAGGGCCGATGGCAGCAATTCGGTTGCCGTCGATGATGATGGCGGCAGAAGGCAACACCTCACGCGTTTCATTCATGGTGATCAGGGTTGCATCTTTGATCGCAAATGGTTTGTTCATACTTGCTCCTTGGTGCGTTTGGGTTTATTTTGTTTAGATTTTAACCACAAAAACAGCGTCGCCAGCCCATACACAGCCATTGCCATCAGCAGGATCTGCACACCATTCTGCCGCAACGCTTGCAGGTCGGGCGTATCCGGGTTGAGGAAAGTATGCAGAAAAGTGAAGACGGATACCCCGAAAAAGCCAAACCACAGCAGCTTGTTCCAATCCCAGATATTGCGCCCTTCACACACGCTCAGCGGCAGCAATTCAAACAGGACACCCTGCACACTGATGGTGAAAATGTTCAGGAAAAGCGGCTCGATCCAGGGGGCAAACCCGGCCAAAAAATGGGAAATAACCCAGAAAACAGCCCCGCAGGTGAACAAAGCCGCCAGAATTGCCGCTGACCGCTTGCCGTTCTTCTCCCTATCAGTCAGGTCCGGCAGCAGGAAAATGGTGCCAAGCGTTCCGAGGATGTAGCCGGGGGTGAAGGCGACCAGGCGCGAAAAGACCACGCTGGCCAGTGCAGCCGCCAGACCAACCCAGCGCACCTGCGCGATCAGTTTCACCTCTTTCAGCAACCGCCTGCGCGCGAGCCAGTCCGTGACCCATTCGATGCTGGTGACGAGCAGCCCGGTCAGGAACAGCGACAGGATGATGCGCACCCGCTGGGCATCCAACAGGCGCGGGTTGGGCGCGAGAAATGATTCGATCAACGCATTGATAAAAACGATCGCCACCCAGAACAAAATAAAGCGCCATTTTTTCTTCGACGCGTCCGACAACATCACCGGTTTTTGTGCGTTGAACCAATCCTTTAATTTGCGCGGGATGAGATTGTCTGGAATGATGCGCATATTATTCTCTTTCACCAGGTCATTGAACACGGTGGTGGTGAAACCAAAGAACACCAGCGAGATCACCGCCAGCGAAAGATTGGTGCCGATCACGGCCGGATCGGTGGAGACCTGGGAGGGCGCGATGATATCCGGCAGTTCCTGCATCACAATCAGCGCGGGGTTTTGAATATCATCCGAGAGCATCGACGAATTGCCATCTTCCGCTGTTGCCAGCGCTTTGAGCATGCGCTCCCGGAACGCGCCCTGAGAAAGCGTGCAGATGAATTCACCATCCGCGTTGGCTATTGTGGCACATTCGAAAAACCGCGCTTCGCCCTCCCAATCGGAATAGATTTCAACAACCTCACCAGGCCCAGCCAAGCCCTGCACACGGCGGCTGCTGACCCGGGTGATGCGGGGAGATGCAAGCGCATCATTCGCGCCGTCTTCAAGGTAGATAGCAATCCCACCATTATTGTGGATTTGGTTGGCAGTGATGGTATTGCGCATTGTCTCCGCGCCGCTGATGGTGATGCCATTGGCCGCGCTATATGAGATCTGGTTACCCGGGCCGATCTGATTATCATGCGCGCCCAGTTCGATCATGACACCCTGATCCCCTTGTAATCCATATACGGGATGGCCAATGGTATTGCCGATGATGCGGTTGGCGCTAGACGCGGGTCCCTGAATGCTGATGCCATCATCCGCGTTACCGCAGATGAAATTGCCCAACTCCACATCTTCGCCGCCAATGAGCGTATCAGTGCTGTTCTCAATGCGGATGCCAAAACCAGAGTTGCCGATGTTACGTTTCATGGCTGCGTCCAGACCGATGATATTGCCCTGGATGACCGTAGCGGATGAACCGTTGGTGATCAGAATGCCTCCCTCACCATTTCCGCTGATGATATTGCCTTCGACGCCAAACGCACCCCCGATCACATTGCCCTGTGCGCCATCACCAACATATACTCCGATCGCGCTGGAGAGGTGCGTTTTGCCTTCGCGATCAATACCCAGATGGTTATTGATGATGAGATTATCGTCCCCAAAAATGCCGAGGCTGTTTCCATCGATCCAGCCAATGGTGTTGCCCTCTCCGCGGCCGGTGCCTCCGATGATATTATTATTCCCGCTACCCTCAATCAGGATACCGAAATCCGGAAAACCGATGATCTGCAGGCCTTTGATGGTGTTGCTGGCGGAACGGATCCTGACCGCGCTCGTCCCAGAGAATTCGCCGTCTTTTACCAGAATGACACCCGCGCCGCTGGCGTCGATGGTGACGTTACCTGATTCCAACCCAGGCAACTCACTTCGCAATACGATCTCGACCGGATTGTTCTTCGGAAATACTTCCGGCGAGAAATTGATCACAGTGCCAGGGGATGCGATTTCAAGCGCTTCGCGCAATGTGCCGGCGCCGCTGTCTGCCGCACTGGTGACCAGGATAACCTGCTCATCCTGCGCGAACAATGCTGCCGGATGACAAAGCACTAATGCGACAAAAAGAATTATCGGAATGAATAACCATTTTTTCATGATGCGCTCCTCCGTGCGTGGGAAAATCCCCTACTTAGCGGTGTGTGACGATGTAATATGTACGATTATAATAATAATCCCGAATGGATTTTTAGGGTTGCAAAATCTGCAGCAACGTACTTCCACCATACGCGAACAGCATCATCTTCAGGATTTTTCCGATCGCGCACCACAGCAGGAAGCGCAGGATCGGCATCTTCAGCACTCCAGCCGCGATGCCTGCAATATCAAACAACGGGTTGGGAATGAAGGCCAGGGAAAGAACGGTCAGGTTGCCGTAGTGAGACATCCACTTAACCACACGGTCATACCAATCCTGCCGTGCGATTACGAATCGGCCGCTGTAACCAGCCAGATAACCGGTCAGCTCACCCAGCGCTGCGCCGGTGCCTGCTGCAATAGCGACCAGCAGCGGGTCATAAACGATACCCATCGCCGAGGTAAAAACGACGCCAGGCAGGGGAAAGATGATGGTCGCGTTTGCCAGTATCGATACCAGAAATACACCCAGATATCCCAGGCGTGAAAAGCGCTGGATTTCTTCGCGGTTGATGATGAGAGCAATGGTGAGCACGATCAGGGCGAGCAGCAGCAGGATGCGCGTGATGGGCACGCGGGGCTTGTTCGCCTGCTCGTTCATTCCGATCTCTGCAGCAGGGTCTCAATGCGGGCGATGACCATATCCATCGCCACTTCGTTCAAACCGCCTTCGGGGATGATGACATTGGCATAGCGCTTGGACGGATCAACAAACTCGAGGTGCATCGGCCGGACGGTGGTCATGTACTGGTGTATGACGTTCTCGGTGGTGCGCCCGCGCTCGGTAATATCACGCGTCAGGCGGCGGATAAAGCGAATGTCCGCGTCTGTGTCGACGAATAATCGCACGTCAAACAGTTCGCGCAGCTTTGGTTCCGCGAAGATCAGGATCCCTTCGACAATGATCACGCGGCGCGGCTCGACACGGATCGTTTTCCCTGTGCGCGAATGCGTGCTGAAATCATAGATCGGCAATTCAATTGGATGGCCCGCCTTTAGCTGCTGGATATGCGCGATCATCAATTCTGTTTCGAGGGAGTTGGGATGGTCGAAGTTGACCGCTGCTTTCTGGTCCGGTGGCAGGTCGCCCAGTTCGCGATAATACGCGTCATGCGGCAGGTAAGAAATACGCTCCTTTCCCACCCGTTTGAGGATGCCATTTGCGACGGTGGTTTTACCGGAGCCCGTTCCGCCGGCAATACCGATCACAAGTGGAGACGCATTCTTCTGCATAGATGGAATTATACATCAGAGAATAATTAACAACTTTGATACAATAATTTTCACCAGCATAATTAATATAATGATCAATCTCGAAATCTCTCTCTTCTATCATCTCAAGCAAAAAGCCGGCGTGAGCCCGATCTATCTGCGCGTGCCGCAGGGCACCACTGTGCAGCAGGTGAAGGATATCCTGGAAAATGAATATCCGCGCCTGACGACCCAGCTGGATAATGTGATGATCCTGAAAGGTAAACAGATCGTTTTGGAAGATGCTGTGCTGGATGAAGATGCGAAGATCTCATTTCTAACCCCCATTGGAGGAGGATAAACCATGCAAAAAAGAACGATCTTGATTTTAATATTTGCGGCCATATTACTGATCGCACCCGCGTGCGGAAGGCAGGATGACGCCGCAGAAGCGCCTGCGGCCGTGGTTGAAGAAGATACAGCCGCGCAAGTTGAAGACGCTCCCGCGCCGGCAGTTGCCTCCGGCCCATGCAACAATGTCCTGTTTCCCCTGGCGGATGGCAACCAGTGGGTGTATGAGGCCACTTCTCCAGGTGGCGACGGGAATCCAACCACCTCCGAATATGCCTGGTCGGTTTCCGCAGGCAGCGGGGACAGCGTCACGCTCGGTACATTATTCTATGATTCCGGAACGGTCGTTTCCGCCAATGTGCAATGTGTGGATGGCGCCGTGGAGAATTTTCCGCTGACAGTTTCGAATCTCGTCATTGGGGATTTGGAAGGCGCGATCGAATACACCTATGTTTCCGGGAAATACCTGCCCTCCCTGCAGGAACTGGAAGCGGGCAACTGGCAGAACACCTGGCAAACTGTGGTTAATGCCTCAGGCACGATCGCAACCGATTACGAAGGTCAGGGAATGACGATCGTGCTGGAAGACAGCCCGATCACGATGGACTGGCAGATCCTGGAGAAGGATGTCAGCGTGAGTGTGCCGGCAGGTGACTTTAGTGATGCGGTTCGAGTTAATCAGAAGATGAAATTTGAAATCAACTCGCTCTCGATTTCAGCGGATATGCCTATAAACATCTCCACCACGATGACCTTTGATTCGGATTACTGGTTTGTGCCCAACCTGGGATTGGTGAAAACACAGGTCAACTCCGCCTACATGGATTTGTTCGGGTCCAACTTCCCGGTGGAGATGACTGGCGGGTCCGTCCTCATAAGCAGCAATTTGCTAAACTGAAGAGAGGATTGGTTTAAATAATCAAATATCAGAGAACACCCGCCGCGCGGTGGGTGTTTTTTATTGAGCTGCGGCAGCGCTGTCGAAAACAGGCTGGCAGCTGATATCAGGGCGATACCATTTCGATTCCGCGTGGCCCAGCCGTACCAATTCAAGGTTGATGAACTTTCCGTTGGCAATCACATAGCGCAGCAAACGGTCATATTTATCGGTGTTGGATATATCCTTGAAGAGATAGAGGGTGCTGCCGGATAAAAGGCCGCGGTTGGCAGTGGTGGCTTCGATCGCCTGCTCCCGCTGCGGGCTGTCATATTCCGGTGTGTTGACGCCGATATAACGCACCTGGGTGGGCTGCCCATCCACGATCACCTTGATCGAGTCCCCATCGACCACATCGATCAGCGTGGCAACCTCGTAGCGGTCCAGGTTGGGAATACAGGCAATCCCATCAACACCCGCAAACAAGCCCTGTTCTTCTTCGGTTGCGGTCGCCGCAGGAACACTGACTTCTGTCTCAGCAACCCGGCTGGGCACCTGGCAGGCTGACAGGGCCAAACCAGCCAGGATAAACAGCGCAGCGGAAACAAATCGTTTCCGCTGCCACCCAATATTGTTAATTGCCGCGTGCCCCCATCGGTTGATCAATCAATGACCTCTTTCAGGAAGCTGGTGCCGATGGACGGCATCGGCAGCGAGAAAGCCTCCGCGATGGTCGCTGCCACATCCGCGAAGGTCTCGCGTATGCCCAGGTTGACATTGTTCTTTACCTGCGGGCCAAACACCAGCAGCGGGATATATTCGCGCGAGTGGTCTGTGCTTTCTGTGGTGGGGTCAACACCGTGATCGGCGACGATCATCGCGATCTCAGAATTCTTCATCTTCTCGCGGATCTTCGGAATATAGACATCAAACTCTTCCAGTTTTTTGGCATATCCCGCCGCGTCATTGCGATGGCCGTAGGTCATATCAAATTCAACCAGATTAGCGAACAACAGGCCGGTGAAATCCTCATCCAGAAAATCGACCAGCGCTTGAATGCTTTCCTGGTTGAAAACGGAATGATGCGTCTCACTGATGCCGCGGTTGCCGAACAGGTCATCGATCTTTCCGGTCGCGTACACTTTGTGGCCATGTTTGATGAGGGTGTCCAGCATCGTATCGGACGGGGCCAGGATCGGGTAGTCATGGCGGCGTTTGGTGCGCGTGAATGTCTCAGCATTTTCGCCGGTGAACGGGCGCGCGATCACCCGCCCCACGGCATGGTCGCCACGCAGCATATCGCGCGAAATCTGGCAGATGCGGTACAGTCCTTCGATTGGGATGATATCTTCATGCGCGGCAATCTGGAAGACGGAATCCGCGGATGTGTACACGATCGCTTTGCCGGTGCGCATGTGCTCCTCACCCAGCTCTTTGATGATCTCCGTGCCGGAAGCCGGTTTGTTGCCAAGCACTTCGTACCCGGTCAGGCGCGTGAATTCATCCAGAACCTCTTTCGGAAAACCGTTTGGATAGGTGGGGAAGGGTTTACTCACTTCGATGCCCATCAACTCCCAGTGCCCGGTGACAGAATCCTTTCCCTTTGATATCTGCGCGCATTTGCCATACGCGCCGCGCGTCTCTTCGCGCGGGGGAACGCCTTCGATCGGGGTGATATTGCCCAGGCCGATCTCACCCATGTTGGGCAGATCGATGCCGCCCAGCACACGCGCGGTATTGGATAAACTATTGCTGCCAACATCACCGTACTGGTCAGCGTCCGGTAATGCGCCCGCCCCCACACCATCTAAAACAATGACTGCTATGCGATCAATTTTCATGTGCCCTTCCTGTTACCTGTTGGATTGTAAGGATTATACTGCGCTGGCCGACAGCCAGCGCATAAGAAAAATAAAAGAATTATCGTGAGATTAAAAACAGTGAGCCACCGAAGGGAATCGAACCCTTGACCCGTCGCTTACGAAGCGACTGCTCTGCCGGCTGAGCTACGGTGGCGCGGGACAAATTATAACAGCATCCGACCATCTATTGAAAACCAGCAATGATACAAAAGAAATGACAGATGACATAACGCGGTCGCAATCAATACCAAAAACTTACCAGGCGGTCCAGCCGCCATCGATCACCAGATTTGCTCCGGTCATGTAGGAAGACGCGTCAGAGCACAGGAAAAGCATGGCCGCGTTCAGTTCATCCTTATCCGCCATGCGGCCCAGCATGGTGCGCTGGCTATAGGCCTGCTCGAAATCGTCATCATGGCCATTGAAGACACCGCCGGGAGAAAGTGCGTTGACGCGAATGTTTTGCCCGGCGTAATAGGCCGCCAGGTAGCGCGTCAACCCCAGCAAGCCAGCTTTGGTGGCGGAATAATAAGGCGGCTTGTATTGGCGCGGGCCATTTGGGCGTTCGTACAGCCGTTGATCTGGACCATCCAGCCCGTAGATCGAACCGATCAAGACCATCACCCCCTGCCCGCCTTCAAGCATGTGCGGCGCGGCCGCCTGCGCGCTGAGGAAAGCGCCGGTCAGGTTGACATCCAGCGCCTGCTGCCATTGGGGTAAAGGAAATTCTTCAAAGCTGTCCTGGTTGTTTTGTCCCAGGTGCGGGTCAAACTTGGGATCAATGGCGGCGCTGCATACCAGCACGTCCAGACTGCCGAACGCTTCACGGGCGGCAGCCATGGCGGCGCGGGTGGAGCCGGCATGGGTCACATCGATCTCGAGCGCCAGCGCACGGCCGCCTTCCTGAATAATCTCATCGGCCACATCACGCGCGTGGGCCAGATCCAGGTCCGCCACAGCCACCGCCGCGCCGGCCTGCGCCAGCGCGCGGGAAAAACCGCGGCCCAGCAAGCCAGCACCACCGGTCACGAAGGCGGTTCGGTTTTGCATGTTGAAACGATCCAGCACATTGGCCATACATTCTCCATCAAGGTTAAGATAGATGTATTGTATGAGAAAAAAGAACCATCTTTGTTAAGGATTGATAAGAACGCTATGACTGTGTGTGGAGATGGGTGTGGTTGCAGTATTCAGATCCTTAGACCATACGGAACATCATCAAGCGATTGGCGGCCAGCCATGCAGCGCGGGGTAAGCGCAATACCTATTGTGAGGATAGGCATACGGGTATAATGACACTGACCATGAAGATTGCCATCATCAGTTACCACACCTGCCCGCTGGCGACACTGGGCGGAAAAGACACAGGCGGCATGAATGTGTATGTGCGCGACCTGACCATGTATCTGGGCCAGTTAGGCGTGCACGCGGACGTGTTCACGCGCTCTCAGGACGAACATGTACCCCACATCCTGCATGATCTGGGGCATGGCAATCGTGTGGTGCATATCCCCGCCGGCCCTGAAAACCCGCGCCCCAAGCAGGAACTGCAGGACTATATCAAGGAATTTACTAACAATATCCTCACATTCGCGCAGGATAAAGAGATCGCGTATGATCTCATCTTCAGCCATTACTGGTTATCCGGGCTGGCCGCGCTGCGCCTGAAAAAAGCATGGGGCGTGCCGGTGGCGCACATGTTCCACACCCTGGCGCACCTCAAGAATAAGATCGCAGCCAGCGAGGAAGAGAAAGACGGGCAGTACCGCATCGATGGCGAGATGAAGGTGCTCAAGGGCGCGGACAGGATCATTGTAGCCACACGCGATGAAAAGGAGAACCTGCTCACGCTCTACAGCGCCAAAGAAAAGAAGATCAAGATCATCCCGCCCGGCGTGGATACCGCCCATTTCTACCCCATCCCGGTCGATGAAGCCAAAGAATATATCGGCATGCCGCGGGATGAAAAGATGATCCTGTTCGTGGGGCGGATCGAACCGCTGAAGGGTATTGATACCCTGATCCACGCCATCGCGCAGATGCGCAAAGCCGATGTCCTCTCGCGCTGCCCGCACTATCTGTATATCATCGGCGGCAACCCCGAGGCGTGCGGTGAAGACGCCAGCAAAGAGATGCAGCGGCTGCAAGCCCTGTGCGCGGAACTGGACCTGCACGATCTGGTGCTTTTCCTGGGCAAACGCGACCAGGATTCACTGCAATACTATTACTCGGCGGCCGAGATGGTCGTGATGCCTTCTCATTACGAATCGTTTGGCATGGTCGCGCTGGAAGCGATGGCCTGCGGCACACCGGTGATCGCCACCCAGGTGGGCGGTCTGCAGCACCTGGTGCAGGACGGCGAAACGGGCTTTGTGATTCCCAATGGCGACCCGGACGCGCTGGAAGAGAAGATCACGGTGCTGATCTGCAAAGAAGAGCTGAAAGATCAGATGAGCAGAAACAGCGTCGCCTACGCGCAGACTTTAAATTGGGATGTGATCGCGAAGAAACTGATCAAGCAGTTCAACAAAATGAACGATTGATGTTCGCCGCCTTACTTTTGTTTTGGCCCCTTGCGGATGATATCCGCTCCAAAGCGTTCCTGTAAATCGTCGATCGCCTTGAGCAGTTCGCGTTCCCGTTCAAAATCATGATCGAAAAGCGATAATTGCTGCAGATCGGATGTGAGATTGCTGACACCTACCCCCACCAGGCGGACTTTCATCCCCTGCTTCCAGTTCCCCAGCACGAGGTCTCTAGCGTTCTCGAAAATGACCGAGTCGTGGTTGGTCGGCTGACCGAGCGTCTGCTGGCGGGTGATGGTCGCGTAATCCGCCCAGCGCAGTTTTACGCGCACAGTCCTGCCATTTAATCCGCGCTTGCGCAGCCGGCGCGCGACCTTGAGCGCCAGCGCGCGCACAACCGAAAGCAGTTCTTCATGGTCTTCGATGTGGTCGAAGAATGTGAGCTCATTGCTGACCGATTTGACGCCGTCGTCATCCCCGACCGGGCGCTCATCGACCCCCAACGAGCGGCGCAGGAGTGTCGCGGCGAAATTGCCGGCGACGCGCTGCAGCGAGGGCTCATCCATTTTCTGGATATCAGCGAGGGTATTGATGCCCTGCGCCTGAAGATGCTGCGCGGATTTGGGGCCGATACCCCACATCTCGCGGATCGGCAGCGGCGCGAGGAAGGCCTTTTCTGTTCCAGGCGGGACGACCTTGACCGCCATTGGCGGGGTGGGCTGGTCGTGACCGGCTTTGCCGATGTTGGTGGCGATCTTGGCAACCAGTTTGTTGCTCGCAGCGCCGATCGAGCACGGCAGCCCGACCTCACGCTTGACGCGCATCTGGATCTCGACCGCGATCTCCTTGACCGGCTGCGGCAGGTCCGTAACATCCAGGAAGGCCTCATCAATGGAAATCGGCTCGACCAGAGGTGTGATCTGTTCAAAGATCTCCATCACCTTCGCGGAATATTCCGCATACAGGCCATAGTGGCCGCGCACCGTGCGCAAGCCGGGGCATTGCCGCAGCGCTTGCGCCATCGGCATGGCGGAGTGCACACCTTTCAGGCGGGCGGCGTAGGAGCAGGATGTGACCACCCCGCGCCCGTCGGCGGTGCCGCCGGTGGCGAAAGCGAGCCCGCGCAGGGAGGGGTCGAGCAGCTCCTCGACCGAGCAGAAGAAGGCGTCCAGGTCCACGTGTAATATCTTGCGCATGATGATTTAGGGTATATGTTCTATTATACCCATGCGGCTTGAAAGAAACTAAGAGCGAAAGTAATTTTAGTTATCCACTTCAATTTCGGTCCACGTGATGATTGGTGTATTTTTTCTATCCACCTCACCAAAACTCTTATTTGGATCTTTTTGAGGATTATTACGGACAAAAAAGAACATTACGATAAGCGAAAAAAACCACAAAATGATCGCTGAAGCAATCAAAAGGATTCCATTGATCTTATGTTGTAATAATGCCACCCCAAGCCATAAAAGAGCTGAAATTATTAGCATCAGAAATCCGATCAGACCACAACTTCTGCTAGCGGATGCGCTGGATTTCATCCAGGATTGAGTGTAACCGCAATTAGGGCATTGTTCATGACCATCATCCTGCTTATATATTTCTATACGATCTTTTAATTCATCGTATGCTTTTTGATAAACGATTCCCGCAAGTTTTTTACGGGTATTCTCTATACCTGAACGATAAGTCCATTCTTCTTTTTCAGCATCTGCCCTTACGGTAATTGAATAAGAAAAGTCACATCCACAATTTTCACACTGATAGGAAGTTATTTTGGTTGATTTTAATTTGCACACCTCTTTCACAACATATTCTGCCATCTTCTATTCTCCTTAGAATTGATATCCTGGTCGAATGATGAATTACGAACCGCGGATAATAACAATATAGCATTATTTTTACATATATCAAACAAAGATAACTTGATAATTAAAAGCGATTGTTTTCTATCCAAGCTGATTTTTAAACATTTCGATCGCCTCGACCGGGGTGGGGTCGATATCCAGCAGGATGGCGAGGTAATAGCTGATCAGGTCGCCGAACAGCAGTGCCAGCCACATATCGCTGAAGCGCGACTCGCCGCGCAGGGTAACCTCTTGTCGGTGCCGATGATGGCTACCATCAATTCAGTAAAGGTCAGGTTAACACGCTGCTGGACGCGGTCAAGGTAGTACGGTGACTGCAGGAAGAGCGGGAATAAATGGTTACTCGTTTTCTACTTTTTCCCCAAATTCATATAATTCCACCAATGAATCCAAAGGGATAATTTTCTCTTCAGGTAAATGTAAATTAAAAGCCTTCAAATCCGTTGGTTTATCCCCAACGAAATACCACGTTACCTGGAATCGAAATAAGTTTTCATCACCCTCAATTGTATCCAGAATAGAAGCCTTTACTTGGTTTAGTCTACATTCATTTTTATTGGCATCAAAGAGTTGAACATCCCAATCCTTAATTTTTTGTATATCAGCCATCTCACTTACAGTTACGATTGCATAGACAAGCACATTAATTATGTCATTTGCTGGGCCTAGTTCTTGAGTTAAAGGATTTATTGGATAGGCTTTATTCAAATTGACTATTGTTTTATTAATTTCCAGTTTGATCTTGTCAATTTCAACCGAGGTATTTAACCCTGGTTTTGAACAACTTGCTAAAATAAGAATTACCGAGCATATGATGGATAGAAATTTAATCTTATTCATTTTTCTCCCTTTCTTGTTCACTCATCACAAAAAGGCGAAATATTAATAATTAATCAGCTTATCATCCCAAAGATCAGATTTCCATAATCGGACTGAGATATCCTCATCAGGAAAGTACAGCGTAAACAATTCATCTATTGCCTTCTGCGGAATCGAAAACAGTAAAACAAACCTTTTATCATCCGGAAATAATCCGCAGTGAAGTCTTCTAGTTCGGGTAAATAATGAGAGATCATACCATCTCAATTCAACCCCATTAAACGCTGGGGTATTACACAAATCCTGATTCACAGAGCCAAGTATTTCTCCATCCACAACAACTAAGATCGATTCGCCAGTTGTTGAAATAGAAATTTCCAAACTCTTAGGTGTATATTCAGATGTTTTTCTAACATGATTTATGACAATTCGGTTACCACCTACTCTAACGGGTTTGTCGATGCCTCTTTGAACTTCCCCACAACCCGTTAATAAAATTAATAATGAAAAACAAACTAGAAATCGATTTAATTTGCTTTTCATCGCAATTTTCTCAAAATAAATTTTCCTGATTTCAATTTAGAAATAACTTATTCTTATGCGAGTTCCAAAATCATTTATTTCTGTGAAGAAATTATTTTTATCGTTGTATTTATTATTTTTTTATTGTTACCTATTGTATTTGGGTTCAAAATAACAATTTATTATTAGAAGAATGTTGCCAAACTTATCTCGGATTCCAGAATTTGAAAAACACAATTTTTATAATCGATATCCGGCGGAACTTCATAACACAGTAATACGGCTTGCAAATCCCCATTATCATTCTCAGAAACACCTTGCGTAACTGCTTTGTACTCTCCCTCCCCGCAAACCAATACCGAATTCTGATCAACCCAATCTATATCAGGAAGAATTTCTTTAATAAATTCTATTTCGAAGTTGTGGTCCAAGTATTCAATCAACCACTCCTCTACTACGCTTGCGCTAAGAATTTGTATCTTTACACCATCAATAATGAGTGGAGGGTCAATTCCTGCAATAGATGTGGTTTCGTCATATATTAATGAAGGCGTATCAATAGGTGTTTGAGATTGATCCCCAGAATTACAGGATATGGAAATTGTCAAAATTAGAATAATAAAAAAAATCTTTTTTAAAGAATTTGACCATTTTTTATTCATCAAGAACTTTCACAAATAGTAACTCAATTTATTAATCATTATACAGTCATAAATTTTGAATTACAACAGGGCTTAAATTGATGTGATTTGAGCGGCATTCGCCTTTATTTATTCAAATGTTTATGGAGAGGCTATGGACATGACAGAATCCAAAAACAAATGGTAATTTAAATTGTAGGGTTTTAGGAAAATATTGGATATTGGCCAAGAATCGGCTTTTTTGTAGGTATAGATTAGTGTGAAGGAAAAGGAATATTCAATTACTTAAGTAAAAACTACTTTTTATTCCAACTGTGCCTTGAACGCCTCAATCGCCTCAACCGGGGTGGGATCGATGTTGAGCAGGATGGCGAGGTAATAGCTGATCAAGTCGCCGAACAGCAGGGTCAGCCACATATCGCTGAAGGGCGTTTCTCCGCGCAACCCTACTTTATCAGTGCCGATGCCGGCCACCATCAGCTCGGTGAAGGTCAGGTCCACCCGCTGCTGGTTGCGCGCCAGGTAATGGGGGGATTGCAAAAAAATGGAGAAGATGCGCAGCAACTGTTCTTCCGGGAAGAGCGTGCCTGCCAGGGTATTGTGATTGGCTTCCGGTAGTTCTTCATACTGGCACCAGCTCTTGGCGAGCTCGTTGATCTGCGTCTTCCAGCGGCGCGCCACCGGAGCGAGGTGCTCCGCCCCAAACACAGCCACATATTTCCCGACCAGCTGCCCGGCGTAACGTTTGGCCGGATTTTGCGCGGTGGGGATATCAGCGCTGTTTTTCTCGATCAGCGCATCCATGGCAGCCGCGGCCTGCGCGACCGCTTCGTGTTGGTCCGCGAGCAGTCCCAGCCGGTGGAATAATGCCAATAGAAAGCCGGAAGACCAGCCCACCGCCGCGCGCGGCTGGCCTGTGTGAGTGAATTGCCACAACGGCAGCCCGGCGTGCGCTGCCTGTTCGGATAGTTTGCCGCCGGTGGTGATGGCGACCGTGCGGCAGCCGCGTTCGCGCGCCTGCGCAAACACCGAGAGCGTTTCTTCGGTATTGCCGGAATGCGAGGAACACACCACCAGGTATTCATCTCCATTAACCCAGTTGGGCAGGCGGTAATCACGAATGACACTGACCGGCAAGGGGAGCGCTTCACTGTAACAGCCGACCAGCATGTCAGCGGCAATGGCGGAACCGCCCATACCGGCGATGACGACCGCGCGCAGCCCATCCATCTCCGGCAGGGGGAGCTGCGTACCAAGGTCGTAACCGGCTTTAAGCTGGTCCGGCAGGGCCAGGATGGCGCCGTACATATCATCCGGGTCGATGGTGTGAAAATGGGTGTGCTGGTTGAGGTCCATCAGAGAAGGCCGTCTTTAATCGAAGGCCTTGACCACCTGGCGCAGGAAATCGAGCGCGATCTGCCATTCCTCGTTGAAGAAATGCAGGGTGACGTTGTTGATCTGCAGATGATAGGTGTTCTCGCCATCCGGTTCTTCGGCGATGTAGGCAAAGCAATCGTCTGTTTCGACGATGGTCTCAATATTGGTGTTGGGGTCTTTATCCATGGTCATTATTCCTTTGATTGATCATTATTTAGGGGCACACGCCGGGGCTCATCGCGTTGAAGAAGCCGGCGAACAGATCGCACCACTGGTTGGTCGCTTCGATAACGATCAGCGGGATGACACAGAAGACGACAATGAACACCAGCGCCGCCAGCAGGATCACCACCCATTTCGGGCGTTCCGCCGCGGCGGGCCTGGCTTTTTTGCTCGGCTCAGGCAACACGGTTTCATCCTCAGTTATGTATTCGTCAACCTTCGCCACGGGGACTGGTTCTTCGCGATAGGCATCAACAACAGGGGCCATTTGTGCTGCATCAGGCGCAGCATCGGCCTCAGGCAATGGTTCGAATTCATCCGCCGCTTGCGCTACAGCGCTTTGCGCGGCCTCAGGTTCGGGTTCGATCACTTCCAATCGCAGGGTGAAGTGCTGCCCGAGGACCAGCTGGTCAGCATGCCCGATCTCGGTCTTTTTCCTGATCTGTTTCCCGCCCAGGAAGGTGCCGTTGGTGGAATGTTTGTCTTCGACCATAAAAGCGCCCTTCTCGCGCGTCAGCACGAGGTGGGAACGCGAGATCTCCACATCATCGATCACCAGGTCGGATGCCGGGTCGCGGCCGACGACCACTTTATTCTGTTCAAACGCAAAAACGCGCCGGGCGCCTGTGCCATCTTCCAGATGTAATTTAAATGCATTTTGCATGCGCACCTCCTGTTTAGATATTAATAAATCATGCGGGACAAAAAGTCAAGCTGTTTAATTAAAAACTCCCCGCCATGCCGTGTGCGACGTAGTTTTGAACCTGCTTTCGCAGGATGGGCTCCCCTTCGTTGGCTCCGCCTTGGCTAATGCCTATCGCGTCACATCCGAAAGTCAGAAGCCCGTTTTTTAAAGTGTTGGCTCAAAACATTGTGTGCCGCATCACGAACACAGCAGGGTATTCATCTTATACCATATTTCAACCTTAGTGTGTAGATGGTTCCCGCCCACATTTTGGGGGATTAATGGGATACAACCCTTTTTTCTTAGTATAAATATATCCATGAGAACTTTTATCGCGGTCAAACCGCCCGCCCACATCCTGGCAGCAATGACCCGGGCAGCCGCCCCGCTTCAGAAAGCGATCTCCGGCGGGGTGAAGTGGGTGCCGGCGGAGCAAATCCATCTGACGCTTAAATTCCTGGGCGAATTCTCTGCGGCGCATGTCGACCCGCTGCGCGAAAAACTGGCTGCGGAATGCGGACGGATCGGAGCGATCGAAACAGCGACAACATCGATCGGTGCATTCCCGCCCCGGGGGAATCCGCGCGTGATCTGGTTTGGGATCGAGGCCAGCGCTGCGCTGACACGCCTGGCTAGGATGATTGAGGATACCTGCGCGGATCTTGATTATCCGCGTGAAAAACGTCCATTCACACCCCATTTCACCATCGGGCGCGTTCAGCGCTATGCGGGCAACAGTGAAGTCCAGTCAATTCGGCAGGCCCTGCAGGTATTCCCGGACCCTCCCAGCGATAATTTCCGCCTCGACAGATTGCATTTCATCGAAAGCACCCTCTCACCAGCAGGCCCGCAATATCGTGATGTGTTCACCATCGCGCTTTAGAAGGAGTATGCTACAATTTGCATTCATTTAATTTGACCATCAGAGGTATAACCTGAAAGAAGACAATACATTAGAGATGGCGCGTGAGCTTGTGAACGCGCTCGAAGATAAAAAGGCGGAGAACATCGTACTGTTAGACCTGCGGGGAATAACAGTATTTACCGATTATTTTGTGCTTTGCTCCGGCACCAGCGACCGCATGCTGCGCAGCATCCTCAAGGCCGCCAAAGAAGCGATGCAGATCAAGTTTGATGTTAAAGGAAAAATCGAAGGCAACCCCAGCAACGGGTGGATCGCCGTCGATTTTAATAATTTCGTGCTGCATATCTTCTCGCCCGACCAGCGCAAATTCTACGATCTGGAAGGGTTATGGGCTGAGGGCAAGGTGCTGCTGCACGTCCAGTAAATCCCTGGAAATTACATATCAGACAGCGCTCTGACCGCCTCGATCACTTCCTGTGAGTGGCTGGCCGGTTTGACACCTTTGAAAACCTTGCGCACCATCCCATCCGCATCGATCAGGAATGTGGTGCGGTTGACACCAAAATATTCCTTGCCAAAGTTCTTTTTCTTGCCCCACACGCCATACGCTTCACACACCTGGTGGCCATCATCCGACAGCAGCTCAAAAGGCAGATCATATTTTTCCGCGAATTTTCCATGCGAATCGACATCATCCGGGCTGATCCCGACAATGTCAACGTTCATCCCCTGATAGACGGAATAATCGTCCCGGAAACTGCACGCCTCGGTGGTGCAGCCGGGTGTATCATCTTTGGGATAGAAATAGAGAATCAGCGCTTTTCCTGAAAAATCCTTTAGACTGACGCTCTTCCCTTCCTGATTTAGGAGCGCAAAATCTGGTGCTTGTGTATTTTCTTTGATCATTTTTCACCTCACTTTCAATATAATTTATTTGTGTGTAATTAACTATAAGCGTATTATTAATGATCGGCAACCCAACCGGCCCGCAATCAAACCAAATCATATACAATTCAGGTATGCAGCGAAATCGCCTCACTGAAACGGAAACATCCTTCAAGCAGCGCATGATTGCAATTTTGGCGCTTGCGCTGTGCGCCGCTCCGCTGCTATCTGACAAGCCGTTGGCCAATCGATTGCTAATAAGCGCTAGCGCCTTCATCATTTACGCGCTTTCCCTGCTTTTCTGGGCTCACTTTCTGCCTTTTCAACACAATGGTAATTCCGGCAGATTGCCGATCTTCCGCATTGTGATGGGTAGATTTTTCAACAGCGGGAAATCGATCCAGCCGGTGAAGGATGGTTCGTTTGACCCGGATTATTTTGCGCTTCGCAGCAAGCCGGCCATTTCCGCACTGCTGATCGATGAACACTCTGCAGTCATCACCAAAGCTGATAACGGCAAACGCAGCCTGCTGTTGGGCGGGCTGCAGCCGCTTGATCAAAAAGCCACCATCGTGCATGTCTTTCATCTGCTGCCGGCAGCGTTCACCTTTGGGCCGGGCGGCAACCACAACCCACTCACACACACAGCTTCAACCAGGAACAGCCTGCGCAGCGGAAAAGCGCTGCACATGGATATCGAACGCACCCGCTGCCTGACCGCCGATGGGATCGAACTGGTCCCGGTTTTCAACATCCTCTACCGCATCAAAGCGCCGCAGGAATTGGAGAATGGCACGCGTGAGTGGCTGGCGTTTTCCGCCTTTCTTGAAAGCGCGAATGCCACTGGCAATGTTTCCCATCAGATCGCGCAAATGATCGGCGGGCAGATCGCCAACCAGATCAAACAGATGATGGCATCCACCTCCTGGGAGCAGATCGAACAGGCCGCACCTTCGCAAGAAAAATTGAGCGCTTACATCCAGCGCATGCTCGACCAGCCTGCGGATACTGGCGGCGGGCACGACCATCGCAATCTGCTGCCTGCAGCGTGGCGCAATCTATTCATCATCAGTGTCAGTGTCGGGCAGGTATGGACCAGATAAGAAAAGGCATGCGCGCGGTCTCAGAGGCGTTCCTGCCCGTCAACCCGTTTGCGGGTAAATTGCGTGCCCTGCTGGGTATTCTGCTGCTCTTCATCCTGTGGACCTTCAACGCGCAAAACAGATCCCTGCCTGTGGATGGATTCATCCGCCCCCAGCCGCAGGGAGGGTTTATCGCAAATGTGCTGCTTGATCTGGCTGGCCGCTATTTCCATCCCGCCACACTGGGGCTGACCTTCATCCCGTGCATCCTATTTTTTCTGGCGCGCCAACAAACCGCGCTGCTTCTCAGGCAAGTTACCGAGACAGATATTAAGACAGCACAGAAATTTCTCGATCGCTGCGCATTCTCCTCCAATGCAGTATCGATCGCGGCACGCGACGGTTCCCGTCAGGCGCGTGATCCGCACGCGCTCAGCGTATGGACTTTTGGGGGTCCGGCAAAGGTTTCAGTATCAGCCACTGAATACGTGATCCTGCGGTCCTCTGTGACCCAGCGATATCAACTCGTTCATTGTCCTGCAGATGACCGCCCTTGCGCGCTGCTCCTTGCCCACCATGAATATATCGCCGGAACCATTCCATTTTCCAACCTCACATTCCCGCTCTCCGAAGCGGATGCTAGAGAGTTTGGACGATTAAAATTACGGATCATCCCACCTGAAAACGCAACCCACACTGGTTTGATCAGGATGCAAGAAATCAGCATGGAGGACGCGCGATTCCTGCTGGAAACATTGAACCCGGGCAGGGTCATTCTGCCCAGCATTCGTCCCGCAATCCGGCGTTTTCTAGACACTCAGGATGAAGGGCTGCCCGCATCCACGGCAGTTTCCAAACACAGCCCCTGCGGCAGGCGCAGCCAGCCATTAAAAAAGCATTTCTGCTATGCTCAAACCACTGCACTTTTCCTGCCCGGCAAGAAATGGTTCGCGCGCCCGCGAAAACATACCCTCCACACCGGCGCGATACCAGCCGGCGTTGCTGCCAGTTCAACAATCCAGCCGCTCGCTGACCAGGTATTAATCGGGTTGGAGGCGCATTTGCAGCGGGAAATGGTATCATTTTTCAATCTTGATAAGATCAAATTCACCATCGAAAACCGAGGAAATGAATGAAACCAATCGTATTGTCTGAGGAAGTAAAACATGCTGTACATTCCGGCCTGGCTGTCGTCGCGCTGGAATCCACATTGATCACACACGGCCTGCCGCAGCCAACCAATTTTGAGACGGCTGAGGCGATGGAACAGCGCGTGCGTGAGGAAGGCGCGATCCCAGCCACGATCTGTATGTTCAGCGGCACATTCCATGTCGGTTTGAGCGAGCAGCAGCTGCACGATCTGGCAGCAGCACAATCCCCGGTCAAGATCAGCCGCAAGGATATCGCTTACGCCATCGCCAACCGAAAGGATGGCGGCACAACCGTCTCCGGCACGATGGAAGTGGCAAATGCGTCCGGCATCAAGGTCTTCGCGACCGGCGGCATCGGCGGTGTACACCGCGGCCATTACGCAGACACATCCGCGGACCTGCCCACCCTGGCACAGGTGCCGATGATCGTGGTCTGTTCCGGCGCGAAGGCGATCCTGGATATGCCATCCACCAAAGAAAAACTGGAAACCTATGGTGTGCCGGTGCTCGGATACCAGACTGATGAACTGCCTGCCTTCTACTCAGTCCACAGCGGCATCAGTGTCGACCGGCGGGTGGACACCCCGCAGGAGATCGCCGCCATCGCCAGGGCACAGTGGGATTTTGGGCTGCGTACGGCGCTGCTGGTAACCGTTCCTGTGCCCGCCCAGGATCAAATTCCGGCAGATGAAGTGGGACAGGCCATCGATCAGGCGCTGGCAGAAGCGGAACAGCAAGGTATTCACGGCCCGGCCACAACCCCCTTCCTTCTGGAAAAAGTTGCCCTGATCACGAAAGGCAGAAGCATGGCTGCCAACCTCTCGCTGCTCAAAAACAACGCGCGCATCGCCGGCAAGATCGCCAAAGCGCTTTCTGAGATTTAGCGGAAGAAAGTCGAGCGCCGCGTCGGCTGCGGTGTGAGCGTGATTGTTGGGGTACGCGTTGCGGTTTGGGTGGCGGTGGGGGCGCTCGTATTGGTGGGCGCCAGCGTGGATGTGCGCGTCGGTTGAGTGGTCAGGGTCGCAGTGGCGGTATTGCTGACAGGTGTGTTGGTCCGCGTGAGGGTCGCTGTTGGCTGAGGCGTTCCCGTTGGTACGGGAGTCTCTGTCGGTGTCGCGGTTTCCGTCAGGGTCGGAGTTGGTGTAGCGGTAGGCGGCACGCCAGCCACCTCAAAGCTGCCGGTCGTTTTCCATGTTTCCCCCACAAAAATCTGCACTTCGTAGATGCCCGGTTCCCATTCCTCTGCTGGCAGAATGAGATCAGCGAAGCCATATCCACCGGATGCGCCATTCCATTCGATACTCTCATAGGTGATCAGTTCCCCATCGCGGAACCATAGCGAAGTCCATTGTGCGCCAACCGTCATATTGGCATAGGTAAACGCGCCATAGATGGTTGTGATCGGCTGGTTGAAAGTCACACTCGGGTCGATCGGTTGCAGCACGCCATTCAATCGGCGCGCGAACTCGACCGGGCTGAATCGCGCTTCAGGATTGGGTGTCACCTCAGACGTGAAATCCTCACTGATCACCGCCGGCATGACCGGTGTGTAGGTAAACTCCGGCGTAATGGTTTCGGTGGGTATCAATGTCGGCGTTGGGGAAAGTGTCACGGTAGCTGTTTGGGTGACAGTAGGGGTGAGCGTGATGGTAGGCGAGGGTTCAAAAATCTGGTATGTGGCTGGTTCGCCATAACGATTGATGAGGAACGCGGCGCCGATGGTCAGCATCGCAAAAAGAACCAGCTGCCAGGCACGCGTCAGGATCTCACGGCGTTTGAGGAAAAAACGCAAGCGGCTCGCTTCGCGGAAAGCCCGCACGGCGCTGAAGATGATCCCAGCCCCCGCTGCCAGCAGGAGCAGAAAGATCACTCTTACGGTCGTTTCGATATCCAGATTCATACTTCTCTAATCTTACCTAATTATCCAATTCCTGTGATTGTTGTGTGCGGCGCAGCTTGCGCAAAAAGGTCTGCAAACGCGGAATTAATTCAATAAATATAGTATATGCGCTTTTTCTAATGGGCAGGTCATACGCGCCGATCCGCTGTACCGGCTGTGCCCCGAGCCCCTGCTTAAATCGATACACACCCCACATATCGTCGCTCTCATCAAATTCATCCGGCGCGCCCCATAGGTCATAGATCTCACATCCCAGGTCCCTGCTGACGCGGATCGCTTCCCACTGCAGCAAATAATTCGGCATTTTTTCGCGGTGCTCGCTGGTGGACATGCCATACAGATACCAGGAACGTTTTCCAAAATGGAACAGCATCAACCCCGCCACCGGCTGCTGTTCGGCCTCCGCAATCAGGGGAATCAGCATATTTGCCCGTATAAAAACGGACCAGACCTGCTGGTAATAGACACGCGGACGGATGATGAAACCGTCGCGCAGCGATGTTTCCAGATACATCTGGTAAAGCAGATCGATATCTTCTTCCGTTCCGCGGCGAATGGCAACCCCTTTGCGGTCGGCAAGACGGATGTTATAGCGCGTCTTTTGTTTCATTGCGCTCAGCAAATCCTCTTCAGAAGCGCCCAGCTGCAGCCATGCGGTATTCTTGAACTGGATCTGCTGTGAGGAATAAAGATATCCTCTTGCACGAATAAATCGAAGCATCTCCTGGCCCGCCTGCCACTCCGGGCCATGATGTTCTTTTTGCTCTGAAAAAGAAAGGATCACCTCAGGATCGATCTTTAAGGAGAAAGCACCTTCACGTTTTGCGATCATTTCCAGGTCTGCGAGCACGCGCTCATACAGCGCGCGATCGTTCCAATCCAGGAGCGGGCCCTGGGGAACGTAGATGGTCTTAAGGCCTGCAACCGGCAGTTTGCGCACAAGCACAAGCGCGGCTGCGACGGCGGTGTTGGAATCGTCGGACCACAGGAAATAGCGCGGCTGCCAGCCAAAACAGGCTTTGATCTGACCCCACTCCCATGTCTGCAATATACTCAAACCGGGCAGTTCCTGGATGGCGTTATTCCAGGTTTGTTGATCCGTTATTTGCTGATACGCGGTCACGATTTCAGGATACCAGAGTTTTCTTGAATCTCAAAATAAGATGATAGAGCGCGCTGATCGGATGGTTCAGCACTTTTTGATAGACACCAGCGGAACGGACGATCTCGCCGCCAAAACCGCGCTTGAAACGGTAAACCCCCCATAGGCCATCAGCGCGCGCAGTGAATTCTTGTTCCAGCTGCGCTTCTGGAAAATCAGGGATCCCCCATAGGTCGTATTGGGATACGCCGCGGTCCGCTGCCCAGCGCATCGCTTCCCACTGCAACAAATAGGTCGGCATGCGGTTGCGTTCGATGTTATTCGAAGCGCCGTAAAAATACCAGGCGCGCTCTCCGCGGCTGAAAACCATGATCGCGGCCAGTGGCTGGTCCTCATATTTCGCGATAAACATCGCGCAGTTTTCCTGTGGGGCGAAATAGTTGAACACCCTGTGGTAATAGGACGCGCTGTGAATGCCAAATTCATCCCGTTCGCCAGTCACTTCCATCAAAGAGACAAACGCTTCCACATCCGTTGAGCGTTCAATCTTTACTCCCTTTTTTTCAGCCAGGCGAATGTTATAGCGTGTTTTCTGCTTCATCGTTTGCAGCCAGTCATCCGGTTCCCCTTCCAAAGAGATCAGGGCCGTCTGGCGGGGCTGGATGGATATAGCGCTTGGTGAGAATCCGGCTGTAATCAGCTGCTCACAGCGGGAGCAATCCTGGTCCGCATCCGGTTCGACATACACAAGAAAAGCGCCTTCCCGCCTGGCAAGGTCAATGATCTCCGGCAGCAGTGCGGCCCAATCAGACCCTACCGGCCCTTTTGGCACATAGGCGAGCGAGCGTTTGAGAGGCAATCGCCGAAACAGAACCATCGCGCCAGTGTCGCCATGGACAACAAATCTTGCATCCCAGCCATAATGGCCTTTAAACTGTCCCCATTCCGCGGTTTGCAGGAGATGCGCATTGGGATGCGCGGTCATAAATGCCTGCCAGGTTTCTTTGGTGATTAATGCCATACAACCTTTTTTACTTCTTTCTCCCAGCCGGATGTTTTATCTCAGCTTCAGGAACTCTGTGATTGATCAAGTCAATGATCTGGTCCGCTTCCCCATCCAGAGCCAACGCGACCAGGGAATCCACGATATGTTCCAACGCTTCACCCTGCAAAACCAAATCGCTCTGCTCGCTGGAAATGGCGGGATGTTCGGTTGGATTCAGAGTGCGTCCATCATTCCACAGATCTTCGCTCAGCTTTTCGCCATCGCGAATGCCGGAAAAAACGATCTCGATATCCTTACCTGGTTCAAAACCTGAGAGGCGGATCAGGTCGCGCGCCAGATCAACAATGCGGATCTGTTCGCCCATATCAAGCACGAAGGTCTCACCGCCTTTTCCCATGCCAGCCGACTGCAGAACAAGGTAAACCGCTTCCGGAATCGTCATGAAATAGCGTGTCATCTCAGGATGGGTGACTGTCACCGGCCCGCCCTGGGCGATCTGCTGTTTAAACAGCGGCACCACACTACCGCGGCTCCCCAGCACGTTTCCAAAGCGAACAACTGAATATGACAGATGCGTCTGGTTCGCTGCATTCAGAACCAGTAATTCAGCAATCCGCTTAGAAGCGCCCATGATGCTGATCGGCCTGACGGCTTTGTCAGTCGAGATGAACACAAAACGCTTGACGTGATGCTTTACGCATGCATCAATGACCACTTTGGAGCCAAAAATGTTATTCAGCACGCACTCTTCGATATTCGTTTCCATCAGCGGGACATGCTTGTGCGCGGCCGCATGGAACACCACCTGCGGTTTGTTGCGTGAAAAAACCTGCGCGACGCGTTCCTCGTCACGGATATCCGCAATGGCGGTGACCAGCGCAACGGATGGAAAGGATTTTTTCAGCATCTGGTAGGTTTCAAAAATGCTGTTCTCACCATGGCCGAGCAATACCAGGCGCGAAGGCTGCCAGCGTGCGATCTGGCGGCACAACTCGCTGCCTATCGATCCGCCCGCGCCGGTGACCAGCACGACTTTATCCTTCAATATCTCGCCAACCGATCCTTCCATGATCGGCGTCGGCGGACGGCGCAGCAGGTCCGCGATTTCCACCTCGCGCAGCCGCGTCACATTTACATCACCGCCCAGTAATTCGTAAATTCCAGGCATCGTGCGGAATGGGATCTTATTACGCCGGCAGATTTCAGTGATATCGCGGATCACCCGCCCTGAAGCACTGGGGATGGAAATGATGACTTCATTTACCTGGTTATTCTTAATCACGCGCGCCAGATCGCGGATACGCCCGATGACGGGAATGCCATGCAGCTGCTGTTTATATTTTTCAGGATTGTCGTCCAGGAAACCGATCGGTTTGGATTTGAGCGCCGGATTCTTTTGCATTTCTTTAGCGACGGTCGCGCCCATATCCCCCGCACCGATGATCAGTGCGTTCTTCTGAATATCCACCAGCTGGCGGCTGGCCTGGCGGTTCTTATTGTTTTCAAAAACAATACGCAGCCCAAAGCGCAGGCCGCCCACGAAAATGAGTGAAATGACCCAGTCGATGATCAGGACAGACCGCGGAAAGGATGTAAACACGCGATTCGTGAAAAGCAGCAGCATGATGGCGGCGATGGCCGCAGATGCGGTTGAAACAGCCAGAATGATCAGTTTTAACTCGCGCACGCTGGCGTAGATCCACATCTTGCGATACAGACCATACACATAATACACAAGCGGCTTGATGCTAAGGGAAAGCAGCAGCATCCACAGCAGGGAAAGATAGTAATTGCTAAAGACCTCGATCAGCTCCAAACGCAGGACATAGGTGCCAAGCACAGAAATAAATGAAAGCAGCAGATCCCCGATCAGAATATAGCGGTTACGGATATTGATATTGATCTTCATTTATAACCCGCGGAAACCAAACATATCGCCGATGGTTCGGAAAATAATGAGAATATCCATAAAAAGATTACGATGCATGATGTAATACAGATCATGCTCAAGCTTGATGGCGTTCTCTTCAACATTTGATGCGTATCCATAATTCACCTGTGCCCACCCGGTGACACCTGGTTTGACAAAAAGCCTGGCCCGGTAAAAGGGAATATCTTTCTGGAGCTGAGCGATCATCTCAGGCCGTTCAGCACGGGGGCCTACCAGCGTGACATCGCCCCTGATCACATTGATGAATTGTGGGATCTCATCCAAATGGCTCCTTCTGAGAAAATTACCCACGCCGGTCACCCGGTCATCATTTTCTACCGCGAATATCGCCTTTCCGTCTTTTTCAGCATCCTTTTTCATGCTGCGGAACTTGAGCAACTTGAATTCTTTTCCATTGCGCCCAACGCGCACCTGCCGGAAGAGCACCGGAAATCCATCATCCATGATGATGATCAACGCGATGATCGGGTAAATGACCGTCAACAAGACCATACCTAAAAATGAACCGATCAGATCGATCAGGCGTTTGACCAGCTCATATGAATCAGGCGCATGCGCTCGATCGACAAATGAGCGCAGGACCCAGTCATCAGGCAGCAGCGAGATCGGTACACGCCCCATGATGGCTTCATACACCACCGGCATGGTGATCACATCAACACCTTTTTCTTCTGCTTCCAGAATGGCAGCATACATGCTGGGCCGCATATCTCCGGATATGGAAAAGATCAGATCGGTGATATGTTCATCAGCGATGATCCTGGTCAGATCGGTGCTGCCGCCAAGAACAGGCAGTGCGGACACAGTGGTATTTTGTTTTAATGGGTCGTCATCGATAAAACCCACCAGCTGGTAAGGGGGTGGATCAATATGGTTGATCTCTTCCGCGAGGGTAGACCCCGCCCGCCCCGCGCCGATGATCACTACCCGCCTGAGGAACGCGGGGGTGGTGAAGATACGGATATAAATCAATCGCCACAACAACGTCAATCCAGCCGCTGCCGCGATAAACGCCGCTACGCCGCGCCGGGGCAGTGATTTCGGTTCGGAAATGAAGAAGATACCCAGATAAAGCACGGTGGCGATGATCGTTGATGTCGCGACCCCGCGCATGGTGTCGTTGCGCCGCCCTGCCCGTTTGGGATCATACAATTCAATGATAAATATCAGCCAAAAGATGGGCAGTGAAAAATACCAGTCCGGCGGGCGGTCCTGCAAAAACTGCCAGGTAAAATCCATCCACTGGTCTTCCATCGCCCAAAAATAGAGCGCAATCACCAGCGCTATCCCTGCCATCAGCATATCGCCAATAAACAGGATAAACCGGCGCTCTCTATCCGTTATGCGCCAGAGCGGTTTCTGACCATTTCCGTTACTTTTCATTCTTGACGTATTATCCCTTGAACAAACTGCGTATTAAGCTGTAAAGAAAACCGGATCCCCATGAAAAATGCATCACGATGATCGCCGCGGGCATCAACAGGCATGCTTTCTTACGTTTCTGCAACAGGCATATCAAACCAGCAGTAATCAAGGCACAGAGATAAAGAAAGATCTCGCCTAAAAGTATTATACGTGCAAACGGAAAAACAATCCCGAATACCGCGAAAAACACCAGACTGCCGACAAATAGCGGCGGGATTGCCTGCCGCAGGCGCAGTGTATCAGGGAAACGCTGAAGCATCTTCACTTTCCAGAATCCATAGCGCCAGTATTGGACCGCGAGCTTTCGCAGGTTTGGGCGGGCATGATAGCGGGAAATGATGCGTGGATCCATGTATACTTTTCCGCCGTGTTGCTGCAGGCGCGCGTTAAATTCATAATCCTCATTCGCCAGCAGTGTTTCATCAAAAGCGCCGATCGCGAAGAATTTTTCACGGTAGAAAGCGCCGAACGGAACGGTATCAACATATTGAGCCCTGGAAGACACGCGATACTTGGCATCGCCCACCCCCAGCGGGTGCGCGGCGGCAAGCGCGATCGCTTTCGCAATGCACGTGTCCGCGCCTGGATGGATCTGCCATACACCGCCAACGTTATCCGCTTTTCCTTCAAGAAGAAGCGTTACACTCGTTTCAATGTATTCCGGATTTGGTTCTGAATGGGCATCCAGCCGAACCAGGATCTCACCACGCGCCGCGCTGGCAGCGCTGTTCACGCCAGCCGGGATGGTTCGTGCTGTGTTTTCCACTACACGCACCGCAAGATTTGGGTTTTCCGCCTTGAAATCCTTGATCTTCTCACGCGTGCTATCAGTAGAAAGCGCGTCTGAGATCACTACTTCCAGTTTATCGATCGGATAGGTTTGGTGAGAGAGCGCTTTCAGCAAAAGCTGGATCGTTCTTTCCTCGTTATAGCAGGGAACGATGACAGAAGTCAGAGGATAATTATTTTGATCTCGCATGAGTTATGGGTAGTTTTACCATAAAACATGCGCCCTGTCCCACATCGTTTTCCACCCAGATATCACCCCTGTGCGCTTTGATAATCTGGTAGGTGATCGACAGACCAAGCCCAACCCCGCGAGAAGATTGTTTCCCGCGCGATTTATCCGCCTGGTAAAAACGGTCAAATATGCGTTTTCTCTCCTCTGGCGCAATGCCTGGCCCTTCATCTCTAACCGAAATAATGGCAAATCTCTCATTCTGCTGATCGCTGATGATGATCCGTCCGTGTGCAGGTGAAAACTTGATGGCATTATCGATCAGGTTATTAAACACCTGAACGATGCGCTCTCCGTCGGCGAGAACCTTGTTAGATTGGATCAGGTTGATTTCCACCGTTAGATCCTTGTCAGAGATCTGAAAGGAAAAACGTTCGACGATCTTTTCCAGAATTTCATTCAAATCCAGCGGCCTTTGATCCATCGTGATCATGCCTGCATCCAGTTTTGCAAGCGTTAAAAGGTCATTGACCATATAATTCAGGCGGTCCGTCTCTTCCAAAATGACATGCGCTGCATTCTGCGTTCCATCCATAGACTCAAGAGTGCCATCATGGATCGCCTGCGCAAAGCCGCGGATCGATGTCAGCGGTGTTTTGAACTCATGGGAGACATTGGCGACAAAATCTTTTTGTGATTGCAGCATATCCCGCACCTGGCGGTCCATCTGATTGATAACGCCGGCCAGCCGTTGCACTTCCAGCGGGCCTTCCAGAGGAATTGGCGGGAAATCTCCGCTGGCTAGTTTGCTGGCGGATTCTGAAATACTCATCAACGGACGCGTGATCCATCGGGCCACAAACCAGCTCACCACAAATGCAACCAGCATGGCGATAATGCCCGCGCGGAATAATGGGTTGAGCAGTTCATCCTGGAAAATAGCGCTGATCTGCAGTTTGGGCCGCGGGATAGCGGATAACAGGTAAAGGGAATCATTGATCGGGTTGATCTGGTAAAACCAGTAATCGCGGTCATTATCCTGAAAAAGGCGAATGTTTCCATTCGTACGCTTGAATACCGTCGCTGGATCAGCAATCATTGGAAATGTTGCGTACGTGTCTGCCATTGAATCGAACTTGAGATAGCCATCATCATAAAATATCAGCACGCGTACATCCAGCAGCTCTGCCTTCTCCAAGAAACGATGGATCATCTCTTCCCAGTTATTTTCAACCAGAAAATCCAGCCGGTTGGCGAGCGAATTGGTGACATAGTTCAAGCGCACAAACTCGTTCCAGTAAAGCAGCGGGCTGTTGCGGAACGCGATCACAATGCCGGAAAACGCCACTGCCAGAACGAACAACACTAGCAGCACATAAGTGACCCACAGGCGCGAACTGATCCTGGTTAAGAACTTCATACCATCAATTTATAACCAAACCCGGTCATGGTCTCGATATGCGTTTGGCTATCCTGCATTTTTTTCCGAAGCTGGGCAATATGCACATCCACGGTGCGCGTTTGTCCCGCAAACGAATAACCCCAGGCATCTTTGAGCAGCTGTTCACGCGAGAAAACCCGGCCCGCGTCTTCTGCCAGCACCCGCAGCAGCTCAAACTCCTGCGTGCGCAGCGAAATCGGTTCTCCATTGATGGTGACCTCGCGCCGGTCGATGTCAATGCGGATATCACCAACCGTGATCACATCCTGTGAAGACCTGCTGGAAAGCTTGTTGCGCCGCAGTACGGCTTTGATGCGGGCGATAAGTTCGCGGGGATTGAAGGGTTTTGTGAGGTAATCATCAGCGCCAAGCTCAAGCCCGATGATCTTATCAATTTCTTCATCTTTGGCGGTGAGCATGATGATCGGAACATTATTCTTATCAGTTCGTAATGCCTTGCAGACTTCAAATCCATCCATACCCGGAAGCATCACATCCAGTACCACCAGTTCAGGATCGGTGCTATTGATGCCTTCCAGCGCAGACAGTCCATCTGTAAAGCTGATGACGGAAAAGCCTTCTTTTTGCAGGTAAATACGTATAAAATCGATAATGCGCTTTTCGTCATCAACTACACAGATCAGGTCTTTTTTCATCAGGACTACTTGATGCGCGCGATCACTTCAATTTCCACCAGGCCAAGTTTGGGCAGCGCTCCCACCTGCACCGTCGAGCGGGCCGGAGGATCGTTTTCGAAGAAGGTCGCGTAAACAGCGTTCATTTTCGAAAAATCATTAATGTCTGCGAGGAAGACACTTGTTTTTACAACATCAGAAAGGTCAGCACCGTTGTCTTGCAGCACATGCATTAAGTTGGTTAACGCTTGCTTTGTCTGCGCTTCCACACCGCCTGAGACGAATTCTCCGGTTTGTGGCTCAAGCCCCAATTGGCCGGAGAGGAACAGGAAATCGCCGGAACGAATACCCTGTGAATAGGGACCCACTGCTTTTGGCGCATTCGCGCTCGATATAACTTCTTTCTTTGATGACATTGATACCTCCATTTATTTCTATTATAAATCGCCCTGCCTGCGGATACCCCTTTCTGTGTAAATTTTAAGTAAGAAAAGCCCCACTGGTATAATTGTCGCAAATCCGAATATTAAAGAACAAAGGGAATTATTAATGCTGTTAGATAGCCTGAGTGCAGTTGAAAAACATTATCAGGATCTGGAAAAACAGATCGCTGAAAACTATGAAGATTACCAGATGGTCGCGGAACTTTCCAAAGAGAAGTCAGACCTCGAAGAAGTGGTGACCAAAGCGCGCCAATACCGCGCGGCGTTGGACGAGATCAAAGAAGCCGAACAGCTTTCCAACAACGAGGACGCAGCGATCGCGGAAATGGCAGCGGAGGAGGTTTCGCGTTTGAGGGAGGATATTGACCGGCTGGAAAGCGAGTTGAAATTACTGCTCGTTCCAAAAGATCCGCGTGATAAAAAGAATGTGATCATCGAGATCCGTGCCGGCACCGGCGGCGATGAAGCCGGGCTGTTCGCAGCAGACTTGTTCCGTATGTACGCCCAATATGCCGATAAGCACCACTGGGAATTGGAAGTGATCTCCCAAAGTGAAACCGGCATCGGCGGGTTCAAAGAGATCATCTTTATGGTAAAAGGCCGCGGCGCATATTCCCGCTTTAAATTTGAATCCGGCGTGCATCGCGTGCAGCGCATCCCGTCAACCGAATCGTCCGGCCGCATCCACACCTCCACCATCACCATCGCGGTCATGGCTGAAGTGGAAGATGTGGACATCAAGATTCCGGATTCTGACTTGAAGATCGATGTGTATAAATCCGCGGGGGCTGGCGGACAGAGTGTGCAGAAGAACTCCACCGCTATCCGCATCACCCACCTGCCAACCGGCATGGTCGTCGCCTGCCAGGATGAACGCTCCCAGCTGCAAAATAAACTGCGTGCCATGAGCATCCTGCGCGCCAGGTTGTATGAGATGGAAGAACAAAAACGTCAGGCTGCAGAAAAAGCATCACGCCGCGCGCAAGTCGGCACGGGTGAACGATCAGAAAAGATCCGCACCTACAACTTCCCACAATCGCGCGTCACTGACCATCGCATCAATGTCTCTTCGTACAACCTGCAGGCTGTATTGGAAGGCGACCTCGATATCTTCATCGATGAGATGGCCCAGCGCGAGGAATCTGACCGCCTGGCAGCGATCGAATCGGAGGATTAAAACGGGCACACTGGGTGCATGGCTGCAATCCGCCCGGTCGCGGCTGTCAGTTTTGGATGAACACATCTCCGTGCTGCATGCGCTCATCCAGGCCCTTCTCGGCAAATCCGCCGCCTGGCAGATCACACATCCTGATCACATTCTCACCGATGGCGAACTAAACAAACTGGAGGCGTTGCTCGCGCGCCTGCTGGACGGCGAGCCACTGGCATATATCACCGGCAAGCAAGCTTTCTATGGCAGGGATTTTCATGTCAACCCGTCTGTGTTGATCCCGCGCCCGGAGACCGAACTGCTGGTGGAACTGGCAATCGCAGACGCACAATCGATCGCGCGGCCTTTACGCGTCGCGGATGTCGGCACCGGGTCAGGTTGTATCGCAATCAGCCTGGCAAAAGAGCTGGATTCAGCCCGGATTACCGCCACGGATATCTCTTCGGATGCATTGTCCACTGCGTCCCTGAACGCTACTTTACATCAGGCAGGTGACCAGGTGCTGTGGATCCAATGCAATCTGATGGATGCGGTGAAGGATCGCTTCGATATCATTTGCGCCAATTTGCCCTACATCCCCGTCCATCACCTACGCCATCTTGAAGTCTCCAAATATGAACCGAAGTTAGCGCTGGATGGAGGTGCCGACGGGCTGTGCTTAATTCGTCCGCTGCTGGACGATCTGAAACATATCCGCAAACCGCGCTGCACCGCGCTGTTCGAGATCGACCAGTCTCAGGGAGAAGGCTTTCTTTCGATCAGCCGCTCGCTCTATCCACATGCTTCGATTAAAATTGAAAAAGACCTGGCTGGAAAGGACAGAGTCGGCATCATCCAATTCATAGCATGACATCACCTATCGTTATTAAACAGTCTGAAGCATCCGCGGCAGCGATTGCCCGTCAATCGCCCTTTGATCGAGACATCGGCGATTGCAGCGTTGACACACAAAAGGTCATGCGTGATGGCGCAATCGCCGATGCGGGATTAGAATTCATTCAGGCATAAAATCATCGGGAGGAAGTTCAATGCATTACCAGGGCATCATTGCAAGATACAAAGAATTGATCGATCTTCCGCTTGGCGCTGCCCCAGTGGCGCTATGCGAAGGCAACACCCCGTTGATTTCTGTCCCCAGGATCGCCGACACATTTGGCGGCGGATTTTCGCTCTATATCAAATTTGAAGGCCTCAACCCGACCGGTTCTTTTAAGGATCGCGGCATGACCGCTGCCATCAGTGAAGCCAAAGCCCGCGGCGCGAAGACCACCATCTGCGCCTCCACCGGTAACACTGCCGCATCCGCGGCAGCGTATTCCGCACGGGCTGGCATGCGCGCCATCGTCATCATCCCCGCCGGTAAAGTCGCAGCTGGTAAACTGGCAGGCGCTATCGCCTACGGCGCGGATGTGATCCAGATCGATGGATCCTTCGATGACGCGCTTACACTGGTGGTGCAATTATCCGAGAAACATCCGATCGCGCTGGTCAACTCGCTTAATCCATATCGCCTGCAGGGACAGAAATCCGCTGCGTTCGAGATCTGCGACGCGCTCGGTGATGCGCCAGATTGGCTCGCCTTGCCGGTCGGTAATGCCGGCAACATCACCGCTTACTGGATGGGTTTCCAGCAATACCATCAGCTCAAAAGCACCACCCTGCCACAGCTGCTGGGTGTTCAGGCGGCCGGCGCAGCGCCGCTTGTGCTGGGCCATCCTGTCGAGCATCCCGAAACCATCGCCACCGCCATCCGCATCGGCAAACCTGCTCGCGGAGAGGAAGCGCTTTCGGCCGCGCAAGAATCCAACGGCCGTATCATCAGCGCCAGTGATGACGAGATCCTCGCCGCCCAGCGCATGCTGGCGGATTCCGGCATCTGGGTAGAGCCCGCCTCCGCCGCAGGTATCGCCGGTCTGAAAAAAGAGATCGAATGCGGGCGTCTGCATCCAAAAGGAAAGACGATCGTGGCTGTATGCACCGGGCACGGGCTCAAAGATCCGGCGGTGATCACAGATCGTTTCAGCCAGCCGCGCGTCCTCCCGGCAACATTAGAGGCATTAGAGAAGGAGATCATCCATGGATAACAATCATTTTACTGTGCATGTACCTGCCAGCACTGCCAACCTCGGCCCCGGTTTCGACTGCCTCGGGTTGGCGCTTGGTCTATGGAATACAGCCACTTTTCGCATGGAAAAGCAAGCGTCCTTATTTGCGATCAGCGGCGAAGGTGCGGATGATCTGCCCCTTGATAAAAGCAACCTGATCTACCGCGCCATGGATCAGCTGGCACAGGCAGTTGGAAAAAAATTGCCAGAAGAATTGCATATCGACTGCCATCACACCATCCCCGCCAGTTCCGGTCTGGGGTCAAGCGCCGCTGCGGTGGTGTGCGGCCTGAAGGCTGCCAGGCGCTTGCTGGCGCTTGCCATGAGTGATGAGGATCTGCTGCAGTTCGCGGTCGAACTGGAAGGGCATGGCGACAATGCCGGAGCGTGCCTGCTGGGCGGGCTGGTGCTGGTCGGGAAGCACGCTGAGCGATTCACCTTCCGGCGATTATCGATCGACCCCGTGCGCGCGCTGGTAGCTGTGCCGAATTACCGGCTGTCCACTGTTGAAGCACGCAAAGCGCTGCCAGACAAGATCGCCTATTCACAGGCTATTTTCAATATGAGCCATGTCATTGACCTGATCGAAGTCTTTTACACCGGCGAATACGAGAAACTACACTTCGCCATGCAGGATCAGATTCACCAGCAATACCGCTTTCCGCTGCTGCCTGGGGCTGAAGCAGCGATTGACGCCGCGGTTGACGCCGGCGCGTATGGCGCGTGTCTGTCGGGCGCCGGCCCAAGCATGGTCGCCCTGTTGGATGCTTCCCGTGAGCTGGATGTGTCCAAAGCCGTCAGTGCCGCATACAAAGGTAAAGGTGTTGAGGCTCGATTATACGGGCTGGATATATCTTCTAACGGCGCGTTCATCAGTTAAACCCAACAACTTCTATACCCAGTCGCGCTACCTATCCGATTGGAATATTGTCTGGGCATGGAATATGTTGACGGTCAACCCTACCTGAATAGTTGGATTCATTTCCAATGGGAACTGTGAACGGCTTGCAAGTGATGAAAACGGTCTAATAAATAGATCATCCTGGTATAACCTAGAGCATCCAACTGATGGAACAAAACATACCGCCGTATACGAGTTTAAAGGTGTAACATCCGCATTGATATCACTGACCCTGAAATTACGAGACCTGATTAATTTAAATATAAAATACGCTACAGTCCCCCATGGGCGGGTATGAACTCCCAAAATTGATTAAAAATCCGCGCCATCGCAGCGCGGATAAGTTGTTTCAGGTGTTGTGGACTTTTAGACCACGATATTTATCAGCCGACCGGGCACATAGATCACTTGCCGGGGTGTTTTGCCCTGCAGGAAATTGATCACATTCTCGCTCGCCAGCGCCGTTGCTTGCGCGTCTTCTTTCGAAATGCCAATCGGCACATCGACCTTATCACGCAGCTTGCCATTGACCTGGATCACCAGCGTGAATTCCTCTTCTTTGGTCGCGGCTTCATCCACAGCCGGCCATTCCTGTGTATGCACCGAATAAGGCTTGCCTAGCCGCGCCCACAATTCCTCGGCGATATGGGGTGTGATCGGCGCCATCATCCTGATGTAAATGTCGACCGCTTCCTGCCATTCATCGGTATGCCACCCGCCTGCGTCTTTATACACGATCATTTCATTCATCAATTCCATCATTGCGGAAATGATGGTGTTGAATTCAAAAGTCTCAAAATCCTGCGTCACTGATGCCAGCGTCTGGTGCACCTTGCGGCGCATGTCTTTGCGCATTTTCTTTGAAACATCGCCTTTCCTGCCTTCTTCCAGCATCGCATGCCAGGTCTTGCTCAGCCAGCGGTGTGAGCCCTGGATGTTACCATCATCCCACGGTCCGCCTGCCTGCCAGCGGTAGCCAAAACACAGGTACGCGCGCACTGTATCCGCGCCATAATTATCAACTTCTTTATCAGGATCAACCACATTGCCGCGCGACTTGCTCATGCGCTGCCCGTCCGGCCCCAGAATTTGCCCCTGGCTGCGGAACTGCAGCATCGGTTCATCACCTTTGGTCACACCCAGGTCACGGAATATCTTATGGAAGAAACGGGTATAGATCAGATGCATAGTCGCGTGTTCGGTACCGCCGGTATAGGTATCGACCGGCATCCAATAATCATATTCTTTCTGGTCAAAGGGATAGGTATCGCAATCCGGGCTGAGATAGCGCAGATGATACCAGGATGAGCACATGAAGGTGTCCATCGTATCGGTTTCGCGTTCAGCCTCACCACCGCACTCCGGGCAGGTGGTAAAGCGCCAGGTCGGGTGCAATTTGAGCGGGCTTTCGCCGGTCGGCTTCCATTCCACATCATCCGGCAGCATCACCGGCAGCTTCACATCCGGCACCGGCACGGCGCCGCATTTATCACAGTAAATGACCGGGATAGGCGCGCCCCAGTAGCGCTGGCGCGAGATCAGCCAGTCGCGGATGCGGTAGGTCACCGCCGCTTTGCCAACACCTTTCTTTTCAACGAACGCGATTGCCGTTTCAATTGTCTTGTCAGCCGGTGTGCCATTCAGCGAACCTGAGTTGACCATCACGCCCCTGGCAGGCACCGCTGCCGGCATGGTCGCGCCATCCAGCGCATCCATGTCTTCCGGCTGGATGACTACGATCACATCCAACCCAAACTTGCGCGCGAACGCGAAATCGCGCTCGTCATGTGCAGGCACGCCCATGATCGCGCCAGTGCCGTAGGTCATCAGCACATAGTCCGCCACCCAGATCGGGATCTTTTCATCATTGACCGGGTTGATGGCGTATCCGCCGGTGAAAACGCCGGTTTTATCTTTGTCGGTCGATTCACGCTGGATCTCCGTCTGGCGCACGGCCTCTTCAATATACGCCTCCACCTCCGCCTTGTGTTCCGCTGTGGTGATCTTTCCCACCAGCGGATGCTCAGGGGCCAGCACCATGAAGGTCGCGCCCCACAGCGTGTCCGGCCGCGTGGTGAACACTTCCAGCGGGTCACCCTGCTCGGTTTTAAACACCACGTTCGCGCCGGTCGATTTGCCGATCCAGTTGGTTTGCAGCAGGCGTACACGCTCGATCCAGTCGATCTGGCTGAAATCGAGCAGTTCGTCGGCGTATTTGGTGATGCGGAAAAACCACTGCGCCAGGTCTTTCTTGATCACAGGTGTGTCGCAGCGTTCGCAGTGGCGGTCATCGCCCCACACCTGCTCACGGGCCAGGGTGGTGTTGCAGTTCGGGCACCAGTCCACCGGTGACATCTTGTTATAGGCCATGCCATTCTTCAGCAACTGTGCGAAGAACCACTGCGTCCAGCGGTAATATTCCGGATCACAGGAGACTGCTTCACGCCGCCAATCGAACATATTACCCATCGATTTCAGCTGCTCGCGCATGTGGTCGATGTTGGCATAAGTCCACTCTTTGGGATGGATGTTGCGCTGGATGGCGGCATTCTCCGCCGGCAGTCCAAACGCGTCAAATCCCATCGGGAACATGACATTGAAGCCCTTCATGCGCATGTAGCGTGCACGGGCGTCGGAAGGCGTCATCGCGTACCAGTGCCCAATGTGCAGGTTGCCGGAAGGGTAAGGCAGCATCGTCAGCGCATAATATTTCTGCCTGCTGGGGTCTATATCCGCATGGTAGAGTCCGTCCTGCTCCCATTGATCCTGCCATTTTTTCTCAATATTTGCTGGTATATATCGATCGGTCATCTCGGGCATCTATCCTCTTCTTCTCTGTTAATAAAAAACGCCTTCGCCGTCAGGGACGAAGGTTTTCTCCGCGGTACCACCCTGGTTGCCGTTGCCGGCCACCTCGATGTGCTGTAACGGGCTTTCCCGGGAAGGCTTACTTGTTTGTGTTCACCCTTCCAGCCTGGCCATGAAGACCTGACAGGCGAGTTCTGCCTCACGCGCTCCGCTTGCGCTGCCGGACTTGCACCGTGAAACCGGCTCTCTGGCGGATGGCATACTGCTCCTGCCCTGGCTTTTATAGTGGACCCAGAGGGATTCGAACCCTCGACCTCCTCAATGCCATTGAGGCGCGCTCCCAACTGCGCTATGGGCCCAAGTGGACCTGGAGGGATTCGAACCCTCGACCTCGTCAGTGCGATTGACGCGCGCTCCCATCTGCGCTACAGGCCCTTTCTGTCAGACGTAAAATTCTACCCGTACGCGCACTGCGTGTCAAGCAAAGCGCAGGAGAGTATACCATATCGGTTTACTGATTGTGATTTAAAAATCCGCTCAGTTCAGCGATAACTGTATCTGAATCTGTGAAGCGCAGCGCGTGCATGCCGAGCGCCTGCGCCCCTTCCACATTTTCCTGTACATCATCTATAAAAATCGTTTCTTCCGGTGCAGCATCCAGTCGCTCCAGCATGACGCGATAAATACGCGCGTCCGGTTTGCGCGCTTTGACCTCATATGAAAAGATTGAAATATCAAAGCGATCAAGAAAATCAAAGCGCTGGCTCAACAGCGTGCGCGCGTTCTCCCAGGCGTTGCTCAGCAGCGCCAGTGTATAAACTGGCTTGAGCGATGCGGCAAAATCCAGCAAACGCTGGTCAATGTAATCCCCGGCAAAATACTCATTATAGAGCTGAATATAATCGCCCACCGGCTGCCCGAAATGGCGCATAACATTGTGCCAGTGTTCCACATCTGAGAGCTGTCCCTCTTCCGACTGGATCGAGCTGTCACTGGAGAAGATATATGCCTCCAGCTCACGGCGCGTGACTCCAAAACGCTCTGCGATCGCTTCCCGCGCGCTTGCGTCGGCTGTCTTCAGCAGCACCCCGCCCATGTCAAAAATAACCGCTTTGATCTTCTTTTCGTTCATCATTCTGCCATTATAGCAAAGATGATTACCGCTATAATTTAATTAATAAAAACAACCAAGGAGACCCAATGCCCACCAAGATCATTTTAGATGTCGATACCGGGACAGATGACGCCATCGCCCTGATGACAGCCGTCTTGCATCCCGAAATCGAACTGCTGGCTGCGCTGAGCGTGAACGGCAACCAGACACTCGAGAAAACCACCGAGAACACCCTGCGAGTGATGGAATTCCTCAAACGCCCGGATATCCCCGTTTACCGCGGCTGCGAGCTGCCGATGGTCAGCACCCTCAACCCGGACCGAAAGCCGAATGTCCCCTATACCAAAAAATCCGATGTGCATGGCGATTACCTGCCTATCCCCAAGGCAACGATCGAGGTACAACCCCAGCACGCGGTCAATTACCTGATCGACACCTACATGTCTGCGAACGAGGAGATCATCCTGGTCCCGGTCGGCCCACTCACCAACCTGGCCATGGCGCTGCGCCTGGAACCGCGTATCGCTCAGCGCATCCCGCACGTGATCATCATGGGCGGTGGGCATATGATCGGCAACATCACGCCTTCCGCCGAGTGGAACATCTATGTCGATCCTGAAGCCGCGCGCATCGTCCTGCAGTCCGGCATCCCGATCACGCTCGTCCCGCTCGATGCCACCCACGCCGCCTACACCACCTATGATCAGGCCATCGCCATTCAAAACATCGGCACGCCTTATGCCAAAGCCGCCGCGTCCTTTATGCTGGAACGCATCGAGGGTTACAAGATCTTCGATAAGCAAATGGGCGCGCTCAACGCCACCCCGGTGCATGACGCACTCTGCATTGCTGCCATCCTTGACCCGGATGTGCTCGATGATGTGGTCGAGTGTTTCGTGGATGTCGATTGCAATGGTGAGCTGACCGACGGCCGCACGGTGTGCGATGTCAACTTCCGCACCGGTAATGCGCCTAATGCCAAAGTTGCGCTGAGCGCAAAACGTGAGAAATTCAACCAGTTCCTGTTTGAAACACTCTCGATCACCTGAGACCTGGCCGGATGCAAACGTATTTTCCATTATTGGATGACTTCAAACCTTTTGCCCTTACCGAAGGGCAAAAGGATCAATTATCCCAATTCAGTGCTCTGGTGTTGGAATGGAACCAGAAATTAAATCTCACCTCGATTACTGACCCTGAACAATTCTGGATCAAGCATATCTACGATTCACTCACCTGCCTGCCGCTGGTGTTCGCCTTCGGCGCCAGCTCTGTCATTGATATCGGCACCGGCGCTGGTTTTCCCGGCATCCCGCTCAAGATCGCCTATCCCGAAATGCGCCTGACCCTGGCGGAATCGGTCAACAAGAAAGCGGATTTCTGCCGGCTGGCTGTGGATACACTCGAATTACCCAATGTCACGGTAATCGCGGAGCGCGCAGAAATGCTTGGGCAGCATCCTGCCCATCGTGAACAATACGACTGGGCCATCGCCCGCGCTGTCGCGCCCCTGAATGTGCTGGCGGAATACCTGCTGCCGCTTGTGCATGCCGGCGGTCACGCGCTGGCTCAGAAAGGCGCTAATGTGGGCGAGGAGATTCGTATCGCGGAAAATGCCATTAAACTGTTAGGGGGAAAGCTGGAGAAAGTGGCGCAGATCGAGCTGCCACAGGATTTTGGAAGCCGGACATTGGTCACGATCAAAAAGATCAAACCCACCGCGGCTGAATTTCCGCGCCGACCGGGCATACCCAAAAAGACCCCGCTCAGCTAACCTTCGCGGATGGTGCCATCCTCTAAATGCCACACCACGCACTGCGCCACGAAATCCGGGTCAAAAAGATCCAGATCCGTGGTGGTCATGACCGATTGTGAGTTGGCAGCCAGTTCTGCCAGCAGCTGGCCCCGCCGCTGCTCATCCAATTCGGCCAGGGTCTCATCCAGCAGCAAGACGGGCACCTCCCCCGTCTTTTCCTCCAGCCATTGCACCTCCGCCAGTTTTAGCGCCATCACTGCGGTGCGGATCTGGCCGCGCGAGCCATACACACCCAGGTCGATCCCATTCGCGCTGAACAGCAGATCATCGCGGTGCGGGCCGATCGTTGTCACCCCGCGCCGGATCTCTTCATTGCGCAGTATTTTCAATTTTTCCAGATACATCACCTTGATCTGACCCACGTCCATTTCACGCAGCGCTCCACTTGCGTCCATCAAACCCGGCTGTCTGTCGAGGATACCTTCAATATAGTCCTCATCCAATGATGGCAGATATCGCAGTTCGGATAACTCCATCCCATTTGTCAGTTTGGTGTGCCTGCGCTGAATTGCTGCATTCATTTCATCCACTGTTCGCGTACGATGTAAAACGATCAAAGCCCCGCTCTCCGCGATCAGTTCATCCCAATACACCAATTGGTCTGCGCTGCCGCCCTGCTCGCTCAGTTGCTTCAGCAACGCGTTACGGCGTGTGATTGCCTGGTTAAATGTAGCCAGCGCGCGCACATAGCCGGGGTGTGCCTGCGAGATGGTGCGGTCCAGATATTTGCGGCGTTCGCTCGGCCCGTCCTCAATGATGCGCGTCATCTGCGGCAGGAACAGCACCGAATTAAAGAAACCGACCGTGTCGAGCAGCTTGCGTTGCACGCCATCGATCAGCACCTCCTTGCGCAGGCGTAAATTCGCATTGCCATTCTTGGTTAATATCAGGCGCGCTTCAATATGGTGTGGTGTTTCCTTCTTGATCACATCTGCCGTCACCCGCCCAACCGGAATATCCTCCTCCATCTCGCGGAAGTTAACCATCTCGCGGTCATGCCCTGCCAGAGGGGATGTCAATAGAGAGAGGAAATGGATCGCTTCCAGTACGGATGTCTTTCCCTGCGCATTCCTGCCCACGATCATATTGATATGGGAGGGAAATGACAATTCCAACCGCTGAAAAAAACGGAATCCGGAAAGGGAGAGGTGTTGGATGATCATACAGGCTGCAGATCAGACCTCAACCGCGTCTTCGAGCTCATCCGGTTGGAACAGCTTATCCGCGATATCGACAAACAACACACCATTCAGGTGATCGATCTCATGCTGGAAAATGCGCGCCAGCCAGCCGCTCGCTTCAATGCGGATATCAGCGCCGCGCTGGTTTTGCCCTTGCACGGTGATGGTTTGCGCCCGCTCTACCCGCCCATATAGATTGGGAACCGAAAGGCAGCCTTCAATGCCGCTGACAACCTGATCAGATTTGGCAGTGATCTCCGGGTTGGCAACAATGAACACCTTTGCCTTCGCGTCTTCAACGCTATCATCCTCAGGATATTCCACCACGATCAACCGCTGGGAAATATTGACCTGTGGCGCGGCCAGGCCCACGCCCGGTTCATCACGCATGGTCTGGATCATGTCATCAATCAATTTTTGCAGATCCTTATCATATTTTTCGACTTTATGCGCGCTGCGGCGCAGGGTTGGATGCGGTAGTTTGATTACTTCTCTTAATGCCATTTTATTTATTCTTTCCTATCATGCGAATTATACAGGAAAGGCTTATCCGGTATCGTCATTCTTATCCTTTTCTTGTTTTTGCAGCTGATGATATGATTCGATCCAATTTAGCGCGCGTTTCTGTTCTTCTAATTGACGCTTCGCCTTTTTCTTTTCGAGCACATCATCTTTTGCGTCAAAGATGAGCTGTGTCACCATTGCAGGACGGTAAATGTCATCAAAAGTGAACTCCTCGTCCCCGATACGAATAAAAACCGTTCCAAAATTGAATAGCAATCCAAAAGCGCCATTCTTTTTATAGCGGATGGATTGGATGCGCTCAAGCGGGGCGCTGCGTTTTTCCTCCGTTCCAAATGGCTTACGGTCGATATCGATCAGCATCGCATTTGTAATGATGAAGCGGTCATTATGCCAATCCGCATAACGGTAGGCTGCCCAGAAAAACAGGATCACGCTGTTCACCGCCATCACTGTCAAAAACAGCGTGCTTTCAGCAAACCCAAGCTGGTTTAGGCGGGCGAAAAGATAAAAAAGGAAATGGCTCAAAAGAAGCAAAACCGGAATGAAAGTTTTTGAGACCAATACCGTAAAGTGTTTGCGTAATATGATCTCTTCCGCATCTGGCCCGTTTGTGCTGCCCTCTCTGCCCGGGTATGGTTTCTCGGCCATTTCTTGCTGCAAGTCCCCCAACCCATCGTAATCACCAACACGGCTCGCACGCGGATCAATGCGCGCCTGCAGATCATCACGGAAAGCATCCATCATTGCATGCTCATCCTCACCACGCCTGCGCTGCACTAAAAACTGAAGCATCGCGAGGGCATTCTCGACGGCAGGCACCTGTCGGATACGGGCGGAACCGGTATAGGTGTTGATATCCAGATCGCCATAATCTAAAACCCTACCGACCATACTCTTACGCACCTGCACAGATTCGACTGCGTTCAAAGGTGATTCTCTGCGTTCCTCAAATAACAGATACTTGCGCCAGGTGCTGCTGGCGCGTTTGTCCGTAAAAAAGAAAAAATCATTCGCCCACTCAAAGTAAACATACAACAGCCAGGCCAATCCGGACGTGATCACAGCAACAATAAACCACCTGAAAAACCCGGCAGAAAAGATTCCCTGATCACGGAAGATGATGATCAACACGCCCGCAGCCGCAACAACCGCCAGCGTTAGAACGATCTGCCAGACCACAGCGATCGGGTGCGGTTGGGAAATGAAGCACAGCGTTTCGTCTGCAAATGATGTAAACCTGCTTTCAATCAAGTAATTATAGGATGCAAATTGCCGCAGAACTGCGCTATGAACTTCCGCGTTCTGCCCGGCAAGGGTATGAATCACATCTTTCTCCAGCTTGATCAGGATCGTGTCTTCCCGTGCCCTCGCGCTGGTCCGCCGGGCGCCGTTCGAAAAAATATCCTCACCAAAAGCATGAAAGGGCTTGATCAGATTCTTATGCAGGAGGGTCTGCTTTCGTTCCTTCAGAATCTCCACCTGTCCCTCAAAAACGATATACAGTGCTTCCGCGCGCGCGTTTTCAAGAAAGATCATCTTGCCAGCAGGGAAAAAAACCATTTCCGCCTTCGTTAAAAGCGTCTCCATCTCCGCACCCTGCAGGCGGTGAAACAAATATACTTTGCGTAAAGTGTTTGCCAGCTGATCCCGGCTGATGTCCATGGAATAAGTATATCAGCGTGTCAAACTAAAAAAATTACTTCTATATACCGCTGGATGTGCATTTTTCCATAAAATATGGGCCTTGTTGCAGTGTAAAAAATCTATTAGTATTGGAAAGTCGATATCTGGAAGTATTTGCGTCTGGTAAAATGTTTGGACGCTTCTGACTATTGGAGAAATTGCTTGAAATTCAATCGCTATAATCTCATCCGCTGGATCGCCATTCTGCTGATCGTGTCCGCAGCCATTCTGACTGTCGTGCAGTTGATCCGTTTCAGCCGACTGCGAGCCGGTTTCTCTCCCGGAACCCGCATTGCCGGCATTCCTGTCGGGGGATTGGATCAGCAGCAGGCAGCCGAACGCATCACGCAGGCTTTCAACACACCCGTTGAGCTTGCTTACGAGGACATCTATGTTCAAGCCAAACCTTCCGCGCTCGGCTTTGAGCTCAACCTGCCAGCCATGATCGCGGCGGCAGATCAGCAGCGTGTTACACTCCCATTCTGGTCGTCCTTCTGGAATTATCTCTGGAATCGGCCGTTCCAGACCAGCGAAACCCCCTTGCAGGCCGACATTAAAACAGATAGGCTGCGAAATTTCCTTTTATCTGAGATCGCTTCCCGCTATGATCAACCCGCATCCATTTCCATTCCCATCCCCGGCACGGTCAATTTCCAATCCGGGCAACCGGGCAAAATACTCGATATTGAGAGTTCCATTCCAATTGTTGAACGGGCTTTAACCTCCCCGGTCGATCGCAGTGCCTCGCTTGTGGTCAGCAATGTCGCATCCAAACGTCCCTCCATCGAGAATCTTGAAACGCTCATCCAGCAGACCATCGACCGCTCCGGCTACGATGGTCTGACAGAAGTATATCTTATGGATCTCAAGAAACGTGAGGAGTTGAATTTCGCGTACGAACGCGGCGTGAGTTATGATCCCGGCATCGCCTTTACCGCTGCCAGCACGATCAAGATCCCGATCCTCGTCTCTGTTTTTCGCCGGATGGAGGAACCGACCCCCCAAACCGCAGCGGATCTGATCGAAGGGATGATAGTTAGATCAGAAAACCCACCAGCCGATAGTCTGATGAACCTGTACATCGAAAATGATATTGGGCCGATTTTTATCACAGAGGACTTGCGTGAACTTGGTCTGGAGAACACATTTTTAGCAGGACAGTTTTATTTTGGCGCGCCTTTGCTGCAGCGCTATGTTACGCCTGCCAACACACGCCTGGATTACACCACTGCGCTGGACCCTTACAACCAGACCACTACCGCGGAACTGGGCATGATCCTCGATGACATTTATCAATGCGCGCAGACCGGCGGCGGCAGTTTTGCTGCAGTCTTCAATGGAGAAATCACCCAATCAGAATGCCAGCTCATCATCAGCTATCTCAATCGCAATAAGACACATACGCTGATCGAAGCTGGATTGCCGGAAGGGACGAAATTCGCCAACAAACATGGTTGGATCCGGGAAAATGATGGCGTGATCCGCACCATCCTGCATTCAGGTATTGTCTTTACCCAATATGGAGATTATATTCTCGTTATTGCGATGTATCAGCCAACCCAGCTCATTTTTGATGTCGCCAATGCGTTACAGGCGCAAATCTCCCAGGCAGTCTATAACTATTTCTCCTTAGCCCAATAATATCGCGCGCCTCATGCGCGCTTTTTAGCTGACCTGTTCCATTGATTGTCCGCGAGAGAAGATCAGCCGGATCAGCGGCAGCGCGAGAATATTCAGCGCCGCGATGATCAGGAATGTGATAAAGAATCCGAGCGAATCTGCCAGAACACCGCTCAATCCCAACCCAATCCCGGTGCCAATATTGGCGACCGCCATTAAGATCGAGAACATTGTGGCGGCAATCCGCCCATCTGTCACGCGCATTGAGATCGCGAAATAGACGGTTTCATAGAATCCAAAGGCAAATCCAAAAATAAACACCAACACCCACGCCATCCACGCAGCGGTGATGGCAGGCAGCAACCCCACTCCCAGGATCGTGACCGCAATGGCAGCCTGCACGGATCGTTTCTGCCCGATCCGAACGGTAATATTGCCGCCGATCAGACCACCCAGCACCGTCCCAAGGCCGATTACCGTCGCAACATAACCAGCGGTCGCGATGTCGATCCGGAAGCGCTCAACCAGGAACGGGTTGACCAGCTGATTGGCGCCATTAATGATCAAGGAATACAGCGCGCCCAGAATGCCCAGGGCGATCACATGCGATTTTGTAAAAGACCTAAAAGCTGCCCACTCAAAGCGCGATGATGCTTCCTTTTCTGCTTCCTTTGCGTTAAACACCAGCGGCAGCGGAAGCAATGTCACCACAGCCAACATCATGAAACCAGCGGCCCAGGAAAAGTTCTGGACGACCAGCCCCAGCATCGCCGAGGAGATCACCATTCCCGCTGCCCGTCCGCCGACCATAAATCCTTGGATGATACCTTCCTCCTCAGCCGGGGTCGTATCAAGTGCGATGCCATCCGTGCAGGTATCATAGAGCGCCATCCCCATCATCATCAGGAAGGCAACCAGCGCATACAGCCAGAATTGCTGCCCAGCGTTTATCAGGGGAACCATCAGCAAGCACGCCGCCTGGATGATCAGCCCGATGACAATATACGGTTTGCGATGGCCCAGCCCCAGCAAATTGACACTGTCGCTCAACATACCCAGGAAGATCTTGATCACAAACGGGATCAAGCCGATCGTGCCGATCAGTCCTGCTTCGCTCAAACCCAACCCAAATGATCGTAAATAGATCGCGTTCAATGCAGTGAAATACGCCATGATCGAACCCTGCGCAAAATACAACATGCCAAACATGAGATAACGAGAAGAACGTTTCATAACCACTCCTTATGATTTGACAACTGTGAGGATATCCGGGCCATTATCCGTAATGGCAATGGTGTGTTCAAATTGCGCAGAAAGCGAGCGGTCAGCAGTCTCAACCGTCCATTCATCCGGCATAAGGCGCGTATCCGCTCGGCCGATATTGATCATCGGTTCGATATTCAGCACCATCCCCACTTTGATGCGCGGACCGCGCGACGCCGGGCCAATATGCGGGATGAATGGCTCCTCCCACAGCTCCCGGCCGATGCCATGGCCGCCATATTCACGCACAACGGAATAGCCCTTGCTTTCAGCAAATTGCTGAATCGCTTCGCCAATCGCGCCGATAGGCTGGCCTGCCACCGCAGCGTGTATGCCTTTAAATAAACTCTGGCGGGCCGTTTCAACCAGACGAGCGGTTTCCTTCTCGGCCTTACCCACAATGAATGTTTTGCATGCGTCTCCGCACCACCCCTTAAATTTTAATCCGATGTCGATCCCAACAATATCACCGTCTTTTAAGACACGTCCATCGGGAATACCATGGCAAATCTCATGATTTACTGAAGCCGTAATGACGCCAGGGAATGGTCGTTGCCGCGGGCGCTGCTGAATACCTTTATAAAGTGTTTCTGCGCCCTTGGAAAGGATGAAATCTTCCGCTGCGCAGTCAATATCTGCCAGCACAGCTCCGGGTTTAACCAGTGGCGCGATCACATCAAAAGTCTCTGCGACGATCCACCCCGCAGCCCGCAATGATTCGATCTGGTGCGTGTTTTTTATCGTGATCATTATTTTCCTTTAGCAATCCAAAAGAAAATTATACTCCGCACACCACTTATTTCTTTTCATATTTATTAATATCCCAGGCGACTTGCTCGTATAATTAGCATACGCTAATCAATATCGGAAAAAATAATGAATAAAGCACCAACCGCAACCATTGAGGATTATCTCGGCATCATCTATACGCTGCAACGGGATGGGGAAGAGGTGATCGGTGCGCGCCTGGCAGAGATCATGCATGTATCAGCGCCCACCGTCACCGTCACTCTCAAACGCATGCTGCGCGATGGCTGGATTGAGATCGATGAAAAAAAGCGCGTGACGTTGACTGAATCAGGGTATGAGGCGGCCAGATCCGTCCTGCGGCGTCACATGCTGACCGAGTGGCTTCTTTCCCGCGTATTGAATATCCCCCTCTCAGAATTGCATGAGGAAGCCCACAAGATTGAACATACACTTTCACCGTTGGTGGAAGAGCAATTGATCACCTCGCTGGATGACCCCAATGTCTGTCCGCATGGCAACCCGCTTCCAGGCCAGGAAAATGCATCGCAACACTGGCTGCCTTTAACCGGGTTTATCGAAGGCAGTGTGGCCATTATCCGCCGCATCCACGAGTTGTTGGAAGAAGACTACAACATGATGACCAGGTTAGCGCAATTAGGCATCCAGCCAGGTGTGATCGTGCAGGTTAACGCCAACGATAGAGCAAACTATTTATTTGAGATCATTCTCAATGATCAATTAATTCAGTTATCATTTGAAACTGCTGAAAAACTATTTGCAGAAAACCTGCCCGGGCATTAAAGAAAGGAAATCTATGTACACATCAGCAAACCTTGGTTTTCCCAGAATTGGAAAAAATCGCGAATTGAAGTTCGCGCTGGAAAAATATTGGCGCGGAGAACTACCCATTACAGACCTTCTGGACACTGCCGGCAGCATCAGGGAAGCAAATTGGCGCTTCCAGCGTGAAACAGGAATCAAAACCATCCCAGCCGGAGATTTCTCTTTTTATGATCATGTGCTCGATCATACATTCATGTTCGGTGCGATCCCGCCCCGCTTTAAAGAGCTGGATTTTTCCCATCCGCAAGATCTCTATTTCAGCATGGCACGCGGCTACCAGGAATCAGGAAGCCAGCCGATCCCGGCCATGGAAATGACCAAGTGGTTTAACACCAATTATCACTACATTGTCCCGGAAATTGACGTCCATACCGCGTTTTCCCTGCATCCACAAAAACTAATGGATGAGATCGAACAGGCATCCAGCATGAATATCCAGGTACGGCCGGTGATCCTGGGTCCAGTCACTTATTTAGCACTGGCCAAGTCGTCCCAGAAATCGTTTGACCCGCTTTCACGCATTGATGACCTGTTGCCTGTCTATGCGCAATTATTCTCAAAATTAATAGACGCTGGCATCCCCTGGATCCAGCTGGACGAACCCGTCCTATCAACAGATCTCACCCCGCCCGGACATACGACTTACTTAAAGATGTTTAATGCGCTCGGCGCGCTCACCGCACGCCCAAAGATAATGCTCACTGCGTATTTCGCTGACCTCAGCCTCAACAGCAGTCTCATACAGCAATCACCATTTGAAGGGCTGCATGTTGATCTGACGCAAACAAGCGATCCCCAGACTTTCTGCGCGCAGTTGGGGCAGATCGAAGCTCTTTCGCTTGGCATCTTGAACGGACGCAACATCTGGCGCGAAGATATGGCGCGGGCGATTGCAATGGTTCAATCGATCGCTTCCCGCTCGCAAGCCCAAACCATTCAGCTGTCGCCTTCCTGTTCCCTCCTGCACCTGCCCTATGATGTCGAGCGCGAAGACGGGATCGATCCCGAGGTGCGGTCCTGGATGGCGTTCGCCCAGCAAAAGCTGCACATCCTGGCAGCGTTGGAAAAAGCACTGGATGCGAACGAAACAGATAGTGGTTTCATCCGCGCCAACCAATCCATCATTGCCAGCCGGCGCGCTTCCAGGTTCGTCAACGCTGATCTTCAGCTGCCGGCTCTTTCGGACATTGACCAAGGTCAGATCAATCGCCAGTCCGCATACCCTGAGCGCCGAAAACAGCAGGATGCCGCTCTGCATTTACCACTCTTCCCCACCACCACCATCGGGTCCTTCCCGCAAACGCCAGCCGTGCGTAAAGCGCGCGCTGATGCCAACAAAGGTACGCTCAGCCCTGAAGAGTACGAAGCATTTCTGAAAGAAGAGATCAAACGCACGGTGGATTTCCAGGAACAGATCGGTATCGATATGCTGGTACATGGCGAATTTGAACGCAATGATATGGTGCAATACTTCGGAGAAAAGCTGTCCGGATTCGCGTTCTCAAAATTCGGTTGGGTGCAATCCTATGGGTCGCGTTATGTGCGCCCCCCCATCATCTTTGGTGATGTCTCCCGTCCGCATGCGATGACGGTTGCCTGGACCGCCTACGCCCAGTCTCTCACCAAAAAACCGATGAAGGGCATGCTCACCGGACCGGTCACGATCATGCTGTGGTCGTTCATCCGTGATGACCAGCCCCTGGCAGAAACCTGCAAGCAAATTGCCTATGCCATCCGCCAGGAAGTCGCTGACCTGGAAGCTGCCGGCACAAAAGCGATCCAGATCGATGAACCGGCTCTGCGCGAAGGCCTTCCAATCCAGCGCAAGGGGTGGGACGATTACCTGGATTGGGCCGTGAAATGTTTCCGTATCGCTGCATCCGGCGTGCAGGACAGGACCCAGATCCATACCCACATGTGCTATGCCGAATTTAACGACATCATCGATGCCATCATCGCGCTTGACGCGGATGTGATTTCGGTCGAGGCCAGCCGCTCAAAGATGGAACTGCTGGATGCCTTTAAGGAAAAAGCGTATCCAAACGAAATCGGCCCGGGCGTTTATGACATCCACTCGCCAACCATCCCAACCCAGACAGAGATCGAAGATCTGCTTAATAAAGCGCTCACTGTCATCCCGAAAGAACGCCTGTGGGTCAACCCGGATTGCGGGCTGAAAACACGCCGCTGGGAGGAAGTGGAGCCGGCATTGCAGAACATGGTTACAGCGGCCAAAGCATTGCGCACACAGCACGAATAAAGAGGTTCCCTGATCATGGAAAGTGTGTTTGAAAAACGGATCGCAAGCCTGCAGACACTCATCGCAAAAAGCGATCTGGATCTGGTCGCGATCATAGCCGGCCCTAGCCAGATCTATTTCAGCGGGCTGCATTTTCATCTCTCAGAAAGGCCTGCTGTTCTGCTGGTATCAGCCGATCAAGAACCTGCCTTCATCTTTCCCGAATTTGAAACGGACAAGGTGGTGCACACGCCAATCCACTTAGCTGCTTTCCCTTACCATGAATCACACGCAGATTGGGTGAATACCTTCAGCCGCGCCATCAACCGCTTCAACGCTGGAAATCTCCTAATCGGGGTTGAACCCACAGCCATGCGCTATCTCGAGATGGACTTGCTGGGGTATCATTACGATCACATCCGCTTTACCTCTGCCGCAGCCATGGTCGAAACTCTGCGCGCCAGCAAGGATGAAGAAGAAATTTCGCATATCCGCGCTGCCATCCGCATCGCGCAAACCGCACTCAAAAAAACACTGCCCGCCATTAAAGCGGGCGTCTCGGAAAAAGAGATTGCCAACCAGCTGGTCATCAACCTGCTGCGTGAAGGCTCTGATCCGGAGCTGCCTTTCTTTCCAATCGTGGCATCCGGCCCGAACAGCGCCAACCCACATGCTGTCCCAGGCGATCGTTTGCTATGCGAAGGTGATCTGTTGATCATCGATTGGGGAGCGCGCTATCAGGGTTATATCTCTGATATCACCCGCACTTTCGCCATTGGCAGCGTTTCCCCCCAATTGGAAGAAGTTTACCGCGTTGTCAAAACCGCCAATCAAACCGCGCGCGATCTGCATAGCACAGAATTTACCGGAAAGATGATTGATGATGCCGCTCGTTCCGTCATCACTGACGCCGGTTATGGCGAGGCATTCCTGCATCGCACCGGGCATGGTTTCGGACTCGAGGCGCACGAACCGCCTTACATTTCTGCGGAAAACTCAGGATTTATCCCACAGGGCGCTGCCTTTACCATTGAACCCGGCATCTATCTGCGCGGAGTCGGCGGGGTCCGCATTGAGGATGATATGCGCTTGTTGGGTCAAGAACTGGAAACTCTGACCACACTGGACCGCGAACTGATCAGGTTACAGGGAGGATCATGATGGAAAAAATGACTGTACCAGGCGCTGAACCCTTTTTTCTGCCTGCGGGTAAAACGGGTTGCTTGCTTGTGCATGGCTTCACCGGAACACCCAAAGAGATGCGCCTGATGGGCGATGCTCTCAATCAGCAGGGCATCACCGTGTATGGCGTACGCCTCGCGGGGCACGGCACCGATATCAAGGACATGTCCCGTATGCGCTGGCGCGATTGGCTCACATCGGTGGAAGACGGTCTGCACTTGCTGCGCGGATGCTGCGATCATGTCTTCATCGCCGGCCTTTCCATGGGCGGCCTCCTCTCCCTTCTGGCGGCTTCTTACCTCCCGCTGAATGGCGCCATCGTCATGTCCACCCCATATCAGATTGAAGCCGACTGGCGTATCAAGATTGCCAAACCGCTAAGCCTGCTGGTGCCATTTGTCGATAAAGGCCGCAGCGATACGGTTGACAAGGAAACCGCAAGAACCCACATCGACTATCCTGCCTACCCCACCCGTTCCATCGCGGAGCTGATGGATCTGATCAAGGCAGTCCATGCCAACCTCAAATACATCCATATTCCCGTCCTGATGATCAACTCTCGTTCTGATCGTAAGGTGCCGGAAAGTCATCAGCAATGGTACACCAGCCATTTCCAGGGAAATGATCTTGAAACCCTTATGCTTGCAGAAAGCGGCCACGTGATCACAGAAGATGTCGAACGTGAGATCGTTTTCGCGCGCGCGTTGGACTTTATCCACAAACATGCTTTGGGAGATGAATAATGGGATTTGAAATTAATACATTCATCATCGGGCCGATCGAAAATAACACCTATTTACTCTTTGATAGCATCAGCGGAGAAGCTGTGCTGATCGACCCGGCCGCGCCCAGCCATGAGATCCAGAAGCATCTAATCAGCAATGGTTTACGACTCAAACAGATTTGGATCACGCATGCGCATTTCGATCATATCGGCGGCGTACACTGGTTTGTTGAGCAATCACAGGGCCCTCTGCCTGTCTTCATCCATCCCGATGCGCTGCCGCTCTGGGCGGGCGCGGGCGGCGCGCGTGATTTCGGTTTTGATTTCGATCCGGGAGCAGCCCCGCAAGACCTCGTGCGTGATGGCGATCTGCTCTCATTCGGTGCGTCATCATTCACCGTCCTGCATACACCGGGCCACACACCCGGTCACGTCACTTATTATTGTGCCGATGAAAATGCTGCTTTTTGCGGTGATCTGATCTTTTATCACGGTGTAGGGCGTACAGACCTGCCCGGCGGCGATGAATCCATTTTAGTCAAAAGCATCAGCAAGAAGATCTTCACCCTGCCCGATCACACCCGGCTCTTCCCCGGCCACGGCAGGGCGACGACAGTTGAGGAAGAGAAACTTAACAACCCATTTCTATAAAAAAGCGGAAGCCGATGGGCTTCCGCTATTATGTCATTCTGTGATTCTTCTATTTGGCGTACTCGATCGAACGTGACTCGCGGATCACTGTTACTTTGATCTGGCCAGGATACTGCATTGTTTCTTCAATATTCTTCGCCAGATCGCGCGCGATCCGGGCTGATTCGAGATCATCCACTTCTTCAGGCTTGACAATGATGCGCACTTCACGCCCCGCCTGGATCGCATAAGCGCTGCTGACGCCTTTGAATGAATGCGCCATTTCTTCCAGCGCTTTCAAGCGCTTGATATATTGCTCCAAATTTTCACGGCGTGCGCCTGGGCGCGCGCCGGAGATGGCGTCCGCAGCTTCAACGATCACCGCTTCCAGCGATTGCTGTTCCGTCTCGTGGTGGTGCGATTCGATCGCGTTGATCACTTTTTCATTGACCTTGTACTTCCGGCAGAAATCCGCACCGATCTGGGCATGTGTGCCTTCGGTGTTGTGGTCCATCGCTTTGCCGATATCGTGTAAGAAAGACGCAGTCTTGGCCACCTCAATATCAGCCCCGAGCTCCGAGGCCAGCATGGCGCCGATCCATGAAGATTCCACCGCATGTGCCAGTTGGTTCTGCCCAAACGATGTGCGGAATTTGAGTCTCCCCATCATCTTCATCACCTCACCCGGCAAACCAGCGATGCCGGCATCAAAGGCAGCCTGTTCTCCGGCTTCCTGAATGATCTTATTCACTTCCTTTTCTTCGGTGGCTAGCACTTTTTCAATATGCGCAGGGTGAATACGTCCGTCTACGACCAGCTGTGCCAGCGCGCGGCGCGCGATCTCGCGCCGCGTGGGATCAAAGCAGGAGATTGTGACTGCTTCGGGTGTGTCATCCACGATCACATCCACACCTGCCGCCTGTTCAAACGCGCGAATATTGCGGCCGTTACGCCCAACGATCCGCCCTTTCATCTCATCATTTGGAAGCGAGACAACCGAGGAGGTTACCTGCGCCACCTGGTCAGATGCCACCCGCTGGATACTATCGGTGATGATCTGCCGCGCTTTCTTCTCGCCTTCTTGATGCGCTTCTGATTCGATCTGGCGGATGATGCGTGCCATATCATTACGCGCTTCTTTTTCTACTTCAGAGAGCAATAACGCTTTAGCTTCTTCGTCCGTCATACGGGAAATCTCTTGCAACTTTTGCATTTCCTGCTGGTATAACTCCTCGACTTCATTGAACCGTTTATCAACCGCGCTCTGTCGTTTGTTCACCTGTACTTCGCGTTGCTCCAGCCGCTCCAAACGTGCGTCCAGATTATCGCGCCGGTTTTGCAGGCGATCCTCCTCGCGTGAAAGATCACTCCGTCGCCGGGTAATCTCGCCTTCAGCCTCTTCCTTGATCTTGATCGCCAGGTTCTTAGCTTCCAGTTCGATATCGCGTACTGATTCTCGTGCTTCCTGCAGGATCGCATCCGCCTTTTGGCGTGCTGATTTCCCCAGTGTTCGCGAAACCAGCAGGCCGCCCAGGAAGGACAGGGCCAGTACGACCACCACTCCTAAAATTATTAAATTGGTTTCCATCATTTCCTCATTCTTTCTTTAAATTATTTTTCATCTCAAATATCGTGATAATGACTTCTTCAATCACATCAAAAGGGAACGATCTGCGTGCCAGCACCCCTTTCAATTTGGTTTTGATCGTGTGCTCATCCAGGTGCATGTACCGCCGATAATATTTCTCGCCGAGCGAGAGGGCCATTTCTTCGTCAGCTGGTGCGCTCTCAAGCGCCTGGTTGATGATCGCATCGCTGATTTGTTTCCTGCGCAATTCATAACCGAACATCTTCCGGCTGCGAGGTTTGGATTGGGATCGGGTCGCGATCCAATTCTCAGCGAATTGGCGGTCATTGATGTAATTCTTTTCGCGTAATTCCTCTAATACATCATCGATCAGCGCATCGGAAAAGCCCAGACCGGTTAATTTTTCCAGTACTTCATTTTCACTGCGTGGATGATAACTGATGAAATACAGCGCTTTCTGGAACGCTTTCTCTCGCGCATCATGTGAAACCAGTTGTTCAATTTCTTCATTGGTTATTTTCTTACCCGTTGTCAACCACGCCCCCACGTAACGACTGATGCCAAAGGCAAATTCATCATCCAGGTAGACATTCAACCGGTTCGGGTTATTCTTTTGTGTCTCAATGCCTGTAATCGTCTTTTCCATATAAAAAACCGCAGCCGCCTACTGGCTACGGTTATTTAAGTGTATAGCACGCGATAAATACGATGAACTTTAAGTGAATTGCTTCTTTCTAATGAAAGATGAATATCAAAATAGCTTTCCCTTTATTGTCCGTATTTATTATGTAATCCCAGCTGCTTATAAAAGCAGGTCTTAAACAAATTCCGTAAGCCAGATACTGGCGTTAATATGCTCTCTCTTTGAGCAATATGATTATACAATATTTTAAGGGAAAATGATTGATCAGTAAATGCCGCATTAACCCGCATAAGCTTTTCGACAACTAAAACAAAAAGTCATGCGAAAATGTGGCTGCTGGATGATATTAACTCCATTGCTATACTTATTCGCCTGTCTTGCGCTGGATGTAAATTTGGAATATTGTTAACAATCAATTTCATTTTTTTCACTGATCGGCTGCAACGCGAGGGATGGAATATAATCAATGTGATGGTAGTAAAGCGTATCAAATACCCAGCAATACAAGCAACCAAATACGCAACTCCGGCATCAACGATATGATAAAAAGAACGAGAGGTTTTGTGAAAACAGTGATGACATTATTGAAAAAGCTGGTCAATCATCCATCATCCGCTTTCATCTGGCTTCTGGGCATCTCCATTCTAAATTTTGGCATCCTTATCCCTGTTCACGGCTTCTATTGGGATGACCTGCCCTATCTATATCAGTATTCCGCCTTTGGCCCGGGCGGCTTCCCGGCCTTTGTGGCATCCGATCGGCCCTTTTCCGCCTGGATCTTTGCCGCCACCACTGCATTGTTTGGCTACCAGCCGCTCGGTTACCACATCCTCGCCCTGCTCCTGCGCTGGACCTGCGCATCACTTTTCCTTCTGATCATGAACGAAGTTTGGCCCGCAAATAAGACTGAAAATGTGATTGCCGCCTCCATTTTTGCGGTTTATCCGGGTTTTCTCCAGCAGCCGATCGCGCTGATCTATAACCATCATTTCAGTGTGTTCGCCATGTTCCTCGCGTCACTCTACCTGATGACCATCAATCAAAAAAAAGAGAAACCATCGCTTTTAGTAACCATCATCAGTGTCGCCTTGAACTTCTCCATGTTCTCGATCGAGAACTTTGCCATGCTGGAATTCATCCGGCCCTTTATCATCTTGAAAACTAATACAGAAAAAATTCCATCACCAGGTTCGCGCATTCGCAGATCTCTGCTGCAATGGATTCCATACCTCGCTGTTTTCGCTGCCTTCATCGTTTGGCGGGTGTTCATTTTCAAATTCCCAACTTACCAGCCAGAAGGAATCGCCAGCATCGTTGATACACCCTTTGAGACGGTCAGGGACATCCTGTTCCGCATCCCGCAGGATTTTTACACGGTTGTGATTAATGCCTGGGCACTCACCCTTAATGTGCCAACAATTACTGACTTTGGTCGTTCAGCGACTTATCTCAACTGGGCAGTTATCGCAGCTACAGCAGGTGTTACGGTTCTCTTTTTTGCATTCCAAAGAGCAAACCAAAAAAATGAACCAGAATGGCAATTAGCGGATAAATCGCGCCTTGAGCAATTCCTTACGGCCATCCTGCTGTTTCTCCTGGCAGGATCAATTCTATGGGGGTTGGACCTGCCAGTGACCAACACATTCGCCTGGGATCGCATGACGCTCGCTTTCTTTCCCGCGGTCGGTCTCTTTGGCGCATCTCTCATCTCACTGCTGAAAAGAAAACGATGGATCATGATCATTGTGCTGGCAGCGCTGTTCTCACTGGCCTCAAGCCATAATTATCAAAATAGTGTTGCATTCAAACGCGACTGGGACAACCTGCAGGATTTTTTAACGCAGCTATCCTGGCGCATTCCATCGCTTTCAGAAAACACGATCTTCATCACTTCCGAATCGGGGTTTAGCTATTACAGCGATAATTCGCTCACCTCACCTATTAACCTGCAATATGCCGATCCCCTGGCGCAGGAAGAACTATCCCATCTCATATATCACACAGATGCCAGAACTGAAGATTGGTTTGAGAATGAAGAATTCCAACAAGAATATCAGAAAGGGTACCGTTCATTCAGGTTTTACGGCAACACAGGCAACGCCATCGCGTACCGCTTCGATCCACCTTCCTGCCTGCAGATCCTGGACCGCAAGTTCGCCAATTCGATCACAACCCCCAACCTGACCGATCGCCAGGTGAAGGAAATCCGCTTCACAAATCTTGATCTGATCCAACAATCCCCTCCCCATCCGCCCTTCGAGCCCTTATTCACGGCTTCTGATAGCGGCAGCTGGTGTTATTACTTTGAGTCCGCCGACCTGGCCCGCCAGTTTGGCGATTACCCGGAGATTGTACGCCTGGGAGATGAAGCATTTGCCAATGGCAAATCGCCGCGCATGGCTTCTGAATGGCTGCCATTCCTGGAAGGGTATGTTTGGCAGGGAGATTTTAGCACTGCGCAAATGATCATCGATCAGATCACGCAAGCTGAGGGCAATTTTACCTCAGGCATGTGTTATACCCTGCGCAGGATCAAGCGTGAGGATGGCTTTCCTTATCCAGACGAGCTGGCAAAGCTGTTAGCGGATAATGTATGCAAACCATAACAGGGTTGGTATGTTAAAATGCAAATGAGGAATGAAATTCATGACTGCTCAAAAAAATAATAAAAAAAACGCCTTTCTTCAGGTTATTCTTCCGCTCATCTTCTTAATCGCCGCCGTTGGAGCTGCGATTAATTATCTGGTCTTTAACCCCGCGACATCTCCGCTAACGATAAGTGAAACAGGTGATATCGCCACTATTTATTTACTTTTCTTATTGATCATGCCTGTCTTCATCACCATCCCGCTGCTGGCATTCATCATCTTCCTGATGCTGAAAGCATCCTCAGCGGTCTCATCAGCTTCAATTTTCATCACAGATAAAACATCACAGGCAAACGCCTCCACCCGTAAAATTGCAAGCGCTGCTGCCGCGCCTTTCGTTGAGGTTAGCGCGTGGGTGTACGCGATAAATCACATTTTTTCAAAAAAGCACACAGTTTTAGAAAAGGAAAGAGATGGAAAATAAAAACAACAACACCATGAAGTATCTGCTCGGTGGAATCGCCGGAGCGCTGGTTGGCGTTGCCGCGGCCTATCTGCTGGAGAAGTCAGGTGAATTGGAAGGGGATGAAAATCCTTTCAACCGGAAAAATTTGGGCAAAGTTGGACTGGCAACGATCTCGCTGCTCTATTCCTTGATCGGCAAGGGAAAAGGGAGCGGTAAAGGATTGGGCCGGATTCAATAAAGCCTGCGTACATCACGCACATCAATGAATCCATCCCGATCGGCCGACGCGATCATCGTCGGTGATATTTTTTTTGAAACCATCATCCAACATGATGGTCGTGTTTTATTAAGTTCACCGGGCGGCAGCGCCCTTTATTGCGCAACGGGATTCCGCTTGTGGGGCAAGCACCCCGGCATCCTCAGCAAGATCAGTGAGGATCGGCCTGAAGCCTGGATGCGGGCGTATCAATCCGAAGGTTGTGTTACGTCAGGGATAAAAAGAATTCGCGGGGCGTTTAATCAGGAACGTTTTTACGCCATCGATAATGAAGGCGATATCGCGATGGATAGTCCGCAGAAATATTTCTATGCCATCAATCAACCCCTGCCAAAATTCCTGCTGGGGTATGAACCCCCGCAGGCGTCTAAAGAGGTCACCCATTCCCGCAGACCATCCTCCATCACGCCTGAAGATATTCCCCCGGATTATTTGCAGATCAGCCAATTGGTTTTAGCCCCAACCGACCTCTATACCCAGATGATAGTGCCGCCCTTCTACCGAACTAAAACAGATGGCAATCTCATCTTTTGCGGTTCAGACGCATTTATGCAGCCGGCGTATTGGTATGAATTCCCAGCGCTGATTCGCGGGACACAGGCATTCGTCGCCTCGGAAGATCAACTCAGGCGATTATTTCTCGGCAAGAATGAGAATATGTGGGAAATGGTTGAGTTCGTCGCTTCAACTGGCGTGGAAGTCGTGCTGATTTTTAGTGATTCCGGAGATCACTTCCTCTTCGATCAACCCGCGCACAAGAAATACCGCATTCCGCGTTATCCCACCAGGCAGATCGACCCGATTGGTGTTTATCCTGCCTTCTGCGGGGGTTTCAGCAGCGGATACATCACCCATTTTGACCCGCTCGAATCCGCGCTGATGGCCAGCGTCACCGCCAGCATCAAGATGGAAGGCACCGCCCCCTTGTATCTCCTGCAAACCCTGCCCGATTTGGCAAAGGCGCGTGTCACTGCGCTGCGCGATCGCGTTGTTGTCACTTAACCATCGCACACACTATTCACGATCCGATCTTTCAGCGACTGCGCCCGGTGACCTGTTGTTAGCATGTATAATAATCAGACATTGGACATTTTTATTAATTAATTGGAGACCTCATGAGAAGAATGGGAAAATTTCTATTTGGCGCGATGCTGGGTGGTGTTATTGGCAGCGTGCTGATTTTGCTTTACGCGCCGGAGAGCGGTGATCAAACCCGCGAAGCGCTGAAATACCGATTTAATGATTTTGTCAGCCAGATCAAAGATGCGGTGGATCAACGCCGCGAACAGTTGTTGCGAGAAATTGAAGCGTATAAGGAACAGGCCTAACCGCTAAGGAATCTGCGTCACTCGCAGCCTGTATTGTGCGGGTATGTGTGTGTATCGCGTCAGCCCGCTTAACACCATCATCACCGTCTCACCATCTTTTTCCGAGCGAACCGGGATTGTGATGCTTGCAGGGTTTTCCTGAATGGATTGATATTCACTCACATACTCCTCTCCGCGTAACATGGTGATCCCCATCCGCTGCGGCAGGCTATTCTCGATCAACACAAATCCATCCGCCATCCAGCCCTGCGCAGCTCCTTCAAAATCTTCAGCATAACCGATCGCTTCAATGGCAACATCATCCAGCACAAACCCATCGCCATTCACCGCTGCGTCGGTGATATATTCAAACTCGATCGTGATCTCCTTGCCGCTAAAGCGCGTCAGATCAATCTCTTCCCGCAACCACCCTTCAGATTTTCCGTTATACCCGCAGCCATAATTTGCGCCAGTCGGGTTTGCTGCGGAGCAGGATGGTGGCCGCAAGTTTTCCCAATCCACCCCGTTTTCAGAGATGTTCACATACAGGTAGTCGTAATCCCGTTCAATGTCATACCAGGTCCAATACGATAACTTCACCTGGCCTTGCGCCTCCCGTAGGTCAAATGTCCGTGATAAGCGCATGGCGGATTCATCCCCGCGGTTGGACCAATAATAGCGTGAGCCGGAGGTAGGATCAATGGGCAGCACAGGCACATTTGCTTCCCACTCCAGCGTGATCTCAAAATCACCTGCGCAGTCGATCGCAATATAATCCGTGCCGAATTGATGGACCTGATGCGATCGTACCTCATCGCCGCAGGTGATCTGTTCGGTTTCGCTGAAAGGCAGCCCGATCAGCGCCCACTGATAATCGCTCATCTCACCGTCGATGTTCTCTGCCAGCACGAAATTATCGATACTCCAGCGCTGAAAGAGCGCTTCTGCCGGGAACTCTGCATCCGCGTCAATCAGTCCATGCTTTCGCATGACAGAAACGATCCCATCGAAACCATTTTCTTGCTCCGTTACCAGATCTTTGATGAAACCATCGCCATATAATGTGTGTAAATATTTGATAAAGAGGTATGAGGCCCCATAGTGCGGAGTTGAAGATCCCTGGTCACTGCCCGGCCAAAAATTGAGCTGCAGGTCCGGGTTGAGCGCAAACAAATATGTAAACCCGCCCAGATCAAAACCATTCAGATCAACAGCCAGTTCCGATAAACCCTCATTGATCCAGGCAGACTCATTACGATCGTTTTGCCAGTGGATCATATGCTGGAATTCATGCGCCATCACCCCATACACATAGTTGGTGGATAATCGTACGTGATCCGCAGACAGATAGAACATTTCTGCCTGATTAGAATAATTCTCGATCTGTGCGGGATATGAATCCGCGGAGGAAAAATATCCCGCCGCGCTTCCCAGGTCGTTAGCATACAGGATCGTCAGGTGCGGATCATTATCCACACCGGGTGTATATTCAGCTCCAAACAATGCCTGGTTGCGGGGGTAGATCTGCTCCTCAAATGTGTCCGTCAGCCGCTTGACATCACCCGGTTCATATTTCACCCCGTTTTCAATCCAGAAATGCACATGATCTGTCTGGTAAGCCAGCACAGCATCCGCCATTCGGTAGGAATTACTGTTCACATTCAGGATCCAAAAATTACGCATTTCCCCAATGTCATACACCACTGGCGCAGCTGACAACCTGACCGGAACATCGGTCACGCCCAGATACTTCTCAGCCAGCGCAAAAAGATCATTTTGCCCTACCCGCGTGCTTTGCAGGATCTCCGCAGTCGTCAGCGGTTTTGGTTCCAGATCAGCAGTTGCTGTTGCCTCTGTCATTGGTATAGAGGTTTCTTCCATCCCCTTACTAACAGACGGCGTCAGCGCGGAATTATTTGAAAAGAATAAGTCTTTGCGCGCCCAGGCGATCGCCCCCACAGCGATAACGATCCACGCTAATACTACACAGGTGATAACCAAGCCAATAAACAACTTGTCTAACCAATTCCGGTTTTGCCGCATTAGATCATCACTCCATTCGCAGGCATCCTCTTATTGTGAGAAGTTAATGATGATCAGGTTTTTAGCGCAGCTGGAATAGGTGTCAAAAGTGACTGCTTCTGCCAGCGGATTGCCGTTCAGGTCAAACACCTGCGCAGATAACATCCCCTGCGTTGCCAGCAGCTTATCGCTGAAAGGCACTTCATACCCGCCAGGTCCGTAAGTGTCGCCGGCCACAGTTCCCGTCACGCCGACTGCATCGATCACTTTCCCGCCATACACCCCCTCCACCACAACCACCAGGTTGGTTTGTGGCAAGCCCTGAGGCCCAAACACCTGCCCGGCTACGCCAATCCAGCTGCATCCGGCTTGTGGATGGGCATAGTTGCTGATGTATGCCGGGCTGCCCTGCTGCAACCTGTATGGCATTGAAGTAGCGGATGGAGTTCGTGTCGCGGTGGGTGTGCGTGTGGGGGTTGCTGTCCAGGTTGCGGTCGCGGTATTAGTTGCGGTAGCTGTGCGTGAGGGAGTTGCCGTGTATGTTTGGGTCGGGGTTGCGGTTTTGGTTAGTGTGTAAGTTGCGCTGGGAATAACCGTATTGGTTACAGCAGTCGATGAAGGTGCTAATGTTGCTGTCATACTCACTACTGTTTCGGTTGGTACTACTGTCTCTGGCACAGGTGTCGGTTCGAGCACGAGAATACAACTGCTCAAAATCATTGAGGTCAAAACCACCAGCATCAATGGCATGAAAATGCGAATTCTCTTTCTACCCATCTGTTTCTCCTTCATCGTACAACCCCAACTCCAGCACAATCTCAAAAACGCGCGATGGCAGGTAATAGCGATATGGTTGTCCATTTGCCGCCAGCTGTCGGATCTGGTTGGATGAGATTTCCAATAAAGGCGCATCAATAAATTCTAATTTGGAAAACAATTCCGGAATGCCATCCCGCAAATGATCGATATTGATCTGCTCGCCCGGCCGCCGCATGACACCCACATAATCACACACGTAAATGAAATCTACCGGTTTATACCAATCCAAAAGATGTTGCAGTGAGTCGCCGCCCATCAAATAGACCAGCGCATCCTCAGCGTATTCCTCTTGTAAAATGCGCATTGTATCAAGGATGTAGTGTGGTCCAGGCCGGTTGATATCCACATAGCTCAACGTAAAAAGTGGATCCGCGTCGATCGCCGCCTGTACCAGCGCGATGCGTGTCTCGATCGCTGTGATCCGTTTACCCTGCTTATGGGGTGGGTCCGGCGTAAGAACCCACAGCACCTGCTCCAGTTTCAGCTGGTCAGCCGCTTCCATCGCGAGAATCAGATGGCCCACATGCGGCGGGTCGAATGTGCCGCCAAACACACCGATCCGGCGATCATTCATCAAACCGCCCCCATATCATAGGTCCACTCAAATTCCTTGTCGCCGATCCTGACAGTATCGCCCTCCTCCACCCCCTTCTCCAGCAGCATCGCATGGATCCCCATCGCTTCCATGATGCGCTGAAAGCGGCGCACAGACTCAAAGTATTCCCAGTAGGTCATTTTTGCAGCGCGTTCAATGGCCGCGCCTTTGATCACCCAGCCCTCATTCGAACGCAGCACATCAAAAGCGTGCTCATCAGATTCAGGCCGGTAAATGGGCAGTGTTTCGGTTTTCTCGATCGGCTCGGGCGCTTCCTGCAGCAGATTATGCGCCTGCCACAGAATCTCTTTCGTATTCTCTCTCGTCACGGTCGATGTTGCGAATAATTTCACATTACGCTTCTTGAAGGCTCTTTCCAGCGCTGCGTAATTCTCCTTGACTTCCGGCACATCCATCTTATTCAGCACCACCACCTGCGCTTTTTCGCCCAATTCCGGGTCAAACAAAGCCAATTCAGAATTGATCTGGGCATAGTCGCTGATCTGGTCTTCAGATAAACCATCCAGCATGTGGATCAACACCTTCGTACGCTGGATATGTCTGAGGAAAGTATCTCCCAAACCCAGCCCGGTGTGCGCGCCTTCGATCAGGCCGGGAATATCTGCCAGAACCAGCACGACGTCATGATCAAGTACACTTACTCCCAGGTTAGGAACCAGCGTGGTAAATGGATAATCAGCGATCTTCGGTTTGGCGTTCGTCACTGCGGCCAAAAAACTTGACTTGCCCGCGTTAGGCATGCCGATGATGCCAATATCTGCGATCAGCCTCAGCTCAAGATGCAGCAGTTTTTCAACCCCCGGCTCACCCTTTTCTGCCAGGCGAGGGGCCTGGCTGCGCGCGCTGCGGAATTTTGTGTTCCCGCGCCCGCCGCGTCCGCCCGGGCAGATCACAACCCGCTCCCCTTCCTCAACCAGGTCGGCCAGCTGCGCGCCTGTAACAGCGTCACGGATGATCGTGCCCGCAGGCACTTCGATCACCAGATCTTCCGCAGAACGCCCGGTTTGCTTTTGCTTGCCGCCGCGCTTGCCGTCATCCGCTTTGAACAGTGTCTGATGGCGAAAATTTTCAAGTGTGTTCATATGCGGGTTGACCGCAAAAATGATATCACCGCCCTTGCCCCCGTCTCCCCCATCCGGGCCACCGCGGTTGATATATTTCTCACGACGGAAATGAACAACGCCATCACCGCCTTTGCCAGATTGGACCTCTAATTGTGCTTCATCAATAAACATAAGCCAATTATACGTCAGCGCGGGGATGCGCCGATCGTTTCATGCAATAATATGAGATATCAGGGGCGTTTTTGTGCACCCTGCGCCTATTGATCAAACTTTTTTATTAAGACATCAATTGGTCACGATTACACAAGTTTTGCATCCAGTGTGATCTCTACCGCTGCCAGCGCCTGCGAAACAGGGCAGCCTTTCTTTGCCTTCTCCGCTAATTCGAGGAATGACTTCTCATCAATACCTGGCACGATTGCTTTTGTGATGAGTTCGATCAGTGTGATTCCGGATCCCGGCTTCAGGTGCACTTTGGCTTCCGTTTCGATCTTATCTGGGATATGGTGGGCACCTGTTAGCAAATCCGACAGCGCCATCGAAAAACACCCCGCGTGTGCCGCCCCGATCAATTCCTCCGGGTTGCTGCCCTTTTCGTCTGCAAACCGCGAATGCCAGCTGTAAGCGCCTTCATAAGCCCCCGACCCCAGTCGCATCCTGCCTTTTCCTTCCTTGATGCTGCCTTCCCAGACAGCGGATGATGTGCGAATCGCCATGGTTATTTCCTCTCGTTAAATTATGTTTATATATTATTTATTGTATGGCGAAAACTCCTTATCCAACATCTGCGTTGTATTAATTAAATGGCCCGTTGTGAATGCGATTTCCCTATTGATTTTTGAATTATCATCCGTCCTTCTTATAGATCTTCGATAATTCATTCGGATCTCCTGCAATAAAATTCCATCAGCAATCAATCATGGAGCCATCGATATGAACCTCAAAAAAGTTTTGATATATGCAATCATCACAATAGCAGCTTTCCTGCTTTTGGGCATTTTTGGATTATTTATCTGGTCCCAGACCGGCACATATCCTGCCCGTTCGGTTGCGTTGGCCGCGCTGGAATCAACTGCGGAGGTAACTGTTTCTCAGGACAAATATATTATTTTCAGCCCAATTGAACAAGCGCGGACCGGATTGATCTTTTACCCGGGCGGATTGGTCGAGCCAGCCGCATATGCGCCGGTCATGCATCACCTCGCTCAAGCAGATTTTTTTGTCGTGATCGCCCCCATGCCTTTCAATATTGCAATATTTGGCACAGGAGCTGCGCAGAATGTCATCGATGCTTATCCAGAGATCAACAACTGGATCCTGGCCGGCCACTCCCTCGGTGGTGCCGCAGCTGCCATCTACGCGCATAACAACCCGGATCAGATCGATGCGCTGGTATTTTGGGATTCCTATCCGCCCAACAGCGCCACTCTCGCGGATGTCGCCATGCTACGCTCCTATCTCGACCTCGGTCAGGGTATTCCCACCGGCGTGCTCATCCAGGCTATGGGCGGCCTCTACCTGGGCGCGATCCTGATCGGCTTTGCCCTCGGATTATTCTATGCCGCCAACTGGGCCCTCGGCACCTCCCTTATCCCTGAAGACCGCGCCGGCGAGTTCTTCGGCCTCGCCAACCTGGCGGGCGCAGGCGCGGGGGCAGTCGGCGCATATATTGGTGGCCCCATCGCCGACCAGTTCAGCTACACCCTCATCATTGGGCTGTATGGTATCGTCATTCTGCTCTCATTGCTAGCTTTGCTTGGAATTAAGCACAACAACATACCTTAGCGGTATTCAACTGTATTAATTTTTTTTAAATATTTTTTGTTGTAAATGCAACTAGATTTCTTATGCTGTTTCTTATTGCATCCCCCAAGCCTCTTTGCGATATTTTTCATCCGGACGCTTGTGGATACGTTTTACGGCCTGCTCGCTTAGAAATTTTAGCCCTCCGGCTGCATACGCCCCCAATATCACGCGCGCTACCTTAACACCCATCGCAGTTATGTTCTGCACTTCCTTTATGCTGCTACCCAAAGCGATAAATCCATGGTTTTCAAGCAGGATTACCTTGGGCGATATTCCCCACAGGGTAATAAAATTGTCTACTTCCTCCCGCACCCGCAGTGCAAGTGGCAAGCCTGGATCTGTGTAAGGCACAAATACAACTGCTGGTCCACAGTAAACGATTTGGTCCGGAAAAAGCGGGCTGGAAAAAGCTTCTGCACCATGTTGGGAACATAAAATGCTATTCACCGCAGTGGGATGTGTATGACCAATGAAATTGATGTCCGTTACTTGTAACAAAATTGCATGCAAGAATGTCTCCACAGATGGATTCGATTTGCAATCTGGATCCACACATGCCTGCGCTAATCCTTTACTTATTTCCTCATCACTTAACATTTTCTGTCTTAGCATTGTATGTAGGTCCTCAAACCATACTTCAACAAGGTCCTTCTCAGTTAATGTCTTTAATGATGTCCCGCTCGATTTCACTAAAAAAGTATATTCATTATCCTTTCCTGAGATATTTCCTTCACCGAGGATGACGTAATCCCGAATTTCTTCTCCAAGGTGATGCCCAAGGCTGACCAGTTCTGAGCGCAATGATTCCATCTCAAATCTCCATAGTATTATTGTTGGCGTTTGAAAAGAACACCTCTTTCGTATTCTTTGACCACTTTCAGGTAATCCATTCCGTATGGCACATCATTTTTAAGGCAGTAATAATCCCAAATATCCGAGAGCGGCATCCATTTCTGGTTTTCCATCAGGGCTAAACGCTTGGTGAAATCACCTTCCTTTTCAGCCTGGGCGAGCATACTCTTCGGCTCCAGGAGCGCCGCTAAAAATGCTTTCAGTGTATTTCGTGCTCCAATTGTCCATGCAGCGACCCGGTTGATGCTCGCATCAAAATAATCAAACCCGATATACGTCCTATCGAAAGCTTCTTGCCGAACGACTTCCTGCGCAATAGATTGCAGTGCATCATCATACGTAACAACATGGTCGCTATCCCAACGGACCCCGCGACTGACATGAAGCAACAATGCATCCAGGTAAAGAAATAATGAAGAGATTTTGTCGCTGACAGATTTAGTTGGATGAAAATGTCCGCTGTCCAGCGTCAACAGAATACCCCGTGTAATAGCATAACCCAAATAAAACTCCATCGAACCGGTTACGTAACTTTCAGATCCAATCCCGAAAAGTTTCGGTTCGACTGCGTCCAGGTTATAACGCTTGTCTATATTTTCCGCGAGGACCCGATCAAGCGAATCAACCAGACGCTTCCGAGGAGACACACGGTCGAAAGGTGTGTCTTTGTATCCATCGGGGATCCAAATATTCGTAATAGCCGGTTTTCCTAACTCGCGGCCAAATGATTCGCCAATTTTGCGACATGCGATACAATGGTCAACCCAAAACTGACGGATTCCTTGATCTGGTGAGGAAAGCGTAAAACCGCTATCTGCCTTTGGATGAGAAAAACAGGTTGGATTGAAATCAAGGCCATGCTGATTTTCCTTAGCCCAATCAACCCAACCCCGAAAATGCTCAGGCAGGATCTCATCACGCGGAATTTTTTTATCTGATTCTAGATAGATCGCATGTAAATTAAGCCGGTGCTTTCCTGGCAGAAGTCTATATACCAGATCAAGGTCTCGTCTCAATTCATCCACGCTTCGCGCCTTTCCGGGATAATTTCCAGTAGCAGCAATCCCGCCCGACAGACCGAAATCTCGATCCTCAAAACCAGCAACATCATCACCTTGCCAGCAATGCAGACTGATTTCTAGCATTCCCAGTTTTAATAAAGCACGCTCGACATCCACTCCAAAATTTGCGTATTGCATTTTAGCAAGTTCATACTTTTGAAATATTTGCTGCTCTGTATGCGCCATCTCGATTTCCAATAAGATATACTTACAAAATCTAAAGCGATTAACTTCCCGAAATCAAAAAAGATATGATGATCACCGCTCCCATTTCGTTCCAGTTGCCAGCGCAACACAGTTATATGCGCCATCATATATTCCAATTCGCTTATTCTTCACTATTGAATTACAGAATATTTCCAATACATCATCATTATTTACGAGCATGTCGATCGCTTGTAAGGTCTGGGGAATGGTGATCGCTTCGACAGTCCCATCGCCCATTTCTGCCCCTCGGATCGCGCCCCACATCTCATGCCCACCCACACGAGCATTAAATATTTTTGGGATCGGGTAAAAAGCCAGCTCACTAGGTTTGGTGATCATCACATCCACCACCCGCATGAGATAATTTGTTGAATAAACAGCGTGAAACGTATTGTTGTGAAGGAAAACATGGATTCCACTAACAGATTCCTCCCGGATGAAATCTATAAATGCTTTTGTATCATGCCAATCCATGTATGTCATTACATCGATCGCGTTTTCCTTCAGTTCGACCTGCAACCATTCCCAGTTATCAACATGATCACCCAGGTTGACGAATAGAGCCATTTTCTCTTTCTTCACCAGCGGCAAACAATATTCAATGATTGCCTTGAACAGCTCGCGCTGTGCACCTGCACCACCCATCGTCAACAATACTCTACACGGTTCATTATTCCGCATGCGCCTGATGCGGGCTGTATTATCAATCTCAATATTCTCCACCAACTCATGGTCGATATGGGCACCGGTGTAATATACCGCATCTGCCGGGGCTGGTTTCATGATCTTCCCTTTGTCGTCAAATCCACGCATTGTCCGGAAACCATAATAAGCAGAGGGTGATTGAATACCATGCTTGGCTCCTTCCGTTAATTGGAAAGCCATCGGCCAATTGTCAAACACCATATCGACCACGTTTTTCATCCCCCCGGCCACCGCACCCATTGCGTTCCACATGTGCGAGGTCAACATGGGAATATCAGGGGGTAGTGCTTCGTATAAATTTCGGAACAGCTCCGACATCTTGTAATCTTTTATGTTTGTTTTTAGGAACCGCCATGGCCAGGTTACGATCCAATGGTTAAGAATCCCATTAATAATTGGCAACGATTTATTGCCTGTGGTCAGGATTTCCCATATATATCTATTGAAGAATTTATTCCGTTGTGAGATACGTGAAAAACGGCTGTAATTGGTATTGCACCAGCTGATCACGTCTGTTGTAATTCCGGGGATAGCCAACAGGTCTAACCAAAGCGGCGTATAACCCATCGCGCGTGCAGCTGATGCGCCAGCCATCGCTATACGGTAATGCCCATACCCCATTCGAATTGTCGAGATGACTACATTCCCTTTCTCGGGGATTTCATTACCTTGGTCTGTACGCAGAATATCCTTTATTCCCAGCTCATCGCTTAAGAATTCATTTTGTTTTATATGGAGATGATACTGCTCTTCCGGGTCATAATTGAACTTCTTCACAAAGAAATGTTGCCACCGATCAGTTGCACGGGACTTGGCCACAGATAATTCATTCCCATACAGCATGTATTTTCCATTTATTTTCTGCATGAACCATTTCTCCTTCAGCTTGTTTTTAGATGATTTATAGTCTGCTTTCTTGATGATTCCATTCTAAATAGCTGTGACGAGGCTCTTAAATTGATGGGTACCCGAACCCACTTCAACCGTTTCTGAACCATCTGGCATTTGCACAACCGCACGCGTATTAGCCGGAACACCTATTTCAAGCGTGAATTTGCCTTCTTCGATCTGCCATGCCGAACAGATCTCACCATACATCGACTGATAGCGGGCTTTTGCATAAGTCAAACCGCCTCCTGGTTGCGGTTTTATTAAAATCCGCTTGAATCCAGGTGCAGCAGGTTGAATTCCGGCTATAGTCTGGTAAATCCATTCACCAATCGATCCGTTCGCGTAATGATTAAATGAATTCATGCGCATATCTTCAAAACTACCATCGGGTTTGATGCTTGCCCAATGCTCCCAGATCGTGGTTGCCCCATGATCGACCGCATACAACCACGAAGGCGGACTTTCCTGCATCAGTAGATCGTATGCGATTTCTGGATAACCGAAACGCGTTAGCACAAGACAAACATAAGGGGTGCTCAGAAAGCCAGTCGAGAGATGATTGTTATTTTTTCGGATCAACTCCACCAATCGATCTGCAGTTTCTTTACGTTCAGCCTGCGGTAAAAGGTCAAACATCAAAGCCAGGATGTAGGCAGCCTGCGTATTCGGTCCAATACGCCCGCTTGGTGATACAAACTCATGATTAAATGCGTCTTTAATCGCATCCCGCAAATCACCATACTCTTCTGCGTCTTCTTCTTTATTCAGGATGGTGGCTGTACGAGCTAGAATATCAGCTGAATGAGCAAAAAAAGCGGTCGCGATCAGCTCGATATTGGTCACGGGCGAGGGGAAAAGGGGATGAGGCGCAAAACCAGCTAGCCAATCCCCGAAATGGAACCCGGAATCCCAAATCTTGTTCTCGCCAGCCTGTCGCCATATATAATCCACCCAGCTTTGCATACTTTCATATTGCAGCTCCAGTATGCGAGTATCTCCATACATTTCATACATAGCCCAAGGTATCATCGTCGCCGCATCACCCCATCCAGATGACCCCGCTTCCGGCAGGAAATCTGGAACCACATGGGGTACGCTCCCATCGCTACGTTGGTCCACAGCCAAGTCAAAAAGCCATTTAGTAAAGAACCCTGCTACATCCATGTTGAATGCAGCTGTACGAAAGAACACCTGTGCGTCTCCGGTCCAGCCCAGACGTTCATCACGCTGTGGACAATCTGTCGGCACATCAAGGGAATTCCCCTTTTGGCTCCATAAGATGTTCCGGTAAAGCTTATTCACCTTTTGATGCGAACATATAAAATCACCACTCTGTGCAACGTCAGAGTGCATCACCACTCCACTCAGATCTTCCAGTGTTAGGGTTCCGGGAAATCCTTCGATGGATACGTAGCGGAAACCCTGAAATGTGAAACGAGGTTGATAGATCTCATCACCTTCACCCTTCAGAATATATTCCACCTTCTGCGCTGCGGAGCGCAAATTATCGCAGTATAGGTTCCCTTGAGGGTCCAGCACCTCGCCATGGCGTAGAGTCACTGCCACCCCGACTTCCCCGCTCACATGCAGCCGCACCTGCCCCACCATGTTTTGTCCAAAGTCGAAAATAGTCTCTCCATTAGGTGAAGTCATGATTGCGGTAGGCTTGAGTATTTCGACCATCCGTACCGGTGGTCCAACCGGCGCGACCAGTTCAACCGGCGGGGGGTTCATTGCCGCCACATTAACCCACCCGCTTTCATCAAACCCAGGCTTGGTCCAACCGATCATCTCTTGCCGCGCGTCATACGTCTCGCCTTCATAGATTCCAGATCGCATGATCGGGCTATCTGCAGTTTTCCAGCTCTTATCACTCATAATCAACGTATCAATGCTGCCTTGGCGCCCTCTTAATTCCAATTGCAACAACAAACCACGCTTGTCACCATAAACATTGCTCCGTCCTTCCCACCCCAACCGACCGCGGTACCACCCATCCCCCAGAATGGCAGCAATCACATTATCCCCTTTTTTTAGCAGATTGGTTACATCATACGTTTGATATTGCAGCCGTTTCCCATAACTGGTCCAGCCGGGCGTGAAAAATGCATCCCCTACCCGTTCACCATTTAACCAAAGTTCATACAATCCCAGAGCAGTCACATAAACCCGGGCCGAGTTAAAATCTTGTGTAATTTGGAAACGCTTGCGCATCATTGGGCATCTTGTTTCATCGTTTGCCCGAAATGAATCAGCAGTGATCCATTTCGCCCGCCAATCCTCCTTACTCAACAGTCCCATCTCCCAGTATGACTGTTCGCTCCATGCTGTCAAACCGCCATCCGTTAACCATGCACGCACCTTCCAGTAATATCTCTGTCCGGTGATCAACTTCCTGCCAACGTAAACCTGATGGATTGATTGTGGCTGATGCACAACGCCCGAATCCCAGCAATTCCCTTCATCCCCATCCAATGCTTTCGCGGTATCAGCGACCAAGATCTGGTATGCAGCCTGTTCCACATTTTGTTCATCAGACTGAAGCATCCAGCTCAATCGCGGCGCAACAACATCAATTCCGATCGGAACATACTGGTATTCACAGCGTAAATGAGTGACTCTTGTCGTCATGGTTTGTTCTTGCCCTCTCCCGGCTTACCCTTTTACCGCGCCGCCTGCCATACCTTTGATGAAATGTTTTTGTAGAGCCATGAAAACGATCACTAATGGCAGAATTGATAAGATCACCGAAGCCATCACCAGGTTTAGTCTGGTGTTATATTCCCCGATAAAGGAAAAGATGGCTAATTGTAGTGTGCGCATTTCTTTTTTCGGCAAAAATAATAGCACGATGAAAAAGTCGTTCCATAGGCTCATAATATTTAGGATTAGCACAGTTGATGTCACTGGTTTCAGAAGAGGAAAAATTATCTGCCAGAAGATACGAAATCGGTTTGCGCCATCTACCATCGCTGCTTCTTCTAACTCATGATTGATACCTTTGATGAATCCTGTATAAAGGAAGATTACCATCGGTAGCGAAATCGCAACGTAGATCAGAATACCTCCGGCATAGGTATTAATCAGTTCCAGCATCTTCATCAGCCGGTAGAGAGGCAACATCGCCAATTGGAAGGGCATCATGATTCCTGCCAGGAAGTAGAGATAGACCGGTTTCCATTTGGTGCGCCGCGCCAGCGGGTAGGCAGCCATGGAGCCAATCATAACGATCAATACGAGAGAGAAAGATACTAGGATTACACTATTTCCCAATCCGCGTGCTAGCTTCGCATCCGTCCACGCCTGTCTGAAAGTTTCCCATTGAATTTTTTGTGGCCATCCAAACGGATTCGTTGCTTGCTCCTCCGGCGATTTAACCGCCGCAGATAACATAATAAAAAGCGGCACAAGGATGGCGATCGCCCATATTAATAGCACAATAAAAGATATGATTGTCGACCATCTATTTTTTTTGTTCAAGTTCATTGCTGCAGCTCCCGTTTCAGCAAATATTGGATTTGTATCAGGGATAAGACCAGGATAATAGAAAACATCACAACCGAGATTGCGGTGCCGTATCCAAATTTGTTCGAGTTGTATGCTTGGGAAAAAATATAGGTTGTGAATGATTCTGTTGCCCGTCCAGGTCCGCCTTTTGTCATTAGGTAGATCAGGTCAAATTCTTTCAGCGAACCGATCATCGATATCACCACGTTGATCGTAAATGCGGGTGCAATCAATGGGAATGTAATATAACGGAAGCGCTGCCAGCCGTTCGCCCCGTCAATACTGGCTGCTTCCTGGATCACAGTCGGAACCGCCTGCAACCCGGCCAGGTAAATAATCATCGACATCCCCGTCCACCTCCAAATGGTTGTAGCTACCAAACTGTAGAGAGCGATATCCGGGTTTCCGAGCCAGTCCTGCGTCCAGTTCTCAAGCCCGACCGTTGTTAGGATCAGGTTGATCGCTCCATTGGGAGCAAACATATATTTCCAAACACTCCCCAATGCAACACTACTCAATAATGGCGGAATAAGAAACAGCACCCGAAATACCTTAAAGTGTTTATCTGAAGCCGCCAGTGCTAATACGAGACCTAAAATATTCTGTATGGTGGTCGCGAAAAATGCGTATTTAAAGGAATTCGTCAGAGCCGTCCAGAAGTGTTTGTCCGACCAAATTTTTATGAAATTATCCAGACCTATAAACTTTAGCTCTGGATTTAGCCCGTTCCATTTCGTCAGGCTGATATAAAAACTACTAATCACCGGATAGGCAAAGAAAATTGAAAAAATTACAATAGCAGGCACAAGGAATAAGGCGTCTCCCAGGAATCGCCTCAAGCGTAATGTATTCGTGAAAATTCTGCGCGCTTGGGGATTTCGCATATTTTTTGCTCCTGCAGTATATAAAACCCGGAAGAAATGTATATTCCTCCGGGTCTCGACTCATGGTTCAATATTCAAAGATGATATACATTCTTTTATACATCTGGGTTGTATTACTGGTCCATCCCGTCAACCCAGGCTGCATCCATATCAGCTAACATTTCCGTGATCGTCATATCCCCTGTGAAAACCGATTGAATACCAACGAACATAGCGTCCTGTACACCTGCAGGCCAGTTCTGATCGAGGAAGGGATATGTGCCGGCTTCCATATAAGGAATCATTTCTGCTGCTGCAGCATCAATGACGGGATTCACACCGACAGATACAGGAAATGCCCCTTTTTGTTCCAAATACATCTCGGCGATCTCAGGCCGTGCCCAGAATTCCAGGTATTTCTTTGCTTCTTCGGGATGCTCGGTGTCAGCCGAAATGGTAATCGTGATACCGACAGCGGAAGATACCCAAACATCACCGCCCGCATCATACGGCAGCGGGAACATTCCCCACTCCACATCCGGCGCTTTTTCACGCAACGCTGCAACTGCCCAGTTTCCCTGGACTAACATTGCTGCACTCCCGTTTGCCATCAGGTCGTTTGCCAGTTCATAACCGGTGCCCATCTCATTGGCGTTGACATAACCCAGGTCGCGTAAAGCCAAATAATCTGCCATAATTTGCTCCCAGGCAGAGCCAACAAAAGTACCTTCACCAGCATATAGAGCCGCATCAAAATCAAGAGTATCTCGATAGATTGCTGAGGGTGCCATAGCATATGGAACCAGCTGCGTCACCCATGCATCCTGCAAGCCAAAGGCAAGTGGCGCAATCCCCGCGGCCTTTATCTCTGCAGATAAAGCTAGGAATTCTGTCCATGTGGTTGGAATTTCCAGGCCAAGATCTGCGAAGATACCCTTGTTGTAGATTACGCCGATTACATTTGCATCAACTGGCATGGTCATCACCTTGCCTTCGTAGGTTGAAACAAACTTTGCTCCTTCAAACAGGTCAGCGACCCATGCTTCATCGCTTAGATCCATCAAGTATCCAGCTTCGGCAGTCGGGTGGAATTTCGTACCCGGAAAAACACCAAAAATATCTGGCGCATCATCTGCTGATAAACGGGTGGCAATCACCTGTTCGTAGGTGTCCGTGTCTGCAGTTTCAAATTCAATAGTGATATTGGGGTTCTCCTCGTGGAATTTATCATTAATTTCCTTGATCAATGTGTCGCCAATGTCAGCGCCAAACCAATGATAGAATTCAAGAGTAACCGGTTCCGGTTGCACTTCCTCTGCAGGGGCTTCAACTTCTGCAGGGGAAGCTTCTTCTACGGGAGCTGCCTCCTCAACGGGTGTAGCAGGCGCGCAGGCTGACAGCGCCAGGACTAACACCATAAAACCAAAAAACAACGCTTTTTTCATTTTTTCCTCCAAGGATTTATTTAATCATTCTTATTTCTTTCAAAAATTACCGGGACTATCTCTCTATATGCTCACCTCCGCTCTTTAGGGCTGTTGATTGCCTCTCGACCAGTTCCACCGCGATGCGATGGGAAGTCTCATTCTCGTCAGGATGCTCGATCTTATGAATCAGCGTCCGCGCCGCTTCCTGGCCGATCTGGTTGAAATCCTGCCGTATAGTTGTCAAGGGTGGGTCAAAATATGATGCCAGCGGCATATCGTCAAATCCGATCACAGATACCTGCTGTGGGATCTGAATATTTGCATTCCGCAGCGCATGCATCGCGCCAATTGCCATGCGGTCGTTTTGCGCAAATACTGCACTGAATTTCTGGTCTTTCTCTAATGCCGTCTCAATCGACTTATACCCCGATGTAGCTGTCCAATCGCCGCAAAATAGGAGCGTTTCTTTCGGGCTGATCTGTTCCTCTTGTAAGGCGCGGAAATAACCCAGCGTGCGGTTCTGTGTACATGCATCCGAGATAGTCCCTTGGATACACAGGATCTCTCGGTGGCCAAGTCCAATCAAATGTTTGACTGCCATATAGCCAGCTAATTCATCATCCAGTGCGACCCAAGCAATTTCGTCATCTTTGGACTCGTCGCCAACAAAGATCGTGGGAAAATGGGCGGGGATGAATTCATAACGGTAGTCAATATAGGGATTAATGATGATCAGGCCATCAATCCTCCTGCGGCCTACCAACTCATGCACAATCTCAGCAAAAGTATCTTCATCTGAACATGAGGACGATAATAGGTAATAACCCACTTCGCGCGCTTTTTGCTCCGCTCCTTCAATAATGCTTGCAAAGGTAAAATCTGTCAGATTTGGCGATAAACATGCCAATGTGCGAGTTTTTCCCCGCGCCATCGAGCGCGCTATCGCGTTCGGCTGGTAATTTAGTTCCTCTATCACCCGCTCCACCTTTTCACGGGTTCCCGGGCTCACCTTCTCCACTTTGTTAATGACGCGAGACACTGTCTGGTGTGAAACACCGGCTAATCTGGCAACATCGCGGATTGTATAGTGAGTGTTTTTCATTTCAAGTATTTAGTCTGTGTTACCGGTAACGTGACCGGTAACATTATTATAGTAAACTCAATTTATAATGTCAAGCAGCAAATATCTTAAAAGAAACTTTAATGACTAATTTTCTCCTACTTATTGTCATCCGCTTATCAGACATTGGATCCTGGTTTCACCCCAACCGGATTGAGCGTATCGATCTAGACTAGACTAGCAATCCAAACCCGGTGCTCCTGCCCGCCTTGAATCAATCATCATTGAAACTCCTGATCCGCTTGGTCCTTTTGGCGCGCGCGGCATGGCAGAAATGCCCTTTGGGCCTGTTGCTCCGGCGATTCTCGCGGCAGTGCACGACGCCACCGGGATTTGGGTAGATGAGTTACCTCTCACGCCTGAGGCAATGCGCACCATCCTGGAATCCAGATCAGAAAACCAGGCCCGTTGAAAGGTCAAAATCTAACTTTATAGAATTAATTGATAAAGAATGAAATCCCGTATATCACCCTTCGGGATCAAATTTTTGCTTTTAAGGTGATGAGGTTTGGATATTATTACTTACAACGAATACTAACCATCCCGCCAGTATTCGCTTTGTTGATATTCCGGCAAACTATTTAAGAACACTTCGACAACTTGTGGATCAAAATGAGAACCAGACAGCGCTCGGATATGTGTGATCACCTCCTCCTCGGACCATTTTTCACGATACGGCCTGTCTGACCTTAACGCATCCCACACGTCCACGACTGCAAATATCCTGGCTGAAAGGGGTATCTCCTCCCCCTTTAATCCCCGCGGATATCCGCTTCCGTCCCATTTCTCATGGTGGCAATAAGGAATCTCAAGTGCGGGGCGTAAATAAGCGATCGGTTGTAGCATATCATATGCGAACTGTGGGTGCTGCTTCATGATCGTCCATTCTTCATCAGTGAGTTTTCCAGGTTTTAATAAAATATGATCTGGTACACCCAATTTTCCCATGTCATGGAGCAACGCACCACGTGAAATATGCACGATTTCTTCCTTGCTTAATCCCATTCTGCGGGCGATGCGAACCGTAAATTGCTCCACCCGAAGGGTATGCCCTTCAGTCTCCTCATCCCGCAGATCCATCGCGCGCGACCAGCCAGCTATTGTGGCATCGTACGCATTCCTGATTTCTTCTAATGACTGTTTTAATCCTGTATACAGTTGAAAGTTATCAATAGCAATCGCGACCTGTCCAGCAAGCGTGTCATAATAATCAAACCAGCCGGCATCCGGGGTTATCGCATCATGTTTGAAAACCTCGATCAGACCCTTTACGGTTCCTTTTGCTATCAACGGAACGCGGCAGAATGTAACAAACTCTTCTTGAACGATGATCGATTTCTCGATTGTCGATTCTGCCGACAATCCTAAATCACCAATAAACAACCGAAGTTTCTCTTCCGCGGTGAGTGTCTCAACGGATGCGCGATTTTTTAATTGCTTTTCCGAATACTCCTTAAAAGAGAACCCTGCATGAAATATTTCCTCAGGTTCAGAGGTAATCGATGGATTTACAACGATCAAAGCTGCGTCCATGGCCAACAGCGACAGGGCATGTTCAAGGCAGATCGAAAGTACCGTTTGGAGATCCTCGCCGTTAAGAATGGTTTGGTCGATTTCCCGCAACGCTTTAAGCTGGTCAATTTGATATTCGATCTTTTCCTGTGCTGCGATTTGCTTGGTGATATCGCGTAAGATGACATGGACCGCATTCATCTTCTCATACGGAAAATATGAGGCGGATACTTCAACATCGACCATGGTTCCATCCGTACGGATGATTCTTTCGTGGATGGCTTCAACAGACTGCCCGATTTTGGTCAATGATGCGATCCGCGCACTGATCACATGATGGAATTCTGGGGCAAATAGTTCATAAGGAGTTTTTCCCACAATATCCGCTGCGTTTTCAGCACCAAACAACGCCGTGCAGGCCGGGTTGGCATAAACCACCCTTCCATCCTGATTGACGAATTTTGGTAATGGGGAATAGGTGGCCATATTTCTGTAATTCTCTTCGCTGGTTTCCAGCGCCTCCTGGGCAAGAGCCGAAAATCGCCTTTCTTCCTCCAACAGCTGCATCCTGCGGAAAAGATCCAAAAATAAAAAAATACTTGTTGCAAGCACAAAGGCCATACCCTTATAGGTCTGCGCGATTAATAGTGCATTCGTGTCTTGAAAAATTGCCCCAACGATCTGATCAGAAAACAGAATCCATAACCCCGCGGCGATGAAATACCGCAGGGAAATGCGGAATGCGAATCTCCTTAGGTCTTCTTTCACAACTTCAGCCCCTTATCTGACTGTTGATAGCATTTTGCTCGTTGATGTTTGATGCAGAAAGTCCTGATTAACCGATCAGTCATGTGATAGATAATGTATCGCTTGTAAATCTAGTATATAACAAAATAGAACCATCAAATCATCATTGATCGAATATGGATAGATCTCTGCCTTTTTCAATCGTGTCTATCAAAGGGAAACCTGGATATGCAGTATAAGTCTATGGCATTAAAAATTAAATTCTCATCATCCCAACACTCCCTTTTCTGTCTTTGCGAGAAGCGCAGCGACGAAGCAATCTCCCTCCCCGCACTACGACACACCTATCGCCCATCACACAAAAATACGGATGATCATTGGACATAGATTATCTTGATAGAATACAAAACATCAATAAAATGAATTACTCTAACATGCAAACCACCATCTTTGATATATTGGAAAACCTATCTATCCCCTTTGAACGCGTCCATCACCCCGCAGTCTATACCTCAGAACAGGCGCGCCGCTTGGTCCCCAAAAATCCGGCCAAAGCACCAAAGAATCTATTCCTGCGCGATAAAAAGGGCCGGAATTTTTTTCTGCTGGCGGTAGAGGAACATAAGACTGTGCGATTTGATGATCTTGAAAAGCAAACCGGACTCAAACGCCTTTCTTTGGCTTCCGAAAACAGCCTCCAAAGGATTCTGGGTATCACACCCGGGGCTGTGTCGCTGCTCGCGCTTATCAATGACACCCAGGGTCAGGTAACTGTCCTCATCGATCGAGAGCTCTGGCAGGGAAACCGCATTCAGGCGCATCCGCTGGTAAATACAGAAACCTTGATCCTTTCTATCAAAGATATGGAAAAATTTATCGCCTTTAGCGGACACGCCATTCAATTTGTGGATGTGGCATGACACAGCTCGGAAATTTCTTTATTTGTAAACCGCTGATCGAGCGACCCGATAAAGACATCTTTGAGAAAGATATCGTTTAAGCGCTGCGTTTGTCCAGTTCCATGCCAGGGATCTTCATCCGTTTTTCAACCAATCCCAGCAAATAGGTAATGATACCGATAATGATCAGATACACCACCCCAACAGTAATATAGGTCTGGAATGGGTTGAAATAGCGTGCATATAATTCCTTGGCCACCGTCATCATTTCCGGTACAGCCACCAGATACAGGATCGAGCTGATCTTGATCATCGATACCACCTCGTTCGACCAGGCGGGAATCACCAGCCGGAATGCCTGCGGCAATATAACCAGCCTGATCGCCTGCATGCGCGTCATCCCGATCGAACGCGCCGCTTGCATCTGCCCGCTGCTGATCGCCTGGATCGCGCCGCGGAAATACTCTGTCTGATACGCGCCGCTGTTCAAACCCAGCGCGATATAGGCCGATGTCAGTGCGCTGAATGTGACACCAAATTGCGGCAATCCGTAATACACCAGGAACAACTGCACCAAAGCGGGCGTGCCGCGGATGACTTCAATGAAAACGATCACGATCCTCTGCATCCATTTTGGCCCATACACCCGCGCGAAAGCGGCTGGCACACCAATCAACACACCGATCAACAGTGAAACCAGCGTAACTTTAAAGGAGATCAACAGCCCTGCCATTAATTTGGGTATTGCGATCGATAGATAGGTTAAGTAATCCATGAGTATCCTCTAATGCAGATCGCTAATCTTACCCAAAAATTGCCGGGTTCTTTCCAGCTTCGGGTTGTTTAGGATTATTTCAGGCGGTCCCTGTTCAACAATGTTGCCATGCTCCATAAAAACGATCCGTGTGCTCACATCGCGCGCGAATCCGATCTCGTGCGTCACGCATAACATTGTCATGCCATCCAGCGCAAGATTTTTCATCACCACCAGCACCTCCCCGATCAATTCAGGATCCAGGGCGGATGTAGGTTCATCAAATAGCATCACCACCGGCTCCATTGCCAGCGACCGCGCGATCGCGACCCGTTGTTTCTGCCCGCCGGATAATTGTCCGGGATAGTTTTCATATTTATTCGCCAACCCAACCCGATCCAGCTCCATCATCGCCTTCTCCCGGGCAGCGTCTTTGTCCATTTTCAACACATGCACCAGCCCAAGCATAATGTTATCAAGCGCTGTAAGGTGATTGAATAAATCAAAACTTTGGAACACCATGCCAATATGCTGGCGCGCCAGGTCAATATTCGTCTTCGGGTCTGTCAGTTCAACATCCCTCACCCACACGCGCCCGGCGTCAGGTACTGTTAGTTGGTTGATGCAGCGCAATAAGGTGGATTTTCCGGTTCCGGAAGGCCCCACCAAAATCACAACTTCCCCTTCCAAAATATCCAGGCTTATCCCTTTCAAAACCTCTTCCTGGCCGTAGGATTTATGTAGATCTTCTATCTTGACGATGACATTCTTGTTCGGGTCCATATATCTCCTCCAGTTGATTAAGATGGGATGCGAATACGTTTTTCGAGCGCGTCCAGGCCTCTATTCGTGATGAATGTCAACACAAAATAGACCACAGCCACCGCCAGATACGCATTGAATGGTTTGGTTGGGTTTCTGCCGCTATAATATTGCGCCTGGCGCATGATCTCTGGAACGCCAAGAATGTATACCAGCGAAGAATCCTTGATCACGATCGCGGCTTCATTCGACCATGGCGGGATCATATGGCGGATCGCCTGCGGGATGATGACATACCAAATTGCTTGTTTACGCGTCATCCCGATCGACCGCGCGGCGATCATTTGTCCGCTCGGTACAGATAAAATCGCTCCGCGCACTATTTCGGATTGATAGGCACTGCTGATGATCGCCAATGATACCGACCCCGCCCAGAATGGCGTCAGGTTGACAATACGCGCGATCAGAAAGTAGATGATCAATAACAACAAAATATGCGGCAGCGATCGGATCACGCTCACATACATTGCGATCAATCGGGCCAGCGCCTGGTTGCCATACACTCGAATAATGGCCAGCAATGTCCCAAATATCAGACCAAAACTTAAGGCGATCGCTGTGACCGATAACGTGATGTTCAAGCCGCGCAGGATATATGGGATCAGTGTGGTGAAAATTTCCATTTTTTCAACCTTTCAGTTTATTTATATCCAAAGAGGTTTTTCCCACAATTTCAGCTTCTGGCCAAGCCCTTTTTCTTTCGCGCTCTGATAAATACGGTTCGCGATGGTGATGTCAAGCGCGCCCATTCCCAGGTTGGCGAACAATATCCGTTCTTCAGCGTTCACCCGCCCCTGCTTTCTGCCAAGCAGGATCTCACCAATATCGGTGATACCATCCTCAGCAATTTTCCCTTCCCGGTGAAGCCGTGTGGCCGCAAAGAAATCCCAGGTTTTCAGTGTATCCCAATTATCAACCACTAATCGATCTGTGTTGATATACACTGCGTCTTCCCCTTCCGCGAAGGACATATGCGCGTAATAACTGCCTTGCGGCACCCATTCATCTTTAATAAACGGCGCCCGTGATGTGGTTTGCGAGGTCACAATATCTGCGCCCGTAAATGCTTCTTCCACATTGTCCACGACAACCACTTTGATCTGGTCAGCGAATTCATTTGCCAGTTCTTCAGCGCGCGTTCGGTTAAGATCATGCAGTCTGATTTCCTCCAGCTGCGGGACTGCGGTGATCAAAGCCATGATCATCGTGCGGCCGATCACGCCTGCGCCGATCAATCCCGCAATGTGGGAATCCTTTCTTGCCAGCACTTTAGCGCCCACGCCGGCAACGGCTGATGTGCGCATGGCTGTGATCAAACCTGCTTCCATGATCGCGTAAGGGATTGCGTGCTCCAGGTCATGCAGCAGGATGATGTCGATCCCCATCGGCATATCCCCGCGCACAGCGTTGCCCAGCGATTCCGCCGCCCATTTGTGCCCGATCGCGTCGACCTCTCCGCCAACATACACCGGCATCGAGACTGCCAGGTAATATTGTTTCTGGCCAGTTTCTTTATTGTCAAATCTGAACACCGGCTTATGCGGTTGGTCAACCTGGCCGGAGGAAAATAATTTGTACGCAGTTTCAACATCCTGTTGCGCCAATGCCATATCAAGCGCGCCAGCGGCGATCACATCTTCTTGTTTCAGATATAAGAATTCAGGTGTGGATAATTCCTTCATTGCGGATCATTCCTGTGATATTTAACACAGGGCAGAAACAAGTGTGTCTTTGCTTCTGCCCCGTCTATTTTTTTGTGAATTGTTCTATTGTGTCAGGTTAGTCGATTCCGTAACCATCGAGCGTTGCTCTGATGAAGCCCTCACTGAGAAGGTCGGTGATGTGCTTGTCCAGTTCCGCCTTCAATGCAGACTCGCCCTTCATGATGGCGATTGCCTGTCCGTTCGGGTCCATCGGTCCGCGCCAAACCTGAACAAATCCGAAAGCGGGATCTGCCATGAATTGCTTGCCGGGTTCCAGGTCCATGATGCCCAGCTGGATACGACCCGCCTGCAGGTCAAGTGCTACCTGTTCATTGCGTTCGTAGAGCGATAGTTTCTCGGATGCCATCAGTCCGGGGGCGATCAGGTTTGCATCCACCCAGTAATACATGATCGTGCCAGATTGTGTGCCGATGGTGTAATTTGCTGCTTCCAGCGGATCGTCGAACGCAATGCCGGAATCGGCTGTGGTGACGATCACATTATCGCCAGCGTAATAAACCATGGAGAAGTCCACGGATTCTTTGCGTTCATCTGTGGCAGCCATGGCGGCGATAGCGACATCCACCTTACCTTCCTTGACGGCGGTCACAAGCGCGTCAAACCCCAGGTCCTGGAATTCGACTTCAACGCCCATGCGGCTGGCGATTTCCCGCATGATATCCATATCCGCGCCCGCAAAATCGTTATTGTCATCCATGTATTCCCAGGGTTCATAGTCAGCGGATGTCCCGACAACAATTTTTCCCGCCTTTTGTATGGCTTCCAGCTTATTGGCAGGTTCCTTTGCGCAGGCCGTAATCGCCAGCGCTAACAGGGTAATAATAAGTAAACCTCTTGTCATTTTTTTCATGTGTCTCTCCTTTTTCTTTTATTATTGATCATAATAACTCTATCACAATTTTTTCATGGACACCTCCAGAATTTCAAGTGCCTTATCCGCCTGTTGTGCTGTAATATTCAATGGAGGGATCAAGCGGATCACATTACCGGTCGGCCCGGCCATATACCCCACCAGCCCATTGTCAAGCATCGTGTTTAATATTTTAAATGCTGTTTCTCCATCCGGCGTTTTCTGCCCGTCTGGTTTGACGATCTCAAGCGCCAGCATCAATCCCAACCCACGCACATCACCGATAAAGTCATATTGTTTCTGCAATTCCCGCAAACCGTTGCTGAGCCGCTCGCCCATCATACGGCAGTTTTCCAGCACATTTTCCTTCTCAAAAACCTCCTGCACCGCCAGCGCTGCCGCGCAAGCAACTGGATTGCCGCCAAATGTCGTTCCGTGTGAACCCGCCTTCCATGCGCTCATCAGCTCCCGGCTGGCCACAGTTGCCCCCAGCGGGAACCCATTCGCGATCCCTTTGGCAATCGACATGATATCCGGCCGCACGCCTAGCGTTTGCGCAGCGAACATCTGGCCTGTTCGCCCAAACCCGCTTTGCACCTCGTCAAAGATCAGCAGGATGCCGTGTTCATCACAGGTTTGCCGCAGGTTTTGAAGGAACTCTGCCGGCGGTACGATATACCCGCCCTCACCCTGGACAGGTTCGACCAGCATCGCTGCCACTTCCGATGGCGCAATCAAATGATTGAACACATTCTCCAGGCTCTGCATGCTCCACGCAACCGCGTCCGCGGCTGTATCACCAAGCGGGCAGCGATAAGGGTTTGCGTAATCTGTGAAATAAACGCCCGGCACCATTGGCTCGTAATGCAGCCGGTATTTTGATTTGACCGATGTGACCGATACCGAGGCGTAAGTCCTTCCATGGAACCCGCCGCGGAAGGCGATCAACCCGGGACGGCCGCTGACATATCGCGCCAGCTTAAGCGCGCCTTCGACGGCTTCAGAACCGCTGTTGCCGAAAAAGAACATGTTCATCCCTTCCGGCATCACCGTCGGCAGCACTTCTGTCAATCGCAGCAGCGGCTCATGCAGTGTGATCCCAACCGCGCTGTGCGAAAATTTCTTCATTTGTTCGATCGCCGCGTTCAAGACATGCGGGTGGTTGTGGCCCAGGTTGGTGACACCAATCCCCGAGGTGAAGTCAAGATACTCGCGACCATCTTCTGTATATAAATAGGCGCCTTCCGCCCGTGTGGCAGCCAGTTTCGGCCAATCTTCAGAGAAGGACGGCGCCAGGTTAGCATACACTTTTTCCAACAGCGTTTTGTAACTTTGGATCGTCATTTTTCTTTATGCCTCCATATATGCTAATAACTACATTATATAACGCGTTCCATGGCCAAAAGCCCCATGCTGCGTACAGGCGCTCGCAGCATATCGCGCTGCTTCTGCCAATGCTTCTTCGATCCTACCCTTTTCAATATACTTGGTCAGAAAACACGCGGCAAATGCATCTCCTGCCCCAAGCGTGTCAATCGCGTTTTCAATGGGAATGATCGGCTGAAAATAAAAATCGTTCCCATCATACACCGCAGCCCCCTGGTCGCCGCTCGTCACCAACACCAACTTCGTTCCCTGCGCAACTGCCCATTGCAACAGTTCCGCATTTTTACGGATATCCCCCACCGTATGAGATATCAATGCGAAATCAACCAGCGGCAGCACCTTCGCGAGCAATGCCTTATCCCATTCGTTCGAAAAATCATACGAGAGATATTTTGCGCATGCTTTGATCTCGGCCAGCGTTTCATCCAGAAAACTGTATACGCTCGTATGGACCAGGTCAAATCGTGATAAAAATTCAAAATCATCTTTGTCCAAAACAAGCTGGTCAACCATCCCGCCGCTGTAATCGCCAAATACACGCTCCCCATCCACCAGCCGGATATCACAGAAAGCATTCTCTCCCGCCATCCGCCGCATTCTTGTGACATCCACGCCTTCTTCCGATAGCGCGTTATAGAGCAACGTGCCTGCCGCGTCATCCCCAACACAACCGATATACGCGCTCACATGCCCCAATCGCCGCGCGTGCACCGCCACATTGACTGCATTCCCCCCGGGATACATCATCCCTTGCTCCACGTACCGGTCAACGGTGTTATCGCCAACGCCAACAACCGAGATCACGCTAATAATCCACCTTTCCCATATACCGCCGGATGTCCAGCGCGTGCCCGCGCAGGATCGCCAGTTGCTCCACCACGTTCGTCAGCGCAGCGTCCACAATAAAGGGTGCCGCGATTGGGCGTATGAGCGGGTCGATCCCATCCATCGTGAATGAAACCGCGTCATAAGTGATGCATCCATCCAGATAGCGCTCACAAAATTGCTCCACCCGCTCATCATCCGGTCGGAAAACACCTTCACCCTTTAGCAATATGATCGCTGTGGATGCATCCATAAGCTCGAATGGACCATGTAAAAAATCCAGCGCGTCAACAGGGTGCGCGTTCATGCGCTGCATCTCCATCAGAAAGCACGCCGCAAACACGTATGCGGTCGTGTACATCGGCCCATTACCCACCACAAACAACGCCGCTTCATTCTGCAGCGCTGCTGCGTGGCGCATCCCATCCGCCATACTCACCTGTTTCGCGTCAGCCAGCGCGCCTGGCAGATGTTGCAGCGAAGAGATCAGCGCCGCATGGACATCCCATGTGGGTGAATGTTTCTTTAGAAAAGCGCTCACCAGCGCCAGCGTTAATATCACCGCTGAGAAATAACCCTGTTTGGATGGGCCATAATCCAATACCTGCCTGACACTTTCACCCAGCGCAGAATCTGCTCGTTCTGTGATAGCCAGCGTTTGGCTGTTGCTCCCTTGCAGCTCCTGCGCGGCGCGCAGCGTTTCGGTTGTCTTCCCGGAATGCGATCCGAAAATGACGGCTGTCCTTTCATCCACGTGATATCGCGGGTGACGCAATTCCGCCGGATAGATGTCCGCGATACGGTTTTCTTTGGTCATCGATCCGATCCACATGTTGATCGCGCGGAACATGTAATGCGGCGCGCCGCACCCCACCAGCAGCAGCCGTTCAATCCCTTCAACCGCCAACGATTCCCCAATTTTCTCCGCCTGCGCGATCATCGCCACGGATGCGCTCAAATCTTTCAGAAAGGCCGCCCGATCAAATGAGATCTGTTCTATTGTCAATGCATTCTCCAATTCCGACGTCTATGAATTAAACTGATCAAAAAAGATTATACAATCTAAGTTTGTATAATATGGAAAATACCAATAACAACAAGGATATCACCATGGAAAAAGACAACACCTTCGCGGGTCTCACCGCGTGTGCCGACCTCGGTAAACTGGATGCTGATATCGCGCTGCTGGGTATTCCCTACGCCACCCACTACCAGCCGCAAAAACCGCCGCATAGTCTCAATGCCCCGCAGGTCATCCGCCGCGAATCAAACCGCTATCCTGATGATCCGCTTGCCTGGGATTTCGATTATGACGGCACCTTGCTTGGCGCGTCATCCAAAAAGATCGCCGATTGCGATGATCTGCCCGGCAGCCAGCAGGATCCCGCCGGCAACCGCGCGCGTATTCAGGATGCGATCGCCACCATCCTCGCCAAAAATGCCATTCCCGTCATTCTTGGCGGTGATGATTCCGTCCCCATCCCGGTCATGCGTGCCTATTCCGGCAGCGAATCCTTTACAGTCCTACAGTTGGATGCCCATATCGACTGGCGCGATCAGGTCGCTGGCGTCCGCGATGGCTACAGCAGCACCATGCGCCGCGCCTCTGAATTGGGCTGTGTTTCCGGCATCATACAGGCCGGTATCCGTGGTGTTGGCAGCGCGCGGTCCCAGGAACGCCAGGCCGCCCTCGACTATGGCGCGCACATCATCCCCGCGCGCACCATCATGCGCGAGGGTATCGATCCCATCCTGCAGCATCTTCAGCCTGGCAGCTGCTGCTTTCTTACCATCGACTTCGATGTCCTCGATCCCTCGATCATGCCCGCGGTCGGCGCGCCCACCCCCGGTGGCCTGGATTACCTGACCGTAATCGACCTCATTCATGCCCTCGCTGCCCGCAACACCATCATAGGAGTGTGCCTGGTCGAGTTCGTCCCCGAAGCTGACCTGCACAACCTCGGTGCCATCACCGCCATGCGCATCGTCTGGAACATCCTCGCTGCCCTGGCCAACAATTGAATTCTGGTTGCGCCAAAATGTACTGGGTAAGAAAAATCATTTGATCCTCGGCCTTATTCAACAATGACCGTGATCGGATCGACCATCCACATCGAACACGAAATCTGGTACCTGCCAGGCTCCGGCGAGGTAAATTCTACTGTGTTCAACCCGGGTTGAAGAAGAATGATCTGGTCATATAGCCCAGGCGGATAAACCGCTCGCGCGCAACCGATAGATCCGGAATCGGTGATCTCAAACCGGGTAGGCATGTTGGCTTTTATAGTTATCACTTTAGGAAAATATTCAAATCCCCTCGCTTCCATCATCATGATTTGAAAATTCTGCGGTGATGCTATTGTTGAAGGCATTTCTGTGATTTCAGGTGCTGCTTCAACAACGGTATCCGATTGACTGCCGCCACCCCGCATAAAAACGCTGGAAAGTTGCGGTAACCCCAGAATTCCAATTTGCCCATTAATGGAAAACAAAGCGAAAAAGATCACCAAAATTCCGGAGAATAATTGAAAAGCCGACGAAAATCTAGGATTGCTGTGAAGCTTAATGCTGGAAAAACTGATCAAAGCAAGCACAGGTAGTGTACCGAATGCAAAAGCGCTTAATGATACAAATCCCATCCAGAAACTTCCCGACCCGATCGCCTGCGTTTGTGCGATGATGGTAAATCCGCAGGGAACAAAAAAGGTCAGCGCGCCCATCGCGATCGGATATATATTCGAGGTTTTGTCACTCTCATCAAGTCCGTGGTTAAACATCCGCCGAAAAGGATTAAAAGCTATCCCTTTGAGCCATTTAAATCCCACCATCTGCATTCCCACTACGAACATAAATACAGAAATAACAATGGTTAAAATTGCTGATCCAAAAATGGATATTTTCAATGCTCGCCCTAATAATCCCAGTAACCCACCCAAAACAGCATAAGTCACGAGTCGCGATCCATTAAACATGATGAAAGGCAGATATTTGTTGCCAGGCTTTCCATCTTTATTGCTTAACCAGGAATTTTGCACAGAAAGGATCATCCCGCCAACCAGCGCAGCGCAGCTTGATATCCCTGCGGCAAGCCCGAATAAAAAAAACGAAACTGCATTGGATTCCGGCGTCACATATACACCAGATATGAACGCAGAATCTCCTGCAAGCAAGAAAATGGTGATGAAAACAGTGATACCGATTCCAACCCAAAAGTAATCGCTGAAGGTTTTTTGTTTGGTTTTAGTATTCACGCCATGTGGAACAATTTCATACCCGTATTTTTTAATGGTTGAATTGATTTGGTGAACGGTCGGTAAGTTCTTCTCCGATTGTGCAGTAATGGTCAATTTTGAATCAACCAATGTTGCCTTAGCTGATTTGATCCCCTTGATCTTTTTGACTGCGCGTTCGACATTGATCTCACAAGCCGAACAATGCATTCCGTTAACAATATATGTCTTTTTAACCATGAATTTGTTTCACCTCACAGATCGTATAAACAGAATATGAATTTTGTGTCGGTATTCAATGCATGTTAGTTTATGAAATTATTACCTATAAATGAATATTATCATATTTATAGTATATTTCATGGTTATTCGCGTGCGAAGGTTAAATGCATCGCAAGATCTTTTTTTCACCATCGTTGATAGTTGATTTTTTTTATTATTTCATATAAATTGGGAAAAATCTGCATATGATGTTCAGAACTTTTTTCCTTCCAACGCTTATAACTTCCAAAGCTGAATTCGCCAATTAACCATCTTCTAATGGCAGCTTGGTTTGCATGCAACAAAGCAATTCCCATGGTGAGTATTTTTCAGAGCCCCGATAAGCATCAATATAGAAGCCCATAGTTTTTATGCCATTCACCAGTAATCCAACACAGGCAACGGTAAGCCGCGAAATGATGCGGACGAACCGCTTTCTGGTTTGCATGTTCCCCACCACTTCAGTAGCTATGTTTTTTAATCAGATTCGAGACTGTCTACTATATCTCCTGGCCATCGCAACGCATCGATTCCGTTTTATTGCGTCCCAGACAACGTTTTTATTACACTTGCGCCATAATATAATATATAATATATATTAAGGATTATCGGTAACTAAGAACACCTCAAGCAGGAATATTATGCCTTGTAAGATTTCCATAATTTCAGACGGCACCATAATCGAGAATAAACTGGATGGAGAATGCAGTCCGGAAGAGATCTTTCAATCCGTCAAAGACGTTGCGGTCTACCACGAGGAAAAAGGCATCACAAAATTCGTCGTTGATTGCTCAACATTTGAGTCTAATGATCGCTACCCTACTCTCAATGCATATAAAATTATGCAATTATATGAAGAACTGGATGCAGGGCGCTCCGCCAATGTCGCCTTGGTGGTACCCTTTGAAGGATCAATAAAAGAACACTTGAAATTCTTTGAAATGGCAACGAAGAACCGCGGCTTTCAGGTTCAAATATTCCCTGATCGTAAAAATGCGCTTGCCTGGTTGAAACGGCCTTAATAAAGTAATGATTTATCAACCGCAACGATCCTTGCTCACATCCCATGGGTTGTGCCATCTGTAAATAAAGATCTCGCCCGGTACCGCAAATTTACCTGATGGCCATTGCTTACCAGGCCAGCCAACATACCAATCTCCTTCACCAATTTCAAATAACGCCTGTCGTTTCCGCCCTTTTCGCCAGATCTCCCGATTCTTCTCTATCACCCTCTGCCTTTGTTGGCATTGTTTGTTTTTTCAAAAAAACAATAAAAGCTGGGCATTCATCCACTGCTCAGATTTATCTGATTGAATCTTCCTTGCTAACGCGATCAATCAACTTATTCCACCAAATATCCCACCGCTTGCGTCATCACGATCTTCTCATGTTCCTGCAGTCGCAGTTTCTTACCTAATATTTTCCTATCGATCAACATCAGCGCCACAGATCCCATATTGGCAGCCGTGCAATAAAGGTACACGTTCTGGCTCACAAACCCTGTGTCCACCCACGCGCTAAAACGTTTCGCCTCGTCACTCCGCATATATGGGTTCGTCATTCGCGATAAGTCCGCCACGTACACCAACCCCAGCGGTGCAACTTTCATCATCTTTTGCGTGCCAACATGTTCACGGATATCCTCTGATAGGATACATGCTAGAGCGTGCGTCTCTTCCTCATATCGAAACACGCCTTCAGGAAGCAGCACATACACCCGGATCTCTTGCGAATTACAGGCTGAAGGTGCGCTTCGTTTGCACTTCACCTTGCCATATTTCTCTTTCGTCACACCACACGCTGCCCACAGCAGGTTGGATAGATCTTCTTGTGAAATTGGCGTGTCCTGCCATTTTCTTATCGATCGCCTCTGTTCGAAAGCCTCCATCAACGGAAATGATGAGTTTTTATTTGGAGCTGGCAGCATTACCACATTCTCCTTGTTGTCTTCCGGTCTATCCATTCTCGATCCTTTCTGGCTTCCCATCCATTTTTACTATCAGATCAGCATTGCATGAACACAATTTCTGCTTTTAAAGCTAAACTCCTGTCATATAGCGGTTATTTGATTGATTTCCACTTTGCTGCTCCGGCATGATTCGCTGGCAAAGCGCATTTAACCTGCGAACAATCTCCACGTTGCGGTCTATCGCCACCATGCAGGGCTTCCTGCCCGCGTCCCACCCATTTGATCATCCTATCAACGAACACCGGTATTTCGAATGATTGCTATCTTTTTCAGCCCTGGCTTGCTATTTGGATGAGTGCGTCTTGGGCTGGCGCATCATCGCCCAGACGCGCAAATCACCCTTTGGCGTTGCGCCATCGCTGACAACATCAAATCCATGTTTTTGATAGAAAGCCAGGTTTGCCTCATTTTGTGTCTCAAGGTAACATGGCAGCCCGTCATTCTCAGCCCGTTCCAGCACCGGTTTCAAAAGCGCGCCGCCCAGCCCTTTCCCCTGTTGGAAAGGATCGATCCCCAAAACCCACAGATACCAGTGCGGCATGGGTGCGCATTGCTTGTGTACCGTTTCTGTATAGGCAATCACCTCATTGAAACGCGCAAAACCGGCCTTTCCAAACTTGAATGGCGTCGTCAGTGCTCCCGTACGCAGCATACCAATCAAAGATGGCGAAGTTTGCCCGGGTGCCAGCCAGCAGGCAGCGCCTTCGGCTGCCGCAGAAGTCCATACTTCCCCATAAAAATAACAATACTTGACGGCAACGCTGACAAACCCGGGTGTCAGCCGGGCGCGGTGCGCGTCATCAGGTGCGATATATTTCAGGAAAGGGTCATCCAAAAATGCCCTGCTCACGGCTTCGATGGTTTGCTTGAGCTGCCCGCGGGCCAAACGGATGGTCTGAAATGATTCTGTCATAGGTTCTCCTGCCTTTCTTTGATGGTGCCGTTATTGAATATGATTGCCGCACGCCTATAATGAAGGACTTCCTTACTGGTTCTTTCTCAATTTTGACTTCTCATAGTTGAATGGAATACTGGTGCCTGCGACCACGTCCTCAATTTTCTCAATGATCAGCCAATCATCCATGTTGCCCTGGCGCTCAAATTCCAAAGGTTTGATCGTTTTCACATCTGAGAATTCCACCAGGCATAGAAACCTTTTATGCCATCGCTCTTTTTGTTCTTCCGATAGGGAGAGTTTGCTTTGGTTCGCCGCTAGCGTGCGGGTGATTTCATCATCTGTCAACCGCTCGTAATTCTGAACCGATACCACAGATGCGCTAGCGGAAATTTGCTTGGTCCCTTTTGTCATGAAATACAGCGTTTCACCCTCAGAAACTCTGCTGTGTGGGATCTTTCTTCCTGCCGCGCCGCGAACGATCATCGTCTTTGTGCCTGCCAGGATCTTTTCCAGAACTTTCGCTTTATCATCACAATAAACCAAATGCACCATCAATTCCTCCTTTGTCAGATCAATTGATTTCCATTTCAACTATGTTAATAATAATTGCATTACTCACAAAACGTTTACTATAAACAGTTGGTGTACTTAATACTAAGCGTCAGTTGCAGCCAACCTGCACAACCTCGGAGCCATCACCGCCATGCGCATCGTCTGGAACAATCTCGCTGCCCTTCCCAGTAAGAAAATATCAGAGATAGTGTTCCGGTTTTTTGTCATCTAAGACCGCGCTAAATATCCTGTTGCTTCTCGTCAGAAAACATTACTGATAGCCCATCAGCGCATCCAGCAATGGCTGATCCCAATTGCCGCTTTCACAATCCATCACCCGGAATTCACCGCATATATCCCAGTAAATCCATCCGATGCCGTGCCGCTGTGCTTCCCCGACCAAAAAAGAAGTCCAGTTGTGGCGTGAAGATGCATCCGCGCCGATAATCGCCCCAAATTCCCCCAACAACAGTGGAATGCCATACCGCTGTGACCACCCCATTGCTTCATCCATCATCGTCACGATCGCTCGTTTCTCTTCTTCTATACCCGCCCATTTAACATCAATCCATTCCTCAGCGCCTGCCACCCAGGATGCGCCCTGGTGTGTGAAAGCAAATGGTTCATAAAAATGAAAAGTGGCGATGAGCCGTTCATCATCTGGCAAAACCAATGCATTCAGCGAACGGATATGATTAAAATCAACACCACCCACGATGATCCAGCGCTCCGGATTGCTGATGCGGATCTCCGCGATCGCTTTCGCCAGCAGTTGATTCCATTGGTTCGCTGCCATCCGTCCGTGTGGTTCATTCAGCAACTCAAAATACAGGGCGTCGGGTGCTTCCCGGTACCGCGCCGCGAGCTGCTGCCAGATCGCCAGAAATCTTTCCGCGTGGTCTGCCGGCGCTTCCATCATCTCTTCGTAATGATGAAAATCGAGGATCACTTGCAGCCCATTATCCAGGCCATGCTGAATGGACTCATCCACTAGCGCCATGAAATCAGCATCCAGTGTATATGGTGGTTGCGGGCTGGCATGCGCCGAAAATCGCACCGGAATGCGTACGCTGTCAAAACCAGCTTCGCGTATGGCAGTGAAATGCCACGGCTCGATCGTCACACCCCATACACCCGGATTTGGCGCTTCCAGCCAGTTCCCCAGGTTAATGCCTCTGCTGATTGCGATATGCGGGATCGGTTTGGGCGTTGGTTCAGCCGTCGCAGGTTCTCCGTCAGAATTTGCGCATCCAGCCAGGATCATCATCCCAATCCCCATCAGCCGCAGGCTAAGCCCCGGCCAGCTTTTTACTTTCTTTTTATGATGGTTTTCCAAAACTTGCTCACCGTTTCCCGCATGGTTTTCAGGTTGCCTTCGGTTTTAAAACTGCCATATCCCTCCTGCTGGTTATCGAAGATGAAATTCACCAGCATCGTGTGCTCCTCCTTGGATAATTCCCAAAAGTTGATGATCAGCTTCTTGCCCCACGCCCGGCTGCGGAAGAAAACGCCCGATATATCCGTCTCTAGATCAAAATTGATCCGCACCGTCCGGCCCACCAGGCCATCCGGATTTTCGATCGGGATTTGCGGTTGCACTGCGCAGGCCGACAGTGAGATATCGATCAACTCGACCGGCACCAGCTCTCCGTTATCTAATATTAGAACCAGGTTTTTCTGGATCGCAAAGCGCTCATCCTTACGCACGCGCTGTTTTTCAAAACACACCATCAGCGCGGCAAAGATACCCAGCATGTTGTATAACAGCCAGAACAGGTTGACCAGATAAACCGGGATCATGTAATTGGCGTCCGTCAGCATTTTATAGATACCGAATCCAAGCGCGGTGACGCTGAATGCGGCCAGCACAAGGTGCGGCATGGCCACCCGTAAAGCGTAATAAGACCTGTTACCCGCGCTGCCTTTCGGCGTGACAGAGAAACCGGTTTTGCGGGAAAATAGCAATTCAGAAAATGCCGATAGGAATAAATAAGGCGCTAACGCGCTTTCGTAAATATGCGCCCAGGTGTAGGTGCGATTCTTGTGGTTGAATAGCGTGAATATCAGAGAGGAAACATAGTATGTGGGCACGAAAAACAGCAGCATCGTAAACACATCCGAATAATAAATTGGGACGCCGGTCAGCAGAAACAGGACCGGCCCCAGGTTGTAGATCATCTTCTGCAAGCCAAAGAACCAGTACACCACCCCATCGAAATAGATCAGCCGCTGCATGAAGCTCAGCCCCGGCAGCGTCAGCGGATTCCACTTTTTCAGCACCTGAATATTGCCGCGGCACCAGCGGTCGCGCTGGATCACATAGTCAGAAAACACATCCGGCGAAAGCCCCATAGCGAGCGTCTCATTCACAAAATGGGTCTTAAAACCTTTTGCTTGCAGCAGCATGCTGGTGGCCATATCCTCAGTGATCGTACCGACCGGGATCAGGCCGATCGCGTCGATGGCTGAGCGGCGGAAGACTGCGTTCGTGCCCACATTCAGCACAGCGTTGAAAGCCGATCTGCGCGTCAGCACCTCACGCATGAAAAAATCCTGCTCATTCGGAATGGCGTCATACAACTGCAGGTTGTTCTGAAAAGGATCCGGGTTGTAAAATACCTGCGGCGCCTGCACCAGCGCGACAGTGGGATCGCTGAAATAGCCGACGGTTCTTTCCAGGAAGGTGCTTTTGGCGATCATGTCAGCGTCCAATACCAGAAAAAGCTCTCCGCTGGCATAGTGCGTCAGGCAGTTATTTAGGTTTCCGGCTTTAGCGTGTACATGTTCCTCGCGCACTGCCCATACAGCCCCATATTCCTCAGCCAGCTGGCGCACCTCATCCCGGTAGCCATCATCACATACATATACTGTGAACTTGTCTTTCGGATAGCGCTGGCTGGCGGCTGCCGCTACTGTCTGCCGCAGCACGCTGACCGGTTCATTATAGGTGGCGATCAGGATATCCACCGTTGGCAACGAGTCAATTGCATCCAGCGCTTTAAGCGGCGGATCATAGTCTTTCATGAACATCAGGCGATGCGTTGTCGACTGCACAAAAGCAAGCAGCTCGGCGATGAACAGCAAAATGCCAAACGCAAATCCCACCGCGTTGCGCGTTGGGATGGTGAAGATCACCCGCCAGATGATATATACCAGCTGGATCAATATCGCAAAGCCAATAAAGTATTTGAGCTTTTTCCGTTTCTTGCACACGATCAGCGCAAACACCATGATAAAACTCAGCGCCGCCGCCAGCGCCAGCATCTTCCCCGCGATCGTGATTAGGTCAAAAGGCATACCAAGCATAGCTGATCCTTTTTAAAGGTTGAATGTGCGCAACACACGCATCTTATTTGATCTTCTTCTGAAAAGAGGACAGCACTGCCAGAACCAGCAGCACAACCCCGATGCTCACCAGCACAAACAGCGCGCGGTTTTCCGTGGCCCAGTTTTCAAAAGCCATTGAAAACCGTTCATATTCGCTAATTGCCGGTGGCGAAAATTCGGGGACGGTGGCCTGTCCATCTTCAGGGTGCGCGCCTTCGCCAGCAGGGCTGCCAGTCAAACTGACTCTGTGGCTGTCTGTCAGAGTGCCCGCTTCGCTCGTGTACAACGCGCTCAGGATCAGCGTTTCCCCTGCTGCCCCGGCTGGCACAGAAAGCCAGCCATCCGAACCAATCACCGGCCCATCACCACCGCTTTCTGCCAGCGCCCATTCCGCATCCACCATCTCAGAAGAACCGCTGATCGGCTCGGTCACATAAGCGCTGAACGGCTCGCGATGTTCACCGGATGCCGGCACCGGGATGCTGTCCACACCCTTGATCTCCAGGTAAGGATATTCCGCCCGGGTGATCACGGATACCGCATCCAGAATGAACGTGCGCGGATAGTCACCCTGCATCGTAACCCCAAAAGCGAATGACTCGATCCCCGCCAGGTCCATCATCGCATCCCCGCGGGCTGTGTTCCATTCGGGCACAGCAAAACTGGTAAAAGGCACCACCACATATCCGCTGTACGATCCCGGGATGGGCAGGTTGCCATATGCAATCTCCCTCGGCTGGTAATGGTCGGCTGGGCTCTCCAGCAGAAACACACCGCTGTTATCGACAGCCCAATACTCGTTGAAGCGTTTCTTGAAATTCAATGAGAGGAGCAGCGGCTCTTCAGAATCGTTCTGCACCCAGAAGCGGAAACCCGTCGCGCCTTCCCAGTTGCGATTGCCCGCAGCAAGGTAATGGTAGAACGAACCAACTTCCGAATTGTTCTGGGGGTTGGGTCCTGACACAACAACCCGCATCGCCTGTCCGCCTTCACCCGCTCGTTCGGTTTCAATCGCCACGCTGATCTGCGCGCCGTCCTGCCATACCTGCCATGATTTCTCCAGGCCGGATTGGCTCCGGTACTGCTCAAAATCATCCACATACACCGGTTCTTGCGCCGCCGCCACATCTGTGAAAGCAGAAGTGACCACCAGCACTGTTGTAAGGAAAAAAATGATGAGAAACTGGTTGTATTTTTTCATAGTCTTTACCAATGCACTCGCTTCCTTGAACATATTTAATTGTATAAATTATACATAATATCAAACGGATATCGAACCTTTCTCCAGCCTCTCTTCGGAGTAGGTTGGGTTGCGCCCTTCAACCCAACATATTGTGACTTACAATGATCAAGCAATGCCAGATTGCGCCTCTCAATCCAACGCTCGTGGTAGGTTGGGTTGCGCCTTTCAACCCAACATATTGTCACATGATGTGCCATTGGCATGCTTCTCGCCAACGCACCACCCCACCCCTGTCATCGCGAGCGAAGCGAGGGTGCGAAGCCTCCCTGGAAGGGACAATCTCCCTCACAATTTATAAACAATACCAGATTGTTCCTTCCAACCCAACGTTCGTGGTAGGTTGGGTTGCGCCATTCAACCCAACAATTTACAGTAGGGTGTCGTTGGCATGCCTTTCGCCAACGCACCACTCCCTACCCTGTCTTCGCGAACGAAGCGAAGCGATCTCCCTTACAATCATCAAGCGCAGTTGGATCGCGCTTTTTAACCCAACATTTTTCAGTTTAGAATTCATTTACACGAAGATAATCATATTTGGTATAACATTCATGAATACCTCAATATGAAAATCATCCAACTCAAATCACACGACGTCTATTTCAACCTCGCCGCCGAAGAATACCTCTTCAGCCAACCCGAGGAAACCGAAACCCGCCTCCTCCTCTGGCAGAATAAGAACGCCATCGTCATCGGAAAACACCAGAACACCGTAGAGGAAGTCAACCTCTCCTTTGCCGCGCGCCACAACATCCACATCGCCCGTCGCATCTCCGGCGGCGGCGCTGTCTATCACGACCTTGGCAACCTCAACTACTCCATCATCGTCCAATCCGATGCCATGCGCTGGGACATCAAACGCATGGCCGACCCGGTCGTCGCGGCCCTGCGCCGGCTCGGTGTTCCTGTCAAACTGAACGATCGCAACGACCTGCTCATCGCCGGTAAAAAGATCTCCGGCAGCTCGCAGTATATCCGCCGCGACCACCTCCTCCATCACGGCACCCTCCTCTTCCACGCCGACCTGGCGATGCTCTCTGAATCATTGAAACCTGACTATGACCACATCGAATCCAAAAGCAGGAAGTCCGTCCGCAGCCCGGTGGCAAACATCTGCAATCATTACCCCGCCCTCACCATCCCGGCCTTCACCACCGCCCTGACCGATGTCCTCGCGGAAACGGATGATGTCAAACCCTATACCTTTTCCGATCAGGATGTGGAGGCGATTTCCAAACTCAGGGATGAAAAATATTCCACCTGGGACTGGATCCATACCCGCTCGCCGGAATACACCATCACCAAGCGCCGCCTGCTCAATGGCCGCGAGGTGCGCGTCACCATGGCAGTCAAGGATAGTGTCATCCAATCCTTGGATATGGATGGTGATAACGAGCTTATAAATGAGTGGGCTGAGATCGAAAAAAAACTGCGCGGCGTCAAACTGCGTGAAGATGATATTACGCAAGCGCTCAATAGCTTAGGCCTGCGTCAATCCATCACCGGCTTGTCTGCGCAGCAGTTGGTGTGGTTGCTATTAAACTGATCATAACGGATTGAATCCATTTTCAGTCGCGCAACATATTCAATAATTCTTAATCAGGCAGGGAAACCTCAACCAATTTTTTCGCCGTCTCATGATCGGTGATCAATACATTCACAAATCCGCCATGTAAAGCGCCTAATATGGCGTCAGTTTTTTCACGCCCCCCCGCAATCGCAACCACGCGATCAATATTCTTTATTTCATCCCACCCAATACCAATGATTCTTTTTTCAAGATCTGAATCTACGAGTCTCCCGTTTCGATCATAAAAATGAAGGGCAAATTCACCAATAGCTCCATTTTCTCGAAGCCATTTCACTTCCTCTCGCGAAATGATTGTTTCATCTTTGATTAGCAACGCTTCTTGCGAGAGCGATCCGATTCCAGCAAAGATGATATCCGCATTGATAACTGCGTCTATTGCCGCTGAAATATGCTTATCGGATTTTAAGAAATTTGCTGCTTCAATGGAATCAACAATTCCAGGAGCAGGCATCAAACGGACAATGGAGTCGATCAGCATGGATATCCTGCGGATGATTTCTGTACCATGGATGCTCACAGCAGGATCACCCAAACCGCCCATCAACTGGACCACTGTGATATGAAGCGATTTGGTTGCCTTTAGATTATCAACCATCGATGAGATTGTCGTACCCCATGTGACACCAACAACATCTCCATTCTGAACTGATCGATTGAAGTAATAAGCGGCTTTTGCCCCAAGCTCCCGAGCCACGACTTCTCTTGACCCAGCATCACTAACCCTGGTGATTACAACCTCTTCAAGCCCATATGCGTCACAAATCTGTTTTTCAAGGTCTGTATAGCTTTCTTCAAAATCTGCGATCGTGATCTCAACGATCCCCTGCTTGATTGCGTCTTTCATCAATCGCGAAATGGTCGGCCGGGATATTCTTAGCTTCTTTGATATTTCTTTCTGCGTCAACCCTGCTTCATAATAAAGTTTGGATACATTGATCATTAATCGAATTCGATCATCCATTTAACTTTTCCCTTTCGGATTGTCACTTTTCATCTGCATCTTAACGCTCAACGTCCTTATTAAGGGCCATCCCTTTTCAGCTCATAAGCATTTCAAAAATTCAAGATATTCAGATTCGATCAAAGAAATATCCCGGTTAGGATCAGGATAAACGGTCTTTATGGATTCAGATTGACGAACCATCTCACGAATATCTTCTAAATAAAAATTGTCCACTTGCCCCATCAGCTGAACGCCAATATTGCCATATGATGTCGCTTCTGTTGGCCCGGATATCACAGTTTTTCCAGTTAGATTCGCTGTCAGTTGGTTCAATAATGTATTTTGAGAACCTCCCCCAACGATATAGATATGTTCGTAGCTGTTGCCGGTAATCTCTTCGATCTGATTAATTGCCAATCGGTACATATATGCGAGGGAGTAAAAACTGGACGCCAAAACCTGTCCCAACGTGCCGTCACTTTCTTTGATTAGGTTCATAATTGCGGATATCATGCTGGTGGGATTAAACAGATCATAACAATTAGTATCAAAGTAGGATATTTTTCCCTGGTAGTTTTCTGCGATTTGAATTAATTCATCCCAGGTATATTTCCTTCCTTCAATAAATAATTCTTTCTTGATTTGCTGAAAGATATGCATGCCGGTCAGATTGCGCAGCAAAGTGATCGAATCCAAGACACCGCCTTCATTTGCATAATCCCGCAAATAAACCATCTCATCCAGATTCGGCTCTTGTAATTCCGTCCCAAGCAAAGACCAGGTTCCGGAACTGATAAAAATAAAATTCTCTTCCTCGGCCGGAACAGCCGTTACAGCACAGGCGGTATCATGAGATGGTACACAGATCACTTTGCATGAAGGGATATGTAATTCCTCAACAATGGATTTCCTGATATTCCCGATCACCGACCCATGTTTTTGTAGTGATGGGAATAAACTGTCAGCATATCCAAATCGATCCATCACCCCTTTCGAATAATTCTTGCTTCGCACATCCAGGATCTGGGTGGTGCTTGCGATTGAAAACTCGGTACATATCTCGCCAGTGAAAAAATAGTTCAACAAGTCAGGTATCAACAAACACCGCTCAGCAATTCCAAATAATCCTGGCATTTTACGCTTGATTCCTTCAAGCTGGTAAATAGAGTTGATGCGGTTGTTTTGGATTCCAGTTTGGTCAAACATCCAGCGCTTTTCCTGATCTGAAAGCGAAGAGATCACTTCTTCACCGATCGAATTTCTGTAAGATAAGGGGTTTGCAAGCAGATATCCATTTTTATCCAGAAATCCAAAATCTATCCCCCAGGTGCATATGCCGACTGAATCGATCTTATCCACGACCTGATTGGCTTTCTTTAAGCCCTGTTTCAGGCCCTCAAATATTTTTAATATGTCCCAATAATATAAACCATTGATCTCGATCGCGTCATGCGAAACCTGATCCACAACCTCCATAAACAGGGATTTTCCATTGAATCTTCCCAACATCGTTCGGAATGATGAGTTTCCACAATCAAACGCAATGCAATTGATTTGTTTATCTCCTGTTTTCATCGCTGCTTCTCCTCATACTTTGATTTAATTCCACTTCAAATGCCGGTTTTCCTCGCATGTATGTTTTTTCACATTTTGATGTTCAATGATCAATAACTCACCAAACCACCGATTCTTACGCTTTCAGGATCTTGTATATTTCAAATTTCTTATCTCAAATAGCAAAACTGTACAATGCAGTCAGCAGGCCTGCGATAAATCTCCGGTTAATGCTTCCTTTAAGTTTTTTATTTTGCGCGTCATTCCTGCTGATAGTGTTACCATCAAATATCGATCCGCCAATAACCAAAATGTTCACCTAAAGGATTTCCCGTTATTGTTTTGTCTCCCAAAGTAATAGTTCGCGATCATGACGATGATCAGGATCCCGCCCCAGATAGCAATGGTGAGAAAATTATTCACCCGTAACAGATTCAGACCGTTGGATACAACCTGTAGGATCACCAGCGCGATCACCAAACCGGATACTTTGCCAAATCCGCCAGATGCGCTCACCCCGCCAAGAACGGATGCCAGTACTGTCATCAATAAATAAGATTCGCCATAATCTGCTTTGGCAGAATTAAAACGCGACATCATGATACAGGCTGCAATGCCGGTGTATAACCCAGAAAGCAGATAGGTTTTCATTAACACTTTTTTGGTATCAACACCAGAAAAATGGCAGGCGGTCGCATTTGATCCGAGCATATGGATATGTGTGCCCAGCGGAGTTTTGATCAATACTAATGCCATTAATCCCGCGAAGACCAGAAAAATGAGCATCGGTACAGGAAACCCAAAGATCGCGCCATTGCCGATGGAAAGGATCATTGGCGGAAAACCCGAAATCACATACCCCTTGGTAAGGACAATGCTGATACCTTTCAAAAGGGTCATCGTTCCCAACGTTGCCAGGATCGGCGATACTTCAATATATGCGATTAAGAATCCGTTCAGCAGGCCGATCACACCAGATACGCATATTCCTGCCGCAATTGCCAGAATGATGCTCCCCAGGGACCCGCTCGTACTCATATCCGCCCCAAGCATTCTGGAAAGCACAAGTGCGATGACAATACTGGATAGATTGGTTGATGCGATGATCGATAAATTGATCCCCCCCGTCAGCATCGCGATCATCATGGCCAGTGAAAGTATGCCCAATTCAGGCAGTTGATACGCCATCGATTGAATATTCTGCATCTTGAAAAACTGTGTCCCGTTTAACACAACCATCATGGAAATAAAGAGAATCAAGGTAATGAACAATATCAATGTGTCAGAAATCTTGAATTTCAATGCCGCCTCCTGTTTTAGTCATCTTCAATGGCAATTTTTCTGAATGCTTTCTTCTTTTGTTGCAAGGCGCTGGCGCTCACACTGACAATAATGATGCAGCCAATAAACACATCGTACCAGAATGCCGGAATTCTCATTAACGTCATTCCATTATTCATGATGGCAATCAGGATCACACCCAGAATTGTTCCAACAATATTTCCGACCCCGCCCGTCAGGCTGGCGCCGCCAAGAACAACTGCTGCTAATACGTCCAATTCTTTGCCAACGATTGAATTCGGCGCTACACATTGAACCAGCAGAGATAAAACCACACCGGCTATCCCAGCCAGACAGCCCATATAACCATACACGAATAGATGCGATTTCAATAGGTTGAATCCCACTCTTTTTGCTGAAACCTTATTCCCGCCCATCGCGTAAATGCCGCGCCCCACCATTGTATAGCGCAGGATCAACCAGGATATAACCGCAATAAGCATCCACATCACTGTGATGATCGATAATCCGTATGTCCCGCCTGCCTGGTTGGATAATGTGATCAGCCGCACTTGCGCAAATTCACGGAACCACGTCGGCAGGGTATAGATCCATTTTCCCCCGGAGAAAACGGTCAGCAATCCATAATAGATATTGAGCGTCGCGATCGTTGCGATAATGCTTTGAATATTAAAGAAATAAATGATCACCGCGTTGACCAATCCTAAACAAATCCCAATAACGATTGCGATTAAAAAAGCGCTGACAATATTCCCGCCATAAGTGTTGAGGATGACAGCCATCACATACATGGATATCGTTGCAGTCGCCGTAAAAGAGATATCGATCCCGCCCGAGATCAATACAAACAAGACCCCGATCGATAAGATACCGATAAATGAATAGCTTTTGAGCAGATCAAGAATATTCTCAAGCGTGAAAAAGTTCGCGTTCACTGAATTGATCAGAAACCCGAGCATGACGATCGCGATTAATACGTATGTCTCATATTTTGAAAAGATTTTCTTCATTGCTTTCCTTTACACTGCAGCCCCATCAATTCCCTGAAAATCTCTTCAGTCGTTTCAGAAGTATCAATCTCGTTGATGATTCGGCCTTTATGCATGATCATGATGCGGTTTGAATTTCGGAAAACCTCCGATATTTCATCGGAAATCAGGATGATTCCAACCCCTTTCTCTGCTAATCCCCTGACGATATCATGAATGGCGGCTTTCGCTGCCACGTCAACCCCGACAGTCGGCCCATCCAGAATCAGGATCTTCGGATTTGTCGCGATCCATTTCGCCAGCACGACCCGCTGTTGATTGCCGCCGGAAAGTGTGTTTACAGGAGAATCTACAGAAGGAATTCTTATTGATAGGCTCTTGATCGAAGTATCTATTCTTTCCTTCAATTTTGTTCGGTCAATCAGTCCAAATCCATTGAGGATGTGATGCAGGATTGTGATAACAACATTTTTCCCAACTGCCTGATCCATAACAAGCCCCTGGATCAACCGGTCCTCCGGCACATAGGCGATGCCCATCGAAATCGCCTCACGCACATTTGAGATTCTTACGCGCTTGCCGTCCAAGAATATATCCCCTGAATCTGCCGGGTTTAAACCAAACAGTGCTTGCGCTAATTCGGTGCGTCCTGATCCTAACAATCCGGTGATGCCTAATATTTCACCGGCATGAAGTTCAAAACTGATGTCTTTAAAATTGTCTGTCTTTTTCAGATCCCTGACTGAAAGAAGTGTTTCTTTGGATCGAAAATCACCGCTGTAATTTTCCCGGTCAATTTCCATGCCCGTCATCAGCATGGTGAGTTTATCGTCATCCAATTCTTCATTTGAAAAAGTACCGACTTTCACGCCATCGCGTATCACACTGATCTTGTCAGCGATCTCACACACCTCATCAAGTTTATGGCTGACAAACATCGTGGAAATACCTTTGGATTGCAGATCTTTTACGACCACAAACAGGTCATCCACTTCATTGCGCGTCAACGCCGTTGTCGGTTCATCCATGATCACCAGCTTCACATCATGGGTAAGCGCTCTGCAAATTGCGACAAGCTGCTGGTCCGCCAGCGAAATATTCGCCACCAGTTCATTTAACGCCAAGGATGAGTTGATCTTTTTCGTGGCTTCGCTGGCAATCTGGTGAACCCTTTTCCAGTCAACGATCTTTGTGTTCGTGGCGATCATCTCCCCCAGCGCGATATTTTCCGCGACTGTCAGATTGGGAAATAATGAAAGATCCTGATAAATGACCTCGATTCCTTTGCGAATGGAATCGATCGCGCTGAAATCTTTATATGTTTCTCCCTCAATTTCTATGACCGCGCCATTATCAGCACGAACGACACCTGAAATGATCTTGATCAGGGTCGACTTACCTGATCCATTCTCCCCCACCAAACTGTGTATCTCGCCTTTATTGATCTCAAAATCAACCGACTTTAAGGCTTGCACACCACCAAAATTTTTGTTTACATTTTTGAGCGAAAGGAATTTTTCTGCCATAAGAGTATTAATATCCTTCTCTCCTGTAATTATATGAATTCTTTTGATCTATAAGTCCGAAATCTTATGCTGAATTTGAAGAGGATTTCGCGTGTAGCGAAATCCTCTTTGGTTAACAATGAGTAGAGTTAGAATCCTAAGGATTCAGCATTGGCCGCTGTGATGTCAAGCATTGCATCAACTTTGATCACAGTGCCGTCGAGGGTGATCACGCCAACCCCTGGCACATCCATTCCGTCAGTGATTGTACCGCCATCAAGAAGCTGAATGGCTGTCCAAACCAGTGAGTATCCTGCGTCCTTTGGATCCCACAGGATGCCATGGTCCATGGAGCCATCCTTCAGATAAGGTGCCGCGTGCCCTGGGAGTACGGTTCCCACAACAGAAACCACATCCGTCAATCCCTTTTCGATCAATGCCTGCGCCGCTCCTGGAGGGCCCAGGCTGCCGAATCCGATGATCCCCTTCAGATCCGGATAGGATTGCAGCAATTCAAGCGTGGTCTGCCGGGAAAGTTCCTGGTCTTCACCACATGGAATACGCTCGGTCACCAATTCAAGGTTTGGGTATTTCTCAGCTGCGTAAGCGATGCCAACATCTGCCCACAGGTTGTGCAGCGGTACGGTCAGTCCCCCGACGAAGATCGCGTATTGTCCGCTGTCACCCATATTCTCGACCAATTTGTCCCAGTGGTATTCGCCAAATTTCACATTATCGATCAATTCCAGGTCATAATCGTTGCCAACCTGGTCTGGTGATTCATGTGTCAGGACAATGATCCCGGCTTCTTTTGCCCGCTGGAACACCGGTTCGAGTGCTTTCGCGTCATTCGGAACGACGGCAATGGCATCAACACCCTTGCTGATCATGTCTTCAACCATCTTTGCCTGTTGTGCCGGGTCTGCGTCTGCAGGTCCAACCTGATATGCATTCACCCCAAAATCAGCTGCCGCTTCGATCACACCTTCTTCCATGCGATTGAACCACGGAATACCGGTGATCTTCACCACAACAGCGATCTCATAGGGTTCTTTTTCGGCGGCTGGTTCTGCTTCCGCTGCGGGTGCTTCAGCTGCGGGTGCTTCAGCAGCAGGTGTGCACGCGCTGAAAACTAATACAGCCAGAATCAGCATGCCAAAAATTTTTTGAAATTTCGACCTTTTCATTTAAATCTCCTTATTATTTTTTATTGTTCTGATCAAATCACGCGTTTCTTATTTCTCCCTTATTTTCACCTCCTGCTTATGTTCATCTATCTTCAAATCCGCTCCTAACTCCCATTTTTCAAAAATCTGATCAATCAAGATGGTTTCAGCCATCTCATCATGTATGCGCGCCCTCAAACATCCGAATCTTTACTTCTTTTCATTCTTGATCGTCTGGTAAAGCTCAAAGGCCTTTTCCGGCTTCTCATTGCCATGCACGATCGCGTTGATCGCTTTCATCATCCCGGTCGGGCAGTCAGATTGGAATATATTGCGCCCCATATCCACGCCTGCCGCTCCCTGGTCGATCGCGTCATACGCCATTTTCAATGCGTCCAATTCAGGTCTTTTCTTGCCTCCGGCAATCACGATCGGCACCGGGCAGGCAGCAGTCACAGTTTCAAAACCTTCCTCAACAAAATAGGTCTTCACGTAATGGGCCCCAAGTTCAGCGCAGATCCGTGTCGCCAATCGGAAATATTTGGCATTTCGTTCCAGGTCTTTTCCCACAGCGGTCACAGCCATGGTTGGGATCCCATATCGCAAACCCGCATCCACTAACCGCGTCATATTGACAACAGAACGAGACTCAAACTCGCCGCCAATAAACACCTGGATCGCGGTCGCGCACACACCCAGCCGAATGCAGTCTTCCATGTCCATGGCGATCTGCTCGTCAGATAATTCCTTCAATATGCTAGGCCCGCCGGATGCGCGCATCACGATCGGGATCGTCATGGCGGGCGGAACGACCGCGCGCAGGATGCCGCGCGTACACATCAGCACATCCGCGTCAGGCACAAGCGGCATGATGCTGACATCCACCCGTTCCAATCCGGATGTGGGCCCCTGAAAATAACCATGGTCGATCGCCAGCATCACCGTCCGCCCGTCATTCGGATTGAAGATCCGCGCCAAACGGTTCTTCATCCCCCAATCCAATTCATTGGAACCCTTCAGGAAAAATAATTTTCCTTCCTGGGGTATATTCTCAAAATATAACTTTCCCTCATTATCTGCTTCAGGCATGATCCTCTTCCTCTAACTAATCGATTCTATTCTTTATGTCTTTTTTCCCGATCCTGGCTTATTCCTTGGATGTGCTGATCAGATCCTTGAAATCTTCCAGTGTTTGGCCGTTCGCTTCCATTTCGTCAAGGATCAGTTCGATCGCCCAGCTTGCGCCATCGCCCACAGCCGCGCAGCAGCCATCTTCCCGCTCGTGCGCGCCCGCGTCACGAAACGCCTGCTTCTGTTCATCATCCCGCAGGTCAAAAGCGCGGCCGTAGATCTTCTCGTGAATTTTGGAACAGATCACCGTGCCATATTTCTCGATGTATTTGTCGTGAAGCGCCGCGGCCATCCGAAACGAAACATATTTTTCCGCGCGTCCCTGTTTGCTTGCTTCTTCCTCCCGTGTTCGACCGTAAAACATGCTCATCGCCATGATGCCGCCCGAATAACCGCCGCAAAGCCCATCGGTGCATTCGCCTGCCCCGCCTGCCAGCCCGCTTGCCGCTTTGTATACCAGGTCATTTTGAACGCCTAAAGTATCCTGGACCGCGGCCAATGCGCACTGGGCGCACCCTCTCACGTTTCGCTCTCCTTCGAAACCCAGTTGATATGCTTTTTCCATTAATTCTTTCTTATCCATTCTTTTCTCCATGTATTTTTATTTTTCGACAAGCCCGGTTTTCCCGGGCGGGTCTTTTGGTCGACTATTTATATGTGGATCCCCCGTCAATAATGATGTTCTGGCCGCAGATGAACCCGGCTTTCTCGGATGCCAAAAACACCACCAGGTTGCCCACGTCCTCAGGTGTCCCGAACCGGCCGATCGGAATTCTTTCAATGAATTTGTTGCGTTTCATCGGATCCGGTTCCCGGTCTCTCAGCAGATCCGTTTCGATCAGCGCGGGCAATATCGCGTTGACGGTGATCCCTTGCGGCGCCAATTCCTTTGAAAGCGCTCTCACCATTCCATTGATGCCGCCCTTCGCGGCGGAATAAGCAGCGGATCCCCCGCCCCCGGTGATCGAGCCGGCCGATCCGATGAAAATGATCCTCCCCGCCCCCCGCGAAACCATATACCGGCTGGCTGACCTGGTCACATAATAGGCCCCGCTCAGGTTCACCGCGATCAGGCTCTGCCATGCTTCTGCCGATAGATTCTCAATATCTAATTGCCTGGTATATCCGGCGCTGTTGACCAGGATGTCGATCCCGCCAAACAGGTCTGCTGTTTTGCTGCACAGCGCTTCCATCGCCTCTGGTGACGTGATGTCCCCGGCGTATGATGCCACCACGCCCTTGTTGTCGGTGATCTCTTTGGTCACCTTCGCCACCCCCGCGATGTCCTTCTCGATCGGCAGATAATCGATCATCACATTCGCGCCGCTTTCAGCAAGCAGCACACTGATCGCCGCGCCAATCCCGCACCCCCCGCCTGTGACGATCGCGGTTTTACCTTTGAGATCCAGATTCATAGATGCTTTTCCTTGTTTATCCTGATGGTATCCTGTTGAGATCAATCTCCATTTTGTTTTAAAAACGAATGGCTTACAAACCTCGCGGCTGATAATTGACATACAGCTTTTTCAGCGCCTGCACTTCCTCGTCTGTGAAAGCGATCGGCTCCTTGCCCATCGAGCGCGCCATGATGATCGTGCTGGCTGTGGACTCAGCCGAGATCGTCGCGATGAATGCCAGTTCGATCGTCGGCGCGACCGTGATCAGGCCGTGGTGCGCCATGATCGCGGCGTACCCATCCCCGACAGCGTCAAATGTCACCTGCGCCAGCTCATCGGTGCCAGGCCGCGCGTAAGGTGCGATCGGCACTGGCCCGCCAAGCCCCATCGCGGATTCATTTAAGATCATCGGCATCGGTTCATCGCCGATTACGCCAAACACAGACGCTTTGGGAGCGTGTGTGTGGATCACCGCGTTGATGTCCGTGCGGTTTTGATAATAGATCAAGTGCATCGATGTCTCCCAGGAAGACTTCCATTTCCCTTCCACAATGCGCCCATCCAGGTCCACAACACAGATGTCCTCGATCCCCCGGTTTTCATAGGGGACCGCGCTGGGCGTGATCGCTGCCAGCCCGCTTTCCCGGTTGTAAATGCTCACATTGCCATGCCCGTTATGCATCACCCCGGCTTCGATCAGTTTGATGCTTATTTCAAGGATCTTCTTCCGTTCTTCATATAACTTCATATCGCCATGTCCTTTTCAGTTTCATTTGATCCAATCAGATTATCACTGGTCATTGATTGATTCATAGGCATCATACAAAATACTTTGTTAGATTTCAATAGTGAAATTAAGTAAACTCGTATAAAAAAATGAGATGGATTTGTTGCGGCAGAATAACGCAGAAGATTCTTAATCAGTAAAAATATATGGAAGAGGCCTGCTTTCGCGGAAATTGAAACCGGACTATGACCGCATCGAATCCAAAAGCAGAAAATCCGTCCGCAGCCCGGTGGCAAACATCTGCGATCATTACCCCAACCGCATCATCCCGGCTTTCACTGCCGCCCTGGCGGATGTCCTCTCGCGGACTTCCAACATCAAAACCGATTCATTTTCCAAACAGGATATTGAGGCGATAAACAAACTCAAAGATGAAAAATTCAGCACCTGGGACTGGATCCATGCCCGCTCGCCCGCATACACCCTCACCAAGCGCCGCCAGCTCAATGGCCGCGAGGTACATATCAAATTGTCAGTCAAGGATGGCGTCATCCATTCTTTGAATCTGGACAGCAATGGCAATCGTGAAAATGAGTGGGCTGAAATCGAAAAGATCCTGCTCAGGGTCAAATTGCGTGAAGATGATATTTCGCAAGCGCTTGATAGCTTAGGCTTGCATCACTCTGATACTAGCTTGCCTGCACTGCAGTTGGTGCGGGCACTGATCAACTGATGAAAACGGATTAATAATATTTTCAATCGCACACCATTCGCTTCCCTTTCTTCGAAGTAGGTTGGGTTGCGCTTTTCAACCCAACACCCAATCTTGCTATCCTCGATCTTCACAAACGTGAAGATCGAGAATCCACGGCTCGTATAACCTTTAAGGCACATATAAGACAGGAAAGAGCTATTGAAGCTATCACGTCCCATACCATCTAGGAATGGGACGTAGCCCCTTTGAAAGGAATAATCACCTTACTCACACCAAAATATCCCTCTTATAACCTCTAACCTCAGCATTGTAAGCTAGCACCATTTTTTTCCGAATATCGCATTATCAATTACCCAAGTCAACAATCTCCCATTTGGTTGAATACGGAAAATATTCAATGATATGTAGTATAAGGAAACTAAACAAAAGAGAATCTAAAATAATATTTGGAGCGATTAGAATGTTCAATAATACTGCAAATTGAAAACCATTATCAGATGGAATTAAGCTAATGTCCGAATTATTAAAAAATTCGCGGATATTGAATGGGGACATGAGAAATCCGAAATTATTTTTCTCCTATTATTGGTTATTTTCCATTTTGAACTATTGGCATCTGACGCTTATAAGTAAGCCCAAACATAGTTTCAGCCAGCCAACCGCGGAAAGACTCATTATCAAAAAACTGTTTGAATAATTCAGTATCATCTTTAAGCAGGGCGGTAATCACTCTCGCTAGTGCTTTATCATGCTCAATGCGTGCATTTTGTTTATCTGAATTATTCTGTGCGTTTTGGTAAGCGACATCTGCGGCTAATTTGACAGGAATTTCTTCCGATATAATCCTCTGGATGCGGTCTGAATCACCCCAGGAAATATTCCCGAATTGGTCATTAAAAGATTTGAGGATATTAGATAGTCGATCAAGTTCTGGCTCTGGAATGAATCCTCCCCCCTCGGTGGGAACAGGGCCAATTTCTCCATCTTCATCCGCAAGTTCGATTTTCCTCGTTGCTTGTTTTTCAACTCGATAGCTCTCCATGTCAATTGATTCTAAAATACCTCTCGAAAGATCTTCTTCAATAGGAGCTGGTAGTTTTGGCAGCAGGAAATTTAGAAAAATGGACAATTTTTCCCAAGCAGCGTTGCTGTATGGCAATATCAAGGCTAGAAAAGCATACGTGCGCGTGAACATTTTTGCTTTTCCTTTGAAATCTACTTGTCCATCCTCATCAAGTTCGGATTTGTAATCTGCCACACACGCATCCAAGATAGGGTCAAGCTGGTCGCGCATTGCATTGTTGAAATATAGGTCAATAAATTGCTCTACCTGAGAATTGGAATAGATTTGATAACTATCCAATGCGGTTTTCAGATCGTGGAGTTTATTAGGATCGGTTTCATCTGAAAGGATGGTCGTTCGATAGTAATTGGCGAAGGCCTCTTGGATTGTGTCCGTATCATTCAGAAAATCCAACACAAAAACATCATATTTCTTCGGATGCGAGCGGTTCAATCGCGATAGTGTCTGCACAGCTTTGATTCCGGATAGTACCTTATCTACATACATTGTATGCATCAGAGGTTCATCATATCCAGTCTGAAATTTATCCGCGCATACCAGAAATCGGTAGGGTTCCTCGACGATACGGTCCGAGATCATATTGCTTGGAAATTCATTGATCGAGGCTTCCGTTACCTTACTGCCTCCATATTCATGCTCTCCCGAAAAAGCGACAATCGCCTTATATGGGCTTTTACGTTCTACCAAATGTCTGCTGATCGCAAAATAATATTGGATAGCTCGATCGATTCCGCTGGTGACCACCATTGCCCGTGCTTGGCCGCCAATTTTGTTTGTTGCGATGACCTGGTCATGGAAATGATCCACCATGATTTCTGCTTTCACCTTGATTGCATGTTCGTGCCCTTCAACATAGAGCCGCAGTTTCTTTTTGGCTCTACGAACATCAAACTCAGGATCTCCCTCAATCTGTTTTACCAATTTGTAATAACTTTTGATGGGTGTGTAGCGTGACATGACATCCAGGATGAATCCTTCTTGGATTGCCTGCTTCATGGTGTAACTGTGAAATGGGCGGTGGCTGATTTTGCCCCCAGTATTAACGGGGTCTCCAAATAGCTCTAGTGTTTTATTCTTGGGGGTAGCAGTAAATGCGAAATAGCTGGCATTCGGTAGCATCTTACGAGAGGCCATGATTCGGTTGATTGTATCTTCGATGCTTTCATCGGGTTCTTCTTCGCCTTCCGCTGCAAGTGCATTTGCCATAGCGGCTGCTGTTCTTCCTCCTTGGCTGGAATGGGCTTCATCAATGATGATTGCGTAAGTGTGTTTGCGTTGTTCATTACCGATTTCATCCAAAATATAAGGAAATTTTTGAACAGTTGAAATGATGATCTTTTTCCCTGCCTCAATATATTCGCGTAACTGCCCGGAACCTTTGGTCACTGCTCCCACCGTAGCGCTCACTTGGGTAAATTGTTTGATCGTGTCTCGGATTTGCTTATCCAGTAGGCGTCGATCCGTGACCACTATGATTGAATCAAAAATCGGCGTATCATTTTTTTGTAGTCCGATTAACTGATGCGCCAGCCAGGCGATCGAATTCGACTTGCCGCTGCCTGTCGAATGTTGGATCAAGTATCGTTTTCCGCATCCATTGGTATTGGCATCTGCCAGCAGTTTTGTAACCACATCCAGCTGGTGGTAGCGGGGAAAGATTTGGACTGATTTCTTGCGTCCGGTTTTTTCCTCTTTATAGGTGATGATCTGGGCATAATTTTCAATAATGTTGGTCAGGCTGTCAGGGGTCAGGGTTTTCTTCCATAGGTAATCAGTTTTCAACCCATCAGGGTTGGGCGGGTTCCCCGCCCCGTCATTCCAGCCCTGATTAAAGGGCAGGAACCAAGATGCCTTTCCCTGCAGGTGTGTGCACATGCGTACTTCATGGTCATCCACCGCAAAGTGCACCATACAGCGCCCGAATTCAAACAATTTTTCGCGTGGATCGCGGTCAAGTTTGTATTGCTGGACTGCATCTGCCACGGTTTGTTTGGTCAGGCTGTTTTTTAATTCAAAGGTGATGATCGGTAGCCCATTGATGAACAGGCATAGGTCCAGAGCAAGCTGTGTCTCATCGCGGCTATACCGCAGTTGCCGTGTGATCGAATAGCGGTTCTGTTCATATAACTCTTTGGCGGTCTGATTGCCATGTGAAGGCGTCCCATAAAACAATTCAATTTGGTGCGGCCCATGTGTCAACCCATTGCGCAGCACGTGGATGATGCCTTTTTTACTGATCTCACCCTGCAATCGTGCCAGGAATTTTCTCCGGGTCGGGCTGTCGTGGGTCAGATCATTCGCTTCAGCCAATTCAGGTTGAGTGGCGTGTAGGAAGGCAGTTAAGTGAGCCAGGTCAACGGTATATTCGCGGTCATAATCTTGAGGATATCCTTGTATCCATCCGTTCCCGCCGTAAGGCTCTGTTATATCGTTGGTTCCTTTAGATGGGATTTCGTTTGGGTTGCATGGACTGCCGGTTAGGACAGTGCAGATCAGCCGTTCCAGTCCTCTTTCGCTCGTATCCGCTTTCATCCTTCCTCCTCCTCACTCACGAAATCCTCTTCAAACCGATCGTCCAGGTCCTCATCAAATTCAGTTTCTTCTTCAATCAATTCAAGCTCTTCAAAGTCATCTGGAAGCTGTGTAGAGGCTGACCGTACATCTAACTTCCCTGTTACCACATCAGCGATCAACCGGGTGCGATATTCTTGGAGAAAGGAAATTTCCAATTTTATATTATTGATCACATTCATAATCCTCTCGGTTTTTTCTTCGAGATATTTTGTGATCTTTTCCTGTTCAAGTAAAGGAGGAAATGATAATAAAATGCTTCCGAAAAAAGCCCAAGAGGTCCTAGGCATTTTTGCACCGAAAGTGGAACTATCTATTACATCAATTATTGGTTTTGAGGTTAAAAGAAACTTCAGGAAAGATATATTTAGCCGTTTATTCCTGGGACGTAATACAAAAAATTCTCCAACACAAACCCCTTTTACTTTTGGATCTGTTACTTTAGCTAAATATGGTCGAAGCTTTCCGAAAAGAAGATCGGTGGGTTTAAATCTCTTCACTTGACTTTCAAAGGTAATAGTGGAATCCAAGTTTACTAGTTTACCGGTCCAACTCTCTACATTTTCAAGTGCAATATATATTTCATTGTTTTTCTTTCTATTTGTCTGCTCGGTGATATTTATGACATGATTTTTCAAACGTTCAATGTCCCAATGTTCCGGTACATTCCCCAGCCATTCCACACCGGATGGTATAAAGCGTACCTTCGGATCAAGTCCACGTGTGACTGCCTGATGAATGATCGCTTGCTTTTCCTCATCAAGCAGCTTGATCAGCTTTTTCTTTACTCGGATGTATCGCTTGATTCGCAGGTCCATATAATCCAGATATTTCACAATTGCATCTTGTTCCTCTATTGAAGGGAGAGGGCAATAGATCATTTTAAAATGTTCTGGTCTCAAACTCCATTGATCCGAAGTGATACCATATGACCACCGTTCTGCTTCTTTTGCGAAAGCGGGGGTTCGAAATAGATAATGAAAATACTTTGGGTTGTGATTCTCTCTTAGTCTAACCACAATATATGCCGGACTAACAATTCCTCTATAATCTGAAACGCCAATTGCTCCCTGCCATGCTCGCATTTTGTTGTAAGCGATATCGCCTGGTTGAACAAGCTTGTATTTTGATTTGTCTAGATTCGAGGAATCTTTTTTTGAAGAATTTGATATAAGATCAGATTGTCTGATAATGCCTCTTGAGATTGTTACTGATAACAAAGGACAATCTAAATGATTTTGGTCAATAATTTCCCTAAATATAGCGCGATTAGGTACAACACTCCAATGGTCCGGAACTCGGCCAATCCACTGTTCATTAGAGTCTTTATATACCGGATAAGAATTGAAATCAGGCTTCATTCAGTTAACTCCCCAGCAACAGTTTGAATTATTTTTGCACGGGATAATGCTCTTCTAACGAGCAATTGGTCTTCTCCGTTTTGCTTCATCCATTCGAAATATCGTTGGACGCCATTTCGGGTGGAAGTTTCATTCCTGCAGTTGGCTATAAAAATAAACTGAACTTTTTGGATATTGTCAGCCACAAAAATACCAAATGGCGCAGTCACAACTGTGGCGTCTGGAAACCCGAGTAATTTTTTTGCCTGAGTTTCAGTCGCCCCTTTGTGGCAGGCGATGATGTGCACTGGTCCGCCTTGACTCCCGCCGAGCTTATCGGCATACTGGTGATCCTTCAAAAATGGCTGTCCAACCATCTCTTTTGCCTGGCTGATGCTGATTGCGTCTGGAATTGCGTTTGGAATAAATAATACTTCTACGCCATCAAGTGTTGAAAATAGATGATCACCTTTTAAAAAAGAATCTGGTCTTCCGGTTATTGCATCTTTCATTACATCAACCATTGCTGTCTGCCGTTCTTTGTAGCTCATTCGGCTCCAATTTAATGATTCGCCGCTGTGATATTTTCCTTTGCTTTGCTCGCGGACGCCTGCAAGGGCAAGATTAATAACTGCTGAATGAATCGTTTCTTTTGCACGTTCTTTCAGTTCATCAATAGTTGTTACTTCACTTCCTCTAAAAAGAGTTTGATCTTTTACATATTTTTGAAATCGATCATTTGATTTTTTTTGCTCGTCGGTTTCGGCTGTTGCGATGTTTCCCATGTCGACTAAGTGTACTTTTCCCGGTGCTTGGTCAAGGCCAGAGCTCATTTCAGCATGGCAAATCGCAATTTCGCTGCTAACCAAGGTTTTACCAGCATGCCCATTATAAAGACAGATCAGGATGTCACAATCTTTGACAGCTTCCATACACACTTCCCAGCTGTCCCATGTCCCGCCTTGTGGCGGGGTGGTCTCATTGATCCAAACTTCGAAGGCAGATAACCCGAAAATCGTTTCAGCTTCAATCTCTGTTTTAAGTTCTTTCCTGATTTCTGATAATTTCTTTCCAGTATCATTGTTTGGAAACTTGTCCTCACATCTGCTGGAGATCATGATTTTCAATTTTGATGATAAAGCCATTTCCGCCTCCTTTTGCTGAAATTGTCATTTAATAGCTCATCATTTCATGATGTTTAATCCAATATCTTGTTTATAAGAATGGTTTGGATTTCATGTCTTCTTCTAAAGTAATAATTAATCATTCTCAGCATTCAATAAGTATTTTGGGTTCCAAATTTTATATGCGATCATTCGGTAGAGCTCGCTGCGTTCCTCAAGATCAGCTTTCTTGTAATCCTCATAAGGCTTAAAAGGTAAATCGCTCTTTTGGATGAAGCTCAGAAAACCTGGGTTAAGGGTATAGCATTGAGGATGAAGAGACTTGGCTAGTAAATTTTGTGTGAGATAATGCGGTAGCTTTTTCTGATATGGTAAATCACCGTAACTAGCATTGAATTTTTTTGGAAGCAAAAGTAATCCACCAATATAATTTCGGTATTCTGTAAAATCCGATGGATGATCAAATTCATCTTTAAATTTTTCTGGATGATCAGCCCAGATATGCTCAACTTCATATCTGTTTTTTCCTCCCTGTACATATTCAATGTAATGGGATGATTGTCCGGATTGAGTTTCCACATAATCTGTTAAACGCGCTAGGATCCGATGAATCATATAGCGATTTTGTTGATGAACGCGTAACCGATCGTTGCTGGAAAAATTCTCTCCTTCTTCTGTTAAATATGTAAAAAGAACCTGTGCCAATTCATAGGAATTTAAACCTCGAATATCACGCATCACGAGGAACATCGCGTATTGCATTGTTGAATACGCGATAAGGCGGAAATTCCAAAGCCTCCATGTCAATAAAATATCTAGATATCTAGCTACCAGGTTGAGTTTTTGAATAATTTCTTTTTCATCATCACCAGGTTTAAGTGGCGATAACAAAAGCATATGCTGTAATGTGAAACCATATTGCGCGTTATAAAATATAGATTCCAATCCAGGCACTAGTTTTTGAGTTGCTTCCACAATTAGCATATATTGATTACTATAAAATTGGAAATCTTTTTGGATAAAAGATAAAAAATCATGACTATTATTCAAACCAATAGTCTCAGAAGCATCTCTCAACCATCGGTGAAATTCTGTGCCGATGCGGTCAAAGTCTTCTGGCTTGGCATTCTTCTTTCTCTCTCTAATTTTTGTGGCATATTGGCTTCGTAGCCAAGCTTTGAAAAAATCAGCTGCGACGTCTTTTCCGATTTCATTAAACTCTCGGATCCTATCGCGCCATAGGTTATTTGCCACAATTCTTTTATCTTGGTCAATGTTTGCTAAAATATACCCTTTCAACATATCAGTAGGGCTGAGGGATAAACCTCTATCATTCATTGTTTCAAAAATTGTATATGCATCTTCGTCAGAATATGCAGTGATTTCAACCAGATGGACGTTTTCAAGCAGCCAATCAATAAAATACGGTAATGCATCTTTTCGTAATTCATCCGGTAAATTCGCATCGATGTCGTGATAACGCAATATTAGATTTTGCACTGATTCTGGGCGGTCATTTAAATCCAGTGTTCCACCTTCAAATAGAGTGTCCATACACTCTATACGCTCGTCAACGTCAAGGTTAAATGATTTTTTACCGAATTTTTCGGAATAAATTAAATCGTCCAAATAGACTTGGTCAGTTCTTTCTTTTTGTAATGACCGTAATAAAACAAGAAGCAAAGTAAGGCTGGTAAGGCGTTGTTGTCCATCAACAATATAATTTTTACTTTCTTTCTTGCTGATTATGATTGATCCTAAGAAGTAATGGGGATATTCAGCTACTTTTTCTCTGAGATGTATTGGGTTATATTCTTCGAGGAATTTTCCTGTTAGGTCATCAATTAATTCTCTAATTTGTTTGTCTTGCCATTTATATTCACGTTGATAATAATCAATTGAATACTTTACACCCTTAAGCAATTCTCGGATTGTTTTTGCTTTTCCTAATATTTCACTCATTATTCGATTCCTCCAATGATGTCGTCCAGCAGTCCTTCCGTTTCTTTTTCGAGTGAGATGATATCTAAACGAATTTCGTCTAATGTTCGCATTGGCTGCGGTTTATAGAAATATCGTGTAAAGCTGATCTCATATCCGACCTTTACTTTTTCAGGGTTATACCAGGCATCATGTGCGTAAGGGAGTACTTCACGGTGTAAAAACGCATCAATTCCTCCTTCTTCAAGCAACGGAACTTGTTCAGTATCGCGCAGATCAGCATCAGTTTCGTATTCAACGACACGTACCTGTCCATCAATGGTTGTTTCAAACAAACCATGCATCGGGTCAGACAGAGTTCCCTGTTTATGTATTTTTGTGATTATGGCTGATCCGTTTTCAATCCGTTCGTTTGATTCTTTTAAGTCTTTGATCTCCTTTGAATTGTACGTGCGGTTTGGATCAATACCTTTGAATCTCAGTGGTCGCTCAACGATAACTTTCCAGTATCCAAACGCTTCGTTTGGGAATACTTTCGATTGTTCGGTCTCTTTAAAGTCTAAAAATATTTTGCAGATGTGCTCGATATTTTCTTCTGACAATTCACAGTTCTTCTGCCCCAGGTTTTTTCGCAGGGGGGTGAACCATTCTGTGGCGTCAATCAACTGCACCTTTCCGCGACGGTGCTCAGGTTTCCGGTTAGTAATTACCCAGATGTAGGTTGCGATGCCGGTGTTGTAAAACATATTCAGGGGTAAAGCGATGATGGCTTCCAGCCAGTCATTTTCTATGATCCATCTCCGGATATTGCTTTCCCCTTGTCCGGCATCTCCGGTGAATAATGAACTTCCATTATGCACTTCAGCGATCCGGCTTCCAAGTTTGGTTTTGTGTTTCATTTTGCTGACCATGTTTGCTAAAAAGAGCAACTGACCGTCGCTTGTACGTGTCACCAGCGAATACTCAGGGTCTCCAGCATGCTCGATCATAAAACGCATGTCTTTCATCCCGTCCTTGCCCCCCATTCGTTCCAGATCGCTTTTCCAGCTTTTTCCGTAAGGGGGGTTGGAAAGCATAAAATCGAATTCTTGCGCAGGAAATGCATCGTTGGATAGTGTGGAATACTCCGGACCGCCCACGATGTTGTCTGCTGCCTCTCCTTGGCCTTTTAGTAACAAATCGGCTTTGGCAATGGCGTATGTCTCAGAGTTGATTTCCTGTCCGTAAAGGTGCGTTGCGATTTCCTTGTTTTTTTGTTCAGCTAACTTCTGTATCGTTTCTTCAGCGACAGTTAGCATCCCGCCCGTGCCGCAGGCGCCGTCATAAATTAAATAAGTTCCCGATTCAATCTTGTCGGCGATCGGTAAAAAAATTAGATTAGCCATCAACTTGACAGCGTCGCGTGGTGTCCAGTGTTCACCGGCTTCTTCATTGTTTTCTTCGTTGAAACGTCGCACAAGCTCTTCGAAGATGGTGCCCATCGCGTGGTTATCCAATCCTGGGTGCTTGACTGTATCGTTTCCGTTCATCACAGGATTTGGGCTTAAGTTGATGTCTGGGGATAATAATTTGTCGATCAGCGTGCCTAGTGCATCTGCTTTGGATAAGCGTGGGATCTGGTTGCGAAATTCAAATTTCTCAAGAATGTCCTGTACGTTCGGAGAAAATCCATCTAAATATGCTTCGAAATCTGCTTTTAATTGCTGTTGGCTTGTGCGGGTTTTAAGGTCACGCATAGAAAATTTAGATGTGTTATAGAAAGCTTGCTCGGACGCTTGGCATAAAGCATTGTCCTGATGAACAATTTTTTCTTTGTCGAGCATTTTTTTCATGTCAAGGACTGCTTGTTTTGTGGGTTCAAGTAGAGTGTCCAATCGGCGGATAACCACCATTGGCAGGATCACGTCTCGATATTTTCCGCGGACATAGAGATCTCTTAGCACGTCATCTGCAATTCCCCAAATAAAGTTAGTGATCCAATTTAGCTCCCTTGATTCCATGTGTTTCTCCCTTTTTTTAGCTCGCTCGATTTATCTAAGTATTATATTTTCTTAGGTAACCCCTAAACAGGAAAACAAAAGTATCGACCTCAATTACATTGAAGCGGTCTCGTCCACTTCTTTATCAAATACCACTTTACGATATTTCGCGGGACATACATAATGATATATTAATTTTGATATGTTTTGGCTTTTGTTCCATATCTCACTGATCTTCTTATCTAACTTCTTTTTCACAGCAAGCTGCGTGGAACTGCCCACTTTTTGATTATATATGAACGCACAAAATGACGCGGTTTGTCGCCCGATAATTTGCCGCCGCTTGTCAGTCATTTATCCGAAAAATATCTACCTATGCGCAATCCCATCCATCCCCCATTAATCCCCCCTCCCTCTTTCAAAACTGTCTCAATCTGTCTCAAACTGTCGCATTTTGTCAAATTCTGTCAAGTCCCCTTAAAAGCAAGAATCTCCGCAGCGATGCGGAGATTCATCATCTCTACTTCTTGCCGAACTGCTTCTCCAGCAGCTCAGCCAGCGTCGGCTGGCCAATCTCCTGCAGCTCATATCGCACCCGCTGCATCGGCTTGTTGACCTTGATGATGCGCGTCAGGTCGATCGGTGTGGCTGAGATCACCAGGTCCACATCCGCCTGATTGATCGTCTTCTCCAGGTCCTTCACCATCGCGTCGCCATAGCCCATCGCCGGCAATATCGGTCCCGTGTTGGGATACTTCTCATACGTCGCCGCAATCGAGCCCACCGCATACTGCCGCGGGTCCACGATCGTCTTCGCGCCAAAGCGCCGCGCCGCCACCCAGCCCGCGCCATACTTCATCTCGCCGTGCGTCAGCGTCGGCCCGTCTTCCACCACCAGCACGCGCTTGCCCTGGATCGCCGCCGGGTCATCCACGAACAGCGGCGAAGCCCCTTCGATCACCACTGCCTCCGGGTTGATCGTGCGCAGCGCTTCCCGCACCGCGATCACGCTCTCGGGATCGGCCGTGTCCACTTTGTTGATCACAAACACATCCGCCAGGTGCAGGTTGGTCTCGCCCGGATAGTAGGACGTCTCGTGCCCTGCCCGGTGCGGGTCTGCCACCACGATCGCCAGGTCTGGCACATAGAACGAGAAGTCATTGTTCCCGCCATCCCACAGGATGATATCCACTTCTTTCTCAGCCTGATCCAGGATGTCCTGGTAGTCCACGCCCGCATATACGATCACGCCGTTATCCAGATGCGGTTCGTACTCCTCGCGCTCCTCGATCGTGCATGCGTGCTTGTCCAGGTCAGCGTAGCTCTCATAGCGCTGCACGCGCTGCGCCACCAGGTCGCCATACGGCATCGGGTGCCGGATCGCCGCCACCTTGTAACCCAGCTTGATCAGCTCTAGCGATACGCGTCGCGTGGTCTGGCTCTTACCCGAGCCCGTCCGCACCGCGCACACGCTCACAACCGGCTTCTTCGATTTGATCTGCGTCGCCTTTGTGCCCAGCAGCCGGAAATCCGCCCCAACCGCGGTCACCAGCGAGGCCTTGTGCATCACATACGCATGCGGCACGTCGCTGTACGCGAACACCACCTGTGCCACATCATGCTTCTTGATCAGTTCCACCAGCTCTTCTTCCGGGTGGATCGGGATCCCCTGCGGATACAGCTTGCCCGCCAATTCCTTCGGGTACTTGCGCCCCTCAATATTGGGGATCTGCGTCGCCGTGAAAGCGACCACTTCATAATCTTCGTTGTCGCGGTAGAAGGTGTTGAAGTTGTGGAAATCCCTCCCCGCCGCCCCCATAATGATCGTGCGTGTTCGTGCCATATTTCTATTATCTCCTTTTCTCTACATCACTTCTGGTACTTCAATGCCTAACAATCCCAATGCGTTGCTGATCACCTGCTTGGCTGCCGCCGAAAGCCGCAGCCGGAAATCCCGCACCTCCGCTTCCGCGTTCAGCACATGGCATTTATTATAGAAGTTGCTGAATGCCTGCGCCGCGCTGAAAGCGTAATTCGCGATCAACAGCGGCCGCATCTCCTTCGCCGCCCGCTCCACTTCCTGCGGGAACCTTGCCATCAGGTCGATCAGCTCCACTTCATCTTCACACAGTTTATAGCTGATATCCGCGCTCTCGGGTATGGAGAATTGTACCTTTCTCAATATGCTATTTGCCCTGACCGCGGCATACTGGATATAAGGCGCTGCCTGCCCGTTCACGTTCATCGCCGATTCCCAGTCAAAGGTGATGATCTTGGTGTTGTCGCGCGACAGCAGCGAATACTTGATCGCCCCGATCGCCACCTTCAGCGCGATGTCTGCTTTGACCTCATCCGCCAGTTCGGGATTCTTCTCCTCCACGATCGCGAGCGCCCGCTTGCGCGCCTCCGCGATCAGGTCCTCCAGCAGCACCACCGTCCCCTCACGCGAGGCGATCGTCACATTCCCCGGCAGGTTCACCAGCTCATACGCCAGATGATAACAGTCCTTCGCCCACGCATACCCCAACAGCTCAAGCGTCTTGAAGATCTGCTGCATATACAGCGATTGGCGCACGTCAATCACGTAGATCGAGCGCGAGATGTCGAACTCCGCAAACTTCATCATCGCCAGCGGCAGGTCTTTGGTCGGATACAGCGATGTCCCATCCGATCGCAGGATCACCACCACCCGGTATTTCTCCGTTGTGCCCAGGATCTCATCCAGATCAATGATCACCGCTCCCTCGGGCCGTTCATCTTTCGCCAGCCCTTTCGCGATCAGCGTCTCGACGATCTCCTTGCCCGACTCTTCAACCTCGCTCTCGTAATACACTTTATCAAAATGCATCCCCAGCAGGCTGTACACCTCATCAAAGGCCTCCAGCGACCACTGCCGTGTCTTTTCCCACAGCGCCACGATCTCCGGCTCCTTCGCGTCCCAGCGCTTGAACAACGCCCGCACCTGCTCCTCATACTCCGGATTCTCGTCGATCTTCCGGGCGGCTTCCGCGTAAAGGTCGCCCATCCAGCGCGTCTTGCCCTCCGCTGGCGGCTCCTCGCCCGCATGGAAATGGATATAGTTCCACAGCCACTTGATCACATGCAGCCCGATATCGCCCAGGTAATTAGCACGCACCACCTCCAGCCCCGAGAAATCCAGAATGTCACAGATCGCGGAGCCCAGCACCATATTGCGCAAATGCCCCACGTGGAACGCCTTATGGGTGTTCGGCTGTGAATATTCCACCATCACCTTCTCACCGCTTGGCGCGGCCGCCCCGAACCGCTCCTTCCGGGCAAGCACTTCGTCCACCACTTTGCGCGCGTAATGCGCCGAATCATAGTAGATGTTCAGATACCCGTTCACCGCCTCTGCCCGGTCCATCTCTTCAGTCAGCACCAGCTCCCCCGCCACCAGTTTCGCGATCTCCACCGCTTTCTGCTTGACGTTGAAACCCTTGCCCTTTTCAGGCATCGCTGCCGCGTGGGCAAAAAAGGATGTTGCCATACCCCACTGCCCGCTGAAAGGGATCCATGTCCAGCGCACTGGGATCACAGGCAGATCATGTGCTTCCAGAATGGAAACGATCTGCGCTTGCATGCGTTCTTGTTCGTTTTCAAACATGTTTTACCGCCGGTTTAAAAAAGAATAACGGGTAGACGAATATCTCCCGTTATTGTATCGCAAACAATGAATAGCTTATTCTAATGAAGCAAGATGCTTCATCAGGCGGCTCTTGCGGCGTGCAGCATTATTCTTATGGATAATGCCTTTCGCTGCTGCGCGGTCCAGCTTTTTGATCGCCAGATTGATTTCCGCGGTAGCTTGTTCTTTGTTGCCTTCCGCCAGTGCGACACGCGCTTTCCGAATTTGTGTGCGGGCAGCGCCGCGGTAAACGCGGTTATGCGCGCGGCGTTTTTCATTTTGCCGGTTTCGCTTGATTGCAGACTTGATATTTGCCAAAACTTCCTCCGAAACTAATATTACTAAGACAGCCTATTTTACTAAACACTCATCAAATTGTCCAGAACAACAAGAATCCTGACTTAAGGCCAGGATTCTCAGTGAACACGCAATTTCAGTCTATTTATCCTGCAGAGCAACCAATCCAGGCAGCTGCACACCTTCCAGGATCTCCAGCGAGGCGCCGCCGCCTGTGGAAATGTGGCTGATCTTGTCTGCCAATCCGGATTTGTTGATCGCCGAAGCGCTATCGCCGCCGCCAATGATGCTGATCGCGTCGCTCGCCGCGATCGCTTCTGCCACCGCGAAAGTACCCTTCGCGAAGTTGGGCATCTCAAACACACCCATCGGGCCATTCCAAACCACAGTACCAGCGTCTTTCAGCACACCCGCGTATTTCTCGATCGTATCCGGGCCAATATCTAAGATGCGCCAGCCGTCAGGCACCGGACCAACCGGCATCACCTTGCTGGCCGCGTCATCAGCAAACGCATCGGCAATAACCACATCCACTGGCAGCCGTAACTTCGGGCCGCCCGCTTCCACCAGCGCGCGCGCTGTCTCCAGCACATCATCCTCCACCAGCGAGTCCGCCACCGGGTACCCCTGCGCTTTGAAGAATGTATTCGCCATCCCGCCGCCGATCAGCACCGTATCCGCCTTCTTGAGCAGGTTCTTGATCACACCGATCTTATCGCTCACCTTCGCGCCACCCAGAATGGCGACAAAAGGTTTCTTGGGATCTTCGATCGCCTGGTCAAGATATTGGATCTCTTTCTCAAGCAGCAACCCTGCCACCGCGGGCAGATATTCGGTAACGCCAACCGTGGAAGCATGCGCGCGGTGCGCAGAGCCGAAAGCGTCATTCACGAACACATCTGCCAGCGACGCCAGTTCCTTCGCCATGTCCGGGTCATTCTTCTTCTCAGCTTTGTGGAAACGCGTATTCTCCAGAACAAGCACGTCCCCCGCAGAGAGCTTAGCGACCGCCTCCTGCGCTTTCGGGCCAATGCAATCTTCAGCAAAGGAAACCCTGGCATCGATCAGCCCATCCAGGTATTCCGCTACAGGTTTCATCGAATACTGTGGATCCGGCTCATCCTTTGGCCTGCCCAGATGCGAACACAGGATCAATGCCGCGCCCTTATCCAGCAGATAAGCTATTGTCGGAAGCGCCGCCCTGATGCGCGTGTCATCCGTCACAATGCCATCTTTCAACGGTACGTTGAAATCCACCCGCACCAGCACTTTTTTGCCTTTGACATCAATATCTTTGACAGTTTTCTTGTTGAACATATTTATGCCTCCTTAATCAATAAAGACGTAATCTGATGGTGGTAGATTACGTCTTCTTTATTCATGGACTAATTTATAGGGATTTCGCTAAAATGGCTGCAAGGTCTGCCGTGCGGCAGGAGTAACCCCATTCATTGTCGTACCAGGTCACAACCTTCAGCAGGTCGCCCATCACCATATTGGACTGCAGGTCAACGATCGATGAGCGAGAGTCGCCCTTCAGGTCCATCGAGACCAGCGGCTGATCATATTCGCCAGTGCTCACGCCAAGGATTCCCTTCAACGCGCCTTCCGAAGCTTTCACAAATTCAGCGTTAAGCTCTTCCAGTGTCGGCATCTTTTCTACGGTGACAACAAAGTCAACAATCGAGACCGTCGGGGTTGGAACGCGTAAGGCGTAACCGTCAAACTTGCCCTTCAATTCAGGGATCACCAGCGCGACCGCTTTGGCTGCGCCAGTGGTGGTGGGGATGATATTCATCGCGGCTGCCCGCGCGCGGCGCAGGTCAGAGTGTCCCATATCCAGAATGCGCTGGTCATTGGTGTAGGAGTGGATCGTGGTCATCACACCGCTCTTGATGGTGTAAAGATCATTGATCACTTTTGCTGCAGGTGCGAGACAGTTGGTTGTGCAGGAAGCGTTGGAAAGCACATGATGTTTTTCGGGGTCATATTTATCCTCGTTCACACCAATCACAACCGTGATATCTTCATTCTTTGCGGGAGCGCTGATGATGACTTTCTTCGCACCGCCATCAGTGATGTGCACATCTGCGCCGGGTTTACCATCTTTGCTCTTGCCCTCGCGGAAAATACCGGTGGATTCGATCACAATGTCCACACCCAGGTCTTTCCACGGTAATGCTGCCGGGTTGCGCTCAGCAAATGCCTTCACAACATCGCCATCCACGATCAGATTGCCGTCTTTGACTTCTACAGTGCCGCCATAAATGCCATAATTCGAGTCATATTTGAACAGATGGGCGTTTGTTTTCACATCGTAAAGGTCATTGATCGCGACAACTTCCAGCGCGTCGGGATGTAGTTCCTTTATCGCCTTTAAAACCTGGCGTCCAATTCTGCCAAACCCATTAATACCAACTTTAATTGCCATAGCTTACCTCCAATTGATTTTTTTGAATTTTACCATGTCCGAATTTTTCTACACCATCTCACAATTTTCTACCACGCTTCTGCTGTCGCCAGCGGGCCTGTTTTTTCCTGATAGAGATCCGTGATCACCTCCGCCAATTTCAATGAATCGTGCCGCCATGGATTCTCTTTATCCGCAATCGGCGCAAAATAGACCGGATATTGCTCTGCCAGCGCGTGATCCGGCTTCACAACTTCCACACCCTTTGGAAAACGGATACCGCTTTCCTGGTTGCAAATGATCAGGTCAAAATGTAATTCTGGCACATTGCGCTCGATCGCCTGGATGTGGTCGCTCCAGGAATAACCCGATGTTTCGCCCGCCTGATTGGCAACATTGCACACAAAAAATTTCAATGCACTGCTGGCGCGTAAGGCATCAGCCAACCCCGGCACAAGCAGGTTGGGTATCACGGATGTGTAGAGGCTGCCCGGGCCAATAACGATCAAATCTGCTTCAAAGATGGCCTGCACTGAGGGCGGGTATGGCAGCGGATTACCCGGCTCAAGCCAGATCCTTTCAACTTTTCCGTTTGTCTTGGGGATCGTGGATTCGCCCACCACCTTCACCTCACGCCCTTCATCCGGCAGCGAAATTTCCGCCACCAGGCGCACATCGTGCAGCGTTGCTGGCAGCACCCTGCCCTTGATCGCCAATACCCGGCCAGATTCAGCCACAGCTTCTTCAAAGCTGCCGGTGATGTCCGCCAGCGCGCTGATGAACAGGTTCCCCAGCGAATGCCCGTTCACGCCAGCCCGTTTGCCAAATCGATACTTGAACACATGGGAAAGCATCTCTTCATCATCCGCCAGTGCGGTCAGGCAATCCCGTATATCGCCTGGCGGCAAGATGCCCAAATTCTTGCGCAGTTCACCGGACGATCCGCCATCATCCGCAACGGTTACGATTGCGGTCAGGTTATGTGAGTAAATTTTCAAACCCCGCAGCAGATAAGATAGTCCCGTCCCGCCTCCCAGCGCTACGATACGCGGGCCTTTTTGTTTTTTCCGATAAGTAGAGATAGTATCGAGCAATGGTTGGCCAGGTTTAAGAAAAGGACTGATGACCGATCGGTTAAGCTCATAAATGCCATATATCAGCACAGCAAGACCGATCCCCCCGTAAATAAGTGCACGCAGCCAGCGCGGAAAAGTAGAAAGCGAGATATTCATCAGGATATCACGCAGCCATCCAATTGAAGTATCACGGTATATATCCAGCGCGATGAACGTCAGCCCAAGCCCGATCATCGAGGTGCCAATCAGGACCACAACCAGCCAGCGTTTGATCCCAATACCGGGTTTAAGGAAACGCCAAAACAATGAGAAGAATGCTTTTAGGCGTGCGAATAGTTTTTGTTTTTTCTTTTGTGGCATGCAAAGAGATGATAGCAGTGTTTCATGTGGGCGTCAAATGATAGAAGAGACGCTATAATTGACGTATGAAATATCTTATTGGAATAGATATAGGCGGGACCAACATCCGCTGTGCGCTTTTTCCGCAAGAATTGAGCAAATTTGTCAGGGTTGAAAAAATATCCACTCAGAATCCCGCTGACCCTAATGAGAAACCGGTTCAGCGGCTGGTCAAGTGCATCAAACAGATCTGGCCACAGGATGGAGAAGTGCTTGGCATGTGCGCTGCAGCCCCGGGATCGATCGACTATCGGAAAGGTATGGTGCTGCTGGCTCCCAATATTCCAGGTTGGGCAGAATTTCCATTGCGGGATATTCTGCAAAAGGAATTCAACACGGAGATCATCATCGAAAATGATGCCAATATGGCCGGGTATGCAGAATTCAAGCTGGGAGCTGGAAAAGGCCATCAAAATATGCTCTATTACACTGTCAGCACCGGACTGGGTGGAGGAATTATCGTCACAGGCAAATTGCTGCAGGGTGAGATCGGGATCGCGACGGAAGTTGGCCATATTGTGGTGCACGATAAAGGTGCGCTATGCGGTTGCGGTAAAAAAGGCCATTGGGAAGCATATTCCTCAGGTACCGGTATTGAGAATTTCGTCAAAGATCAGATTGCCGAAAAACCAGCATTGGGAAATGCCTTCAGCAGACCGGATCCGCGCACTGCAGAGATCGCGCAAGCCGCAAGAGATGGCAATGCGCTGGCGAAATCGGCATTCGAGCGTGCCGGGTATTATATGGGGATTGGTGTGTCAAATTACCTGCACATTTTTAATCCATCCTGCGTCGTGTTTGGCGGTGGCGTCACCCGCAGCTGGGACCTCTTGTCAGAGCATTTCCACGCATCGCTGGAAGAACATGTCCTGAATCGCCGTTACATCCAGGACCTGAAAATCGCTATCGCGGAATTAGGTGATGACGCAGGGTTGATTGGTTGTGCTGAATTCTTGCGGGACCAGTTATTTGATCATTAAGCAATATTAATAATTTACATATTTTTATTTGATATAACAATCATATGCTTCCAGATCTGAGAGTAAGACAGCGGGATTATCTATTGGAAATTTCACGGGCTCTGACCCAGGAGCTCGATATTGACGCATTACTCGAACGCACACTCAAGATTTCCATTGAAATGCTTTCCGGTCAGGCGGGTTTGATTTTACTTCGCGACGAGCTTAATGGATGGCAATTGCAGGTCACGGAAGGTATTTCGCCAGCGTTCATCAAAGAATTACGACCGCTTTTAAAGGAGATCCCGGATAGTGAAGATCCGGAGCAATTTGAGATACCGGAAGTAAACCGCATCCTGAGTAAATTCACCTTTGCATCCACCCTGGGGCTGCTAAGCGGCGTCGGACTGCCCATGATCACCAGGAAAAGGGTCGTCGGGTTGATCTTCATTTTTCGCGGACATCCGGGTATGTTCTCATCGAATGACCGTAATATCCTGAGCAGCTTCGCCAATCAGGCCGCGATCGCAGTCACTAACGCCCAGCTCTATACGACCATCAAGCGTAATAAACAACGTTTGGACGCGATCCTCGATAATGCTGCGGATGGTATTCTTTTGCTTAGCCCCAACCAGAAGATAGTCCGTTGCAATATAGCCTTTTCACGCATGATCAGTAAATCCGCAGAAGATATCCACGGCAAACCACACAGCGAGATCGTTCAATTTGAACATCTTACGCACGAATCTAAACTGGAAGATGCTATCGCAGGCGGTTGGCCGCTTACCGCGCACGCGCAACTCTATGTCGAAGGTGACCTCAGACGGGATAACAGCGCGTCTATTCCCGTTGGAATCACTTACGCACCGCTTCTTTCTGAAGATGGAAAACTATTGAATATCATCGCCACCTTCCGTGATATCACCCGCTTTCGAAAAGCGGAAGAATTAAAGAGCACCTTTATCTCCGTAATCAGCCACGAATTGAAAACACCGGTAGCTCTGATCAAGGGATATGTGTGCACATTGCTGAGGGAAGACGCGGAGTGGGACAGTGATTTCTTTCAGGAGAGCCTGACCATCATCGAAGAGGAGGCGGACCGTTTGAGCCTGCTGATAGAAAACCTGTTGGATGCAACCCGTTTGCAGGCGGGCGGTGTAACATTGAAGAAAACCGAAATATATCTCCCCGCAATGGTGGAAAGACTCGCTAAGCGTTTCCAAACCCAGTCAGATGCACACAATATCTCCATCGCTTTTCCTGAAAATTTCCCGATTTGTATTGCGGATGAAAGCCGTCTTGAACAAGTAATCATTAATTTGATATCCAATGCTATCAAATATTCAGAAGGGGGAAATATTTGCGTGAGTGGTGAAGATCGCAAAGACTTGATCATCGTCTGTGTCAGTGACGAGGGTCAAGGGATTGCCCCACAGGATATCCCGTACGTGTTTGATCGTTTTTACCGCTCTGCGGATGCGCAAAGAAACAAGAAAGGCGCTGGGCTGGGTTTATACCTGGCTAAATCAATCATCGAAGCCCATAAAGGTCGTATCTGGGTGGACCCTGAACATGGAAGCGGCGCGAGGATTTGCTTCTCGCTTCCCATAGAATAATACAAAGAAAAGAGAATACAAATGGCAAAAACACAAACAGCATGCCCACAATGCCGTCAACCAGTGCTTGTTGAGGTTGAACAGGTATTTGATCTGGCAAAAGATCCACTTGCAAAACAGAAATTATTATCCAATCAGGCAAATTTTGTTCAGTGTCCCTCATGTGGATATCAAGGAGTTCTGGGGGTTCCGGTCGTTTATCACGATCCGGACAAGGAATTATTACTCACCTTCTTCCCACCAGACCTGAAAACACCGGTAAACGAGCAAGAAAAACAGGTTGGCCCTTTGATTCAGCGCATTATGGATAACCTGCCGAAAGAAAAAAGAAAGGCATATCTGCTTCAGCCAAAATCCATGTTGACCTATCAGACGTTGATCGAGAAGATTCTTGAGGCGGATGGGATCACCAAAGAGATGCTGGATAACCAGCAAAAACGCGTAAGTCTTTTGCAGCGCTTATTGCAATCACCTGCAGACCAGCGCTTGAAGATCATTGAGCAGGAAAAAGACATCATTGATATCAGCTTCTTCTCAATTCTGTCGCGCATCATCGAATCAGCGATGGCTGAAGGCGATGAGAACGCTCAGAAACCTCTGTTAGAGCTCCAGCAGCAACTGTTCGAAAATACAGAAACTGGTAGGCAGCTATTCTTACAAGCAAAAGAGACTGAAAGCGGGATTAAAGCGCTGCAGGAAGCTGGCAAAGATGGCCTGACCCGTGAGAAGCTACTGGAAATTTTGATCAAATATAATTCCGAAACTCAAATTTCTACTATCGCCAGCCTGGCCCGCGCAGGTCTGGATTATGAATTTTTCAGAATCCTGAGTGAAAGAATTGATAACACACCAGATCAAAAGGACAAGGATTCGCTCATCAAATTGCGCGAGGATTTACTTGCAATTACCGATGAAATTGATAAACAGATTCAATCCCAATTAATCCATTCCAAAGAAATCCTTGAAAAGATTTTAGCAAATGAAAGCATTGAAGAAGAGCTGACGCGACAATTGCCCCAGCTCAATGAGGCATTCTTGCAGGTTCTGCAAAATGAGCTCTCTGTTGCGAGAAAATCTGGGGATCTGGATCGCATTCAGAAACTTGAACGAGTTATGATCGTCATAGAAAAAGCATCAGCCCCGCCAGAAGAAGTCAAATTGCTAGAGGAATTGCTTGCATATGAAGATGAAAGCAATCTCAATGAAATGATCGCAAAAAACGGAGAATCAATAACCCAGGAATTCATCGACATTCTAAACAGCGTGATGACACGTTTACCTGATCAAAAAGAACAGGAAGAAATTGCCCAAAGATTGAGCATAGTCTACAAAGCAGTCCTTAATTTTTCTATGAAAAAGAAAATGAGGGAAAGTAAATCTCAGTAAACAGAATTTTGAAAAATGAACCCGACACCTCGGACTGTTGTGATATATGAGTGTGTTGGGTCCTTTTTTTCTAACCGTCCTCTCAGGCGACGCACCAATGCATCAAGCGCTTGCTCTGTCACACCTATCGCAGCGTCATCTCCCCACACTTCAGAAATAATCAGTTCGCGTGAAACAACCTTATTCTCCGAATTATAGAGCAATGTTAGCAAATTATATTGCTGCACAGATAATGGTGGAAGAAGCTCTTCTTCCCCCATCCAAACACGTCGCGCATTCTGGTCAATAAACAACCGCAGGGATGGCTCTTCTTGCGGTTTTATATTGATATCTAACGGAATAGTGGCATCAGAACTTACAAAGATCAACTCTTGGACTAATGCGATCTTGATCGTATCGCCATCTTTTAGTTCTGCAGAGTCACAGATACGCTCTCCATTTACAAAAACCCCGTTTTTGCTATTCAGGTCTTTAATGGCGACATTCCCGTTCCCGTCAAAAGTAATGATGGCATGATTCCTGGAAACCTGCCGGTCGGGAATTTGTATATCACAAGCCACATCTCTGCCAATATTCGTTTCAGAGGTCAGCGTCCAGGATGACCCACTGAGGGGGCCTTCATGTGCGAAGATGATCGGGTTGGTAGTTGTTTGATGAGCCATGCGTACGATTGTTCCTCCTAGAAGTATAATATAGCAAAACCCTCTAAAAAGGAATAGCCAATAAAATGTCTGTACCATTAAAGAAAAATGACCTGATTCGCGGCCGATATAAAATCAACAAGATCATCGGCCAGGGTGGTATGGGCAGTATTTACTTAGCAGAAGATATCCGCCTAAAAGGCCGTTTATGTGCGTTAAAAGAAGTAGAGCACGATCGAACGCTGGATATAAAACTACACAAAGAAGCACATGAACAATTCAAGCAGGAAGCAACCATCCTTGCCAGGCTAGATCACCCGAATTTGCCAAAGGTTTCTGATTTTTTCTCCATCGGTAACCGCGATTATCTGATCATGGATTACATTCCCGGCGATGATCTGCGCATGCTGATGCTCAAAGCCAAACATCAGGATAAATTTTTACGTGAACCAGATGTGCGGGAATGGGCAAGTCAATTAGCAAATGCGTTAACCTATTTGCATACCCAGAAAACTCCGATCGTTCATCGTGATATTAAACCAAGCAATCTTAAAATGACTGATGCGGGCACTATCAAGCTGGTTGACTTTGGCCTGGTTAAGCTCTTAGCTCCAGGTGAGATGACAATCACAATAATCCATGGCCAGGGTACAGCACTTTATACACCATTAGAACAATATGGCGGTGATGGATCACACACCGATATTCGCAGTGATATCTATTCATTCGGAGCGACTCTCTATCATATGCTCACAAACACACCACCGGCTGATGCCCGTGCTCGCTTTATAGATCCAGATGTGTTGGTACCACCAAGACAAATCAATAAAAATATCTCGATTCAGATGGAAAAGGCAATATTGTGGGCAATGAGCCTTCACCCTGACGGACGTCCACAAAGCATCATGCAACTGAGAGATTACTTCACTGGCAAATCTCTTGTGATTGAACCGAACCATCAAGAGGACAAATCGTTGAAACAGTTTATTTACAAACCCATCGGGCAGGTTATTTTTGGATTGGCTGCAGGGTTAATGCTAATCGGTTTAATCGGTGTGCTCCTCCCCTAATCGCACTATATGCAGCTTTAGTAGAATCCATCCAATAAAAGCCCCCATCACCACCCCGAGCAGAATTACCATTCCCAAACGTACATACCCATTCAGCCCGAACCGCTGTGTTGTCCCTGGTAGATCAAATATCATCCATGCAGAATTGAAAAGCCCGCCTATCACGCCTGCGCCACTGATAAGGAAATTCTCAAATCGCAAATAATAATCGCGAATTACAATAAAGACGATCCCTCCAAAAGTCCAGGCCATGATAGTGCCAAGAAACCATTCCGAAAATTTTGGATTCGGATCCATACTCGCGGTCTCCAGGGTTTGGTCAAATTCTTCTTGTGCATTATCGCTGTCTTCGATAATCGGGATGGGTGTTGGAATTATCTCGCTAACAGTGGTTTCAAATTCTGAAATATCCAAAAGCAAAATCTCACTATTTGTTGCGGGGCTGGCAGAAACCTTGATCTCATGCATACCTGGTTTGATTAAAGTGAATGAAGCTTTTGCGATCCCGCTCGTCGTCTGGGTTTCAACCTGCTGGATAGCAAAGGTATCCCCTAATTCACTCATAGTAAAGATAACAATTGTCCCATCAGGGACTAGATTACCATTATGATCTTTTATAACGCCGGTCATCACTGGTAAGGTATCCCCCAATTTAAAAACAGGAGTTTCTTGTAATGGGCTGCTCTCATCCTGCGGCTCTGTCAATAGCAATTTTGCCGTATCCAGATCTATCGCTAAAGAAATGATCTGATTTTCATCAGGATTTAATTGTTCAATTAGGTCATACCCAATACCGGGAATCGAGACTGGGGATGCGCTCGTTGGGGTCATTTCCTGAAATAATATTCTTGCGGCTACATCTAAAAAAGCAGGCAGTTTACTGAACAAATTGTAATATGCAGTGAAAACAGAAATTTCGGTGGCATCGAAATAATAAGGTGCATCAAATGAGAAGACGATCACATTTTTCCCGCGGATGAGCGTCTGGCGGTTAGAAATAAGCTGCCGCAATGCCTCATCGCCAAGTTCTCCCAATGTTGGCTCCCTCAGGGCGAATATCACCCAATCAGCAGATGATAGATTCTGTTCTAATTCAGGTCGGTTAATCGGATTATTCAAGTAGTCAGCCAGATCCCTGAAGGAATACGAAACTATACGGTTTGAATTGATCTGGTTGCTTCCCTGTGATCCATAGAAAGTAAGAATTGATCTTTGTAAGCCATTCACAGGAAAAACCTCAACTGCCGGGCAATTTTCACAGGGAACAATGGTTTGATCTTGAGTAAAAATGATGATATTGTCTGAAAACTGTGGGGGTTCGGAAATTAATTCTGCTAACTGGTTCTGGGTAGGGTCCACCAATATTGCGGCATTTTTTGCAATTTCAAATTGTAGGTCATCAATACTCAAAGGCACTGTATAAGAACCAACTGCGGGGAGAACTATATCAAGACTAAAGTCATTATAAAGCTCATATTTTAAAGTCAATATGCGCAATACTGAATCATCCACTTGCTCTGCAAACGCAGAATCCTCAACATATTTTTGCTGGAAGAATGTCATCACACTTTGATACGTCTGGAATCGGTTTACATCCCCCGTAGAAATAAGATCATCTAAATAGAGAATATCATTGCCTGCCAAAAAAGCATTTTTTGCGATCTGTCGTGCATCAATGAATTGATTATTTGGATTAAAAAATTTCGTAATCGCCGGACTTCCAAGATCATCACTAATCAATAATCCCCCATCCTCACGCCATATATTCAGCGGAGATATGTCCATTAAAAGATTGATCGCATTTTGGTCAAAGCTGATCGGCTTTGTGGTTGCGCGAATATTTCCCTGAAAACCCTGATAGCGGATATGACTGGTGACAAGACCGTCGGTGATAGCCGCAGGAATAGCTGTACCTACACTGGTTATCTTGAAAAAAGGCGCTAGCTCAATCAATTTTAGTTGCTCTAATGATTTCCGAACAGTCGACACCTCTTCTTCAGGCAATCGGTCTGTTGAACCACGACCAGGGAAGTGTTTGGCAATCACAGCCAATCGCCCGCTGCTCCCCCGATGCAGGCCGGTGATGAATTGAGAGCCCAATTCCCCCACCCAGAAAGGATCGCCTCCAAAGGTGCGCACACCGAGGCTCCTGTCTGACGAAGATAATGACAAATCCTGTACATCCATGGAAGGCCCAAGTAACAAATTAAATCCTACAAATGCCAGTTCATACCCAAAAGCTTCGCCTGTATGAAGTGCGATTTTTGGATCCCAGGTTGCTCCGATCGACATAGGTGAGGGAATCTGGGTTATCCCTGTTAGTACATGATCGTATGGATATGATCCCCCAGTCTGTGATACACCAATAAATAACGGTATGAATTGACCTTCATCAATAAGTGGTGAATTAGCCTCTTTAGACTTCTCAGAAGCTGTTTGTTGGATCGCATCAATCAATTCAGGAAGGGTTTCTTGTGGATTATTCACAGGAATATTACCGTTTTCCTGCTTAAAAACAACACCACCAATATGGAATTTGTTGATTAATTGGTACAAATCTGATCCGGCGTTTATTTCAGCGCCATCGAAAGTAACCAGAAAAAGCTGTCCGACTTTCTCTGCAGGGGATAGACCCTCAAGCATTCGCATCGCTCTCTGCCGTGCAAAAGAATCTTGCCTTCCTTCCTGTCCAAAGACATTGAAAGTCGGAAATAAAGTGAAAATTAATACCAAAATTAGGATCAGGTATACTGACCGCTTCTTCTCCATATTTAAATCATAATACAAAAAACATTTTTCAAATATGTTTGTCGCGGATAGAAACTGCGGATGCAGGATCGTCTGTGATAATGCCGTCGATACCATATGAGATCAATGCTTTGAGCATCCCGATTTCATTAACTGTCCAAGTATTAACTGACCGACCCATTGCATGTTGTGATGCAATAAATGGTTCAGTGCAAACAGAATAATGTGGATGAATAAAATCAGGAGATAAGGTACGAAAGAACGACAAAGATAATAATCTGCCAAGAAGGTCTGGTTCGATCAACAAGGCCACTTTTGCATCGGGAATGATCCTCCTGATGCGAATCAGATTGAAAGGGATAAACGATGAAAAGAGGATTGATCCGCTAAGATCAAATTTTTTAATCATAATGCAAATCTTTTCTGGTAATTGATTGAATGGATTTTGGAAATTTTTCAACTCTATATTGATCTGCGCCTGGTTACCAAACTGTGCCAGAACCTCCTCCAGTAGAGGAATGCGTTCATTGTGAAATGTATCCGAGAACCATGATCCCGCATCAAGCAACTTCAATTCTTTTACATTTTTTTTATCTACGAATCCAATCCCATTTGTAGTTCTGGCGAGAGATCTGTCGTGGATTACAACCGGAACGCCATCGGCGCTAAGCATTGTGTCTAATTCAAATCCATCCGCCCCCACATCTAATGCTTTTTGGAAAGCAGCGATTGTATTCTCTGGCGCATACTTTTTTGCCCCGCGATGACCATAGATAGATACTTTTTGTTGTTCGATGCGCATCAATTTCTCCCTTCAGAAAAATTATAGCATTCCAACAATTTTTGGTCATATATAATTTCTCTATGCGAGTAAGTGTGATAGTCCCTATTTATAATGAAGAACGAACCATTCGTACAATTCACGAAGCTATCCTTTCAACCGGTATCCCGACTGAGATCATTTATGTTGATGATGGTTCAACTGACCGTACACCAAAAATATTAACGGAGATAAAGGATAGAGAATTTGTGCAAGTCATCAGTCACCCGGTAAACCTTGGAAAAGGATCGGCTATTCGGACTGGAGTAGATAAATCAAGTGGTGATATTATCATTTTACAAGATGCTGATCTGGAATATGATCCACGTGAATATTCGAAATTACTTGCACCATTTAAAGACTCTTCAACGCAAATCGTTTACGGGGCACGCTTCAAGTCTCACGCTCACAGACCCTTTTACCTCCCACACTATATCGCTAATCGCCTACTAACCTTTTTGACAAATCTTCTTTTTAGAAGTCATCTCAATGATATGGAAACCGGTTACAAAGTGTTTAAAAGATCCATTTTTAATCAATTAAACATCAATTCAAGCGGGTTCGAGTTTGAACCAGAATTCACTGCAAAACTGTTGATAAGAGGCTACCAAATCACAGAAATCCCTATAAGCTTTAATCCGCGAAACTATAAGCAGGGAAAAAAGATCAAATTAAAAGATGCTGCCAAAGCCGTATTTACGCTTATCAGAATTCGGTTTTGGAATTAATGAGATCCTCGCCATTTTGAGGCAATGAAATTTTTATATCGATGATTCTCAATTGCAGGCTAACTTCACCATTATATACATTAGTTTCATAAGCATAGAGAATATCTATCTTATCAGCGGCTTCTAGTGTTTCCTGAAATTCCGAAAAGCGCCAGGCGATAGCAGCAAAATCTACGGAACCATCTGTCAGTGTCATCTTAAGGTGTTCTTTTTCTTTTCCAATCTGGTAGAATCGTTTGATGGAAATATTGCGAGAAACGAATAACGGATAGGAATTCCCATTTCCCAAAGGCTCTAATAATTCATAATATCGTAAATTCTCCGGATGCAAATCAGAGAATGTAACCTCTGCTTCAGCCACGATCTTCTTTACAGGTTGTTGGTCCTGAAAAGCCTCTGTGCAAACCTGATCAAATGCTTTCATAAAATTCTCGATCTGGTCGACCTTCATGGTTAAACCTGCTGCCAGGGCATGCCCTCCGTGTTGCATTAGAAACTCTTCACATTGGTCTAAAGCAGCGGTTATATTCAATTCATCAATGCTTCTGCAGGATGCATGTACCAAACCATTATTCTCAACTCCAACAATAGCGGGCCGGTAAAATTGTTCCACCAATTTTGACGCTGCCAACCCCACAACACCCTCGTGAAATGTGGAATCCCAAAAGAAAAGAAAATTCTGATGAACCAGTGGGTCATATTTATCAAGCATTCGGTTCTGAATATCACGTGTGATGTTCTGGCGTTTGCGGTTTTCCTGGTCCAATTTGAGTGCCAAATCACCAGCTTCTTCAGTCGTATGCGCCATGAGAAGTTGAAAAGCAAGATAAGCAGAATCTAACCGCCCAGCCGCATTTAGCCTCGGGCCAATACGAAAACCGATATCTTCAGACCGCACCTGATGGATGTTGGTGCCGCATACATTCGCTAATGCAAGCAGCCCCTTGTTCTGTCCCAAGCGGATCTTTCGTAACCCTTTTCGCACCAGGGTACGATTTTCTCCTTCCAATTGCGCCATGTCTGCAATCGTGCCAACTGCAACAAGGTCTATCCAATCATCGGCACTTATACCTCGTATTGGGTCCTTTTCAAGTAGGCTCTGCGCGAGTTTATAGGCAATTCCTACACCAGCTAGATCCTTGAAAGGATAAGTATCACCGGGCTGTTTGGGACAAATGACCGCGTCTGCTGGCGGAATAACAGTATGTGGTTGGTGATGATCGGTAATCACAACCTGCACACCTTGCAGCTTTAAGTATTCAACTTCTTTGGCAGAACGGACACCACAATCCACCGTGATGATCAAGTCTGGTTGCATATCCATAACAGTTGCAACCGCTTCGAAAGATAATCCGTACCCCTCATCAAACCGGTTGGGAATAAAAACATTCACGTTGCTGTTGTATTTTTGCAGCAGCTGCACAAGGATGACCGATGAGGTGACACCATCAACATCATAATCACCAAATACCACAATTTTCTTATTTTTTTCAATAGCATCGAGAATAGTCTCAACTGCAGTTGCCATATTTAAGAGGTCAAATGGGGAATACTCTGGCGTATTCGCGCGTAGAAACGCATCTGCTGCCTCCTGTGTGCGAATACCTCGGTTAAATAATATTTGCTGAATTAATTCAGGGAATCTTCCCAGCTCATTAGCGACTTCCGGTGGAATCCCTTCATTGATAACCCATATCGTCTCAACCCGTTCCATCCACCCTACTTCCCGTTGAGATAGTATCGTGGCATACGCGCAGCCAGTCCGCAAATAATCTCGTAATTAATCGTCTCCCATTGATCAGCGATATCCGTCGCAGAAATCTCTGCACCATTCTGCCTGCCCATGATAACCACTTCATCTCCTATCTGCGCTTCAGGCAGATCATCCAATTGCACCATAGATTGATCCATACAAACGGTGCCAACAATATCTACTTTTTTTCCGCGGATCAACACTTGATTCCCAGGGCGTCGGCGCAAGCCATCTCCATACCCAACTGCAATAACACCAATCCGCTCCTCCTGTTTTGTATGATAACGATGGCCATAGCTTACACCATAACCCGCTGGCAATTGCTTGATCGAGATCAAACGCGTTTTCCACGAGATCGCGGGAAAAATTTCAGAAGGTAAATGAGTGGATTGGGCGGGCGGATGTCCATAAAGCGCGATTCCCGCACGCACCATATCAAAGCGAGCTTGAGGAAAATTAATCGCTCCTGCTGAATTCGCACAATGGATAAGCGGAGTAGCGATCCCATGCTTTTTGATTTCTTTTAGAATTTGATTAAAATTATTAATCTGCATATGCGTGATGTCTTTATCAGGTTCATCTGCACAGGCAAAATGCGTGAAAATTCCCTCTAGCCTTAAACACTCATTATCACTAATATATTTCAAAAAATCAGTTGCTTCCTTCAACATAATACCCAATCGCCCCATGCCAGTATCAATTTTCGCATGAAGTTTGATTATTTCTTGCAGGCCTTGCGCTTGAGCAGCGTATTCTTTAAGAACATAGCAATCATAAACTGTTAGAGAAATATCTTTATTGACAGCGTGGGCAACACGTGCAGGCGGAGTGTATCCCAGAACTAAAATACCTGAATGAATACCGATTTCGCGTAAAAACAATGCCTCCTCAATCCGCGCGACACCAAACCACTTAGCGCCAGCGGATTGTAATTCCAGCGCGACCCGCTCCAACCCATGCCCGTATGCATTCGCTTTAACAATCGGCATAACTGTTACACCAGTTGTCTTTGTAAGCTGATGGAAATTACTACGAAGTGTTTGTAGGTCAATCTCAAGCCATGTTCCAAAATTATCACTTGTCATTCTGTTTAGTATAAATGCCAAAGCAGGTTTGTTCAAGCTATGCCGTATTCTAAATAGAATATAATCTGTGCGCGTTGAAAGGATTAAATCATGTTTGATTTCAAATTAATTGCCACGGATGGAAATGCCCGCGCTGGTCTTTTTTCAACACCGCATGGTGATATCCAAACGCCAATATTCATGCCTGTCGGTACCCAAGCCACCGTAAAATCCTTAACACCAAAGCAACTGGATGAAATCGGTGTGCAAATCCTTCTTTCAAATACCTACCATCTATATCTTCGGCCTGGCCCTGATTTGATCAAGGATTTTGGTGGGCTTCACAACTTTATGCAATGGGAAAAACCGATCTTGACTGACTCAGGTGGTTTCCAGGTTTTTTCGTTGGGTGATCTACGGAAGGTAGATGCCGATGGTGTCACCTTTCGCAGCCATCTAGATGGATCAACACACCGTTTCACACCAGAAAGCGCGATCGCGATTCAAGAAGCGCTTGGTGCAGACATCATCATGGCTTTCGACGAATGCGCCGACCCAGAAAATCGGGATTACATTTACAAAGCGATGGAACGTACTCACCGTTGGGCTGAACGATGCTTGAAAGCAAAGAAACGCACTGATCAGGCTTTGTTTGGAATCATCCAGGGCGGAATCTATCCGGATTTACGAGAAAAGTCTGCACAGTTCATTAATAGCCTGGATGTCCCCGGACATGCCATTGGAGGTTTATCTGTTGGAGAGAGTAAAGAAGACATGCTGAGAATCCTCGAGGTAGTCAACGCTACTCTACCAGCTTACAAACCGCGCTATCTGATGGGAGTTGGCACTCCCTACGACTTGATCGAAGGTATCCGCCGTGGAGTTGATATGTTCGATTGCGTCCTTCCCACCCGCCTTGCTCGCCATCATTCCGCGATGACCCTTCATGGCCGCTTGAATATGGCTAATGCAAAACATAAAGCAGACAACCGTCCAATCGATAATAATTGTGAGTGTTACACTTGTCAGAATTTTAGCCGCGCTTACATTCGCCACCTGATCGCCACAAAAGAAATGCTTGCAGCGACCTTGCTTTCAATACATAACATTTCTGTGTTATATACTCTCAGTCAAAGACTTAGAGAGCAAATTATTGATAAAAATTTTGCGGCGTATGCAGAACACTTACTTATCGGGTTAGAAAAGGAATCTTAATTTATGACATTTTTTCAAGCGCTTATCTTGGGAATTATTCAAGGCATCACGGAGTTTTTACCGATTTCCAGTTCCGGTCATCTGGTGATAGTACCATATCTGCTTGGTTGGACAATACCAGAAGAACAGGCATTCCCCTTTGATGTCCTAATCCAATTCAGCACTTTGTTTGCAGTCCTAATATATTACCGTAGTGATATCATCCAGATCACGAAAAGCATGATCGAAGGTTTAAAGACAAGAAAACCATTTTCCACAATCGAATCACGTGTCGGATGGTTAACAGTTTTGGCTACCATTCCTGCTGGCATTGCAGGATTGATTTTAAAAGACATTATTTCAGATGCTTTTTTAAATCCCCAGATAGCGGCAGCATCTTTACTTTTTACAGCATTGCTCCTATTTCTCTCTGAAAAATTTGGAAAAAAACAAAGGCAGCTTAACAAACTAAATTGGAAGGATGCATCTGTGATGGGAACAGCCCAAGCGCTGGCTGTTTTTCCAGGAATTTCTCGCTCGGGAAGTACAATCGCCGGAGGTTTATTGCGCAACCTAGATCGGAAAACTGCCGGCCAATTTGCTTTTCTGATGGCTATCCCCATCATGACTGCAGCAGGTGTTATGAGTGTGATTGACCTGCTGAGTATGCCTGAAATAGAAGGGTTCTTCGGCGTTTTAGCGGTAGGATTTGTTACTTCCGGTGTAATTGGCTTCTTCGCCATAAGCTGGCTTCTTAAATATATCAACAGCCACGATTTGACACCCTTCGCTCTATACTGCGCAGTATTAGGAATTGGCACATTAATAATCTCATTTCTATCCACACCAAAAGTAATGCAATCCACCGAAACTGACATTAATGATCCAATCACTATCTCTTACCAGTCTTCAGTTAGCTGGATGGTGCCGGATATGCAAACTTGTACCAACGCTCTACATACTACTGTTCCTATTCTCATGAAGAGCTCAGAATCAATGCAAAATCCGCCTTCAGCAGCAATTCACATTACTTATGGCGAATTGAAAGATGCAGCGCCATACACATACCAAATTGGAATGGAAGATTTCCACTTTGTATCTTCAGTAAACAACCCAGCTAAACTAATCCCAACAAATTTAATTAGACGTGTTGTCAGCGGCGATATCACAACTTACAAGGATCTTTTCGATGAATGCACAAGCTGCGCAAACACGGAAGATGAGACAGCTTCTATCAAGATTTGGAAATATCCCGAAGAATTATCTCTTTCTATATACATTCAGCAGATGTTGCAATACAGTTTCTCTTCAGCGAGTTATATCGCGCCTACGCCTTCACACTTGGCACAGGTATTGAAGACAGATCCCGAATCAATCGGTATCCTTCCGGGAAAGCTAGTTGATCAAGGTCTAAGAATCATTACGCCTGAAACTTTGTTTTCTGTACCTGTTTTGGCGCATAGTTATGAAGTACCGAATAATCGCTTACAGAAATGGTTATCCTGTCTTCAAGAAGAGATTAATAAGTAATTCCCGGGGCGGAAATAATATACAATTACTAAATCAACCTGAATTCTCCAGGAGAAAAATATGTTGCAAAACACAAAGATCACATTTATCGGACCTGGCGCAATGGCTGAAGCTATGTTGACCGGGATTTTAAAAAATAATCTTACGATCCCAGAAAACATTCTCGCATCTGGACCAATTATTGAGCGAAATACAGAGCTGGAAGAAAAATATGGGATCCAAACATTCACTGATAATAACAAGGCTGCTTCTCTTGGTGATCTAGTTATCATTTCTGTTAAACCACAGCGATTGCAGAAAGTGCTTGAAGGTATGCGCGGATCGATTCGGGATGAAGTGCTGGTCTTATCCATCGTCGCTGGCGCTTCCATCGGGAAAATTGAACGCCTGCTAAATCATCATAAGATCGTGCGCTGCATGCCAAACACACCCGCCCAGATTGGCGAAGGTATAACAGTATGGTTTCCATCTCACTCCGTAACTGAAAAAGAAAAGGAGATTACAAAAGTTATCCTGAACGCGTTTGGGCAGGAAGTGCTTGTTGACGAAGAAGAATATTTAGATAAAGCGACCGCCCTTTCTGGTACAGGACCCGCATACGTATACCTCTTCATGGAGGCGATGGTCGATGCGGGGGTGCATATGGGATTCTCTCGACGCATTGCTGAACAATTGGTTACAGCGACTGTGAGAGGATCTGTAGACTTCTACGACAAAGACGGATTCGATTCTCGTCACCTGGCCGCTTTCCGCAATCAGGTTACATCTCCGGGCGGGACCACAGCGGAAGCACTTTATTATCTGGAGAAAGCTGGTTTTAGAACTGCGATATCCCGTGCGATCTGGGCTGCATTTCAACGCTCAAAGGAACTTGGCCAGGATGCAGAAACACATCCTCCGGAGAAAAGTGAATGAGCAACATCGACCCTAATTTTCCTCTGGTGGAATTACATCGCCATTTAGATGGTAATGTGAGGCTGGACACGATCCTTGAACTGGGCCTGAAGCACAACCTTGGACTCCCCGCTGAAACCTTGCAAGGTTTGCGTCCTTATGTACAGGTGACCGAACCCAAACCAAGTATCCTGAGTTTCTTCGAAAAATTCGAATGGCTGACCAAGGTGATGGTGGATTATGATACGGTCAACCGCATAGCCTATGAAAATGTTGAAGATGCCCATAACGAAGGCATTGATTATATCGAATTACGATTCTCACCTTTATTCATGTCGCTTGCTCATCAACTAGATCCGATCGGAGTTGCTGAAGCTGTGGTTGATGGCGTCCATCGTGCGCTCAAAGATTTTGATGTAAAAGCGCAGCTGATCGGTATTATCAGTCGAACTTATGGCATTAAAGAAGGTTATCGTGAATTAGACGCGATTCTTTCTCAAAAAGAACACATTGTTGCGATAGACTTAGCGGGTGATGAGATACATTATCCCGCCGAATTATTTTCTAACCATTTCAATCAAGCACGAGACGCAGGTTTGCATTCTTGTCCCCATGCTGGAGAAGCTGCCGGACCAGAATCAATCTGGCAGGCCATCAATTTACTCGGCGCAGAGCGATTAGGGCATGCCGTCAGTGCAGTAAAAGACCCGGCATTGATGGATTTCATTGCTGAACATGAAATAGGCATCGAATCCAACCTGACCAGCAATGTGCAAACAACAACTGTTCCGTCATATAGCCAACACCCGATCAAACAATTCTTGGCCCATGGGATTAAAGCGACCATCAATACCGATGACCCTGGCATAAGCGCGATTGATATCAGTTATGAATATGACTACGCAGCTGTAGAATCCAAACTCACATCGGAAGAGATCCATACCGCGCAAAGAAATGCACTGCAATGCGCTTTTCTATCCGATTCTGAAAAAGTCACCCTAATAAACAATAAATCCGCATAACAAGAATCTAATTTTTCCTTGACAAAAATATGGTTGCCATAGTATTCTAATTTTAGAATACTATCAGGAATAAAAGGAACAAATTATGCAAAAAATTGATCACACGAAAGAGTTCAGCTATTTATATAAACAACCAAAAAATAAGGTCTGTCTAGTGGATGTCCCCCAGATGCAATTTCTGATGATTGACGGGGAAAAGGATCCCAATCAAAATCCGGATTATTCAGATGCAGTCTCAGCGCTATATTCTGTTGCCTATAAAATCAAGTTCGCTGTTAAAAATAGTTCACTATCAATTAATTATAAAGTTATGCCATTGGAGGGTTTGTGGTGGGCTGATGATATGAGCGAGTTTTCACTACAGGATCGTTCCAATTGGAAATGGACAATGATGATCATGCAGCCAGATTTCATCACCTCGGATATGGTCAACGAAGCAAAGGAGCAAGTGAAAACCAAAAAAGCTACCCCAAAACTCGAAGATGTTCGTATTGCCCAATATACAGAAGGCCCGTGCATGCAGATTTTTCACCAGGGACCATATGGAGAAGGAGAACGCGACACGATTCAGAGACTTCATGATCGTATTTCTATAGAAGGATTGCGTCTTCACGGGAAGCATCACGAAATATATTTCAATTCACCCCAAAAAACCGCACCAGAAAACTTAAAAACAATTATTCGGCAACCTGTAATAAGAGCCGAGGAATGAAAAGAGAACCTTTACCAAACCCTGCGCAATTAGCACTTCTGAGCTTGTTGGCAGAGAAGCCGATGCATGCCTATGAAATCGCACAGCTGATCGAAGAACGCGGAATGCGCGAATGGACAGCAATCGGTTTTTCTTCTGTTTATTATGCACTCAAAAAAATGCATCTCGCAGGCTGGTTAACCCAGCGACAAGCTGAAAGCGAGATTGGCGGTCCGCAAAGGAATATTTACGCTCTAACTCCTGCAGGTTATAAATTATGGAAAACAGCGGTCATCACAGCAATTTCGGAACCACATCCTGGAGATAATCCGTTTCTAATTGGGATTTCTGCAATCCCATTGCTTGATCATTCGGATACGAAACGGGCATTACTTGGGTATTTAGATATTCTTCACAAGAAGGAACTTCATTTAACGGAAAAAATCCAATCGTATGCCTCACATGCCCCACATCATGTGCATGCAATGTTCGATTACAGCCTTAAGCAAATTAGAGCCACAATCGCATGGGTTGATCAATGGCTCAATACTCTTTGTGAATAAAAGTTGTTCTGAATTATTCATCTCAGGTAAAATGAAGATATATGGATAGTTCAATCGCATTATTAGTTCTTAAAGGTAAAAACCTCCAATGTCGTTCAAGAATACCATTGTGGAAAGCAATGAAAGAGCATGGTCTTTCACGTTCAGCTTTTCTGACTATCCGCAATGGCACACTCATCACTGATGACGAAATTCTTAAAGCAGGTGACCAAATTGAACTGATTCCAATCGTGTCAGGCGGTTAATGCATGCGCTGCAGAAAATGCGGGGAAAAAGCCGTTATAAACATGCGCCAGCACCGCTTATCTCTATGCAGCCAGCATTACCTCGAGTGGCTTCCAAATCAGGTCCAGCGCTTTATTGAAAAATATTGCATGTTCAATCTGAATGATAGAGTGCTCGTTGCTGTATCAGGTGGGAAAGATTCCTTAGCTTTATGGGATATATTACATAGGCTTAAATATCAAACAGAAGGTGTACATATCGATCTAGGTATCGATGAAGGCATCGCCTATTCCGATGTTTCAAGACAAACCGCAGAACAGTTTGCGAATGATAACAATCTCACTTTGAAGGTGGTAAATTTAGATTCTGATTTCGGCGAAACCATCCCAGAGATCAACCGAAGGACCCACCGCGGTCGTATGAAACCCTGTTCCGTGTGTGGGTTGGTGAAACGCCACATCCTTAACGATTTCGCGCAGCAAGGGGATTTTGATGTGATAGTAACCGGACACAATCTTGACGATGAAGCAGCAATATTGTTCGCTAACACCCTCAATTGGTCATTGGAGTTGCTTGCCCGGGGTTATCCTGTTTTACCGGCAAAGCCGGGCTTTACAAAGAAAGCAAAACCATTCAGTCGCATTTACGAACGAGAATCTGCTGCATATGCTGTTTTACGGGAAATTAGCTATGTCAATTACGAATGCCCATTTTCAATTGACAGTAAACAATTACATTACAAAACCATCTTGAATGAATGGGAAGATGAAAATCCAGGTATGAAACTTCGTTTTTACCTGCATTATTTGCAAGCTTTGAATAAAGGAGCATTCCCTTGGGAACAGGATAAAGACGAGGAGATCGCCTCACAGCTATGCCCAAGATGTGGACAACCAACCACCACTGGCGGCCCGTGCGCTTTTTGTCATTTATTTGAGATTTAAAAACAGCGGACAATCGCATGCCCGCTATCAAAGATCTCTACCGGGAAATTCGCTATGCGTTTTCCATATAGGTTTCTACTTCCCAATCGGTCACCCGAATACGGAAATCATCCCACTCGTGCATTTTGGCTCGATGGAAAGCGGAGAAAATTTCTTCACCGAGACCTTGTGTCAGAACCGAATCCTTTTCAAGCTCCTGAACTGCTTCAAGCAATGAAGAAGGCAATGCCTGGATACCCTTGGCTTTACGTTCATCCTGACTTAACTTATAAATATTGATGTTATTGAGCGGTTTCGGTGGCGTCAACTTATTCTTTATCCCATCCCGGCCTGCTAGCAGCATACCAGTAAATGCAAGATAAGGATTGCATGAAGGATCAGGACAGCGCAGTTCTGCTCGCGTAGACTTATCCTGTCCCTTATTATGACGTGGTATGCGAACTAATGCAGAACGGTTACGCTGTGCCCAGCCCACATAAACAGGTGCTTCGTATCCGGGGACTAACCGCTTATAAGAGTTGACTGTTGGAGCAACTAGCGCGGATAAAGCGCGAGCGTGTTTTAATTGCCCTGCAATAAATGAATACGCTAATTCAGACAATTTGAACTCGTCATCATTATTGAAAAATAAGTTGTTTCCTTTTTCATCAAATAGGGACATATGTGTATGCATGCCAGACCCATTAATACCAAAGATCGGTTTAGGCATGAAAGAGGCAATCAACCCATGCTGAGCTGCAATTGCTTTAACAGTATATTTGAAAGTCATCACATTATCGGCAGTGCGTAACGCATCAGCAAAACGAAAATCAATTTCATGCTGACCTAAAGCCACTTCGTGATGTCCAACTTCGATTTCAAGCCCCATTGAATTAAGTGCATACATTAATTCCGTTCGCACCTGCACAGCTTCGTCTTCTGCTGAGAAATCGAAATAACCACCTACATCATGTGGCACAGGTCCCAGTCCGCCATTTTTCTTGAACAAGAAAAACTCAGGCTCCGGACCACAGTTGAATATCATCCCCTCTTCTTTCATTTCTGCCATCAAGCGTTTAAGCAGACCGCGCGGATCACCAGCAAAAGGTTCGTCATCCGGCGTCATGATATCACAGAAGAAACGCGCACGTTTCATTTCGTCCGGTGTCCATGGCAGCACAGCGTAAGTATCCATATCCACGCGAAGATGCATGTCACTTTCCTGAATACGGGCAAAGCCCTCAACAGATGATCCATCAAACCAGATGCCGTCATTCAGCGCGCCTTCGAGTTGGGCGACCGGGGCATCCACACTTTTAACCTTGCCAGTCACATCAGAAAACTGGAAACTGATGAATTTGACATTATCTTGCTTCACACGTTCTAATATTTCTTTCTTATCCATTTATGCTACCTCCATCGGCTATTAAAAAATACAAAGGCATGCTTTACGGGCACGCCTTGGCTTACTTAAAAAGACAGCCCTTCCTCATTATGCAGGATAACCAACATCCTCACCACTGCGGGTCCTTGGCACAGGCATCACTGCCCGCTTTTCGGTACCGCTTTACCGGAAGGGAAAATGAAGCCTGTGGTGGGCTTCGGAGGCATCCGCTGATCTTTTCGATTTTCTCCTGTTTCCAGGATTAACCTTTTTGTAAAAAAGGAACCTCCTCCTCGTAATCTCTACTCAGAGATCCAGCCGCTGTTTCCCGTTTATTCAGTTGTTAATTGAGAGCAACTTTACCATACCGTTTTTACCGCGTCAAGCATAACATAAAATTTCACAAGAATATTTAACACCTAATAGAACATATATACTATAATAAAGGATAATATAATTAATTATTATTCAACAAGAAATCGGAGCAGGAATGGCAGCGAATTCAAATTCTAATACAGCAAAAGATCAGGATGGGAAAAAAGCGGTACTGGATAAGGCACTGGAAGATATCACCAAACGTTTTGGAGATGGCTCGATCATCCGCCTGGGTGAAGCGCGCCATTTGGAAGTAGCAGCGATCTCGACCGGCTCCCTCTCCCTGGATATCGCCCTGGGCGTGGGCGGTATGCCGCGCGCACGCGTGGCAGAGATTTATGGCCCGGAAGCATCGGGAAAAACCACTCTATGTTTGCACCTAGCCGCTGAAGCACAAAAAGCAGGTGGTACAGTTGCGTTTATTGATATGGAACATGCGCTTGATCCAGCCTACGCCAGGGTGGTTGGTGTAGACATCGATAACTTGCTAATTTCCCAACCGGACACAGGTGAGCAAGCGCTTGAGATATTGCAAACATTGGTGCGGTCTGGCGCGCTTGATCTTGTGGTAGTGGATTCAGTCGCCGCGCTCGTCCCCCGATCTGAAATTGAAGGAGATATGGGCGACGCGACAATGGGTATGCAAGCGCGCTTGATGTCGCAAGCGCTGCGCAAACTTTCCGGTGCCATCAACCAGACCCGTACTGCAGTCGTTTTCACTAATCAGCTTCGCCAGAAGATTGGTGTTTATTTTGGCAATCCTGAAACAACTCCTGGAGGCCTGGCTCTGAAATTTTACGCTTCGGTTCGTTTGGACATTCGGAGAATCCAATCCATCAAGGAAGGCAATGAAATCATCGGCAACCATGTGCGCGTGCGAGTGGTTAAAAACAAGGTGGCGGCCCCGTTTAAAACAGCCGAATTTGATATTATGTATAATGAGGGCATTTCCAAGGTTGGGGAAATTCTCGATCTGGGAGCGGCGCTGGATGTGATCACAAAGCGCGGCGCTTTCTATTCCTATGGCGATGTGCGTCTCGGCCACGGTCGAGAAAATTCAAAAGAGTTCCTGCAGCAAAACCTTGAACTTCGTGAAGAAATCGAACAAGCAGTACGCGAACAGGCTTTTGGTTCTGGTTTACCATCCTCTAGCTCTGATGACCTGGATGAGACCGTAAACCCAGAGCCCATGGATGATTAGGTATTAATATGGCATGGGAGAAAATCGGAGAAGCCATCGCGGTATGCAGGAACAATCAACCGGGGATTCCGAAATATAAACAGGAAAATATTCGCCTGATCACAGATTTTGGTGTTGAAAATGATTATCATGCGGGTAAATATATCCGTCACCGCTACCTGGCACGAAAGAACCCCAATCGGCCTAATAACCGGCAAATACTACTTGTTGATGAAAAAACTATATCAGATATCACTTTGCATGGTGTAAAAGTAACGCCAGGTCAATTAGGGGAGAATATTCTTGTATCAGATATTCATTTAATGAGTATGCCGATTGGTTCAATCTTGAAGGTAGGACCAACAACCATACAATTAACTGAAATACGCCAACCCTGTAACCAGCTTGATGCTATTCATCCCCAGCTAACGAATATCGTAATGCCAGACAGGGAAGATCCAACGACTTTTAATGCGGGAATGATGGGTATTATTGTTTGCGGTGGAATTGTTAGAGCAGGAGATATTATTTCTCGTATTGATTAAACAGCAGAAAATTATAGATATAACAAATTCAATTATTTCATCAATCTAATCAATATATTATTGAACAGATCGTCGATTATTCAACTGGAAATCCTCTCCACCCATACTCCAATCATACAGACCATCACAAATTAGCATAGGTCGGATAGTGTGTATTCTTATGTCTTCCCATGCCTTAAGTAAGACGCCTTGATGTAATTGACAAAATCCATTACAGGCAATCCATTTTACATCAAAGACTTATTATCAAAGTTGCAGAAAAAGGCAAAATGACTAATGATTCTTGGCAGGAATATTGCACCATTTCTATAAGATCATGAAAAAAATGAATGCTTCCAATGGATCAATCTGGCTGACCATTTTAGGTACGCTGTTTGCTATTCTCGTTTGCATATCTGCAACCGGGATGATATTCCTCGTTTATCCGCAATCCAGTCATTTCCTTCAATATCTCATTTCGTCACCTGGACCGGAAAAGACGCTTTCAAGTCAAATACCAGGCATTGAACCCACTCCATTTCTCCCCCTCCCTACAAATGTACCCACATCAACACCACCTATATCCCAACCCACGGTTACAATAACTCCCCAGCCAACTCCAACTGCCAAACCAGATCTCGTGCCTAACAAACCGGAAGGCGTACCGCCTTCTTCCGCGTACATCTCTGGAATATACGGCTCTCCCCAACTTTACACACTCGATTGTGAATCACAGGCTGCGATGGATTGGGCGCGATTCTTCGGCGTGCGTATCAATGAATTGGAATTCATAGAACGTCTGCCTAAATCAGACGATCCCGAAGAAGGCTTTGTCGGGAACATTAATGGTCCAATGGGACAAGTTCCTCCTGGAGATTACGGTGTGTATCCCGGCCCGGTCGCATCGCTATTGCGAGAATACGGACTGAATGCTGCCGCTGTAATAAACTGGGATATCGACGCCCTCAAGCATGAGATTGCTGCGGGCAGGCCGGTGATCGTGTGGGTCGTCAACCTGCCCTTTAAGGTCAGCCCACGCGAGTACACAGCATCCAATGGCAACACCATTATCGTTGCTCCTTATCAACATACCTGGATTGTTACTGGTTATAATTCCGCATCATTCACCGTGGTTGATAGCGAGTGGACATATAATGTACTCACACAAACTTTTATCGAGCGCTGGAATGCACTTGAAAACCGAGCGTTGATTATGATCCCTTCTGAATAAATCTTTTTTGATTGGTTTTGATTGGATTTGACAGTATCCCGCTTCTTTCTGATCGTTTTTTCCATAATTTTCATGTAAAAATTGGAAAATACAAAAAGAGGTGCGTCCTTGAAAAGAAAAACTTTAATTCTTTCTATCCTATTGGGGATTCTTTACGATGTCCTTTTCTGGGATAGATCTCAGGGGATTTCTTTCTTTGTCTTCGTTCTTGCAGGTCTAACCTTTTCATATTTCACTCTTCGAGAGACAAATCTACATCAAAGTAAACTTGGCTTAGTCTTCATCATTCCAATCGGCTTTTTTTCATTGATGAGCTTCATTTTTACAGAACCCTTAATTTCATTTCTGAACCGTACTATTACCCTCGTATTGATTGGGGTTTGGGCTGCAGGATACGAACGCGATAGATGGATTCGATTCAGAATGAGTGATTATCTAAAATCTGGGGCACGCCTGGCTTTCAGTCTAGTTAGTTTTCCATGGCTGCGATCAGGAAGCCTGGGCATTTTTTCAGAGCAAGAAAATCGGAAATTCTCAGGTGCCGCCCCTGTCATGCGTGGTTTTGCAATTGCCTTACCAATACTAATCGTTTTCTCTTTCCTGTTTGCCTCAGCAGATTTGGTGTTCGCCAACACATTGGAATATATCCTCACTTTTTTTGATTTCAAGTATTTTGGTGATTATATACAAAGGTTACTGATAATTTTCCTGATCGCGAATTTTTTCCTTGGGCTAATCGTTTTCACAATCAATAATAATAAAAAACCTCAAATCGATGACGACAATAAACCAATTCTAAATCCGTTTTTAGGAATTATCGAATCAGGAATAGTCCTTGTCAGCGTTATCCTCCTTTTTTCCGGGTTTGTATTTTTACAATTTCGGTATTTATTCTTTAATCAACAAGCGATTATTGAACTGGGATTTACTTATTCAGAGTACGCACGGCGTGGTTTTGGAGAACTGATTGCAATTACCATGATCAACATTGGATTAATTATTGGTCTGGATACGATCACTCTCATCCGCACACATAAAGAAAAACAAATTTTTTCATGGCTGTACACCGGATTAGTTCTGGCAAATCTCGTCATCCTTATCTCGGCGTTCACACGATTGAATTTATATGAAGCTGCATTCGGGTACACACGGTTGCGAATGTACTCGCATGTCTTTATCATCTGGCTGGGCATCCTGCTTTTAGCAATCTGCGCATTAGTCTGGAAACGCAATTTACAGCAGTTTGCGAATGTATTCCTCTTGTTCTTAGTCGGATTCACTGCCACTCTAAATCTATTCAACACCGATGCCCAAATTGTTAACCGAAACATCCTGCGGGCCCAAAGCAGCGAAACATTGGATAATGCATATCTCGGGAGCTTATCCAGCGATGCAGTACCTGCTCTCGTTAGCCACTTCCAGAAGGCACCGTTTTCTGAATCATTCAGGGCAGAATTAGGAGCTGCGATACTCTGTTTTCAGTTAAACAATGGGGATCAATTAAATAGAGATGAATGGCAATCCTTCTCGATCTCTAGCTACCGAGCGAAATTTATTCTTGAGGAAATATCATCAGATCTAACGAACTTTAGCATCAAAAAAGATGACGGGAATTCGATAGTAATTGATCAGGATGGGATTGAAACCAATTGTTCACAGGAAATTTATTTTGATTAATAACTATTTTTCGTAAGCTCGAGACTCTTGGTGTTTAGAGATGAACACTGCGACCTCATTGATTGCCTCATCCGCCACACGAAGAATTGGAAACATCTGAAAGACATGGAACAATCCATCCCATTCTGACAAGGTCACATCAACACCTTTTGTTCTCGCTTTCTTAGCAAAAGAGCGTGCGTCATCTAAAAGAATCTCGTGTGAACCAACCTGGATCAGGATTGGCGGAAATCCCATAACAGGTGCAAACAACGGAGAAATTAGGGGAGATCTCAGGTCGTGACCACGCGCATAAGCGTTTGCATCTTCACGCAGACCCCTCGAGGAAAGTACTGGATCCACCTTGGCCATTTCCCGAACCGAATTACCTGATAAAGTCAGGTCAGTCCATGGCGAAAACAAGAACACACCATCTGGCATCGGATAATCCTTCGCATGAATTTCCTGCAATAATGCTAGAGCCAGGCCACCACCAGCAGAATCTCCGCCGATGAAAAAAGGACGAAGTTTTGGATCCTGATCGATTAACTTAGTGTAAATTGAAATGACATCCTGCAAAGCATTAGGAAAAGGATATTCAGGTGCAAGATGATAATGTGGTGCAATAATATCATGACCTGCCTTGCGCGCAATCTTGCCGCAAAGGTTGATATGGTTGTTAGTCATTCCCAGCACATAAGCACCACCATGCAGGTAGAGTATTCTTCCCTGGATTGTATTCTGGCTTGTAATTCGTTTTACAGGCACAATAAAATGGTCAAGGTCTTCAATTCTCACATCTCTATAAACTGGCGTTAAAGCATTGAACAATTTCATCCGTTTGCGCCTTTGCTGAATGCCTATATTCTGCCAGTTCAAAAATAAAACCCGCAACAACTTCTTGTAAATATTGATGATGTTGATTTTTTTCGCCATAAACAGATTCTACATGCTTATCCAATCATCATAGAAAATTATGCAACCAAAATTATCAATTAAGCGTATATTTAATAGGAATCAACAAGGAGTTTTGATAATGAAACCAGAACTTACTACACCATCCAGCGGCAGACGTTTTGGATATTTTCTTTCGATTTTGATTAATGGTGCAATTTATTATGTCATTAATAATATCGCGATATGGAATTTCATCCCATTCCTTAATGAACAATATCGAGACGTGCTCTGGATCGCCAACATCTCTTTAGGTGTCACTATTTTTATGTTCGCTACTTTCATCGTATTCGATCCGCGCTGGTATCGCAGCCTAATGCAGGCAATAACCAATATTTTTTCTTTTTATTCAATTGAGATATTCAGGCAGGTATTTCCGCTTGACCTGACAGATAGCGCTGCCCACTGGGTGAATATCGGCATGCTCATTCTCATGGCAATCATGATCCTCTCCACAATAAGCGAGCTTGCCACAGCTGTTAGACTTTACCGCATAACACACTACGAATGAAAAAAGACCGCTTTCGCGGTCTTCTTCGTTTGTGGTTATTGGATCAGGTTCCATGCTCCCATGAATTCAGATACTTTTGCTGTTCATCGGTCAGCACATCGATCTCTATCCCCATCGCTTCTAATTTTAAACGAGCAATCTCATGGTCGATCTCTTCAGGCACACCATAGACTGTCTTTTCCAGTTCATCTGCGTGTTTAACCATATACTCAAGACTCAGCGCCTGGTTCGCGAATGACATATCCATCACACTGGCAGGGTGTCCTTCCGCAGATGCCAGATTGATCAACCGACCTTCACCCAAAATATGAATACGGCGTCCATCTTCCAATGTGTATTCATCGACAAAAGGCCTCACAAGCCGTTTTGATTGGGACATCTGCTCCAAAGCAGGGATATTGATCTCGACATTGAAATGCCCGGAGTTGGAAACGATGGCACCATCTTTCATGTTTTCGAAATGGTGTTTATCAATCACATTAATATCGCCAGTTAATGTACAGTAAATATCACCCTCTTTTACTGCTTGATCCATCGTCATCACCCGGAAACCATCCATCACCGCTTCCAGCGCTTTAAGCGAATCGACTTCGGTCACGATCACACTTGCGCCCATTCCGCGCGCCCGTGTTGCCAGACCGCGCGCGCACCATCCATAACCAGCTACTACAAACACTTTGCCGGCTAAAAGCACATTTGTTGCGCGGATAATCCCATCCAACGTGGATTGCCCCGTACCGTAACGGTTATCAAATAAATGTTTAGTCATCGCATCATTCACCGCGATAATGGGATAATTTAATGCGCCATCGTGCGCCATCGCGCGCAGGCGGATCACACCAGTCGTGGTTTCTTCTGTGCCGCCGATCACATCATCCAACATCTCACGCCGAGTTTTGTGAAGCGTGCTGACAACATCCGCACCATCATCCATCGTTAAATGTGGGTTATGGTCAAGCGCAGCATTGATGTGTTTGTAATATACTTCATTGCTTTCACCTTTTATTGCGAACGTGGGGATTTCGTGAATTGAAACAAGAGCCGCAGCCACATCATCCTGTGTGGAAAGCGGATTGGATGCTGTCAATACTATGTCCGCTCCACCAGCCTGCAATGCGGTCATCAAATTGGCTGTTTCAGTAGTTACGTGCAGACATGCCGATACTCGCATTCCCTTCAAAGGTTTTTCCTTGCTAAAACGCTCAGTTATAGTGCGCAAAACGGGCATTTCGCGTTCTGCCCACTCCATGCGCAATCGCCCGCCTTCAGCTAGATTTGTATCTCTTACATCGTAGTTATCCATTTTTATCCTTTCAAGATTTATTCTTCAATGATCGCGTTAAGCGCGTCATTATCTTCAAAATGTCTGCGATAACGTTGCACAAACTCCACCCTGGTGTAACGATGATTTTGCGTTCCGCGTTTTTCCAGACAATAGGTGGCAGCAAGTGAACCCATCTGTCCACAGGTTTGCCAATCCAAGCCAAGCAGCTTGCCCCGTAAAAAACCTCCGCGGAATGCATCCCCGACCCCCGTCGGATCAGCCCGCACATTTTCCTCTACTACCGGGATATGATATCGGGTATCCTTGACCCAAATATCAGAACCTTCTTTCCCGCGTGTCACCACTAAATAATCTACAGCGTCACGAATTTCCTCATCAGACATCCCGGTATGTTTTTGGATCAGTTCGTATTCATAGTCATTAATGAATAAACTTTCCGCACCAAGAATCCCATCACGGATCTCTTGCGGTTCATTTCGAACAACCTGCTGACCGGGGTCATATAGATATGGGACATCCATACTACGACATTCCGCAGAATACTTGCACATGGCAGTGGGATCGTTAGGCGAAATCACAACCAGATCGTTTTTACTTAGATTCAGATCACACAGCGAGAGATCCTTAGAAAACGCCATCGCTCCGGTATAAAAACTGGCAATCTGGTTATTTGAAAGATCTGTATTTGCGAAGAACGAAGCGGTGAAGACCTCCGGAATTTCTTTCACCAATGAAGTATCGACACCTTGTTTTTCAAGCCATTCACGATAATCAGCAAAATCCTCACCCACGGTCCCCATCAACCGCGGAGTTTCACCCAGCAGTGCCAAGGTAAATGCGATATTTGGCGCAGTACCACCGCGCTGGCGCACCATCTCATCGACAAGAAAGGAGAGACTGATAGAATCAAGTTTTTCAGGTAGGATATGTTCCTTAAAGTACCCAGGGAAAGACATTAGATAATCATAGGCAATCGAACCGGTACAGATCACAGACATAGCATCCCTACCCTTCACCCATCAACCGAATCAATTTTTCTTCAAATGGCGGTGTAATGACGCCTTTTTCAGTGATCAAACCGGTTATTAGTTCGTGTGGCGTCACATCGAAAGCTGGGTTTCGAGCGCTAGCACCATCAGGTGTTACTTTACGGTCGAATAACTTTAGTTCCAGCACCTCATCTTGCGGGCGCTCCTCAATAGGGATCAGACTACCATTTGCTAACTCAATATCAATGGTGGAAAATGGAAATACACTATAGATAGGAACATTATTCGCATTGGCGGCAAGTGCTAACATATAGGATCCTATCTTGTTGGCTACATCGCCATTGCGAGCAACCCGGTCTGCACCAAAAATAACCTTATCCACCTTACCACTACGCAGAAAATAACCCGCTGCACTATCTGTGATCAGATCAAAAGGGACCCTATATCGAAGCAACTCCCACGCAGTCAGGCGAGCGCCTTGCAATCGCGGCCGGGTTTCATCAACCAGAACGTGAATTTTCTTTCCCTGGTCATGCGCCATGCGAATGACACCGAGCGCGGTTCCGTAATCAACTGTTGCTAACGCGCCAGTATTACAATGATGAATAATCGTATCACCATCTTCGATCAATTCAGCACCATTGGCCGAAATGCGCATGTTGATTTCCACATCCTCATCGGCCATCTCATGTGCTTCATCTAATAAAGCGCGCTTTAATTCCTCGACTGAATCAAAATGATTTGCTGCAACGCCTAACATCCGTTTCAAAGCCCATGGCAAATTAACCGCCGTAGGCCGCGCCGCTTCCAAAACTTCTGCTGCAGATACTAATGCAGTTCGCATACTTTCAACGGTAGCTGCGGATGATTTTATTGCCGCCAATACCATTCCGTAAGCTGCCGCTACCCCGATTGCCGGAGCACCGCGTACAGCCATATTTTGAATGGATTCAGCAACCTGATGATGGTCGGAAAGAAAGATGTGAGTAAATTCATTAGGCAGAAGGCGCTGGTCGACCATTTTTAATTGATTTTGAGTTGATTCCCACACTAGCGTCCGCATATTATATTCTCCAAAAAAAACGCGCCCGCTGTGGAGCGCTTGTTGGCTAACCCGTACAGTTTAACACGAGAAAAGCCCTTTGTCAAAGAGTTGACACTTTCCCCAAGCCATACTATAAACGGGTGTATGAAAACAAAAAAGCTAATCATTGGCTTCTCTCTTCTATTATTATATACAGCTTGTGTGATCCCTTTTGATGCAATTTTTAATTTCGCTGAGGAATCACTTTCACAAACCAGCTCCACACTGCAACCAATATTAGACCAGGCATCAGATTATGGGATTGGCGACCAGCCAGAGCCCACCTTTTTAACAACAGATCCATTCGCAAAAGCTGACGGTGCTTTATTTGCGGGTGAGGTGGATCGTGCACAGATTGAATACCAGGCATTGTATAGTGTAAGTGAAGATGACGATTCTTCTGCGCGCGCGTTATATGGCCTCGGCCGCAGCTACCTTCTCGGCCGGCAATATTATTCCGCCATTGATGCCTTCAATCTACTGCTCGGCCAGCATCCGAATACCAAGTATCAAGCCCCAACATATTTTCAACTTGGACGGTCTTATGAATTTATTGATGAAAAACAACAGGCTATGGTCGCTTACGGCCGATATGTAGAGTTACAGCCAAGTCTGATCGGCGCATTCATTTACAAGAAGATTGGTGATATCGCTTTCAGCACTAACCAATATAATGAAGCAATATTGAATTACCAATCAGCTCTTTTAATCGACCCATCATTCCAGCCTAACACAATCAACCTGCAAATCGGAAAGGCATATGAAGCGCTTGAAGATTTCACAACTGCGATCCAGTATTACAAAGGTGTATATGAGGCTGCCCAGGATGAATATACACCCGCAACCGCCAACCTTCTCGCCGGGCAAGCTTATCTCAAACTTGGACAATCTAACGATGCCTACACCCACTTCTTGGATTCTGTGATCAAGTATCCCAAAGCTTTCGATTCTTTCACCGCCCTTACTATTCTCATAAATGAAGGAGTACCAGTAAACAACAATCTGCGCGGGATTGTAAATTACTACGCAGGAGCATACGAAGGGGCAATCCGCGCGCTAGAAAATTATCTAGCTTCCAATCCGGATAATAACGATGGCAGCGCATATTTCTTCTTAGGTCTGTCTTATTTTTTTACAGGAAATGCAGAAGCAGCCATTGAAGCCTATAACCAGGTCATCAATAATTTTCCTGGTAATATTTTTTGGCCTGATGCTTGGGATGAGCGCGCTTACATTGAATGGAAGCTTTTAAATGATCCGCAAAAAGCAGCCGAAACATATCTCACCTTTGCCAATCGCGCACCGACTTCACCCGATGCACCTGGTTTCCTTTACGAAGCTGGCCGCATCCTCGAATTTGAAGGAGACTTGGAAGGAGCTGCTGTCATCTGGCAGCGTATGATGAATGATTATCCCTCTGCACAACGCAGTTATCGTGCCCTCTTTCTGGCTGCGATCCAATACTACCGTCTTGAACGTTATGATGATGCGCTCTCCGTTTTCCAGAGGACACTCGTTTTAGCTGCATCGCCGGATGAGAAAGCGCGTGCTTACCTTTGGATTGGTAAGACCTATCGCGCGCTTGGGGATGAAGAAAATGCAATGAATGCCTGGAAACTGGGCGAAATTGCTGATCCAACTGATTATTACAGCATCCGCAACTCGGAAATCCAGCAGGGTCTACCGCCTTACCAGATAACAGGCGAGTATGACCTCGGTTATGATCTTTCGTTGGAGCGAGGTGAAGCAGAGCAATGGATGCGTACCACATTCAGCTTGCCGGTTGATACCGACCTGAACAGTCTTGCCGAAATGACAAACCATCCCGCTATCGAAAAATTGAATGGTTTTTGGGAGCTGGGGTTGTATATGGAAGCGATCGAACAAGCGGATGTGCTGCGTGAAGAATATCAGACGGATCCGGTCAATACTTACCGATTGATGAACTACCTGATCGAGAAACACCTGTTTCAACCTGCGATCTACGCCAGCCGCAACATCCTCAATCTGGCAGGCTTGGATGACCTGTCCACTTTGACTGCGCCGATCTATTTCACCCACATTCGGTTTGGGGCATATTTTCGCGAGATCACCGTACGCGCAGCCAATGAATTTGGCATCAACCCCCTGCTGATGTTCTCTCTCATCCGGCAAGAAAGTCTGTTTAACCCATTCATCTTCTCATCTGCAGGCGCGAGCGGCCTGGCACAGTTCATTCCATCCACCGGTGCAGATGTAGCAGCTCGCCTTGGCTGGCCACCCGGTTACCAGCAGGAAGATCTGACACGAGCTGAAGTTAGTGCTCGTTTTGGGAGTGAGTATCTTAGGTGGTTAAAAGATGATTTGTTCGATGGAAATATCCAATATGCATTAGCTAGTTACAACTGGGGTTTGGGAAATGTAAATAATAATCTGCGATCAATTAATAGCAATGATCCGGATTTATTCTTAGAGGCGCTGAGAGCAGAAGAAGCGCAGATTTACTTAATGCAAATCGGTGAATTCCTGAACATCTACAAATTAGTGTATTCACGTCCTCAGTAAACATGCCTCAATTTGATTAGAAAAAACCGCGGCAATCGCCGCGGTTTTTTTATGTTTTTTTCTACCAGATTACTTCTTGGCTGAATACTTGATGGCCGCATGCGCCGCTGCCAGGCGGGCAACCGGTACACGGAATGGTGAACAGCTGACATAGTTCTGGCCAATACGATGACAGAAATCGATTGAATCTGGGTCACCGCCATGTTCACCGCAAATGCCAACCTCCAGGTTGGGGCGAACCGCGCGGCCTTCATCAACGGACATCTTCATCAGACGTCCAACGCCATCCTGATCGACACTCTGGAACGGGTTCACAGGTAGAATGCCTTCTTCAACATAGGTAACAAGGAAGTTACGCTCAGCATCGTCTCGGCTGTATCCAAAAGTCATTTGGGTCAAATCGTTAGTACCAAATGAAAAGAACTCAGCAACCGATGCGATCTCGCCAGCGGTTAACGCAGCCCGCGGAATTTCGATCATGGTGCCAAATTTGTATTCGAATTCAACATTCTTCGCTTTCATCACTTCTTTTGCAATCTCAATCAGGCGAGGCTGAATATGATGCAGCTCATTGACGTGTCCGGTAAGCGGAATCATCACTTCCGGTTTTGCATCAATACCTTTCAGTTTCATATTAGCAGCCGCTTCAAATATTGCACGCACCTGCATTTCAACAATCTGCGGCATGACAATGCTTAATCGGATTCCACGCAAACCCATCATCGGGTTGGATTCATGCATTGAGCGTACACTATCCAACAGGAATTCTTTTTCAGGCAATCCTTTCTCTTCACCCTTGACGCGCATGGTGATTACTTCTTCAAGTAATGATTCTTCAGAAGGCAGGAATTCATGCAGCGGCGGATCAATCAACCGGATGATAACGGGAAGACCATCCATCGCCTCAAATAAGCCTTCAAAGTCAGAGCGCTGGTGCGGCAGTAATTCTGCCAGTGCTGATTCGCGTTCTTCAATTGTCTTTGCCAGAATCATACGCTGCACGCTGGGCAAGCGTTCCTGCTCAAAAAACATATGCTCAGTACGGCACAAACCGATTCCTTTTGCGCCATAGGAACGTGCGCGACGGGCGTCAGCAGGGTAGTCCGCATTTGCCCAAACCTGCAGTCCTGTGGTCGGCCAACCCTCAAGAACATCACGGATGCCCGGCTCAGCACAGATTTCATCTGCCCAGCCAAGTAATGTAAGCAGATCAGTTTGCTCTTCCAGCGATGGTTCTGTTACTTCGATTTTTCCAAGGAATGCTACGCCAGTGCCACCATCAATTGAGATCCAGTCGCCTTCATTTACGATGACGCCTTCGGATTCTAATTTTCTCTTTTCCATATCGATTTTGACCATGGATGCTCCAACGACACATGGTACACCAAATTGACGGGCAACAACGGCAGCATGTGAAGTGGCACCGCCCTCGCTTGTGAGAATCCCTTTTGCAGCAAGCATGCCATGCACATCATCGGGTTTTGTGAATGGGCGCACCATGATCACGTCCTGGCCTTCTTCTTTGGCCATGCGCTCTGCAGTGTCTGCGTCAAAATATATTTGCCCGACTGCTGCTCCAGGTGAAGCGTTCACGCCACTCGCAAATTGCTTTCCTTCCTTGCGTGCATTTTCTAATGTATCACCCAGAAATTGAGGATGCAGTAAGGTATCAACATCCTTTGATGAAACTCGGCTTAGCGCTTCCTTTTTTGAAATTAGCCCTTCATTCACCATTTCAACAGCTATAGTGACTGCTGCTTTCGCAGTACGTTTACCATTTCTGGTCTGCAGCATCCACAACTTTTTATTTTCGATGGTGAATTCAACATCCTGCATATCTGAATAATGGCCTTCAAGTTTATTGGTGATATCCAGGAACTCTTGATAGGCTTCCGGAAATACTTCTTGCATTTTCTGAATCTTCTCAGTATTGCGGATGCCAGCAACCACATCCTCTCCCTGTGCATTTAAGAGATATTCACCGTAAAGTTCTTTTTCACCAGTGGAAGGATTGCGGGTAAATGCAACACCAGTACCTGATTCCCAGCCAGCATTACCAAACACCATAGTGCAAATATTAACCGCGGTTCCAAGGTCGTGCGCAATATGCGCTGCATTGCGGTAGTCTACCGCTCGCTTTCCATTCCAGGATTTAAAAACTGCTTCAGTCGCCAAGCGAATTTGCTCGATTGGATCTTGAGGAAAGTCAAATCCCTTTTCCTTTTTCACAACTGCTTTGAATTTGGTCACCAATTCTTTCAGATCATCAGCGGTCATGTCCGTGTCAGCTTCTGCCTTTTTGGCTTTCTTAACCTCTTCCAGAACTTGTTCGAATTTTTCATCATTGATACCCAGCACTACCGAGCCGAACATTGCGATCAATCGGCGGTAAGCATCATAAACGAAACGCTCATTTTCAGTGATCTTGACCATGCCTTCAGCAGTTTCATCATTTAAGCCGATATTCAGCACAGTGTCCATCATTCCTGGCATAGACATTTTCGCGCCTGAGCGACAGGAAACCAGCAAGGGATTTTTTGGATCGCCAAATTTCTTGTCAGCAGCTTTTTCTATACCCTTCAATGCATCAAGGCACTGATCCCACATGCTATCAGGAAATTGGTTGTCATTTGCTAAATATGCATTGCATGCTTCAGTCGTAACGGTGAAGAATGGTGGTACTGGAACACCAATACGCGTCATTTCACCAAGATTCGCGCCTTTTCCGCCCATCAATCCGCGAACGCCGTCCCACGAACCGGCATATTTTTCTGCCTCTTCAATTTCATTGAAAAGGTAAACCCATTTTTTTTCTGCCATCTTTCCTCCGGAAAATTAATTTGATAAATTACTTCGCAAAATACACCAATTGTAGATTTTACCATACCGGACTTTTTTCACGGAATAAGGGTAACTTTTCTCTCATATTCTGCTTTCTAATATAATTAAATCATGGTTGAAACCAATCCAATTTCCTGGCTGCTTGCATTTACCCCAGTGATGATCCTCATTTTATTAATGACCATAGCCAAAATGGGGGGCAGTAAAGCAGGCTTTGCAACCTGGTTTACAACACAGGTGATAGCTTTTCTATTTTTTGGCACAACACCGGAAATCATAGGCGTTTCCATGTTTAAAGCATTATTCCTGGCCCTTGATGTAACCATGATCATCTGGGGCGCAATGTATCTATACCATATCACTAATACCTCCGGAGCTATTAATCGGATTGGTGATTTTTTATCGGCTTTTACCGATAACAAAGCATATCTCGGAATTTTTCTTGCATGGCTATTTCCCTCTTTTTTACAGGGATTGGATGGATTCGGTGTGCCAGTCGCTGTGTCTGCACCTCTCATGGTCAGTGCCGGTTTTTCTCCGATGCTTTCAATCGTTCTCACAAGTATTGGCCATGGGTGGGGAGTCTCGTTTGGATCCATGGGTGCATCTATTCGAACACTTCATGCTATGACAGGATTACCTGTGGTTTTTTTTGCCCCCAAGGCCGCTATCCTTTTAGGATTAACAGCCATTATCGGCGGATTAATTGTGGTGTATCTAGCTGGTGGGAAAGAGAAATTCTTTCAGGCGATTCCGCTAACAATTTTTATCGGCTTGGTTATAGCCATTGGTCAATATCTAATTGCTGGAACTGAATTTTGGATGATTGCGGTTACACTTCCAGTAATGATCAGTCTTTTACTGGGATTTCTATATGTTGGATTTTTTTCTCAGCAAAGCCGAGCATGGGTTTATAACCTCAATAAAAAGGAATGGAAGCGGATTATTGAATCTGTCATACCATACACTTTACTTGTAGCTCTGATTTTTGTTTTCAACTTTTTTCAGCCTTTACAGGATTTGTTCCAACCATTTAATTTCTCCATAAAAATACCCGAATTTCAAACAAAACTGGGTTTTTCAATTCCTGCTGAATGGACAAAGAATATCAACTTCTTTCTACATCCAGGGACGGTACTCATAATTACCGGTTTTATTTCGTTTTTTTTCCTTCAATGGAGAGGTTATCTTATTAAATCGCAACACTTGCAAAGTGTAAAAAAGACAATTAAAAGTTCAACAAATGCGACCATTGCCATCTTTACACTAGTCGGCACAGCTGTAAGCATGCGTCACGCTGGCATGATCGCGATTCTTGCTGAGGGGGTCAGTAAGTTTTTTCCACGTGACCTTTATCCGATTGTATCGCCTTTCATCGGAGCGCTTGGAGCGTTTATCACTGGCAGTAATAACAACTCAAATGTGCTATTTGCCGAACTGCAACTTCAGACCGCACAGATGCTTGAGCTTCCAATCGCGTGGATACTAGCGGCACAAACGACCGGTGGTGCTATGGGCAGCATCATGGCGCCCGCTAAGGTTATCCTGGGGTGTACCACCGTGGGCCTGAATGGAAAAGAAGGCCAGGTTATCAGCCGCTTGTTATTCATTTGCGCAGCAATCCTTCTTTTCATAGGCATAATCGTGTTTGCTGTGACCGGATAAAGAGATTTAGTAATTAATGAGACCTTTTAAACTTTCTGTTTTGAAAGGTTTTCTATTCGCAATGATCTCCCTGGCAGAATCTGCCTTGTCCCATACATTCCACAACAACACACCCACAATCTGATTATCTTCAAGATAATAAATCACACCTTTCCTGTACGGTTCTTGCCAATCCTGAACCATTTCTAAACGTGAATCAATTTTTCCGACCGCCTCATATCCCAAATCAAACATATCTGAGTAAAACAGGGGTAAATAGTCATAATGTTCAATCGCATCTGCCATATTCCTGCCGGCAGCCTTTCCCATCGCTCTAGCATTATCAGCGTGCTCAACACGGATACGTTGCGACAAATGGGGATTGAATAAATTTGCTACATCACCTGCAGAAAAAATTGAGGGATCAGAAGTCTGCAAAATTTCATTAACATGAATACCGTCCTTAACCGCCAGACCGCAATCCTCTGCCAGACTTACATTAGGAATTATCCCCACTCCAGCCACAACCTCATCAACCAACAAAGCTTCACCATGCTTGAAATTGATCGAAGCTTTATTGCCTTCCTTTTCCACTGATGTAATTTCAAGCCCGGCTTTAACCATTACACCTTTATCTATGTAATAATCATTCAAGAATCGCACCATATCTTGGGGGAATACTTTCCACCCTATTCCTGCCCCATTCTCAATAAGGGTAACATTCTTCTTATTTAATGTGAGAGCTGCTGCCAGTTCAGAACCAATAAATCCTGCCCCAATCACCGCAAAGCTATTCATTGTTTTCGTAAGTGATTTCAAATGGTGAAAATCTTCTAATGTACGATAGTAATGGATAATACCCTCCCCAAATGGCAGTCCGCGCGGATACCCACCAGTCGCTAAAAGGAGCTTATCATAGGAAAAAGATTCTCCGCTGCTCACTGCAATACGCTTCAGATCTGGATTGATTGACAAAACAATTGTATTGAGTAAAAAATCCACCTTTCGCTCTTCAACAGCCAAGAAAATTTCATCTTCCTTCCCCCCAGACCACAACTTTTTTGATAGTGGCGGACGGTTGTAAGGAAGTGCATTCTCTTCAGAGATCATCAATATGGTACCTGATGGATCTATTTCTCTGATACCAAGCACAGCAGAACCTGCTGTCATCCCTCCGCCGATAATGATATAGGTATAATCCTTCATGTTTTCTCCTTTCATATGTATATCTTATATGAAACTGCCAGTGAAATCAATTAAAGGATTGTATAATTTCCACTTAGGATTTTTTACTTATCAAAAATAGAGTTTTTTTATGAAAAAGGCTATTGGCAACACTTTAGAACCATTAACCAGAAACCGATTCCTTTCCCTGTGGACAAGGACATATAATCAAACGGGCAAGCCAGATTGGTCCCACATCTTTCCTTATTATCACGATGATATCGTATTTCAGGATACTATCCAGCGCATTGAGGGGAAAGAGCTATTTATAGATATGTGCGATCGTTTGGCAAAACGTTGCGAAAGATTGGAGATGGATATCTCCTCAGTGAGCGTAACAAGCAACGAGATCTTCATGGATTGGAAAATGACGATGGTCTTCCGCAAAACTCCAAGTACGCCAATTTATGGTTGTTCAAAATTAACTCTGGCAGATGATGGCCGCATTATTCATCAACGTGATTATTACGATTTGTGGGGTGATATCTTTCAAAACGTGCCAGTAATGAAAAGAATATATCCCAAATTTATGCATAAATTATTCGGATAATCAATGCCAATAAGACTCCCGGAAGAATTGCAATATATTCAAAATAGTTTGCTCCCCCAGAAAACTACCACTAGTCGTTTGGATGGTAAAAAGTGCGTTATTACCGGCGCAACCTCAGGCATCGGCCTTGCGACAGCTAAGGTATTTGCACAAAACGGTGCGGAGCTGTTGCTGATTTGCCGCAACGAAGGAAAAGCAATAAAACTACAGCAAGAATTGCGAAATGAATATAATGCAACATCACATTTATTCATCGCTGATTTTGGCCAGCTCGAAGATGTTCGTAAAGCCGGTCATGCAATCTATAAACAGCACCCGGAAATACATATTCTTATCAATAATGCAGGAGTATTCAACAAACGCCGCATACTGACAAATGACGGCAATGAACAAGTATTCCAGGTTGTACATTTAGCTGCATTCTTATTAACCCATATCCTGCAGGGAGCGCTAATCGCTGGCGCACCATCACGGGTAATCATGGTAAATTCTGAGGCCCATCGCTTTGGTGGTTTGAACCTTAATGACCTTAATTGGGAAAAACGCCCTTTCATTGGACTACAAGCTTATGGCGCTGCGAAAATTGCGCAAATACTGACCACTTTGAAAATGGCTGAACAATGGGACAAGAAACAAGTGACAATAAACCTGATTCACCCGGGTGCAGTACGGACAAATATTGGATTGAATAACAATGCCTTATACCGTTTTTACAGTAAATATATACTGCGCTGGTTTCTCAAAGATGTCATGGTAGCAGCCAACGCGATTTATTATCTGGCTGCCGCGCCTGAAATGGCAAATAAGACCGGCGCATATTTCAATCTAACCAATGAAGAAAGACCAGCCAGCTATGTTATCGACCCTAACCGAATCTTAAGCGTATGGGAAACAAGTAAGAACCTAACACAAGCGGGAGATTAAGATCATGAAAGAAAAACCTTCAACTTATGACGCTATTGTTGTTGGTGCAGGCGCTGCCGGATTAACCACTTCAGCGTATCTTGCCAAAGCAGATAAGAAGATATTGTTGATTGAAAAAGAGAAAGAATGTGGGGGATTGATCAACTCATTTTCACACAACGGATTTATTTTTGACGGGGGAATACGAGCTTTAGAAAACGCTGGGGTCCTTTTCCCAATGCTAAAGCAGCTAAAAATCGATCTTGATTTAGTGCCTAATGATGTAACAATTGGTATAGTCGATGATGTGATACCTCTAAAGGATAAACATAGTCTGATCGATTATCAATCACTATTAAAAAAGCATTTTCCATCCGATGAAAAAGAAATTGACAAGATCATTGCTGCAATGCAAAAGATCGCCCATTATATGGACATTCAATACGGCATTGACAACCCTCTTTTTCTGGATCCAATCCAAGATGGGAAATATTTCTTAACCAATGTAATCCCCTGGATGTTCAAATACGCCTTAACTGTCAATAAAGTGACAAACCTCAATATACCTGTTCGGACCTTTTTACAAAAAATTACACACAACCAGGCCTTGATCGATATCATCGCCCAGCATTTCTTCACAGACACGCCCGCTTTCTTTGCCCTGAGCTACCTTTCCCTTTATCTCGATTATTATTATCCAAAAGGCGGGACCGGCGAATTCAGTAAAAAACTCGTCAGCGTGATAGAGGAGAATGGTGGCCAGATCCAAACATCAACAAAAATTACAAAAATTGATCCTGCCGGCAGAACATTAATAGATATGGATGGCAATCGATACACTTATCGCGTATTGGTTTGGGCAGCGGACGCAAAATCCTTTTACAGCATGGTCAATATAGAAGAGGTAAGTGACCCTAATATAAGAATGAATGTAGAAAATCAAAAAGCCTTACTAAAAAATGCTAAAGGCAATGACTCTGTATTGACTACTTACATGGAGGTCAATTTACCACCAGAATACTTTTCTACTATAGCTAGCAGCCACTTTTTCTACACGCCTACAGTTAGCGGGGATTCAACCTCGGGGCTCGTCCCAATTAGCCAGAGCAGAGTAAAACAGGAAGAATGGCTGAGGAATTACTTGGCAGACACAACCTATGAAATTGCAATCCCAGCACTGCGTGACGCTAAACTTGCACCGCAGGGAAAATCGGGACTTATTGTAAGTGTTCTCTTCGATTACAACCTGACTAAAGATATTGAGGATAAAGGATGGTATGAAGATTTTAAAAAGCTTGCTTCGAATTGGATGGTTGAGACACTGAATAACCACATCTTCCCAGAGTTGAAAGCCCATGTGGAAGAAACATTTTCATCCTCCCCCCTATCAATTGAAAAAAGAACTGGTGCTTTCCAAGGAGCAATCACTGGCTGGTCTTTCACTAACCAGGTGATCCCCGCCGAGAGTAGATTGGTGCGTATTGCAAATTCAGTCAAGACCCCTTTTGCTAATATATTCCAGGCGGGAATGTGGAGTTATAGCCCATCTGGATTGCCAATCTCATTGATTACAGGCAAATTAGCATCAGATCAATCGCTCCGAAAACTTTAATATTCATATATAAGATCCTATCGACCCTAAATGGTTAAACAAACGTTTTGGTGTCACAATCCTAATTTTCGTCTTTAGTTAATCCAAAAGAAGTCTAACGAATCTAGGGGAAGATTCCTGATTCAATAAAACATAATCCTTAAAACAACTTATTATTGTAGGAAGGCTCTGGATTCATATTCCTGCCCATCAATCAAAAATAATTTGTCTGATAACCATCTGCCTTACCTGAAAGCAATAAGTTTTTACAATATTTAGAAAGTATTTCTAATCCCGCTGGATTTGTCTAAAAAACGTCTCTAAAACCCGCGCTGTTTCTGCTGGTTGTTCACGCATCAGCATGTGTCCCGCATTTTCAAGAACCGAATAAGTCACATCCTTTCCAATGTAAGCAACCGCTTCACTGACGTGAAGGGGAATAAATTGGTCATCCCTACCGATAAGTAATAACTTCGGAATTGTTAAACTTGACCAAAGAGATTCAGACGAGGGGCGGCTTGCCATCGCGGATAAAGCCCGCTGAATTCCTGTAACATCGGCATTTTGAATAGCTTCTCTGCAATATTCCTGAATTTGCGGATTTGTTGTCAAAATTTCAGGCATCGTATTAAATACCGTTGTAGTGGATAAAGTTTTCAATTTATTAATCTTGTCTATGCGGTCAGTCTTGATGTCGGGTGGGTCACAATATATATGCGACGCGAGCAAACCTAACCCATTGATACGGTTGGGCACCTGACGCGTTATATCTAATGCTAAATATCCTCCCATAGAGTGACCAATAAGAATAGCGCTTGGTATACCCTCATCATCCATCAATTGAATCACATCCTCAGCCATTTCAGCCATCAAATAATCTGAATTTCCAGTCACTGATTTTCCAAATCCGCGCACGTCTGGCATTATGTATCGAAAACCATCTGGTAAGTGTGGAGAAAGTGGATCCCAAATCTGATGGTCAAAGGGAAACCCATGCAGGAATATAATCGGGACACCGCTTCCTTTTTCATCAAAATACAATTTCATACCCATTTTCTTTTTTACTTTTCTTGAGATATTTGTTTTTGTAAAAAAGCCAGAGCTTGTTGACGATTATGGATTTTGTCTGATACTTGCTCTTCTCGTAAAGCTTCCAAAAAATCACCGATGTGTTTTCCTGGCTGCAAATTAAAAATTCGCATAAGTTCACGGCCATTTACCAGCGGAATTGGGTTGATTAACGAATCAAAACGGAAGAAATAAGCATCGAATATGATGTCAGCTGCAGAAACCGCCTCATCCCAGCGATCATCCGTAATCGCTTGCTCATAGGTAGTCAACACATCTGCCAGATGCAGCAATGCCGTTATTACTCCTGCCTCACCCGCTCGTTTAAAAAAGCGAAAAATACTCACATTTTTCTCTGCTTGATTGTTCAATTCCAGCCGTGAAACTTTCATATGCATCCTAACACTGCTGTACAGATAATCGCCTTCCAGATTTGATAGATTAACATCCTTTGACCAATCGCGGACTAATTTGGCACCTCGTTTAGCATGACCGGGGTATTTCATCCGATCTTCTATTTGTTGTTGCTCCACTAATCCTTTTGCCAGATCATGGAAGAAAGCTGAAAGGATGAGCAATTGATATTTTGTTCTGCCGCTTGAAAAGTTTTGACAGAAAAATAACTGTAGATGTTCCAAATGACGACCTAAGCGATTAATCGCATCAATCAAGCGCGGATGATAATCACCTAAGGGAGGCGCAATGCCAAGCATAGCCATCAACTGCTGACAATAATAGATTACCTGCATTGTGTGGTCCCAAGCGTTATATGTATGGGGAAAACTAAGCTTCACTTCACTAAGATGTTCTGCCGCGGGGAATAATTCAGAAATTAAACCTATCTTTAACATGTAATTAAACGCGTCACGTGAATTAGCAACACTAATTACATCCAGCAACGCATCTCTCTGGCGTTCTTTTGAAACCTGCCCTAACAATGGTGCTGCTTCTTTCACCAACTTTTCAATTGATGGATCGGCTTGTAACTCCATTTCTTGTAAAAAACGGACAAAACGGATCGTCCGGACCGGGTCATCGATGAATGCAGAATCCGAGCAGGGCTTAAGTAGTTCTTCCTTCAAGTCTTTTAAACCACCGGTAGGATCTATCAGATCATTATCCACGGGTAAGCGAAGTGCCATTGCATTGATCGTAAAATCGCGCCTGGTCAGATCTTCAATAATGTCTTTCCCGTTGAATAATGCAAAATCTATTCTTAAATACTTGTTTTTGAAAAGAATAATGGCGCGGGCAGTTTGCCGCTGATAATCGAGTATATAGAAATCCCCTTGAAGATGGTTTGCCGTCAGCCGCGCAGCATCGATCGCGTTTTTTTTGACCACAAAATCATAGTCATCTATTTCTCTTCCACCAAGTAAATCGCGAATCGCGCCGCCAACGAGGTAAATTTCTTCACAGGCAGTTATAAGTATTTGAGATAAATCCATCAACCAAATAGGCAGGGATTCTTTATAGTTCAGCATCAGATTGAAAAATCTTTATCCCTCATATTTTTCTAGATCAACAACGCCAATAAAAGGCAGGTTGCGGTAAATTTCATCCAGATCTAATCCATATCCAAATACGAACTTATCCGGAATCTGAAACCCGGTATAACGGATTGGGACTTCCACTTCACGCCTTTCAAATTTATCCAATAATGTGCAGATATGCAGACTATTCGGCTTTCTGGTGGATAGCATATCCATCACATGAGATAATGTATTCCCACTGTCAACAATATCCTCAACAATTAACACATCTTTTCCGCAGATGTTTTCGGTCAAATCCATCGTAATTCGCACAGCTCCCGAAGAACTGCGGTTGCCTGCCCCATACGACGAAATCGCCATAAAATCCATCGCGTGCGGTACTGTGATAGTCCGCGAAAGGTCAGATAGGAAAATAAAAGCACCACGCAAAATGCAGATTAATAATAAATTTTGGCTATTTTGATAATCAGAGCTGATCTCTGCCCCTAACTCCTTTATCCGTGTTTGAAGTGTTACGTCATCGATCAAAATCTCTTTAAGATAATTCTTGTAACTCTGCATAATTTCACCCTCTCGGCACCTCGTGATGAGCTCGGCAGCGAGCTTCATACATCTCGGATGCACCGACGATTACAATTGGATCATCATAATGTGCAGGTTTTCCGTTAACCAGGCGTTGTGTTCGCGTCGCTGATCCACCACAAACCATACAAATGGCATGTAACTTATCGACCTTCTCAGCTTTTGACATTAGAATCGGAATGCAGCCGAACGGTTCTCCTCTGAAATTCATATCCAGCCCAGTAACAATCACACGCTTTCCGCTTTCCGCCAGGGAGTCAATCAACGCAACGATACCTTCATCAAAGAATTGTGCTTCATCAATCCCAATTACAGTAGTCGTTGAATCAATTTTCTGCTGGAGTTGGATGGAATCATTGACCGGTATTGCTTCAAAATCCACACCAGCATGTGAAGTAACTTTTTCATTATTGTAACGTGTGTCGATTACCGGTTTAAAAACCTGAACGTGTTGTTTCGCAATTCTCGCCCGTCTCAGGCGTCGTATCATTTCTTCAGTCTTTCCGCTGAACATAGAACCGCAAATAACCTCAATTGAACCAGATTCTTCCTGCATTTTTTCACTCCCAAAATATATATTTGTGATTTTACACCATTCAGTTTTTTAAAATAAAAAGAAGGCAATCTCTGCCTTCTTTGGGTTCATAATATTGAATATTAGACTGAAATCTCTTCGACAGCTTCGGGCAGGTCATAACCCATCTTTCGCAATTGCTTTTTCATATCAATAAGCGTTTTACGACCTATACCTGCAATGTCCAAAATAGCTGACTCGCCACCTTCCATTTTTTCGAGTAATTGACCCACGTTTTCAATACCCGCTTCTTTCAAAGCATTATCATAACGTGAACCTAATTCCAACTCCTCGATCGGTCGGTCAGGTGATGTTTTTGAAGATTCTTTCTGCTTTTTATCTTCAACGTATTCTTGCCGCGCCTGCAGTTTCTTATAGAAGCGATCAACCTGACCTTCCATATCGATCAAGCGCTGCTGTTCACCGGTGAAGAAAGGATGGCATGCTGAACATACTTCTGTTCGGATTTCTTCTTTAGTTGATCCTGTTGTCCAGGTGTTGCCACATGCGCAGGTAACTTTAGCCTCAGGATAATATTTTGGATGTAATTCTTTTTTCATCAGTAAATGCCTTTCAATAAATAGTCTTGAACTATTTATTCTGTAATTACGCTGACCTTCTTCTGACCATTTGGCAATCGGACAAATTCCACAACGCCTTCAGTAACAGCAAAAATTGTATGATCCTTGCCAATACCAACGTTTAGACCTGGGCGGATTTTGGTACCCCGCTGCCGAACGATGATATTACCACTGATAACTTGCTCGCCGCCGTATTTCTTTACGCCAAGTCGTTTTGATTTACTGTCACGACCGTTACGTGATGAACCGCCACCTTTTTTATGTGCCATTTTTCACTCTACTTTCTAGAACCTTTTATTTCTTATCAGCCGCAGGTTTCTTTTTTGCGGTTGTCGATTTTTCTGCTGTTGATTTCTTTGTTGAAGCTGGTTTTGTTTTCGTACTTTTTTCAGAAGCAGGTTTCTTTGCAGCAGGTTTCTTAGCTGTTGGTTTCAATTCCGGCTCATTAACTTCGGTTGTCTTTGTTGCTGTTTCCGATTTTCCAGGGAATGCAATAGAATCAACAAGCACGCGTGAATAGCGTTGTCGATGACCAGTTTTCACCCGGTATCGTTGCTTCGGCCGGTATTTGAAAACAGTAATTTTTTGTCCTTTAAAATGATCGACAATCGTTGTATCAACTGATACACCCTTTAAATATGGAGTACCCACTTCAACCTTCTCATCAGTTGAAAGTAAAAGGACATTTTCGAAGGATTTTTTCTGGCCAATTTCTTCAGGCAGAAGATCGATTTCAATAAAACCGCCTTCAACGGCTTTATATTGTTTTCCGCCATTTTCAAAAATCACATACATTTTAGACTCCAATCTTCACTTCACCATTTTTCACGCGTTTTCAACGCCCGTCAATGGGGAAGTTGGATAAACATAATTTTACCCCAGCCAACCTACCGCCGGGGCAAGCGTCAAGAATTATACAGGCACATTTATCTGGTGTCAACCAGAATTTCTTATGCGAAAATCACCCTCTCTTAAAGTAATCTTCTGCTCGTCTAAATATTCAAGCATCGCAACCGCGTATTTTCGTGAGGTATTGAAATAATCGCGAAAATCAGCAACTGTGATTTTGTTTGATTGCTCTAAAAGATTTTCTGTCATGGAGATCATCACATCTATCTGATCAGACAAGAACACTACTGATTGAGAAATGAGAGTAATGATTCCTGATTGAACAAGATACCAGAACAGATCCTCGCCAACGATATCGACCGTCTCTTTTACGGAAGGTGTCTGAAAACCGGAATCTCTAAACACCGCCAATATGTTATCAACAACTTTTGATTGCTCCATTGATAAAACAATCGCAAAATCAGGTAATCGCAGATGCTTTCCATCATTTACAACAATGTTTTCTGATATGAATGCATTTAATAGCACCTGGGTCGTCCGTTTATCCAACTTAAATAAATCTTGTAAAATTTTCGGATCCGCACCATTTTTTAGCGGATTGGACCGATGAAAATCTTCCAAGTAACCAGTAACTGCTTTTTTCGTATCGTTCCAATCTTCACGAGAAATATAAAATTGCTTTTGATCAGATGCTGGATTAATTAATTCCAATATCAACTGATCTCTTGCCAATCCCTCCAAAAGTGGGCGAAGGTCAGATTCAGAGATATCAAGTTTTTTTGACAAAACTACCAAATCAGACAAACCCAGATCCTTCAGTGTCATCAATACGCGATCCTGATCAGATCCACTGGCGGTCACTAATAACCGCTGCATGACATCCTGGGCGAATCGTTTATGTCGTTTATCTGGGAATGAGTCAATCACCACTCCACCTCCGATTGTCGCAGCAGGCGAAGGACGCCTAATTATAAGACGGTCCCCCTCTTTTGCGACCACTTGCCCTGCGATCATGAGCTGGACAAATCCACTTTGACCTGGTTGGATTTCATTTTTTCCCAGTGTTCGAACTCGTGCCATCACCTGGGCGGTCCCTATAAACACCTTTACCGCATCATCATGACACAGGTTATCTGAATAATCTTCCAGCACTTTTATTTCTACATCCAACATATTCGTTGGCGAAAAAGAATGCGGTTTACAAAGCACGTCGCCACGGAAAATATCTCCGACTTCTACGCCAATCAAGTTAATTGCAGTTCGATTTCCCGGACTAGCACTTTCTTGCTTTTTCTTGTGAGTTTGAATCCCACGGATACGGCTTTGTAATCCGGAAGGAAGTAACTCAACTTGATCACCAATGATGAATCTACCTCCGACCAGCGTTCCAGTCACGACAGTTCCAAATCCCCTCAAAGTAAACACCCGATCGATTGGCAGACGCGGAGCCGTACCACTGGTATCTTTTCTGATTTGCGGTAATATCTCATCAATTGCGAATGATAGTTCATCCAACCCTATTTCATTAATCGCAGACACTTTAACTATCGGCGCATCCTGCAAGAAAGTACCCTTAACCAACTCACGAATGTCCATTTCTATCAGCGATAACCACTCTTCATCTGATACAAGGTCGATTTTGGTTAGAACAATCAAGCCATGCTGGATGCCAAGTAATTTTATGATATTAAAATGCTCGCGTGATTGCGGCATGATCCCTTCGTCTGCAGCAACAATGAAGAGAACCAGATCAATACCGCCCACTCCTGCTAACATATTTTCAATGAAATCACGATGGCCGGGAACATCAACAATACCAATCTCTTCACCGGATGGCAGAGTATGCCAAGCAAATCCCAGATCGATTGTCATCTGCCGTTCTAATTCTTCCGCTAACCGATCTGGATTAATGCCAGTCAGCGCTTTGATTAGCGTTGATTTTCCATGATCAACGTGACCAGCAGTGCCAATTACATACATAAAGATTCTGATTCGCTTTTAAGTGTGCTTGATTTGATTAAATGCTTCCATCCAGCCATTAACCATTTTCATAATCCCTTGCATCCCTTTTTGGATCTCCGAACTCATCAACAATAGGACTTCCTGCATTTCATGGTTATTATCTTCGACAAGGATCATTCGCTCCTGAAGTGTTGATATTTTCTCAATATAGCCGCCCTGTTTGTCGTCGAGAACCAAGGAAATATTTGACCAACGCTTCTCCGCATCTACTTTAAATGTATCCCATTCTTTCTTGTAGCGCTCTTCCATTAACCGGTACATTTCGGTTATTTCTTTAATTCTCCTATCAAATTGCTGAGTGATATTCTCGAAATCCTCTTTTGTGTGTGCCATTGCGAATTGTTGTTTTTGCAACTCCGGAAGTATTTCTCGAACTTGTTGAATTGAGTTTTCAATATCCTGATTCCATTCTGCCCATTTCCGTTCGCGGTCCCCAGCTATCTCTGATTGTTTTTGCATAAAATCGAGCTGGTTTTGGCGGCGCTCAGACTCTGTGGCTACAAGATCATTCAAACGCGATTCATTATTGCGTAAAGAATCCATGATCGGATCCATTTTAGTTCGCAAATCATTCTGGCTTTCACGAAATAGGTCCTGGTCAATCTTGATACTTTCAATTTGTTTTATCGCTCGCCTCAAATCCTGTTGCATAACTCCTATCGATACCTTTAATTCTTCTGAGGAAATCACATTTTTATTATGATCTTCTGCAATTTCATTAAACCTATTTACCAAGCGTGTGTTCTCTTCAATAAAAACACCCAGGCGTTTTTCATTGTCATTCTTTATTTCTTTTTTTATACCTTCAAATTGAGATTGCACACTGCTTATATCTTTGTTGATCAAATTAGCTCGGGTTTGGTCTTCATGCTTTCGCTGCGCTTCGATCTCCTCAATTTTGCGGTTAAAATCCTTACGAATCTGGTTTATAGTGCTATCATATTTGCCCACCCCCATAATGACTGAATTTAATCGTTCAAAATCCTTTTTTTGGTCACGCACCATCCCCAGGAAATTATTTGCCTTCTCATCTACTTCATTCAAACGATTGTTTGCAGTAGATAGGGATTTATTGAGAGAACGTATTTGCTCTTCAAGTGAATCTAATCGTGAAACGAGGTCTTCAAGGTTCATTTAATTTCTCTTTTCTTGGAAAAATTTGAGGTAATCTACTCTTTATTGTATTAGATTTTTAAAACCTGATAATAATTGTTCAAAATTCCTGTAGATAACTGTTGGAAATAATCCTGCTAGCATGACTAGAACGAAAAACACAACCATACCCCAATCTTTGATTTTTTCTGGCAGCAATGCTTGTCTTGTTACGGCCTTTTCATACATCAACTTAATCACACGGATCGCTGTGATTGAGATAAGAATTTTACTGCCAATCAATACCCAAAAAGCAAAAACATGGTTATTAGCAAGAATCTGATACATCCAAAGAACCGGTGCAAAACCGATAGTCAGCGGCATACCCGATATAGTCAGTAATGCATATGCATACCCAAAAAACGCATAAATATTTACATCTTCCTTTTGTGCTAATTCGAGTTTTTCATTTCTAACGCTACCAAATAAATACTCGATTGTGATATGCAATAATGATAGAGATGCAAAATAAACCGCGAACATATGCGGAAACAAGATGATACCCCCAAAAATATAAATACCGAGAGCAGTCATCAATACACCGATCATATGGAGTAATGCATACCCGTTGATATCTTTCAAGTTATTCTGGAATGATATCCCTAGTGCACCAAGACCCTCCATAATAGCGCCCAAAACAAGTAACCCTTGGAAAAACGTCCCGTATTGCCTAAGCCAGGAAAACCCATTGAGAAATTTCAGGATTATAAAAAATGCAATAAAGATGAATAGTTGCAGAAAATATCCTAGATTTATTGTTTCCGATTCGCGATACAACAATGATATCCAAGAGTGAAACGGAAAAACGCCTAGCCATAGAATAAAACCCAACCCTAATAGTAATGTTGCCTGAACCAATTGTGCTGGATTAACAGGGGTGATCTCTCCACCTGCCAGAAACCAGCCGGCTAACAGAATAAACGGAAGCGCAAGTGTCTGATAGATCAGAAACCGCGATATTCCCTGTGTTTCTGCCTGTTTATTATCATGCAATAAAGGGATGCTGAGCAAGATCGAAAGTTCAATGATCAATGCAGCATAAAGAAAAGGAGTAACTGTATAGGCAGCCAAAAGCATTCCAGAAAACAGAAGGCCAAAAGGAACCACGCGACTATTACGACGAAAGAAATAGGAGAATATTCCCCAAATAACATTAAAGAAATAAACAATCTGCACTAAGAATTTGTCTTCCTCGGTCAAAATGAAGCTTCGCCCCAAAATTCTTAATTCCGATGACATCGCGAATTCAAAGAATGACAAATCTCCAACCGGGTCAATGCGAATAATAAAAGTGGATAACACTAATAGGATACTTGTAGTAATAAAGATTAGAAAGCGGATCCGCTCCTGAGGAGTAATGATCAATATGGTCGAAACCAATGCGGGCAAGAAGATCCATAATACAGGGGCATTCATCAGGTGGTTTTTCTCTTTTCTGAAGGAAAATAGCTGTTAAGGAGAGAGATAAGTAATACGATGAGCGCATAGATGCCAGTTACTAATGCAGACCCTTCTAATGAAGAATAAATAATATCAAAACCCGCCAAAAGCATGAGAAGCCCAACAATCACATCAAACATTATGTTATTCACACTCGCATAAATCAAGCCGCCAGCGATGATAACTAACCCAACAACCAAATTTGTATATGGTATCGGAATCCATTCATTAAAAGCAGTCGCTTCAACCGTGATGACAATCCAAACCAGAATAACGATCATTAAGCGGAAAAGAATCGGTGAATTTTGTTTGCTAGTGCTATCATCAGGACGTGAAACTTGGGAAGCGCTAATTAGTATTATCCCCATCCAACCCGCAATCAGCTTAACCGATGCCAATGCGACCGGCCAGACCTGTAATATGCTGATAAATGCGAGTAAATCAACGATGGCTAAACCAACGAGGCGAAGACGCCAATTTCTGCTGACGAGAATCAGAAAAACAGCAGAAAATACAGCGAAAATAAGCAGATTATTGAATATCACTTATGAGAATCCTTCCACTGAGGTCAGGATCGTAAGCAATAAGGAAAGGAACACCATTGCCCATAAGACACCTCCCTCTTCCTCCAACAGCCTTGCGCCATATGACAGCCCTGCACCAGCTATTTCAATAATTACCAAAAGAATAATATTAAGTCGTCTGGATAACTCAGGGAAGTGACGTAATACAATACCTTTTATTTTAAATCTTGGAAGTAAGTATTCACTGTGGTTTGCGATGTAATTGAATCCAACAAACAAGAAGATATGAAGTGCACCGAACCAGAAATCACCTAGATTAAAAAGCGGTCGGTATGTCCATAAACCAAGTATGACCCCAACCAGCGGCAGTGTTAATCCGATTATATAAAATGTCTGGTTGAATTTTTCCAGCCGATTGATATCTCCGCCTGGCTTTCGCAAGTACTGAAAAACGCCCGACATGATCAAAGTGGTTGGTAGCACCATCACCGCAGATTCTGCGATCTTGTTACGCAAAATCAAATCTTCATAGGCAGCATATTGGGGGGTGAATGGTAATCCCACCAACATCAATGCACCAACGATCCACAACGGCGTTAAAAGAGATGACCGATCATCTGCAAGGATTATCCAACTCATGGGCAGTAAAGTTAATAGAAAAAAAATCAATCCCCGCTGGTTTTCAGAAATGAATAAAAAAGCACTAATAAAAGCGAGACAGACGATTATTTGGTGAAAACCATTCGTAGTACGTGTATTTACAAACCACCTGATAGCCGTAATGGATGCACCAATAAACATGAGGATTTGCAATGCGATCCGCAGTAGAGGGGTAACTCCAGCTTCGGGTATCTGGGTTAGGAAAAAGAAATGGGGCAAAAATGATATTATCCGTATCAATTGTGTTGGATTATCGTGTTGTTTTGTTTCTTCTGATATTTGCGCTTGAAGGAATATACCTGAATGCAGAAAAACTGCCAAAAGCATCCAAAACCCAATATTAGGAAGTAGCCCGCCATACAACTTTTCCAGACTTGGCTGATTAGTGAGTGAAATAACCAAAACCAACACAAAACTGCCCGCGAATTTTGAAAGGTAATAAGCCAAAAATTGACCGGTGCGAATGCGCCGAAAAATCAATTGAGAAGTTACGTCTAATACATCCAGAATCGTCCAACTGATGAGAACCGTCCAAGCGTTAGCAGAAAGTAGTACCGCCCATGCGGCTGAGGTAAATATAAGCACTTGTACCCAGCGGGATAGACTTATATTACCTTGCGGAGATGCTGTTTCTGTTGCCAAAAACGCTAGGACTAAAATAAAGAGGCAAATTCCGACTATTCTATTTTCATTCGTCAAACGAAAAGTGAATGCAATAAATTCATTCCCTGGACCTGAAAATCCACCTGTCGAAAAAGGTTGAAGATTACCAGGGTCTACCAGCACAATTAAAAGGAGGACAAAAGCCAAAATTAAAAAAAAGAGCGTCCATATATAGGCTAGCCGAACTCCACGTATCCTCAAATATGCGGCAATGAAACACAGCACTAGTAAGGAGAAAATTGAAAACGCTATCAACATAATAAATTAGAGGATAGATATATCGTTACGATGGAGAAACTGGCCCTCACCTCTATTACCAAACCATCGATCACCATCGACAATCAATTTTCCGCGCAGGAATACTTTCTCGACAGTACCGTTTAATTTCCATCCTTCAAAGAGATTGTAATCTGTGCGGTGATGAGCATGTTTAACACCATAATCGATCTCGTTATCCGGATCCCAAATCGCAATATCGGCATCCGCGCCTGGCATTAAGGAGCCTTTTTGAGGATACAATCCAAAAATCTTCGCAGGATTGGTGCTAGTTAATGCAACAAATTGATTTGGAGTGATTTTCCCAGTATTCACACCATAAGACCATAAGATTAACAAGCGATCTCCCACGGCAGGAAGCCCATTTGGAATTTTAGTAAAATCATCTTTGCCCAATTCTTTACCGGGAATCGCGATTCTCTCATTTTCATAAGTAATTGGTTGTGTACCATCGAAAAAGAATGGGCAATGGTCGGTGGCAAACACCTGCATCGTACCATCCATCAGAGCTTTCCACATGCCGGCGTTATCTTCTTTGGAACGCATCGGTGGAGAGCAAATCCATTTTGCCCCATCCGGTCGGCGCAGCGCATCGATAGTAAAGAACAAATACTGCGGACATGTCTCCCCCATCACAGCTAATCCCTCATTTCTCGCAGCGCGCACGTGATCTGCACCGCCCTTCGTGTTCATATGCACGATGTATGTCGGAGCGCCAGTCTGACGAGCGAGGGAAATGACACGGTTGACTGATTCCACCGCCCCGTCCGCAGGACGTGTTAAGGCATGCCATTCCGGCGAAGTGTGTCCTGCTGCCAGCGCCTCAGCTATCAGTAATTCAATTACATCACCATTTTCTGCATGTACCATCACTAACATCCCGTGTTTCTTTGCTATACGCATCACCTGATATATCTCTCCATCCATCAAGCGCAGTCGGTCATTATAAGCAGTGAAAACTTTTAATGAATTGATCCCTTCTTTACGAAGTGAAGGAATCTGGTTTGCAATCTTTTTATTAAATCTAGTGATATTCATGTGAAAACTGTAATCAATCGCTGCTTTATCACGTGCTTTTGTATGCCATGCATTTACGCATGCCAGAATATCATCATCATCCTGCGAGATAAAATCCAAGGTGGTTGTCGTCCCCCCAAATGCAGCCGCTTTGTGGCCTGTATAATGGTCATCGGAGGAGATAGTATTAAACATGGGTAATTCGAAGTGAGTATGCGCATCAACACCACCAGGCATGATCAGTTTTCCTGTGGCATCAATGATAGTTGCTTCCGAAGGGGCGTCAATATTGATCCCAATCCTTGAAATAATATCGCCTTCTATTAAGATATCAGATTGAAACGTTTCAGAAGCTGTGATCAGCGTACCAGATTTAATAAGTATGGACATAATTACCTCTCTTCCAAGCTTATTATAGTATTGAAGGTGTTGGGATTAGTAATCTATAAACATTTCATTATCATCAGAAACATTCTGCAAGCCGGTGAGCATCAAGAGTAGCGTGCTATCAATTTCCTCATTCCAATTTGTTTCATTTGATTCTGCTAAAAATTGTGCATGACGTTCACGTAAGGAGCGCCAAACGATTCTGCGCTCTTCGTCCTTTATCACAAGGTCGTTTATTACCTTCGCTTTTTTTAGATAATTACCGGTCGTATATAGAAATGTGATCCGCTTCCACTCGCCAGCAATGATAGGTTTTGGAAGTACTTGCAGAGTTCCAACTTGGATCTTATAGTATTCTTCCTCTGCTCGCGGGTGTTGCTCTTCATCACGGAACAGTTCGCGTCGCGTAGTAAGCTCTACCCCTCGTACGGGCGCAATCACAGAAATGCGATTTGCCTGTCCCTCACCAAAAATTGATGGTTGGTAAAACGCCAGATAGTCGACATAAATGATCTTAGGTGCAAATTTAAACGGAATTCGATACCAACCTAATACCCGCGCGATTTCCATATCGCGCGGGGAGGGCATAACTGCAACAAGGATTAATGAATGAGATAGCGGAGCAGATGTATCACCGAATGATCCTTGCTGTTCCGCCATGAGCTTATCTACAATAATCCAACCTTATTATTGAAAGCAATAATCAAATCGTCAATCTCATCAATCTGTTCCTGAAAATCAGTCCAGTAATTGTCATCATACCACTGATCCATGATCTCTTCATAACTACGGCCCTGCTGCTCTACCCAGGTAAAGTATTTCAGGTTGTGCACGCGATGCTGATCAGCATAAGTCAGATCCAAAAGATTATCCGTGCTTTCGCCTTCTAGATAACGCGCGAAGTGAGCAGCAGCGTTCACCTCAGAATATAAACCGAATTCTTCGTGCATCTCTTCTAACCTGCTCTGGTACAGCTCCATCGAATCTGTCAGAACTGTTAATACAACATCATCCTCACCCATTTCATAGTATTTCGCCATTTTGATGGCTGAAAGCATATTGGCAATTCCTGAAAACCCGAACAAATCAAGGCGGGAAACCAAGTCTTCAGGTACTCCCTTAGAGACCAAATATTCGCGTCCTGCTTTTTCATTGAAAAGGCGCGAGATAGATACAACTGCGGTATCATCGATTGCTGTGATTAGGTCTGTGTTTTTCATGTTGTGTATCCACGGTACATGTTTATCACCAATGCCTTCAATGCGGTGAGCGCCAAAACCATTTTGCAACAACGTCGGGCACTGCAGCGCTTCACTTGCGCCAACTAAACTTCCGGGGAATATCTGTTTCATATAATCGCCACAACCAATGGTCCCGGCTGACCCAGTTGTCAGAATCAAACCGCGGTATTTCCCTTTGGTGCCCAATTCTTTTTTCAACACATCTTCCATTGCATGCCCGGTGATATCATAATGCCAGAGATAATTTCCAAATTCTTCAAATTGATTGAAGATCATTAAATCTTCTCCACTCTCTCGCAACTCCCAGCATTTGTCAAAGATCTCCTTCACGTTTGATTCGCTGCCTGGTGTAGCGATAATTTCGCCTGTTACAGTTTTCAGCCAATCAAAACGCTCTTTACTCATTCCTTCCGGGAGGATCGCGATCGATTCGCATGCCAATAGAGTGGAATTGTACGCTCCCCCACGGCAATAATTACCCGTGGATGGCCAAACCGCCTTTTGGGTGATCGGATCAAACTGTCCCGTTACCAACCTTGGTACCAGACAGCCGAACGTTGCTCCAACCTTGTGAGCGCCAGTGGGGAACCATTTTCCCACGAGGACAATGATACGTGCCTCAACGCCGGTAAGGGATGTGGGCAATTCAATATAATTTACACCGCCAAACTGGCCGCCCTTTACCTTTGGTTCATTCTTCCAGGTAATACGATACAGGTTACGTGGATTTACATCCCAAAGGCCAATATTCTTTAATTCTTCTTTTACTTTATCAGGCATTTTAGATGGATCGCGCATTTCAGCAAAGGTCGGAATAATAATATTCCTTTCCCGCGCACGCTTTACAGAATTTTCTAACCGATCAGGATGTATGGTGAGATCAATTTTTGCCATTATTCAATTCTCCTAATTATTATTTGGTGGTGCTTCGCTTACGATGTAAAGTGGCCGACCTTTTACTTCATCATATATTCGGCCGATATATTCACCTAATATTCCCAATGTAATCATTTGCACTCCGCCGAGGAATAGCACAGCAATTAGTGTGGTCGCCTGCCCTGATAATTCAGCGCGATTGGACAAGCGCAAAAGAATCACCACAGGAATAGCAACAATGCTCATCCCAGCAGCAGCAAATCCGATATACGTTGACATCTGCAAAGGGAAATATGAAAAACTGGTGATTGCGTTAAGCGCTAACTTAACCATTTTTCTAAATGGGTATTTGGTTGAACCCGCAAAACGCTCTTTACGGTCATATTCAACCCCTATTTGACGGAACCCTACCCAGGCAGACATGCCGCGTAAGAATCGATGGCGTTCTCGCATCTCGCCCATCACATCGACTACTTTTCGATCTAAAAGCCTGAAATCACCGGTATCAAGCGGGATTTTTACATCAGTGATGCGCTGGATCAAGCGATAGAAAAAAGCTGCTGTGGCAATCTTAAAGCGGCTCTCCCCCTCCCGTTTACGGCGGACAGCATACACGACCTCATACCCTTCTTTCCATTTTGCGATCAAGTCCAACATTACTTCTGGCGGATCCTGAAGATCTGAGTCAATGATGATAACCGCATCACCCCGTGAATAATCCAGGCCAGCAGTGACGGCAATTTGATGCCCAAAGTTCCGTGCAAAGATCACTGGTCGAATATGGTTATTCTCAGCAGCCAATTCCCGTATCTTTTCAGTTGATCCATCTGTCGATCCATCATCTACAATCACCAGCTCCCATGGAGCTTTTACCGCCTTCATTACTTCTGACACTTTTTCACAAAATGCGGTCACACTCTCCATTTCGTTATACACTGGTGCGATGACCGAGAATTTAGGGTTAGATTTATCAGATTTCATTGCCATCATTTTCTTCTATTTCATCACTGCTTCGAGCGCGCGCAAAGTCGGTTCGATAATTGGCGCAGGTTGCACAGCTTTCTGAGCTGCCTTGACATCCTTCAATCCGCTGCCAGTATTCATCACCAATACCGGATCAATTGGTGTGATCAAACCTGATTCTATCGCCTTTTGCAAACCAGCGAATGCTGTCGCCGCAGCTGGTTCAGCAAAGATACCTTCTTTTCCCAGACGCGCTATCGCCAATAAGATTGATTCGTCACCAACTGTGATATACGCCCCATCAGTGTGGGTTGCCGCTCGCAGAGCGCGCAGCCCATCCCTTGGCATATCAACCGAGATTGAATCTGCCAACGTATCTGCCTGCACCGATAAAATCTCCTCGGTCCCTTTTCCAAATGCATTTGCTATAGCGGCAGATCCTACAGATTGGACACCAAATATACGTGGAATCTTTTCAAGCCAGCCAAGTGCTTGTAAGTCTTTAAACCCTTTGTGTAAACCAGAAATGATATTTCCATCACCAACCGAAATGAATATGCATAGTGGTTTTTTGAGGTTCTGCTTGACCATAACCTGTTCCCAAATCTCATATGCAGCTGTTTTCTTACCTTCTGCAGTAAACGGATTGAAGCCTGTGTTGCGGCAATACCATCCGAACGTTTCAGCTGCTTTAATAGAAAGGTCAAACGCCTGATCATAATTACCATCAACCAGATATACCTTAGCTCCAAACACCAACAACTGTGCGATTTTTGCGGGGGGTGCAGTTTTCGGGGCAAAAATTACAGCTTGATGGGCTGCCGCTGCTGCCATCCCGGCCAGTGCTGCTCCAGCGTTACCTGTAGAAGCAGTTACCACTACTTCAGCTTCGATTTCTTTCGCCCTTGCCACCACAATTGCGCTCGCTCTATCTTTGAACGACGCTGTGGGATTTCTGCCATCATCTTTGATCCACAGTAGTTCTAATCCCAACTCTTTCATCAACGATTGGGGCGAATAAATTGGAGTCCAACCAACTGATTTTAATGGTGTGCCATCATAACCAGGATCATCAACAGGCAGCAAAGCGGTGTACCGCCAAATCGAAGCGTCACTTGAAGACAAAATTTCGTCTGGATTAATCCTACTAGCTAGTAATGAATAATCGTAAGTAACATCTAAATTACCACCGTCATCCGGACAAGTATAGGTTACTGAATCAGGTGTATATTCTTTCCCGCAAACGGAGCATTTATATCCCGAAAACTTTGCCATACATCTCTCATTTCCTTAATTCAGCAGAAGGGAAACATCCCTTCTGTTTTAGACTTGATTGATTAATCATGAACGATCCATGTGCCAGTTTCACCCTTTAGCGCACGCCCGATGTTTTCCGGGTTAGTGATCAGAGCTTGCTTGCCGCCATTTTCCATGAACCAGATTATCGCTTTTATCTTTGGTTCCATCGATCCTTTGGCAAAGTGCACACCTTCGTCCAAACATTTTTTTGCTTCTGACACTGTCATTCGGTCGACTTGCTTCTCGTTTGGTTTTCCATAATTGAGGGCTACCTTTTCCACCGCGGTTGAAATTAGAAATAGGTCCGCATTGATTTCCTGCGCTAGAAGCGATGAAGCAAAATCTTTGTCAATCACAGCAGCAATTCCTTTCAACGCACCATCTTCCATTACAACCGGGATGCCCCCACCACCCACAGTGATCACAATATGACCAGCATCAACCAATTGTTTAACAGAGTCAAGCTCCATGACCTCTTTTGGAATAGGTGAAGCTACTACCCTCCGCCAACCGCGGCCAGCATCTTCGACCACATCCCAGCCCTGATTCGCTTTGCGCTGCATTGCCTCATCTTCTTCCATAAAGGATCCGATCGGCTTGGTCGGGCGATCAAAAGCTGGGTCTTGTGCATCCACTCGCACCTGGGTCACCACTGTAGCAACGGGTTTTTTTATACCGCGTTCTTTCAACACATTTTGAAGATTCTGCTGCAAAGCATAGCCGATCGCTCCCTGGCTATCTGAACCGCAAACATCAAGCGGCACTTCATGCATTCCTTCGACTTTATTCGCAATCTCAGATCGTCTCAAAATAAATCCTACTTGCGGGCCATTGCCATGCCCAATTGCAACAGTCCACCCCGCTTCGACCATATCAGCAATATGCTTTGTGGTCTCTTTTGCTGCTTCATATTGACTTTCTACAGAAATATTTTTGTTGTCTTTAATCAGCGAATTTCCACCGATAGCGACTACTGCAACTTTCTTTTCCATGTTCTATCCTTTATCCCATTGTTAAAGCCATAACAGCTTTTTGCGCATGTAATCGGTTCTCTGCTTCATCAAAAACCACAGAGTGCGGGCCATCGATCACGCCATCCGTTACCTCGATATTCCGATCAGCAGGGAGCGGGTGCATGTAGATAGCATCCTCCTTTGCAAGCTTCATCAGCTTTTCATTGGTGATCCAACTCTCATACTTCTTGGTGATTTTGGCACCTTCTTCCGGATCAGTAGTTGTGACAAGAGGGCCCCAGGACTTGGCATAGACAATATCTGCCCCTTTGACAGCTTCATCCATGTCATGCACCACATCAAATCCAACGCCTGCTTTCTTTGCCTCATCTCTTGCTTGATCCATGATATCAGGCATCAGTTTAAACTCTGGTGGATGGGCGAGCACCACATCCACACCAAAGCGCGGCATTTGAAGAATCAATGATTGTGGAACCGATATGGGTTTTGAGTAGGATGAAGCATATGCCCACGAAACTACCATCTTTTTTCCTCGCAGATTTCGCCCTTTCTTCTCCCAGATTGTCATCAGGTCAGCCAAACACTGGTGTGGGTGATAGATCTCACACTGCATGTTCAGAACAGGTACGCGTGAGCTCTCTGCAGTCAGGCGTAAATATTCATTACCGATCCCCCAATCCACATGACGTATAGCGATTCCATCAAAATAGCGCCCGAATATTTCACCGATTTCCTTGGTCGTGTCACCATGGGCAATCTGCGTTGTCTTGCTTTCTATGAACGCCGCATGCCCGCCCAACTGAGCCATACCTGCTTCGAATGAACCGCGCGTTCGCGTAGAGCTAAAAAAGAACAACATCGCCAACACCTTATCACGCAAGTAGGCATGGGATTCATTCAGTGCTCGCTTTCGCTTCAAGTCAAAAGCCACATCTAAAATCGTTTCCACTTCCTCTTTTGAGAAATCAAGGTCTCCAATAAGATCCCGTCCATGTAAATATGTTTGCATGTTTATCTCCAGTTACATCATCATGGGGTGAAGTATCCTTCACCCCTTTTTGTTATTCCATCGCACCCAATACCAGCGCCAGCAATGCCATCCGCATTACAACGCCATTGAATGCTTCTTCCCAGTATCGTGCATGCCGAGTATCATCCACATCAGGAGGCAATTCATCCATACGTGGCAACGAGTGCAAAATGATCGAATCCGTTCTTGCCTTCTCAGCAAGTAGTTTTCTCGTCACTTTGTAGTTATCAGGTGTCATACCCTTATCTTCGCTCGCCTCTTGACGAGCCTTGGTGTAGTCTGGTTGTACGACCGGTTCCATGTAGATCACATCCGCCTGATCGATCACATCGGCAACATGATTGGCTTCTTCATATTGCAAATTCTTCGCATCCAATTCTTTCTTGAAATCTTCCGTCAGCGACATCTCAGGTGGTGAGACGTAGAAAACTTTAGCATCAAACTGAGTCAGGGCATAAGACAGTGAGTGCATCGTGCGCATTCGCATATCACCAATACACAGGAAATTTAGCCCATCGATTGTGCCCATTTCATTCTGAACAGTATACAAATCCGTCAGCACCTGTGTTGGGTGTTCTCCCCAACCATCACCAGCATTGATAACAGGCACACTCGCCCACTTCGCGGCTTCGGCAGGAGCACCTTGCTGGAAATGGCGCATGACAATTACATCACCATAATATTCAAGCATTTTTACAGTGTCTTTTATCGATTCCTGGTACCAGTCACCTGCACGGGTCATTTTGGCATCAGAGAAACCAGTCACATGCCCGCCTAAGCGATGCATAGCTGCTTCATGCGCCAATCGTGTGCGTGTTGATGGCTGATAGAAGGCTGTCACCAGCGTTTTATCAGCTAATAAATCTGTGTTTTGGCGATTGCGCGCAAATGGTTCCAACTCTTCTGCTGCTTCGAAAATTCGGAAAAAATCCGGTCGTTCGAAATCCTTCAGTGACAATATATCCTTACCTAAAAAACTACGCATTTCATACCTCCGATATTTATTTTTATTAAATGATGCCAATTCTTCTGTTTACATGGAACCGGAAATAGCCCGGCAATAAATAAGATTGTGAATGATCGATAACTTCTCCTTTCTGATTGAATAAATTTGCTTCAAACATTAATAACACATCGCCACGTTGAATATGCAACGCGCGCGAAATATCATGGTCTGCGGCTACGGCATTTATTTCTGTATGAGACATTCCGAGTTTAGGGTCATCCCGTTTAATTAATAGATCCAGCACTGATCCTGTAAACCCATCGTTGAGATCTTTAGAAGTTAGGACATCCTCAGGTAATGTGTCCCGGAGGAAAGCTATCGGCCGCCCTTTTGAATAGATGACCCGCGTCACCTGCACAAATGGATCACCAGTCTGACACGAAAAGATTTTTTCCATTACATCTGTGGCCTCAATGTCAGCAATGTCCAATCCTCCCATCGAAACATCCAACCCGGAGCGTTCCGCTATCGTCTCCAGGGATTCCAGGACCTCAAGCCCGGTTTCGAAAACGCCATTTTTCTCTACGACGAAAGTTCCCGCGCCTTGCTTACGCATGATCAATCCTTGCGCTTCAAAGGAACGCATCGCTTCCCGCAATGTCGCCCGTGAAACACCCATATCTTGCGCCAGTTGTGGCTCTGGTGGCAATTTATCCCCAGCTTCAGCATCCGAAATGCGTTCTCCCAACTCGCGCTGCAACCGAATAAATGGGCTTTCGTTATCAGGAATATCTGTTTTCACGTATTACCCTTCTATCAATCTTGCAGAAGCGCGATTATGTTTCTCGATATGGACGGGAAGATCCAGCGTTTGCAGCTCGCCGTCTTTTACAATGATTTTTCCGCCCACCACATTCAGATCAACATTGACCGGGTTGCAGAATAAAATAGCTGCTAATGGATCATGAAGTGCACCAGCATATTCAAGCCGGTTGGTAACAATAGCAATAAAGTCAGCACACTTACCGGCCTCCAACGCTCCAATATCAGACCTTCCAAGCACCTCCGCACCACCGATAGTAGCTATTTCCAACGCCTCTCGCGCAGTCATTATTGGTGCGTCAGAGCCAGTTAACGATGCTCCTTCAACGCCCGCGCGTACACGTGCAAGCAAAAACGCCAGGCGCGCTTCGGCCAAGAGATGAGAAGCGTCATTTGAGGCAGATCCATCAACACCCAATCCAACTGGCACACGTGCATCGCGCATCTCACGGATAGGGGCAATGCCTGAAGCCAGGCGCATATTGGAACCCGGGCAATGCGCAACTCCGCACCCAGTCCTGGCATAAACCTCAATTTCATCATTATTAACATGCACAGAATGCGCAAACCACACATCATCCCCCACCCAATCTAGCGATTCCATATAGGCCACAGGACGATGTCCAAACAGTTCCAGGCAAAACTGTTCTTCATCCTGCGTTTCTGCTAGATGAGTATGTAGTTGCACACTTTTTTCGCGTGCCAATATAGCTGCCTGTTTCATCAGCTCACCGGTTACGGAAAACGGGGAACAGGGAGCCAGCACAATCTGCGTCATCGCGCCAGGCTTTGGGTCGTGATAGCGATCAATCAAACGCTCAGAGTCTTTGAGGATAACATCTTCACTGTCCACAACAGAATCTGGTGGTAAACCTCCTTTTGATTCACCCAATGACATAGAACCACGTGAAGCATGTAAACGCACACCCATCTCTAAACCGGCTGCGATTTCATCATCCAGGCGTGAACCATTAGGGAAGAGATATAGATGGTCAGATGCGGTCGTACATCCAGAAAGTGCTAACTCTGCAAGAGCAGTCTTGGTTGAGATAAAAATATCTTCAGGTGTCATCCGCGCCCAGATCGGATAGAGTGTTTTCAACCAATTGAAAAGATTCGCGTTTTGAGCAGCAGGTAGCGCACGTGTCAGGGTTTGGTAAAAATGATGATGGGTGTTGATAAAACCGGGTAATACGACATGCCCGCTAAGATCCAGCACCTGATCTGCCTGCTGGGGAAGATCGGACGTTAATCCAACTTGTTGGATAAATCCATCCTTAATAAACATGGCCCCATTATTAATCTCGCGTCGACCAGAATCCATCGTCGCCAGAACACTTGTATTTTTGACTAACATTGTCGGCATAATACGCTCCTTATCATGCCCGTTAATTATAGCTTAATTGTCTGACAATCTAGTAGGCAATTATTCTATTTTCCATAATTACATTTGATTAACCACAATTTTCAACAATCGAATTTTTCTTGCAGTGAAACCAGGAAATCCTCAACCATCAAACGAACAAGCGTATCATGCGGACTATTTCCCTTTCCGCTAACAACTTCCGACAGGTCACTGGACCAAACATCCTGATCACTCCCTTCCGCATCCGTGATCGTTCCGACATATATATACTGAATGTCTCTCCCAGCTTCATGTGCACATAAAGGTGCGACGGCGTAAAGCGATAGAACATCCATGTTGACTGCCTGGCAACCTATTGCCTTCATCCGATCGATCAATTCAGGATATTCACGGTAAAGCGAATTGCTGTTCCAAACCCGAAACCGTCCCCAATCTTCATTTTTGCGTTTAATACAATCCATCAAAACACGAAGTAAGAATTCACTCGGTCCTACTATCTGTTGTTCATCAACGCCGTAATGATGTGCCTGCGGAAGATCGGACATTGTCTCTATCGCAATAAATTTCCTGCCCATTGGAGCGGAATTGAATGCCCCCGCGTAACCAATACCTATGATCGTATCTATTCCCCGATGGATCAGCTCTTTCACTGTTGTTGCACCGACCGGGAAACCATACACTTCACTAATCACTAGAAAAGGCATGTTCTGGTGGGAACATAAGCGCACCTCATTCAGAGGGGAATGTAGAAAATAGCGTTCGCTGGAATGCTCCAGCAAGTAAGGGTCGAAACCTTTTGGATAAGGTGTATAACAAACGAATGCAACTTTTGCTTCAGCCCAATGTGCAGGCATTGGCATATCAGCCAGCAGCTTGGCAGGAGTCAAATGTGCATTGTTCATCTTGTCTCGCTGACAGGCGTTTGCACACGAAATAATCTCTTCAATGCGATAACGGGAATCATCCAGAAAGGCCCAAATATGACACCTAACTCCCGACCGAGCGTGGAATCTTCCGTGGGTTTTCGACTTATCCGCATACGCAGCGCATCAAAGGCGTTCCCCCATGTATTGCCGATCATGATCATGCGAATATATTCACGAATCTGGCCAGATACATCCTCTCCATAAGTTTTTTTCAATTGCCTAAGTGCGCTCGCATCCGGCATTCCGCCGCTTTCAGCGTAATGCTGCGCATAATAGAGAGCTGGCAGCTCTTCACGAGGCGCATATTCAAAATCCCCTGATAAAAGATGCTCGATCTCGTGTTGTTCGATACCTTCATTGAGTGCTACCCGTGCATGAAAATAAGAACAATAGCGGCAACCATTTACTTCTGTCACCGCCATCATGATTCGTTCAATAAATTGTTTGTCCAGGCCTTCTAAACCTTTGCGGGACCGCAGATCATTAATATGAACCATCATGGCATATAGTTGTTCATATAACGCACCCGGTCCATACAACCTTTTCATGAATCGACCAGTTGTTTCAGTCATGCTTCCTTTATTGCTCACTTTCGTTGTTGATAAACTCTAACGTTTCGATGATCTCATCAGTTGAAGGGATGTCAGACATTTCATGCCCATAATGCACAAAACGCGCAATACCATTTTTGTCGACAATTACCTGGGCAGGCATCCTTCCTAATTTGAAAAGATTTACCTCTTGTCCATATAATTTCAACACAGAATGTTTAGGGTCAGGCAGACCGATAAAAGGCAATTTATTTGCTTGCCAGTATTTGTTAAAAGAATCTTTTCCCTCTGGCCCTACAACCACAATCATTGTATTTAATTTAGAGATCTTTATAAAGTCCTGGCGCAACTGCGTCATATGTTTTTGGCAGAACGGTCATATAAACCCGCGATTCAAAATCAATATCACATTTTGCTTACCGAATGCATCAGATAGGGAAAAAACATTACCGTTTACATCTTCTAATGAAAAATCAGGGGCTTTGATATTCAGGCTAACTCTGGGCATAGCTTATATCTTTCAATTATTAAATTATGTATGGCCAATTGGCTCCACATGCACATAAGCCCTATCCACCTCCGGAAATGCTTCCAGAGTTTCTACAGCGTGATCACAAATTATATGGGCATCATCCAGACTCATTCTTCCATCCACATTAATATGCATATCAACCAGTAGTTTCGGTCCAGCGTATTCGGTAATGACGTGGTGGACATCATTGACATTATCTATGATTTTAACCGCATCAACAAATCGATCAAGTAATTCCTGAGATGCGCCAGCACCAGTCAGATAACCCAGATTTTCTTTTGCCATTTCTATCACTGATCGTAATATCCACACAGCCACCAGGAAACCGGCGACCGGGTCAAACAGTGGGTGGACGTAAACCGCCCCCAGAACACCCAGAGCGGCTGCAGCTGAAGTGAATACATCCGCCAGATTATCTTTGGCTGCCGCGTCCAAGCCTGGGCTCCGCGATGTCTCCGCTGTCCGATGAATCACAAGGTACATCACCACTTTAATTCCCGCGGCTATCAATAGAATTACCAGTGGCAACCCGATCACGAGAGGCTGCGCACCGGTGCTGAAACGCACAATTGATGACCGTGCCGCTTCATATGCCGCGAATGACATTGTCATCGTCACTGCCAGCGCTGCAATCGGTTCAAATCGACTGTGGCCCTGCGGATGGCTGCGATCTGGAGGGCGATGTGATAACCATAGGCCCGCAGCTAAAAAAAGCGAATAAACCACATCCGAGAGGGAGTTTACGGTGTCGGCGAAAATTGCGGATGAATTGCTGAGATATGCCGCAAGTCCTTTAATTACACTAAGCACCACATTTCCGGCTAGCGTAATCACGAGTGCCCTAGTGAAAACCAGAGAAGGTTTGGACAACGATTTATAGCTTCTAACCCAACGCATTATTTCCTTATCAAGTAAACAATGATTGTACCTGGATTTCCCCTAAATCTGCTGCCCTTTGAATTGGCTCATGTACAGGTTGTAATAGAAGCCTTCCATCGCCATCAACTCGTTATGGTTGCCCTGTTCAACAATTTCACCCTCATTTATCACCAAAACATATTTGGCATCACGGATCGTACTGAGTCGATGAGCGATTACAAAACTCGTTCGCCCTTCCATTAACCGCAGAAGAGCACTCTGAATGCGCGCTTCCGTGCGCGTATCAACGCTGCTCGTAGCCTCATCCAATATGAGGATGCCTGGATTTGCTAATATTGCACGGCTGATTGAGAGCAACTGGCGCTGGCCCTGGCTGAGGTTATTACCCCTTTCTGATAATTTCGTCTGGTATCCCTGTGGCAACTGACGAATAAAATGATCTGCGTCCGCCATTTTAGCCGCTTCGATACAATCTTCGTCTGTCGCATCTAAGCGTCCATAACGGATATTCTCTATGACTGAGTCAGAAAACAAGAATGTGTCCTGCAGGACGATTCCCAAATTACGGCGCAGGTCATCTTTTTTCACATCACGGATGTCTTTTCCATCGATCAGAATTGCGCCTTTATCAATATCATAAAATCGGGTCAACAAGTTGATGATCGTTGTTTTTCCAGCGCCAGTCGGGCCTACCAAAGCTATTGTGTGACCGGTGCGAGCATCAAAGCTCATATTTTTAATGACCGGAATATCTTTCTCGTACGCAAACTCAACATTCTTGAATTCCACGTGTCCATCAATAATCGGAAGCGCGATCGCACTTTCTCGGTCACTAAGTTCTGGTGCTGTTTCGATGATCTCGAATACACGTTCCGCACCTGCTAACGCAGATTGAAGTGAATTATAGATATCTGCTAATTGGCGAACAGGTTGAAGGAATTGTCGGCTATACGAGATAAACGTAGCAATCATACCAACCGAAACCAATCCTCTAATTGATAACCAACCACCCAAACTTGCCAGAACAATGATAAAGAGATTGCCTAATTGATTCGTAAGCGGCATCAATAGGAAGACAATCGTATGCGCTTTTTTACTGGTCTCATACACCGCCTGATTTTCCTCTCGGAATTTGGCAATAGCAGACTCATTCCGTCGAAATGCTTTCACGACCCTCTGCCCACTCACATTCTCCTCAATCGTGCCATTAAACGCACCCATCTGTTTTTGTAAGTCACGAAAACCCCTGCGGCTATACTTCGCAACAAACATTGTGAACCCTGCCATCAGTGGCACTACGATCACAGACGCCATCGCCAGCCATACATTCAGGGAGAACATCGCTATCAGAACCCCGACCAGCATGAGCACATTAGAGACCAACCCCGTAACGTTCTGAGAAATTGCACGATTGATCGCGTCAATGTCGTTCGTGAGGCGGCTCATCAGGTCACCGGCTGGATTTCTGTCAAAGAATCGGAGCGAAAGCAGCTGCAGATGTTGGAATAGATCAGTCCTCAACTTTTTCATCGCTCCCTGCGAAACAGTAGCCATGATCCAATTCGCAAAAAATTCCAGGACTGCTGTGATGATTGAAACTCCCAGCATGAAAAGGGCTATCCGAATTAATCCGGGCAGGTCTCCCGGAATAATATAAACATCAATTGCAACTCCCAACAGGTACGGCCCTAGCAAACCAGCCAGTGTATATATAACCACCAAAACAATCACAACCAATAACTGAACTCGAGCGGGAGAAAAAATCCCGATAATATTTTTTAAGGTGGATTTCATGTCCTTTGGTTTTTCAAAGTTGTGATCATGCATACCCGGACCGGGCCCGCGGCGAATAGTTTCTTTTGCTTGTTTATTGTTTTCTGCCATTATTCCGCTCCCAACAAATCATCAATATCCTTAACCAGGTGCTTGTTGCCTTCCCCAAGTTGAGAATCGTATATCTCTCTATAAATGCCGCTGTTCTCAAATAATTCCGCATGATTGCCTTCAGCAACGATCTTGCCGCGATCCAGCACAATGATCTTATCCGCACCAAGCACCGTGCTTATGCGTTGTGCCACAACAAAAGTGGTCCTTTCCTTACGCAACGCATCCAGAGCCTCCTGGATCTTGGTTTCTGTTTCCACATCGACCGAACTGGTCGCATCATCCAGGATCAAAATTTCTGCTTTCATCAAAATCGCACGCGCAATAGCAATGCGTTGTTTTTGGCCGCCTGATAGGTTGACGCCACGCGCCGCTACATGGGTGTCATATCCATCCGGCAATTCATTGATGAACGGGTCAGCCTGCGCCGCTTTAGCTGCCTCAACCACTTCTTTATCACTGGATTCAGGCCGACCATAGCGAATATTTTCGCGAATGCTACCGGAGAATAATACAGTTTCCTGTGGAGTGATCGCGATATGTTCCAGGAGGGAGTTTTGATCCAATTCACGCACATCTATTCCATCAATCATCACTCGCCCTTCGGCAACATCATAAAAACGGGGGATCAGGTTTATCAGGGTAGTTTTTCCCGATCCGGTTGCACCAAGGATAGCGACTGTCTGACCTGGTTCAGCAATGAGATCAATACCATCGAGCACTTTCTCCTCGCAATTTCCATTGTAGAAGAATCCTACGTTCTCAAAAACAACCCGGCCTTCAATCGCATTTGGCAGCTTTTTCCCATCCTTAATCATTTTCACTTCCGGTTGTTCCAAAAGAACCTCATCAATACGTTCTGCGGAGGCCATTCCAGACGCGATTACATTCGATAACATCGCCATGATTAATAAAGGCACAATTGCTGTTGTCAAATAATTGGTAAATGCAACCACCCCACCCACGCTTAATTCACCGGCGATCGCCTGTTGCCCACCTACCCACACGACCAGGATCACACCCAGGTTGATGAGGAGCATCAAAATCGGGAAGATCACCGCCACCCAACGCATCACCTTGATAAAAGTCGCGGTGAAATCCTCATTGACCTGCTCAAATCGTTCTTCTTCCCGGTTTTTCCGGACAAATGCCTTCACCACGCGCACACCCGCGATGTTTTCCTGGAGCACATTGTTTAAATTCCCCAATTTCTCCTGCACTGTCTTAAATATCGGCCCCAATTTTCCAACAACAATCACAATCAGAGAAATAATGACTAGAAATAAGGGCGCGATCGAAAGCGTTAATTTTGGGTCCGTCGATACCATGAGTATCAAACTGCCGATTATTAGGAGCGGGCCGCGCAGGCCAATGCGCATGCTCATGCGGTAGGTTTGTTGTAAAACGCCCACATCACTCGTTAACCGTACGATCAGGTCACCTGTCTTAATGCGATCCAAATTGCCATAGGAAAGATTCTGGATCTTAACGAACAAGTCCTCACGTAAATCGCGCGCGAAAGCTTCTCCCACCATGACTGAAAGATTGTTATTGCCGATCGAGAATAGTGTGCTCAAAATAGAAATGCCGAGCATCAACAATGCCGTGCGGTTAATCACCGCCATATCATTTTGATAAATACCTTCATCAATGATCTGCTGAACTAATCGTGGTATGGTCAGATCTAAAAATACCACCACCAGCAGAAGCACAACCGCCAGAAGAGTTTGCTTCCAGTATGGTTTGATATATTTGGTGTACTCTAATAATTTCTTCATCTGTTCTATTCCTTGGGTTGGGGTGTGGTTACCTTTTTCAGGATCTCGATCGCTTCAAATAATTTTTCAATTTCGTTATCAGAAAGAGAATCAAAATTCTTTTCCAGCAGGTTATCCAATTCTTTGTGAATGTTTGCGAATAACGATTCTGCAGCTAATGTCAGAGATAATTCTAGTTTGCGGCGATCTGTTTGCATGCGCTCCCGTATCACATACCCCTTTTGCACCAGCTCGTCCACAGCACGGCTCACATTCGGCTGACTGACATGCAGGCAGTCTGCCAGCTCACTCACGCTAGTCCTGCCATTCATAATACGCCGCAATGTGTGAAACTGGGATGTGGTTATACCATATCGCTCTGACACGATCTGGTGGATATTGGCGCGCGAGGAATGCCACAACGGCGCCATTACCTGACGTAATCCCTCATGAATTAAGCTGATTTTTTCTTTTCTATTCATTAATTATAAATAGTTAACATTATTATTACTTAACAATGTTAACTATTTTACCAGCAAGTGCTGGGCTCTGGTTTGATTATTTACTTTTTTCTGATATTTTGGTCACTTTGATATTTCTCAAGAAAATGCTGCACTTTGGGGGCAACCACTGCCCGGCAATAAGGTTGATTAGGATTGTTGGCAAAGTAATCAACATGATAATCCTCAGCAGGATAAAACGTTTCTAAAGGTTCGATCACGGTTACGATCGGTTTGCGAAATATGCCGCTTTCAGACACTTCCTGCATCGACTGCTCGGCAAGATCGCGCTGTTCATCATTGAGCGTAAGAATAATTGAGCGGTATTGTGTGCCGACATCATTCCCCTGCCTATTGAGCGTGGTTGGATCATGAGCATACCAGAAAATATCTACCAAATCCTTATAACTGATCACATCGGGGTTATATTCGACACGCACCACCTCGGCATGTCCGGTCGTGCCGGTGCAAACCTGTTGGTAGTTCGGTTCTGCCACATGACCGCCGGCATATCCAGGTTCTACATTCTTAACACCTTTAACCCGTTTGTAGATTGCTTCTGTACACCAAAAGCAACCGCCACCAAACACAGCCTGTTCGAGATTGTTCATTTTTCCTCCGGGATGAATTTCATCGAAAGTGAATTGACGCAATGGCGCGTGTTTTTTTCTGTGTATCGCTCGCCTTCAAAGACGTGCCCCAGGTGGCCGCCACAATTCATACAGGTGATCTCGATCCTGCGCCCATCGGCATCTAACGCGCGATTGACTGCGCCGGGGATTTCATCATCAAAGCTTGGCCAGCCACAACCGGAATGGAATTTATCCGCTGAACGGTATAAGGGGGTGTCGCACTTTCGGCAGACGTAGGTTCCCGCCTGAAACAGATCTGTGTATTCGCCAGTGAACGGTGGCTCTGTACCTTTTTGGTCAATTACATAGGATTCCTGAGCAGTAAGTTTGTTTATTTTCATGGTTTATTATCCTCCCTCATATTGTATGGCTGGAGGCAGAGCTGATGCATTAATCGTTTATTAGAATCTCACATATCCTGCGATTGCGCAGCTCTAAGGGTGTTTTGCATGAGCATCGCGATCGTAAGTGGACCGACGCCACCCGGCACCGGCGTGATTGCAGACGCAACTTCTATTGCCTCCTCATAAGCGACATCGCCGACTAGACGGTAACCGCGTTTCTTGTCCGCATCCTCTACGCGATTTACGCCAACATCGATCACTACCGCACCAGGCTTGATCCAGTCACCCTTCACATATTCCGCACGCCCAATTGCAGCCACGAGAATATCAGCACTTCGGGCAAAGGAAGGGAGGTCTCTGGTGCGTGAGTGGCAGATCGTGACGGTTGCATTCTCGCGCAGCAACAGCAACGAGACCGGCATCCCGACGATGTTTGAGCGCCCGATCACTACCGCGTTTTTCCCTTCCAATGAGCCGATGGTCTTCTTGAGAAGATAGATGATACCGGAAGGTGTGCATGGGCTGAAGGCAGGTTCGCGCCCTTTCTGAGCCAGACGCCCGATATTAATCGGATGAAAACCATCGACATCCTTAGAAAGCGGAATCGCGTTTAGCACACGTTCCTCGTCCAACCCTTCAGGTAGCGGCAATTGCACCAGAATACCATGCACGCTGTTATCATTTGCCAGTTTACTGACTGCCGCTTCCAAAACATCCTGGGTAGTTTCTGCGGGCATTTCAATCTTAAATGATGTGATCCCCAGTTCTTCACAGGCGTTATGTTTGGCTTTTACGTAGGATTGTGACGCGGGATCCGAGCCAACCAGTACAGTTGCAAGACCCGGCACAGAAAGCCCACGTTGCTTTCGCTGTGCTACCGCCTGGCGAATAGATTCCTTCAGATCCGCAGCTGCCTGTTTTCCATCAATCACTGTTGCCGTCATTGTACTCCTCTCACTTATTCAGTTTGTTTCTTTGAGACTGTTTGTAAATATAATATAAGATAGAATAAATCTTAAACCATAATGAATAATACGCAAACCATCCTCGCTATCGACGTGGGTAACACTAATCTTGCATTGGGGTTGTTCAGTGGTGAAACGCTTCAGAAACACTGGCGCCTCTCCACCAGCCATGAACGTATGGGAGACGAGTTTGGAATCCAGTTTTCGCAGATTTGCGAACATGAAAACATCCCGCCCGCATCCTTTAACGGGATTGTGGTTTCGTCGGTTGTTCCTCCGCTCACAGAACGCGTGGTATACGCGTGCCAACAATACCTCGGGCAAGATCCACTGCTGGTCTCATCCAACCTTAAACTGAATGTCACGATCGGATATGATGATCCCACCGCTGTTGGCGCGGATCGTATTGCGGACGCGGTAGCAGCCAAAGCGCTTTTTTCCATTCCGGCCTGCGTGATCGATTTCGGCACTGCCACCACATTTAATGCCATCAACGCAGAAAGTGAATACATGGGCGGCGCGATCCTTGCGGGCATCGGTCTTTCCGCGCAAGCGCTCTTCCAGCGGACAGCCAAGCTGACCACTGTCGAGCTGAAAGCACCGCCATCGATCATTGGCCGCAACACCACGCATGCCATCCAATCTGGTTTGATCTACGGGTACGTTGCGCTGGTAGAGGGCATGGTCGCGCGCTTTAAAGAGGAATTAGGGCAGGAAACCAAGATCATCGCTACTGGTGGGCATGTGAATCGCATCAGCAGCCTTACAACGGCGATCGACCGGGTCGAGCCTTGGCTTACACTTGAGGGGCTGCGCATCATTTGGGAAATGAACAGGTGAAATATGAATAATCCAATCTATGGAAAACGTATTGTTTTAGGAGTGACTGGATCGATCGCCACGTATAAGAGCGCGGAGATTGCATCGAGTCTGACAAAACAAGGCGCGCTCGTTGATACGATCCTTACGCAATCTGCTGAAAGATTCGTCAGTCCGCTCACCTTCCAATCCGTCACTGGCAGAAAGGCATACACTGAAAGCGACCTGTGGGGCGGTGATGGGCACGTCGTACATATCAATTTAGCACGCAAAGCCGACCTGATCGTGATCGCGCCTGCATCCGCAAACACGATCGCCAAAATTGCCAGCGGGATTGCAGATAATCTGCTCGCGGTCACTGTGCTGGCCGCACATTGTCCGATGCTGATCGCGCCAGCCATGGACGCGGGCATGTTCGCTAACCCCGCCACCCACCATAATGTCACCATATTGAAAGACCGCGGGGTAAAAATGATCGGCCCGGAAGAAGGGCACCTTGCATCCGGATTGAAAGGCCCCGGGCGCATGTCTGAGCCCGCAGAAATCATCGCCGCCATGCGCTATTCACTCTCACGCAGCAACCCGTTGCGGGGCAAGCATATCATCGTCAGCGCGGGCGGTACGATGGAGGCGGTTGACCCTGTGCGCATCCTCAGCAACCGCTCATCCGGCAAGCAGGGTTACGCGCTTGCCCAGGCAGCCCTGGACGCGGGCAGCGATGTCACACTCATCTCCGCCCCCACCCATCTATCGCCTCCCGCCGGAGCAAAGCTGGTGATGGTTGAGAGCGCCGCCCAGATGAATGAAGCGGTTCTGGCGGAAGCGCCGCACGCGGACGCGCTGATCATGGCGGCTGCTGTGGCAGATTTCCGTCCCGTGGATATCGCCGTGGATAAGATCAAGAAATCCAACAATCTGACGCAGATCGCGCTGGTGCGCACTGAGGACATCCTGCACAACATTGCCCAGCTCAAAACCGAGATGAAACTTGACCTGAAAGTGGTTGGGTTCGCGGCAGAAAGTGAACATCTTAAGGAAAACGCAAGCCGAAAGATGCAAGAAAAGAAAATGGACATGATCGTCGCCAATGATATTTCCGACCCGGAAGCGGGCTTTGGCGTAGATACAAATAAAGTATTATTGATGTATTCAGACGGCTCTATTGAACAGTTGCCGAAAATGGAAAAGATCGAAGTAGCCGAGAAAGTGATCCAGCATCTCAGTTCCTGGCTGATCGAAGGAGTGGCTTAATATGCAAGTATTGGTATTCTCTGATGTGCATTCCAACCTGACCGCTCTTGAAGCGGTGCTTGAACGCGAAACCCATGTTGATGCGTATTGGTGCCTGGGCGACATTGTTGGATATGGCCCTGACCCGAATGAATGTATCGAGCGTGTGCGCAGACTGCCAAACCTGATGTGCGTGCGCGGCAACCACGACGCGGCAACGCTGGGCGAGGTGGACCAGCAGACCTTCAACCATGAGGCCGGGCTGGCCATCACCTGGACCAAACGCGTGATCAATGCCCAGAGCATGGAATACCTGCTGAGCCTGCCCGAAATCGAAAAGTATAACGACATCACGCTTGTGCATGGCAGCCCGCGCAACCCGGTCTGGGATTATGTGATGGACTTCCGCACGGCGATGCATATGTTTACCTATTTTGAAACGCGGGTGTGCCTGTTGGGCCACACGCATGTCCCCGCCATCTGGCAGGAAAGCGCAACAAAAGCGCCAACTGCTCCGGTATTGGACTTTTATAAGACCAAGATCATGAGCAAAACCATCCTCAACCCGGGCTCTGTCGGCCAGCCGCGCGACCATAACCCGCAAGCTTCATATGGCATTTTTGATCCGGATGCGATGACATGGGAACTGCGGCGCATCACGTATGATGTTTCGGATGTGCAGAAACGCATCAAGAAGAGCGGCCTGCCGTGGCGGCACGCGCTGCGCCTGGCGGAGGGCTGGTAGGGAACTTTTTACTGGCATCATGCGTCTATAAGATAGAAATCAGATAGACAAGGAGAAGAAAATGAGAAACAGTAAATTTTGGATAGGCCTGCTTTCGCTTTCGATCATGCTTTCATCGTGCGCGATGGCACCCAGCTATGTGGAGAGCCAGGAAGACAAAGCTGTAATGGGGATGATGCCAGCTGAAGCACCGCGCATGGACGCGGAGGGATTCTTCATGGAGGAAGCCGCAATGGAAGGCGGTTTCAGCACCAGCAGCGCCAGCGGAAACGGGGAACGGATCGTGATCAAGAACGCGGACCTGGCAATCATCGTCACTGATCCATCAGAGGCGATGGAGACGATCGCGAAGATGGCGGAAGGTATGGGCGGGTTTGTGGTCTATTCCAACCTGTACAAGACCACCACCAGCCAGGGATTGGAAGTGCCGAACGCCAACATCACTGTGCGCGTGCCGGCTGAGAAGCTGGAAAGCGCGCTGGCGCAGATCAAGGGATTGGTGGCGGACGCGCGTACGGACATCATCAACGAGAATGTTTCCGGCGAGGATGTGACCAGCCAGGTGACCGACCTCGAGTCGCGACTGCGCAACCTGGAAGCGGCTGAGACGCAGCTGCTGGAGATCATGGAGAACGCAGATGAGACCGAAGATGTCATCTCCGTGTTCCGTGAACTGACGAATGTGCGTGGGGAGATCGAGGTGATCGAGGGACAGATCAAGTATTACCGCGAATCGGCACGGCTGTCGGCAATCAGCGTGTACCTGCAGGCGAAGGCCGCGGTTGAGCCGATCACGATCGGCGGGTGGCAGCCGGGCGTGGAAGCCCAGCGCGCGATCCAGGCGCTGATCAACGGCGGACAGGCGATCGTGAACGCGCTGATTTGGCTGGTGTTGTTTGCAGTGCCGATCTTAGCACTGATCTTCCTGCCGATCTTCCTGATCGTGCGGGCGATCCGCAAGCGGCGGGCAAAGAAGGCGGGCGAGGAAAAGCCGGCCAAGCAATAGACGAAGGCGAAATAGATTCCCGCTTTCGCGGGAATGACAAATGACAGCCCATCCTAGTTCAGGATGGGCTTTTTGGTTATGGCGCATGTCACAAAATGTCACAAAATGTCACACTTTTGAAATTAATGGCAGCGGGCTGACGACCTGACAGAATTTGACAGAATTGGACAGTTTGGCAGGGAGAAGGGGGATTTATGGGGGATAAGCGGGGGAGAGAAATAATATCCACCGAGAATAAACCACACAATAAAAAGAACTATCCGGATTCCCAACACTATCTGAGAGAGACTTTACTTGTTGTAGAATTACGTTATGGAAGCCGCGCTTAAATGAAAAGAAATTTGTATGTTATTTTGATTGTGCTTTTCATTTTGTCAGCCTGCCAACCAGGCCCAGCCGGGCAGGGGCAGGCTGACACAGCCACGCCTATTCCAACGCCCACAGCCACACCCATCCCTGTTCCTGCCCGTCCGGATGAAAGCGCATTAGAGCAAGCATACTCAGATGAACAAATACTGACGATCACCAACGGAGATTTTCAAGAGCAGGAAGAACAACTGGCGGAATGGTGGGGGTATTGGCAGCAGGCAGTCAACCATCCCTTTGCATTTGATAGCCAACCGACGTACCTTTATTACTGGGATGAAAATGGTAAAGCAGGTGCAGTATTAATCCAACCAGGTGGCACTTACCTTAGTAGAAGTTTTTATATTCCTGTTTCAAAAGATGGTTTTAGATTTACCCCTCCTACAGCAGAAGAGGGTTTTACAATTCCAGAAGGTTTTGGACCTTTAGAAGTTTCAGGTGGAGAAAAATATGTTTTGGCATGGAGAACAAATAGTTTAGATGAAAAAGGTTGGGTAAGACTTGATGAGAATGGAGAAATTGCAGAGATAATAAACAAGGAAACAGGACATTGGCAACCAGAAAGATTTTATTTTTTAACTCCAGAACTTAAAAAAGGATGTGAATATAACCTCATTAGACCGGATCATTATGAAGAGGATATGGATAAACTCCTGGAAAAAGAAAGATCTCTTGGTCTAACTGCTGAAGATGCTTTTGTTATTTATAACTACAAAAACTTTAGTCAAAGAACACTGGGTACGCCTCTTTTTCATACATATGAATTTACTTCAGAAAAAGAAGCGTCACTTGAAGCTTACGCTAATTCAGAAGAACTTTTTGATAATAGAAAAATAACCTGTTCATATATGCCTACAAAGGATGGACATGGAATATATATTTTAGGAATTCCAATAAGAAGAATTGATACGGGCTATTATCTCTACAAAAAAGATGAGACTTGGGGATGGTTTCATTTTGGTATTGATCCTATCGTACATAATATAGAAACATGGCCAGATAAAGAAAATTATTTTGAAGAGGAAGAATATTTTAATATAACTCAAAATCAAAACGTTAATAGGGCAATTATGTACGTCCCATTTATGTTAAAGGGGGTTCTTACAGATGGAACTGTTCAAATTGATGATTATTCTGTTACAAACTGGGATCCAAGATATAAAAACATAGTGGATCTAATAAAAAAAGGTAATAAAGAACTAGGTGGTATATACGATACACCTGGATATAAAGAAACATCTTTTGACCCTCAGGATTTTTTAAGTGAGTTTTCGATGTTTGATCATACAAGAAAAGACTATACTTTTGATAGGGATTATATTTTAGCAAACCTTGAAAAAATCCAAACAATGATTATTCCTCTGTATGGAATAGGCTTTGGTGAAATTTAATAAACAAGCAAACTTTCAACCATATTGGTTCTTACTTGTAGAATAGAAAAAAAACATTGTAAAATGAATATATGCCAAAAACTCGTTTGCGTTTGTTTTATGTAATTTAAAAATTCTTCTTCTGGTAATCATTTTAGGAATATCGGCTTGGTTTTAATGGGGAATCGAAATTTATTAAATAAACAATCATAACAATCTCAGTTGTTTAAATCCCTCCCGAGGATTTTTTGTTATCACATGCAATTTGCTAATGATTCCAGTGATCTCTTTCTTATGACGCAAATAATCTTTTAATTACAATAATGATCCAATTGCCTTCTCTGCGTATTCGCTTACCATTTCCTGGTCAACCGTGTAACCTAACAATTGCATCTTGAAAAAATAATCCAATCGGCTTCGGTGGATCTGCAGATACCTTAGGGGTCTGTTTTTCTTAAATTCATTCAACTTTCGCATTTCTTTTTCGGCATCTTGAATTCTGTTGATCGCATCCAGATTGCAAGGAAAGAGTGAGGATGATTCAAAGAGCGAGGTAACTCCTACGCCTTTTAAAAATTCATTCTATTCCACTAAAATAAATTATCAAATTGATAATTAATTGCATTTGAAACGAAATAATGAATAAAGGGGCGTCGTAGAAGATGAGAGCCTATTAGAAGAATTGGGGATGCCTGGTGATCATTCCTCTTCCAAATAACTGTTGTGAATGTTCTTTGAAAAGAAAACAAGCCCGAAGACAATAATTCCGCCACCGATGCCGGCGAAGATGAAGCGAAGGACAGCCCCTTCGCCTTTAATGGTCGCTTTAGCAGGATTATCCGGCCGATAGAAGATAGAGACCGTCTCACCGATCTCATAAGCCGGGGGAGATGAGCCAAACGATGAGGAATAGGTTTGGGACTGGCCTTCAAGCGTGGTGAAGCGCACGTTTGGACGATAGGTGCAGCCGTCATCATCGCAGCTCTCGTCCAGACTGATGACCGTACCGGGCACCTCGAAGGCGTCTTGGCGGAGCAGCCACTGCTGGTAGGTCATGCCGGCGCCGATGCCAAAAAAGAGCAGGCCAAAAGCGATGACAAAGATGGGACCCTGACGGAAGGAAGTCCAAACGCGCTTGAAAAAGCTCATATTTTTATTATAGATAAAAAGGATGATAAAGCAATATGCTCTTCGGGAGAACCCCCAAATAAAAAGTTAGCATCCAAATTGAAAAAGTCATTGGTCACTTCCTCATCATTGGAAAACGCCCATAAGAGCGTGGTGATTAAGCGGTCATTTGGCTTTGATGACGCACAGGAAGCCCAGCGCCTGATCGCCCTTGACGACGAATTGATGCAGGTCTTTGCCGGAAATGAAGATCGCATCCTGCGGGCCGACTTCGGTAAAAGTATCTTCCAATTGCAGGATGGCGCGCCCATGCAGGATCAAAACGCCGTGCTCATGCGGGTGCCGCTCCAGGTTGCTGTGCGTGCTGGGTTCCAGGCGAAAATAGCGCAGGTGGAAATTATTCGAATCCTCTTCCCGGCCGATCACGACCTGGCGGGTGACGCCCGCAAACTCATCCCCATATTCGCGAATGCTGACATCTTCCCACTGATAGTCGTTCGCTTTGCCCGCAAATTTATGTATGGTTGACATGTTTACTCCTTTTTGGCGGATATTTGGCTGAGCAGCTCATTGATAGTTTCAAGGTTAAATTGTTTTACTAACACGTTTTTTGTGGTTAGCTTGATGGCCCATCTTCTTGGCAGCGCGAAGAAAGGGAATTTAACCTTGCTTTTGAGCAGATCCCAGTCGATCTTTTCGAAATCAGACTTGCTCAGTTTTGGTTTCTTGACACCGGCTTTTCCTTTTTCCAGCAGACCAGCCTCATGCAAAATGGTATTGAGAATGAAGAAATAATTCCTGCGCGCAAAAAAGACCAATAACGCATACAAGAGGATGACTGAATTGATGGGCAAACTGTTGGCGATATAAAAATCCATGATCGCGCGTCCAACACTGCCTATTAAAGAACGAACAAAAGCAAAGATCAACGTGAACTCCTTCCTGATAGATGAGTGGCGGATCGGTTGATCCGCCACGTCATTACGAAATTTCTAAAACTAATATGATCTTACTTTTCCTTCGGCGCGCCGGCGGCAACTTCCCAGGCGGTCGGGTTCTTGAGGTACATGAACCAGACAACAGCCATGAGAACGACGGCGACAACGATGCCGAGCACGCCCAGCCACTGCACCAGTTTGGTGAAGAGGAACTGCGGCCAGAGGAAACCATCACCAATGCTGGTGATCAGGGATGCGCCTTCGGGCATAGCGAAGCCCGCGTTCTGCGCAGCCTGGGTGAAGAAGGGCGCCATCGCGGTTGCGATATAGAAACCAACGCCCAGTTCGAGAACACCAGCAACGAACATTCTGAATATGTTACCGCGCATCAATGGCGCAAAGAGCGCGACAACGAAGGGGATGATCGCCAGGTCGGCGAAGAGGAGGACGCGGTTGCCAGGCAGAATAATGCTCAGCAGAATCGCGACGGGGACAAGCAGCAGTGAGGTGGAGATGGCTGCGGGATGCCCGATCAGGATCGCGGAGTCCAGGCCGATGTAGATCTCGCGGTCGCTGGCACGTTTCTTCATGAAGTCGCGCGCAGCTTCGGAGACGGGAATCAAACCTTCCATCAGGATCTGAACCATGCGGGGCAGGAGCAGCATAACGGCCGCCAGGTTGATACCGGTCTGCAGGATCTTGACAGCAGCACCTTCTGCATTGTAATACCCGAGCGCGCCCAACACGAGGCCGATGACCAGGCCGAGGATGATAGGTTCGCCAAACACGCCCAGTTTCTTCTGGATGGTGTCGGGGTCGACCTTCCAATCCTTGACGCCGGGGATGCGATCCAGGATCCAGTTCGTCACGATCGCGAACGGAACACCAGGGGCAGTCGTCAGGTGCGGGATTGAAATACCGGGCAGGTTGTAGAAAGATTGCACTGCTTTGGCAGTCCAGTCGCCGAGGAATAATGCCAGAGCGGCTGCGACGGCAGCGGTGACCAGACCGTAGACCAGGTTGCCGGATGCGATATAAACCATGGAACCAAGGAAAGCGAAATGCCAGTAATTCCAAACGTCGATGTTGAGTGTCTTGGTCAATTTGAAGACAAGCAAAATCATGTTCACAAGGATCGCGATCGGGATCACCCAAAGGCCCACATCTGTGCCAAATGCGATCGCTGCAGCGGAAGGCCAGCCAACATCAAGCACATCACGAGTGATATTCCAGTTGGTTACCATGGCCTGAGCAACATTGGAGAGAGTGCCCCACATCAGCCCAATGACCAGGTTAATGCCGATAAAAGCAATACCGATAGTGACACCAGCGCGGAATGCTTTTCCGGGTTTTGCGCCAAGTACCAACCCAACGACGAAAATGATGATGGGGAGTACCACGGTTGCGCCAAGATTGTCAATTACTGACTTGAGAGTCGTTAAAAAGACTTCCATTTTTAGAACCTCCGATTATTAAATATATTATTATTTTTGATTGATTCAGTCCTTCAACAATTCGATGATCTGTTCGATAACTTCCTCCTTTCCTATACCAGTTAAGAAAGCAAGCGATTGAATGACGGGGACGCCCAGATCACTGGGAACCTGGGTTGTTGTCACAACCAGATCCGCATCACTCACAAGGGATTTCACTTCAGCGGCTTTACATTGCCGCGTAGTAACAATTATTCCGCGTTCTTTTAGCGCTTCTTCAATCCCTCTTGCGACTACAGTAGAAGTAGCAATCGCAGTTCCACACGCAACTAAGATCCTTTTTGGCCTATCCATTTTTTCTCCTTTTGTTTTTCATTATTATCGATCAATCCTCGAAACAACTTAGAACTCCCTCAACATTATCCTGACCTATCAATTCAGTGACTAATTTCGGATTTTGTAAGACCGAAGCAACTTCCTGCAGCATTTCAATCTGCGCTTTGGGTTGGTCCAAAGCGAGCAGAAACACCAAACTCACGGGAACGGATTCGGAAGGCGAGATCATATTCTGGAAAATAATGGGTTTCTTCAGTATCGCCATCCCCAAGGCAGGTTTGATAACATGCTCGATTTCAGTATGCGGTATGGCGGCATTGAAACCACCCGCCAGCGGCAAACCTGTAGGTAACACTTTTTCTCTATCAATGGCTGCCTGAACGAAACTATCCTTTACAAAACCGAGTTTGAACAACTCCTGTCCGATGGATCTAATGACTTCTTCAGAAGACTTGAAAGTGCCATTGATTACAACACATTGCGGGTTGAGAAGTTCCGATATCGCGCTGCTCATCGTTACAGATCCTCCGCGTTCTGCAGAATTGATTTGAGATCGCCCATGAATCTGGCGGCCTGCGCGCCATCCATCACGCGATGATCCGCGCTGAGCGTAAAAGTGATGATCTCCTCGACATGGAAGGAGTTATCTTCTGCCGGCATGAAGACACGATTCTTCTTTCCGACAGCCAAAATGGCTGATTGCGGCGGATTGATAATGGCGGTGAAGCGATCGATCTCAAACATCCCCAGATTTGAAATCGTGAAAGTCCCGTTGGAGAGGTCATCTGGCAGCAGCTTCCCGCTTCGCGCCCTCTCACTCAGGTAGCGGATCTGATCCGAGATGGCAGCAATGGGCTTTTTATCCGTTTGATGAACTACCGGAACGATCAAACCATCATCCAGGGCAGTCGCAACACCGATATTAATCTGATCCAGCAGCTGGATCTTATCTCCATCAAATTGGCTATTGAGGATCGGGTTCTTTTGCAGGGCTTTCGCGACCGCTTTGGTGATCAAAGCCGTCACGGTGATTTTCTTGGATTTCTGGCTGATGGACTGATTGAGGGTTTCGCGATATGCCTCCAGGCGACTTACAGGAATATCGGCTTGCAGGGTCATCTGCGGAATTTCCTGCCAGCTTTGCAGCATATTGCGGGAAATTGTTTTGCGGATATTGTTCAGCGGTAGTGTTTTCTTTTGCAGAGCCGGAGTTATTGCTTCTTTTTTCTGACCGGATAATGCCTGTGTGACATCCGCTGCCTGAATGCGTGCCTTTGGGCCAGAACCGGAAATGGCTGCCAGCTTGAGATCGTGCTCACGACCCAGCCGGCGCGCAGCCGGAGTTGCGCGAATTTTACCGGTCCTGGCGAGGGAATTGGCGCTCAGATACGCTTCCACCGTTGCGCGGGTGATCTTGCTTTCACCTGCGAAACTGATTATTTCATCCAATTCCAATTTGTTCTCGTCCATCAACTTCTTGGCAACGGGTGTAACCTGGACTTCTGTTCTTTGCTCGGCAACAGCCAACTCCACTTTTGTGGATTCCGGTTCATCAAGCGCTATTTCAGGAGCGGATTCCCCGGGCTGCAAAATATACGCGATCACATTGGTTACGGGCACATTGTCGCCCACCTGATAACGGATGCCGCCAAGGATGCCATCTTCGGGCGCTTCCACTTCCATGGAAATCTTGTCGGTGCTCACGACCGCGACCGGATCACCTTTTTCAACCCGGTCACCTTCAGCATGAAGCCATTCAAGGATCTCTGATTCTTCCTGGGTGAAGCCGAACTTCGGCATAATGATTTCTTTTGCCAATGCTTCTCCTTTAGTATTTCCCCTGATAAAGATTGCGCGCTTCCTCAATGATATCTTCCACCTGGGGGACAGCATGATATTCCAACGTCCTGTTATAGGGGATGGGCATATCCAGTCCAGCCAGACGCCTGATGGGCGCGTCCAGATAGTCGAAAGCTTCGCTTTCAGAAATTACAGCGGATATTTCTCCACCGAATCCACCAGTTTTCACGGCTTCATGAACGATCAATACCTTGCCGGTTTTGATGATTGATGCAATGATCGGTTGATCATCCAGTGGTTTCAAAGTGCGGGGATCAATGATCTCGATATCGATTCCTTCCGCCGATAATTTTTCGGCTGCTTCGATCGCGCGCGGAACCATGATGGATGTCGCGATAATTGTCAGATCCTTTCCTTCCCTAACCAGATTACTTTTTCCGATCGGAATGGTATACATTTCCTCCGGAACATGCCCTTTGGTCTTATATAGCAATTTATGCTCGAAAAACATGACGGGGTTATCCTCTTCAATAGCAGCAAGCAGCAAGCCTTTGGCATCATAGGGAGTGGAAGGCATGACCACTTTCAAGCCGGGAACATGGACAAACCAATTTTCTAGACTTTCTGAATGCTGTGCGGCAGCGCCTGTTCCGGAGCCGCCTGGCAGGCGGATCACAAACGGGACAGTGGCTTTCCCGCCGAACATGAAGCGCATTTTCGCGCCCTGCATAACGATCTGCTCCATCGCGAGCACTACAAAATCGCTAAATTGGATCTCGCCAATCGGCCGCATGCCGGTCACTGCCGCGCCCACGCAGGCACCTGCTATCCCGGCTTCGGAGATTGGTGTGTCAATGATCCGTTCAGGGCCAAATTGATCAAGCAGACCGGCTGATACACCAAATGCTCCGCCATAGACACCAATATCTTCACCAATCATGAAAACGCGATCGTCTTTTTCCATTGCCTGGCGAATTGCTTCGCGCAGCGCTTCCATATAGCTGATCTCACGCATAGATTCCCTCCATGATGGTTGAAACGTTTGGTTCAGGGCTGTTCTCACCAAATTCAACCGCGGCGGCAATTGCCTGTTCGGCTTTCTTCTCAATGGCTTGGAATTCTTCCTCCTGCACACCGATCAGTTTTGCAAAACGTTGAATTGGATCTTTTTGCTGCCATTGTTTGACTTCCTCGCGTGTGCGATAAAGCTGACGGTCGCTTTTCGAATGGCCTTGATAACGATAGGTGATCGCTTCGATCAATGTGGGCCCATCCCCCGCCCGCGCGCGTTTGGCAGCGTCTTGCACCGCCTTATAGACTGCAATGACATCATTGCCATCAATCGTCAACCCTTTGATCCCGTACGCGCTCGCGCGATCGCTGATCTGTTCCACACGAAAAGCTTTTTCAACCGGCATGGACATCGCGTACTGGTTGTTTTCACAAAGATAGATAACCGGCAAATTCCATATCGCCGCCATATTCAAAGATTCATGAAAAGCGCCCTCGTTCGCTGCGCCATCCCCAAATAAAGTGAGAACAACCTGATCGGATTTGCGTATGCGAATGCTCAAACCGACGCCCACCGAAATCGGCAGATTTCCCGCCACGATACCCTGCGCACCAAGATTATTGGATTCAACGTCGGCAATATGCATCGATCCACCCCGGCCGCGACAATAACCATTTTCTTTTCCTAAAAATTCGGACATCATGCGATTAAGATCTCCGCCCCACATGAGGAAATGACCATGTCCGCGATGTGTGTTTAATAGATAATCTGTATCTTTTAACGCCGGGCCAGCCCCCGCAGCAATCCCTTCCTGCCCAATTGAGACATGCATTGTGCCATGCACTTTTCCCATCGAAAACATTTCCAGGGCGTTCTCTTCAAAAGTACGCGTCAGGACCATTTTGTATAAAAGATCTAATGCTTTTTCCTTTGTCAGAACACCGCCAATCAATGTATCTATTTGCTTTCCTTCAGCCATTAAACCTCCAGGTTATGTTTTTGAAATATCGATGATACGGCATTTTTATCTGTTATTAATGCGTCCAGCCAGTTGCCATTGAGAACCGCTTCGATCGCTCCTGTCTTTTTGGCGCCCGCTGCAATTCCGACAATCTTGCATCCGCTTGATCTGATCCTTTGAATATCCGCGCTCATGCTCCTTTTATTGATATCTATATCCAGAATGACCCCATTTGCATCCAGGATGACACCACAAAAGTTGCAAACACCACTTTGTTTCTGAATCTGGCTAATATCCTCCTCTCCCAAGAAACCGGTTCGGTAGACGCTTGAATGATAGGGATCAACCTCGATCGTTCCAATGCCCAACAAGGCAATATTTGATTGATACGCAATTTCGAGCGTCTCATGAATTTGAGGAACCTTCTTTAATAAATTGGCGGCAGAAACAGAATCCAAAAATGCTGGTGACGGCAAGTAGTGATGGGTGGAACTCAATTTATTCGCCAGGAAGGAAGCAATGTCAGGACCGTCGACCCTGCGATCGCTCTTGGCGCCGACCGCACCAATAACCTGCACAACACGGGTGTTTTGAAGCGGGAAGAATGGAAGCGCTGAGACAAGGGCATATAATGATGAGCCCCAGCCAATGCTAATGGTGAGATCATCTTGTAGAAATTTCTGAATGTAATTTGCGCCCTGTCTTCCTACGAGCTCGAGATTATGGTCATAATCCGTGAAGCCTGAATTGATGACAAAAGCTGATTCCAAATCAAACCTTTCTTTGAGGCGGTTTTCCAAATAATTGTCTCTCAGTAAGGGATATTTGATAATAAATTCGACAATACCCTGCTGCTCTGCTTCAGAAAGAAAACGAGAAATTGCTGAGCGCGAGTAACCAGAAATCTGCGCAATTTCCTCCTGCGTCTTTTTCTCTTTGAAATAGAGCGTTGCAATGTCAGCTAAAAGTTGATTGCGAATATCAGTATCCATTCCTCATTCAGGAAAACAGTTATGGTTAATCAAAATATAGCATGTTTTATAACATTTGTTACAAACATTCACATATGTGATTATTTCTATATACAGAAGATTTCCAAAGATAGATCAATAACTCTTTTGATCAACTAAGGTCCTCAAGCCAGGCTGCGTCGGACCATTTTGCCAGTAGAGCCCGGGAGATGGTGACAACGCTAAGGTGGAAGCAAATGCTGATGGCCTGGACTCAAGTGATGAAAGGTCATCATTGCCAATAATCCACCGGCAAATGACCGAAATAGTGAATTTAGTCTGGCGCGATGAGACTGCGGATGAAGTAGATGCGGTCGCAGAGATCGCGATCAGGACCTTTGAGGGAGGTAACGAGGGCAGGGATGGCGGGGGTGCCGATAGCGAGCAGGGCACCACGGGCGAGAGCGCGGAAGACTTCATTTGGTGAGCACAGGCAAGCAATCAAGCCGGGGATGTCTCCGGCAGCGCGCAGGTTTTGAATTTCCGTCATCACATTAGGCGTTCAGTATTGACTTTTTCAATCAAGCACATAGCGCGGATAGGAAGACTTGGCCTGGTCGGCCCGATCAAGATCGATGTCGAGCGTGAGGAAGGGTTGTGCCGCTGACGTAAGGCCCAATACCTCGCCATTTTCCGGCTCGATGATCCAACCCACCGCGGAATCCACACTATTCCATGCCCAATTGGATGAGAGACAATATGCGCCTGATACCACCGATACGACGCGGCCGCCCATCACCCACTTATCCGCCGTCCGGCTTTCTGTCGCACGCGGGCTGAGAATGATCTGCACTCCATCGAGGCCATAATCGCGAGCATGCCTGTTAAACCAAAGTTCAGAACATATCAGGAAGCCGATCTTGCCTTTGGGTGTTTGAAAAGACCGGAACTCCTTCGGACCCCGGTCGTACCAGGTAGCCTCCCAGAATCCGGGTTCTTCCGGCAGGTAATGTTTGGCATGGATATCCATCACCCCATCCGCTTCTGTCCAAACAAACCCCACATTGTAGCGTTTGTTATCAATGAGCGCCGGGCGCGAACCGGCAACGACTTCCACCCCTAATTCCGGCAGACGTTCAAACCAGCGGTCGTGCGCGCTGATCGCCGCGCTCCATTTCGCATCACTTTCATCCGGCGTGGCGGGCAACCATATTTCGAAAGGCATTTCCGGCAGGAGAATGAATTCACTCTGGGTTTTCTGACAATGTTCACAAAGCCGTGCCCAAGCGTTTTCAAAAGCCTTGCGTTCATTCGGTAGTTCACACACTGTTATTTTCATGATTTTTCTTCACTTGTGTTTAGATATGACGGTTTGTATCGTGATCAAATTGCTAAGCTCAAATGATCGCACTTTATCAATTTCAATCACCGATCTGCATGCGCCAGACGCATGGGGCGAATCAATAATAACACCATTGGTTTATTCAAAACTAACACAGAATATTAAAATAAAATAATTGTTGATCATCGTGCTAATATTGTTTATATAGACATGGCATAGGCAGAGAGACCGTGCCGATTGAAGGGCTAGAGAAAAAAACATTGAACGGGTTTAATACATGGAAAATAAAAAATGAATGAATCTATAACAAAAACGCTTGTGGGTGAAACATTAGGACAATCCTGGATGGCTATCTCGAAGAAGATCATGGTGGATGGTTATGATGCGAGATATGACGGGGCTCCAATCAAGGAGATCGCGTGTGCGACCCTAGTAACGCTTAAACCCGATCCGGAAGACGCTTTTATCAAAAACCACGGTGATGCGGAATGGCTGGCGTGGATGCATGAGAATTTCTTCTCGTTTAATAAGGTAAGGGAGTTGGGGGATGCTGCGAGTTACGCTACACGCCTTTTTAATTACGCTGATAGCGGAAGAGATCAAATTCAATGGGTCGCTGACAAACTGAATAAAGACAAAGAAGCCCGCTCAGCCACGATCACCACTTTTCAAACGCTGACCGACACCACCTATATCCCCTGCATCAGCCTCTTAGATTTCTGGATTCCCAAAGAAGACCTGGAATTGATCGTTTACGCCCATAGTTTAGACTTTGGTAAAAAAGCGTATGGTAATCTGATTGAATTAGCAACACTACAAAAGACAGTAGCTGAAAAAATGGGCTGTCCGGTCGGTCAATTAATCATCTATGTGAAGACAGCGCATATTTACGAACCTGAGTGGGAGTACATGCGGGACCTGATCAGAAATTCGAATCTCTAGGGGATCATAAGCTGAAAACCCATCGCGCTTTAGTCCCTAGCAGTGAAGGTGCTGCTACTCGTTAGATATTTGTCACCTGGTCGCAACCTGCAACACAATTGTTTGATGCGCCGCAAGGGCACCTTCAATAAGCGGGTCATGTGCTTCAACATGCCAATTATTCCCCTGCCAAAAATCGCGTACCGTGTATGCGTTCAGCGGCAAGCCGAAATCCTGCGGCGTGAGGCGTATGTCGCGAGGGTGATCTTCCCAGTTTGAATAGGAAAGCAGATAATGCTCACCGGATTCATCATGCAGATCGACGCGCATTGTAGTGGGCATGCCCGGTGCGAGCCAATCGAGCACACGCGCGCGCCGGTTGAGGGGAGGAATCAAGGCCTGGAGGATGTGAAGACGTTCAAGTGACAGCTGTTGCATGTCGTCGGAGACGAGAATGGAGCCGCCGGTCATGTAAATGACTGCCGCGAGGGAACGCACTTCATGGATCGAAAGGCCGGTGTCCTCGCGCACGAGGAGACAGTCGGGATCATTGACCCACCATTTATTGTGGAGCATGGCGCGGGTGATGGTGTTTTGGATGGCATTGCGGGCGGAGGGCATGTGGGGCTCGCGTGTGAAGAGGAAGCCGAGATTAAAGTAATCGGGGGTCCAATGGCCGCTGACATCGGCGCCGATGCGCATAAAATCGACCAGACCAAGCACAGAGCCGAGCGGGGCACCACAACCGAGGATGCGGGTGTGCTCTCCAGCCGCTGCGCGAATGGCCTGCATACCCATACGCAAAACCTGGGCGCGGGTTCTGGTGCGGTCGCGGAATTGGCCTTTGAGGGCGGCCGCGTAGAGGAAGTCGAGCTTGAGATAGGTAAAGCCCCATTCGTGGACAGCGGTGCGGATGACGGTTCTGGCATAATCGAGCGCCGCGGGGACGGTGAGGTCGAGCGCGAGGCCGAGCGCATTCCAGACGAAACCGGCGCGGGCGAAACGACCGTTGGTTTTACGCAAGAGCCAATCGGGGTGCTGTCTGGCGAGCTGCGAGCGGGGATGGACGATGAAAGGCGCGAGCCAGATGCCGGGCGCCATGCCGGCCTGGGTGATGGCATCTGCCAGCGGGCGTACACCACGGGGAAATTTTTCGTTGAAGGTGAGCCAATCACCAACCTGGGCCTGGAAGCCGTCGTCAATCTGGAAGAGATCAAGAGGCGTGGATTCGCGGATGCGCTTGACCTGCTCTAAATTGGCGGTGATCTTTTCTTCGGAGATATCCTGATAATAGTGGTACCAGGAGCACCAGCCAACCGGTGGTTGAGGCAAGTCGGCGACTTTGTTTTCTGCCGCGGCCGCATCGAGAAAGATGTCGAGCGGATCGGGGGCACGGGCATCGATCAGGGCGACCGCGAACCAATCGGTGGCAAGCGAGGCAGCGGGGTCGAGGCGGACATGGTCGCAGCCCGCCCAGGCACGCAGGGAGAGGCCGCGGCGCATATCCGCGGTGACAACGCCGAACTGTTCTTTCTGGGAGAGGAAACCGAGCACAACCCCCTGCCCCGAGCGGGCATCAGCCAGCGCGGCGAACATGTCGCTGTTGAACTTTCCTTTTTTCCGAAATTTGGGTGTGCCCGGGTTGAGGACCATCGGCTCCTGCAGAAAAGCGAGGTTGGAGGAGCGCATGCGCTCATTTCGGCTATACGCAGCGGTATAGGACCAGGACTGCCAGCCGTTGGCGAAGAAGTGGGGATCTATTTCTTTATCTTGTTCAAAAAAGACGTTCTCTCCCCCAACGCCCAGCGGGCGCAGGAGATGAATGGCATCGAGAAAGAGCGGCTGGTCACCGTGATTCTCAAGTGTGACCTTCCAGCGGATATGCTGGCGGTCGGGGGCGAGCATGACGCGCACTTCCCAACCCAGAGCGAGGCCGGGTTCTTCCCCGGTGAAATTGAGGTAGATCGATTCGGGAGCGAGATGGGTAGCGGGACGGTCGCTGTGCGTCAGACGCAGACGGCGGTCAAATTTCGCGCCATTATGTTTCCTGCCTGATACGCTAATGGCATTACGCGCCAGGCGGAGCGCATGCTGCTCACCAAGAATGAGATGAAAAGAACCATCCGCGTTATCCGCAACAAAACGGTATTGATCGCTATCGAGTAATGCCATTGATCTGCCTCCACAAAAAAGAACCGCAGGAAATGAACGCCTGCGGTTTGGTGTTTATCAGGACAGCCCGACAATTTTGCCGCTGTCCGGATCGATGTCGATATCCATAAAAGCCGGACGGGTGGGAAGCCCGGGCATTGTGCTGATCTTGCCGAGCACCGGATAGAGAAAACCCGCGCCGACCGAGGCCCTGACATCACGTATGGGAATAGTAAAACCTGTCGGGGCACCTTTGAGGGCGGGATCATGGCTGAGACTGAGATGGGTCTTGGCCATGCAGATGGGCAGCTTATCGAAGCCGAGGCGGTTGTATTCCGCGATGCGCTGCTCCGCTTCCGCGGAAAATTCAACACTATCGGCACCGTAGATCTCGGTGGCGATGGTTTCGATCTTCTTTTTAATCGGCCAATCGAGCGGGTAGAGAAATTCAAAATTTGCGGGCATTTCGGATGCTTTGACCACCGCTTCAGCGAGCGCTTTCGCGCCCTGGCCGCCAAACCCCCAGTGGTTGCTGACAACCGCATCGGCCGCACCACCTTCTTCGATAGAGATTTTGCGGACGAGCTCCAGTTCGGCATCGGTATCGGTGAAGAATTGATTGACGGCGACAACGACCGGCACACCGAATTTCTTGGCGATCCTGATATGATGAAGGAGGTTGTCCATGCCCTTGCGAAGAAGGTCAAGGTTTTCTTCTGTGTAGGCAGGGTCGAGCGGTTTGCCGGCTGAGACAGCCGGACCGCCGCCATGCATTTTGAGCGCGCGCACTGTGGCAACCAGCACGACCACCGAGGGCACCAGCCCGGAATAGCGGCACTTGATATCAAAGAATTTCTCCATGCCCATATCCGCGCCAAAACCGGATTCGGTGATGACGAAATCCGCCAATTTAAGACCGATCTTATCAGCAAGGATCGAGCTGTTGCCGTGGGCGATATTGGCGAATGGCCCGGCATGCACGAAGACCGGCGTGCCTTCAAGGGTTTGCATGAGGGTCGGTTTGATGGCGTCCTTCATCAGCGCCGTGAGGGCGCCGGCGACACCGATGTCATCGGCTGTGACCGCGTTACCCTGGCGATCGAGCGCCACGACCATCTCGCCCAGCCGGCGGCGCATATCGATCATATCGGTGGTGAGGGCGAGGACGGCCATGATCTCGCTGGCGACGGTGATATAGAAACCTGTTTTGCGGGTGATGCCATCTTCGGTCGGACTTTCGCCAACTGTGATCTCACGCAGGTAGCGGTCATTGGTATCAAGCCCGCGCATCCAGGTGACTTTTTGCGGATCGATATCCAGGCGCACAAAGCGGCTGCGTTCCTCATCGGTCATCTGGTCGGGGTCAGTGGTTTTAATATCCAATTTCAGGCGGCGGTTTTGCATACCGCGCGCGAAGTGGCGTTTGCCATGCTTGTCGGGCGGGAAGAGGCGGCTGAAAAGCGCCTGATCGGACTGGCGCGCTTCGTGATAGATGCGGGTGTCGATAGCCGCAGCAAGGAGGTTGTTGGCCGCGGTGATAGCGTGGATATCTCCGGTGAGATGCAGGTTGAGGTCTTCCATGGGGATGACCTGGCTGTAGCCGCCGCCGGCCGCGCCGCCCTTGATGCCAAAAGTGGGGCCCTGAGAGGGCTGGCGAATGCAGGTCACCACACGCTTGCCGAGATGCGCGCCGAGCGCCTGGCTGAGGCCAACCGTTGTGGTGGTCTTGCCTTCGCCGAGCGGTGTGGGGGTGATGGCGGTGACATCGATATACTTGCCATCCGGGACGTCTTTGAGGCGGTCGAGGACATCCAGGCGCACTTTGGCTTTGAATTCACCATAGAGCTCCACCTCTTCAGGGAGCAGCCCCAGTTCCTCTGCGATCAAAGAAATGGGTTTCAGCACTGCCTCCTGGGCGATCTCGATATCAGCCGGGACGGGTTTCTTCAGATCTAACTTGGTCGGTGTGAAAGTCTTATTGGTCATATTATTCCTTTCCTGCGCCTAATTATGCCATATTCTGTTTCTCAGTTTTTCGATGGAGCACATAACGCTGGCCAAAGCTGACCTTAAGACGCCAATATCCCAGCGCGACGATGATAGAAATGAGCGCACAGGCATACCAGATCCAATTGGGATCGTAGTTATCGAGCACAGCTCCTGCCGCCCAGGGGGCGATTCCAGCAGCCAGAACCCAGACGGTATGGAAGACTGCCATGTAGCGCCCCCGCAATAGCTCCGGGGCGATATACGCAATGAGCGCTTGAATGACCGGCCCATAGAGCATCCGTCCGGCAGTGATGATCACGATGGAAGCGAAAAATTGCCAGTAAAGATGGGTAAAACCAAACAACCCGAAGCCCAGGGCAAAGAAAAGATTGCCGGCACTGAGGACCAGGAGAGGGTGAAAACGTTTGACCCGCCTGGTTACAAAAATCTGAAACAGCACGACCAGAGCAGCATTGACACTGAGCAGATAGCCATAGGTCTGCGCAGGAACACCGTGCAAATCGCGCAGGAAAACAGACAGAGTGGTATTCAGTTGCATATAGACGATGGCGGTAAGCATTGACAGGAAAATGATTGCCATGAAAGTTTTATCCCTGACCACACGCCAATACCCGCCGAGAGATTGAACGATGTTTTCTTCGATCTGTCCTTCCTTTAATGCGGGTTTTGTTTCAGGAAGCGCGAAAAAAACGATGACGGCAGTGGTGGAGCTGATGACAACATCCCCGAGAAAAAGGAGCAAAAAATTGACACCAGCAAGAATGCCACCGATGGCAGGGCCGATCGTGACCGCCAGGTTGATGACCACCCGCAAAATACCGAGACCGTCGGTCCTTTGTTCGATCGGAAGAATATCGGCGATCATAGCCTGCACTGCCGGCGCTCCCAGCTCTGAACAGACACCTGCCAACAGAACCAGCCTGACAAAGGTATCCCAATCATTGACCAGCCCCATCGCGAGCGAGCTGGCGGCGGACAACATCAGCCCGGTGATGAGGATGACCTTGCGGCCAAATTTATCGGCGATCGCTCCCCCGATCATGTTCCCGAGAAAAGCACCGCCAAAATAAATAGCGAGGGTCTCACCCACCCGGGTCATGCCCACGTTGAAACGGATCGTGATAAAAAGCGCAAGAAATGGAAAGACAAAAGCCGTGCCGATGCGGTCAATGAACATGGAACCAGCCAGAATCCAAAAGTTTTTTGGATACTCCTGATAAATATCTTTAAAATTTCTCAACTTTCTGACTTTCCTGGATCAAAATGGATTTAATAAACGAAACTGCTGAGCGGTTGAAAGCGGCAGGGCGATAAATTGCGCGAAGTTCAGAAAGAACAATGTGAAGATCAACTTTGTGAAAATGGGTGGCGAATGGCGCAAATAGTTATTCGAAACAAAATAATTCATACGATTGATGAAGTTATCCTTGATGCGGGGTAAGTGTATTATGCCACATTGCGCGTTTCTTCTTGAGTGATGGGGATAAAGCGCTGCCCGACGCGCTTTTTGAGAACGAAATAACCCAGGGCGACAATGAAGCAGATGACGCCGCCCGCGTACCAGATCAAATTGGGATTGTAGTTATCCAGGACAACCCCCGCGGCCAGCGGGCCGATGGCCGCAGCCACACCCCAGCCGGTATGAAAAACAGCCATGTACCGCCCGCGCATGTGATCGGGGGCAATGGAAGCGACCAGGGTCTGCATGACAGGCGCATTGACCATTTCACCAACGGTGAGGATGGCCATAGCAACGATAAATTGCCAGTAGAACACGGTGAAGCCGAACAAACCAAAACCGACAGCATAGAAGAGATTGCCGACCATCATAACCAGCATTGGGTGAAAGCGTTTGACCCGACGCGTGACGAAAAACTGAAACAGGACCACCATAGCCGCATTGACGCTCAGCAGATAACCGAAATATTGCGCCGGGATACGATGCACATCGCGCAGGAAAACAGACAGGGTGGAATTCATCTGCATATAGACAATCGCAGTGAAGGTGGAGAGAAAGATGAAAGCCAGGAAGACCCTGTCTTTCAAGACACGGCCATAGCCACCAAAGGATTGGATCACTGTCTCTTCCACCTGCCCTGCTTTCAGAACCGGTTTGGTTTCCGGCAAAGCCAGGAGGACGATGATGGCGGTGATGATGCTGATGACGCTATCAGTGATGAAGAGCAAGAGGTAATTGATGCCGGCCAGCACACCGCCGATGGCCGGCCCGATGGTTACAGAAAGGTTGATCACCACGCGCAGGATGCCAAAACCATCGGTCCTTTTTTCAATCGGGAGGATATCCGCGATCATGGCTTGCACAGCAGGGCCGCCAAATTCGGAAAGGAGACCGGTGACAAACGCCAGGCCATAAAACACTTCCCACTCATTGATCAAGCCCATCAGGATGGTAATGGCGGCAGAGAACACCAGGCCGATGATGAGCATGGTTTTGCGGCCAAATTTATCGGCAAACGCACCACCCGCCATATTGCCAAAAAAGGCACCACCCGAATGGATGGCAAAGATGATGCCAACTTCGGTCATGCCTACATTGAATTTTGCGGTGATATAGAGCGCCAGGAAGGGATAGATCAGCGCGCCGCCGACGCGGTCGATGAACAGCGCCCCGACCAGGATCCAAAAATTTTTCGGATAATCCTGATAGGCCGCCTTGAGATGTTTAAACATGGCCGATTAATCCTGGATGGCGGTGTAATGCTTAAAGCGGTGGCGTGTTTTGAGAAAGAGCAGCCAGAAGCTGAGCACGGCCACGATCGAGAGGATGCCCGCCAGATACCAGACCCAATATGGATTGTAATAATCCATGACCAGACCAGCCAGAAGCGGGGCGAAAATATTGGGGATAGCCCAGCCGAGCCCATATACGGCCATATAGCGGCCACGCATGTCCTCCGGCGCAAAGAACGCCGCCAGCGCCTGCGCCACCGGCATGTGCACCATTTCACCGAGCGTGATGAGCACCATACCGATATAAAAGAAAGCGGTTGCCTGGACGAAACCATACATGACAAACCCGATACCGTAGAGCGCTGAGGCCAGGACCATCATCAGCAGCGGTTGCTGGTCCTTGACACGGCTGGTGATCCAGAACTGGAACAGAACCACCATGGCCGCATTCATGCTCATGATCCAGCCGAATTGCTGCGCGGAGATGCCGTGCGTCTGGTTGAGGAAAACCGAGAGCGTGCTGTACATCTGGGTATAAACAATGAGGATGATCATGCTGGCAAAGATGAAAGCGAGAAATATTTTATCCCTGAGCACAACGCTATAACCGGCAATCGTCTTGAGGATCGATTGATCTCGCTGATCGCCGGTTTCCTCTGGTTTCGTCTCGGGAATGGCAGTCAGAAAGATGACCGCGGTGATCGTGCTGGCGAGGGCATCGATAATAAAAAGGAGCATATAGGAATAACCCGCAAGCGCGCCGCCGATGACCGGACCAAGCGTCATGGAAAGGTTGGCAACCACCCGCAGGATGCCAAAACCCTCGGCGCGTTTACCCACACTGAGCAGGTCCGCGACCATAGCCTGGGAGGCAGGATGACCAACTTCGGAGAAAACTCCCGCGACCAAAGCCAGAATGTAAAATGAGGAAATATTCGTTACCAGGCCCATGAGGATGCCAGAGGTTGCGCTCGATAGCAGCCCAAAGATGATCACGGTTTTTCGACCGAACTTATCTGCCAGGGCACCACCGATCATACTGCCCACGAGCGAGCTGGCGGACCAGACACCGAAGATCAAGCCCACTTCTGTCATACCGACACCGAATTTCTGGGCGACATAGAGCGAGAGGAAGGGGAAAATAATACCCCCACCGAGACGGTCGATGAATGTAGTGAAGATCAGGAGCCGGAATGGTTTCGGGAAGGATTGAAATTGGGTTTTAAAGTTTCTAAGCACCGCTCCTCTTAATAATTCATCTTAGTGTATCAGTATCTGCAAGAAAGCAATTATGACACAATGCGCGGGTTCTGTGTTACGGTGAAAAAAAAAGGGAATGCCAACTCAAAAGAATTATCGCGATCGCTTGCATATGGATATCGAATGAATCGCTAATTATCCCGCCTTTGAGCGCGACCAGCTATAATATGGCGAAAAAAAAACAACAGATTGGAATGAAAATGGTTCAAAAACAGGAAAAACAACTAGAGAAAACAAACACACAATACAACCCGGTGATCGACTGGATCGTACGGCTGGCGAAGGGCATGCTGGTGGGGATCGGCGCGATCGTGCCTGGATTTTCCGGCGGGGTGCTGGCAGTGGTGTTTGGTATTTATGAACCGATGATGCGGTTCCTATCGAACCTGCGGGTGAAATTCATTGAGAATTTTCTATTCTTCCTGCCGGTGGGGATCGGCGGTGTGGTGGGGGTGGTCGCGTTTTCCGCCGTGGTGGATTTCGCATTTAGCAATTACGCGGCGCAATTCACCTGGCTGTTCATCGGCTTCATCGCCGGGACGCTGCCTTCACTGGTAAAGACTTCCGGCAAAGAAGGCCGCAAAGCGTGGCACTGGCTATTGCTAGCAGGTATGGCGGGATTGACCTTCTTTTATATGCGCTGGATCGAATCGATCCAGAACGTTACCATGACTCCAAGCATCTGGAGCTGGCTGCTGAGCGGAATCCTGATGGGATTGGGAATGGTGGTGCCGGGGATGAGCCCGTCCAATTTCCTGATCTACCTGGGGCTGTACCAGCCGATGGCGAGCGGGATCAGGCAGCTGGATCTGGCCGTGATCCTGCCGATCATGGCGGGAGTGTTGTTATGCATCCTGGTATTCGCCAAACTGGTTTCGCTGCTGTTCAACAAAGCCTACGCCATCATGTATCACCTGATCCTAGGGATCGTGGTGGGGTCGACAATCGCGATCATTCCAAGCGGGGTGCGCGGTTGGACCATATTGGTTTGCGGGCTGCTATTCGCAGGCGGCGCGATAGCGTCTTATGCTTTAGGGGTTCTGGATGAGAAGAACCCGCGCGAATCGATGTTCTAATCACTCTTCGCAAAGATCGAAGTTACATTCCAATCAGCAAAAAGTGATGTGATCACCCCTTTATCGTGGTGATCTGTTTGAAAACATCGTCATAGTGCAACTGGTCATGGTAGATGCCTATACGGAGGGTCACGATCAGGTTGATAAAACCAAAAAGGGGATCGAAGAGATAGACATGGCCCAGCGCTGCTTCATGTTTACCCTGATAGAAATCGCGCACATCGCTATGAAGCTGGCGCATCTCATCCAGCAATAGCGATAACGGCACAGGATTTCCGGGCGTATATTTCGGTTTCCAGGGGAAGCTGAACCAATGGGGAAAATTGTGTTTGCGGTAGGGGTCATCGATATGTGTTCGATAGGGTTTATTTCCGAATAGTTCGCCTGCCCACCTGAACCAGCGCCAGGCAAGGCGCACAAAAGGAAATGTGCTCCGGATCAGCAGGACGGTGTGGTTAAGGATCTCACCAATACTCCATTCTCCCGGTGCGGGACGCTGCCAGAGCTGCTCTTCTGTTATCCCGCCTAATTTTTTAATCACCGCTTCGCGCTGGGCATCCATCAGATCGAGGTATTGATCAACTGTCTCACCTTTTTTGTTTGTGTTCATTACAACCTCTTTTATGTATTACCACTTAGATTATTGTATTTTCTTTTAATACAGATTTTTAGCCTACAACGGTTAATCTATGATTCATCCCGGTTAACGAGGACCACAAAGAAATCCTGTTTATCATCGGCGGGTTTGATGTAATCATTGTCCATAAAGATCGCGTCAAAACGGCAGCTCTGCTCGCATTGGCCGCAATAGGTGCAGCGATCGCGGTAGTGCAACAGCCGAAATTGGTTTTTGGACTTTTTTTCCATTTCCAGCGCTGAGGCAGGACAATCGAGCACGCATAAGCTGCAGCCGACACAGTTGTGTTCGCGGATATTCACCCTGCCGCGATATCTTGCTGGGATGTGGGTCTTTTCAAATGGATAATTTTCCGTCTCCGGTTTTGAAAAGAACACAGAAATAATATTAGGCAAGAGCGGGAAGAAAGAGCGGATCTTCTTTAGTAAAGTTTTCATAAGATAATGATGAGTATGTTTTGCAGCAGGGATAAGGGAATGAATAATCTCCAATTGAGATCGATGAGCTGGTCGATCCGCAAGCGGGTGAAAATCGCACTGATGACCGAAAGGGCAAACTGAAGCCCGAGCATAAGCAGGATGGATGTGAAGATTCCGACAGGCGAATATGTCGTCCAGAGCCCGGAAAAATAACATTGCACTAGCAGGGCAATGCCAGCGACGGTTTGCACATAATCCGTGAGTTTCCACATGGCCAGCTTTTTTCCACTGTATTCAGTTAATGGCCCAACAATCATTTCGGATTTTGCTTTGGGAATGTCGTAGGGTGAGCGTTTCAGCTTGCCGATCAGACCGGCCATCGCCAACAGGAAACCAACAAATTGAGGGATCACAAAGGGCAAACCACTCTCCTGCGCAGCGCGAATGCCCTGCAGCGACCATGAGCCGCTGGCAATTGAAGCCCCGCTTAAGGTCACCAGGAAGAGCACTTCATATGAGAAGTATTGCAAGAGGGAACGGTTACCCCCGAGGATGGAATAGACACCGCTGGTGGTCCATCCGCCGAGGAAGAACAACAGGGATGGCAGGCTCAAGAGGAAAACGATCATGATGAAGTCCCCTTCAAAAGAAGTGCTTGATGTAAGGAAAGCACTGAAAATATAATAACCGGCTGTGAGCACTGTGGCAAAGGATGTGAGTGGAAGCAGCAAGGCAAACGCTTCATTGGTGCCGATGGGCAGGATATCTTCTTTGGCGAAGAGCTTGATGGTATCCGCCAGGGGCTGATACCAGGGCGGGCCGATGCGGCCCTCAAATCTCGCGATCAGCTTACGGTCAATCCAGTGGAAGAGCATGCCCAGGGCTACCAGGAATAGGAAGCCCGGGAAAATCATCATACTGCCAATAAACTCAAATATTTCTCTCATCGTTTATTATCTATCCGCACAAGCTATACATAAATCAACCCCGGCCACAACCGCTGAGACATCCGCCATTTGCAGCCCGCGCAATTGCTGCGGCAGGGTGATGAGCGCGGTGAGCGTTGGTGTGCGGACCTTGACACGGGCGGGTGTTTGACTGCCATCACTTTTGACAAAATAAATCACTTCCCCGCGCGGCGCTTCGGAGCGGCTGATGAATTCTCCGGCGGGCACCTTGCGCTTCATGGTGGCTGAAATCTCTCCAGACGGAAGTTTTTCAACCATCTGCTGACAGAGACGGATGGCTTCGGTCGTTTCATGGATCCTGACCATCGCCCGCGCCCACACATCGCCTTCATTCATTGTGACCACATTAAATGACAGTTCATCATAATATGCATACGGCGCATCTTTGCGCAGGTCAATCCCCACCCCGGACGCGCGCGCCACCGGCCCGACCACACAATAGCGGCGTACATCCTCCTGCGATAAAAATCCAATACCGCGCGTTCTCGCTTTAAAACTACGGTCATTCTTGACGATACGCAGCAGATCTTTGACGCGGCCGATCAGCTCATCCAAACCAACAGTCAGTTTTTTCATTTGATCCTGGTTCAAGTCTTTCCTGACGCCGCCGATGGTGTTGATGGCATGGGAAACACGCCCGCCGGAAATCTCTTCCATCAGGTCGAGGACTATTTCGCGGTCACGCCAGGCGTACATGAAGACTGTGTTGAGGCCGATATTCTTAGCCAGCACGCCCAGCCACAAGAGGTGGCTGTGGATCCGCTCCAATTCACATAAGAGCATGCGGATATAGACACCGCGGCGGGGCACTTCAAGCCCGAGCAGGCCTTCCACTGCCTGGCAGTAGGTGGTGGTGTGGATATGCGAACAGATGCCGCACACACGTTCGAAGAGGGTGATATTCTGTACAAAACTGCGTGACTGGGCCAGTTTCTCGATACCGCGATGCACATAGCCCAGCCGCAGGACACTATCGATCACATTCTCGCCCTCGAGGGTGATGTTGAATGAGAGCGGCTCTTTGAGAAGCGGGTGCTGCGGCCCGATCGGAATGGTCACTCGGCTCATTGGCCCTCCGATTTCTCGTTTACAGGTATGGAGGTAGATTCTCGGCGCATTGGCGCGCCGCCCTCCCAATTGTCAGGCAGGAACATTTTCTGGGATGTATCGAGACCGTTAATGTGTACACCAAACATTTCTGCAATTTCCCTTTCATAGAACAGCGCTCCCGGAATGAGCTGAGTCAGTGTCTGGATTTGATCCTGTAAAAAATCGACCGGGACACGCAGGGTGAGCCCTTCGCGATCCCAGAAGTGGTAGAGCAGGTAAAGCTGTTCGTCTTCATAGACGCCGGTGATGGTTGAAAGATGGTAGATATCATTTTCCAGCAAAATCTGCACCGCAGGGATAAGCCGCGCGGGTGAAAGCAGGACCTGTTTTTCGTTCAGGCCCGGATAGGATATTTCATCGCCAGCAGCAGATATTTTTCTAATGGCTGAATACGCTTGTGTAAAGCTCATTCGATTTTCTCCAACAATTTCACGACCCCGTCAATAATCGCCTCAGGCCGGCAGGGGCAGCCTGGAATATACATATCGACCGGCAGAACATTATCGATACCATCATGGATGTTATATGCGCCCGCGAAGACACCACCTGTGCAACTGCAGCTCCCGGCAGCAATGACCCATTTTGGAGAGGGCATCTGTTCATAGATGCGCACCAGGCGCGCTTCGGTTTGGGCGGTGACCGGACCCGTGCAGACCAGAATATCGGCATGACGCGGGGAAGATTCTTTGATGATCCCCAGCCGTTCGACATCCATGCGCGGTGTAAGCAGGCTCAGCAATTCAATATCACAGCCATTACAACCACCGCTGTTGAAATGGAGAATCCACGGGGATTTTCTTCTTGCCCACTGAATAATTTTATCGATCACTTTTCTTCCTTTCGTCATGCTCAAGAAGGGTGTACATCGCGATGCCAGCGCTCACCAGATATAGCACAGGTAAAAAACGAATTTCTGACCCAACCGGTATGGTAGCGATCACCAATGCCACGATATGCAAAATGCCAAACAGCAGAGCCAATCTGAAAAATTGATGGTAATTCATATTAAAACTGGGAACGTCGAGGTCTTCACCACATGAGTAATGCAAATGTTTTCCCTGGCTGTCCTCACCTTTTGCCGCGATCTTACCCGCGCCCGTGAGCAGAAGCCAGCCGGACAGCATGAAAACAATAAAAATGAGCGGAGGTGAAGCAAGGATTGCCATAAGATTGCTGTTCATTTGATAAGCTCCATGAGGAATTGGGCCGCATCGAGGGTGTTGTTGAGAATCAACTGCGGAGAAATGATGATGAGAATGATCGAAAGCGCCAACAATGCCGCCGGCAGCTTGATCCAGACTGAAATCTTCTTTTGCGGTTCTTCATTTTTGTTTTGAAGGTTGCGCCGAAGAATAAGGCCGGAGAGGTTGACCAGCAAAGGCAGGTAATAACCAAACGCGATCAAACTGCCGATAAGGAACGCGAGTGTAATCCACGCTGCCAGTGGATCATTGGCCGCAAAGACGCTTGTCAACGCAGCCCATTTTCCGGTAAAGCCCGGGAAGGGCGGGATGGCAGACAAACTGAGAACTGCCACGATAAGGACGATGATCGAGAAGAGCGGATGGTTATGCAGCGCGCGTATTTCACTAATATTATCCAAACCTTCATAATGATAGAAGGTGCCTGCCCCAAGAAACGCAAGGCCTTTGGTGAGCGCGTGCGCGATAATCATGAAAAAACCGCTTTGCAGCGCTAACGCAGATCCGTTGCGCAGGCCGATCGCGAAACACAAGGCAATATATCCCAATTGCGCGATGGTGGAATAACCCAGCATGCGTTTCAAGTTCTTCTGCATGATACCCATCAGATTTCCGACAAAGATATTCAGAAGAGCGAAGATGAGAAAAAGGTTGCCTAATAAAAGCGGCGGCATGCCGATCGAGAGGATGATCCTTAACATCACATAAAACACACTTTGCTCCAAAATGGACAATAACGCGCTGATGGTGCTGGGGGCTTTACTGTATGCACCAGGAAGCCAGGTATGGAGCGGAACAATCGCGCTCTTTAAGCAAAATCCGCTCAGGATGAAAAGCGCGCCTAATTGTGACAAACCATTCCTGCCAAGATCAATCTGGCTGATTTGAACGGTTCCTGCGGTATAGAACAAAATACTGATGCCAGCCAGGATAATGACAGAAGCAACACTGCCCATCATCAAATACTTAAATCCGGCTTCGATGGCTTCGTTGCTCTTCCGGCGGTACGCGACCAACGAATAGGCACAGATATTCATCAACTCACTGAATAGATACACGAGCAGTAAATCTGCCGCCCACAACATGCCAATGACACCGGCCATCATCATCAACATCAAGGGGTAAAAGGTATGCTGACGTTGTTCTTTTCTCAGATATTCGGCGTTATAGATGGAAACCAAAAAACCCATCGATAAAATCAGGGTAGTAAATAACCGCGCGCCGCTTTCGGATCGATAAAAAACATTGCCTGAAAAGGATTCAGGGGTGGTTTTCGCAGCAAAAAACGGCATCACCGATAGCAGACCCTGGAAATGGGATTGGAAAATCCAAAGAAAAGCGACACAAAACAAGATAAACGCGGTGATGACAGCCAACCGCCTATTGCGGAACCGAAAGAAACGCGCGCCAATGAACAAAAGGATCGCCGCGATCACGATCACCGCCAGGATAAATTCCAGAAAGATGCGCGAACTGATTACCATTTGCCACCAAACAATAAGGGGACTTCATTGATCACATAGTTGAATAAAGGCGCCGGGAAGAAACCTGCGATGACCGTCAGCAACGCAAGAATGCCAGTCGCCACTTTGACCGATAGCGGTGTGATTTCCCTGGTTGGTGTTTCCTTGCCAGGGGCGAAGAAGAGCAAGCCAACGAAACGCAGAATATATGCCGCTGTGAGGATCGACCCCAGCACCTCTACAACCGCTAATACAGTATACGGCGTTTGGAACCCGCTGCTGAAGATCAACCATTCGCTATTGAAAAGAGCAAGCGCTGGCACACCCGCCATTGCGAGCGCGCCGACCATGGTGCAGACTGTCAACAAGAGACGGCCTCTGCCGACGCGGCGAATATCGTTAATATCGCGTTTGCCGGTTTCTTTAATGATCCAGCCAGCGCAGCAGAACAAAAGCGCTTTGACGATGGCGTGATAAACGACATGCAGGGTGGAGCCCACCACCCCGTAAATGGTTAATGTACCCAACCCAAACAGAATATAGCCCATCTGACTGACACTCGAGTAGGCAATGATGCGTTTGATATCTTTTTCAACCAGCGCTATAACGGCACCATAGATTTCTGAAATCACGCCAAACAGCATCAACGGGAATGAGAATACCGCGAACTGGTCAAACGTGAAAAAGCCCATAGGAAATCTTAGAATTCCATAGGTTCCCATGCTGAGCATCGCGGCAGCGAGCATGATCGTGACCGGCATCGGCGCTTCGGCGTGGGTATCCGGCAGCCAGATATGGAAAGGCACAATCGCCATCTTCACCCCAAAGCCAATCAAAAACAATGAGCCGACCAGCTGCAGACTACCCGGGTTGATCTGGAACGCCTGCCATAACTGTGAAAAATGGTCGATGCCACTCTGGGAATAGACAATGATCAATGCAACCAGAACAAAGAGTGAGCCGAGATGGGTGAGAATGAAATACTTCAGCGCGGTTGCGCTGCGCTTTTCACTTTCGCCCCAGTTAACGATCAAAAATGCAGATGCGATCAGCATCAATTCCCAGAAAAAGTAGAACAGGAAGATGTCATTTGCCAGCGTGGTTCCGGACATGCCTGCGGAGAAGAATAAGAGCAACCCATAAAACAAATGTGTTCGGTCATCGGTCTTGATATAGCCCAGAGAGTAGATGATCGCAAAAATGGTGACAAACTCTTCTGTCAGCAAAAATGGAAATGACAACCAGTCAATATTCAGGCTAAGTTTGATCCCCAATGCCGGCATGTAATTCAATTCAAATGGAGTGTGATCCCCTGCCTGGAGCGCTGGAAGATAGGCGATAAAGAGAGCGAGGGATGCTATTGATGCTGCCAGGGCAACCCAACGGGCATGGTTGCGAAATCGCTTGCCGAGTGTTAGGAGAACAATACCGCCGATCAGCTTGATCATCAGCACAAATATCTTGATCCATTCCTGTTGATTCATGATTCCCTCTTTTCCTTTATCAACTTATACCCATCCATTCAAATACCAGACCCACACAAAAACTGAAACGCCAATGATGAACGCAAGCAGCAGGACCATATTGAAGCGTAAAATGCCATGGTGCATTTGCTGCAGATTGCGGGATGATCTTAAAACCGCCTCGAGTGAGCGATTCCACAAGTTGCCGCTGGTAAAACCCTCAATCGTTCCAAAAAGAAATTTAAAGACACCGCTCAAGCCCTCTCCCATTTTTTCGGTACTTTCTTTTTCAAAACGATGGTAGATAAATTCCGCTGATTTCTCGAAGATGTGTTTCCCTTGTTCATAGAAATCCAACGGATCCAATGTGCCGCGTCCGGAAACGGTATCAGCCATTGAGCCGAATGCTGAGAAGCGTTGTCGAACGCGATAAACCATTTCCTTCAGATGCACCAGCTGGCGCGAGAGCAACAAAACCACCCCGCCGGCAAACAAACCGAACCAAAAGATTTGATGCAAGAAAGGAAGCAGGGCAAATCGCATGGCTTCAGTCCAGAGAGCATATACGCCGCCTCTGACAACGAGAGCGACACGACCAGCCAGGCCAATAGCGATGATGAGAATGCCCGTTCCCGCGAGGAAGACTTTGAGTATCTTTTTTGGCCGCATTTTTTCGGAGCCATCCCTGGCTGAAATTTCAAACTGCCGTGTGAGGCTTTGTGCGCGGCTGAATGCGTGCGTGCACCACATCGCCCATAGCGTGACCAATGCACCGAGGGGCGTATCTGCCTGACCAGACAAGCGCCAAAGAAGCAGGAAGGAGAAGCCGATCGTGAGGATGCAGTGGATCGCCTCTACATCCGCCAACCGCGCGGCTTTTGGTTCTGCGCGGCTTTGCATTTCATGCCAGGCCAGATAGGCAACACGCAGGAGAAGCCATAACAAGATGAAAATCCACACGCCTTCCTGGCCAATCCAGAAAGCTGCCAGAACAAGACAGATGGACGAAAATTGAAAATCCGACCGTTGCAGATGCTGCTGATGGTCTTGCCGCGCGCCTTGCCCCACAAAGGAAATGACCGCAAAATAACCAATTACCAACGCCAGCGGAAAAAGGATCCGCTGCTGGGTTTCAAGCATGGGAACACTGCGGTAAAGCAGGTAAGCACCCAAAAGAGGAGCACAAATATCCATGAGCCATACACGGGTGCTACGCCTGACTGTTTCGACAGCATTACGCCATTGATTCAATGGCCAGATCGCCATTTTGACCCAAACCGCAGACAAGAGACATACGGTCAGAATGATCTGAAAATCGGATGGGCCCTGTAGCGCATCACTAAAATTCCTTGAGATATCAAAAGAATCGCTGATGGTGAACATGATGAAAATTGCCACCAGCAGAGCAAGATCACCGATGCGCAGATTGATGAAGACCTGTTTGGTGTTATTCCAACGACTTTCGTTGGGAGAGGTTAATAAAAGTGCTGCGGCTGTGATACAAAGCCCGACAAATTCCAGCGCAACATACCGCAGCATGAAGTGCTCACTAACGAGCGCAACCTGCATGACCGAAAAAGCAATCAACAACAAAGCATATTCAACAGCGCTGGAGATCGTGTTTTTTCTTGCAGTGAAAAGCAATAAGAGAAGGGAAGAGGACAGGAGGATGAGAATCAGGGTGGATCTTTCGAAGGTGACACACATTGAGCCGGCGGAAGTGAGCCAGGAGAGACAAAAGGCGGCTGGCGGCGGGTGCATCATGATGGTGAATACCGTGGTTAATAATGAAAGAGCCACGATCAAGGAGGAAAATATGATCTGCCGGTGCTGGTCTTCGCCACGCAAGAACAACAGCAGAACGAGCCCACCCATCAACGGCAGCAGGATAGTCAAGAAGACGAGCAGTTGACCCATCATCCGCGCAGCTCCCGCAACTGGTCAATATCCCCATCCGGCACATTGCGAAAAACACTAACGATCATGGAAAGCGCCAGCGAAATGACCACCGCCTCAACGACCAGCGCTGAAATGACCATTACCTGTGCCAGATACAAATTGTCCACCTGGCTGCCGATCCACACGATGATCAAGGTCACCCCTTGCAAGAGGATCTTGATGCCGATGACCTGTTTGAGCGCATTGCGCTGGGTCAACAGGCACACCCATCCCAACAAGAAAAGGATGATGCTTGTGATCGGGATAAGGAAATTATCAGGGAGAGTCATTCTGTAATTTCCTCCTCGTAAGGCGCGGGCAGCAACGCAGTGACACCGATAGCTCCCGCGAGCATGAGCGCGATATGCAGTAATAAGACGACCGGATTTTGATACCAGAGATATTCCTGAAACGTTTCGCCAGCTCCGTCGCTGGTGATCCGAGCAGACTGGGGGTCATCCATGCTGATATTTAAAGAACAGCCGCAAAACAGAAACAAAATACTGAGCAGGATGAGGAGAGATTTAAACGCTGGCTTGCGCGAGAGGGATGAGTTCATGATTCGTGTTTTCCCATTTCCGTGAGCGAGATAGCCATGATGAATAAGATGCTGATCAACCCCGCGCCAATGCTGAGCTCGAAACCGCCCGCGAATGGCGCGCCCAGGTCAAAGAAAAGGATCGAGAGGATGACGCTGACCAGGCCTAATGAGACAGCGGAGATCAATAGCCGTTTTGAGAAGATAGCGATCAAAGTGAAGACCAAAATCGCAATCAAAAAAAGGATATCCATCATCATGGAGTGAGAATCCTCCAGTTTAAATGGATTTGCATTGGCCGCGAGTTGATCGTAGTCATATTTTTTTATGTGGGTCAGTTGCAAAACTTGAAATTGGGTAAGATGAGAGCGTCAAGTTTGGCGCTGGTAAAAAATTATAAACAACAATCAAGATGATGGCAAGTGGACTCCGATTTTCATGAAAATGAAAAGAGAAGAGACCTGACTGAACCGGATTTCGAGACTGTCATGGCGGAGATACCCAAAATACTGGCAGCATGAATTGATCCACTAATGCAGCATGAGATTTGCTGATCTTATCTTGCTAAGAAAATTCACATTAAATGTCGCCGGGTGATTGATGCGATGTTAGGTTGCGCCGAGGCGGTCCAGATTGATACTACGCATATTCCAGAAATCCAGGCTTGCATGCCCGTTCACATTTTCAACAAACGGCACGATTTTCAGCTGGTGGTCATCTGCAAGCTCCGGGTAAATGGTGGTTGAAAAGGTTTCACGGCCATTGATGAATATCTCGAACACCGAACGGTCGATGAAAATGCGCAACGATAGTCTTTGCTCCTGCGGGAACTGCAATGCAGCAATTTCATTGACTGCCTGGAAAATGTTCTTGTGAACATCATAGCTGATGAGATGGATTTGCTGATCATCAATGAGCTTGAAACCCACCACCCCGGCATTTTGCAGGTCATACTGCGCTTGAATCTCCACACAGTTACCGACGAATGCATCTCCCATTTTTTGCTCGGATAACAAGTCCAGATCATATTCTGCATGCCTATGCGCAGTGCGCAGTACCTCTAATTCCTTGATTGGCTCTATGCGCAGACAGTTATCCATGTCCAGGCGGACCACGCGCGGGAGACTGAGGCAACCCGCCCAGCCGCTGCTGCCATTCGCACGGATCCAGCCCACCACAATCGTGCGACCATGATCGTCCTGATATGTATTGGTGGCGTAGTATTGCAGACTGTGATCAAAGACATACCAATCCTGGGCGCTGTGTTGGTCATTCACAAAATCACCAATCGAGAAGCTGACCTGGGTGTAAGGAGAGACCAGCAGGACATATTTCCCATCCAGCGGGAAGTAGTTGGCGCATTCAATGGATTTGCGCGGGGCAACGCGGTATGTAGAGAGAACACCCCGGTAGTCCCAATTGTACAGGTCGTGCGAGCGGTACAAGAATACGCAGCCATACGCTTCAGCTGGTTCGCGTCCGCCCAGCACCATGTACCAATCATCACCTTCTCGAAAGATATATGGATCACGCCACTGGCGGGGGATGAAGCCGGCTGGATGGCTTTTGCGATCATGCAGGATGGGATTGCGCGCGCTTTTTTCCCAGGCCAGCATGCCGGTATCACTGGTGGCAATCCATTGCTGAGAAAAGCGCTCCGCATGGGTGAGCAGCGCTGGCGCATTCATGCTGGTATAGAAGATGGTGGGAGTACCATCCGGAGCAATGACGCAACAACCGGACCAGCATTGCACCTCGCCGGGAAAACCGTCCGGAACGAGCGCGATAGGCAGATGATCCCAGTGAACGAGGTCTGTGCTTTTCGCGTGTCCCCATTGCATTTTCCCCCACGCGGGTTGATAGGGGTTATGCTGATAAAAGAGGTGGTATTCCCCACGGTAGAAGATGGTGCCATTGGGATCGTTCATCCAACTGGCAGGCGGCAGGAAGTGGTATTGAGGACGGAAAGGATCCTTCACGGCGATCGCAACCTGGTTGTGCATCGCATTGGTTGCTTTATTAATCTTGCGTACGTGATCAGGGCGCATCATAGAATAGACTCCTCATTAGATGCAACAATTTTAATCTCATATTTCTTATCGTGAACAGAAAATGAATCCATCAAGAAAAGGCAAGTTGATCAAACCGGGAAATGGTGCGCCGGCTTTACGCGGATTCGATGCGGTTCTTTCCTTTGCGCTTGGCACGGTAAAGCGCCTGGTCTGCGGATTTGATCAGCGCGTCAACTGTTTGGCCATGATGTGGAAAGCTTGCGATCCCGATTGAAATGGTAACCTGGCGGGCATTTTGACAATCATGGTCAAATGATCCTGAGGAGATCATTCGCTGCAACTCTGCCGCTCTTTCTTTGGCGTGAACAGCATCGGTTCCACTCATGACGATCAGAAACTCATCGCCACCATACCGGCTGATGATGTCAGATTCACGGAAATGATCTTTCAGTGATTGCGCGATAGAAACAATAGTTGTGTCCCCACCGGAATGACCGCAGACGTCATTTAATTGTTTGAAATCATCAATATCAAGAATCAGCAGTGACAGCGGCGCATTCTCACGTTTCAGGCGAGCAATCTCTTTTTCCAAAAATTCAAAAAGAAAGCGGCGGTTGTTGAGCCCGGTGAGCGGATCGCGCACCGCGAGCTCCTCCAATTCATTGACCTGGTCTGTGATAATTTGGCGATTATTTCGGTTCTGGATATTGAAGATCAGACCAAACGCGTACATAAACACGACAAAAAAGAACAAACTTGCCGGTCCTTCGCTCAGATTGAAACCGCCTTTATGCAGAAACACTGCCAAACCTGTCACCTGGAATAAGCCAACCAAAGCAGTCACATGCACCGGAGAAAAGAAACTGCTGAAGAGGATTGGGATGGCCGTATAAACAAGCGGGAAGAGATTGCCACGAAAAACTGTGGGGTCCATGAAAGCTGACCACCACGGACCAACTATAGCGGCCAGAATGAACAGAATTGATGAAAAATTGTATTTTCCGCGCTGGTTTAGCAAAATCGCAGCGAAAACGATCAGCACCTCTACTGTGACAAGAATCTTATAATCTCGTAAATTTTGCGTGGAGGCGGGGCTGATAAAAATAAGATAGACCAGAACCGCCAGGAGAACACACGCGATGATGATTTCCACCCACCTGAGGAGAGATCTTTCGGTTGCGGAAAGCAACCCGGGACGGGTCTTGATGGTGTAATTACCCTTGTTTTCTTGTTCCTTCATCTGCGATCTATGGGCATTCAGGTTGAATAAAGAATCTTGATTTGATTGATTGGTTATTTTTATGAATAATTTGCTTGTATATTTTATACCATTTTTGCTTATCCAGTTTACATGTAGCTGATACCAGTAAAAAGGGTTTGCAAAAAAGCCATGCAGTGATAATTTATTACGGTTGGGTAAATATTTGATGAAGTATATTTTGAAAATGATTACTTTTGCCGATAACCGAATGCATTTGATCCAAATATTTGGCGTTCAACCGTAATAATCTCAAAAATTTCGATTGGTTAAAGTTTTTTGTTTACAAACTATCTATTTTGCGGATGGAAATCTGGTCCTGCCATATTACAGGATTGGTATAATGATGATCCTACATACAAAATGTACTCCGCAACCTCGATGGAAGCACTTATTAATAAATACGATAAAAACCTAATTTCATTACCGATGAATGAAAAAATTAAGAAGCTATCATTAGTTGTATTTTCTACACTGATTACCCTGATCTTAGGGGAAATGGTTTTACAGACAGCCTACCGGATCAACAATGAACGCTGGCTTTGGCAAGAAGACGCATTTCGCGTTGACTATATCGCCCCAACCGATGACAGCCGGCGCTATGCCCTGCGCCCGGATTTTTATGACAAAGTACAGAACATGCCGATCAACGTCTGGGGGGAAAGGATCACCACGCAGCCATTTACGGAAGAGGTCGGCCAGGTTGTGGTGTGCCTGGGTGATTCAGTTCCATTTGGGGCGGGTATTGGTAACGAGGTAACATACCCAACTTTCCTGGCGGAAACACTTTCAGAGCAGGGGTACCGTTATTATGTCATCAATGCCGGAGTGCCTTCGTATAACCTCAAGCAATCATTTGAAAAGTTAAAGATCGAAGTATTCAGCCATGTCAAACCGAGCGATGTGCAGGTGATCACTGTGCAGGCAGCCAATGATATCTCGCTGCTGACCTATTACCGCGAGAACTGGACACCCGACCTGACCTGGGCAGACGTGCGTTTCAACATCACCCCGATCCCTTTTTCAAATTTTCTGGCAATCTCGCATTATCTTTCACAGTGGCTTTCTCACCCAAAAGGCACCATGACAGATTATGACCCGGGCGTCATGCTTTCAGCGACGCGCCGACTACTGATGGAGGAGATGGAGAACCTAAAGCTTGAAAATGACAAGGTATCGGTCATCCTGCTGCCGATCAACCCATTTTATTACCAGCTCGAGAACACAGACCGAAACGCCAGCCTGGGCAGATGGGAACGGTATGGCGCTCCTCATTCAGGTTTGGTGAATTCCTGGGACGCACTGATACGCGATTTCAATGATGTCCTTATGGATGTCAGCAACCAATGGGAGCATGTTTATTACCTGGATGTTCGCTATCTGATGGATCAAGTGGAGCGCGAAGGACTTTATGGGGATTACATCCATCTGACAGAAGCGGGAAGCAGACTGCAAGCAGAATTTGTCACGCAATTCATGCAGGAAAATGGGATGTTGACAGAGGGAAGCAAAGATTCAAATTAGACAATTGAAATTGCATTCGATCGGAAACATGATTTTTTATCTGGAGCGATTACCGCATCCATTCTGCACTATAATTGCTACGATTTTTTAAAATTTTGAAACAGGAGTCATCCTTTGGAAAAGAAAAAAGTGAATCGGAAGCTAGGCACACGGCTGGGCGTGATGGGAGAACTTTTCTCTTATTTATGGCAGCGCAAGCTGTGGTGGCTCATCCCGATGGTGGTGGTATTGATCATGGTGGTAGGGCTGCTGATCTTCGCACAGGGTTCTCCTTTAGCACCTTTCATCTATACCTTGTTTTAAACTTCGATTCAACCGGCGGACCGATTCAAACCCGGAATCCGATAAGAATCGCGATGGGCGCATGAATTCCATTTGTTCTTATCACAAGACAAACTTTGTAAGGAAAGGATTACCTAAGTCATGAAATTATTAAGCTGGATTGGTTTGTTTGTCCTAACCCTGGTGGGTTATTCCATCGGCCGGGTTTTATTTTCGAAAAAGCACCAGATGGCGGCTGAACTTTCGGATGGAATCATCCTGGTTTTGCTGTGGGGCCTGGCAGCCACCGTGAAACCCCCTCTAAGCTGGGCTGCACACTTATTTTTTCCAGTGATGGCCCTGATTGCGGGAATTGCCGTTACCCTGATCGCCCACCCATCGGCCCTTTCAGAAGACGAGCAACGCACACAATCTGGAGAATCCAGAAATATCCTGAAGCGGCTGTGGGCTGGCTGGAAATTGTTTGCATTCCGGCTCGGTAATTTTCAAGGCAGGCTGATCCTGATGCTGTTTTACTTCACAATTCTGATACCCTTTGGCATCATCAACACCGTTTTCCGCGACCCGCTATACCAAAGGCAATCTGAGAGAAGCTCGTACTGGTTTGAACTGGAAAGCGAATCGAAAGAAATCCAGGATGCAAGGCGGCAATTCTAATGAACATTCTAGGCATATCCTGCTTCTATCACGACGCTGCCGCCGTGCTGATCAAAGATGGAGAATTGATCGCAGCGGCTGAAGAGGAACGTTTCAGCCGGATCAAGCATGATTTTGGGTTTCCAAAACTGGCGATCGAGTTCTGCCTAAAAACCGGCGATCTCGATATTGACGACCTTGATTACATCGCGTTTTACGAAAAACCGGTGGTGAAGTTTGAACGTATTCTGACAACCGCGTTGAGCGCTTTTCCGCGCACATGGAAAACCTTTGGAGAATCCATGATCACATGGTGGGGAGACAAACTATGGATGAAGAATATCATCATGGAACAACTTGCGGTCCCACCTGAGATGATCATCTTCGCTGACCACCACATGTCCCATGCCGCATCGGCCCTGTATGCCTCCCCGTTTGAGGAGGCTGCCATCCTGACCATTGACGGTGTAGGCGAATGGACCACAGCCACCATGGGTTACGGCCGGGCTGATTGGGGCAACGGCCAGCCAAACGAAATTTCCCTGACCCACGAACAGCGTTTTCCGCATTCCCTGGGGCTGCTTTATTCAACTTTTACAGCATTCCTTGGTTTTCAGGTCAATGAAGGTGAATATAAGGTGATGGGGATGGCCCCCTATGGCGATCCGGTTTACGTGGATGATATCCGCAAGCTGGTGCATATCTTTGATGATGGCAGTATTCGTTTAGATTTGCGCTACTTCAGCTTCCATTATTCTCCCGAGCAGAGTTACAGCAAGAAGTTTATCGAATTGTTCGGACAACCCAGGGTGCATGAAGAAGAATTCCTGACGCCGCGGGTGGATCCTCAAATGGATCCGAATTCGCCAAAGGCAAAAGAAAACCAGCATTATGCAAATATTGCCGCCAGCATCCAAGCCGTGACCGAAGAAATCATCCTCAAGATGGCCAGAAGCGCGCAGCAGCGGACCGGCTCGAAAAACCTGGTATACGCCGGTGGTGTCGCGTTAAACAGTAAAGCCAATGGGCACATCCTGGATGAAACTCCTTTTGAACAGATCTTCATCCAACCCGCCGCGGGCGATTCGGGCGGCGCACTGGGCGCAGCGCTCTACACATACCATATCCTGCTGGGTAAACCCAGAAAATTCATTCAGGATCATAATTTCTGGGGAGCATCTTACAGCGAAGATGAGGTGCTGGAAGCGGTCAGAAAAAGCGAGTTTTCTTACGAACAAATCCAGGATGATGACATCCTGATCCAGAAAGTGGTGGATGACATCATCGCGGGGAAGGTGATTGGCTGGTTTCAAGGCCGGTTTGAGTGGGGGCCACGCGCGCTGGGAAACCGCAGCATTATGGCAGACCCGCGCCGCGCTGAAATGAAAGATATCGTCAATTCCAAGATCAAGTTCCGTGAGCCCTTCCGGCCGTTTGCACCGGTCATCCTTGAGGAGGATGCACCACAATACTTCCCGGGACTGCTGGAATCAGCGGGACAGTACACACCGCGCTTCATGCTGACTGTCTGCAAATATGATGAAAAACTGGGTAAGAAAGTGCCAGCTGTGAACCACATGGGCACCGGGCGACTGCAAACCGTGCGGCGGGAATGGAACCCGCGCTATTACCGGCTGATAGAACTGTTCAAAAAAGCGACCGGTGTGCCGGTGCTGATGAACACCTCGTTCAACCTGCGCGGAGAACCGATCGTCAACACGCCAACCAACGCCCTTTCGACATTCCGCAACAGCGGCATTGACACGCTGGTAATGGAAAACGTTCTGGTCCGCAAATAGCGCTTAATTTTCAATACCACAAGTTACAGATTGTACTTCTACTCTAAGAAGAGCAGGTCAATTGACCGTGCCCATAGTTGATGAAGTCGTAACAAAGGGAAAGGTATATCGATACTTAGCTAAATCTGAGAAATGGGGGGTTTGCGAAGACAGCCAAGGATAACTGGAAGAATTATTTGCCAGGTATGGCTGTGAAAAATCACTTGCAATCAGGAAGAAAATGGTTATGATGAATAGAAGAGGACGAAAGCGAATAGGAGGATGCCATGGGCGGGTATGCACTTTTCATTTTCGGGTTAGCCGCATTTATCTTATCCATGCTGGCGATACGCAGAGCTAAGGCGAGCAAATCGTGGCCGACCACGGAGGGAACCATTACGGGGACAGAGCTGGAATCAGCTTATGATGACGATGGCGATCTGAGCGGCTACACACCACGCGTATATTATGATTACACCATTGATGGCAGGACATACAGCTCAGGAACGTATGGGATCAGCACAGGCAAGATGAATCAGGCAAGAGCTGAACAGGTAATCGCCCCATTTCTCGCAGGCCAAAAAGTGAGAGTGTTCTACAACCCAAAAAACCAGCATGATGCCGTGATCAACACCGACTTCAACCGTACGATCTACATCTTGCTGGTGATATCCGTTGTGCTGGGAGCCGGCGGGCTGGTATGGATCATAGCCGGGTGAAAGACGCCAAGACAACCAGCGCATAACCACCCATCTACCTAATATTTTCCAACGCAACGCATAGATGGATCCTTATATCGCCCTTTACCGCGGTAATCCATGCATGCATTCCTTTTTTTATAACCCCATGCTTCTTACCCAGCCAGGCACGACTTGCAACAGTCGTTGATTACTTTTTGAAAATTTTGCAATAGAAAAATGAATCCATCCCTTGCAAAAAAGTGGTTTTTCCAGTATTATATTCTTGTTATTGAATATATAGTTAAAAATGCGATCACATTCATTCGAACATCAAGCAAGCGAGGTATTGGCCGTATTAGGCAATCCGTTCCGCATCCGGCTGGTGATGACCCTGTGGGCACAGGAAGCATGCGTTTGCCACCTGGAAGCACTGTTGAAAAAGCGGCAGGCATATATATCCCAGCACCTGATGGCGCTGCGTGAATTGAACCTGCTTGAAACGCGCCGGGATGGGAAATATATCTACTATCGCCTTGCCAACGAGGAAATCATCGACTTGATAAAAAAGGCTGGTTTGATAGCAGGATTTGACCAGGAAAAACTACCGAGGAAACAGGATATCCAAGTACTGGACAAATGTATTTGTCCGAACTGTGACGGAGATGGTAGTGCAGCGAGTGTACTTCAACAAGAATCGGAATTGATCGAAAATCAATAAAATATTGGAGCAAAAAATGATAGATATCAAAGTCCTGGGTTCTGGCTGTGCAAACTGCAAACGATTGGAGCAGATCACCCGCAAAGTTGTGGACGGGTTGGGTATGGATGCTGAACTTGAAAAAGTCACCGAATACAACAAGATCCTTGAATACAATATCCTGTCAACCCCGGGCCTGGTTATCAATGGAGAAGTGGTCTCGTCCGGACGGATCCCTTCCGAAACTGAAATTCAGGGCTGGGTTGAAACAGCCGCGCAAGCCAAATGAACAACCAAGATGATTCCCGCTTTCGCGGGAATGACAAATAAAGAAGCCCCGCACAGTCGGGGCTTTTCAAGGCCAAATACATATTCACTCTATTGAATATAGAGGACAAGGAGCATTATGATGAGCAATATACTTAGCACCATCTCAACTCTACTTTATAGCGGTCTGGGCAACCTGGCCGCATATCTCGCAGCACACGTGTTGCTGTGCCTGTTACCCGCGTTCACCATCGCTGGCGCGATGACAGCATTGATTCCCAAAGAAACAATCACCCGCTATCTGGGCCGCAACACGCCTAAATTCATTTCATACCCCGCCGCGGCAGCAGCCGGGTTCTTGCTGGCGGTATGCTCATGCACGGTGATCCCGTTGTTTGCCGGCATCCATAAGAAAGGCGCGGGGCTCGGGCCGGCTATCACTTTCCTGTTTGTGGCACCTGCGGTAAATATCCTCGCCCTGACCTACACCGGCACAGTGATCGGAATGGACCTGGCGCTGGCGCGATTGTTCCTTTCGCTGGCTTTCGGCATTGGCATTGGCCTGATCATGGCGGTCATCTTCCGTAAAGAAGATGCCGCGCATGACCGCGCTACAGACGCAATGTTTGCCAAGCAGGGGAGCATGCGCCCAGCTGCATTAGTCTTCCTTTTAGTGCTAGTTGCCCTCCTGATCATTGGCACTTTCCAGATTGACGCGCTGAAGAATGTGTACGCGCATTTTGAGCTCCCGATTGCAGGTGTGGACCGGTATCGCGATTTTCTGCTTACCCTGGTGCCATTTGACGCGACCCGTGGTGAAGAAGGCGTAACTGTTCAGGGTTCGATCCTGATCGGCATGCTGGCGGTGATCGGCCTTAGCGCGTGGAAAGGGCTGGAGAAGATCCACGACGGCTTTAATGCATGGACATGGATCTCAACCGCGCTGGTTGGGTTGACACTTTCGTTCGCTTCGCTAAGCCTCGTTCCGATGGCAGGGTCAGTACAAATCCAATTAACCGGAAAATTCATTGGCGTGGTCCTTTCCCTGCTCGTGCTGGGCTGGATGCTGAAATATAAACTGACTAACGATGAGATCCGAGACTTCCTGTGGGAGACCTGGCGCTTCGTCAAGCAGATCTTCCCGCTGCTGATCGTGGGTGTGTTCACCGTTGGCATCATTCGCGGATTGATCAGACCGGAATGGATCCAGGCACTGGCTGGGAGCAACACAGTCTTCGGGAACTTCATAGGTGTCGTTTTTGGTGTATTCATGTACTTTCCGACCCTGGTCGAGGTCCCGATCGCGCAAATGTTCCTCAGCCTGGGGATGCACAGGGGCCCATTGCTGGCATATCTGATCTCTGATCCTGAATTGAGCCTGCAAAGCATATTGATCACCGCCTCGATCATCGGAAAACTGAAAGCATGGGTATATGTCGCCTGGGTGGCATTATTCAGCACAGCTGCCGGGTTGTTATATGGCGCATGGGTGGATGGCACGCCGCTGGCCACATTGCTGCTATTGTTGGCGGGATTCTTTGGCGTGATCATCTTAATTTTCTGGGCCGTTGAAAAAACCAGAAAAAATCCGGAAGAATTACCGGACAAAATCAACGTGTAAATTGATTTTCGGACCGTGAGAGATGGTGAGCTTGAAAGGAGAAAGAAATGACGACCAAATATAAAAAGATCATGTGTTATCAATGTAAAAAAGACAGCGGATATACGGAAGAGATCATTGTAAAAGGCAACATCAAAGAAGATCTCAAATGTCCTCACTGCGGTACCGTTGTGATCACCGCTACGATTGACTATTGCTAATAAACGATTTCTTATGTCAAACTATAAGAAGAAGGGTCCATCTCCATATTCCCGTCGTTGAATGCGTATTATAATTTCCAGCGGTTTGAAAATATTCAAAAGGACTCTGAAATTGAAAAAGACAAAAAAAGTAATATTCCTTGCAAGCATCCTGCTGACATTTTTAAATTCCCTGTCTACTCCGGTTTTTGCGCAGGGACAAGATCAGACAGAACCGGTCAATATATATTTCTTCTGGGGAGAGGGCTGCCCGCACTGCGCCGCTGAGAAACCGTTCCTGGAAGCGCTGGTAGAAAAATACGCGCCAGATGTACAACTCAATTCATACGAGATTTATTATATTGAAGAGAATCGCGCATTGTTCCTTGAATTTGGACAAGCGCTTGGATTTGAGCCGCGCGGAGTGCCGACGACGGTCGTCGGCGATCAGTACTGGATCGGTTTTCGGGAGGAATTCAAAAACGAGATCGAGCTGGCTGTTCAATCGAGTCTAGAAAAACGACGCGAGACCAATCCGGGGGCGGAAATCGTAGAAGAAGAAACACCGGTAGAGCCCACACAGACTGCTGAAGCAGAATTGCCGCAAGAAATGCCGGCGCAAGCAGACAGCGCACAGAAAAATCCGTCTGGAAATATCATCCATATCCCGCTGATCGGGCCGGTCGATCTTGATCAGCAATCCTTACTGGTCAGCAGCGCGATCATCGGTTTTGTGGATGGGTTCAATCCATGCTCGTTGTGGGTGCTATCCGTTCTGCTGGCGATCACACTCCACAGCGGATCACGCGCGAAAACACTGGTTGTCGGCCTGACATTCCTGATCACCACTACCATTATATACAGTCTTTTCATTGCCGGCGTGTTCACCATCTTCAGCTACGTCGGTTATCTGAAATGGATCCAGGTGCTGATCGGGCTGCTTGCGCTGGTTTTTGGCCTGGTTAACCTGAAAGATTACTTCTGGTACAAAGAAGGTGTTTCTTTCACTATTTCTGATAAACACAAACCCAGGTTGTATGAGAACATGCGCAGCACTGTGACCACGCCGCGTTCGTTGGTCAGCCTGATCATCTCGACGGCAGCACTGGCTGTGGGAGTCTCCCTGATCGAATTTGCCTGCACCGCGGGTTTCCCGGTCATCTGGAGCAACCTGATGATCTCCAACAACGTAACCACAATGACTTTCATTGCCTTATTGGCTGTTTACATGTTGATCTATCTGATTGATGAACTGTTTGTCTTCGGCACCGCAGTGGTGACAATGAAAGCAAGCAAGATCGAAGAGAAGCATGGGCGCATCCTGAAACTGATCAGCGGGGCGGTCATCCTGACATTGAGCCTGGTGATGCTGATCAATCCGGACCTGATGAATCAACTGGGGACATCGTTGATCGTTTTCACCGCATCATTGGCCGGAGCTGGCTTGATCTATATTGTGCATCAACACATCCTTCCGAAATTTGGGATTTTCATCGGCACCGGTTTTGCGAAACCCAAAGGGAAAAAGAAGCGCAGATAATCCGGAAGATCGAATAAGAGGTACATGGCAAGATCACACCAGAAACCCAAAGATAACCATCCGCAGGAAAAGACGCGGGTTTTCCAGTATGCCGTCATCATCAGCGTTGTTTTGATTGCCGCCGTGCTGTTACTGGTCAAACAGACGCAAAATAAGAATGTCGGAAAATTATCCGCAGAGATCGTTTTGCCAGCCGCGTTAGAAGAAGGCGTGTCTGTTAACTCCCCGGAAATCGCAGTCGCCGAAACACTGGAAGAGAAGATAGACCGGCTGCATGCAGACCGGCAGCCGATATTCGTTTTCTTCCATTCTGATGACTGCTATCTGTGCACTGAAATGATGAAAGTGGTTGATGAAGTGCTGCCAGAATACAACGACCGCGTACACATGGTTGATGTCAACGTGTATGACGAAGCCAACCGCAATTTATTGATGCGCGCGCAGGTCCGGGCGATACCCACGCAGCTCTTTTTTAACAGCAATGGCGAGGTCACAGACACCACCGGGTTGATGTCTGCCGAGCAACTGCGGGCCACTTTGGACCAGATCATCGGGAATGAAGAATGAACCTTGATCCATCGGTGCTCCAACCCGCATCAATTATTGGGTATTTTTTAGTGTTTATCGGCGGGGTTGTGACCAGCATCGGACCATGCAACGCGGCCATGATCCCGCTGATCATCGGTTATATCGGCGGTTCGGTTGATGTCCCGCGGCGAAAAGCGTTCCTGATCTCACTTGTGTTCAGCGCCGGGCTGGCAGTAACATTCATGGTGCTGGGTGTGATCGCTTCGGTGGTCGGCGGGATGATCGGCGGGACGACGCGGTTGTGGTATTACATCGTGGCGGTTGTGTGCATCCTGATCGGTTTGCAGATGCTGGGCGTTTTCCACATTACCCCGCCGGTGTGGCTGGCGGGTTTGCGTGAAAAGGTGCGGATGAAAAACCTCAGCGGCGCTTTTTTACTGGGCCTGGTATCCGGGCTGGTCGCATCGCAATGCGCGACACCGGTTCTGGCTGCCATTCTGACCATTGTGATGGCGCAAAGCCAATCCGTGTATTACGGCGCTGTGCTGCTTTTCATTTACGCGTTGGGCAGAGGCGTACCGATCATTATGGCGGGTACTTTCACGGGCGTGCTGAAAAGCCTGCGGTCTTTTGGAAAATGGATGGATCATCTGGAAAAAGCCAGCGGCATTATCATCATTCTGGTCGGATTCTATTTCATCTGGATCGCTTGATCCAGATTTTTGTTTGCCTGTTCCGCATTGCCGGTAGAATAGTTTTCTGTAGCGCTTACAAATTATCTACCCAAACACCAAGCGCACGTAAAAGCCAGGGATAATACGCATCTACCTCGCACACACGTTTAAACGTATTTAGCTTTGTAATGAGCGAGATATTATCCATTTTGTTTATGGCAAGGAGGCCTGAAGAAACTTGTTTATTTTTAGGAAGCTGAAATATTAGTAATTACCGCCTGCAATTTCTCTGCGAAAGAAGCGGGATACACAAAAAAAGGTGTTCGGAAATGTGGAATTTTCTGGCCTTGTTCATTAACCGGGGTCAATAATTGATAATTCCCTTCCACCTGCGCCCAATCCATGAGCACTGCGCTATCCTGGTCGAGAAGATCAGCAGGAGTGTGCTCGGTATGGTGGATTATGCGTGTTCCTTCGGGAAATAATCCTTGAGCTTCCTGAATGCTTAACATCGTATGAATGGTCACTGAGACTAGATCAGCATAAGGGATCACTCTTTGCTGTGCATTAATCAAGGTTACGCCATCGCGCAGCTGAAGAACAGCGAAATCCCAAACCATTTCGACAGTATATGGCTTTCTTCCAATCAGCGCTGTATCGACCTCACGGTTTATTATTGCCCGCAAAGCCTGGGCCGCATTTGGATATGGTAATGTTTCAATAGCGAAACCTTCGACATTCAATAACGGAAGGTGATCCTCCATTGAAGGGCAATAGGCAACCCGGATGAGAATATCTGAAACGACAGCCGTGGGTTCAATGGTATTTGCGGGTGTTGTTATATTACCTCCGCTGATATCCAGTTTCTGGCGCGTTGCGCAGCCAGCCAGAATTATCAGCATGCATACAATCAGCAGAAATACCATCTCCCGTTTTTTCATACTTATCCCTTGGTAAGATTTATTACGCAATCAATTTCCTTTCATCAATTTTACCGCGCGCACAGCTCCATGACTTATGGTCATCGCTGCGCCGAACCGCAAACCTTTTTCACATAGAATATAATCATGCCTATGAAAAAGAAAAGTTACCTGCCACCCTTTGGAAAGATCCTGATCATCACCCTGTTCCTTGTATTGATCGGCGGCAGCGGGCTGGTCTTTACGCTCTTCATGCTTGAGCCGCGGCTGGGCCCGCGCTGGATGTTCTTCTTCTTTCTGGTTATATTTGGCGCTGGTATTGCCCTGCCTGGCAGCTACATCATCCAGCGGCGGTTCGCGAAGGATTACGTCCCCAGCCGTGTGCTGGTGCGGGAATCGATCCTGTTTGGGACATATCTGGCGTTATTGGCCTGGCTGCAATTGGGACGGATCCTGACCAATCTGATCACCGCCATCATTGGTGTTGGATTCCTGTTGTTTGAGATGCTGCTGAGAATGGCAGAGCGATCGGCATTCAATCCGGGGGGTGTTGATGAAGAACTCTGACCTGCGCGCGATTCCCTCTGTGGATGCGATCCTGCGCACACCGGAGGGACAGCGGCTAAGCGCGCAATTTGGGCACGATCTGGCTGTCAGCGCGCTGCGCGATGTCCTTTCCACAATACGGGAGACAACCAAAGCGGGCGAAGAGATGCCACCTGCCGCGCAGATCATCAGCAAAGCAGATCACCTCGCCAATTCCTGGATCTCGCCATCGCTGCTACCCGTAATCAACGCCACCGGCATCATTCTGCACACCAACCTCGGGCGTGCACCATTGAGCGCCGAAACAATCGCCGCGATGGATGCGGTGTCAGGCGCATATAACAACCTGGAATTTGACCTGGGCAGCGGCAAGCGCGGCAAACGCTCGGTGCACGCTGAAGACCTGCTGAAGCGGCTGCTGGATGTCGAAAGCGCTTTTGTGGTCAATAACAATGCCGCAGCCACGATGCTGATCCTGAGCGCGCTCGCCCGCGCGAAAAAAGTGATCATTCCGCATTCGCAGCTGGTCGAGATCGGAGGCGGGTTCCGCGTGCCGGATGTGATGCGCCAGAGCGGCGCGAAGCTGGCCGCGATCGGAACAACCAACCGCATTCACCTGAAGGATTACGAGAACGCGCTGGAAGAGGGCGCAGCGCTGGTGATGAACGCGCACCATTCCAATTTTAAGATCATCGGTTTTACCACCGAACCGCCGCAAAGCGAGATCGCGGGCCTGGCACACAGTTATGCATGCCCGTATGTTTATGACCAGGGCTCAGGCGCACTGCTCGATACTATGCCATTCGGATTGCCGCATGAACCCACGATCCAGGAAGCACTGGCAGGCGGGGTGGACCTGGTGTGTTTTTCCGGCGATAAATTGCTGGGCGGCCCGCAGGCAGGGATCATCGTAGGCAGAGCCGACCTGATGGCGAAGATCAAAAAGCATCCTTTCGCGCGCGCTGTGCGGGCGGATAAGACCTGCCTGGCCGGTATTTCCGCCACGCTCACCCATTATCTGAAGGGTGAAGCGGTTGAAAAAATCCCGATCTGGCGCATGATCGCCCGTTCAGAGGAGGATATCCGTGCGCAGGCATTTGACTGGGCCAGCCAGCTTGGTTTTTGCCAGGTGAGAGCGGGGTTTTCGATGGTGGGCGGGGGCAGCCTGCCAGAAGAACAACTGCCAACCCATCTGATCAGCGTATCCGTCGAGAAACCTGACCAGGTGATGCGATCGCTGCGCGAACTTGCGGTGCCGCTGATCGCGCGGATTGAAGATGGAAAGATCCTGTTTGACCCGCGCACGATCCTGCCTGAACAAGAAAGTGTTTTTCTCAGGCAGGTGCAACACGTTTTCTCATCTTAGATCTCTCAGGAGTAAATATGCGAAGTGATATCGACAGGTTGATGGAACAGGCCAATATTGACGCGCTATGGGTCAGCGGCAATCTTTTCAACAATCCTGATATGGTATATCTGACCGGCATCCATCATGTCAACCAGGCCGACCTGTTCAAACTGAAAAATCGCGATGCGATCCTGTTCCATTTTGTCGATATGGAACGTGAGGAAGCCGCGAAAAGCGGGTTGGAAACGCAGCCTTATTTCACCAAGACCCCGCTGGCGGATTATATCCAACAAGCGGAAGGGGATGTGTCCCTGGCAATCGCCTTGCGAATCAAGGAGGCGATGCAATCCTGCGGGCTGTCGAGCGGCACTGTCGCCATCTCCGGCCAGTTGGATCTGGCACCGCAGTACGCCATCCTTGAGAAACTCAAAGTGATCGTGCCGCGAATCGATTTCACCAGCTTTTACAAAGACAGCCCTTTTCTGACCGCTCGCATGACCAAGGATGAGGAAGAGATCGCGCAGATTCGCGCCATGGGAAAACTGACCACGGAAGTGATCGGGCGCGTACAGCGTTTTCTACAGGCATGTGATGTGAAAGATTCACAGTTGGTGCATGATGATGGAAGGCCGCTGACCGTGCGCGACGTGAAAAACCGTATCAACCTGTGGCTGGCTGAATTAGGCGCAGAAAACCCGGAAGATACCATATTTGCCATTGGGCGCGACGGCGGCATCCCGCACAGCAGCGGCAACCCCGATGACGCGATCACGCTGGGGCAAGCGATCGTATTCGACATCTTTCCCCGCCAGGCAGGCGGCGGTTACTTCTATGACATCACACGCACATGGTGCCTGGGATATGCCCCGCAGCCGGTCCAGGACCTGTATCAGCAGGTACTGGATGTGCACCACAAACTGATCGATAACCTTAAACAAGGCACTGCTTTCAAAGATTATCAGGCCATGACCTGCGAGATGTTCACAGCGCGAGGGCATGTGACCATCGCCCAGGACCTCACCACTCGCGAGGGTTACCTCCACAGCATTGGGCACGGACTGGGGCTGAATATCCATGAGAAACCGTTCAGCGGATTGACCGCAGCGCCAGATGATATTCTGGCTCCCGGCGTTGTGTTCACGATAGAACCCGGCCTGTATTATCCCAAGCGCGGCATGGGTGTGCGGATCGAAGATACAATATACTTAAATCAGCAGGGGAGATTCGAGATCGTAGCTAAATACCCCTATGACTTAGTGATACCTGTAGGATAGGAAGCCATCCATGACACCAAAAGGCGCGAATAAGAACCGCAATCGGATCCTGGCAATCGAAAGCTCGTGTGATGAAACGGCTGCAGCCGTGATGCTGAACGGCAGCACCATCCTCTCCAATGTGGTTGCGTCTCAAATCGAAATGCATGCCAAGTTTGGAGGTGTGTTCCCGGAGATGGCTTCGCGAGAGCATATTCTCGCCATTTATTCTGTTGTTGAGCAGGCGCTGGAGGACGCGCACCTTTCTTTACCTGAGATCGATGCGATCGCTGTAACGCGCGGGCCCGGGCTGGCCGGGTCGCTGGTGGTTGGCGCCAACATGGCCAAAGCGCTGGCACTAGCAAGCGGAAAAGCGCTGATCGGCGTCAACCATCTCGAGGGGCATATTTATTCCGCCTGGATCAACCCGGATGGCAGCGATGATTTCATCGCACCGCGGTTTCCCTGCATCGCGCTGATCGTTTCTGGCGGGCATACCTCGCTGACACTGATGAAAGACCATTTGCAGTATGAGAATCTGGGCGATACACTGGATGACGCGGCCGGGGAAGCATTTGACAAAGTAGCGCGGCTGTTGAACCTGCCATACCCGGGCGGCCCATCGATCCAGAAGGCTGCTGAGCGCGGCAGCGCCACCAGGTTCGATTTTCCGCGCGCCTGGCTGGATCATTCTTTTGATTTTTCCTTCAGCGGACTTAAGACCGCCGTTCTGCGGGAGATCAAGCACATGCATTCTGCGGGCATTATCATCCCAACCGAGGATGTGGCTGCCAGTTTCCAGCAGGCGGTTGTGGATGTACTGGCTGCCAAAACCTTTACGGCTGCGGAAGAATACCGCGCGAGCCACATCATCGTCGCTGGCGGTGTTTCCGCCAACAACGCCCTGCGCAAAGCAATGACTGTGCAGAAAAAATACACGGTGCACATACCGCCGCTCAAACTGTGCACTGACAATGCTGCCATGATCGGCGCGGCGGGGCATTTCCGTTATATCCAAGGACACAGCGACGCGCTCGATTTTGATGTACTACCGACGTGGCCGCTGGCATAAACGGCAATGGGCATCTGGGACTCTTTCACCGACGAACGCGAAACTGAAGAGATAAACAAGAGGGGAGCGACCTGCCCGCAAGAAGGCGGGCTCTGCCCCACATGCCGCGAGGGGTCGCTCGCTTATAACGGCAAGCTGGAGCTGGTTTGCCCTCACTGCCAGGCCGTTTTCGGCGCGGGATTCAGCTGATAAAAATGATCCCCACGGGGTGGGGTAAAGAAGGTAGAGCAGAAAGGATGAGAAAATGGACGCAAAAGTTGTTTGGAAACAAAAAATGAGTTTCGACGGGAGTTCCGGGTCTGGATTTACAGTGCCCCTTGGTACGAGCCCGGCAGTTGGCGGAGATGATGATGGGTTCCGCCCGCTGGAACTGATCGCGATCGGCCTGGCCGGCTGCACGGCGATGGATGTGGTTTCGATCCTCACCAAGAAACGCCAGGAGATCACGTCGTTTGAGGTGCAGGTGCACACCAAGCGCGCCGCAGAGCACCCCCAGGTATTCACGCATATTGTGATCGAATACATCATCAGCGGGAAAAACCTCTCGGAAGACGCAGTCAAGCGGGCGGTACAGTTATCCGAGGAAAAATATTGCCCGGCGCAGGCGATGTTCAAACAGGTCGCGCCGATGGAGCTGAAGATCACGATCCAATAGGTTTACAGATTCAGCCAGCGCGCTGTTTCTTTTGGCAGGTTCTCGACCGCTGTCTCAACCATGTGGCACTGCGGAAGGGACTGCAAAAAGAGGGGCCCATACATCTTGGTGCGGACACGACGATCGAGGATCGCGACCACGCCGCGGTCGTACTGGGTGCGGATCAAGCGTCCAAAGCCCTGGCGGAATTTAAGGATCGCCTCCGGCAGCGTGTATTCACTAAATGGATTCTCGAATGTCTCGGCGCGGGCGGCAATAATCGGGTCAATGGGCACATCAAACGGCAGTTTGGTGATGACGAGCACAGACAGCGCTTCGCCTGGCACGTCAACCCCTTCCCAGAAAGACCGCGTCCCCAACAAAACCGCCTTCTCCGCCTGCTTGAAAGCGCTGAGCAGCACAGACGGTGACGCGCCACTGCCCTGCTCCAGCACCTGGATATCGTGCTTGGCCAAGATCGGGGTGAGATATTGTGACACTTGCTTCAGCTGATTATATGACGTGAACAATACCAGCATGCGCCCGCTGGACGCGATGGCCGTCTGGGCCAGCGCCCGGGTCAGATACTGCTGGTAACCGCGGTAATCGGTCGGCTCGGGCATGTCGGTTGGCAGAAAGAGCATAGCAGAGTTTTCATAATCAAAGGGTGAGCCCATGATCAGTTCATCCGCTTCATCCGCGTTCAAACGCGAGCGGATGTAATCAAACTGCGCATTCGCAGTGAGCGTGGCGGAGGTGAGGATAACACACTCTTTCTGATGCCAGATATGATTCTCCATCATGGTGCCGATATGCAGCGGCGCAAAGTTGAGCATGAGTTTACGGAAACGATAATCGATCTCGATCCAGTAAATATAATTGGGATCCAGGTCAAAGACCATCGCGTCGGTGAACTTATAAATATCCTTTAGCTGGCGGATAGTACCAGCCAGGTCGCCATAGAGCACATCTTCATCTTCGCTGGGGCCCTGCTGCAGATCGACCAGGTCCTGCAGAATCTGATCGAGTTTGGATGCCAGCGTTTTGACCGGTTTGGCAGCGCCGTCCCAGGCGATCTCCACCTCTGACCAGACCGGCATGGTATGCGTGGCAGGCACCACGCGCTCCTTTTGCCCATATTCCCCGATCTCGCGGCCCTCGCGAACTTCTTCCAGAAAATCGTTGATGGCATTGAAGAAAGTGCCAATGTTATTCTCAGCGCGGAAAGCAAGGTCAGCGACATCATTCAGGCGCGCTTCGGCCGCCGCACGTTCGGATGGTTTGACCATGCGCTGGAAAGCCTCATTCACACGACCCAGAAGCCCGCTGCTGGCGCCGCCCAGCTCCCGGAAAACGCGTTCCACCTCACGCTTTGAAATGCTGAAACTGAGGGCGTTGGTGGTCGCATCCTCCATGTGGTGCGCTTCATCGATGATCAGGTATTCATATTCGGGCAGCACGCGGTTATTGGTGGCCACATCCGCCAGAAGCAAGGCGTGATTGACGATGAGGATATGCGATCCGATCGCTTTCTGGCGCGCACGGAAATACGGGCAGGTGCCGCCCATACGGCCCACGCACACTTCCATATTGCACATTTCGTCCTGGGCAGAAAGGTGCATCCAGGCATCCTTATCCGCCGGGGTGGTCAGCGTGATCTCGTTGCGGTTGCCTTTACCGCCCTGCTCGAGCCAGACCAGCACCTTGCCGAGCACACGCAATTCGGCAACATCGCGCGGTTTGCGGTGGCGCAGCGCTTTCAGGCGGCGCGGGCACAGATAGTTGGCGCGCCCTTTGAGGACAGCCGCACGCAGGTCGATCCCAAGCGCTGTGCTGACATCCGGGATGTCCTTTTCCATGAGCTGATCCTGCAAATTGAGGGTGTTGGTTGAGATGACCACACGGGCGTTGTTCTTGACCGCCCACAACGCAGCCGGCACGAGGTAGGCATAGGATTTGCCAATGCCAGTGCCCGCTTCGACCATGAGATGGCGGCTGTTGGTGATGGCATCCGCTACCGCCTGCAACATCTCGATCTGTTCGTTGCGCGTCTCAAAGTTCTGCATATACTGCGAAAACAGACCGCCCGGACTCAGGATTTCAGTGATCTCATCCAGGTCAAGTGGCAGCATGGTATCGTTAGCCTTAAGCGGCGGGGTGAGGATCTCATCCTGATTTTGGAAGAAGACACCATAGTCGGATTGCGAAGTTTTACGCGCCGACACAGGTTCTTTGGCACGCTGGCGCAGCACCTGAGCAAAGAACCAGCTGCCATCCCAATAGATATTCCTGGAGGCCTGCACGATCTCGGCAAGCAGATGCACAGGAAGTTTTTCTGATTTTTCGAGCAATTTAAGGCATACATGCAACGAACCGACCGCGTCATCCAACGCACGGTGGTGCGAGGGAACCGCAATATCCAGCGCCTCCACCAGCGAAACCAGACTGTAGCGTGTGGCGGAAGGCATGAGTACCGATGCAACCTCAAAGGTATCAATGAGGGGATTGTTGCTCAGATTAATGTGATTGCTGAGAAAAGCGACATCAAATGAGATATTGTGACCGATGATGGGCAGATCGCCAATGAAATCAGCCAGATCCTGGATAATCGCTGAGATGGGTGGCGCTTTGCGCACATCGTCATTGGTGATGCCTGTTAACTGGGTGATGGCTGGCGGAATCGGGCGGCCTGGATTGATAAGCGAATCCCATTTTTCAACAATCTGGTTCCCGTCATATTTTGCCGCACCGATCTCGATGATTGCATCTTTTTTGGGGTCAAGCCCGGTGGTTTCGATATCCAATGCGATGACGGGGAACATGAGAGGGATTATACCAGAGCAGCACCTTTGAAGATGGTTTAGCGCGTTGGATTTCGATTATATTTATAAAGCAATGGAAAAAAACACAGATTTTGACGTGATCGTGATCGGCGCGGGGCCGGCCGGGATGATGGCAGCGGGGCAGGCAGCGCTGCGGGGATTGCATGTGGTGCTGCTGGAGAAGACGAACGCGGTGGGAAAGAAACTCTCGATCACCGGCCAGAAACGCTGCAACCTGACCAACACAGCCGAGCTGCCGGCGTTCATTGATCACTTTGGGCGGGAGGGGCGCTTCCTGCGGCAAGCGTTTCACCAGTTCTTCCGCCAGGAGCTGCTGGATTTCTTCGCGCAATTGGGCATTGAAACTGAAAGCGAGCGCGGCGGGCGCATCTTCCCTTCCAACGGAGATGCATCGGAAGTGACTCATAAGCTGTGGGAATGGGCATCTAACGCAGGCGTGACGCTGCGTACCGGGGCGCGGGTTGAGCGGGTGCTGGTGCAGGCCGGGGCGGTTTACGGGGTGGTGCTGAGCGTGGGTGAGGAGATAGGCGGCCAGTCTGTGATCGTGGCCTGCGGCGGGGCGACTTACACAGGCACCGGATCGAGCGGAGATGGGTACCGGATGGCAGAGGCGGTGGGACACACAATTGTGCCGCTGCGGCCGGCTCTGGTGCCGATAAAAACCGCCGGCGATCTGGCGCAGCGCATGCAGGGGCTGCCGCTGCGCAACGCGCGCATGCAGGTATTTTTCGATGAAAAGCGCGCGATCGATGATTTTGGTGAGCTGCTTTTCACGCATTTCGGCATCTCCGGGCCGATCGTGCTGACGCACAGCGGAGAGATGGTGGACGCTTTGCGCGAGGGGAAAACAGTGCGGGTGGTGATCGATACCAAACCGGCGCTGGACCGCGGGCAGCTCAACCAGCGCCTGGTGCGCGAACTGGACGCGGGCGGTAAGCAGTACGTGCGCACGATGCTGAAGCAGCTGCTGCCGCACAAGATGATCGAAGTGTGTTTGCAGGAATGCCAGTTGACGATCGACCAACCCTGCCACCAGGTGACGGCCGAGCAACGCAAACGGCTGGTGGAATGGATGAAGGGAATTGAACTTGCTGTCAGCGGCCCGTTATCGATGGAAAGCGGGATGGTGACGATGGGCGGGGTAGCGCTTGATGAGGTGGATGCGCGCACGATGATGTCGAAGAAGGTGAAGGGATTGTATTTCGCGGGAGAAGTGCTGGACCTGGCGGCGGACACGGGCGGGTTCAACCTGCAGGCAGCGTTCTCGACTGGATGGATAGCGGGGAGGAATGTATTCGTATCTGTATAAGGAAATCTGGTTTTGAGATAACAATTAGAGGAAAAAGCAATGTGCTTGTGCATACAGGAATGTTCTGGTAGAATCCTGTTCCGGTGCGGGCAGACAACGCTCTAACAGCTGACTTCCAAGTTTCACTGCACAGAATTGATACATCGTACACCCACTTGCCTGCACCCGCTTTTTCCCCGGCTACTGCTAAAAACCGCGCATTTGCCCCTGCCAGGGCGGCGGGGTGCCTGCTTTGAATTCCTCCACTGATGGGCCTCCAAGCGATTGGAGCCGTTTCTGGCCATACAGATAACTCGCCACCAGCACCAGGATGGTGTAGGGCCAACCCATGATCACGCGTACGGTACCCAAAGCATCCAGCTGATTTCGATTGAAGAGGATCAACTCCAGCGTCAGGCGCAGGTCAAAAGCAATGCCCCAGAACAAGCTGACTTCTTTGTAAGCCGGCATGACCTGCTCATGCCAGTACCAATCCAGCGGCCAGCGGCGGGTGAGATGGCTGGAATAGGCAGCGATCGGGCGTTTGATGGCGACACTCGCGAAGCACGCGATCACCGTGAGACCGCCGGTAACGAAACCCGGCAGGTAATATCCGCTCTCCGTTCCGCTAAGATAGGCCAACACAGCCGCCAGCAGCGCAGTCCCGAGGCCACCGAGTGCGAAACCGGCTGATTGTTTTTTGATGAGGCGATAGATGAGCAAAAACAGGGCTGTGATAGCGGAAATTGCCAGCGCAGTTGCTAATGATGCCAGCTGATTGCTGATGACAAAGGCCAGGAAAGGGATGAGCGCATCCAGGATGCCGGCCCCGCGGCCCGCGAAGACCAGTTTCAGTTCTTCACGCAATTCAGCGATTTTATCCATGCGCGCGCTTTCCCATCCAGAACTGCTGCCAATCACCGCCGCTCTTTTGCAGCGCGATGAACACATAAAGACTGGCGGTGAAGAATCCCAACACCATCATCAGCACGACCCACACCACTGAAGCGAGGACGGACTTTTCACGGTAAACGATCCAGGCTGAGAAAAGGATGAAGCCGGTGTAGAGGTCGACCAAAGAAACGATGCCCCACGGGTTTTGCAGGATCGCGCCGCCATCTGCACCAAAATCACCAGCGGTGAAACCATAGATCAGGACAGCTGTCATGGCTGCCACACCCAGCAGGGCGATCACTTTTGCGATTTTCATCTTTGCTCCTATAACATCAAGATCAACCCAAACACCAGCTCGACCACAGCGCTGATGATGTTGGATGATACCGCTGATTGATCAACGACAATCGATACTGTCCGCACTACTGCCATTCCGAGATACATGATACCCAGCATGCCGTAGGTTTGGGGCATATTATAGATCTGCGAGGCAAACCCCAGCGCGACAAACAGCGCACCAAGGATGGTGCGCACCTCCGTGATGCCACGCCCACCATTGACCGTCAGACCGGTAAATTCCTGTACTTTCAACGGCCATAACAAGGACACCACACCCGTTAGCACGGTGGCGAAATTGATGAAATATTTCAGGTACTGTAATAACATACATCCTCCTACGCTTCCTTTGGTTTGGCGGGGATGAGCACCGGGGTATTAGCTTTGTAATCCTCATAATCCGGTTGGCCGCCCCATTTTTTATCCGCACGTTCTTCAAGCATGGGGATGCCGCTGACTTTAGTGAGCAGCAATGTCACGAAAAGCGGGGAGATGAGCGTGACCCACTGCCAGCCCTGCAACACCGGCAGGGCGATGATGGCAACGCCAATCCAGAGCACAATCTCGCCGAAATAATTGGGGTGGCGTGACCAGGCCCAGATGCCGCTGTGGATAAATTTGCCATCATTGGCGGGGTCGGCTTTGAACCTGCTTTTCTGCGTATCCGCTGCCACCTCGACCGCAAAACCAATGGCCCAAACCAACACGCCAATGACAAGGAACAGATCGAAGCCAACGACACGCCGGGATGTGATCACGGCCAGCGCTGCCGCCAGAGTGAATGTCACCCAGAGACCCTGCAGCGTCCAGGTCTGCAAAAAGCGCCAGAAGGATTGTTTGATCTCGCGGAAGCGGCGGTCTTCGCCCGCTTTGCGCACGCGCATGAACAGGAAAGACGCGAGCCGGATAGCCCAGACCAGCACGAGCGCGCTCAGGACTAGCGAACGCAGATCGGTTTTACCGCTCAGGAGCATGCTCAGAATGGTAACCGTGCTGTAGGTGATGCCACCGGTCAGGTCGAAGAATTTTTCGGTGCGGTTGATATAGGATGGAATGAAAACGATCCACTGGATCAGGTAAGCCAGCGCGACACCAATCGCGAAGACTGGCAGGTTTCCAATACTGATGCCGCCCTGGCTTGCAGCCAGCGCGACCAGCGCGCCGATCACAACCGTCACAAGGAAAGTGATGAAAGCGGAAAAATCTTCTTTTTTCATATCACGATCTCTTTCTCTGAGATGATGGCGAAGCCAACCGCGCCGGGGCCAAGATGCGCGCCAAGGACGGGCGTGATATCCATCGAAAATACCTTGATGCCTTTGGGAAGGTGTTCCTTGATCACGCGCTTGAATTCTTCCGCTTTCTCTGCGGCGTTGGTGTGAACCAGGGCGAAACGTTCGATCGGCAAATTCTTTTTGAACATGTCAACGATGCGGTTGAACGCTTTTTGGGTTGTGCGGACTTTTTCTGAGCCGGGCACCCCGCGCACCATGGTCAGGATCGGTTTTAACTGCAGCAGGCTGCCAATGCCAGCCAGGAAGACGTTCATGCGCCCGCTGCGTTTGAGATATTCGAGCGTGTCCAATCCAGCGGTGACGAATGTACGCGGCATGACATCATCCAACGCTGCCTGAATATCAGCCATTGACTTTCCATCTCTGGCCATTTGGGCGGCGATCTCCACCTGGAAACCGGTGCCCATGCTGAGCTGTTGAGAATCGCGCACAGTCACAGGGATGCGCGTGAATTCTTCGGCTGCTTTGCGCGCCACGTTGACAGTGGCACTGAGACTTTCGGAGATGTGGATCGTAAGGATCTGATCCGCACCTGCGTCCGCCAGCGCTTCGAATTTTTCCTTGAACGCATCGATGCTGGGTGTGGCGGTGGTGGGATGGTGTTCGTAGTTGGGCAGGTTATTATAGAATTCGGAACGGGTGATATCAACGCCATCCAGATAACCCTTATCGCCAATGTTGATATAGAGCGGCATGACGGTAATATCCAGTTTGCGGATCACATCCGCCGGAAGGTCACAGGTGGAATCGGTTACGATTTTGATGGTCATTTTATTTGTCCTTTTTTTGTTTAATTATGCGAACAATGGTTAATACGATCATTAATATGATTAACCCGCTGCCAAGCCAGGCGGTACGCGCCACGGCCTGATAAGCGGACTGTTTGAGCGCAATACCGACGAAAGCCCACACCAACACCAGCCCGAAAGCGACATCCCGTTCGCGCAACAGCATGAGCAGCCCGACGATGGCCGCGACGAGCAGCATGATGACCGTCCAAATTTCGGGCGCGAGGCCAAGACCATCCCACCCGATGAAATAGAGCACCTGGGAAACATTGGCGATAGTCGCTACCGAGATCCAGCCCAGATAAAGACTGAAAGGCAATTTTACGTATCTATTTTCTGCCGGGGTGAGCGGCGCATCATGCCTGCGGAACTGCAGGTAGAGATAGACCAGGCTGGCGAGAATGATGAGCATGGCAATCAGCGTGAGCGGGAACAACTCCCAATGCCAGAAAAACAGCCAGACGTTGTTGGCCATGTTCGCGATCCAATAAGCGGGCGCGATGCGGTCGAGCAGCTGATTATTAGCTTGCTGCGGTTTGGCCTGGAAGATCGTGAACGCGATCAACCCGATGTAGATCAGGGACCAGATCGAAAAGACATAGCCAGCCGGGACAAACAGGACATCAAAACGGTCAGAGATCTCGCCGGTGCCCTGGCCATTGAATGGTAGCGCGTTGGCGAGGACATTCAATACGATCGTCAGAATAGTGATAAAGATCGTCACGACCTGGCGGGTGGTTAGTTTTTTCATTTATTCCTCCTGAACAATTATTATTTACATCTAATAATAGTTATACCTGACAGAAGGGTAAAACATATAAGTGAATTGTTAAATATTTTGCGGGTCTGCGGGAAAATCAACCGATAAAAACGGAAAATCGTACGGCTGCTCTGGATAATTTTGGGTGCTTAAAATCCGATATGGGAAATTTCGTGAATATACTTACATTTTGTTAACAATTTGTTATTAATAATTAAGTGGTCCTAAATCCTTCACAATTAATCAAATGAAATCACGATCTAAATGGCTGCCGATCCTTGGATTCGCACTGGGATTCCTGATGATCTACAGCGGGGCAGAATTCGCGATACCGATCCTGATCCATGCCGGACTTGTTCCGATTGGGGGAACGGTGATGTTCTGGGGAGCGGACGCGATCATCACACGCCGCAGCAGCTACACGATTGGAGAAGATAACCAGCGCGAGGAATCCTATCGCGGATTCGCGGCGATGGCCGATGGATTGGTACTGTTGATCATCAGTTTCGCGATCATCAGCGCCGGGGTCGTTCTGCTTCTTGGATTTGAGCAAGCAGTGCTGGGGTATCTGCAATTGCGGCCAGGTGTCGCGCTGCTGTTAGGGGGCGGACTGGCAGCTATGTATGGCTTGACACTGTTGCTGGGAACGCAGCAGGAAAACCAAGGCGGGCTGCGCGCACTGGCGAGCATCCCCGCACGCATGTTTGGACTCATTCTCTTTATTCTTGGCGCAGGGTTATTGGTTTTAGGCCTGCTGGAAATACTGTTGCCGAGCGCTTTCCAAAATGCAGTTGGAATGTTTAGAGGGTGGCTTCCTTCACTCGCGGGTTTAGAAATGTGAGCAGTGATGATAGATTTAAGACCAATTAACACCCTGAAAAAAACAAGCACAGCATTGGGCATCTATGCCAGTTTGGTGGGCATGCAGCACGGGATTTTCCAGATATTGAGACCAGATGTTAAACATTCAGGGCTTTTGATCTATGCCGTCGGTCCGGCATGTGATCCTGAATTAATATGGCACAGTTGTTTCCCCGCATTGACCTTGATGCCTACCTATCTTGCTTCCGGTATCTCCGCAGTACTGGTCAGCCTGTATCTGCTGGTGTGGGTGATAGAATTCTCGGAAGCGAATCATGCCGCACGGCTCACCGCCTTGTTCTCGCTGCTGCTACTGCCTTTTGGCGGCGGGTTTGTGCCGGTATATACTGGTCTATTGGCCAGCTTCTCACTTGCGTTGCACAACCGACCCCGGCAGGCATCCACCACCCCGAGTCTAAGAACGCGCAGGTTTTTTTGTCATTTTTGGAAACCGACCCTGCTCCTCTATCTGGCATGGCTGCCGCTTAGCTGGGTTTTCGGATATTTCTTCAACAGGTTGATACTCTCCAGCGGACCTTTGTTTTTCCTTTTTTTCGATATCTTTCTGCCAGCATTGATTCTTTTATGCGCGCATCAGTGTGACATGCAAGCATTTAAGCATGAATCCACCTAATGAAAACTGCCATACGTTAATGGCTGCCCAATATTAATGTTCATTATCATTATTCGAAATATTTCTTTTACACATCATTAACAACCATGCCGAAAAAACCGTGATATCTTTATCACTGGTAAATCAATATGTCATTAAACAAACGTCTGAAGAAGATCTACAACAGCGCTGAAACGGTCAGTTTTGGTAACAAAGACAAACTGGTCTTTTTCAGTGACGTGCACCGCGGCAACAACAGCTGGGCAGATGAATTTGCGAAGAACGAGACCGTTTATACGCATGCGCTGCAATACTATTACGATAACGGGTTCACATATGTTGAAGTTGGGGACGGGGATGAGCTGCTTAAGTTCAAGTACCTGGAGCCGATCCGCATCGCGCATGAGGGCGTTTACCGACTGTTACAAAAATTTCACCACAAGAAGCGGCTGTATTACATCTTCGGCAATCACGATATTGAATACCGCAACCCGGAGCTGGTGCATATCAAACTTAATCACCTTTTCAATGCGGACACCGATGAACCTGAGATCCTTTTTGACAATTTTAAAGCGCATGAAGGGATCATTTTCCAACATAAGGAGAGCGGTCTTTCCTTTTTTACCTTTCACGGCCACCAGGCAGATGACCTTTTTCACCGTTTTATCTGGTTGAACCGGGTGTTGCTGCGCGCCTTGTGGCGTCCGCTGCAACTGCTGGGATTCCAGGACCCCAGCAGCGTGGCGCAGAACATCCATAAAAGAGAACGCGTTGAGAAAAGCCTATCCAAATGGGCGCGTGAAAATCAGCAGGCGATCATCTGCGGCCACACCCATGATCCGCGACTGCCGAAAAGGGATGAAGCACCTTATTTCAACGATGGCAGCTGCGTGCACCCGCGCTGGATCACCTGTCTGGAGATCGAAAACGGGCAGATCACACTGGTCCGCTGGCGCATCCAACCCGACAATAAGGGGCGGCTGGTGATCAAACGCAAGGAGCTGAAAGGCCCAAAACCGCTGGAAAATTACGTCGCATCCGTAAAACCTGAAACATAAACCCAGCACCCCGGCAGGTCTGGATCAAACGATGGTTCTGGCGCTTTCAGCACGATGAAGGTCAACCAGGATAGTTATCGAATGTCAGGCTATGATCGCAGGCAACACCTTTAGCATCCAGTTCCAGCTCAAGTATCCAGGTTCATCACTACAGAAATGACAGCAGTGTTTGCAGAATCGATCCCATGATTGACGTTACACATTCATCGATGAGCGGGAAAAGAATAGTTCTCTATTTTTAAACACAACATACGCAGCAATCAGCATCCAGATCAGCGCGTAAAACCCCATAAAGACAGTTGAATTGACAACATCATAGAAGAACATACTGGTATAGTTGACCGCCAGATGAAATACGGTCGCCAGGATGACGCTGAACGCATCTGCTGAAACCGCGTAAATAAAAATTGAAAAGCTGATGATGAGCAGTGAAAAAAAAGCAAAAAACAGAAGCCCATTCGCGAAATACTGCACATGCATCGGCGCCCAGAGCAAACCGATCAGCACCGCGATCGCGATGCCGCGCATGTTTCCCTTCAAGCGCTGCTGCAGATAACCGCGCCAGCCGATCTCTTCCCCCAACGCGCCCAGCGGCGCCCAAAGAATTGCGACAAACGGAAGCGTACCCGCGCCAGAGCCCTGCACCGGCAGCAAATTCAGTGCGGTAGAGAGCACCATCGCAGCCGCAAGCGGCACCAGCGATGCCAGCATAAAGCGGCGCAGGTCCACGGGGCTGCGCCACCACACGATATGGTGTCCATCCTTGCGGAATAGAACCAGCATGAACAACCCTGCCAGACCTGGCCCCAGCTGGGCAAGCCCGATTTCGGGCGGCAAGATGCCGGTTTCCTGCTGCGCACCCGCCAGAAGTATTAGAAAAAACCACATCAAACAATAAAAAAAGATGATTCTGAAAGCTATTTTCATTTTATCTCCAAGGTATTGAATTGGATAATACCCGATTTTTGGGCAAGATGTCATGCGGAAAAATTCGTTAAAATGACTTTAACAATCAATTTGCTATCCATCGTATAAGTGATTTTGTGCTTTAATCAGGTTATGCGCAAGCGATACTTACTAACCAACCTGCTGACCGCCCAATGCGTTTTGGCTGCCGCCTGCACCATTGCGCCCGCGCAGCCAACGGCCCCGGTGATAGCCGCAACTGACACTCCCGCAGCTACCATCACGTCACACGCTCTACTCCCATCAATAACCCCGCGTACTGCCATCAGCCTGGATGGATATGCGCTCGCATATAAAGAAATGATCTGCCCGCTGAAAGAAGTGGAATTCTATGACCGTTATGTGTTCCAGGCGGACTGCGGGCAGCAGGTGTATATCCCTCAGGGGACGGCGATTACGCTCACGCTCGAGACGCCTGAAAGCCAGCCGCTGCCGATCGGGCCTGTGCCCGACCTGGAAGCGCTGTTCGGCACGCTGGAGCCGCCCTTCCTGTTCTGCCAGTATGGCGGCGCGGACAGCAGCAACACTGTCACGTTCGGATCGCCTTTCCAGCAGAACACCGGGCGCGATATCCTGTGCGCCTTCAACGTCCCCCTGCAGGGGGAAGACGTGGTGATCGCGCTGACCGGCCTGACAACCCGCTGAGCGGTCACCTTTTTCCATCAGATCATATTCCGAGACATTGCGTTTATTGGTATGATTTAAACTATCATCATTAAAAATATTTTTGTATCAAAAGCAGGAATTATGACGAAATCCTCCACACCTGAAAAAACGCGAAAGAGCCAAATCGTGACCATGCTGATACGCGCGGTTTTTATACTGCTGGCAGTTCTGCCGTTCCTGCTGGGCTCGCTGGCGGCGGGGAGTTATTTCGCTGCCTATGGCCGCTACAAGATGATCTCAGTGGCAACCTGGGCGCTGATTTTCGGGATGCTGTACCTGCTGCTGCGGCACTGCGCCTGCAAAATGCGTGAAGCGCTGATCCTGTTTTCGCTGTTCGCCGGCGCGGTCGTGGTGCGCGCGTTTTCACAGGCCTTCTTCAACACGCAGCCGATCTCGGATTATATGGACGCGATCAAGGCCGCGACTGCCTTCATGGATGGGCCGACGCGCTCGCTGGAGACGGCGCGCTTCCCCTACTGGGGTTTTTACCGCATCACCCTGACCGCCCTGTTTAATCTGATCAGCCCGACGATCGAAACAGTCAAATCATTCAACCTGCTGCTGGCCGGGCTGACCGCGGTCAGCATGTACCTGCTGGGCAAGAAAATGGCAGGATCGCGCCGATTTGGCGCGCTGGCAGCGCTGATGTACGTGATCGACCCAGCCAACCTGCTGTATATCAACATGCCGACCGGCGAGCACATTTTCGCGCTGCTGTTCCCGATCGCCATCCTGCTGTTCCTGATGTTATTTGCACAAACGGAGCGGAAAATAGCTATACGCATTGGGATGGCGCTGGGACTGGGGATCGTGATCGGGCTGATGGATATCTATAAACCAATGGTGCCTGTTCTGCTAATCGCGATGGGAGTCACGCTGGCGCTGACGGAATGGCTGGCGGTGAAACCCGCTGCTGAAAAAGAAAAGCGCACTAAGCAGATCATAATGCACGCCCTGCTGACAGCCGTGATGCTGGTCAGCTATGTTTCCACCAAACAGGTGTGTTTTTCAGCGATCGAACATTACGCCGAGATCCCCCCTAACCGGCACGGCATCGGCTGGACGCTGCGGGTGGGGCTGAACCAGGAAAGCAAGGGACGGGTGAGCGCGCCGCTGGCGTATGAGATGAGCACGATGTATTTCGAATCAAGCGAGGATTACGCAGCGGTCAGGGATGTGCTGATCGCGGACGCGCTGGCGCAGATCGAAGGCATGCCTTTCACGGAGCTGTTCGCCTTCGCGCGGGATAAGTTCACGTTCACGTGGCAATCGAACCAGGACTTTTACAACTGGGCCACCAACACACAGATTGAGACGGGTTTGATGGGATATGACGGGGAGCGGCTGCGGCTGCTGGGAGATCCGCTGAATGACGCCTTCCTGGTGTTCTCGCTGCTGCTATCCGCCCTGGGCGCGGGTTACTGCGCGCTGAAGCGCGATGACAAAGGCACGCTGGTGGTGGGATTGTTCATCCTGGGTTTTGCACTGCTGTTGCTGGTGGTGGAGGTGCAACAGCGTTACCGCAGCGTGCTGGTGTCGGCGATCCCGTTCTTCATGGTGTATGGGCTGTACGCGGTCAGGGATGGAATTTCTGAGATCTCTAAGCGCATGCAACACATCATCCAACGCGGATGATCGGAATTCTGTCAAATCACGCACGGTGATTGCAATGGGGATGAGAGTGTTGTAATATAAAAGTGGAAGAATAAAGGCGAGCCAGTCCTTTTTCCGGGCGGCTGAGACAAAGAAGTAGATCATACGGGTAGTTTCTTTCCTCAGCCGCCTGTTTTTATGTGTTGAGATTATGGGGGATTATTAAAGAAAACCCCACTAGTAGGGCGGGTGGGACTTGAACCCACAAGACATCTCTGTCGGAGGATTTTAAGTCCTCTGCGTCTGCCAATTCCGCCACCGCCCCGGGGGTTGAAAACAATTTTATCGCAATTCCGCCAGGATTCAAGCGGATTGTTGTGATTTCTTTCTTTTCCCGCCCAGTTTAGCCCAAACGACAGACAGGTTGGCTTTGACATGCGCCCAGGCTGATAGACGTTTTGCGTGGATGACGCTCTGGCGCACCACCTGGCGCAGATCCTGCGCGCTTTCAAAAGGCGGCAAAAACACGCGGGCATAGCCGAGCTCGACCAGGCCATGGGCATCGGAGCCGGCAATGGCGGGCAGGCCATGCTCGCGGGTGAAGAAAAGCGCCCTGTCATTGAGAACGCGGCGGAAGGAGCGGGCGTTGAAGACCTCGATCGCGTCAACCTGCGGCAGGATGCGCAACAGGTCCGGCAGCGCCCAGCCATGGCGGTGGCGGTCGAAGGGGTGCGGCACGGCGATGAATGCGCCCTGCGCATGCAAGCGGGTGATGGTCTCCTCCGCGCTGAGGCGCGGGGGGACTTCCTCGGTCAGGAAATAGGCCAGCAGCTCACCCTGCCGGGTGAGGATCTCCTCACCCACGATGATCAGATCGGGAGCGAGCTGCTTTGCAACCAGCGCACCGGCGATGGTGTTGTGGTCGGTGATGGCGAGTTTATCGATGCCGCGCGCACGCGCCTCCGCGATCAGAGCGGGGATGCGGTTGCTGCTGTCACGCGAAAAGTCGGTGTGGCAGTGGAACTCGACCGTGATCCATCCTTCTTTGATTGTATTCATTGGGGTGTGGGTGTTAATTTCAACATGAATTCATTGTCGCTATCGGGGCGGAAGATGCGCGTGCCGGCGTTGCCGAAGGGGTCAGCGGTAACGATGCGCTGCGGGTGGGTGAGCGTGCCGCGGCACCAGCCCCACCAGGCATAATCACAAAACGGATCCTGGGCGGCAGCCACATAGCCGGACATGGTGAAGGGCAGGCCGCCATCCGCCAGCACCCACTCGCCGTTGTATTTGCGTGCGATGTGCACATGCACGCCTGATGCGCTGCCGCCCTCACAGGAGGGATGGCCAATGCGGTCATCGGTATCAAGGTAAGCATCCTTCTCAACCCGGTCCGCATTGGCGATATGCATATAGACCAGCACCCAGCCGGTCTGTTCATAGCCATCCATATCAAGGTCCAGCACGACCACCCCATTGCCGACACGCACCACGCGCCCGGGCGCGGCGGCAGTGGTCCAGTGGATGGAATTGCCGCAGCCAGCGCGGTCCGTGGGGGGCGCGAAATCAAGCGCCGCGCGCGCGCCATTGCGGCCCCAGGCGGAATGCGGCCCGCTGGTCAGGTTCCAGACCTGGTTGGGCGGGAAAGGCAGTTCCAGTTCGGGCTGGGTGATGCCCGCCGGGAAGAGCGGCTCCCAGCCGGCAGCGTCCGGATGGGCGGAATCCTTGAACAAATCATTGTAGATAGCGCGGATGCCGTCATTTCCGTAGACGAGCGCGTACCAGTCATCGTAGTTGTGCGATTGGGCGAAGAAATGCAGCACTGCCACCGTGCCGGCATTAAGATCCCCCGCCAGGCGCAGGGTCTGGCCATCCGGGAAAGTCAGTTCGGTGAGCGTGCCCGCACGCCAGCCATAATAACCCGTGATGAGCTGCTGGATGGCCCAGCCGGTCTGCTGGTAGATGCCGTCGCGGTCGGCGCGGATGTATCCGAAGGGGTACCAGATCGATTCCCTGGTTTCGGGCGTCGCGCGCACCCAGCCGCTTTCGGATTCCATCAGCGCCAGCAGGATCATCGGATTAATGGAATGCTCAAGCGCGAGCTGATAGATGACCTCGGAGGCAGGGGTGGTGCCGCGCACCATCAGCTCGGTGTAGTCCGCGAGGAAACCGCCCTGCTGGTCGGCAAAATCCTGGATATCAAAATCGACCGCGTGCGGCGAATAGACAATGGCGGAATCAGGAAAGAGGATCTCAGACGGTGTGGTCTGTTCGAGCGTATCCGGTACGAGCAGCTCGGTGCCGGGGTCGAGGATGGCCGTCTGCGGCAGGTCGCCCTGATAGCGAATCCGCGCAAGCTCCACCCCGAAATGGGCGGCGACCGCGGGCAGGGTGTCTCCGGATTGGGAGCGATAGAGCGTGTACCCGTCTGGCAGGGGCGTGGGGGTAACAGTAGGAAGCGGAGCGGTAGCGCTTGGAATTGGCAGAGACTCAGCAGTTTGGGCCGCGGGCATACAGGCGGACAAGGCCAGTAATAATGCCAGTGACAGTGTGATCGTATTAATGGGTGACAATATGCTCATCGGTTGGGAATCCTGCGGCTTCAATGGTAGTTGCGCCTTTCGTGAGGGTGCCGTTATATTCTACCCCAGCTCCAGCCGAGACCCAGCCAGACAGATTAAACGGAATATCCTGATCGGCCGGGATCCACTCACCGTTGTAGCGGCGGGCGAGGTGCAGGTGCGAGCCGGTGGAGGGACCGCCAGCGCAGGAGGCGCGGCCGACGGGATCACCAGTTCGCAGATTCGTGCCGAGCGCCACTTTGCCCGCGTCCGCGATATGCATGTAGAGCACAGTCCAGCCGGTGCCTTCGTGATTGTCACCATCCAGATCCTGGACGACGATGCCATCACCCACGCGCACAACCGGGCCATCCGCCACCGCAGTGACAAAGGATGTCGTTTCATAGCAGCCCCAGCCCTCTTCATCAGGCGCAAAATCGAGCGCGGCCCAGGCGGCGCCGGTACCCCAGCCAGAGTGTGGTCCGGAGGTGAAAAACCAGCCCTCCCCCGGCGCAAAAGGCAGTGCCATGGCGGGCTGCGCCAGGCCGGCTGGCATCAAAGGAATGTCATACTGAAAGGGATCACCGAACAAAACGGCATAGGAAGCTGAAAAACCGAGCGGGCTAACTGCCGCCTGCCAATCGAAATAGCCATAGAGCTGGGCCAGGGTGAAATGCAGGGCGGCGGTGGCGTCGTTGACGGCATCTGAGAGGATGATCTTGACCCCGTCGAGCGTGGTGACGGCAGGCAAGCCACCGACACGGCGGGCATAGAAACCATAATTGAGCGTATTGGCAAGGTAGGAAAGCTGACGAAAGAGGATCATGTCACTGTTGGCATCACCATAGAGCGGATAAGCGAGCGGATGCTGTTTGCTGACCCAACCGCCGCGGGAATCCAGGAGCGCCAGCAGCAGGCGCGGGTGGACGGAGTATTCACGGGCGACCTTATCGACGACCTGCGCGCCGGTCAGGATCTCATCATTCACTTCTTCCTGGTAAGCGGCCAGATAACCGCCATGCAAGAGGATTGTTTGCGCCAGATCAAAACTGACAGTGGTGGGGCCGAAAACGAGCTCGGCATCAGGCAGCAACGGTGTGCTGGGGCCATCCACAGGGGACGTGGGCAGCGGGCGCGGCGTTGCGGTGGGATCAGAGAGCGAATCGAAGGGAGACGGGCCTGTGTCCGGGCGGGCGCAGGATGCGAGCATCATCACCAAGAAAATGATGATGATCTTAAAGAGGGAAGGCCGTGTATAGCGCAAGACCAACCTATCCATGCACCGCCAGCAGGTGTTCGCCGGCAAACAGGTGCAGGTGGATATGGAAGACAGACTGCCCGCCGCCGCGCTCGGTGTTGATCAGCAGGCGATAGCCCTTCTGGCGCACACCCATTTCCTCGGCAATGTCCCGCGCCTTGAGCATCATGCGCCCCAGCAGCCCGGCTTCAGACGGATCGACCTGATTCATGGAATCGATGTGCTTGTTGGGGATGATGAGAATGTGGACGGGGGTAGCGGGGTAATGATCCCAGAAAGCGGTCAGTTCATCGTCCTGATAGACGATGCGGGCGGGCTTGGTGCCGGCCACGATCTGGCAGAAGATACAATCAGGTTTGGTTGATGGGTCGGGCATGGGTGCGGCTCCATTTTTGTGATTGGATTAATTCTAACACCTGGATATGTCGCGTTCCTTTATAAAAAAAGGTGGTGTACTTGATTTTTTGAAAGATATTTTTAGAATGCTTATTAAATAGTACAAGCTCCAGAGAGGAGACTGGAGCTTGTTTGATATTTTGGGTTGTTATAGTTCGAAACCGACTTCTTCGGGCAGATCAGCGAAATGCATATCGTCGCCGCCTGTTCCATGTCGAAAGATGATGACGCAGGTTGCATCACCACCGATTGGATAGGGCGCGTAATGCCAGGCGCGCGCTTTCCAGCAAACCCCCATTCCGACCGGAATGAAAAATGCACGCAGGCGTTCGATGCTGACCTCGCCTTCTGGGATACCTGCTACGACCATACCCCCGGTAAGTGGCAATAATGTCTCCGTTGTGTCTGTATGCATCTCAAATTTCTGACACGTAAATTCACGCTCGACCGCTGTCAACAGATTAATCGACACTGTCTCAGCCCCCTCAACACTTGATTGCTTCTCATACCAGCGGTACATACCTTCTTCACCAGCAAACTCACGACCTTCCGTCGTTAAAACTACACCGAATGGAGCGAATGCTTCAGATGTTAATTTCTCAACTTTCACTTTTTTCATCGCTAACCGCCTCTCCTAAAATATTTGTGTCAGGTCGTTCGCTGTCACAAACTGGGCACCGATCTGCGTGAGGCCATCAATTACTTTTCCGAGTTCATTCAACGCGTATTGGCCACAATTGACCGTGATGAAGTCCTCAGGAATCACAGTGGCTTCACCAAAATTATAGCTTTTCTCCATCGGCCAGAATTCCCAGGGGTGGATGTAATAAGCAAGTACTCGTGCCACGTCTTTTTGGTCGCAGAAATCAAGGTATGCTTTACTGCGCTCGAGAAGGTATTCCCCGCCTTTAGTACGGAACAACGGCCACTGGTCACGATCACGCTCTAGGCCAGGATCCTTGCTCTCCATCACCATATCAGCAAAATTTGGCACTTCCAGCACCTTGCTGTCCCCTTTCTTAGTCCAGTCCGAGCGCGATGGATAGTATGGTTCAAACTGCTCGCGATAGAAATACATCGGATAGGTGACATCGCACTTAAACCCCAGATCTTCGAGCGCATTTACGACGATAGTAGACCCCCATAAACGGGGACAGCGAAAAGAGGTTGGAACAACACCAGACGCATCCTGCACCCACTCTTTGCATAATGAAATGCGAGGTTTCACCTCGAATGGTAATAATGGTTTGATACCCGGGATCGGGAAGAGCTCGTCTCCCAATGTCTCATGGTAAAGGGAATGGCATCCAACTTCATTATCACTTTCTGCAACCATCTTGGCAATGTCTGGATTCTCCCTGGCACAATCGCCAGTGAAGAAGAAAGTACCTTTAACACCTTTCTGTTCAAATAGGTCCAAGAGAAGCGGAGTGCCGTGTTGTGTACCTTCATAAAAAGGCGTAAAACTACCCACATCCGTTTCCATATCAACACCAAATAGAACATAGGTCGGCTTCATTGTTTACCTCCGCTATTGTAAAAAGCCATCGCTTTAGAAATCCAATTCATACAGCGTGCCGATCTCAGGGCTCAATACTTCACAACCGTCTTCGGTGATCGAGATGCCTTTTTCCCAGCGGACCCCAAAGGAATCCGTCGCGATGAATGTGTCGACCTGATAGCACATATTCGGTTTGAATGGATAATCAGAGATTGTTTCCACCCACGGCGCTTCCACCTCGATCAACCCTGTTCCGTGCATAGGTCCGTACACGAAGTTCTTTTCATAGCCGTTATCTTTGAAATACTGGTAATATGCTTTTGCAACATCCGCAGCAATCACTCCGGCTTTCAACTGCTCTTGCGTCCAAAAATGCGCTTCACGGCCGAACAAGACCACGTCGCGCCGCTTTCCTTCAAGTTTCCCAAGAACAACGGGGTATCCGATCGAGGCAGAATATCCATCAATCTTGGCTGAGAGGTTCAGCTGCACAATATCTCCCTTTTCGAATTTTCGGTAACTTGAACGCGAGATCGCATGGCGTGTACTTGCCTCAGAAAAAACGTACATGGGCAAACCTTCATATTCTGCGCCTTGCTCATAAATCACCCGCTGAGCAACGCCAACCATTTGTAATTCAGTCATCCCAGGTTTGATCTCTTTGATGACCTGCTGGCTGGCGATCTCCGCAATGCGGTAACCTTCACGCAGGCAGGCTTTTTCAGCTTCTGACTTGATCGAGCGAAGTTCGATCATGATCGCATCTGCCCGAACAATCTCCGCTTCTGGGAAGGCAGCCTTTATTCCTTCAAGATGAACCACAGAGGTGTCTAACCAGCTAGCCACGCCGATGCGCAGTTTTTTTCCTCTAATGCCGATCGCATCAAATACATCATTGAAAGTTTGCGCTTTTAATTCCGGGTAGGCGGGGTCTGCGCCTTCACGATATTCTTTGAGAACAAAGATCTTATCTAACTTTGACCGGTCTGCAGCAAATTCACCGCTTTCGGGGCCGACCATCAACGCCGCATCCCCGTTCGGGCTGATCGCAACTCCCGAACGTTCAAACAAAGGCCAGAACCCTGAAAAATATCGCGGGTTGGCGTAATCCGCTTCATTTCCGTTGACGATAAGCGCATCCAGATTTTCCCTGCGCAGGATTGCTCCCGCACGCTGTGCTCGTTCTTTATATTCGTGTTTTGGTATACAAATTTCTCCGTGCATGTTCCATTCTCCTTTTTTGATAATTAATTAATCCCAGTGAAAGATCTCTTTCATATCTTCATAATAAATTTGTTGATCATGATTTTCAAAACAGGGCTTGGTATGACTCCACCACTCCTGGGTCACAGGATCTGCAGACATGCGTGCCATATCAGTATCAAAATCTTCTCCCACATATTCAAAATATGCGAACAAATCTCTGCCAAAAAGGTAAATTGAGTAATTGCGTAAATTGCATGAGCTGATCATCTTCAGCACATCTGGCCATGCCGCCGCATGCAGCCTTTTGTATTCTTCTACCTTTTCTGACCTTAACCGTGCATGCTGTCCAAATCGGCGCATACGCTTTAATCTCCCGGATACCCCATTGTGGTGTAATACGCCAGGTTTACCTGTCGGGCATCTAATCTTCCGTATTGCGCAATCACTGGCACGTCACTTTCAATTTTCATTGCATACTGGGTTGTCAGCGGTAAAACATGCTCCCCAAAATGATCGGGGTTATGGGTTTGAAAACATTTAACCCGTTCCGGTCCTACGATCAAAACGATATCGCGAACAGGTTCCTGATCCTCAAAATAGATTGTGAATTTAAGATGCGCTGTCTGTTTGTTTGGATTCATCACAATATATGACTCATGCCCTTTCATAGGGCTGTCACCTTGCGGTGGACGATCACCATCGGGAAAGAACCAAACTTTTTTTCCATTCATCAAAATCTCCTATCTATTCAATTATTCACGCTTTGTATTTGCGTCAATCAACACAACAGCGACAAGGATGGCGCCTTTGACAACCCATTGCCAATACGTGCTGATACCGACCAGAATCATCATGTTGCTGATCACCTGAAGGAAGAGCGCACCTATCACAACTCCGACAATCCTTCCGCGTCCGCCTGATAGGGACGTACCGCCTAAAACAACAATGGTCATTACATCAAACAGCAAGTTTTCACCAAGCATCACATTGCCAGATAGTGTCCGTGCCGTTAACCCAAGCGCGCCGATACCTGTCAGCACTGCGCAAATGATAAAAACAAAGATACCGACAAATTTGACATTGATACCCGATAGTTTGGCTGCCTCAATATTCCCACCAACTGCATAAATTGAACGGCCAAATGATGTATGTTGGGCGATGATGGACAGGATGACGGCAATGATCAACATCAGAATCACAGGGAAAGGCACCAATCCGACATAACCGGCGCCAAGGAAGTTAAAAGATTCAGGCAAACCAGAAATTGGTAACCCACCCGAATAGATAAAATAGATGCCTTTGATCACATTCATCGTAACCAATGTGCCAATAAAGGATGGCATTTTTCCGTATACCACCAATAAACCATTGACAAGCCCAACCACAACTGCCATTAACAATGCCAACACAACCGCTATCCATACCGGCAGGCCCATCGAAACTGCAAAGCCAGCAAAGAAGATAGACACCATACCAATAATGGAGGATATTGACATATCCATCTGGCCAGTCAGGATGACAAAAAACTCTCCCATCGCAATGATCGCAATAAAGGATGCCTGCCTGAGAACATTCATAATATTATTCGTAGTCCTAAAGGTTGGGCTGGTTAACGCGAAAATCGTTACCATCACAACAAATAGGATCAAGATCATCCATTCTTGTAAAAATGACGACCAACCGCCGGTATATCGTTTTGATTTGATTTTAAAATCGTTAATTTGATTCATGAGTATTTATCCCTAACAAACTATTTATGATGATTTCCTGCGTTTTCCGCTCGCCTTCAACCACATCCATTATCTCCCCCTCAAACATGATATAGACCCGATTACACAATCCGATCAGTTCTTCCAGTTCCGGGGAAACAAGAACAACCGCTTTCCCTTGCTGAGTGAGGTCATTGATGAGTTTGTAAATCTCAAACTTCGCCCCTACATCAATTCCGCGTGTGGGCTCATCCATCAGGAAAATGTCTGAATTCCTCAGCATCCACTTCGCGATCACGATCTTTTGCTGGTTGCCACCCGATAGTTTCTTCACATTTTGCCAGAGCGAGTAATATGACAGATCCATGCGTTGATTGTGATCATATGCCGCAATCGCCTCGGCTTTATGATCCTGGAAAACTTTCCATTTCTTAAAGAAAGCCATTGAGGGGAGGGTGGTGTTATCTTTGATATCAAACAACATATTCAACCCAAGCGATCTGCGTTCATCTGGCACCAATCCAATGCCGTGTTTGATCGCCTGGCGAGGATTCTTAATGTTTACCTCTTTCCCATTAATGTAAACTTTCCCTTTTGTAATCCGATGATTTCCAAAGATTGCATGCACCAATTCAGTTTTATAAGCGCCAAGCAATCCGGCAATTCCTACTACTTCACCCCTTCGAACTTTCAGATTGATATCCTGGAAAGCATCAGGGCCTGAAAGCCCTTTTACTTCCAGCAACATCTCACCAAATTTCTGATTGATCGGCATGTACACTTGTTTGAGTTCCCGCCCGATTATCATTTTGATCAACTTCGGTTTATCGATATCTTTGACAAAACCGGAATGAATATGTTTTCCATCACATAAAACTGTATATGTATCACATGCGTCAAGCACTTCATCCAAACGGTGCGAGATGTAAATAATACCCATCCCGCGCTGTTTCAGAATATTAATAATGCGGAAAATATTTTCGATATCTTTTTCCTGCAATACTGCTGTCAACTCGTCAAGAATCAGCACCTTGGATTCATTTATTACAGCTTTTGCCAATTGCACGATCTGTTGGTCAGCAGTTCGAAGCATTTTCACCGGAATTTGGAGATTGACGTCGCATTGCAGGAATTCCAAAACCTCAGCAGCACGTTTCCTTAATGTCTTCCAATCAATAAAAGGACCTACCTTTTCATAGTGACCGATGAAAATATTCTCCAACCCGCTCATCTCGCGCATCAATTGAAATTCCTGATGGACAATCGCGATACCGCGTTTTTGTGATTCACGGATAGAGTAGGTGTGCAAGTTTATCGGATCACCATCGATGATCAATTCACCGCTTGTCATGCGGTTTTCTCCGATGATACATTTTGCGAGAGTAGATTTCCCTGCGCCATTTTCCCCTACCAGGCCATGGCACTCTCCGGGCAGAAGCGTAAAGCTGACATCATCAAGAGCCCGTACCCCAGGGAATTCCATTGTACAGTGTTTTATTTCAACCAAAGGCCCCTTTTGTTTACGTGATTCCATTGATTCTAAAATTTCCTTTTCATAAATATTGATCTGCAATTTGCCCCTTATAACCAGAGCCAGCCTAACGCCTCAATACCAGAACAGATGATGTCATCATCCTGCGCTTCTGGATGGCGAATATTATGGATCAGCCGCTTCATCTCATGGTATGGGAACATACTGCTTTTAACACCAGTTAGTGACACTGGATTTATGTCAAAGAACATCTCTTTAGCAATATCAAAATCCTTTTCATTCAACAGCAGTACTTCATCTAGTAATGCATCTTGCTTTACGGGATTTTGTTCATCCTCATAACGCAATGCTGCAAGAACCAATTCATAAATAACCGCATTCCGCCGTTCCGCATTATCCCACTTATCAAAATGCGGTAACCAAGGCCGCAGCTTTGGATCATGATAGGCAATTTCCCGCAGTTCATCAATCATCTCCATCAGACGAGGATGGTTCGTTTGTGCCTGCTGGATGGCAGGAATATCATCATTGGTCATCTTATTTTTCTGGAAGGGAAATGGCGTTGAATAGAGAGGGATCTGACTTTCATGGATAGTAATCATATTTTTCATCACGTACAGGATCTTCTCACCCAATACTGGACCAAAGTTCAATTCCGCTGCCCGCTGGAAGAATTCTTCCATATCCATCATGGAACCCCACCCATAGTTTCCATGCGCAAACAAATGCATGAATAACCCGTACCACTCGAACATAAAACCATTAATGCCATGCACACCCATTTTTGTGCTGCCCATGTGTTGCTCGATATCACGTTCAATTACCTGCACATTTGCTTCATCTTCATAACGGATCACATTAGACGCAAAAGTGCGATAAAGGCGACCCATCGTCGAGGTAATCGCGTTAGATTCAGTATCACGTGCCCAGATACGATGGCGTCCAAATGCATCACACCACTTTGGGAATTCTGTTTCTGGAACATAAAGACCAGGCGCCCAGAACAAGCAGATGTCATCTGGCATGGATTCAACGGTTTCTTTGAGAAACGCTGGGTCCTTCTCCAAAGGCGGCTGCCGAAATGCTCGGATGCCTACTACAGTTTCCGGATTGACTGCCCGCACAGCATCATAGATTTGATTCAATAGCCATAGGTTCGCTTTGTGTTTGGCTTCACCAGGTGACTTAGTCGTGCCATGCCAGCGCTCTTTGCAAGCTTCACATTCACAGAACCAGAATCCTTCTTCGCTTTCCTCTAAAGTATAGCCATCAAAACCCAGTTCGGCGATGTGCGCCATACAATCAACGATGTATTTTACATTTTCCGGTTTACTGAGGCATAAGGAATCGAAATCATTCAGAAAACTACTGGATTTCGGTGGTGTCATTCGCGCTTCGGGATGGGCGATACTGTATGCGCCATTGTACGAATTCAAACCAACATACGCAAACACATTCACTTCCAGCTTGTGTGCCAATTCTATGAATTTTCCAAGATATGGTTCTTCCAAATTTGGGTGTGTATATCGGACTGTCAACCAGCGCCTGTTCTCTGCATTCCAGATCTTGATCGGGACATTGCGGAATACAGTCTCCGGATATTGCTCCAACTCGAATGGCCAGTATCCATACATTAATAAATTGAATTGATTGATCTTATTATCCAGGTTGATGTTCAAATACTCCACCCATTCATCAAACCCCCATAACTGGCTATCAAAACCAATACGCCCATAACCCGCATACCAAGAAAATGTAGGAGCAATTGCTCTGACAGGGATCGAAGGCCAATCTGTGATTTCACAGCATGGCAGAGAAAAAACACCAGCGCTTTCCGCAAGCAAGACTTTTAATGACGTCACGCCATTGATAAATCCTGCTTTCTGTTCAAATAACAATTGCGCGCCATTTTCTTTAATCGTGAGGCGATAACCCTGGGATTTGAACAGCTCATCCTTATCAGTTTGAATTCCATTGAGATTGTTCAAAACCTCGATGGATATACAATCTTCACCTTCACAATTGTCAGTGCTGATCTCAATTTCTGGATAATTCCAAAATCGCATCTGTGCGATCTCAAACAGTTCCTCAGAGTTCGTTATTTCTGACGAGAAAATAAATACAATATTTTTGAAAGGTAGTGAAATTGTGTGATCATCACGCAGCTGTTTCGGTTCAGGTAATAAATTTATCATCTCTCAATCCTTTCATACACAATCGAAGTGATATGGGCGAAGCCCCCAACTTCGCCCAACATTGGTATTTTTAGAATTTGATGCTTCTTTTAGAGCCAGCTCCAAGTCTGCCAATCATAATCCGCGATATTGTCCGGAGTGATTTTTTCGGGTTGCGGAAGTTCGTACTTTAGGGGAACCTCTTCACCCAAAAACAACGTGCGGTACATTGCATCAGTCGCCTGGTAACCAAGCACAACCGGATCCTGCAGTACTTCACCGATCCAGGCTTCATTTCCTTCGGCAATGTATGTCAGGACTTCTACCGCACCAGCGATACCGATGAATTTAATCTCAGTGCGATTTGCAGCTACTGCTGCATTGTAGGCACCACGAACTTCTGCATCATTGTGCCCAGATACGACATCAATGACTGGTTCGCGCTGCAAAACATTTTCAACCAGGGTCTGCGCGGAATCTGCACTACCAGCGCCAACATCACCTTCAACGATGATTTTTGCATTCGGGAATGCCGCAAGAATAGTCTCGGTGAAACCATCGACACGGTCCTGTGATACCTGGCCGGAAGTTGGGCGTGAAACAAACATCGCTACCGGGTCATCCTTGCCAAGCGTGTTGAGGTAGTCGACTGCAATTTCACCAGCCGCAACGCCGAGAGCTTTCATGTTGTGTCCGACATAGGTTTCCCAGACAATGTCATCATCACTGGCGGGTTGTTGTTCATAATCACCAATAACAAAGGGAATTCCCTGCGCAACATAATCTTTCATCATCGGAATGGCAGAGTTCGGATCTGCAGGGAACAGGATGACACCTTCTGCCCCGGCGGTGACCAAGTTTTCGATGTTATTCAACATTGTCTGCACATCCGAGCGTGAATCCTCAAATTGAAATTCAAAATTCGCCTCAGGATTATCGGCTACATACTGATTGCATCCATCGATCACACCCAGGTACCAGGTGTAAGCCGATAGTTCCATAATTGAAACACCAATCTTTTTCGGTGCTTCAGCTACCGGTTCTTCTGCGGCTACTTCTTCAGCAGCGGATTCTTCTACTACTACTTCTTCCGCGGCAGGCGTTTCTGCTGCTGGCTGGCATGCTGTGAATAGCACACTGGACAACACCAGAATTGAAACAACAAGCATTAGTTTCTTCATGATTTTTTTTACTCTCCTATTATTTTTTCTAAGTTTGACTAAGTCTGGTAATTCTGATCTCTTAATAGCGTGCACCTCCTTTTGCTCACAATCATTAATTAAACAACCGGCTACTTTTATTGAACCCACAGGATTCTCGAATGATGATTTCAAGTGGCAGCCGAATAAGCCGGCTGGGCGCTTTGTTACCTTTTGCAACTTTTTCCAGCAGCAATTGAGTCGATACCCGACCAAGCTCATACCAAGATGTACTAGTGGATGTCAGCGCTGGATTCAATAGGTCTCCATACTCGACATCATCAAATGAAACAAGGGCGATATCATCAGGGACCGCAAGGTTTTTGTTCTTTAACACAGTTAGAGCTCCCATGCTCATAGAGTTATTAAAACCAAACACAGCAGTCACATCTGACCTCTTACGCAAAACCTCCCTCATCGCTTCAGCGCCGCTGTCTTTTGTCCATTCCCCATGAAATACAAGGGATGTATCTAATGGAATTGCTCTATCATTAAATGCAGCTTGAAAACCACTCAATCTTTCTATTGAACTACTTTCATTCATTGGGCCTGTGATGACAGCGATTGCGGTATGGTCCAGGTCAAGAAGGTGATTGGTAAGCTGATAGGCACCGATATGGTTGTCTGATGTGACCAGGTCGATATCCAGATCCCCCAGTTTGTTATCCATTGCGACAAAAGCAATATTTTTCTCCTTGATGATCTGCCCAACATGGTCGATGATCATCTGTGAACCGGAGGATGCGATGATGATCCCCTCCATTTGGCGGCCGACAAAAAATTCCAGCGCTTTTTTCTCACGCGCTGGATTACCGTCCGTATTATAAAAAAGCAACTCGTAGTGAGCATACTCAGAGGATTGAATGTAGTTATACGCCGCCTTAAGCGCATTGCTAAAAAACGGGTTTGATATATCCGGAAAAATAAAACCAATCGTATAAGTTCTTCCGTATTTTAGTCTGCGTGCATCGGCGTTTGGTTCATAGTTAAGCCGCCGAATCGTTTGTTGCACTTTTTCTTTTGTTTCATCATTGATATATTCATAATCACGGATGACACGTGAAACTGTGCTAATAGAAACCTTTGCTGCTTTCGCGACATCTTTCAAAGTAACTGATTTATCACCCATCGTTTAGCCCAATCAATAATTTCATATTTTCTATGTTTCGCAGATAATATTTTGACAACGTTATCATACTCTATTAAAAAAAATTGGCAACGTTGTCAGATACATCTAAAAAAAATCTGATATTGCGGATATTTCTTTGTTTAGGTTCTATGGAATCATAACCTGCTACGAATTTTGCGGCTATTAATTATCCGACTAATAATATAACATTAATCTTAAGGATTTCAAAGAATTTTTAAGGTTCATTTACTGGTATGCGATGTCACCTGATTACAATCATTATCCTTTTCCTTAACATACAACTCCACCTGCCTTTTATTGATGGCTAAAATAATGCGTGAAAAGAGGGAACCAACCAACTAGCCAATCATCATATCCATTTTTCTTACCACCTCTACAGGTAAACAATCTACACTTTTTTCTAGTTCGGGTATAATCTGTGCTGTTCGGGGCGTAGCGCAGACCGGTAGCGCGCACGGTTCGGGTCCGTGAGGCCGGCGGTTCAAATCCGCCCGCCCCGACTTCCTTTTCCGGGTATCCTTCACCACTTTTATTCTTGTTTTCATGCTTCGCATTGGCCGGCGGTTTACTCTAAAGAGTACAGGCAAATCCGCCCGCCCCGACTGCTATGCAAGCGTTTACAAACATCCAAAGATCTCATGATCGCGCTCAAGCGCAAGCCGTCGATTCACTCTAAAGAGTACAGGCAATTCAGCCCTCCTTTTCGATATGCAACAATACTCAATCGGATTTTCTTCCACCTGCCATAAACAAACTTGCAATATACTTAAATAAATATGACTGATAAAAAGAAGATCCTGATCCTGACCTCCGACGCGGGCTTCGGGCACCGCAGCGCATCCAACGCGTTGCAGACCGCGCTCGAACAACAATACGCGCATCAGTGCGAGGTGACGATCGTCAATCCGCTGGATGATCCGCGCACACCCGCTTTTCTGCGCGATTCCGAAGAGGATTATATCCGCCTAATCCAGAAAGCGCCGGAGATCTACCGCCTGGGTTACAAGGCCAGCGACGCGGAGATCCCGAGCGCGATCATTGAAAATGTGCTGATCCTGGCGCTATATGAGGTGATGGGTGAGATCGTGCGCACGCACCTGCCGGATGTGATCGTATCCACCTACCCGATGTACCAGGGCGCGCTGAGGGCGTATTTTGACCTGAACGCGGTATGCGTGCCGCTGATCGTGGTGGTAACCGACCTGATCACCGTCCACCGGCTGTGGTTTGAGACGGGTGTGGATATGTGCCTGGTGCCGACCGATGAGGTGCACAAACTGGCGCTTGAAAACGGGATCAAAGAGGAAAAACTGCGTATCACTGGCATTCCCGTCTCGCCGCACCTGACCGATAACCAGCACACAAAGCAGGAATTACGGCAACGCCTGGGATGGGATGCTGAATTGCCCACATTTTTGGCGGTCGGCAGCCGCAACGTGGACCGGCTGGCGGAAGCGTTGCATGTTTTCAACCACTTCGGACTGCCGCTGCAGGTGGCGGTCACTGCCGGCAAGGATGAGGATTTACTGAAAAAATTGAACGCGATGGATTGGCATATTCCCGCGCATATCTACGGGTATGTGGACAATATGCCGGAGATGATGCGGGCGGCAGACGCAATTATCTGCAAAGCGGGCGGGCTGGTGGTGACGGAATCACTGGCTGCGGGACTGCCGATCATGCTGGTGGATGTCATCCCCGGGCAGGAAGAGGGCAACCGCGATTTTGTGGTTCAAAATGGCGCGGGTGTGATGGTGGAAAAACCGCTGCAGGTTTTAGAAACGCTGGCACACTGGATGCGCGACGACCGCAAAGGTTTGCGGAAAGCAGCCGAAAACGCACGCCGGATCGGTCGTCCCCGGGCAGCCATGGACGCTGCTGACCTGATCTGGGAAGCCGCGCTGCGCGGGCCCGGCGGCAAAGGCCCGATATCGGAAATTCGGCGCACGCGCCTGATCGATCTACTGACGCGCAATAAGATCAAGTGGAAAAATGGATAAATATAAACAGATCAAGCGAATATTGGAAGTGCGCAAAAATTTCTTAAGCGGATTTTATATCAGTTAAATTGATTCCTCGCTTTTCCCATTTGCCATTTCTATTGACAAATTGGCTAAATGTGGCGTTTCCGAGATGAATTCCGTTAGCTTCTTCGATTGAGATGCCCACCAATAAACTAATGAGCATGCGCAGGAAGTCACCATGGGAACAGACGACCACGCACTGGCCGGAATATTTCTCTTCTATCTCGGAGAGGAACTCGTTCGCCCTGCCGTGCACCTCGCGCAGGGTTTCGCCACCATCAGGGCGGAAATCCGCCAGCGGCAAACCGGCCTTGTCACGCGCATCAAACAAAGCCTGTGCGGGCTGGCCATCGAGCACGCCACAGTGCCATTCGCGCACAAGTGGGTTGATAGCTACAGTAAGATGATGATGACGGGCGATCTCAGCGGCGGTATCTTTGGCGCGAATGAGGGGGCTGGAGATGATCGCGTCAATGTCCATATTATTCAGCGCAGCAGCAACCATACGCGCCTGCTGACGACCAACCTCGGTCAGTTCCCCATCGCTCTGACCCTGCAGATATTGCATTAAATTAGAAATGGTCTGCCCATGGCGGACAAGAATCAACTCAGTCATTGAACATTATTTACCCGCAAGCTGTTTTTCAACCTGCTCAAAGAATGCGGACGCCATGGCCTCGACCACGCCATCTCGCGCGCCGAACATGAGCTTCTGGCCGACAGCATTAAGCGGGTAGGCGAAAACATAGATCTCGGTTTCGTTCTCACTCACACTGGTAAGCTGGATCTCGAGTTTGCTGCGGTCGCCGAGGTAATCACCAAACAATTTCTTATCCATCTGCGCATGCAGCAAGCCAGATTCCTGATTTTCCTTGACCACTTTGCCACCCATGAAAGTCACGCAGTGTTTGGTGGACTGGAAAACAACGCCCAGTGGATAGGCAATGGTGTGTCTGTATTCTTTTTCATACGGCATCTTGAATCTCCTCAATTAACACTTTTTCTTTCAGTAATTGTACTTCCTGCATTGCAGGCATACTTGTTCCAGTCTTGCTTGCGGCAGCAGACCCCGCGGCAATACCCCAGGCAAAGGATTCCGCCATATCCATGCCATTGACCAATCCAAATAATACACCTGCCAGCATCGCGTCGCCAGCGCCGACCGGGTTTGCTTCTTCTATTTGCGGCGGATAGCCATATAGCACCTTATTCGAATCGCTAAAAAGTGACACGTCCCTGCCTGCCGAAATGACTACCAGCGCCACACCATTTCCGTGGATATTCTCTAGCATGGCAAGCAAATTCGCGCGTGATTTGCCGGTGATTCCTGTGAGGGAATTTGCCTCAAACACATTGGGTTTGATCAGGTAGGGTTTGGCCTGCACACCCGCCATCAGCGCATCTCCGCTGGAATCGAGGATGGCTTTGCCGCCTGCGCTTTGGATGATCATGATCAAAGTGCGATAGAAATCGGCGGGGATGCCAGGCGGGAGGCTACCAGCCAGCACCCAAAAGTCGTCTGTTTTGACCCGCGATTCTACTTTTTCCAATAAGAGATCGCATTCTGCAGCAGAGATGATAGGCCCGGATTCATTGACCTTGTAGTGGTCTACCCCACCTGTTTCAACAATTGTGGTGTTGGTACGGGTCTCATGCGCTATGTGCACAAAATCAGTGGCGATGCCGAGTGAAGCCATCCCTTTTTCAAGAAAAGCGCCAGCGTTGCTGCCGATGAAACCCAGTGCGGTATTTCTGACGCCCAGCGTGGTGAGCATCCGCGAGACATTAAAACCTTTACCGCCATAATCAATATGCACTTCGGAAGCGCGCAAAACTGTGTTCGCGATCAAATTCGGAACAACGTATTCACGGTCAACCGCGGGATTGAGCGTTACAGTGTAGATCATACGGCTCAATTATTCCTTGAGCTGGTTGCCGAACTGCTGCCATGCTAACAGCAACCCCAGGCCAATTCCGGAAATGAGTGTTTCTGCGATCACTAGCGGTTGGCCGCCTAGGTCGTAAGCTGTTTTTCGAAGGGTAATCGATAGCATAAAGATGACGAAAAAGAAAAAGATGGTAATGAAATCGAAAGCAAGTTTCTTGAATGGAAAACCCTTACGCCAGGATCGGACGATAACTGTCAAGAGCGCTGCGAAAACGCTAAGCATGAAAGCCATCGCAATGTCTGGTTCACTACCAGGTTGATAAAATAGTCCATAATACAAACCCAAAGCGCCTCCCACCAGCCCGTATTGGACCAATTTGCCCCTGAAAAGTTCTTTTCTGGTTTTCGACATATTAAGCTCCTCTCCAAAAAGCATTGATCATCGCCTTTTCAGCTGCAGATGTCCATAGATTATTTTCACCCAAGGCGGCCGCGATAGTTGGGTATTGATCATGAAGTTGGTCTAATCCTGTCAACGGAAGGCCAGAGACCTGCGGAAAGATGATGATCTTACCCGCATATTCATTGCTCATCATGGCATTAAGGCCATCGACAGCCGCTTCCATACCGCCAATCGCTGCGACTGAGCGATTAGGATTGAGCTTACCGCTGAGCGTCTTCTGCATAACAATTTTTTGGTCTTCCAGCGAAGAACCCGATGTACCAGTCAGCTGCAGGTTATGCAGGTAGAGCGGCGAGAGATCAATTCTAATTATTGTTTCGACCGGAACACCGGCAAAGAATACCAGCATGCCATCCGGTTTGAGCAGACTGGCAGAGGATTCCATTAAAGAAGCTACCGGCACGCACACAACCGCATCATCGGCTAACATTCCGCCATTCTTCTCTTTCACGAATTCCGCCAATGGCTGGGTAGAGGATTCAGGATTAAAACCATAAAAACGTTTTCCCCTAGATTTTGCCAAAGGAGAAATGATACTTTCCAGCACTTGCAGACGGAGATCATTGATCTCGGTCGCTATGATCAGTTCAGGCCCATCTTTATCTTCAACCGCACGCTGAACATGCATCTGACCCATTGGGCCGCCAGCACCAATGATCACAGCCACACCACCAGGTTTGAGGTCACAGCGGTTGCGAACTTCGCCATAGGCCTCGGAGATATCGGTGCTGCTGGTGCCAAGATAAGCAGTGTAATGGTAATGCAAACGTCCTGCATCGACAGAAACGGTTCCGTCGAGCGGGTTCTGTCCAACAATATTGAGCGTACCGCGGAAAGCGATCAGCTTGCCAACTTCGCTGACCAGATCTGCACTGGCAGGCGCGAGCAGGATGATGTCGTCAAAACCCTTACCGCCGGTATACTCCTCGGAGAATGCCTCAAAATCCTGCGATGTGAGACTGTCTACAGTGATGATTTCAGAATTTGTTGCTTCTTGATATATAAGACTTTTGAATGCCACTGAAACATCCGTAAGAAATATTCTGGACGGCGCGTCGAGGCCAACAGAAAAAGTATAAACAGTTTCATCATCAGGAGAGCCAATGATCCACATGGTCCCACCGGGTTTGGGTTCGAGCCGGCGGCGCTGGGTATAAGCAGCGTCTACACACGCCCAGGGTTCGGTCAGGGCAGCCTCCGCATAACCAATCTCGGGTTCCACAGGCAGGACATAAGCGCCATCGTCTGCATTGAGCACTTCCGGCCCAATGAGATGATACTGAATCAACCCGCCCGGAATCGTATAACCATAGGCTGTACTGCGCTGGTTATGATAAATGTCAGGCTGGATCGCGAGGCGCTGACCACGATGATAGATATCATTAAGGTTCTTGCCCACCTTGATAATTGTAAAAGATGCTTCATGGCCGACGCGGGTCGGTTCTTTAACCAGATCTCGGTTATAAAGCTTGGCATGATTGCCGCCTAGCTTTAATAATTTGACATCCGAGAAACATAAGCCAACCGCATCCACTCGCACAAGTAGTTGGTCATCGCCCGGTTGTGGAATGGGGAATAATTCAGGTTTGCCATCGCGGCCGATATTTTCCGTGCCAGCTGCGTACATATTCCAGGCTAAAGTCTCAGCGGGGAGCGGATATTCAAGATCTTGATAACGATCAAAATAGTCTGTCATTTTTTTCCTATTCATCCAATGAAAAAAGGATATACAGTGAATAGCAATGCACTATTATCCACATCGGTTGTAATTCGCTAATCAAAACTGCGAGGCTGCTTGTTAAGGTATTCCAGAATAACCGCAGGATCGGTGGTATGTGCCAGCATATTGGCTGTTTCTTCCTCTTCGACCACTTCCGCCAGATTCTGCAGGATGCTGATGTGCTCGCCGTGAGTAGCGGCGATACCAACAACCAGGTAAGCAGTCATACCCTCCTGCCACTCAACACCACCCGGTACTTGTAAAACTGAAATTCCTGAGCGGTAGACTTGGTCCAAGTCATTAAATTGGCCATGGGGAATTGAGACGCCGTTACCAACAAAGGTCGACATGGTCTTTTCACGTTCCAACATGCCATCCACGTATTCCGGCTTGACGCAGCCTGCCTTAACCAACAGTTCACCGGCCTGTCGGATAGCGTCTTCTTTATCTGCAGCGGAAGCTTGGAGTTGAATCGTCTCGCGCGATAATATATCAGTCATGGTTAAGTCCTCTTATTAGGTCTTACATATGAAGTCCTCTGCAAGACAAATCCTACAGAATATAAATTTCTATCAAAAAAATAAAACGAACTATTTCTTCTTCTTTTCAGTGCCGATTATTTCCGCACCATCAAGGAAAGCCTGCGTAATTTCGTCAAAGATGGGGTCATTGAAAAACAGATCAAATCCGACAATGACAGCATCAGGGGCTTTATCGCGCGCCGAATCCATCAGCTGCTTGTGGCAAACGATAAACGGAGTGTCTGAAGGCAGAGTGGTAGTGGCGGAGTGTTCGATGGTGACATCGGTAATGCCGGCTTTGCGAAATTTCTTTTTGAGCGAGTTGACACTCATCAAGCTTGACCCGATCCCCGCTTCACACACCAAGAGAATCTTTTTTACATCTGAAGCTTTAATTGATTTCGACATTTTTATTCCTTAATATATCTATTCCTAATTGTACTAAATCAAATATCCGGACTTCTTTAGTAAAGAGTCTTCACTTCATGTGAAGACTCTTTTTGAATCAAGATTCTTTTTTAATTTACACTTCTTCCTTTACCGGGAAGCGTTTGAGCAAGATATAACCAGCAGCGAATGATGCTACCGCGCCGATCAATACACCCATCAGCACCTGGAAATGCCATCCTTTGGGTGTCATTGCCAGATAAGCGAAGATTGAACCGGGTGAAGGTGTTGCAACCAAACCAGCATCGGTGATCGTCCACCACAAGTCGGCCAAAATGCCGCCTGCGTACATCGAAAGGATCATGATGGGGTGGGCAAGTACGTAGGGGAAATAGATTTCGTGAATACCGCCCAGGAAATGAATAATGATTGAGCCAGGAGCAGATTCCTTAAGCATTCCCTTACCAGCAACCCAATATGCGACGAGCAAACCCAGGCCGGGGCCGGGGTTGGATTCGAGCATGAAGTGGATCGCGCGGCCGGTCTTTTCCGCAGCAGCAGCGCCGAGTGGGGCTAAAACGCCAATATTAAGGGCATTGTTGAGGAATAGTACTTTTGCAGGTTCAACGATCAGGTCGACCAATGGCAGCAAGCGGGCATCAATCAGCGCTTGAACCAGAGAACCGGCAGCAGCGCTTACACCATCAACAAATGGACCCACTGCAACCAACGCCAACATTGCGAACACGCCACCAAGGATGCCAATAACAAAGTTGTTAATGAGAAGCTCAAAACCGATCGGAATGACAGGTTCGAGTTTTTCATCAATTTTCTTTAACACCCATGCCGAGATCGGGCCCATGATCATGGCACCCAGGAATTGCGGGACGCTGGAACCGACAATTGCGCCGACAGTGGCGACCGCACCAATGACACCACCGCGGTGGCCATAAACGGCTTTACCACCGGTGTAGCCAATTAATATAGGAAGCAGGTTGACGATCATTGGGCCAACCAACGCGCTGAATTTCTCATTCGGCAACCAGCCGGTGGGGATAAATAATGCGGTGATCAAACCCCAGGCGATGAATGCGCCAATGTTCGGTACAACCATTCCTGCCAGGAAACCACCCCATTTCTGTACACGTTTCTGCATGATTTAACTCCTTATTTAATAATTTTGAATTTGATTGTTAAAACGAAATTGGATAAATTTGATATATTTTCTTAAAGCCTCCTTTCAACATTCTCATTTCTCGTCAAGGATTCTTTCAAAACAGCTTGAAAGATAATAGTTCGATCATGTTTCATATTTCCACAACCTACAATCACTCATCTTTCTAATCTTTCTTTGTAAGTACCAATAGTGGAGCACCTTTACTCAGGACGTACCTTCGTTTATTATCGTTTTATTTCGTATACTTTCTATATTAGCTTAATCTTTTCTAATTGTCAACATTTTATGTATAATATGGGTATGTCAATCAGACAGAAAAAATCAAAATTTTTGATTTCTCAGGCAAATAAATAGATCTTTAGAGAGAAAAAACCATGAAAGAACAATTATTCAAAGAAGAAAGATTGATGCGTATCATGGACAAGATTCATGCAGACGGCAAAGTTGTTGTAACTGACCTGGCGGATGAATTTGCGCTCAGCAAACCATCGATCCGTTTAGACCTGGCGGAATTGGAATCACGTGGGTTGATCGAACGCACTCATGGAGGCGCAATTTTTAAAGATGTTATTAACAACCGCTACATCGCGGTGAAGAACGATCTGGAGTTGCGTAAGAAGATTTATAAAGAAGAAAAGCAGCGCATTGGCCAGGCTGTGACCAATCTGATTCATGACGGAGATTCGATCATGATTGATGGGGGTAGCTCGACTTATTACGTCGTCAAGAACATCGGTGTAAGGCGTGGGTTAACGATCATCACGTCCACCCTCTCGCTGCTACCGCTGATGCTGGAGATTCCTGATGCGAAAGTCTACCTGACAGGCGGCTTGCTTCACAAAGAATTTGAGGACCTCATCGGAGAAATCTCTGTCAGCACATTGAGACGCTTCAAGCCCAACTATGCCATCTTTGGCATTGATGCTATTTCAATGGAGGACGGGTTGTTCTCGACAGAATCATCAACAGCGGAGATCAAAAAACAGATGATCGTATCCGGTGCAAAGTCGATCGTGGTTGCCGATTCATCCAAGTTTGGCAACGTCAGTCTATGCCACGTCGCCAACATCGAAGATGTCGATTATATGGTGACCGACAATAACATCCCGCCGGAATACATAAATCATATGAAAGACACGCACGTTAAGTTGATCACTGTATAGAAAAGGATAAAAATTAAAAAAGCACAATTTCAACCAGCGTACCCCGTTTTGAATATTTTTACAGCAGAAACCGAAGGTCAAAACCAAAATAGAAAAACAAGGAGAAAACATGGAAAAACTCAATATCGGTGTGATCGGATTAGGCGCGATCGGACAGCAGCATGTGCAGGCTATAGCACAGATAGAACGTGCGAATTTAATCGGTGTCGCGGATATCAACCGGGAGGTAGCTGAAACAACTGCCATCAAAAATAAGACAACGGCTTTCACCCAATACACCGATATGCTTTCAATGCCAGAATTGGATGCGGTCGTTATAGCTACACCGGATGAAATCCATACTGAACCATGCGTGGCCGCCGCCAAAGCTGGCAAACATATACTGGTTGAAAAACCGATTGCGACCACGATCGAGGATGCGCAAGAAATCATCGATGCTTCCAATAAAGCAAATGTAAAACTTATGGTCGGTTTTTCTCTACGGTTTAATTTGCATTACATGAGTGCAAAGAAAATGGTTGAGGCAGGTCAATTAGGCGATCTGATCAGTATCTTTGCCCGGAGATTGAATGTCGTTACACAGGCGGATCGCATTAACGGACGCTGCGGAGTGCTTCATTTCCTGGGTATCCACGAGTTTGATGTTTTGCGGTGGATAGTTGACAGCGAGCCGGTCAGCATTTATACCGAAGAATCCACATCTGTGCCCAAGAAATTCCCACAGGATAATGAAAGCTTCTCAATCATCCGCTTCGCTAACGGCGTGCGCGCCTGCGCGCATATTGGCTGGAACTTACCCACACAACACCTGGGCGGGCGCGATTTCAAGTTTGATGTAATGGGCACGAAAGGCGCCCTGTACCTGGATCAAATGCGGCAGGGAATCGAGGTTTATTCAGAAACAATATCCAAATTCCCTTCTGTTAGTTCAGGGCTCTACATAGAAGACCGCGCCTTCGTTGACTGTGTACTGGACAACACACCCTCACCTTCGACTGGCGCTGACGGTCTGGCGGCCCTAAAGATGGTGATGGGTGCTATCGAGTCGATCGAAACTGGTCTGCCGGTCGGGCTGGATTTATAAAGGCGGCACGATGCAGAAAAGAATGACTATTGAGCAATTTCTCGTTCAGGTGCAGGGGCAGCTAATCGCCTCATGCCAGGCGCTACCGGAAGAACCGTTGCACGGAACCGAGATCATGGTACGCATGGCGCGTGCTGCCAAACTGGGAGGCGCTCGCGCGATCCGCGCCAACTCGCCCCAGGATGTGAAGGCAATCAAGGATAACATCGGTCTGCCCGTGATCGGCATCTTTAAGGATTTCATCGCCGGATATGATGTGTATATCACCCCAACTATGAGGCACGTTATAGCGATAGCCGAAACAGGCGCGGAAGTGGTGGCAATTGACGCCACGCAACAGAAGCATCCGGACGGCGATCTGGAAGATTTTATCCGGCGCATCAAGGACGAAACACCCTGCCTGGTGATGGCGGATATTTCAACTTATGAGGAAGGAATGCAAGCCGCAAAATATGGCGCGGACTTGATCTCGACCACACTTTCAGGATATACATCATACAGCAAGAAAGTAGATGGGCCAGATTTGAAACTGGTCGAGCGATTAGCTGGAGATTGCGGCGCGCCGGTGATTGCCGAAGGAAAGTACCATACTCCTGAGCAGGCGGCAGCCGCGTTGGATCATGGGGCGGCGTCGGTAGTTGTAGGTGGGGCGATTTCTCGGCCACAGCAGATCACTGCACGATTCGTAGATGCGCTTAATAACCGCCAAAAAAATTGATTTCTCTCTGCATTTGACGCAGTGATGAGTTGAAAGAATAAACTGGAGGTGCGGCTATCGCAAATTATTTAATGGGTGTCGATATCGGCACTTATTCATCAAAAGGTGTGCTGGTTAATGACACTGACGGCGCGGTCTCAGCCGAGCACGTGATTGAGCATGACCTAAGCATGCCCAAATCCGGATGGGTTGAGCATGACGCGGACACAATCTGGTGGGGTGAATTCGCTGCTATCAGCCGCGATTTGATCGAAAAAAGCGGTATTTCAGGTAGCGATATCCGGGGCGTGGGCGTTTCCGGGATCGGAAACTGTGTACTGCCAATCGATGAGGATGGCAACGCGCTACGCCCGGGTATACTTTACGGAATCGACACCCGGGCTTCGGATGAGATCAAAGAACTTGAGAAAACGCTTGGTAGGGAGAGCATTTACAAAATCAGTGCTACACACTTATCATCCTCTGCCGCAGGACCCAAGATTTTTTGGATCAAGCGCCATGAACCAGAGATTTTCGCTAAGGCGCGCTGGTTTCTTAACAGTCATTCTTATGTTATTTACAAATTAACCGGAAAAGCGACGGTGGATATTTACACCGCAGGTGGATACGCCCCGCTAATTGATATGGCACAGCGAAAATGGCACCCACCCGCATCAGATTTAGTAGTACCGATTGAAAAATTACCAAAAATACTGCCCAGCTGCGCCATCGCAGGAAGGGTGACGAAGGCAGCCGCACAAATGACCGGACTGGCAGAGGGTACTCCGGTTGTAACAGGCGCGATCGATGCCGGCGCAGAAGCGATCGGTGCAGGAGTACAACACTCGGGCGATATGATGATCATGCTAGGCAGCAGCAATTCGCTGATCCTGATCACCGACAAATTGAAGCACACCCAGAATTTCTGGGGGTTGAATTGGATTCAACCCGGACAATATGCAGTTGTAGGCGGTATGTCGACTGTCGGAAGTCTGACACGCTGGTTCCGCGACCATTTCTCGCCTTTAGAATTATCACTTCAAGCCCAGAACGGTATTGATGCCTATACATCATTGACAAAACTACTGGACAATTCCCCTCCCGGGGCAAATGGGCTGGTCGCGCTGCCCTATTTCGAGGGGGAGCGCACGCCATTCTATGATCCAGACGCAAAGGGTATACTGGCTGGTCTGAACCTTAAACATACGCGCGCGGATGTGTACCGCGCACTGCTGGAAAGCGTGGGTTACGGCATTCGTCATAACCTTGAAAGTATGGCAGAGGAGGGCTTAACCCCGCAGCGATTCATTGTGATTGGCGGGGGCACCAGGAACATAGAATGGCTGCAAATCATCAGTGACATCGCTGGTATTAGCCTGCAGGTACCTGAAAAGCAGATCGGTGCAGCTTACGGCGATGCGATCATGGCGGCGGTTGGCACTGGCATTCTTGAGGACCTACGACACTCTACCAAATGGATTACGTTTGCGAAACAAGTAACACCAAGGTCAGCGTACACAGCGCATTACGACGCGCTATATAATATTTACCGTGATCTCTATAAATACACAGCCCCCCTGATGAGAGATCTGAGCAAAATACAGCACACAGGTGATGGGAAATAAAAAATGCATCAAATCCTGAAAGTGAAAGAACTTTTCACACCAATGGAAAGTATTTCTGATGCGATCATCGCATGGGATGAAAGCGGAATCATTATGTATGCAGGCGCAAGAGAAAATGCACCGGATTTGAAGGGTGAGGTTTTAGACCTGATTGAACTAACTGCATTGCCGGGATTGATCGATATCCATGTGCACGGCGGATGGGGAGTGGAGTTTGGAACTGGTGATCTTTTGGCTGGGCTGCAAACTTACAGTGAGAATGTAACCACCAGCGGGGTGACTGGTTTTTTACTGACTGTTTCCGGTCCCACACATAATGCCATCGTTAAAATGATCTCGGAATACGTACCTTTACTGGAAAGGACCTTCCCGGGTGCGGTCCCGCTAGGTTTTCATTTGGAAGGACCCTTTTTAAATCCGGAGCAACACGGCGCGTTCAACCCGAACTGGCTGCATAATCCTTCAATCAAAGAGGTGCGGGATTATATTGACGCAGCTCAAGGCTGGCTGCGACAGGTTTCGCTGGCACCAGAACTTGAAAACGCATTTGAAACAGCGGCATACCTGCGCGAGCATGATATCCGCGCGTCGCTGGCGCACACTTCTGCGGGTTATGAAACAGCAGCAAAAGCACTTGCAGGTGACTTTACACACGTCACACATACATTCAACGCTCAATCCTCCTTCCATCATCGCAATCCGGGAGTAGTAGGTGCTATCCTGGCATCGGATAACGTCAGTGCGGAGTTGATTGCTGACACCGTGCACGTACACCCGGGGGCGATGAAGGTGTTGGTGCGCTGCCTGGGAAGTGAACGTATCGTGCTGATCACAGACGCGATGCCCGGCGCGGGGATGGCTGATGGGGAATACACCTTGGTCGGGCAGCAGGTAAAGGTTAAAAAGGGTAAAGCTTATCTTCAAGATGGGACAATCGCTGGCAGTGTGGCAACACTCGATAAATGTATGCACAACATGGTAAAGACGGATGGTGTTTTGCCACTGGAAGCAGCCCGAATGGTGTCGCTCAACCCTGCAACTGTGATTAATATGGAGGATACTCTTGGAATTGTTGCGGTTGGGCGCAATGCGGATATTACCCTGATTGATAGAGATATGAAAGTGTGTTATGTTTTTGTTTGTGGACAGCAGAAGTATCCATGCAAGTAACCTAACCCTAATAATCTCCTATCGCTTCCGAAAAATAAATAATTGACAAATAACTATTTGGTAAGCAATTTTTCCCTGATCGCTTTTAAAATGGCGTCCCGAGCCTGGTCTGTGATCGAGGCAAGCACCTCCGACAACATTTTTCTGGTGTCTTCGTCCAGATCGGACACATTCTTGATGACTTTGCTGAGGTCCTTGAGGCCATCTTTCGGATCAATTGTTTTTCCCTCCGAAGCGCCCAGCACATCAAACAACGCATCGATGAACGCTTTGCGGCGCTCCAGGGATAGCTTTCCAAGCCACGCTTCAACAGTTTCTTCCAACAACTGCGCCGTATCGGATAACTCCCCGCCCGTGAACGCGGACCGTTCAACGCCCCAGGTGAGCGGGTTATGCTGGAAAAGGTAACGGGCAGAACTGGTGATCACTTTGCGTTCGCCAACCGTATCCAGCAGCACACCGACGATCGATTCCTCGGGCACATAATTGATCACCTTGTTCGCGCAATCGGAAAAAGAGGAGCGGGGGAGGAGCGAGAAGTTGAAGCCGGGACCATCGAAGCTGATAACGCGCGATAAACGGGAGCGGTCGATGCCTTTCAGGCGAGAAGCGGCATATACCGCCAGATTGCCGCCTTTGGAATGGCCGCAAACGGTCACTTTGCCGGAAAGAATGCTGACCTGGCGGGAGAGATAGTCACTGGCAGATTCCTGTGCGGGTACTTTTTCCATATACGCCAACTCAAAGTCTTCCTTCCATCCGATGAGGGTGCTGTCGGTGCCGCGAAACGCGATCACCTGATGGCGTTTAGCGTGCGGCAAATGATAGGTGAGCGCGGCAAACTGCTGCCCGGCAGAAAAATCAGTCTTTTCCGCAAAGCGGGACAATCGCATTTCGGAAAAGCGGGCAGACCGGGATGTGATTTTCAATATCTGCATCAACCCCTCATCCATGGAAGGGCTGACGGTGAGGTCAATATTTTCAGGATCGTCTTTGTGGGATGGATACTTCGAAAAATAGCGCCGTGCGGTTTCTTCCAGTGTAATCTTTTCCCTTTCATCAATGCCAGGGACGATCCCTTTGAAAGGCAGATAGCTGAGCATCGCCAGGATGAGCGCGTCGACATCATTGAAAGGGTCGCGCGAAAAACGCAGATCCGCGCGCCATTTGAGATAATCCAGCACTGATCCCATATCTATGCTCCAGCCATTTCTTGATAAGAATATAATTATTTATCGTTATTGTAAAACAATCTGCAATGTTGGCGTGAAAACGGCAAATTCGCGGATCTGCGATCAACATTAGTCTTTTTCCGCGCGGAACCCGTACTATAATATTCTCCTGTAAAATTAGAAACGAAATCATCTTAATTAGTCGAGGTTGCATTGGCGAAAAAAGTATTTGTCACAGGGTGTTATGACCTGCTGCACAGCGGGCACATCGAATTCTTCCGTGAGGCATCCCAGTATGGCGATGTGCATGTCGCGCTCGGGTCTGATAAAACCGTGTTCGGCCTGAAAGGGCGCACACCGGTCAACAGTGAACAAGAGCGGTTGTTCATGGTCAAGGCGGTGTCGTTTGTTCATGATGCTTTCATCTCACAGGGCTCGGGCATTCTCGATTTCGAAGCCGAGCTGCGCGCGATGCGGCCGGATTACTTTGTGGTCAACTCGGACGGATCGATCCCAGAGAAAGAAGCTTTATGCAAGGAGTTGGGGATCGCGTATGTGGTGCTGGAGCGCAAACCGCATAACGGCCTGGAAGCACGTTCGACCACAGCGCTGCGCGAACACGACTACCTGCCCTACCGGATTGAACTGGCTGGCGGCTGGCTGGACCAGCCTTATGTCTCGAAGTATTATCCCGGGCCGGTGGTGACGCTCTCGATTGAGCCCACATTGGCGTTCAATGACCGCAGCGGGATGGCCGGCAGCACACGCCATCACATGCGCGAGATCTGGGGCGACAAGATCCCGCCCGGCGATTATGAGCTGCTGGCGAAGATCCTGTTCGCGTATGACAACCCGCCCGGCACAAAGATCATTTCCGGATCGCAGGATTCGATCGGGTTGGTGTTTCCCGGGCTGGCTTACGCGTACTTTGACAACAGTTATTGGCCGGAGTACATTGAGCACCGCCTGGATGAACCGCTATTGACCTTCCTTGAACAATCGCTTTACCTCGTTCCGCTCGGCCCGCGTTATGATGATTTTGATGTGCTGGCAGAGACGCATATCAACCGCGAAAACGCCAAAGCGCTGGCAGACGCGACTGATGATAATTGGCAGGCCATCCTTGACCGTGATATTTACAAGTTCGGCTCCTCGCTGCGTGAGATGTTCGAGGCGCAGGTGGCGATGTTCCCGGCCATGCTGAATGACAGAGTGCAGACCGTGATCGACAAGCACCGCGATACGGCATTAGGTTGGAAGCTGACCGGCGCAGGCGGCGGGGGGTACCTGGTGGTGGCATCCGACAAGCCGATCCCGCAATCGGTGCGCATCATTGCACGACGCGAAGCGGAATGATTTTTTCTGGATTATAAAGATATCTAAAGAATACCGACGTGCCTGATTGAAATACACCCAAACGGCTTTAGATAAAACTGTCGTATTCGAAAGGCAGATAAGGTCGCTGGCTGATAAACCATTCCAATGGCAAATCAATAGATTTCATGATCTTCCCTGTGTCTTTAATCAATAATCCATCGGTAATCTGCAACATCCACTTCATTATCCAGGTTGAATACCTTCTGGCCGGAAGCCCTTGATAACCTGTCCCAAATTGCGACACCCAACCCTTTTTTATCCACTGAACGCATGATGATCACATTCAGATTTGCCTTGTCCAGGGATCGGATCCCCACAAATAGATTCTGAGCAATTTGGCTCATGTCCTCTTTGGGCCCGAGATTTTGGATCTGGATCGGTAAATCCGCAAAAAATGAAAGCTCCTCATCCGGTAACAGTAACCCGATCTGTTTATGATTAGCGAGCAAATACACGATGATTTTTCTCAAGTTATCTAGTGCAATCGGTGAGCCGCCAGAAAATATCACAAATTGGGTTTTTGGAGAATAATGCTTTGAAAGCATTCCAGGAGAAGGCATGCCCTCACCATGCATCGCATCGATAAATTTATCTGAATACGTGATGTCCGGGATCTTTTCTCTCAGCATTTCGATCGGCGTCCCGCCCGGCCTGAGGATGGTGGGTATCTTATTCGTCAGATCGAGAACCGTGGACTCCAGGCCGATTTCACAAATCCCCCCATCAATGATCAAATCAATTTTTCCATACAGATCATCAATCACATGTTGAGCGATTGTGGAACTGGGTCTGGTAAAGAGATTGGCGCTTGGCGCCGCGATCGGGGTTTTTGAGAGGTTAATTATTTGAAGCGGCACATGATGGCGGGACATTCGCACGGCGACAGTGTCCAGGCCTGCCGATACGTATTTGGCCACATTTTTATTGCGCTTAAGGACCAGGGTTAGGGGACCCGGCCAGAAATTTTCGGCTAATTCAAACGCAATACTGGGAACTTCACTGGCGACTTCTCCCAGTTGCTCAATTCGCGCGATATGAACGATGATCGGGTCGCTGGTTGATCTATTTTTAACGATATAGATTTGCTTGACTGCCTGATTGTTGTACGCGCTCGCGCCAATACCATACACAGTTTCAGTCGGGAAAGCGACCAGCCCACCCTCCTGTATTATTCCTGCAGCCAGGGACATTACCTCTTTATCCGGGTTACCTGGATCTACTTTGATAATCTTTGTGTCTATTGATGAACCTCTTTCAATATTTGTGTTTCGCAACCATTCAATCTCATCATTCTACTAATCGCAATTTTAACAAAAATAATTGAAATACCTATTTACACAACATTTCCCAAAACCTTTTTTAAGAATCTCTTTAGGCGAATTATTCGATCAAATTCTTCAAATGATTGATCTATCCTAGCAATCGTCCAGCAATCTCCGTGCCCCTTATTGCAAAACATATCAGATTTTTGTATGATAGTTGTAGATGTGATGGGATTCTTATCAGGAGAATATTTAGCGCAACCAAAAACCTCTCTGATACTTATTTCGATCCACGCTGTTTACTTTGATATTTAAATCACCATCGTAAGGAGGAGTGCATGATAACAAAAGAGACCTTGATCAGATTGACTGCGGGTGTTTTACTGCTCTCAATCGTGCTGGCTTGCACAGTTTCGCTGGATCTGGACGGCAAGGAAGCTGAAAAATCACCAGCGGAGCGGACGCTGGAAGCGCTTTATCTCGAGCAGACCGCTGCCGCGCTGCCAGTGGTGGACGCAGGCGGAAACACGCAACCTGCCGTTACAGTGACGCACACCCTCATCCCCGGCAACCCCGGCTCACCGGATGTGGAGAAAGATGAGATCGACACTTCCAACACCGCCGGAACGCGCACCGCGTTGGGCGATTCGTTCCGGCTGGGAAACTTTGAACGCCCCTTCAGCGAGGGCGATATGGTCTACCACCCCGAGCTGGATATCGTCAAACTGGAGCTCTCAGCCGGTGATGACTTTTATTATTTCACCTTCCTGATGAGCGGTTCCGGCACAGACGGCTTCGGTGCCGCGTATTATGGGATCGAGTTTGACACCGATTATGACGGACGCGGCGACTATCTGCTGTGGGCCAGGGGCACTGACAGCACGGATTGGGTGATCGACGGCGTCATGCTGCTTGAGGATGCCAATGGTAACGTGGGCGGCTCCAGCCCGGTGGTGCCTGACAAAAATCCCGGTGATGGGTATGAGCGCGTGCTGTTCGGGCCGAATGACCTGACGGACCCGGACGTCGCGTGGGTGCGCGTGAGCGGGAGCGACATACAGCTGGTTGTGAAGCGTTCGTATATTGACAAAAACCGCTGGTATTGGCGGGCATGGGCGGATGGCGGCATGATGGACCCAGCAAAATTCGATTACAACGACCAGTTTTCTGAGGAGCAGGCCGGCTCGCCCAATAAAAACAGCAGCCAGTACCCAATTGCCGCGCTGCACATGATGGACTCCACCTGCTGGATCGCCTATAACCTGGAACCAACCGGTACGGAACTGGGCGGCTGTGTACAGATACAGCCCACGCTTGCACCGGATCCGACGGATGTACCACCGTGTGATTGTTCACGCAGCTGTACCAGTTTTGGTTTTGATATAACGTGCTGTAATTATTGCAACTGCAGCTGGCAGGGTGTTGAATTTGGGTGTTATCCACCGTAAAGAGTGATCTGAAAGTGATCTTCGCCTGGCTGCTTTAATGCCGCCAGGCTTTTTTGGACATCTATTACATCATTATTTCGATGTAAACCCACTAAATAGGAGACATTACTTTCTTCACTTGTTTGGTGCTGTGCCAAGACATTGTATCCACTCCATGGGCCGATCTCGACAGCGGCTT